>CBDEVA010000008.1:0-598946 GCA_965243505.1 Bacteriovoracaceae bacterium | reverse complement strand
CAAAAAAGAAATACTACACGGTTATGTCTGAGGAAAATCAATTAATTAAAGAAGTTCCTATTAAAGATAGTTTAGAAGCTAATAAACCAACTAAAAAATTATATTATAATGTACTTCTACAAAATAAAATATTTGGGGCACCACTTTTAATGTCAACAGCTATTATTTCAGGCCCCCCAGTATCTGAAGGCTCTAATTTTTCTATGAAAATGGTTTCATTTGTAAAACATGGAAACTATGTTTTATTACTTGAACTACCTAATGGTAAATATGAAACAGAATCAGTTATAACTGATAATTTATTAGCGAAATTTACCATTTTAGAAAAAATGGAAAATGGAGTTATTATAGATTTTAGCAAAGGGATGAGTAGCTTAATAGCTAAAAATAATTTTTACATAAATACATATCCCAGCACAGGCAAAGAAATTAGTATAGATATTAAAAATTCACACGTAAATCAATTCTTATATACTGGTAAGTATTTATTTATCAACCAAATTGTCCAGATAAATAATAGTGGTAATATTACTAATGCAAACCTGAAATACACATTTTCATCTCATACTCCAACCCTAAAATTTAAACCAAGATTAGATCCTAATACATTTAGACCAAATAAATTCCCATTAGTAGGATACTTTATAAATCAACCCATATACTTAGGTAGACCAATAAGCGAATCAAAGTCAAAAGTATTTCCTATTATAAAGTTCAAATCAGATAAACCTAGAAGCATTGTTTTCAATTATTCAAGAAATACTCCTATTGCATATAAAAAAGCTGTAGAACACGGTGTACTGTATTGGAATTCTATTTTGGGTAAAGATACTATAGTAATACAAGATCTTCCTCCTAAAACCATCACAAGAGGAGGATTATATGAACCCGGCTTTAACATAATTCAATGGTATGAAAATCCTAATGCAGGCTCTGCTTATGCAGATTTTGCTGCTGATCCAGTGACTGGAGAAGTTAAAAACGCTAATGTCTTCATGGCATCATCATTTGCACTTTCAAGCTTAATTGCAGCTAAAAAACTATATAAAATATTAAAAGACAAAGAAAAAATAAAAGAAGAAGAAAAAACTGAAAGTAAGTTTATACTAAAAGGATTTGGACCAATAAATAGATTATGTAATTATAGCCTATTTAAATCAATCCATGAAATAGGACACTTAATAGAAAGAGTAGAAAACCTAAAAGAAGCAAAAAACTTAACTCAAGCACAAGTAAATAATATAATTAATAGATTTTCTAAAGATACAATTACTGCCGTAATAGCTCACGAAATTGGCCATACTTTAGGACTAAGACATAATTTTGCGGCCAGTACAGAAACTAATATTAATATTGAAACAGAAAGTGAGCTCGAAGAAAAATATCTATTAACTGGAGTAATTGATCCAAATGTCATGCCAGCAACATCAGTAATGGACTATAGCCCAATGATAAATAATGCTATGATTGGAGCCCATATTAGACTTTTAAATGAGTCTATAAATAAAGAAGAAGAAAATGTGTCCATAGCTCATGATAAAAATACACTTAAGTTACCTTTTGTTAGTAAACCAAAAAAAGATACTCCTTTAAAAATAAACCCTCTACCATATGACACGAATGCTATATTATGGGGATATGCAACCAATGGCATACCTCTAGAAGATATCCCTTTATTTTGTACTGATGAACACGCAGGTAAATCATATATAGATTGTAAAAGATGGGATAAGTCTAATAGTATAATTGAATCCCTACCTATAAGATTAGAAAATAAAATCAAAAGGATATCTATAGATTCTATTTGGCCATTTTTTGTTTTACTTGATGATGAAAATACAAAATCTGTTCCACCACATATAATTAATGAAATGATGGAAAGTATGAATATAAGTGTTGAAATAGATATGATAAGATTAGTAAATGGATACTTAAGTCCATACATATTTGCTCTTTCTAAAGATGTAGAATGGATATCTATTAGAAAAAAATATCCAATATATTTAGATGCATATAATAAAAAATTATATGAGGAAGAGACAAAGAAAAAGCAAATTGAATCTTTCAAAAAACTAAATGGATATAATAAATTATTTAGTTATATAACTCCTGAATCTAAATATGTAGGAAAAAGAGATTCTATAATCCCCATGTTCAAAGATCTAAAAAAGAAAGTAAAAAATATCTAAGTCAATCTACCAAATTAAATGAAGCACAAAAACTCATTGTAGAAAAATATATAGATAATTATTATAAATACTTAGATAATGAATATATAAAAACTGTGAATATTTATCTAAAGAATTATAAATTTAACTATAATGATGTAGAAAAAGAAGAATCATTTTCAGAAAACTTAATAAAGTATTTAGTAAATATTTTATTTACTAAAAAACCAGATTACTCACTTGTAATTCCCAAATATTACTTTTCAGAAAATGTTAGACAAGAAGCTGCAAAAATAGCTAATATAGACTTTTTTCCTTCTTATAATTACAAAAAGAAAGTAAAAGAAGCTATTAAAAAAGAAATTTGCAAAGAGCACGTTAAAGACATTATGGAATATGATAATGTTTCATATGAAGGTGATAATAAAAAAGGAGTATTTCCATTATCTTACGGAAAAAAATACTCTTACGAAATATATAATTATTTAGAACAAGAAAATTCAATATTTACTAAGCTATGTTCAGCTACTATGAAACAAAAAATTAGAAAACAATTTGAAAAAGCAGCCAAAAAAAATAGTAGTGAAAACAACGATAAGTCTAAGTTTATATAAACAATGAAGTTCCCATCTACTCTTTTAGAAGGCAATATTTTAAAGAGATATAAGAGGTTCTTATGCGATGTAAGACTCAAAGGTGACCAGCTAATAACATCACATATTGCCAACCCAGGATCTATGAAAACATGTTGGCAACCTAATTGGAAAGTACTCCTAAGTTATCATAATAACCCAAAAAGAAAATTAAAATATTCAGTAGAAATGATTAATAACAACAAAACTTGGATTGGAGTAAATACCTCTATTGCTAATAAGTTAGCAATAGAAGCAATAGATAATGGAACAATCAAAGAACTACAAGGGTATAAAAATATACGTCCAGAAGTAAAAATAGGAAATAGCCGTATAGATATTCTCCTAACAAAAAATCAACAAAAATGTTTTGTAGAAGTAAAAAGTGTAACAATGATTTCTAATAATTCACTGGCCACATTTCCAGATACCATCACAGAAAGAGGTACTAAACATTTAAAAGAATTAATTAAAATAAAAAAAGATAGTTATAGAGCAGTAATGCTATATATTGTTCAAAGAGAAGATGTAAGTAAATTTACACCCGCATGGGAAATAGACCCGAATTACTCTAAAAACCTAAAAGCTGCATTTAAAAAAGGTGTAGAAATACTAGTATATCAATGCAAACTATCTCCTAAAGAGATAAAAGTTTACAAAAAGCTAGACTGGTATATACAATAATAATTATGTCAATAATTAAAAAATTAATAATAATGATTCCAATATGCGTGATTGGTATAATAGCGGATCATATGACAAAAATCTATGCTCAAAATAACCTAAAATTATCACCTACAAGATATTATTTTGATGGATTATTCCAACTAACATATTCAGAAAATAGAGGAGCATGGGGAAGTCTAGGACAATCTTGGTCAGAACCAATTAGGATTATAGTTTTAATTATTATACCTATTATTTTAATAATTGGATTTATAATCAGTACTATATTAAATAAAAAATTAAAGAATTATGAAATTATATCATATTCCTTAATAATATCTGGTGGTATTGGAAATATAGCAGACAGAGTTTTCAACGGATATGTTGTTGACATGATGTATATGGATTTTAAGTTTTATGCTACAAATGTCTTTAATATTGCAGATGTTATGTTAATGATTGGATTTATTACATTATTCTTAATGTCAATAATATCTTGGATTAATAAACATAAAAAACCTATGAAGCAAATTAATGCTTCATAGGCCTAGACAACTTATTTATTATTTTAAAAGACTATTAAAAAAGCTTCCTTTTGTATTTTTAAGTTCTATCTTTCTTTCATTGGCTTTAGCTTTAGCCATCGCAATAAAAACTACTCCGTTCTCATAATTAGCTTCTATTTTTTCTTTATCTATTTTATCAGATAAAGAAAAACTCTCATAAAAGCTCTCTTTTGTGTAATTTTCACCATTTAAATTTTTAACTCTTTTCTCTGCAGATACAATCAAGTTGTCTCCTTTTACACTAACATTAACATCATTTCTGCTTACCCCTGGCATATCAATACTCAATAGATAGCCTTGATCATTTTCTTGCAACTTCAGATATCCTCCTCTAACTTTAGTAGCTTTAGTATTCTCAAAATGTTCAAACCAATTACTAAATACTAGATCAATGTCATCAAACAAGAGATTTCCTCTACTAACATAAGGATAATGCCAAAATTTTCTAGGTAAAAAATAGTTCATAAAAACCTCCTTTGTTGTAAATAAAATGATATTGATATTTTCAATGTCAAGAATATAACTAAAAATTTTTATAATTATTTGAATTAACAAATAAAAATATAGACATTCAATACTATTAATTGGTAACTAATATGTATGTTAATTTTTCTATCATCAATACTTACATTATTAATAGGCATTATAGTTACCTACATCTATTTAAACAAAAAATACAGTATCTATAAAGAAAAGAATATTAAGCTAAATGTAGAAAATATACAATTAAAAAATAGTATAAAAGACCAAGAAGAAAGGTATAAAAAAGATACTAAAAATCTTGAATATAAATTTGAAAATTTTGTAAATAAACTATTAAATGATAGTAGTGAAAAACTACAAAAAAAATCTGAAAAAAGTATATCAGACATTCTAATCCCTCTAAAAGAAAAGATTGACCAATTTCAGGAAAAATATAAAGAAGACTATAAAAAAGAGGCGGTAGAAAGAGCAGAATTAAAGACATCATTAAAAGCAGAAATAGAAAAAATTATAAATGCTAGCAATAACATGCAAGAGAATACTATAAACTTAACTAAGGCATTGCGTGGCAGCGTAAAAACTCAGGGTAATTGGGGAGAAGTTGTACTAGAGAACATTCTAAAAAGTTCAGGACTAAGAGAAGGTGTAGAATACATAACTCAGGGCAAAAGCTTAAAGCTAAAAAATGAAAGCGGAAAACACTTAAAACCAGATATCATAGTAAAATTACCTGACGACAAACATATAGTTATAGATTCTAAAGTATCTCTAATCCATTACGAAAACTATATTAACTCCGAAGATAGCTACGAAAAAAAGGAATCAATAAATAGTTTTATTAAATCTATTGATAACCATATAAAAGATTTAGAAAGTAAAAGCTACCATCTACAAGAAAAATTAATTACTTCTGAATTTACCCTAATGTTCTTCCCCATAGAAGGGGCTTTTTCACTAGCGTTGCAGAATAAACAAGACATTTTTACTAGAGCGTGGGAAAAATCTATAATTATTGTCAGTCCTACAACCCTTTTAGCCACTTTAAGGACAATAGCCTCTATTTGGAAACAAGAAAAGCAAAATAAAAATGCCTTTGAAATTGCTAGTGAATCAGGCAAACTTTATGATAAATTTGTAAATTTTATTAATGACTTAGATAAAATTGGAGAACAATTAGGTAAGGCTAAGCACAGTCATGAAAATGCTATTAAAAAATTACATCACGGTCCTGGAAATATTATTAGTAAAATAGAAAAATTAAAAACTTTAGGGGCAAAAAACTCTAAAGAATTATTGGAAAACGGAAATATTAAGCAATGAAAATTACCATTACTGGAGCTACAGGGTTTTTAGGGCAAGAGTTAACACTGCAACTAATAAAAGAAGGTCATAATGTAGTAGCGCTAACTCGCAACAAAGAAAATGCAAAAAAAATTCTTCCCCTTCCAAACAACGATATATATCAATGGGAAGATTATAAGCAATTACCCCCTAAAGAGGCCATAAAAGATACTTCAGTCATTATAAATCTAATGGGTGAAAATATATCCAATAAAAAATGGAGCAAAGGACAAAAACAAAAAATATATGATTCTAGAGTAATTGCCACTGAAAATTTAATCAAAGCAATCAATGACTATAGAGAAAATAATTTAATTTTATATGCTAATGCTTCTGCCATTGGATTTTATTCATCAAATATTAACCAAATTCACGATGAAGAATCACCAAATGGAAAAGGATTTCTAGCCAATGTCACTAAAGATTGGGAGTCTCAAGTTGAAAAACTACAAAAAGCTGATAGAAAGTTAATTGTTAGAATTGGAGTAATTTGTGGAGAACAAGGAGGTATGCTTAAAAAGCTACTACCAATCTTTAGGATGGGATTAGCTGGACCAATTGGCAATGGGAAACAAATTATAAGTTGGATTCATTTAAAAGATTTAGCAAATATTTTTGTAAAAGCTATAAGTAACTCCCAATATCAAGGAGTTATAAATGCAACAGCTCCTAATGTATGTACTAATAATCAATTAACTAAGGCGATTTCAAAAGCCCTAGGAATTTATAATATTATTCCTGTACCAAAATTTGCTTTAAAACTATCAATGGGAGAAATGTCATCAATTGCTATAGATAGTATTAATGCTATTCCTAAGAAACTGATGGCATTAAATCATAAATTCTTATATGAAACAATTGATAAAGCTATGGAAGATATTTGTAATGTAGGGATTTTTTATGGAAATAAAAAGAAACCTCATTACTTATTTAAATCAGCACAATATATAAATAAAAATATTGATGATGTATTCTATTTCTTCTCCAATATTAATAATTTAGAAAAAATTACTCCTTCATATCTAAAATTTAAAATTATTGGTGAAAATATAGAACCACCTAAAAAAGGATTAAAAATAAATTATAAACTAAATATAAGAGGTATCCCTGTAAATTGGCAGAGCCTAATTTTAGAATGGGATGAAAAAAAGTCATTTACAGATATTCAGACTAAAGGACCTTATTCGATATGGCATCACAAGCATATATTTATCCCATATAAAGAAGGAACTATAGTCTTAGATGAAGTACATTATCGCATTCCATTAGGATTATTAGGAAATGCTATAACTCCATTAATTACAAATGATATAAAAAATATATTTAGCTATCGTAGAAAAACTATACCTAACTTATTATAAATAACTATTTAAAATTTCCATAGATTTATCATAGTAAGAGATTCCCATTAAATTTAAATGACTCATGTAATAGTATAATTGGTATATCGACTCTCTATTTTGCCAATTCATCTCTAGCGGATAAATTTCATTATAAGCATCATAAAAAGTTGGCGAAAATCCTCCAAATAACTTAGTCATAGCTAAATCTACTTCTCTGTGTCCATAATAAACAGCAGGATCAATTACATATGCCAAACTACCCTCTCCAACTATAAAATTTCCAGACCATAGATCTCCATGTAAAAGAGAAGTACATTTTTCATTAATAGATAAAATTTTATGGATAATTCTTTCTAATTTAGAAAATGCCTGTACCATTTCCTTAGTAGAAAAATTATTTTTCTCTGCCAAACGAAGTTGATCCATTAAACGATATTCAAAAAAAAATTCATACCACTCTCTCTTATCACATAAAAGTTTAGGAGTGTTTTTTTGTAAATTACTACCAAGAAAATTATCGTAATCTAATCCATAATAATTGCTAATGTTTTTATGCATATTCGCAAGACTATAACCAAAATTTCTCCAAAAATTACTACTAGTATTCCCTTGTTTTATATATTCCATTAATAAAAATTCATCACAAGAATAAATAACTTTAGGAATTTTTAAGCTGTCACTAACAGCTATTTTATTTAAGCCTCTTACTTCACAAGAGATTATATTAGAACAAATATTAGGATATTGTTTTAAAACATATATATTATTACTACTATAAATACAATTAACAATACCGATACACCCTCCTGCAATAGGAGAAATTTTCAATATTTTTTCTTCGATAATTTCTTCTAGTTGTATTTTGTTAATCATATAAATTAATCAATAAGTATTAGTATATTATTAATGCACAGCATTTAATAAGAGGTTTTTTAAAATATATAACTTATGTTATCTTGTGACATAAGCTAGCATAATGAAATCACAAGAAATAAGAGATAAGTTTATTGAGTTTTTTAGTAAAAAAAAACATAAACCCTATCCTTCGTCATCACTAGTTCCATATAACGACTCTACACTGTTATTTACTAATGCAGGAATGAACCAGTTTAAAGACTATTTTACTGGAATTGCTAAAGCAAAAGATAGTAAAATTGTAAGCATTCAAAAATGTGTAAGAGCTGGAGGAAAGCATAACGACTTAGAAAATGTAGGATTTACACCTAGACACCATACATTCTTTGAAATGTTAGGAAATTTTTCATTTGGCAATTATTTTAAAAAAGAAGCTATAGAATACGCATGGGAATTTTTAACAGAAATCTTGAATATTCCTAAAAATAAATTCTATGTAACTGTCCATGATTCTGACAAAGAAGCAGAAAATATTTGGAAATCAATGGGGTTGAAATCAAGTAATATTTTTAAAAAGGGGGATAAAGATAATTTCTGGGAAATGGGAACATATGGTCCATGTGGACCATGTAGTGAAATATATTATGATCATGGTCCAAAGTACAGCACTAAGAATTTCAATGGTCGTGATATTTTAGAAGATGAAAATCGTTATGTAGAAATATGGAACTTAGTATTTATGCAATATGAAAGAAGTAAAGAAGGTCAGAAACTACTACCAACCCCCTGTGTAGATACAGGTATGGGGCTTGAAAGAATTACCGCAATACTACAAGGTGTATATTGGAATTATGATACAGATATATTCAAGCCGATAATAAAATCTATAGAAAGATTAACTAATAAAAAATATAACGATAAAAAATATAAAAACAGTATAAGAGTAGTGGCTGATCATATTAGAGCATCAGTAATGCTAATTACTGATGGAGTTATACCTTCTAATGAGGGAAAAGGATATGTTTTAAGGAGAATTATTCGTAGGGCGATAAGACATCTAAGAAAGTTAGAAGCACCTAAAGATTCTATGAATAAACTATCTGATTCCGTTATGGATAATTTAGGTAAGCAATATCCCCAAAATAAAACTAATGAAGAAATGGCAAAAAGTTTTTTAATTACTGAAGAAAAAAAATTTCTAGATACTTTAGATGTAGGAATAAAATACTTAGAAGACGCTATCAAGTATATGGATAACAAGATATTAAAGGGGGAAATTGCATTTAAATTATATGATACCTATGGGTTTCCAATAGATTTAACCGAAGTAATACTAAAAGAAAGGGGATTATCTATAAATAAAGCAGAATTTAATAATTTAATGAGTCAAAGACAAGTAGATTCTAAAAAATCTTGGAAAACTACTTCTAATATTGATAATAAAATATTTTATAATACCAAAGACCAATATGGTGAAACAAGATTTGTAGGATACACAGAATATAGTTGCTTAGCAAAGTTACTACAAAAAATTACACTAGATAGTTATGATGCCTTAATATTTGATAAAACTCCGTTTTATGGAGAATCCGGAGGGCAAATTGGAGATAGTGGAGTTGTACTTTTAAAAGATAAAATAATATGCAATATTTTAGATACTCAAAAACCAATAGAAAACCTATATATACATATATGTAAAGACTCAAATAAATTAGAAGTTGGTAAAACATATGAGTTAAAAATAGATAGTAAAAAAAGATATGCAACTGAATCTAATCATTCTGCCACTCATTTACTACATGCAGCTTTAAGAAAAATACTAGGTAATCATATAAATCAAGCAGGTTCATTGGTTAGTTTTGATAGACTTAGGTTTGATTTTACTCATAATAAATCCCTATCATCAGAACAAATAAAAAAAATTGAAGAAATGGTAAACTCTGAAATTAAAAAATCATATAAAGTAGGTTGCTCTAATATGCCTATAGATAAAGCTATGAAAAAAGGTGCCATAGCTCTATTTGGAGAAAAATATAGTTCTGAAGTTAGAGTTTTAGAGATGGGAGATTTTTCTATTGAATTATGCGGAGGAACTCATGTCAAAAACATTAATGATATCATATTTTTTAACATAATAACTGAAACATCTCTAAGTTCAGGAATTAGAAGAATTGAAGCATTAACTAATAAAAACTCACTAGATTGGCTAATGCATAGATCAGATGTCTTAAAAAAATTAGAATCAAAGACTTCTGCTAACGATAAATTAATTGTAAATAAGATAGAATCTCTATTGAAAGAAATAAAAGATCAGAAAAAAGAAATTAATAAGTTAAAAGATAAAATTAATACTATAAATACTAGTAAAATATTTGATAATTATAAAACTATAAAAGATTTCATATTTTCTTCTATAGAAATTACAGATGATTATGACTTAAAAAAGTTATCTGATATATTCGTTAATAAGCATAAAAAGGGTATAGTTTTATTTTACACAAAGCCAAAAAAGGGAAATTTTAAGGCTCTCCTTAGGACAACAAAAGATTTTAATGAAGTAAATTGTAAAGATATGTTACAAAAATCTTTAGCATTAGCTAGTGGAAGTGGTGGTGGTAGAGTAGATATGGCTCAAGGAAGTGGAAATCATAATAAATTAAAAGAATTCGTTAATTATATAAAAGATTCCATAAGAAATATATGAAAAAATTAATAATACTACTTGTTTTAATTTCATCATGTAATAATAAAGTAAGTAATGATAAAAAAATTTTAAGGCTACCACTATCAACTAATGCCTCTACTTTAGATCCAGCCATTTCATATGATCAAGTATCTGCAACAATTGTATATAAAATATATGAACAACTGTATGAATATGATCCAATAATTAGACCATACAAACTAAAACCGCTACTTGCTGAATCTATGCCTACAGTCAAAAATAATGGTAAAATGTACATTATAAAAATAAAAAAAAATATTGCCTATCATCCTAATTTAGTATTTAAAAAAACCAGGTATGTTACAGTGCATGATTTTATTACTCAAATAAAGAGAATTGCATTTATTCCAACAAAAAGTAATGGCTGGTGGATATTCAATAAAAAAATTAAAGGTATAAATAAATTTAGAAAAGATGCTAGTAATAATTTTAAACTATTTAAATCATTAAATATCTCTGGAGTAAAAGCCATTGATAACCATACATTATCAATTGAATTAGTAAAACCTTATCCTCAATTTATATATACATTAGCTATGTCATTTATATCACCTATCCCTATGGAATATATAGAAAAACATAAAAATATTTTAAACGATAAAACAATTGGAACGGGGCCTTTTGTATTAGATAAGTGGTCTCATCTTTCCAATAAATTTTATATGAAAAAAAACAATAATTATCATGTAAAAGGTATGCCTTATATTGAAGCTATTGAATTTAATGTAATTAAAGAATCTCAAACTAGGTGGCTAAATTTTATTTCAGGAAAATTAGATATTATGAATATTCCTAAAGATAATTTTAGTAGTGCCTTTGATAGCAATGGTCAATTATCGCCTAAATTAAAAGATAAGGATATCAATGTAAGTATATCCCCTTCTATGGTTTCTTGGTGGTTTTCCTTTAACATGAAAGATCCTATTCTAGGAAAAAATAAATATCTAAGATTAGCAATTGCCCATGCAATTAATAGAAAAAAATTTAATAAGTTATTTACAAATGACAGAGGAATTATTGCAAATTCTATCTACTCACCAGCTATTTTAAATTATAATAATACAAGAAAACTACCATTTTCATATAACATAGCTAAAGCAAAAGAATATCTAAAAAAAGCTGGTTACCCAAATGGTAAAGGGTTGCCAATAATTAAATATGATACACGTAGTGCTAATACCTTAAGTAAACAAATTGCTGAATTTATAAAAATGGAATTAAAAATAATTGGAATAAATTTAAAAATAATAATAAATAACTTTTCTGAATTCTTGCAAAAATCCAGAAAAGGAAAATTACAGTTTTGGCAAGGTGGTTGGATACTTGACTATCCTGATGCAGAAAATATTTTACAACTTTTAAGAACTAAAAATCATTCCCCCGATGGATCAAATAATACTTATTATTCTAATAAAAGGTTTGATAAATTATTTAATCAACTAACTACAACAACTAATACCTCTAAAAAACTAAAAATGCTATCAAAAATGGAAGATATAGTTCAAGATGACTTGCCTTGGATAATGGGGTATTTTGGACGTAATTATCTACTATATTATAATAGGGTAGAAGGGCTTATTAGTTCTGATATTATAAATAACTTTGCAAAATATATAAAAATTGCTAATTAGGAAATGTTTTCCTACTATTTCTAATTTTAACTTTTTATAAAAAATAATCCGATAAGCTATATGATATGATAAAACAAGTAAAGTTAATAGTATTTATATATTTAATAACTGCAGAGATATTTGCTGAAACATATTCTATATACACCATTTCTCATTCTCTACCTATGAATAATAGTGAAACTGTTAAAAAAGGTTATTTTATAAATATTGGAACTCAGCAAGGTATATCAAAAGGTACCTTATTAAAAGTTTTTAGAAAAATATCCATAACCAATACAGCTGATTCCAACAAACGCTATGATCAAAATGTTCCAATTGGAGAGCTAGAAGTTTATCACTCAGATGAAACATCTTCCATTGCTAAAATTAAAGAATTTTATATAAAAGAAAATGACCCTCTACAGGAAATCAGTGGATTTATGATAGGAGATAATGTAGAAGTAAAGGTTTCTAATTGATATCATCAAGTAAATGATAATTAATTAGGACACAATATAAAATATCTTCTTTAAAAGATATTTCCTTTAAATATAAAACATATATATGTCTCTTTATAAAAACTATTTAGAGCAAATATACAAATATAATTAACCTTAATTTATATATTCCTCTATAGTGAAACTTGACAATATTTGCACAACCTCTTGTCTTTTCTATATCTAAATAAGTGCTTATTTTTCATGAAATCATGAAAATACATAAGTTTTAATAAACACAGTTATAATTCAATTTAGAAAAAGAAGATAATTTTAATTAAAACTCTTCGGAATCATACTCATGAGTAGGAGCATGCTTTATCTTACCAGCAGCAACTTCTCTTAAAACAGTTACTATTTCTTTATTTTTGCTATTAACCAAAGGGCTCTCTCCATCTATTAATTGCTTAACTCTCTTAGTTGCCAAATGAACTAATTCATAACGATTTTCCACTTTTTTAAGACAATCCTCCACAGTAACTCTGGCCATATAAACCCTCCAATAAATGTAACTTATAATTCAAACAAATATATATGTCAAAGCCCTAATTTGTAACTAATTAATCAAATAAATCTTTTAATTTCAAACACTTATATATTATATTGCAACCTTTAAAACATCTTTAAAGTGAGAAACATAGAAAATCTTTAACCCTTTGCGATGACGTTCAGGAACTTCTTTAATATCTTTCATATTGTCAGATGGTATAATAACAGATTTAATTCCAGCTCTCTTAGCAGCTAGAATTTTCTCTTTAATTCCACCAACTGGTAATATTTTACCAGTTAAGCTAAGCTCTCCTGTCATAGCCAGTCCATTTTTAATTTTCCTATTATTAGCTAGACTATATAGTGCCAATGCCATGGTAATACCAGCACTAGGACCATCTTTAGGAGTTGCTCCCGCAGGAAGGTGGAGATGAACTTCATGAGAATCCAAAAAAGTACTAGGTGTAGCTTTTTTAGACGTATCTTTTTCAATAATTTTTTTCTTTTTACTACTTAAATCTAAATTGCGATTTTGTAGTAATTTTCTAACATAACTATAAGCTATATTTGCAGATTCATTCATGATATCCCCTAACTGACCAGTTAACTTAAACCCTCTATTACCTTTAATAGGGATCGTCTCGATAAATAGAATCTCTCCCCCATAAGCTGTCCAAGCCAACCCTGTTACAACTCCTGGCTGCAATGTTCTCCTTGCAATTTCTGTTTGAAAGCAAGGACTTCCTAAATATTTTTCCAAATCTTTTTCTTTTAGTGAAAATTTTTTATTTACAGACTTACTTTTAACTTTCTCAAGAGCAGCTTTTCGACAAAGTTTTGAAATATACTGCTCCATTGCCCTCACTCCTGGTTCACGACAATAATTACTAATTAGCTTCTTTATTACACTCAAGGACATTGAAAAGTAGTCCTTACTAAGACCATGATTACTAATTTGCTTAGGAATAACCCATTTTTTGGCAATTGCCTGTTTTTCCTCTAGAGTATAGCCACTTAATTCTATAACTTCCATCCTATCTAATAAAGGAGGTGGAATATTTGCAATATAATTGGCAGTACCTATAAATAAAACTTTTGAAAGATCAAAAGGAATATCTAAATAATTATCTATAAAGCTTGAATTTTGCTCAGGATCTAAAACTTCAAGTAGTGCAGAAGCAGGGTCTCCTTGATAAGATGCTCCTATCTTATCAATTTCGTCTAGCATAATAACAGGATTGTTAACACCTACTCTTTTAATTGCTTGAATAATTTTTCCTGGCATAGCTCCGACATAAGTTCTACGATGCCCTTTAATCTCGGCCTCATCTCTCATGCCTCCCAAACTAAAACGATAAAACTTACGTCCCAGTGAAGTTGCTATACTTTTTCCAAGAGATGTTTTCCCAACCCCAGGAGGTCCGGAAAAACATAAAAGTGCTCCATCAAACTGAGGTTTTAATGCCCTAACAGCTAAAAATTCTAAGACCCTTTCCTTAGCTTTTTCTAGACCATAATGATCCCTATCCAAGATCTTTTTTGAATTATCAATATCTACTCTATCTTCTGTAGAAGTATTCCAAGGAAGTTCCGCAATCCAATTTAAATAAGTTCTAGTTATATTATACTCAGGACTAGTATCAGGAATCAGTTCTAGTCTGTCTACTTCGTCATTTATTGCTTTTATAACATCTTCGCTCATCCCAGCATCTTTAATTTTATCCTTAATTTTCTTAATTTCTTTGAATTTATCATCCTTATCTATTCCCAATTCTGATTGGATAACTTTTAATTGTTCACGAAGAAAGTACTCTCTCTGATACTTATTAACTTTGTCACTAACTTCATCAGAAATTTTCTTTTGAATATCTGCTACATCTTTTTCTCTTCTCAAATAAACTAATAATTTAGCAAATCTTTTTTTTACAACTAAAGTTTCCAAAAAATCCTGTGCTTCAGGAATATCCAAAGATAATGAAAATGCTACTAAATCAGCAAGACCTCCTGGAGAAGAAGTGTTTAACATTGCTAATTTCATTTCTTCATTAAAATATGGATTTATCTCACTGAGCTTTTTTACCTGATTTATAATTGAACGTGTATAAGCATCTAACTCATCATCTTCCTCTAAAATATCATTAAAAATCTCGTAATTAACTATAATAAGAGGCTCATCTTTAATAATATCTGAAGCTCTATATCTTTTTAAGCCATGAACTAAAATATTAACGGAACCATCGGGCAATTTTAATTGCTTAACTATTTTGCACAATACTCCTACTCTATATATGTCATTTGCACTTATATGCTTTAAAGAAATATCCTCTTGTGCTAATTGATCATTTTTTTCTTCTAAGTTATTATCTACAACTACTGGGTTACTATCTTTTTTCTTTATAGTATCACTCTTTACTAAATTTAAAGCTATATATTTATTATTAGTAATATAATTTTCTAACTCAGGGATGAATTTATCTTCAGTTAATACAATAGGAGCTATCATACCAGGAAATAAAGGACTACTCATAATAGGAATTACCACTAATTCTTTAGGAGCTTCATCTAAATTGGAATTATCTTGGGTATTACCCTTTAAATTATCATCCATTAACTACCCTTTAATATCTATAACAAGTCTTCCTGGATCTTTTAGGTAAAACATGTCAAACGAAGCCTTATTGCTTAGTGATAACTCAACCGATAATAATTCTTTATCAATAGGATAAAACTCTATCTTTTTTATATATTTAGTATTCCCTAGAGCTTTAATACTTTTCTTTAACTTAGTATTAAAAATATCTATATAAACTTTATTCTCTCCATTTGAAATATAACCATAAATAGCTGGGATATCACTAGTAGAAAATTGAAAAACAAGTCTCTCAGTGCCTCTTTTTTTAGAAAAATGTTGTCTTATAATATCTAACCTTGAATATACTCTTGAAGCACCATTATGAAATATTCCCGTTTCAAAAAATACAGACTTTTTTCTAGTAGTTATTTTTCTAATAATATTTTTATTAATATTTTGTCCAAAACTCTGGGTACAAATAATTATAAAAAAACAAATTAAAATATATTTAAATTTGCTTTGTGTCATAAAAACATTCCTATATATTTATGTTACCAATTACAGTAGTATTATATCAACAGCTATTAGGTGAGTAATTTTTTCTCAATTATGCCCATTGAAAATACAGCTAGAAAAAATCCAAATACCAACCATAAAAGCCCTCCTTGAGGGGGACCTTGGTTATTAATTCCTATAGAACCACAGGAGGCTCCAGTATCTTCATCATCATTACTGCCATAACGTAATCTCCGATCTCCTTTTAGAGAGAAAAGAACCCTATATGAATTAGGTGCGTCAATACACTGAATATTATCTGTTAATGGACGATAATTAGCAGTAGAAATGGTCGTATAAGTATTATCAGCATTTTTCTGACTAATGCTAACAATTAAAAGGTAAAAAATCATATTTTCTCTATAGTAGCTATCTAAAGCAAAGTAATCTATAAATTTAAATCTAGTTTGAGAGCTAAGATAATTAGAAAATTTTTCTGGAGAAATAGTGATAGTAAATAAATTATTTGAAATATTATTACTATCAATAGGGATTCTTTGTAATAAATTTAAGTTAGGATTACCTTCAACATCAACAGTTGGCCCTGTGCTATAGATATTTGAATTATTATCTTCAATAGACATATTAAATACTACTTTTGATAAAAGATCATGAGATATCAATTTTATTTCTAAATAAGTGTTTGAATTAGAAGGAGTATAATCAGTTAAATCAACAGAAATAATATCATTATTATTGTTTTCTATTTGTAAATTAGAAAAATATCCTACAAAAGCATTTCCAATATTTGAATTTCCATCATTTACATCTAAACTAAAGTTTGTGTCTCTATTCTCTAGATAAGACAAAGGTGTGTTTATAGAGCACCTAATAGTGATATTTCCAACATCTACATCCATATTATCATCATCTAATTTAACTGCTAAAGGATATCCCAATCCATCACTACTACATCCCTCATAAAAACTCCCCCTATAATCTTTATTTTCAAGGCAAAAATCTCTTTTAATTTCTGAATACAATTTAGGAAAAGTAGATACATCATAAGTTGGGGGTTGAATATATAAGTAATATGAATCATCTTTTGGCAGGCCATCTAGTAAGAAATTACCTTCCTCATCAGAAAAAGTTCCTATAACAACTCTACCAGTATTAGTGGAAATTGCTTGTACATGAGCTGCTAAAATAGATATATGATCATTGGTATTTTTACCACCAATAATCTTCCCGCGAATCTTACCATATTGTTGGTTTTTATTATAAATATCTCTAACTCCAGCTTCATCATCTGTGTGTGGTATATATTGGCCTCTTCTCAAGGAATAAAACAATGTTGAATACTGAACTTGGCTATGACTTAAACCTAACAAATGCCCTAATTCGTGAGATATAATATTACCTAAATAATTAGCTTGAGAGACATCAGAGCTAAAATTAAAATTATCATTTATTATAATATTAGCATTATGTATAACTCCAAATGTCTCACTATATGAAATTACTGTTGTAGCTAATATTGCTGCCCCTAACAAATCACTATCTGATGAAAAATAGATATTATTAGATTCATGACTAATATCTCCATGACTAGTACTATTTGTTAACTGAAAGTTTATATCTACAATATTAGTCCATTGGTTTATACTATTTTGTAATATACTTATTGCTACATTTTCAGTTGTAGAGTTGTTCCTAGGGTTAAAGACTAAGGGAATTATAATGTTATTATCATTTTTTTTTTGCCATTTTATGGACTTTAGATTATTGGCAGGAAAAGATAAGTAAGAATAAATATCAAATGAAAATAATAAAAGAATGTTAAATAAAATAAATTTAATCATTAATCATTCTTACTTATGGCAAAAGAAACAATTCCTAAAAAAGAAAATATAAGTAAAAACCATATAATCCAAGAATTAGATTCCCTTAAATTATTTTTTTCTATTATTTTAGTATCATTAGATGGATTTCTATATACTATACTGGCAATCTCTCTACCTCTATCCTTAATATTACCAAGAGTAACCCTATGTCCAACATCGTGCATTTTCTCTCCAAAGCGATCTAATACTAAGCTATTAAAATATTCAAATGAAATTTTTCCTAACTTATGATGAACTGGAAATAAGCTAGATGATAAGAATAAATCATCTCTTTCTTTAATAATATTGTATTTACCAAGCCCAAGGTTTGCTATAGAAATACCATATCTGCCTTTATAAACAATTAAAATTACTTCTTCTTCCTCTTTAAAGGTTGGGGCCCCGACTACTACTTGAGTTATTCCCTGCCATTTTCCTCCTGGGTATAAAATTGGGTATCTATTTGTATTGATAATATCTTTTGATTCAAAACCTGCTTTTTTATATATATGAAAATAAGCCTTAGTCATAATATGTTCTCTACCATCATCTAACTTTGTGTATTCCATATCTAAAAACTTTCCATATATAACTCCATATGCTTCACTTAATTGCTGTTCAATAGATAGGGGTATAAAAGTAGTAGAAAATCCAATCCAAGAAAATATGTATAAAAATACGATAATTAAAAACTTCATAAAAGATATCCCTATTATGGAATACCTTATTAATCGGGAGCTATAGACAAATACTTTAGCTTAAAGCTCTGACTTATAGCTCAGTAATATTAATGTAAGTTATTAATTTTATTAGATATTTATCTCTTAGAAAATTGATAGCTCTTTCTAGCACCAGCAAGCCCTGCTTTTTTACGCTCAACCTTACGAGAATCTCTAGTTAAAAATCCAAGTTTTTTAAGTTCTGACCTAAATTCAGAATTTATTTTCAATAGTGCTCTAGAGATACCTAGTCTAATAGCTCCAGACTGCCCCGTAGTTCCACCACCAAATACATTGATTTTAAAATTATAGAGCTTATCAAGCTTTAAATACTTTATAGGCTGAGTAACTATATATCTATCTGTACCTTTAAGAAAATACTTGCCTATATCTCTTTTATTAATAGTAATTTGGCCATTTCCATTTTCCTCTACATAGACTCTGGCTACGGATGTTTTTCTCCTTCCAACCGCACTTGTAACATATGACTTTACTACTTTTTCGTCATTGCTTGATACTATCTTCTTCGTAACCTTATTCACTCTACCAATTCCTATATCTTTAACTCTTTAGGTTTATGATTTTTATAAGAATGTTCTTCTCCTACAAAGACTTTTAATTTTGTAAGTTGTTCTCTGCCCAGAGAATTTTTAGGTAGCATTCCTTGAACAGCTTTAAAAATTATCTTTCTAGGATCACATTGTAATTGCTCACTTGCAGTTCTAACCTTCAATCCCCCTACAAATCCAGAATGACGATAATATTTTTTATCATTCCATTTATTTCCAGTAAACTTAATTTTCTCAGAATTAATAACAACCACATAATTTCCAGAATCAGTGTTAGGAGTATACTTAGGATTAGTTTTTCCTCTTAAAACATCTGCTATCTTAGTTGCCATACGGCCAACTACTAAATTTTTAGCATCAACGATAAACCAATTTTTTTTGTGTTGCTTTGGTTTTAAAGTAAAACTTCTTTGTTTGTACATATTACCTCAAATAACTACCTTAATAGACTTTTTACGCCTAGAGTCTAAAAGTAGCTCTACCAATGTTATACTTAAATCTCTAGCATATAGTCAAGCAACTATTTATCTAAAAATGACCAATAGAAAAGTTAAAATTTCCAAATCTTTCCCTTACACCATTATTTATACGACGTTTTAGCTTTATTCCATAACTAAAATCAATAGTTCCCACTGGCATAACAAATTTAAATGAAAATCCTACAGATTTTCTTAACTTAAGTGGCTTGTAATGATCTAAAAATAATCCCCCAGCATCTAAAAAAAAACCTAATACTGTAATATCGCTTAAATAATATCTAGGCTCAATTTTAAAGTTAGTAAAATAAACATCAGAATCTACTCTAATGTCACTAACATTTACCCCAGATTCCAAGGTATTTATCTCATTATCAGAAAATCCTCTTACCATATCAAAACCATTTAAACGAAAAACTTTAACACTAGGAATATATCCTTTAATACGAACAGTGCCATCTGAATTATAAACTATGTTACCATTGGAATCTAAAACTATATCGTTTTCTAAATTACCTTGTTTACCAAAAGAAAAAGACATTGCTACATTTACATGGTTATTTATTGGAAAATAAAACTTATTTCTAGAAACAACTTTATAAAAATTTACAATAGTATCATCTCTTGATATTGATCCAAGAGAAGGATTTGATAATTCAAAGGAAAAACTAGAAAAAAATCCCTTGGTAGGTAGTATACTACTATCTCTATAATCAAACTCAACCGATGGAATAATACTACCAATTCTAAACTCATCTTGATCTTTCAAATTAGTTGCATCAAATTGTTTAATATTCTCATATTGATATTGAAGAAAATAACTAAAGTGATTTCCTATTTTCTTAGATAATTGAGGTGAAATTCTAGCTATATCAGAATCAAAACCATAGTACCTCTTCCTTTGAAAAGATAAAGAAGTATGAAAATCAAATGTAGTAAAAAATTTCATAAAAGGCCATGTATAATTAACTTTAAATAAATATTCTATTAAATTCTTCTTTTCACTTCTTCTACGTTCATCTAATGTATTATAATCAAATCGTTGGTTAGCTTGTAAATTAATTGATGAAGAGTGGTTAAGACCCCACATATTATTATATGTAATAAATGTAGATAATTTAGCTCCAATATCTGTTCTATATCCTGGAGCAAACTCTCCAAAACCAAATTCTTTTTCATCAACATGTATAATTAATCTTATCCAATACTTTTTGTTATTATAATCTATTTTGCTAATACTCTCTTTTATTTTAATATAAGAAAATAATCCCAATGAATTTAAATCCTTTGACAATTCATCTAAGCTTGAAAATGTGATAGTATCTCCTTTTTTAAATTTTAATATTCTAGAAACAACTACTTTCTTAGTCTTAACAAGACCAATTACTTTATAGTCATCATATAATGTTTCATAGCCTAATATATAATTTAAATTTAATACTGCCCTAGAAAAATCACTACTGTAAAGTATTGGGTTTCTTTCAGACTTTTCACTAATTCTTGCAAAAAAATACCCATGCTCTCTAAGAATATTAATTGTAGTTAACATATCTTTTTCAACTACAGTTATGTTTAGAGGTTTTCCTTCTTGATTAACTATATTAGAAAGAATTTTATCTTTTATATTAGAGGGAATATTCCCTAAATCAATCTTTTCTAAATTTGATTGTATACCTTCATTAATAGTATATAAAATAGAAATAACATTATTACTCTCACGAATAACCTTATATAGAGGAATCTTAACAAACAAAAATCCTTTTGATAAGTAATATTTTTTTATAAGTATATTAAATTTTTCTAGATAATCTTTATCAAAATATTTTCTTGAAGCTAAATCTGTAGCATTTTTATAATATAACCTGTAAAGATCTGATTTAAACTTATCATTAACACCTAAAAAAGAAATATCCTTAATTCTAATCTTATTGCCTTCTGTAATATCAAAGTAATATGTATTTATTAATGTTCCATCTTTCGCTCTTGAAAAGTTTATCCTATATTTAATATCAGTGTTAAAAATTCCTTTTTTAACATAGAGTTCTTTTATAATGTCTGATAAATTAGTAGTATCTAGTTTTTTAAGCTTTATATTTCTCTTAATTGTTTCAATTACATTTAATCTTTCTAAAATATTTAATCCTCTAAATGAAAACAGATATCTACTACCATAGCTTATTCCTACATTTAAAATAATACCTTTTTTTGTTTTAGAAGTTTTTAATGAAACATTTGATTTTAAAAATCCTTTATTAAAAATATCTAGCTTAATATTTTCCATGATATTTATCCAGTCTTTTTTATTAAATATACTACCTTTATATTGTTTAATATTTTTAATTATATCTTCAGATAATACTTTATTATCAGTTTTTATATTTATAGCCATAATATTATCATACTTCAAACCAATCATATAAAATTTAACCTCTAATCCCGTTTTTAAATTTTTTATATTATAATTAATATCTGTTACTCTATGACCTCTATCTAATATATATTGCTTTAATAATAATGCTGCTCTATCTAATTCAGACCTATTATAAAAAGACCCAACTTTTATAGGAATGATTTTTATCACCTGACCTAACCCAATAATATTATTTCTTTCTAATTTAATACTTCTAATTATTTTTTTTCTTTTTACATATACTTTTACATAATACCCTAATTTATTACTATAAATTTTATAACTATATTTACTTATAGAAGTATCATTAGAAATAGACTTTAGCTTTCTAATTAAATCATCTAAATTAGCACTATTATTAATATCCGAAGAGTATTTTTTCTTTAAATCAATGCAGAACCCGTCTTGCGAACATTTAAATACAATTTTATTTATAGTTATGTTATTGGCCCATAAACTAGAAATAAAAAATAGTATCATATATCTTAAAAAGACCATTTATATTTTATATCAAATCCTAAAGATTCTGATGTAGCACTCTCATCAACATCAGAAGTATTTGTCTCATAAATACCCTCAAAACCCCAATGCTTGTCTATATTGTAATTTATATTAACTTCTTGTTTTTGATCACTACCTTTGCTAATAGTGCTAGAAAAAGATAAATCGACATCTTTGGCAATTTGGTTTTGTACTTTTACCTTTGTAGAAGTTTTTAAATTACTACTTGATTGTGAGTCTCTTGATCTACCTTCCAACAAACTACGATCTTCTTTAACAAATTCTGGCAAAACACTAACTCTTACTCCAAATGTCTTTCCAATTCCCTCACTAATTTTAAGTTGATCTATCAATAAATTTCCTAAACCCAATGTAACTAAAGATTGTTGATCTTTCTCGTCAAGACTTTTAGATACATCAGAGGTAACTCCTAAAGTTAATAAAGAAAGAATATCATTCTTAGGTAAACTAGGTTCAGATGACAAATCAATTCTTACATTACTAACAGGCCCATTTACATTCAATATAATATTATAATCTCCTATAGTAGTTGATCCAGAGAAATCTACAATGGGAATTTCTTTTCTAATTTTATCTACAAAATCTATAGAGCCTCGCTTTATAAAAAATTTATTTCCTCTAAATAAAAATTTACTTGTATTAGGGATTATTGATATAGTGCCATTAATTAAATTATTATCAGATTGACCTTTTATATAACACTGCCCTTTTAGTTTTAAATCTAGGATATTATTTTTAATGGAAATACCATTTTCTAATTTTAATTTTAAGTCATTTTTTATATAAGCTTTATTTAAACTAGCTGTTCTAATACTAGGAATAAACTTTTTATAACTTTCGCTTATTCCAAACTCACTTCTAATATCTTTTATAGCATCACCAATAATTCCATTTTCAATATTTATATTTCCATATAAATTATATGGTATTCCATATCCACTAAAATTTAAATCTCCGCTAACTTTCATTTTAGTTCTTTTTAAAAATAGAAACTCCGTGCTTCTTAACTTCCCTCGCAATGATAACTTAGGGTATGGTATATTCAAAAAAACATTACCTGAAATATAAATAGTGCCATCCCCTACTATACCAGAGAAATTATTAATAAAAAGATCTCTATTATCAATTATAATATCATAATCAATTGAACTAAATGAACTATTAATAAAATCTAACTTAAAACTAAACCCTTTTGAATTAGAGAATATTTTATTTAAAATATTGCCGTTATTAACAGTAAGCTTATGATTAACTAAAATTCTACCTCTAACACCACTTATCTTACTGTAAAATAGCTCTAAGAAGCTAGCATTACTATCAATTAATTGGCTTAAATTAAATTTAGAGTACATATTTCCATATGCTTGACTCAAAACTTTATCATATCTTCCAGAAAGAAGGATATTCCATTTTTTTATAATTCCATTTTCTATTAAAATACTATCCTTTCCTTTATTTAAATTTAATCTTAAATCTCCCTTTTCCAAAAATAGATTATCAAGCATAAAACTCAAATTTAATCTTTTCCAATTTTTTAAATCCAGATCAAATATTAAAGAACCATTTAATTGCCCACCAATTTCGTCATTTTTTAAATTATGATTTGAAAAAATACTCATTAAATTATATATATATACATTAAAGTTACTCTTAAAGCTTATATATCTTTTGTTTTTTATATTTGAATCTATGGTTACCATATCTTTAATAAAATTTCCCTTTATATTAATGTTATTTTTGTTACTAGTTATAGATATGGATGAGTCATCCACTGATTCATCGCCTAACATAGAATTTCGTATGTTTAAATTAGAATCTATTTTAAAACTATTAGGAGAACTGCTCATGTTAAAAAACCCATAAATTTCTCCATCATATCCCATATTAAATTTATTATAATAATAAAAACTTCTTAAATAGATATTATCAAACTTAAAGTTATAATTATTTATTTTATTAATCATATCAATTGAAATATCTCCTACTATACTTCCCAAAGATTTTCTAATATTTATATTATCTAGAACTAACTTTTGATTATTAAGTTTAAAATCAAAGCCAACCTTACCAATGGACTCTTCAAACAAACTCACCTTGTCTGAATAGTATCTACCATTAACACTAATATTATTTGTTCTTAAGTTCCCATTTAACATAAAATTAGCTCTGTAATTAAAATATGATATATCAACAAAAGATTTAAGTGCTTTATTATAAGTTAATAAAGGCTTTAATAAATATTTAATATCCCTCGAATTTCCTTTTTTAATATCAAAGTTAAGTTGATAATTTTTAGATTTTCCAAATTTAAAGAAACCATCAATAATAAAAGAAGTAGATCTATAATTGCATATACCATTCTCAATGTTTAGTACTAAATCCTGACCAATACTTACCTTTGCATCTATATTTCCTAAATTATAATTAAAAATAGAAAAGTTTTTCATTTTAGGGATAAATATATATTTTAAGTTATCATAATTACCAGAAATATTAGTATTTAATATTCCATTACCATATAATTGTAACCCAAAAATTGGGCCTAACTCCTTAAGGTTAACATTAGATTTCTTTGTATAAAAGTTCATCTTATCATTATCAAAAGTAGCTATACCATGAAAGTAAGAGTTACTAAACTTAATAACCATATCTAAAGTTACATTTTTATTTAATTGATATAAAATTTTCCCATTATTAATAAAAATATTTGAATTCTCTAAAATCACCTGATTGTCAGGAGAAAAAAGCTTAAAATCTTTTATCTTAAAATTATCATGCAACATAAAAGTGACATTGTTTTTTGTTAATTCTATATCTACATTTCCAGTCATAATACCTTTCATGTTATTAAGGTTTTTCAATAAATATAATATATCATTAGTATGCATATCTCTTAAAGAAACTGATAGTTTTCCATAAACAAGTTTCATTTTGTCTATATTGAGAATAGTAATTGGTTTAGTTAATTTAATATAAGATTTATCTTTATAAATCTCCATTTTATCTACTATAAGAAAATTATCTTTGATTCTTAAGTTAGTAATAATTTTAGAAAACTCTCCCAATTCTCCCTTAAATTTATTAATCTCTAAATTAGACTTAATATTAAAATTTTTATTTTTACCTTCAAAATATGCTTCTACATCTAAGTATCCACTATTACCCTTAACTATATTACTTTTAATATTAGAAATAGCGAGCATATCGTTCAATTGGCCTATAAATCTAAACTTACCATTATACACATAATTACTACCATCTTGGTAAATATAGCCATTACATTGATAGTTATTTATTCCTTTATATATAGACATATTTTTAACTCTAACCTTATCAGAATCGAATTCAATATCTAATAAAAGAGAATCTATTTGATGTATTTCCTTATAACTACTAATATTAAATTTTTCCAATAAAGCTTTTATATTAAAAGTTTTTTCATATAAAGAAATATTGGCATTTTTTATATAAGTTTTATCTCTACCTATATTTAAGTCTATATTTTCTAATGCAATACTTCTTACTTTAAATTTAATCTTATTTTGGCTATATACTTGATATATTACTTTGATATCTAAATCTTTTTTTAGTTTAGTTTTATTCTCCGTTCCTAAAATATTATAATTTATTAATCCATTGCTAATAGAAATAGTATCTACAATTAATTTACTCCTAAAAAAATCTAAATAACTAAACTTTATAATAACTTCATCTGAATTAACAACCTTAACTTTTTTATCTTTTTTTAATTCATATAATCTAACATTATAAAACTTAGTAGATGGGGGGAAAAATCCTAAATCCATTCTTTCAAATTCAATATCAAATTTATAAAGTTTTTTAATATAACTAGATATCCTCTTTTGGATAAGTGAGTTAAAATGTTTACTATTACTTATCTGAAGAGATGCTAAAAATAGTCCTGTAACTATTATTAAAAAAAATAAGCTATATTTATTTATAATTTTCAAATTATCCCCAATCTATATTTAATAAGACGATAATTAGGGTTTTCCTTTTTTATAATTTTATAAATAGATTGAGCCTCATGTATATTTCCCATTTTAAATAAACACTCTGCTTTTAAATAACTAAAACATATAATATCTTCTTGTAATATAGAATCTTCTTGTAAAATATCTGTAGCAATATCAAAAGCATCATGATATTTTTCTTGTTCTATATAAATAATAACTTTTAAGTATTTGATTTCTATATTTTGTTGATCTCTAAGCTCTTCCAATAACTCTAGTGCTTTTTGGTATTCTTCTATAAAAAATAATGCTATTATAGCATCTTTACAATTTATATCTTTTATTTTTTTTAAATTATCAGAAATATTATCTTCAGCAATATGATTATTTATTTTAGATTTTGAATAATGTCTAATTTCTTTGAGTAAATTATTTTTTATATCTCTTACATGTATAATTCCATTATCTAAAGTATTATTAATATAATTATCATCTCTAAATAGTTCATAATATTCTTTTATTAAAGGATTATCTTTATCCAGAGTTTCTAATTTTTTTATCAAGGAAATAACCTTATTATCATCAATGCCTATTAAAAATCTTATATCTTTTTCTAATTTTTCAATAGCATTAATAGAAGTCTCTTCTATTTCTTTAATATTTTGTTCTAAAATGCCCTCTTCCTCTTTAAAACCTTGATTATCATATTCTATTTTTGATAGATATTCTAAATAAAAATTTTGACTATCTTGATCATTAAGTAATTCTATTGATGATAAGCCTAATTCCTTTCTACTATAGATAATAGAATATTTAGATACAATTGTTGCAATCCAAGTATAATCATCATTTTCTTTTTTGCTTAATAAGTAGTTATATACCGATACAATAAAATTTCTTCTATCTTGTAAATTAATATCTTGTCCATTATCACTAAATAGGTATTTTTCAAAAAACTTTATAAAAAACTTATTAACTACTTCTGATTGTATCCAATAGTTATAATCATTAATAAAATGATTATAAAGATATCCAAATAACTCATAAAATTGCTCTTCTTTTATATCTTTATAAGATTTTAATAAAGTATCTTCTATTAAATTAATATTTCCACTTTGAACTAGAAATGTAAGTTTAAACCTAGTATAAATATCTTTATCTATTCCCCTATTTAATAATTGATCACAAATATTTAGCCCTTCTGAAAAGTTTTTTATATTAAGTAAGTATCTAAAGTAATTTATGACTATTCTATTTGCTCTACCTAATTGTCCATTATCAAAGCATTTAAATAAAATATCCTTAAAAATATTTATAGAAGATATATAATAACTAGATGCTTGATACAATTTTAATGCGACTTCTATGTTACCAATTTGGTAGTAAATATTAGCAATATCAATAATATTATATTTTTCTTTATCAATATTAATTTTATCTAAAAGATCTATAATATAATCAATAGAATCTATTTTTGTTTGTAATTTAATATCTGAAATAATAACTTCGTAAAAAATACGGAAAGACTTCCCATAATTTTTCAAGTTATATTCATCAACAGCATTTTTAAATAATGCTCCCATAAGCTACCCTACCGTCTAAAACAGCATATAACTATTTTAATACATTATAAACTTGACAAAGTTACTATAGAAATAATTTCCCAATAAACCTATTTCTTTACCCTCTCTATATACTCTCCTGTACGGGTATCAATTTTAATGACCTCTCCAATTTGTACAAATAAAGGAACAGAAACTTGAAGACCTGTCTCCATTATAGCTTTTTTCATAGAGTTTGATGCAGAATTTCCCTTAAGACCAGGATCAGTCTCCTCTACCTTAAGTTTAACAAAGTTAGGCAATTCAATAGAAATAGGCTTAGATTTATAATATAAAACCTTTAGTTCCATATCTTCTTGAAGAAATCCTTTAGCATCTCCTACTTGTAATTCTGTCATATCTATGGTTTCGTAACTAGCTTGATCCATAAAATGATGGCCATCTCTATCTGAATACATATACTTAACCTCTTTCTCTTCAAGATCTGGTTTAAAAGTATTAGTAGCAACTCCTGATTTAAAGGTTCTATCAATAACAGCTCCAGTCTCAAGGTTTTTTATTTTACATTTTACAAAAGCAGAACCCTTTCCAGGATTGGTAAAATCAGACTTAATAATAATATAAGCTTTACCATCGATTTCTATTTTTAAACCCTTCCTCAAATCAGTTGTTTGAAATTCAATTGCCATTTTTTAATTAACATCCAACTGAGAATATATTGCCAAGTAATATGAATCTTTTCCAAAACCTTCAATAACTGCATTTGCTGCCATAGTTGTAATTTTATTTCTACGAAAACTTTCCCTTTTGTTGGTATTTGAAATGTGTACTTCTATAATCTTACCTTTAAAAGCACAAAGGGCATCGTATATAGCAACACTGGTATGAGTATATGCCGCAGGATTTATAATCAATATATCTATATTCTCAAAAATAGCTTCCTGAATTCGATTGATAATTCCTCCCTCAATATTTGATTGATACCATTTAATTTCTACAGAAAATCCCCTTAATTTATTATTGGTGTATTCAATAATATCAGATAAGGTAAAATCACCATAAATTTCTTTTTCTCTTTTTCCAAGTAAATTTAGATTAGGACCATTTACAATTAAAGCTTTTTTATTATAAGAATTCATTCACCTAATTCCAATAGATAGGCTTTATTTTCTATAGATTTATAGAATGCCCACAATCTATCGGATACTTCATCATAACTACAATTGTCAACCTTAGATGATTTAATCCTCTTTATCTCTTCCAATTTGTCTCTTGCAGCTTTATCATCAGAGTTTATATTTAGCAATCTATTTAATATCTCTTCTGCATTATCTAAGTCTCCATTTTTAATACAACTATCGACTAAAATATGAGTCAAAGATAATTTATTCTTAACTCTAGTATTACCTGAAATATCAATATTATCCCCTGAATTTAAACATACCCATTGCCTCTCATAATTAGATATATCAAACTCTAAGCTATCTACAGGATTTTCATATTGCTCTAGTGACTCATCATCAAAGCAAACTTTACTTTTAAGCTTCTTTATAAGATAAAGTGCTTCTTTATCCCTAGGGTAGTATAAAAGAATGTTTTCCAAAGCATAGATACCTTCTAATGGACGATTTAATTGATCACAAATATAAGCAAATAACTTTTGTATGTGAATATTATCTCTATTTTTTAAATATAAAGGTCGCAATAATTTATAAGAAGATAAAAAATTTCCAGAACTATTATAACTATGAACCCTATTAATAATTTTAGAAATATTCATGAATTTCCCAGAAGAGCTTCTTTGGAATTTAAAATCTTTGGAGTAATAAAAAAATCATAATTTCTCTCTTATTTATACCATCTTTATAAGGAGTTCTAAACAACCAACCAATAATAGGAAGATCTTTTAAAAATGGAATTCCACTATGTCCTTGGGAGGTATTATACTCATATAATCCACCAACAATTATTGTTGAACCATTTTCAATTAAAACACTAGTTTTAACAGAGCTACTAGTTTTTGTGGGAGGCCCACTTCCAAATGCTCTAGCACCAAAGTCTTCCTTTGATACCGAAATATCTAGTATTATAGAGCCTTCATTAGTAACTTGAGGCGTTACATCAAAAGCTAAATTAGCCGTAGCCTCTTCATAGGTAACACTATCACTGGCATCACTACTTTCAGAGTCAGAACTAGAATCTTCTTCATCAATAGTTTTATAATAATCGGTCTTTCTTGAGTTAAAAGAAGCCTTCTTTTTATTTTGAGTGACAATTCTTGGATTAGATACAACTTTAGCTTTTGAATCAGACTCTAATAACCTTAGATTAAAATCCAAGTCAAATAAACGACCAAGTTTAGCAACCTTAAACTTTAAAACATCTCCTGATTTAGGTGAAGTGCTAAATGCAAAACCAGGACCTTTATTTTGCAACGGAACTCCATCAGAATCAAATTGAGGAGAAATAGGATCATAACCAAAGGTAATACCTGTTTCAGAACCACCTATACCAATTTCTTCCTTATGGTCTTCACTAATTTCAACAATTTTTGACTCAATTAAAATTTGCGGGGTCTGAGTATCAAGGACATCAACTATTTTTTTAATCTTTTCTAAAACTTCCTCTGTATCAATAATAATCAAAGAATTAGTTCTAACATCTGCTGTAATCTTTCCTCTGTCTTTAGAAAGATAATCCTTCAATATAACCTCTAAATCCTTAGTTGTGGTATAACTAATTGGAAATACTTTAGTTAAAAGTGGTTCTTGCTTTTTCTTTAAATTTTCTGACTCTAAAATTTCTTTTCTTTCCTTGGTAACTTGCTCTATAGTTTTTATAGTTAAAATTACATTACTTCTTTGAGCTACAAGTTTATTTAAGTTCAATATGATATCAAGAACCTGATCCCATGGCATATTTATCAATCTCAAAGTAAGAGGGGGTTTATTGTTAACCTCTGGCATAACAATAATACTAAAACCAGATATTTCAGAAATAATTCTCAATAGTTTTGATACTGGAATATTTTTTACATTTAGCGATATTTTTTTACCAACATACCTTTTTTTACCAGATAAGGTAAGATTTTCTAAAATATCAACTAATTCTAAGGATTTTGGAATATTGATTTTTTCACCTAGATTACTTTTTTTAGTATTTGATTTTATATTTTGAGGTTTAATATCACTAACCACTTTATGTCCTTTAAAAACTCCAAATCTATTTTCTACCTCAAGAGTAACTTTATTTATATCTCGCTTTAATATAGAACGAACATTATCTCTTAATTGTATAGCAACTCGAAGATCTTTTTTACTACTAGGTTTTATATATGGGGATACCAAAACAATACTACCACTAAATTCAGAGGTATCAAATGGCCGTAATACTTTGCTATCTATAGGAGAAACATCTTTAAAATCCAGAATTATTTGCTTATCTTCTATCAATTGAAATTTATTAGCCTCTACTTTATTATTATCAAAAATAAACTCAACTAAACTAACTTCTCCCTTTTGTCGAAAATTAATATCTTTTAAAGTAGTTTTTGCAAAACCAGAAAATGATATGATTAAAAAAGCTATTAGAAAAGTTAATATTCTCACAATAATGCTAAGCTCTCTAGTATTAAACTATCCTATACAATTATAGCACTAAAAATATTAAAATTGTTTCTATTTAACATTACTAAACTGTATTAGTACACTATTACCCAAAAGGAATTATTGTTTCAATATATTCATATAAATCATAAACATTCTTAATCCTCTCTACAACAACTATACCACCAGGAAAGATAGCTTTTACCACTCCATTATTTTCTCCTAATTTCATTCCCTCTTTAATGACAAATATTTGATCATCATTCAATCCCTTATTGTTATCAGGCAAACTCCCTAGGTTAGAAATAGTAGCTATAGCACGCCTATTTTTTCCAATAATTATTCCTACAATGGAAATGCTATCAATAGATATATTACTAAGCTCAGGTATATTAGAATAAGAGTTATTCTTTAAAAGTAGATTGGATTTATAAGTTTTTTTTGTAGAAAAATACTTTTTAATTCTTCTAAATGGATCTCTCAATTTTAAAGGGTCATCAGATATATTAGTTTCTTTTAAAAAATCAGTAGATATTTTCTTTTTTTTAGTTTGCTGAGCAACACATAAAACAGAGTAAAAAATCAATACAAATAAAAATACAATAATACCTCATACTTAAAATTCCTATTTTAGTTTATTAATCATTTTTTTTTAGAGTTCGTTTTCTTTTTTTCATGTGTTTTTTTATTATTTATTTTTTTAGGAGCTTCTTTTTCTAATAAGTTCTTATCAGAATCAGCACTAGGATTATAACGAAAGAATTCAATATCAGCTAAACAAGATATTAAAGTAAATCTACCCTGTTGCTTCTGACCTCTAGTACAATTTATACTATCTATATCTATGAGCCTTTCAACTTTTTCCAATTTTTCAAATAAAATAAGAAATTGTAAAAATGTACCACTGGCTTTTTAGCTGATATTGTTTAGAAAAATAGCTACCATGGTTAGTCTCATCTTTTGGCTCAATAAAAATATCTTGTATATTAGTTTTCTCACTTAATTCTTTCAAAATACCCATATTATCAGTATCTGAAATATTTTCTGGAAGTTTTCTTTGAATATTTTCAAATTCCTTAAAAACTCTATCCATTTTCTTTTTTTCTTTATCAACATCTTTTAAATAGCGACTCAAATCCTTTTGCTCTATCTTTTTTTTAGCAAGTCTTTTTTCACTTTTTGTTATATTATTAGAACTTTGAATTAAATTTAGATTTAGCTCATTAAACAGTTCATAATGAGTCCATAATCCAAAACCAATAATGGCATAATGTAACTTAGATAAAATAATATCGACCATCTAATTAAATCTCCAAATTAATATTGCCTACAATTGTAAATGATTCTACTTTGTAGTCATAATTATCAACATTAATTATCGATGTCTTTGATTCTTTTAAACTTAAATTATCATCTTTATGACCAAATGATTTTAATTTAGAAATAAAAGAACCAATACTTTTATAAGTTTTTGCTCCACCACCTATCTCTAAATCACTATTGCTATTAATACTAATACTATCAATCCACAGGTCATCTGGCATATTCTTAGCAATTCGTACTAAGAATGATTTAGGATTTTTCTTTTTACTTATAATTTGATTAATTTTCTCGGATTTGATTTTTAAAATTTCAATTCTATCTTTATATTCTTTAATTTGCTTACGAACTTTTCTATATTTCTTAAGATCTTTATTAATAACCTTAATCTTGCTATTAATAGCAGATACTTTATCGTTCACTGTTTTTAATCTTACTATCAAAGTAATACCTAAAGCCATATTCAGGGATATAATAAATAGCAATTGCCAAAACTAGCATTTTAAAATTAATAGCACTAATATTTATTCCAGCTAAAAGATTAGAATCACTTTTTTTGTCTAAAATAAGATTTAACTTAATCAATGTATTAACCTCTCCTCATTGCCAAACCCACTGCTGTAACACCAGAATAGGATACCAAAGGTAGCATTTCCTCTGTTATAAACTTTTTATTATATTTTATTTTAGAAAACATATCTAGTACAATAATTTCAAGAGATAAAGCCGCCTGTAACCTTTCTATTAAACCTTGAATCATAGCACCTCCTCCTGAAATATAACAAACACTAATGGAATTATCAGAGGAAGATGTAGAATAAAATTCAATAGTTTTTTTAACTTCAGAAAAAAATTGCTCTAAAACATCTTCAATAATACTAAGAACTTCCTCTGGAATATTTCCATCACCATCACCATAAATCTTTAATTCCTCTGCTTCAACATAATTTACTCCTACTTGTCTTTGAATCTCCTCTGTAATCTGAAGTCCCCCATAATTAATTTCTTTAGAAAAAACAATTACTCCCTCTCTATATAAAACTAAATCTGTTATTTGTGCTCCAATATTGAGATATAAAAAGGTTTCCTCAGAACTATTTAATCTTTCACTTTCTACAAAGGTAAGAACATTAGTTGCTGCAATTAAATTTAAATCTACTATCTTAACTTTTAATCCTGCTTCTTCTACAATAGCACGATAGTTATCTACGACATCTTCTTTAGCAATTCCAGCAATAACATTCATTCCTCCTCCCTTACTTTCTCCAACTACATGTACAGACAAAGACGATTCATAAGAATCAAATGAAATATGTTGCCCTATATCCCATGCCACTTGATCTTCGATCTCCTCAGGAGAATTTCCACCTGCTATTTGCAATCTTTTTACCGCAGTATTATTTCCAAATATACCCACACAAGCATAAGTTTCAGAAATATTTGCTTCTTTTAGCGCTGATTTAATAACATCTATTACAATGTCTTTATCATGAACTTCATTATCAATTATAGCTCCTTCAGGAAGAGGTACCGACGCATAACGAATTAAGTTAAAATTTCCAGAAGATTCATTACCAGATAATTGAGCAACTTTTATAGAACTTATACCAATATCTATACCTACTAAATTTTTCTCTACAATAAACCTACTCTTAATTTTATCTACTATAGACATAGCGTTCCTAAATAATTATCTTATGTAAATTATACATTTAAAAGTCTTTATATTTCAAGAACTTAGAATAAAAGCAAAGAGGTTAATAGATTAATATACTCAGGAAAAAAAATTTGTAATGAAGCTGTTATTACAATATAAGGGCCAAATGGTATGTATTCCTTGGCACTTACCCTTTTAAATATAATCATCAAAATGGAAAATATTGTACCTAAAAAGCAACTAATAAAGATATTCATAACTATCCCCTGAACTCCTAAATAAAATCCTAGAGCACAAAATAGCTTTATATCACCTCCTCCTAATCCTTCTTGCTTTCTAATCAAATAATAAAGCCAAGTAATGCCTAGAGGAAAAGATAGTCCAACTAAACCTCCTAAAATAGTAAATAACCAACTATTCTCAAATAATGAGGCGATAATAAAAATTATTGACAGAATAATATTTAAAGAATCAGGGATAATTTTATGCTTTAGATCTATAAAAATAATAATTATAAAAATATAAAAAATAATACAATAAAAAATACTGTATATAGGATTATAAAGATATTCTGAAATGATAAAAAAGGTTCCAATAGAACTCAACAACTCAACAAATGGATACCTAAGAGATATAACTTCTTTACACTTAGAGCATCTTCCTTTTAAGAGTAAATATGAAAATATTGGAATATTTTCATACCAAGAAATAGACTTTTTACAACTAGGGCAGCTGGATAGGGGGAAAATTATACTAATTTCTAGAGGAAGACGATAAATTAATACATTTAAAAAACTGCCCATTATAGCACCAAAGGCAAGAATAAAAATGGGTAAATAATTAATCAAAATTTTTCCTTTTAAAAATTGCGACACTTATCATCAAAAATAGCACAGTAAAAAACATTCCATAAATAAATGCCCAAATAATATAATTTTCTGGAATAGTGTTTTCGTATAAAACATAGCGTTTTATATTTAACTTATCAAATGTAGGCATAAAAAACATATAAACAGAAATAAATTTTTTTGCAAATAAATTATTTTTAACAAATGAAGTGTCAATTATTTCTGGAATCACATGCCCAGAAATATAAATAAGTATAGAAAAAATAACAGTTAAAACATTATTACAAATAAGCGAAAACATAAGAACTATTGATAAAAGTACGATTGATTCTAAGTATGAAGTAGCAATTGCATATATAATAGATAATCTAAATTCACCTCCTAACATTAAATAAATAAATATTATCAGACTTCCAAGAATTAAAACATTAATTAAAATAATCGCTGACATAGCAAAGAATTTACCAATAAAAAGAGTTCCTCTACTAATAGGTCTAGAAATAATCATATAGATAGTCTTTCTCTCTATTTCTTTGCTTAGTAAATAATTTCCCATAAAAATAGAAATTATTACTGACGATAATGTAATACTGCCTAATCCAAGATCTAAAACTATTTTTTTTGTTATTCCATAAGTTAACTCTGAAGAAATATAGCTCATCAAAGCCAATCCCAATGCAATAAAAAATACATTAAGCATTATCTTACTCTTGTATATTTCAAAAAAAGAATAATGGAATACTGTCCCCAAACCAGATAAACCTATCATGCACTTTCCTTAGATAACTTAGTTATAACAGACTCAAGAGATGGATAGACTTCATTAACGCTAATAATGGTTGCTTTTTTCAACGATATAATATCATAAATAAACTTATCTTTATTATCACTAGAAACTATATAAGAATAGATTCCTTCATTATGTTCTTCAAAAGTATCAATGTAGGGACTTTTTAAATTTTTATTGCAACTACAAACTATTTTATACTTAAAAGTACTTTTTGATGCCAATAATTTATCTATCTCTCCTTGATAAAATAATTTACCTCTATTTAATATAATAACTTTTTGGCAAATTTCTTCGATATCCGACAAGATATGGCTAGTAAAAAATAAAGTCTTTCCAGATTTGTTTAACTCCTTAAAAATTACTTTAAACTCATTCCTGCCAATGGGATCAAGTCCTGATAAAGGTTCATCTAATATCAAAAATTCGGCATCTCCTAGCAAACAACAAATAAGACCTAGCTTTTGCATCATACCCTTAGAAAACTCTACAGTTTTTTTATCCATAGCATGTCCAATACCTAGTCTATCCGAAAGTTCATCTACACGTTTTGGTAGATATAAAGAATTTACCCGTGACAATTTACCCATATAAAAAGCAAATTGTCTTGCTGTTAAATGAGGGTAAAAATATGGTGCCTCTGGCATAAAACCTATATTTTTATACCTTACCATTCTTGATTTATAATTAGGCTTTGTAAATTCAACATTACCTCTGTCTACAGAGGTTAATCCCATTAATATTTTTAAAGTAGTGCTCTTTCCTGCTCCATTTATACCTAAAAACCCACAAATGTCCCCCTCATCAACACTACAGGAAAACCCATTGAGAACATAATGAGATTTTTTCCAAAAGTCTAATTTATAGGACTTATATATATTATCTATCCTAAACATTTACTAAATTTAATATACTAAATAATATAATAGTTATGAAAATTTTTTTTAAGAAAAACTTCAATACATTAGCTATACTAGCAGTAATTTCAATATCTCTACCTATTTTAAATGTCATTAGAGAAAAAAAGCTTAAAATATCCCCTTTAAAAATTAACCAACAACTAGAGCAGCTAAATATATTTGAAGATATCATAAAGACATTTAATATGGGGCAGCAAAGAATGATATCAAGTTTAATATGGACTCAAACTCTACTTGTTAGTGACTTAGAATCTTATAAAGGTGAAGACTTAAGATCTTGGATGTTTATTCGATTTAATACTATATCTATACTGGAGCCTTACTTTTATAAACTATATATATTTGGTGGGCAATACTTATCAATTATTAAAGATGATGCAATTGGTGCAGACTACTTAATGGCAAAAGGATTAAAAATCTTTCCCAATGATTTTTTACTAAATTACTACTATGGATTTAATGCATATTTTGAATTAAAAGATATGAAAAAAGCAATAAAACATTTTAAAAAGATTATGTTTTATAAAGAAACTATAGAGAAACTTCCTTCTCTTGCATCTATTGTGGCAAAACTTAAACTAGAGGATAACAAAAGTGATCTACAATCTGCATTTGAATTAATAAAAGTAGCATATAATAAAATAAATAATAGTAAAGTAAAGAAAGCTTACTATGACAGGTTATATTCTATTAAAGCAGAAATAGATTTAAAATGTCTAAATAATAAAAGAAAAAATTGCTCTTATCGTGATTTAGATGGAGACAAATATATTATTGTAAATGGAAAATTTAAAGCTAAGAAAAAATTTATAAAATTTAGATTATCAAAAAAACCAAAGAAAAACTAATACCCTAATCTCACCTGCTTCATATCCTTATCTTCATCGATAGTCCAAAAAGATGCTGCAGAAGGGGTTTTATTATCTTTATCAATATACCCAGCTGCTCCTGCCTTAAATTCAGCTGCTTTAGCTTCTAAATCTGCACTACTATTGGCTGTCTTAAGATTAGCAGCTGTGCCAACTTTACTACCACCTACTTTTTTATTTGCCTCAAAGAAAAATGTATCTGTATTAGTACACCCTGTACCACCATTAGTAGCAACATCATTAGCAGCTCCTTTAGTAAAACCTACTCCATAGTATTGTTGTGTATTATCGTAACCTCCAAAATTTAAACAACTAGCATAACTATCATAATCACTGTACAGAGTAGACTCTACAGTATATATAGCCGCCAAAGCAATTTTGGCTTCACTCACCTTTGCCTTTGCTTGATACTTTCTAAAATTTGGAATTGCTACAGCAGATAATATAGCAACAATAGCAACAACTACCATTAACTCAACTAAGGTAAAACCTAGCCTATTTAACTTAAAATAGAAAATCTTTTTCATAAATATTCTCTCATACTCTAATGCTATCATAAATTTAGGTAAAACATAAATACAGTAAATTTCTATAGGGGCAACTTTATACTCCTCCTCCAGCACTTAAAAATACTGGTAAATACATTGCTACCAATATTACTGCAAAAATTACGGCAATAATTACAATAATCATCGGCTCTACCATCTTTGTCATATTTTCAATAGATTCCTCTACTTCATCTTCAAATAAATCAGACATTTTCCAAATTATCGAGGTTAATTCTCCTGTTTCTTCTCCCACCCTTAGCATTTGAACGATTATATCAGGAAAGTAAGGAATTCTTTTAATTGGGTCATTTAGGGCCTTTCCCTTAACTACATCCCTTCTAACCATTTTTATATCATTTGCTATTATATAATTATCTAAAGTTTCAGTACAAATATCCAACGCATCAATAATTGAAACACCACTTTCAATCATCGTACCAAGAGTTCTAAAAAATGATCCTAAATTACCCTTTATAACTATGTTTCCAAAAATAGGGGCTTTTAGCATTGCGCTATCGTACAGCATTTTCCCTGAACCACTCCTAAAGTAGGAAATCATAATAAAAACAATAATAATTATAAGGGGTAAAAATATAATAGAATAAGTTCCTAAAAATTCTGATGCACCCATAACAATTCTAGTAATAAGTGGAATCTCCTGCCCGGTATCCTCAAGCATATCTACAAACATTGGAACTACAAATGTAAGCATTCCCCAAACAACAACAGTTGCAATTCCTACAATAAATGAAGGATACCTAGTAGCACTTTTTATTTTGGATCTAATCTTATTACTTTTTTCCATATATTCAGCTAGTTTTTTTAACATTAATGCTAAAGTTCCTCCTTTCTCTCCAGCTCTAATTAAATTACAGTAAAGTCTTCCAAATCCATTTTGACCCTCCATGGCCTCAGCGAGCCCTTTACCCTCGGAAATAACTTCAGATATTTTCTTAATAGATTTCTTTAAAGATAAATTCTTTTGTGACTTAAATAGTATTTCAAATGCTTGCATAACTGGAATACCAGCATCAAGCATAATAGAGAGCTGTCGAGTAAAATGGGTCAAATCATTTTGAGAAAACGGCTTAACAAAACCTTTTTCAATTAGCCATTCACCGATATCAAACTCTAAAACAGATGGAGCTATTAGATTTCTAACTCTAATACCATTTCTTCGCAATTGCTTACGAACATCTCTCTCATTATTTCCATTAATAGAGCCTGTTTTCTTATTTCCGTCTCTATCAAATCCTTCGTAACGCCAAACACCCATAACATAAACCTAAATTATTTCTTCTTCCTAATCCCCAGTATATCTTCTAACTCATCTCTAAATGGAGAATTTAATAAAGCTGTATTAACATCTATAATTCCCTTATCCACTAAACGATGGAGGTTTTGATTCATAGTAACCATACCTGTAGCCTCTTGGTTTATCTGCATTTGGGAATACATTTGATGTATTTTATTATCTCTTATTAAATGTCTAATTGCCGTATTTGGAAATAGTACTTCCATAGCACAAATCCTACCTTTTTGCTCAAAACCTTTAGGAATAAGCTTTTGAGAAACAATACCCTGTAAAACAAAAGATAACAGAGCTCTAATCTGATCTTTTTTACCGCTAGGGAAAACATTTATAATTCTGTTAATTGTTTGTATAGCAGAGTTAGTATGAAGTGTTCCTAAAACTAAATGACCTGTTTCTGCTATAGTTAATGCCGACTCAATAGTCTCAGAATCTCTCATCTCCCCAATTAAAACTACATCTGGATCTTGCCTTAATAAACTTTTAATAGAGTTAGAAAATTTTAAAGAATCTGTTCCAATCTCTCTTTGATTTACTAATGACATTTTATTTTGATGAACAAATTCTATAGGATCTTCTAATGTTAAAATATGGTAAGGCATATTCCTATTAATAAAATCAATCAATGCTGCAAGAGTTGTAGATTTACCAGAACCTGTAGGGCCAGTAACTAAAACTAAACCATTAGGCTGATTAATCATATCTAAAATAACTTTAGGTAACCCTAACTGGTCTATGTCTGGTATATTACTAGGAACTGCTCTAAAAACTCCAACAACAGCTCCTTTAGAATAAAAAACATTTGCTCTAAATCTACCAAGTCCCTTTATTCCAAAAGAAAAATCTAATTCCTGATTTTTTTCAAATTCATTTCTCTGCCTTTCACTTAAAACTTTATAAATCAATCTCTTAGTATCTTCTTTTGTTAAGATATCCGTTTTAGTCTTAACAAGAGAACCACTTATCCTAAGTCTTGGAGGATCTCCGCAAGCTATATGTAAATCGGAAGCATTATTATCAACCATCAATCTAAATAATTGTTCAATACTAATTTTGCTTGATTTTAACGATTTTTCTTCTTCCATAAAAGTCTCCTAAATTAAAATTTATCAGATGATGAATTCATAATTGCCTCTTCCAATGTTGTTAAACCCATAGCCATCTTAGTCAATGCAGACATTCTTAAAGTTTTCATACCTTCTTTTATTGCTTGTTTTTTTATCTCATCAACTGATCCTTCTTTTAATATTATTTCCTTTATAGATGGCGTAATTTCTAATGTCTCATAAATAGCAACTCTACCCTTATACCCAATATCACCACATCTTTCACACCCTCTACCACGATGAACTTTAATTTTTTCTGCAGAACTCGCTCCCAAACCACAAGCAATTAAATCTTCTTTAGTAATTTTAGTATCAATCTCTTTACAAGAACTACATATCATTCTGCATAATCTTTGAGCGATAACTACATTTAAAGAAGCAGATACTAAAAAGGATTCAATTCCCATATTAATTAACCTTATAACTGTGGATGCGGCATCGTTAGTATGTAATGTCGAAAAAACTAAATGCCCAGTTAGTGCTGCCTCTACAGCAATTTCTGCAACCTCTGAGTCTCTAATTTCACCTACCATAATAATATCTGGATCTTGTCTTAAAAATGAGCGTAGAGCTGTTGCAAAAGTTAGTCCTATATCGCTTTTGGTATTGACTTGATTAATGCCCTCTATATTAAATTCTACAGGATCTTCAATTGTTGAAATATTAGTGTCTGACTTATTTAATTCTGCTAAAGAAGAATAAAGAGTTGTTGTCTTTCCAGAACCTGTAGGGCCAGTAACCAAAAACATTCCAAATGGTTTATTTATATTATTAGAAATTACATCTAATTGTTTTCTTTCTAATCCTAGCTTAGTCATATCTAATTGAAGATTACTTTTATCTAAAATACGCAAAACTATTTTCTCCCCAAAAATAGTGGGAAGAGAAGATACCCTAAAATCAACATTAGTTCCAGAAATCGAAATTTTTATTCTACCATCTTGAGGCTTTCTTTTTTCAGATATGTCCATTTTAGAAAGAATTTTAATCCTAGATATAATTGGCAACATAAGTTTTTTAGAAGGACGTAAAACTTCTTGTAATGTACCATCAATCCTAAATCTTATTCTAAGAAAATTTTCATAGGGTTCAATGTGTATATCACTAGCTTTCCTAACATAAGCATCAACTATAAATCTATTAACATAATTAATAATATCTTCTCCTATATCTTTTTCGTCAATACTCTCTTCTTTCTCCTCCGCTATCTCACTAACTTCTTTAATAGTTTTCAACAACTCATCAGTAGAATCTTCAATCATCTCATAGATTTTTTTCCAAGATGATAAATTTGTTATAATAAACTCTACTGGATGTTGAAACACTTGTTGTAATTCTGATTTGTAACTAACAATTGTTGGATCATAAATAGCAACAGTTACTGCCTTTAATGTCTTTTGGATTGGTAAGCAACGATATTTTATTACTTGTGATTTTTTTATTAAATTTATAATTTGTTCTTTAATACGAGCATTATATAATTCAATAAATGTTAACTTTGAATTAGAAGCTTGTGCTTTAGCAAATTTTATATCATCAAAATAACTAAACTTTAATAATTCCATTTCTGAAATTATTCCTTCGTCTTGATTTTTTAATAAAGGGCGTAAGTCCTTTATTGGAATCATTCCTGTTTTACTTATAACATCACAAAATTCTTTTCTAAACATAAGCTACTAGTTCCCATATTTACATTCGGAAAAAATTTAATAAAATTTTAGTAAAATCAAGAATATATACTAAATAACATTCCAAAACTCTAAAGCATATCTAGCTTGAAGAGTTAAAAGTTCCATTCCATCAATATATTTAGAAAAAATAACTGACATAGTTTGTTGATGTGGAATAAAATTGTAGTTATAATCCCAAAATATTGTATTATTTGGAGCCTTACCGGAAAAAACATACTGCCTAGAACAGCTATTAATAACAATTTTTTGGCCTATTTTATTATTAAAAAAAGTAGAAAGATCAATTTTCTCCATATTAGGATATTCCTTCCTAGTAATAATAGAAAAATATACATTCATATCTTTAAGAATTTTTTGAGTTATAGATGACATAACACCACCACCTAATATAAGAACATTTAAACTACCATAATTTTTTAAATATTTCTCCAATATATGTCTTACTGCTAGATAATCAGTATTAATTGCTTTGTATGAATTATTTAATTTACCAATACAATTTATAGCTTCTAATTTTTTTATGTCATTTGATATTTTAACTTTTGATAAAAAATATCTTTTATAGGGAGTTGTAATACTCACTCCATTATATTTCTTAAATAGCTCTTCTAAACTAGGAATATCGTCTTCTCTATAACAATCTATTAAATCATAAATTATATTCTGTTTTAAAATATTTTTATAAATAATTGGTGATCTTGAATGAGCAATATTTTTACCAATTAAGCAAAAAGATAACATTTATAGCTCTTTACGCCTTTTTATATCGAATTTAATTTGATTAAAAAGTTCATTACTGTCATTAAATTTCTTTTCATCTCTTAAAAAAGAATCAAATGATATTGTCATTTCTTCCCCATAAGTATTATAATTAAAATCAATTACATGAGTTTCTAAACTAAGCCTATCGTAATCATTAAAAGTTGGTCTAATTCCAATATTTGTAAGAGACAAGTATTTTTTATTATTATAATACAAATTTGTCACATACACACCATTTTTAGGCAAGATAATATCATCTGAATAATCCAAATTAATAGTAGGGAATCCTAATTTTTTGCCCTGTTGCTTACCTTTTGTTGATACACCAGAAATAGTATACTTTCTATTTAATAGTTTATTAACTTGATTAATATCTCCTTTCTTCAAAAACTCTCTTATATTTGTAGAAGAAATCATCATGTTATCCATTTCATTTTTTTCTTGTAGGTTAAACACAATACCTTTCTCATTACAGAATTCTCTTATAAAATCTTGATCACCTGTTCTATTAAATCCAAAAGCAAAATCATAACCCACAAAAAATTCCTTAATCTTTTTAGATTTTATTATATAATTATCTAAAAACTTATCAGGCTCTATTTTACTAAATTCTATATTAAATGGTATTTCTACTAAATAATCTATTCCCATATCCTGTAAATATTTTCTTCTGTCATCATATGTACATATCAAATAATTTTTAATACCTTTTAAAATAAATAACGGATGCGGAATAAATGTGATAACAGCTAGTTCATAATTTTTTTGATCACATACATTACGAATACTAAATAGCATATCCTTATGGCCACTATGGACTCCATCAAAATTACCTATAGTAAATCCTATACTTTTTTCACCAAATGCTGCATCTGATATATTAGTCAAAATTTTCATTTATTTATCAAAGATAATAATTCTCTAAAGTAATTTGAGTTATACTTAATAGTTTTTAATTTTTTATTTCCATACTTATTTGCCGATACAGTTTCATATAATAAATAAAAATATTTTTTTGCTGATGAAGATAGGTTAGAATTGCTTATTGTTTTTTTTATATCAGCTAATTCATTATCTCCACTAATTAATAAAAATAATTTATATAAATTTTCATAACTAATTCCATTCTTCTTTAATTTATTACATATATTATGTCCCTTTCTTAATGAAAGGATTGATCTAATATACGATATAATTGCAAATATTATAGAAATTAATAATATAAAAAATAAAAAATAATTTATATACTCTAATCTAAAAAAACTCCATTTATTAAAACCCAATAAGAATATAGGTGCTGTTAATGTAAGTTTAACATCTTCAGAGTTATTTGTTTTTGCATCTGAAGAGTTAGATTTTTTATTGGTAATATCAGGTGAACTAGGTTTAACATCAGTAGATTTACCACTTATAATAAGAGGAGGTATTCTAAGCTTTTCTAGCATATATTTTTCTTTTTCAGGATCAAAATAATATAATTCTATATCCCTTTCCTTTAGAACAAAAGTAGCTCTAGCTAAAAAGGTAAAATCAAAAACTTTTCTTGCTCTATTTTTTGAAATATCAGATACTTCATTTTTTACATCAAATTCTTCAAGAAATTTATGTGAATAAATAATTGGAGATTCTAATTTCTCTAAAGCTCCTGGTCCCTCAACTGTAAACCTAACTTCTATAGCTTCATTAGTAAGAAATTTATTTTTTTGTATATTTAATGAAAATTCATGCTTTCCTACTAATCCTGTAAAATTTTTAGGTAAATTTTTAGTTGGCAATGGTTTTATATTTATTTCTACTGGTCTACTAACAATAGTTTTAGTTTTTGCAGTTTGAAGTCGCATACCAAATCCACCAAAACCAAATAATCCACCTCCTACATTGCCTGTCCGATTGCTATATTGTACTTTTAATACTAATGAATCAATAAGAGCCTTTCCTTGTGACTCTGGAAATACTCTAGCAGAATATTCAAGAGAACGACGATAAATAGCACCACTATATTCAACTGTTTCAACAATAGGCTGAACATTATAAAATCTTTTAATAAACTTATTTAATTTAGGCAACTTTTTGGTCTCTTTTCCAATTAAAGAAACCCTAGAGTAGATGTAATAATTTACATCTATACCTTCTCCAACAAAAGCATCTTTCTTAGATGGAATAGCTAATAAAAAAATATCTTTAGGTTTAGATTTTTGACTTAAGACTTTTATAATCTTATTAGGCAGAGTTGTTTTTTTAATACCAATATCAATAGTAATATTTTTTATAATAACATTTCCAGATTTTTTCGGCATTAATTCATATGTATAGTTTAAAGTTCTTTTAGTTTTAAATTTTCCATTTATTAAAGTAGTAAATATTGAAACTCCTCCATCCACTTTTCCCATAACTTCGGCACCTTGAGGATTAAAGTTTATAAAAGGAGTTGATCTATCATCAGTAGTAATCTTAAAATGTAGATTAAAACTACTACCTTTCACTGGCATTTCAGGATCAACAATAATTTCAATATTATTTGCAAATAAATTAGTTGAAATAAGAAATAAGAAATAAGAAATAAGAATTTTCATATCCTACCAACTCTTTCTATCCCTTTGCATTCCTCTAATAGAAGTATTCATATATTTTTTTTGTAATTTACCATCTTCACTAGTTATTTTCTTTAAAATTGCAGGAATTTTAACCATATTTTTTTTCCTTTTTAGATACTTTTCTCTATCAGCGACATTTTGATGATTTTTTTTATCTTTTTTATTACTGTCTTTTGAATTGTTACTTTGCTGTTCATCTTTTTCTTCTTCACTCTTTTGTTGTTGTTTATCTTTCTGATTTTTTTTGCTCTCTGAATCATTATTACTACTTTTATTACTACTATTTTGCTTATTATTATTTTTACCATCTTGTTTATTATTTTGCCCTTTATTATTTTTTTTATTACTGTCTTCTTTCTTACTTTGTTGTTGTTTTTCAACATTCAATGCAAGTAAAATATTTTTATTTATGTCTTCTTTGCTTCTAGAGTCTAGCTTGTCAATCCTACTACGAATATAATCATAGATTTTAATACCTTCATTTACTTTCTTATTTTTAATTAATGCAACTGCATAATTAAACAAGACTCTAATATCCGTATTGTCTGGATTTGAAATTGACTCTTTATACAATATTAACGCTTCCTTATTCATATTAGATTCCAATAACTTTTGGGCTATTCGCAACTTCTCTTTCTTATCATAATTAGATTCTATTAACTCTTTTAAATAATTACTCAATTCTTTTTCCTTATTATTTTGTTCGACATTACTATTAATATTTTGTGCATGTATTATATTGTTTGATAACAAAAAGATTGTAATCATATATACAACATAAGAACTTCTACAAAATAATATTATATGTAAAAAATATAATAAAATAGCAGGAATCATTAAATACTTTAAGTAAACAGGCCTAGTAATTAATTTTTTACTACTTAAGCTACTTTGATAAATATTTCTAAAAAAACTTATAACATCCTCTGTGGGCAATGAATAAGACAACGCTATCCAATATTTATAATTAGATACTTTTTCTGACAATTTTTTCAAAAAGTTTTCATTTAATTTAGTTATAATATCTTTACTATTATATCTTTTATACCCCTTTAAGTAACCATCTCTTGACCTAATAGGAATAGTTCCCCCATTTAAAGTTCCAACTCCAATAGCAGCTAAAGTTATTCCTTCAGGAATATTTAAATCTATGGATTCTGAGTTCTCTTCTGAATCTGTTAATAACAAGATATTACCTTTTAAACCTTCTTTACCACCAGCATCAACAATAAAATATTGTATAGATTCTGCTAATGCCAAAGTTATATTTGAACCACCATCTTTTAAATTTAAACTTTCAAGTGAAGCTAATCTAGAATCAAGTAAATCACTATCATCGGTGAAAGGAACTAATCTTTTCTGATTATCAGAAAATACTACTATTGATATTTGGTGACCAACTGCTTTCTTAACAAAATGCCTTGCTAAAATTATTGCCTTTTTAAATCTACTAGGTCGAATATCCTCTGCTAACATACTAGCAGAGGTATCAATTAATATAATTGTTTTTTGATCTGATATATTATGCTCTATCCTCTTAGGGGATCCTCTAAAATCAAGTAAAGATAAAAATATTAATAAAAATGACAATAAGTAAAATACTCTAGATAATTTTTGATTCTTTGAAATGTTCAACTTCCAATAGTCTTGAACCCAACTAAAATACCCTTTTTCATACTTTATTATAAGATATGAAAATATTATAAAGCATAAAATCAACAAAATAAAATATTCTTTATATTCAAAACTCATACAGGTTCCCTTATGAGATACCTACGCTTAATTTCAACAATACTTAATAAAATAACACCTATAAATAAGTAATTCCAATATAAATCCTTATAAATAAATTTAGAGCTTACATCTATATCTTTTTTTTCAAGTTTTTGTATTATAGAAAACACTTCTTTTAAAGCATCAGAGTCACTAGCAAAGAAATTTTTTCCATTAGTGATATTAGATATTTTTTTCAATGTCTCTACATCAATACTTCCCCCAGGAATTGATTGATAGCCTAAACCTTGAGGTCTTTTGAGTACAGCTCTATCCTCACTTTTTCCAATTCCTATTGTATAAACCTTTATTTTTTTATCCTGTGCTTCTTCTGCTGCTTGTATTGGAGTCATATTGCCTACATTTGAAACACCATCAGTCAATAAGACTATTACCTTATTTTCTGCAGGTGAGTAAGCAAGTCTAGCTATAGCTAGCCCTAAAGCATCTCCAATATTAGTTCCTGATCCTAAAAACCCTACAGATATCTCATCTACCATACGCTCAATTAGTTTCAAATCAGTAGATAATGGTAATAATGTAAATGCCTTTTCTCCAAAAATAACAATGCCTATTCTATCTGTAGGATTTAACTTAACAAATTCAATTAGTTTTTCCTTAGCAACTTCTAATCTATTTGGATAAAAATCCTCTGCCAACATAGAACGAGAAACATCAATAACTATAAAAATATCATTTAATTTAGACTTATCTCTCATCCTTCCTAATACTTGACGAGGCTCCATTAATGCATAAGTAATAAAACACCATGCAATAATACCTAAACAAAATATAACAATTCTAAAAAAACTTCTCCTTTTAATATACATAGTTGAGGAAATACATAATTGAGGCTTTTTAAAAAACCTCATATAGCCTATGATCCACAAAATTGTAGCAAATATTCCAAAAAATATCATATAAAAATTATTAAATATCACTCAAAAGACCTCTTTAATAAATTAAATTTTTTTTGAACCTCCAATAGATTATCTTTAGTCCAACTTTTTCTATACTGCAAATTATTTAAAACTTTAAAAAATAAATTAGCTTCTTTTTCCTTTATAAATGGCATCCAAGATTTTCTCATAAAGTATATATATTCAAAATCATTTCTATTTTTAGCTTTATAAAATTTTTCTTTCCATAAGTTTTTAGTAGAATCGTAATTATTTGCTTTTTTGCTTTTTATCTTGAAAAATAAAAATACTGTTCCTATCAATAATAACCCTATTAATAAATAAAATAAGTAATTACTCTTCTTATATGGCTTTATATTTTGATCCCAAAGAATAAACTTCTTAGTATCCATAGGGGTAGTTTTTGAAGAAATGGATTTTATTTCAAATTTTACTAATTTATCTCCTAACTTAAATTCTTGAATATTTTCTTTAATATCTTTATTTAATACAAGAATTGCATCAATATCTAATACCTCTTCATTATTAACAGAAAAGCTTTTATTCTGGACTCTTACGACATAAAAATTAGAAAGAAAAAAATTTCCCTCATAACTATCAAAAAACTTCAGATTCTCTTCATCTTTTTTTATTGGCCATATATATATTTTAGCATCAAATATATCACCTTCTTTTAAATTACTTATTCCAGTATCACTAGGTCTAATTATTCCTCTTATTTCCTCTGCCTGTACAAAAGAAAAAAATAATAAATAAAATAACAAGTATCTCATATCATTTCCTTAATAAACTGATGTAAATATTTATTATCAACTCTAATATTTCTAATTCTTTTTTGTAAAAACTTTGTATTTTCATTTTTATTAAAAATGTAACCAATACCTTTTTTAGAACTACTCTGGTCTATATAATCTACTAAATAGGGCCACCTATTGAACTCGTCTAAAGGAGATAATATGCGAAACAAATGAACATTTTTTATCTTAGGAATATCTTCACAACTAATTACACCATTGAAATCAGAAAATACAACTATTTCTTTTGATTTAGCGTATCTCATCATTAACGACTTAATATCACTATTTGTAACATTATTTTTAAATTCTCTCAGAACATTAATATTTCCCTTACCATCAATAATATCTTGTTCTTTTAGGCTAGATATTAACCTTATAACTCCCTCTTCTCCTGAAGACTTGGGTAATGATATAATTTCATCACTTATAATAAATGTATGTATATAGTCGTTAGTTTCCTCCGCCAATAGATATAATAAACAACATAATTCAATAGACGCTTGTAATTTAGATATATCTTTATAACCATATAACATACTAGGAGATGCATCTATTAAAACTACTATCTCCAAATTTCTCTCCTCTTCAAATAACTTTATAAATGGAGTAGATGTCTTTGCCAAAATCTTCCAATCTATAAATCTTGTATCATCTCCATGATTGTAAATTCTGTGCTCTTTAAATTGTAAACCACTGCCACGAAAATTAGATTTTAGCATCCCTGTTGAATAAGAATTAGAACTCTTAAATAAGCTAGTCTTTATAGTTCCAACTACTTTTCTAACTTCACTTATATTCACTTTAAATCGTTTGCTCTACAATCTTGTTTACAATACTTTTACTACTAATTTCATCAACAATAGCTTCATAAGTTCTAATTATTCTATGGCCTAAAACATTTGAAGCTATCTTTAAGATATGATCTGGTGTAACATAATCTTTGCCATCAATAAATGCTTCAAATCTGCTTAACTTATACAACCATATTGATGCTCTAGGAGAAGCACCTGCTAAAACAGCTCCTTTAAATTCTTTAGGAAAATTTTTACTAGACGGACGAGTTGCTTGAACAATGCGAACTATAAAATCAGAAATCTTATCATCAATATATATTTCATTTATAGCTTGTTTAATATCATTAATATTATCTACAGAAAATATTGGTGAGAGAGAGCTCGTAGGATTAGAATTTAAAGTTAAAATACTCTTTTCTGCTTCATATGTAGGATAATCAACATTAACTTTTATCATAAATCTATCCAATTGTGCCTCTGGAAGAGAATATGTACCCTCTTGATCAACTGGGTTTTGTGTTGCTAAAACTATAAAAGGACTAGATAATTTATATGTTTTTTCACCAATTGTTACTTGCCTTTCTGCCATAGACTCAAGTAATGCTGCTTGAACTTTTGCAGGAGATCTATTTATTTCATCCGCTAATAATATCTGGGTAAAAATAGGCCCAAACTTGGTAGTAAATTCTCCAGTCTCTTGACTATAAATCATAGTGCCTATTAAATCAGATGGTAATAAATCAGGCGTAAATTGAATTCTCTTAAATGAAAGATCACATAAAGTACTCATTGTAGAAACAGATAAGGTTTTTCCTAAACCTGGCATTCCTTCAATTAAAATATGGCCTTCGCAAATTAAACCAGATATTATTGAATTCAATAACCCATCCTGGCCAAAAATAACCTTTTTTGCCTCATTTAATAATTGAAGAACTTGCTCTCTATTATCCATAATATCAAAAATTATTATAAGTTATTATAATAGATTATTTAACTATTTTTAAATATGGAAAAATACTATTTAACATATCAGCTAAATTATATCTGTTATTCTTGACTAGTACTGTAGCTGCATTAGAAAACTTAGACTTACCATTTTTACTTGGATGAGAAATATATCTAATTAGCTTAGCTAACTCATCGTAATGATGATTATCCTCGCAAATAGTATCCTTTTGCAATTCCCTTATTGTGCAATGTTCTATTAGAGATGTGCTACTTAAATAAGATTTTAGAGCCTGCATACTAATTCTATTATCATTAACTATCTTACCTAACCCACTAATCATTTTAGATAAATATTCTCCTTGATGTAATTTAGATAAGTAATCATAGGCATTAGTAACAATGCGATGAAAATGCATAGCTATTGCATCATTCTCAACAGCCTTGGATATTAAATCAATACCACTAAATCCTTCTTTGTTAGTAATGAGCAATTTCTCTGCAATTATAAAACTTTCATTTAATAATTTGTAAATATTACTATTTGATGCAGTAGACTGTTCAGATATATTTTTATGTATAAAGTATACTATATTATTTAATGGCTTCATAACTTTTTCAAATGACAAGTCATTTAGTAGATTTTTTGATAGATAAGGCCACATATCGATAAGTCTTTCAGTTACTTTAAAAAACTTATAAATATTGTTATCACCATATTTAGTGCCTACATTAAAATTACCAATGTAGCCCATAATAACTAGTGATCTAAAAATAGTATCTTCTAATAATCTCAATTGATTATAATTCAATTTATTAATATTATCTATTAATTCTTCTACAATATGTTTATTTTTATGATTTCTAGTATTATACAATTTATTTAATAATTTTTTAAGAATATCTCCTGATTCTTCTACAGGAAAAGACTTAAATAAAGATTTTCTTACAATATTGAAATCTCTACTATTTATAAATTGGTTGAATTGTTCCCTAGTCCTACCAACTCTATCATGAATATATCTAGATAAATTAGAAAAACCACCTAAAAGTGCAATTTTATTCAAAGTATTTATAGAATGAAATTGTGATCGATTAGATAGAGAAAACAAAGATAGTGTACTAGTTGTTCTTGAATCTACATTAGAACTAAAATAAAATGGCTCTTGAAATGCTTTAAAAATATCAGCATAACCAAACGGTGGCCTATTTAAATCATGAAAACTATCAAAGGCATTTAGAACATTATTAGCTAAACGCTTTTCACTACTATTAAGAGAGCTACCACAAAATCCTAATATATTAACACATCTAGACAACTTGCTTTTTAAAGCATTAACAGCTCCATGATAATTTTTAGCTGTAACAATTGTATTAACAAAATAAGCTCCTAAATAATTATTATCAAAATTAATATCTCTAATAGCTACTTCTATTCTTTCAATAGTTGTGGCAACTCTATTTACATTATTATATTTAAACGCTTTTTTATTAATTTCAAATCTGTCATCACCTAAATCGTATAAAAGTTTCATTATTCTTTTAAAAGATATCTTTCTAATGTTATTTTTATCTGGTATCAAGTATTTGATAAACAATTCTGACAAAGTCTTTACATCATTTCCCTTAGGAGTATAAAAGTCTCTAATAATACCATTTAACCCTACCTTAATCTCATCTTTGGTAGGACAAACTTTACCACCAATATTACTACTTAATCTCTTTTTACAAGAATAATTAATATCATACTCGCCTAAGCTACGATTTATATCAATATTGTACTGAGCACTTTTATACCATTTATTATAATCTTTCAAGAAACCTATTAAATAATTTACTATTTTATGAGTTTGTTTAAAATTTTCTTCTTTAGTATAATCAAATATTAAGGCGTTTCTCCATAAAGTATTCTTATTAGGCTCTATATCTAACAGCATTTTAATCCCCATAATTATATCTTCAAATACTTTCAAATAACCTTTAGAGCCTAAAGTAAATAAATGCTCATATATTCCATCAATTAAGATTTTTAATCCTCCTTGACCTTTTTCATTATCAGATAAATTTTCATCAATAGTTTTTAATAATGCTATACTTGAATTCAACATAGAAGGACTAATCAAACCTTTTCTATCTAGCAAACTAGGCTTAGCATTAGTATCTATATTAAAAAATCTTCCATAATCTGAATTAATAGAGTTAAGCCAATTAAATAATTGTAGTGCAAAATCTTTATTGGAAATATCGCTGCATTCAATGGGATAATTTAAAACAACTGAATAAATATCTCCATTATTTCCTATCATAGAATTTATACATTCTGCAACCTTTCCATAAGCTTTATTTGATGAAATATTAAAAGGTCTATCATTGATTTCTCTTAAAATATTTTCTCTATCTAACCTTGCCAATTCATCCTCTGCTTCTTCTTTCACTCTACTAGAAGATAAAAGCTTTAATAAAGGTAAAATATATTCCTTTGAAAATAACTTATTTATATCTTCTATTGCTTCATCAGAAGAAAATACTTCTGAAATAACTCTAAGAGAATTATATGTCTTTTCTAAATTATTAATATTAGTTATATCATTAAATATCTTATCACTTGCTTTAGAAAATACTTTGATAATTTTCCTACTAAAATCTAATATAGGTATAATAGTATCTTCTTTTTTAAAAAATCTATCTAAACTACCTATTAATATTTTTTTATCACTCTCTTTTAACCCCATCCAAAACTTAGAAATAATTGCTAAATTATTCAAATTATTTTCGTCAAAAGCCCTATGGAAAATACCAGAAATTACACCATATGAATCATACCTAAGCCTTTGCATAATTCTAAAAATTGTAGGAAATAATCTATTAGCTTTTATAAAAACAGTTTTATTCACTTTTTCCATACTTTTTATAAAATCACTTGATAAAATCCCTAAAATAAATGATGGATACTTATTTTGATAATTACTATTCAAAGTTAAATTAATTAAAAATTTAAAGATATTATAAATGTTTTTATCTGATAAAAATGTAGAAAGGGTCCCAATAGATTTAGCAAAATCTATTGTATAATTTTCTCCACTTCTTAAAGTATGAGTATAATTACTGAGAATTGGACAAAATGGATTTGCAATCATTATGTTGGAAATATTATTACTCAAATAATTAAAAAACTTTTTTTGTTCATTTTTACTTGTATATAAAAAGAGATTATCAAGATATTGATTCATTAAAATAGATATCTTATTACCTTCATTATCATAAGCTTCACATGATAATTTATCAATATAAGAATTTTCAATTACTTCTATCTCTTTAGAAAAATTTTGATTATCTACAGATGGATATTTTAAGAGCTTTATAAATTCTTCTTCTGAAACTTCTTTTTTAATCCAATTTATAAACCATTTTTCAGTTGAGCCATTTGAAAAGCTAAAGATATTTCTTAATACATATCTGTTAATAGGATGAATACCGTCATACAAATTTTTAAAAGCTTCTTCAATTAATTTGTATCTACTTTCAATAAAATCTGAATCTTCATTTACTTTTTTTAATTCACTTACAAACACACTTAAATGTGGGTCTAAACTGTTAATTAGATCATATATTAATACAGAAATTCCTTTTAAAGTATCACTTTGAACTTTAATATTTTTTATAAAGTTTAATATTTCTTCTTTTGAAAGAATATAATTGTTTCCAATACATTCTGTGTCTGTTGCATCTTCAGCGCAATTAAATACTCTATTTAAAAGACTATTTAAATCAATTTCTATTAAACCCTTTAATAGAAATAATAAGTCCTCTAATCCTCTTTCTTTATCTAATTCAACTAATGCTGAAATCATAGAATTTCTAAATTCTTTAACACCAATTAAGTGATCATTTATAGGCCTAAATATATGATTCCAATATTCTGGATCAATATCTTTAATTGCTTTATATAAATTTGATAATGGCTCTTTCCATTTTAAACATTCAAATAACGCTAAGGTATTGTCATGTATTAAAATTCTCTTATCAAGATCAACTCTGGCACAAGAACTTAATCTAGATATACGTAATAATGAATAATTAATTTTATTTTTCTTAGGTTCAGAAGGTTCATCTTTCTCACAAGAAGTATATATAAAAATTAAAGTTGAAATTAAAAAATATTTTATAAATTTCATTTTTTTCTATTAATTTTTTTAAAAAATGCTCTGGCATCTTCTTGATTAACCTTATAATTACTAATAGTAAATATGTCACTATAATTGCCAATAACAACCTCCCTTTTACTTAATTCTTTTGCTGAATCCTTATTTTTGTAATCTATCTTAGATGGGAATCCTTTTGTTGAATGTTTAGTTTTGTAATCTATTTTGGATGGTAACCCAATATTACTAATATTAATATAACTAATAGATAGCTTTGAATTAACTTTTATAAATGGCCTGATATCTAAAATATTAACTTTATCTAATATCCACTTACCATGAGTCCATGGTTTTTTACTCATAGAAAACTCAATATTTGCTGTTCCGTTAGCCCCTATTCTTTCAATTTTATTTAAAGATCCATCTTTCATAAAAAATAAATTAAATCTATTTATATTCAGTCTATTAGTTGGATCAATCCCTTTAAAAATAATATCTTTACTACTTTCTCTAGTAAACTTATAAGGTTTTACAACAGACTCCAATTTCCCTCTAAATACATATGATAATTTATTAGCTACTACTCTTTTTAAATTATTTTTTATACTACTAAATCCTTTTGGCAATCCAAATATCTCTAGATATAGTTTTTTATTAGGCATCCAGTACCCCTTAAGATAAACATCTTTTATTTTTCCTAATGCTGGATTCTTTTTTAGATTAATTACAGCTTGCTTTGAACGAATTTCAAAAGATAAATCCTTTATAAAGTTATCATAATAATAATAATTACTATCAAATTTTATAACTTCATCAGGTATAGCAGAAAAACCAACTTGAATTGTAAAGCATAGTAAAAATAAAAGCCTTATCATAGTAAAAACTATACCATAAACAGAAATTACAACAATAAGTTTATGTCAGTTTATTAATGTACCTATTCTTCTTAGTCGAAGTTTAAATGAATTTACAGAGCCAGGTAATATCATAGAAAACCACACTAATATAGCTTTACCCTTTATAAAATTTTTTGGTACAAATCCCCAAGAACGAGAGTCTGAAGAAAAGTCACGGTTATCACCCATAACAAAATAATGATCTTCAGGAATAATAACTTTATGAAAGTCAACTCTTAAAAAACTATCCTTATTATGTATAACTTTATGATAATTGCTTCCTGTTTTTGCTTCAATAAATTCAAAAAACTTATCCTTATATTGATCATCCATATCTTTCATAATTTCATCACCATTAATAGAACGATATTCGATAGGAGTGTCATTTACATAAATAATACGATCTCTCATTTCAATAGTATCACCTGGTAGCCCAATGACTCTTTTTATATAATCAATGGAGGGGTTCTTGGGATATTTAAAAACAATTACATCCCCTCTTTTCGGCCCAGATTCCCCAAATAAATAAATAGGATCAAAATTTTTTCCAAAAACATTAATACCAGAATAAGGTAATCTAAAACCATATGAAAACTTATTAACTAAAATAAAATCACCAATCATAATAGTTGGTATCATTGAACCAGTAGGAATCCTAAATGGCTCAAAAAAAGAACTTCTAAAAGCAAATACGAAAAATACAATTAAGGCTATGGAAATTATTTCCTTCTTAACTTTTTGTCTAGAAGGTAATTTCATAATGAGGATATCTCCACATCCATGGGTTCAATATTATTGTAATAATACTTTATAATATCCATCGCTACTTTACTAGAACGAACATACCATTTTTCTTTATTAATATTCATAACAGAAATACTAATACCTTTTTTATTACCATTTTTAGGTAAAGCATAAGTTACAAACCAATCTCTCTGACCATATGGATTTCCTCCAGTAATACTCCCTGTCTTACCACCTATATATAACCTCCTCTTATAATTAGAAGGAAGTTGGCCATAATCAATTTTAGCTGTACCTATTTTAGTAACAGCCTCCATCATATCCCTGATATTAAGAGATAAATTGTAATCAAATACTATATTTGAATTTCTATTAGAATTTATTGATATTAATTCATTATCACTGTCTCTTTCAACACTACTTATAAAAGTTGGATAAATAAGTTGTCCACCATTTGCCACAATAGATGGAAATATTACAGAGTGAATAGGACTAATTAATACCTGAGTATTAAATCCTGAAGCTAGCTCAGCTAAATTATATTGCGATATTGCCATAGGAAATACTGATGAAGGTATATTTATATCACTTATAATATTTTTATTAAATCCAAATTTAACTGCCATATCAAATAGTCCACTAGCAGTTAAATTATTAATGGCTGCCTTACCAAAAATAACATTATTGGAAAAAGCAAAAGCTTTTCTTAAAGTAATATTCCTATTCCAAGAACTCTGTTTATCTACTAACTGATACTTATATAGTGTAGATCCTTTGCCCCTGTACGAAAAATAATCATTTGGTCCTATATCTTTAGTGTTAAGAAGTTCCGATGTAGTAATAATTTTAAAAATACTAGCTGCAGGGTTAGTATTTGAAAAAATTAACCTATTATCAAAACTATCATTTTCCTTATCATAAGCTACCATGGCTAAAATTTTACCATCCTTGTTATCCATAACAACTACTGCAGAATAATCAGAACGATACCTTTTTAAAATCTTTCTAATAAAAACATCTAGCTGATTGTTAAAAGTATACTTAATGCTATAAGTATTATTTTTATTATGTATACTATCCGGAAATACATTCTTTTTAAGAATCATAGAAGAGAGTTTACTCTTTATAATTTTTTTTTCTTCTAATCGTTTTGATTCTTTATAGTAATCAAAGGATTTAATAATACTTAAAACTAATACTATTGATAAAATATACTTATAAATAGAAATATTCTTAAACACTTACTTAAAATACCCTTTTGCTAAGATAAAAAACTCTTTACTTGTGCTTCTAGTTGATTTTGGTTTCATAAAATAAAATTCTTTAAACTTATTTACCTGTTTCTTTAAAAATACTTGAGCATCATTACTGTCAAACACTTTTAAAACAAGGCTTCCACCTACAAATAAGAAACTTGGTAAAATATTAAAAACATTTTCAACAAGTTCTAAACTTCTGGCTTGATCTACAACCTTTATACCAGTTGTATTTGGAGCCATATCAGATAATATAGTATCAAATTTTCCTTCAACACCCAATAGTTTAGGAGAATCTATTTCAAATATATCATTTTGGAACAATTTTACATTTTCTATACTATCAAAATAATCATTCACATCTTTAATGTCCAAACCAACTATAAGCCCATTTTTACCTACTTTTTTAAGTGAATATTGTATCCAAGATCCTGGAAAATACCCTAAATCTAAGATTTTCTGGCCCATTTTTAATACATGGTATTTATTATCAATTTCTTTTAATTTATAGGCACTTCTAGCAAGTAGGCTTTCTCTTTTAGCTCTATGATAATAGTGATCTTTTATATGAAATGCCATTTTTCTTTCCTCGAAAATTATTAAAAAAATATTGTTAAGCAGCAAAAGGTTTATCATTTTTTATGCATATAATCAATAAAATTATCTACAACTATAATAAAAATAAGGATACTATCTATCTTAAAAATTATTAAAGGAGCATACCCTATGAAAATTTTAAAAATAATTTGCTTTATTTTAGCTGCATCAACTACAAATACCTTTGCTGGAGATGAAAAAGCTGGCAAGAAAGTCTTTAAAAAGGGAAATTGCATTACATGCCATAAAGCCGATGGAATGGGTAAGGCAAAGATAGTCAATGGCAAACCTAAGCTTGCGTTAATGATGGGGCCTAGAATCTCTGGGCTAGAAGAAAAGTATATAATTGAGAGAATTACCTCTATTCAATCAAAAACCTATAAATCAGCCCATACCAAAACTATGCAAATGTTTGTAAAAAAACTTACAAGAAAAGACATTGAAGATGTAGCTGCCTATGTATCAAAAGTGCTAGGTGCTAAATCAGGTAAGCATAAAGGCTTAAAACAATAAATTTAATTATTTATAATTAATGTAATAAATTAGATGAGTATTTTTTAATTTTTTAATAAAAAATTTTAATAAATTTTTATTTGAAATTTTTTTATTTTTAATTTAAATTATGTCTAATCTTTACCAAAGATAAAGTAAAAAGTTTTATTTTTAATAACCGAAAATAAGGAGAAAAACATGTTAAAAAAAATTTCATTAGTTTTTGCATTACTAATTTCTACCAATGCATTTACAAAAATTACTGTTAAGGAAAACAAGGTTAATTCAGAAGGGATTGATATGTCTCACCTAAGAAGTCATTTTAGCTTAGATGAATTATGTCCATTTCTAGATCTAACAAATGAACAAAGAACCGCATTAATCACATTAAAAGCAGAAAAGAAGAAAAAAATGATATTAGCTAATACAGGCAAAGATCTTGCTAGATTAGAATATAAAGAAATTGTAGCTAATTCTGAATCAACTATAGAACAGGCTGAAGCTGCGTCAAAGGCGGTACAAGACGCTTATAAAACTATTGATGACTTAAAGGTAAAATACATTCATAAATTTCTATATGAAATTCTAACACCTTCTCAAAAGCCAATGGGTGCTAAATGTGTGGGAATTATTATGTCTAAGAAATTTATGAAAAAGTGTGCTATTGCTAAAATTAAGAACTATCGTAGCTCTAATTATTATCATGGTATTAAACATTATAAAAGCAACAGCAATAACTAATAACTATTAAAAAATAGTATAAATTTAAAAATGGGGCAACTCTGTATTGCCCCATTTTAATAAAATTTTAATTTACAATATGTTCTTTTAATTAGTTTATGGCGCAGTCGGCAGGATTCGAACCTGCGACCGTCCGCTTAGAAGGCGGATGCTCTATCCAGCTGAGCTACGACTGCTTAAATATTCTATTAATAACATATCTACTTGAAAGTATTGGTTGTCAAGTTTACCAAATATGTATAATTAGTTAAAAATATTAAATGTTTGCTAGAATATTCCGTAGATCTAAAAGATTATTTGATTGTTATATTTTACAAGAAAATAAAATTGTAAAAAATATTTCTGCTCTTGGAAATTTACTTAAGAATAAAAATCAAATTGTTGTTGGTGATTATGTCAAACTAGAAAAACAAAATAATAACCAATATATTATTACTTCTGTAGAAGATAGAAAAAATACTATCTTTAAAATAATTCAAAGAGAAAAGAAAAAAAAAATTAATGCTGCTAATTGTGATTGGCTAGTAATAGTAAGCTCAGTATCAAAACCAATTTACAAACAAGGTATTGTGGATAGATTTATAGTACGATCTATTCAATGGAATATTCCTATATTACTAGTATTTAACAAAATGGATACATTTAATGAAGATATAAATCTAAATTGGGAACATGACAGATTAAAAGAATTAAATATTTCTTGTTTTGAAATATCTGCTAAACTAAAGGAGAGATACCGTCCTAAATTTCTCAAATTGGGATATGAGGATTTAAAAATACATCTTAATAAAACAACAAACATGTTTATGGGACAATCAGGTGTTGGAAAAAGCACTTTAATTAGTGTGCTATCAAATATTAATTTAAAAACCCATAATATTTCAAAAAGTGGAAAGGGGACTCATACTACATCTTGGTATGAAATAATTAATTGTAGTAGTTTTTATCTAGTTGACTCTCCCGGAATACGCTCATTTGGTTTAGATGATATAAACCCAGATGAATTAATAAATTTTTTTCCAGACATAAAAGAAGTATCGCTTAAATGCTCATTTAGTGATTGCCAACACCAACAAGATACTAAAGGTTGTGCTTTTTACAACAAATTAAATGATAATTACAAAAACCAACTCTTAATATCAAGATTAAAATCATACTATAAAATATATCAAGAAATATCCAAAACACCTGTATTTAAAAAAAATTATAAATTATAAAATAATTAAGTTCTAAAAACCTATTCCGATATATTAAATATGGGAGATATAATAGATTTTGCTACTAAAAGAAATGATAGTATAGAAAAAAAACGTCGTTCATTTGAAAGAATTTTATTTAAAAATTTAATGGGTGCTTACTCTGTAATTGACCAAAAAGGTTCTCTTCTTCCAGTAACTTTAATTGATATATCCAGAAATGGTTGCATGTTTGAAGCCAATTGGATTCCTGGAAAAGATAATAAAATTAAAAATAATACAGAACTAGTTTTAAAAATATACTTCACCAGTAATTCATTTATACCTGCAAATGTTTTAATAAAAAGAAGTAACCAATATACAGATGATGAAGGTCGTACCTACATGCGTTATGGCTGTGAATTTGACAAAAGTACTAGCTCATTTAAAGCACTTGAAAGTTTTATTGAATTTCTCTACAAATTTGCTGAATACTCCTCATATGATAAAGGAGAGCAAAAAATTAGTTTTCTATAAAAACTCTTTTGTGATAAGTACATTTTAATGAAAATAGCAATATGTGGCAGTGGACCATCTGCATTGGAAATTGCAGCAAAATTTTGGCATATGGATGCCTCAGTTACTTTATTTTATAGATCTTGCCAATTAGGTGGAACAATAAGAAGACTTTTAAATATAGCACCTAATATATCATTGAACTTTGCATACGAAGATATAACTTCTGAAATTGGTAGAAATATTTCAGGTATAAACAACTTAAAAAAAATACCAACTATAAAAGAATATTATAATGAATACCTAAGTCCATTAATATCCAAATTATCAAAAGAAGATATCTTTAAAAAAGGAGAAGTTATTCGCATTCATAAAAGACTTTTACCTATTAGTGCATATATGGAAAATCCTAAATTTAGAATAAACGACCTATTTAGAGTGGTATATAATTATAATCCCAGAGAAGATATTCAAAAGCAAATCAATATTAATAGATCTGTTTTTTCAAAATTAGGGGAAAAGACAATTGATAATCTTAAAAAAAATATAGAAAACTTTGATGACTTTGACTTGGTAATAGATGCAACTGGAACACTATCAAATCCTGTTAATGCCGGCCCATCTAATTCTCTAGCTATTAATGAAATATCAAGTAATAATGTATTTTATGGTTTAAATGTTTTAGATAATCTGCAAGAAATAAAAAAGAAAAATAAGAACATTACATTAATTGGAAATAATATTTTTACAGCTCTAACTTTTCTAAAATTAAAAGATTGGTTAAATAATCAAGAAAACACTTTAAATTTTATAACTAATGAAGAACAGCCTTTTAAAGAATTTCTCAATAGTGATAAAAATATGGAACTTATAAATAATATTAAAGATATGATATCTAGTCATCTAACAATATGGAATAAAAAATGCGATCAATTTGAGAAAGATATTATGAAATATAGAAATCAAAGTCAAAGCACTATCAAGCCAAAAGAGCCAAGACCTCAACTTATAATGATGACAAATACTAATATAAGCTCTATTGATAAATTAGAGGATAAAAAAGAACTATTTATCACCTGTGAAAATAAACAATCAAAAATAAAGACATTAAAATCTGATTGTCTGCTTGTCATAAATGGATTTGAAACTTCTCATCATATCTTTTCAGGTTTAAATACTGATTATAAATCTGGATTCAGCACAACTACATCAAATAGTTGTATTCATAAAAAAGAGCCTGGTTTTTATACTATAGGCCCAGTAAATGATTCATATAATTTAAAAGAAATAATCCTTCATATAGATTACATAAAAGATAATATATTATCTTTTTTTAGTAAGGTAAAATAATAATATGAAGTTATTATTAATAATAAATATAATATTAATATCTTGCTCATCTCCTTCAAAAAAGCTAAACCTAGGCCAATATAAAGATACTAAATCTACTAGCTATCTTCTACCAATGACTCCTAATTGGATAAACTTTTCAATTACTGGTGAATGTCATAGAAAAAATAATATCCAGTACATAAATATAAAAAATCTTAAAAATAGTTTTTCTCTAAATTACCAAAAGTCTATTCATTTACAATATATACTTAATCAAGAAATAGAAAATAGAAAAAATAAGTACAAAACTAGTATATTAACAATTGATGAAGAAAATAAAATATTTTTTTATTCCCTAGCAAAAGTACGTACTGGTTTTAAAGACTTTCAAATCCCCTCATATCACAGAATTCATTTAATATGGATTGACCCATTTTTAAAAGATGATAAAAGAAAAAATGAACTTAAAACTATAATGAAATCAAAAATTATGGATCAAGGCCACCCAGTATTTGTATCATTATGTCACAATAAAACAGAGATGGTCGATATTAAAAATAAATTAAATCTAAATGACCTAGATATTAAAATGTTATCAACAGAATTTTTCTCACCATTTAATAAAGAAGGAAAATTGATTCCTTTAATTTTTTTAAATTTTAATCTTTTCTTTAAAAACAAACAATTATATATGTTTACAAAGAAAAAACTCATTCCCAAAGAATTTAAAGGTAAATTCAATATACAAAAATATTAAATTTCTAAACAGCTAATTTTATCAATAATTATTTGAATAAATCTGTTTGATTTATAATTATTAATAGATATGTTCCCATAAGCTTTTATATTCTCATTATATTGACTTCTAAAAATTTCTTCAGGATGTATAGAGCCCCATTTATCAAGGTAATTAAAACTAATTCCTCTAATTCTAAAATTGCGTTTTTTATTAGAAGATAAATACCAACGAACATGAAGGTCTTTTAGGATATCATACGATTCAATAGAAAATCCTGAAATTTTAAAGATAGGTCTAGAATTTGCCGTTCCAAATGGTTCCATCAATTCTAAACTTTTAACTAAATCTAAGTTAATTTCACTTAAATCAATCTCCAAATCATAATTATATTGTACAGTTCTTTCAATCCGAGGATACAAAGATACTATTTTAGTAAATAATTTTTTAAACTCTTTAATTTTTTCTTTTTTCATAGAAAATCCAGCTGCTGCTTTATGTCCACCAAACTTTAAAAACAAATTTTTACATTGATTCAAAGATTTAAAAATATCATGAACACCTGCAGAGCGAGCAGATGCTTTGACAATCCCCTTTTGGCTTGAATCAGTAATAACTATAGCTGGAACTTTAAAAGTTTCCACTAGTTTAGAAGCTACTATTCCAATTACACCTTCATGCCAAGAAGGAGAATAAGCTATACTTACAATATGCTCATCTCCTTTAAAAGAATCTTCTATTTGATTTCTTGCCTTTTTTACAATATCATTTTGCATGTTTTTACGCTTAATATTAGACATACCTAATTTCCAATAAAAGCCATGAGCCATTTCTAAATCATCTTCTATTAATAATTTTAATGCCAATTCTGGATTTTCCATTCTTCCATCAGCATTAATCATAGGTCCTATTTTAAAAGTTATTTTTTCACTTGATTTAAATTCCTCTAACCTTTCTACATGATCAAAAAATACTTTAATACCTGAATAATCAGTCTGCCCTAATTGCCTCATTCCATGCCGAGCTAATTTTAAATTTAATAAATTTAGTGGAACCATGTCACATAATGTTCCAATGGCAAAAAATTGTAATAATTTATAAATAGAGGGGCTCTCTATTCCTTTTTCGTTTAAAGAATTTTTTACTTTTAAACAAAGCAAAAATGAAACACCTACTCCTGCCAATGCACTAAAGTCTGATTTTTCTTGTTCATCTCGACGATTAGGATTAACCACTGCATAAGCAGGCGGAATCTTTTCGCCACTATCTTTATGATGATCAGTTATAATTAAATCAACTCCTGCATCTTTTGCATACTGAGCAGCTTCAATATTTGTAATACCACAATCAGCTGTAATTAAAAGCTCAACTCCCAATTTTTTTACCTTATCAATTGATGATTGATGAATCCCATAGCCCTCTATAAAACGGCTAGGTTGAAATAATTCAACTTTAATATTTTGCATTTTAAAGAAATGGTAAAAAAGAGCACAAGAAGTAGTCCCATCAACATCGTAATCACCATAAATTCCAATCTTTTGCTTTTTTTCAATAGCTAAAATAATTCTATTTGTTGCCTTTTGTAGGTCTTTAAGATTTGAGTTAGATAGTATTTGATATATATCTTTTATATCCCAAGAAAAATAATCTCTAATATTATCTTCTGATAAACCTCTTTTTAATAATAATTTTATAACTGCTGGATGAATCTTCTCTTTGGTAAGTAAATTTCTATCAAGACTAAGTGACATTAAAAAAAGCTACCATAAGACAAAATCCTATGGCCAATTAAAACTACCATAAGACGGTAATGCCAATAACCAAGTCTTCTTCGCAAAATTCTTGGCAGTCATCAATCTTTTCATTTAAATAATTAGATGGTAAAAATACCTTATTGCACCTTTCACATCTTTTTATATCTACTTTAGATTCCATAATGTGAGCACATACATGGCACTTTTTAATAATAACTTTCCCTATTTCTAAAGCCATAGAAACTAATTTCGTAAAACTAGTGCCAAATCATTAGAAAGCTTTACTAATTTAATTAGCTTTTAATTTTCTATAGCTTATCTAGGGCCTTAAACTGGTCACTCATAATCTTTCTCATCTGCTTGTCCATTTGCTTCATAAGCTCAAGTTCTTTGCGATACCTAATAGTTTCAATACGCTTTTTAACCATTTGCTCACTACGCTTTTCAAGTTTAGCACGATGATTCTTCAATCTTTCTGCTGCCGTTTGACCCTGTTGTTGATTATACTGGCCATCAACATCAATATTGTCCATTTCCAGACTATCATCTGAAAAAGATAAATTAATGCCCACTATAAAAAACAACAATAAAGCTAAAAATAATGTCTTTTTTCTATTTTCCATAAGCAAGTATTTACCACAAAAACTCATTTAATTTCAATATGTCATGTAAAAAATACATTATATAAATACTTGAAATTATTACTAAGAAACTCGCTCTTTTAAATCTTTATCAATTTTGGCTAAAAATTCTTCAGTAGTTAGATAGTGTTTATCATTAAGCTTATCACCATAAATACATAAAGCTAAATCCTTAGTCATATGACCTGACTCAACCAAGGATATACATGTTTGCTCTAGAGTTTCACAAAATTTAATCAACTCATTATTCCCATCTAGCCTACCTCTATGAGAAAGTCCACGAGTCCAAGCAAATATAGAAGCAATAGGATTTGTAGAAGTCTTTTTACCCTCTTGATGCTGACGATAATGTCTTGTAACCGTTCCATGAGCAGCCTCTGATTCCATAGTTTTTCCATCGGGAGTAAGTAAAGTTGAAATAGTAAGACCAAGAGATCCAAAACCTTGTGCCATAGTATCTGATTGAACATCACCATCATAATTTTTACAGGCCCAAACAAATCCACCACTCCACTTTAATACACAAGCTACCATATCATCAATTAGCCTATGTTCGTAAGTTATCCCTAATGCTTGAAATTTTCTCTTATAATCTTGTTGGTAAACTTCATTAAAAATTTCTTTAAAACGACCATCATACTTTTTTAAAATTGTATCCTTAGTTGAAAGATAAAGAGGCCACTTTCTAAGCAAACTTTGCTGAAAGCAAGCATGGGCAAAACCATATATTGACTCATCTGTATTATACATACTCATGGCAACTCCATCACCTTTAAAATCAAAAACATTATAAGATTGCTCCTCTCCGCTTTCTGATTTAAAGCTAATTGTCAATGTGCCTTTCCCTTTAGTTGTAAAATCCACTGCTTTATATTGATCTCCGTGGGCATGCCTTCCAATACAAAATGATTCAGCCCAATTGGGAACAAGCCTAGGAATATTTTTACATATAATAGGCTCCCTAAATATTGTTCCACCTAAAATATTACGGATAGTTCCATTAGGAGATTTCCACATCTTCTTTAAATTAAATTCTTTAACTCTATTATCATCAGGAGTAATTGTTGCACACTTTATACCTACACTATATTTAGAAATTGCATTAGCAGCATCAATTGTAATTTGATCTTCTGTCTTATCTCTATTATCAAGACCTAAATCAAAATACTCAATAGGCAAATCTAAATAAGGTATAATTAACTTTTCTTTGATAAATGACCATATAATACGAGTCATTTCATCACCATCTAATTCAACAATTGGGTTACTTACTTTAATTTTTTTCATAATTAATTATTTACATGTATTTATATTTAATTTCCAATTTCCATTATCACACTTATATCTACAAGTTCCACTACCAACTTTAGTTATATATTTACATTTATTTTGTTTCTTTTGCAAACTCAATTTTACTTTAGAAGGATTTGGGCAACTTAAATAAGTAACACTTTGACAACTACCTGTTACGGTATTACCAGTTGTAGTCGCTTGTAAACGACAGCGCCCTCCACTACTATTGGCAATAGTAGCATCTACACAACTACCTTTCTTAACTAAACCACAGTTATCTTGTCTTAAGGCCCACTTACCGTTAAAGCAAACATAAGAACAATTTCCCTTGCAGGAATGGCTTGATGAATTGTAATTTTTACATACACAAATACCTCTTGTCTCTAATAAATTAGCATCCGATAATTTACAACCATTAATAGTCTGAGCACTACAAGACAATGAAGATGGTACAAAACTCTTACAAATAGGCATTCCATTGATATTATATCCAACTATAACCTTACCAGGATCACATGAAAAACCTGTAATACTAGCTGTTCCAATACAATTTATAATCTTATCATTATTATTAACAGTAACATTAAGTAAAAGTTTTAAAGTCTTATTTATATTTAAAGATCTTTTTACCTGGCTCTTCTTTTTAATAGGAATAAACAATCTAATACTTCCATCTCTCTTTCCGCTTCCCGAAGGAACAGATACATTTTTTACAGTAATCTTATCAGATATAACTATAGCACCATCCATATACTTTTTCCCAACCTTAAATGAGATATTGCCAAGCTTATTTCTAATAATAGAAAATTTTTCTTCACTAAAAGGGTTTTTATTTTTAAGTGTTCTCTTGCAAGCTTCATTATGAGAAAGAATTAATTCTATTTCTCTTTGAAAAGAAATTTCTCTCATTTGTTCTGAAAGATGTTCTACTCCTTTGGTTTGAGAATCTAGTAACTTCATTGACCCTATAGCAATAAATCCCAATATTGCTACAACAATCATTAACTCCACCAAAGAAAAACCTCTTGTTACTTTCATTCTTCTTAACATTAACATATTTAATCAATATTACAATTTAAAATTTCAAATAGATAAAATGCCCTAAAGTAGCTCTAGGTGAAAATAAAATAAACTGAATAACTATAAATAAATATATAAATACATAAGGTGTCCTCTGAATATAACTTTTCATATAATCAAGTCTATTAGGATTAAACTTTTCAAAATACTCTATAACTAAAAAGATAAACACTATAAAGATACTTATAAAAAAATGTAAAGGAAAAGCACCTAAAGCAAAAGCTTCTGTAAAAATTTTCTTAAATCCATAAAGCGAATTCAAGTTAAAAAAGGAAAGAAAAACATGATTTGCAAATAAATAAGATTCTTTTAAACCATTAAAAGATGTCAAAAACAAACTAATTACCCAAAAAAACTGTACTGACAAAATACTAAAAACTTTAAACCTTGTACTTTCTATATTAATTCTAAATTTTTTATAAAACTTAGAACGCATATCTTGACTACCAACTTGCAAAATACATAAAACTCCGTGTATAAATCCGAATAAAATAAAATTCATCTTAAAACTGTGCCATAATCCTGAAATTGTAAAACATACTATTAAGCTTAAAGCAAGAGAACCTTTTAAAGAAGTAAAGTTTCTTAAAAATTGTGCTAGTGGATAAAATATATAATCCCTCATCCATATAAAAAAGGTTGTATGCCATCTCCTCCAAAATTCTAGTATACTTTCAGAAAAAAATGGTTGATAAAAATTACGACTAAGATTTATACCAAAAAATAAACTTCCTCCTCTAACCATGTCTATAGTGCCTGAAAAATTATAATAAAGAACAATCCCTTTTAAAAAAATAGTTATAAAAAGAATTAATCCATTATAACTTTGATAATTTATAATAGGAATAACAGTAAAAACCTCTAAAGTATCTGCTAAAAATTCTTTTTTAAATAGACCAGTAGTAATTAAAAAAATTGCATAAAGATAATCGTATTTTTTAAGTGGAAGTGGAGCTAGAATTTGTTTGAAAAAAAACCCAGATTTTTCAATAGGCCCCATAATAAATTTAGGAAAGAAAGTAAAATAGTTATAAAGAATAAAAAAGTTTTTCTCTGGTATTGCCTTTGTTAAATAAATATCAACTAAATAAGATATTCCCTGCATAGAATAATAAGACAACCCTAGAGATATCCAGACATTAGCATTTTTAAAAAGAGAATGTTCAAAACCCATTCTAAAGAAAAATTGTAAAGAGCTAACTTTAAAGAAAATAAGGATTAAAATATGTATAATAACAAATATCCATAAAAGAAAAATATTCCTTCTTTTAAAAAGAATATGAGAAAAACAAAAATTTAAAATACAACTAATTAGAGCAATTATTAAAATATAAGGTTGCAAAATAAATAGAAAAAATGACGATATACCACTTATTATAAAAATTCTAAATCTATTCTCTACAATTAAAGAGGTTAGTGGAAAAATAAGTAATAAAAATAAAATAAGTTCTGTCATCTACTTCTCTGCTTTATAAATTCCTTAAATGACGAAGTCATTAATTTTACTCCCTCTCTATTTAAGTGAACTTCATCTAAATAATACTTATTATCTAAGTAAGGCAATTTAAAAAACTTATATTCAGCAACTAATGCCCGAATAGATTTTATAAAAGTATGATCATAAAATCTTGTTCTTATTGGAAAATAAAAAAAAACCAGTTCAAATTTATATTTTTTTGATAATTCTTTTATCTTATACAAATATCTTTCTTGAATTAAAGATAAGGGCCTCTCATAATATGAAGTTTTAATAGATTGTTTATAATAATTATTAAAAGCGTTAATCATTAATTTTCGCTTATAAGAATTAAAATAGTTATAGAAAATCTCCATATCTAAAAAACCATTTTCCTTTACAAGGTTGTCAAAAATACTTTTCTTTATTTCTAAATCTAGCTTACCAAAGATAATATTTAAAATAACACCCTTGTAATAAAAAGGATTATTAAAATAAATTAAAAAATTTCTGTAAAAATAAGCTACTTGATCCTGAAAAGATAACTGTTTTATACTTTTTCTTTCTTTATAAACCTCAATTAAATCTTTTGCTGTATAAAAATCATGCCTTATATGAGTTTCATGATAATCCTGATAATCATAAAAGCTAAATGGGATCGTTGTAAAAACAATTTTAGGAGTAGAATTAGCCTCTAAAAATCTTTTCAATAAATAATAAGACTGCATAGGTCTTCCAAAAGCGACTCCCAAAGATAGGGCATTTTTAATACTCTTGGGATAAATATTAGATAAGACTTCTGAACCACCTACAAAAACATAATCATATCTATTTTTATTGTTGGAAATAATCTTTTTATTATATTCAACAATAACAGAAGTCCATGATAATACTTTTATAGGAAAAAAAGTTAGAATAAACCAAAAGGGAACAATTGCTAAAACTGAACATATAAAACCAATAATAAGTATTTTATTTTTCATAAAAATGGCGCTGAGTGCTAAAAGTAATCCTCTAATAATTAAATCTATTAAACAATCAAAGAAATTGCAAAATACCTCTTATATATGCTAGGAATGCTAACATGAGGGAATTTCTTTCAAGTAAAATCCACAAAGCAATAGTAACAGCAACCGATATAAACTACATTGGTAGTATTACTATTGACCATTCACTTATGGAGCGATGTGACTTATGGCCCCATCAAAAAGTTCTAGTTGTTAGTAATACTTCAGGAGCTCGCTTTGAAACATATGCTATACCAGGAAAAGCAGGGGAGATTCAATTAAATGGTGCTTGTTCACATTTAATTGAAAAAGGTGAAGAAATAATTATTATGGGATTTCGCTTTCTAGATAAACCTGAAAAGCCTAAATGTATTCTAGTAAATGAAGAAAACAAATTTGTAAAAGAGCTTTAGTTTAGATTTCTTAGCACAATCTTCTTAAAATCTTTTAATGATTTTACTTTAACAATATCATCTATCTTTAATTTTATTTTGAAAATTTCTTCAATTTTTATAACCATATCCATATGAGCAATGGAATCCCAAGTTCTATTATCTTCATAATTTACTACTAAAGAACACTTTTCTTTTGAAATACCTAAACATTCGGATCCAATCTCTATAATTTTTTCTGTAACTTTATCTTTTCCTTTTATATATTCTTCATATTCTTTTCTTTTTAAAACCATTTTATTTAAAAATTCCTTTAACTGCCTAGTAATAACTTTCCCTGAAGGACCTCTAGGAAGAGAAGACAATATTTCAATAACTCTAGGTGCTTTATAGTAATTATCAATATTTTTTCTAATATACTTAAAAAAGTCTTCTCTGGATGTATCTTGATTTTCTTTTAAGACAATAGCACTAGCAACTCTTTCTCCTAACATTTCATCTTCCAAACCAACTGTAGCTACTTCTGAAACACTTGGATGTTTAAAAAAAATACTATTAATTTCATGAGGAACAATATTAACTCCCCCAGAAATTATAATATTTTTCTTTCTGTCCTTATAAGTTAATAGCCCATTTTTTGATATACAAACTAAATCCCCTGTAGAAAACCAAGTCTTATTATACTTTTTTATAATCTTAAATTTATCATTTCCAATATATCTTTTAACTACAGTTGGCCCTGTTACAAAAAGTTCTCCTACTTCCTCTATACTTACTTCACATCTTTCTTCATCTAAAATAAGATAATCTCCTATAGCCCATTTTCCCAAAGTATCAAAATTTTCCATTTTTGCCTCGTTAGGTGTAGCAACAGAAACAAGAGTCCCGATTTCTGTCATACCATAGGTGTTGTAAATAGGTTTATTAAATACCTCTTCAAATTCTCTCCAAATTTTGGGATGTAAATAAGAACCTGTAACAATACAAAATTGTAAATTTTTTATTTTCTCTAAATATGTCTTATTTGTCTCCTTAAGATATCTAAGATAATAAACAACCATAGATGGAGTAGTAAGGAGTATATTAGCTTTATATTTAAAAATTATTTCTAAAAATGATTCTCCTAACTTATTTTGATAAATAGTAGTAGAGAAATTCCAAAATGATAATAATAGATTTGTAATAACACCATCTATTGGACTAACACCAAAAAAATTTAAAATTCTTACATTATCACAAAAAGGAAGATACTTTTTTAAAACTTCAATCTGTGTAAATAAATTATCATAAGTTAGAGGAATGACCTTACTCCTACCAGTAGTACCAGAAGTTAAAAGTAAAATTGCATCATCTTCTTTATCTATATATAAATCATTTAAATACTCTTTTAATTTATATAATTTTTCTTCCTTTAAAGAAGAAATTGAATTCCAAGAAAGTTTTAGATATTTTTTTTTAAAAGATAATAAATCTTTTAGTGACCTTTGTCCCATAATAAAAACATCAATATCTTTAAAAAAACTATTAGGTATATCTTGTTTAATTCTTTTATAGATATCTTTTTTTATAAACAAAGTTTTACTATCTAAGTGTTTTAGAATTTCTAAGATTTCCTTAAAAGATGTATTTATATGAAAAAAGCAAGGTGTAATACCTAATCTTAAGCTAGCTATATACAAGGGAAAAGCATCAAAATAATCATAGGTAAGTATACAAATAATATTATTCTTTTTAATATTTTTTTGTATAAATACATCCATTGTATAATAGATAAGCTCATAAAGTCTTTTAAAGCTAAGTTTTTTATTACCATCTATAATTAATTGATCTAAAAACTTCTCTGAAAGAATTTCATTTTTTTTGAAAACTTCAATAAAACGATTCATATCTTTAGCTTACAATGCAACATAACCATTATTTCATTAAAATGTAGAAAAAACTATATATATAATTATGCCCTCAACGCAAATTGACAAACAAAAATACCGTGCTATAGCATAATAAAGTTCTTATTATGCTTACTAACATAAATAACGAAATTGTAGATTTTGGTAATTTTTATTTATCACCAATGAATAAAGAAAATAATCCTGAAGATTTTCTTTTTTTAAGGGAAAATAGATATACAAAGTTCTTAAATACTATAATTTCCTCCCCTTTTACAATTGAAGATGCAAAAAATTGGTGTAATGCAAAAAACAAGCAAACATTTTGTTATTACAATATTTATTCTAAAAAGAACAAAGAGATAGCTGGATTCATTTATTTTATAAATTTTTTTAATGCCCCTTCCAAAGTTGTTGCTATAAAATCCAAGTATGAAAATCAAGGGTGGATTAGAAAATCTACATTTTTTATTTTTAGACTATTTTATGAAAAAAATATAAAAATACTAAATTCTTTTGTTCATATAGATAATATTAATGCTCAAAACCATTTAGAGTCCGAAGGATGGACTTTAAAAGGAGAAAAAAGCCTACCTGCAATAGACAACAAAAATAATCTTATACCTCATAAGCATTATGAAATAAAATTAACAGTAGATAAATTAGTAGAACCTTACTACCACTTAATAAGTCCTATTAATAAAGAAATAAAACATGATAAATTTGAAACATTAAAACCCTATATCTTCTTTAAAGACTACACTTTGACTATTTTACTAATAATAGGAACTTTATATACCAATAGGTTAACTAACAACACTATTTATCCTCTATTTACACTAATAAACTCATTTTTATTTATTAGGCTATTTAACTTTTGCCATGAAGCTGTTCATAATAAGATTGTAAAAAGCTCAACAATAAATAATTTAATAGGAAAATATCTAACTGCTTTTCCTATATTTTTATCCTATACCTATTATAAAACAACCCACCTAACTCATCATAAATATCTCTTCAGTGATTTAGACGGTGATAAATTTACTTATATAAATTTTCCTAAAGGGAAAACTTATTTTTTTAATATATATAAAATTTTAAAAGAAGTTTTTTATAATCAAGCCTCTCTATCTGACATTGTTTTAATCTTTCAAAAACTGTTTCGTATTGGAAACTTTAAAAGAAACTTTAGTAAAGATTTTCTAGAATTCTCTATCTATTGGATAATTGTTTTAACTTTTATTGTTCTACTTAAATTAGTTTCAGAATTTATTCTTTTATGGTGTATTCCATTTATTTTAATGTTAATTTGGTTAAATCTCTCTGTAATTTTACAACATGGGTTTGATCCAAAGCTTAAAATTTTTTACACAAAAAATGTAAAAAACAGTTTTCTTTCACTTCTAATTCTTCCCATTAATGATAATTATCATTACGAACATCACCTATTTCCTAAAGTTCCATACTACAACTTACCTTCTATGAAAGAAGAATTTAAAAAAAGAAATTTTTATAAAAGGCAAACAGGATTTAAAAACTTAAGCCCAATAGAGGCCTTAAAAACAATATACATGTAATGTTACCAACAAGATTCTATTTACTATAGAAATATTGAGAATATTGGTAAATTATTTTTCTAGAATCGTCTATTCCTTAGTTATTTAGGTATTTTTAAGAAATTTAAATAAAACTAAAGAACGAATTATATATCTACGATAAAGCTACATTATGAAGAGTATATTATTTACACTATTTTTGTTTATTTCTCCTATCAGTATTTTTGCTCAAGGTAAAACTTGCTTATCAACTGATGAACCAACAGATAAAGAGTCTGCTTTGGCAAAAAAGCTTAGAAATGATCCTAAACGGCTGTTTATTTCAACAATGATTGATGAACTAGGAAAGCATTACCATGATCTAGATAAAAGAAATAATGATTATATGCAAAAGTTTTATCCAAACTGTAACCCAACAAAAGGATTTTGTTCATTTTTTGCTTTAGAGCAATTTAATTACTTTCAAAATGGAGAATTCGGAGAATTTGATTTTTCAAAATATATAGAAACTGAGGAAAATGAATCTGGTGAAAGAATTGTAAAAGCACGGGGTCTAAACTTAGATCACATAGAAGAATATTTAGAAGAAAAATATCCTAGCTATAAAGTTGAGTTTAATAAAGTCCCCTCTTCAAGGATGACACTTGCAGAATTACTAAATCAATATATCGGCGAAATTATCAAGGATCATGGTTTAATTTCTATGCTATACTTAGAAGAAAGTGCTAATCATGATTCTTATTATTGGCATTTATTCAATGTAATGAAAATAGGTAGCGATATCTATTATGCTGATCAACTTTCTCTTGTAAAAGGGGCTGATGATTTTAAAACAATTACACTTAAAAGAATAAATACAGTAATGAGTAAATTAGATACTATTTACATAATAAGATTAGTCCCTAAAATGTAAAAGGACTCAATTTAAACAATTTTTAGATAGTCATGTAATAAAATAAATAATTTAAACTTATAGCTTCACATTTAAGCAATGATGAGCTTGCAAAATCTGTTGGATGACTTAATAAAAATGACGACAATACTCAATTGGAGCGAGAAAGTAGATTTAGGTGCCAAGATTGTTCTTGAATTCTCTCCTGAAATTAGTGATGTTCTGCTTGAAATTTTAGGTAGTTGGACTTTCTGCAAAGCAAGTAATAAATCTAAAAAATAGTAAAAATTAGAGATGCTATATAAAAGCATTAATCAAGAACAACTTTAAAGCTCTAGGAACAAATTATAACTTTAATGAATAAGTTATCTAAATTTATATCTAATAAAAAGTTTTTCTTAAGAATACTTTGCAATTTACAGGTTTAATTTTGGAAATAGTTACTCATTATAAAAATACTTCAATGGAAAATGTACTATTGCAACGCAAAACAACAATATACTTATTTGCTTACCTATTTCTTGTTTGAAAGATTTTTAAACCATTGTTGACTTTGCTGATTTTAGTGTATAATTTGCCTTGTTTGTTTTTATGTGCATATATGGCTAATATTTTAACTATACATAACTTTTTATTATGCATAACCCTGTAGCTATAGCAAATCATTTTATAAACCTTAACAACCAAGGTGGGTTTACTTTAATGCAATTATTGAAATTATCCTATATTGCTCATGGATTTAAATTAGGCCTTATGGGTGTAGACAATCCTCTTTCTAATGAATTGGCTCAAGCTTGGCCTTATGGACCCGTATTTCCAAAGATATATAATGAATTTAAAACTAGGCCTCCAGGAAAAATAAACGATGTAGCCCTTTATTTTAATGAAGACAATAATAGCTTTATGCCAGTATCAAGTGATTTTACATCAGAAGAAAATGAAATAATGAATTTAGTATATGAAATTTATGGAAATATTGATGGTTGGAAGCTATCTGCTCTCACCCATAAAGAAGGAACTCCTTGGCATGATGTTTGGAAAAAGAATGTGAAAAAAATACATGGAATGCCTATTTATAATAAAGATATCGAATCTCATTTCAAAAACAAAGTTATAGGTAATTACATAGTAGACAATGAAAGATGATAATTCTAATAAATTCAAAGAAAACATATCAAATATAAGAGAAAACTTAAAAAAATTACAGGATTCTTTAGATGAAGAAGCTGACGAAAGTCTTAAGAATGAAGAGTCAAAAAAATGACCTTACCCCCAAAAACTGGCGCACTTTCAAAGAGACTGTTATAGATAACACAAGGGGTAATTTTATGGGAAAAGGAGCAAAGTACAGCACAGAAAAGATAATAACCATGCTAAGACAAGCGGAGATTTTAGAGGGACAGGGAAAGTCATTAGATGAGATTTTACGAACATTGGGGATAGTAAGATCAACACTATATAGGTGGAGAAAGGAATTTGGTAATCTATCAATAAATCAAGCAAAAAAATTAAAAGAGTTAGAAGTTGAAAACTCCAAACTAAAGAGATTGGTGGCAGATCAAGCACTAGATATTTTAGTTTTAAAGGACTTTAATCAGGGAAAGCATTAAGTGCTGATGAAAAGAAAGAAGCAATTAATAAAGCAATAGAGAAGTTTAAAATATCCAAAAGAAGAGCTTGTAGAATATTTAATCAGCACCTATCAACTTACAGATTCAAAAAGAAAGAAAAAAAAGATGAAAAGAATTTAAAAAAGGATATTATAAAGCATTGTCATAAAAATATTAGATATGGATTTCCTAGAATTATAAAGCTGTTGAAAAATGTTGATAACTGGCATGTCAATAACAAGAGAGTTCATAGGATCTACAAAAGTGAGAACTTGCAGGTAGCAAATAGAAAGAGAAAGAAGAAAAAGCATATTAACAATACAATATCGATTGGATTAAAAGCTAAATATAGAAGTCATATTTGGAGTTATGATTTTGTATCTTGTAGAACCTACAATAGTAGAAAGTTTAGAATACTGACAATAATTGATGAATATACAAGGGAGTGCTTGGCACTAAAGGTTGAAAGGAGACTTAATTCTAAAGATGTATTGGAAACATTAGCTGATTTATTTTTAATTAGAGAAAAACCTAAATATATTAGAAGTGATAATGGAGCTGAGTTTACAGCTAAGATTTTAAAAGATTGGTTGAATGATTTAGGTGTAAAAACTTTATTTATAAACAAGGGTAGTCCTTGGGAGAATGGATATAATGAGTCTTTTAACGGTAAATTAAGAGATGAATTGCTTAATTTAGAGATCTTTTATTCTTTAATTGAAGCAAAGGTTTTAATAGAAAAATGGAGGTTTGAGTATAACTATATTAGACCTCATAGTTCTCTAGGATATAGACCTCCTATTATATTGACTGATTGCTATAACAAGAGTAAAAGTGATGAAGTTGTCTCTTAAGATCTGTGCCAGTTTTTGGGGGTAAGGTCAGATCAATGTATATTAGTTTTATACCTCCTTGAGATTCTATTTCATCTCTAAGTGGTCCGTTTTTTAAAGAAGATAAAATTAACTTGTTATCTCCCCAGATAAGTTTATTAGTCCAACCTTTAACTTGCCGACCTGTTTCAGGGTCAAACAAGCTAGCTTGTTGATTTTTGTTTTCCTCAAAGCGAGGTTCATCAATACTTTCAATGGTTTGAAAAGGCAGAACAACATTACAAATTCTGTTAGTTTTACCATTCCAAATAAGCTCAATATCTCTATTATCATCAAACAATAAAAAGCGATAACGATCTGGAAAAGGTCTTCCTGCATCTAAATGCTTATTAATATCTCTAATTTCGTTATCTGAAAGTTTCATATCATTTTCGTTAAATAAACGGACTTTTTTATAACCTAAATAATTTAAAAGGTGAATAGAAAGTTACATAAAAGGACTATGCGATATGTCAAAAATACATTTAACAAAATCAAGTGAAAAATATCTAAAAGCCTTAGGTGCAGAAATTAAAAAAATAATATTGGAAGAAAAAAAATATAGCTCTCTTGATAGGTTTGCCTTAGAGCATTACAATAATATTACTAAACCTACCCTATACGCCATATGTGAAGGAAAAAGAGATTTTCAATTCTCTACTATAGCGGGATTAAGTAAAGCTCTAGGAATTAAAAACCCTTTAAAACTTTTAGAGAAAGCAGAATATCTATAATATCAGCTATGTTTACAAAATATCAGCTATGATATACTAATACTTTAATTAATTTAAAGAGGTAATAATGGAATTTCTTAAATGCGAAATTTTTTTAAAAAAGATAAAAAAAAGTAACAAATCAGAAGAATTTTTAAAATCAAATGAGTATGTAAGCTCTAGCACTGAAGCTAAAAATGTACTTTCAAAGACTTTTAATAAAATCACAAATGATGGGTACCAATCAGCAGGATTTTTCGATATTTTATGTTGTAAAGAACTAAAAGAAAGCTCCGATAAGCCAAATGCTAAGGTTCAAGGTTTAGGAAATACTGTATCTAATTCAATGGAAAATTTTTGTAATCGTAATAACATTAATTAAAATTATTTTTAATGCAAAAACTGATAATTTTAGTAAGACTGTATAGTCTTAGGCAAAAATAAACTAAGCATATTCTTTTAAATATACGATTATATATAAAGAGGGAGGCTTTTATATATCTTATTATTGACCAGCTACTATTAAATATAGTAGCAACATAATCTTAACTATTGTATATTTTTAAATGAGCAATTTATGAAAGAAATACTTAATAATCCTATAATTTTGTATATTATTATTCCCCTTACTGTAGGTATTCTGGGAACTGTTATTGGGGGTTTAATATTAATTTTTATCGGCTTCTTTTCTAGGAGAGTAAAAGACCTTCTTAACTTACCATACAGAGTGTCTAATATTGAAAAAGAGCAATCTCGTCAAAAAAGCATTATTCAAATGATTAAGGAAGGATTAATTGCTAAAGGAATTATAAAACCCGTTATTTCATCAAGCTCCCCTAAAGCTATAACCGAAAGAGGCCATGAAATATTAAATAAGCATTCAGTAAATGATTGGCTAGAAAAAGAGTGCGATATAGTTAAAGAAAATGATTCTTTTAAAATGATTGATGAACTAGATATTTATATTAAATGTACTGAATGGATAAAGAAAAAAGGAGAAAGAAAGGTCGCCGAAATACTTTATGAAACTAATCTCTCAAAAGAAGACTGCCAAGAACTTCTAGCTCTTGCCATAAGAGATAAAATTCTTAAAAAAATAAAAGTTTAACCATTATAAAATAAATTATATTATCTAGTTTAGTTAATTTTTAATTAACATAGGACTTTATTTACTAAAAACATTTCTTAAATTCAGAATACATTTCTTCTACTGATTTAAATCTTTTTTCTTTTTCTACATTGATACCTTGTTTTATAAATTGGTATAATTTTGGATTTGATGTATCTAGAATATTAGTTTTTCCTGTCATTGCATAATAAATAACTCTAGTTAAAGCGTATACTTCGTGCTGAATATTATAACTACCAAAACCCTCTGCCTCAAGAGTAGGATCATTAAAATATCCTTTAAAATTAGTATTTACAGAGGTTAGATTACTTTTTCTTGTTTTAACTAATCCAAAATCAGATATTTTAACAACTATCGTATCTTCATATTTTTTAAGTAGTATGTTTTTAGGACTAATATCTCTGTGATATATTTCTTTAGAATGAATATATTTAAATGCACTTAATATTTGCAGGGATATTCTATATCTTTCTTGGTCTTTTAAATTTTTATTATTATTTTTTATATACTCATCTAATGTAAAGTCCATATATTCCATGATGTACTCATTTTTTGATTCTATAAAATTATATACTTCTACTACATAAGGTGAAGAAAGCTTTTTCATTTCAGAAAATTCACTCTTAAATCGCTCAAGTTCTTTTGGGGCTAGATTACTTTTAGCTCTCTTTAAAACAAAATCTTTATCATAAAATTCATCTCTAAATTTAAAAACCTTAGCATAAGAGCCTTCTCCTATAATATTAAGCTGAGAATAAAATTTTTTATTACCTCTAGATATTTGTTGTGTATTTTCAGAAATAAATAGTGGGGCAGTATAGTATAAATTTACTTTTTCCATATTTTTAGGTAAAGTACTGCCACCACTTCTTTTAAGGAATGATTGGCACTTTTGAAATAATTCAAAATAATAATCATCAATTTTAAAAGAATGTTCTGTATCTTTTAATTCATTTTGAAGTTCCAATACTACTTCAATATTTTGAATTAAACTTCTACTTGAATCTGCCCAAAAATGTGCTTCTTCATCTTTTGTTGGCAAACGCTCATTCATTTTTTCAAAAAGATTTATAAAGTTGTAATGCAATAAAGATAAAGTGTTTTTAAGTGTTTCATTTTTAATTAATTTGTATTGCTCTGAATAACCTTCATCAGGAGTATTTCCACATGAGATTTTATTATACTTTAGATTTATATAGCTTTCTAAGTTCATAAATAAGACGACAATACTCAATTGGAGCGGCGAACGAGGATCGAACTCGTGACCTTCTGCATGGCAAGCAGACGCACTACCGCTGTGCTACCGCCGCTTAAAATAATAAAGATACTAAAAGCTTATGGTTAATAATGTCAATTTAATTCTATAGATTACATCTAGCCCACCAAGCTGTAGCTAAAATTAAGACACTACCATAGGTAGCTGCTCCCAAAAAATGAAATGCTACATCTAAAACTACCATTGTTCCAGTTTTTGACAATATAAAATATATCCACAATAAAAGCAGTAAATGAGCAATTAAAATAAATAACTGCTGCAAACGATATACAAGATTTTTTTTAGTTATAAATTTCATCTGAGGTTAATTTCTTAAATTTATCTGAATCTATCATTTGAAAAGATTCTATTTTATTTAATTTAAATGTTTTATAAATATTTGATAGAAAACAATATGCGTACAGTACAGTTGAATTGGGCATAGGTAAAATGCTAACAAGCTTTACAGGCCGAAATTGCCCCCTTCTACTACCACCATTATATTTTATATCAACTACCTGTTGTTTTGTAACCAATTGATTGAGTCCTAAAAGATTATTTGGAACTTTAAAATCATATGCTTTATTAAACTCTTTAAAATTGCAATAAAATCCCTTTTTAAGATCATACAAATTTTCAATTTCTCCTAAAGTAAAAACAAATATCTTCATACAGGCAATTGCATCATCTAATGCTCGATGATGATTTTCAATTTTTATAGAAAAATAATCTGAAAGAGTTTTTAGTTTATGATTTTTAGCTTTTTTTATAAATATCCTAGCTAGTTTACATGAACAATAAGAATTTATATTTGACATCGCAATATCTTCTTTATGAAAGTTATAAATTAAAAATCCAGCATCAAATATTATATTGTGAGCAACAACGGAAGTATCTTTTATAAAATCTGCAAACATAGGTAGTATTTCTTTTATAGTTGGCTTATCTTGCACATGGCTATCATTAATTCCATGAATGTCTGTACTACTTTTGGGAATTGGAATCTGCGGATTAAGCATATGGTCAAATAACTCAACCCCATCTTTAGTTATTTTAATAGCAGATATTTCAACAATCTTATCTACAATAGGAGAAAGTCCTGTAGTTTCCAAATCAAATGCTACTAACCCGTGGGGAAAATACTTAAAAATTACACTTAATTGTTCACGAGAAAAATACAAGTCTGATTTAATTGACATAGTGATATCACTCTTTAAGAATGCTTTATAACCCTTTTAAAAGGTAGGTTCAATACACCATGAAAAACTTTGATGTAGTAGTTTTAGGTGGAGGCCCTGGTGGCTACACAGCAGCAATAAGGGCCAGCCAATTAGGAAATAAGGTAGCAATTGTTGAAGCAGATAAATTAGGCGGAGTATGCTTAAATAAGGGGTGTATTCCAACAAAAGCAGTACTTCGCTCTGCTCAAGCAGTCCATGAATTAGATGACTTTGAAAAACTCGGAATTGACATAACTGTAAATAAATTAGATGGCTCTAAGGCCATAAAAAGAGCTAAAGATGTAAGTAAGAGAATATGTAAGGGAATTTCATTTTTAATGAATAAAAACAAAATTGAAGTTTTAACAGGATTTGGAAGCTTTAAAGACAACACATCTCTTCAAGTAAAGAGTACAAAAGGACATACTGAAACTATCAAGGCTAAAAATTTTATCATTGCAACCGGTGCTAGTTATAGAACATTTGAAAATCTAAAACATGACAATAAAAGATTAATTGGTGCATGGGAAGCCATACATATGGAGAATTTACCAAAATCAATTGGCATAATTGGAGCAGGAGCTATTGGAGTTGAATTTGCCTATTTTTGGAATGCTTTTGGTGTAGATGTCCACATTTTTGAATTACAAAATAATCTTCTTCCCATTGAAGATAAAGATTCATCTATAGAACTTGAAAAAGCATATAAAAAATATGGAATAAAAATGTCTTTAGGGGTAGAGAATGTTAATGCCATAAATAATGGCAGTGATATAACAATAAACTGCATAGAAGATTCACAAAAAAAATCCTATAACTTTGAAATGGGTTTAATTGCTGTAGGAATGACAGGAAATATAAAAAATATTGGTTTAGAAAAAATAAATATAGAAACTAAAAAAGGATTTATAAATACCAACCAAATGTATCAAACAAATATTCCCAACATTTATGCAATTGGGGATGTAGCTGGGCCTCCTCTTTTAGCTCACGCTGCTGCTCATGAGGGTGTAATTGTAGCAGAGCATTTATCTGGAAAGTCTCCTCATCCAATTGACAAGCTAAACATACCAAGTTGTACATATTGCCAGCCTCAAGTAGCATCAGTTGGCCACACAGAAGAAAAACTAAAACAAGAAAATATAAAATACAATGTTGGAAAACTTCCATTTATAGCAAATGGAAAGGCTATCGCCAGTAATGAGAAAGAAGGATTTGTAAAAGTTTTAATGGGAGAACATGGCGAGTTATTAGGAGCTCATATTGTTGGAACTTGTGCTACTGAATTAATTCATGAATACACTTTATTTCGTACTATGGAAGGAATTGATGAGGAAATATTTGCAACTATACACCCTCATCCAACATTAGGAGAGTGGTTGGCAGAAGCATGTTTAAATGCTAAAAATAGAAGTTTAAATTTTTAAAGGAAATTATTTATGGCAAAAAATGAAATTGTTATGCCACAGATGGGAGAATCAATAACAAACGGTACAATTACTAAATGGCATAAAAAACCCGGTGAAGAAATTAAAACTGATGAAATCCTACTAGAAATTTCAACTGATAAAGTAGAATCAGAAATACCTTCTCCTTTTACAGGTAGAGTAGAAGAACTTTTATATAATGAAGGTGAAACTATTGATGTTGGAAAAACTATTGCCATTATTGAAGACGATCTATCAGTTGAGTTTTCACAAAAATCTAGTAAAAAGACTAATAATAAGAAATCTTCCGATGATACACCTGTTGTTTCTATAGAAAAAGAAGAAGCTCCTGCAAAACCTATAAAAGTAGAAAAAACTGAGTCATCAAGTAAAACAAAGCGTTTTTATACTCCACTAGTAAAAGCTATAGCCAAAGAGGCAAACATACCTCTATCTGAATTGGAGCAATTAGCTGGAAGCGGTGCTGGTGGTAGAGTCAATAAAAAAGATTTAGAAAATTATATTAAAAATAGAGGCGTTCCAAATATTCAACCCACCACTTCGCTACCTTCAACTACTATTAGTGGAAAAGTTGAAATTATAAAAATGGATAATATGAGAAAAGCCATTGCTAAAAATATGGTAGCTTCAAAATTAACATCTCCTCATGTAAATTCCATAGATGAAATCGATATGACTAGAATTGTAAAATTCAGAGAAGGATTTAAGAATGAATTTAAAAAACAAGAAGGAATTAATTTAACCTACACTCACTTTATTCTATATGCATTAGTACAAGCATTAAAAGAACACACGATGGTTAATGCATCAGTAGACGGAGATAATATAATTTTAAAGAAGGATATCAACCTAGGTTGTGCTGTTGCTACTGATGGTAATGGGTTAGTTGTTCCAGTTATAAAAGGGGCTGATGGATTAAATATTACAGGTATTGCAAGAATTGTTAATAATTTAGCTATTAAGGCTCGTGAGAAAAAATTAACTATGGATGATTTAAGTGACGGCACATTTACTTTTACTAATGTAGGATCATTTGGAACATTGATGGCTACACCTGTAATACTACAGCCCCAAGTAGGAATCTTTGCAACGGGAGTAATTAAAAAACGTCCAGTAGTTGTAAAAGATGATGCTATTGCCATTCGCTCAATGGTTTATGCAACTCATACTTACGATCATAGAATTATCGATGGACAACTAGGAGGAAGGTTTTTAGATACAGTTAAAAATAACCTAGAAAATATGGATCCTAATTCACTTTTTTAAAAAGTTATAGCTAAAGATTTAATAGAACTAAATTTTAGTAACAGTTACAGAGCAAACCTCACCATCATCGGCACTTATACTACATTTTGCAGAGTTTTTTCCTCTTAAAATATTTTGCATATTACTTGGATCTATAGTGCAAAAACCTATTTCATCATTAAAGATAATATCGTCTTCAAAGATATCAAAAATCAGACTACCTCTATGATTTAATGGAAGCTCTATAATTGCATCTTTTTCAATTTCTTTTTTTGTGGCCTTACCATCTCTAGAATATTGAATACTCCCATAAGGTTCAGCATTAGGTGAAATAAAATCTGTAGATGCAGCACATGATATACTAACAGCAAGTTTAATAGGTCTGCTTGTATAACTTAAAGTGGTCTCTGCTATATTAGTAAATAACTCTCCATCAGATTCAGTTAAATCACTACTTAAAGAAATAGAACTATTTCCTACATTTACATCTATTAAGGCACCATTATCTTTGGTAACTTTTTGAATTCTTAATCTTTCAATATCATCTTTATTAATACTTTCATTTATACTTAATTTTGGTATATCTTTAAATTCTCTTATTTTTCCTTTTGATTTAGATTCTATAATTTCAGTGGTTGATAACGAATAAGATAGATAAGCAATTAAAGCAACAGAAAATAAAACTATGGAGATTATTTTTGCACCTCTAGTGCCTCTATACCATGTTGCCCCCCCTACTGCATGAATTGTCTTCGTGTCAACAAAATGAAGTGCTAAAAAATATAGAATTGAGTTGAGAATACCTATAGCAAAACAAAAAAGTGCTACACTTTTTAAGAAAGAATTATTTACACCACTAATTTTACTTCTACGACTATTCTTTCCTAATTTTGTATCTATTTCTCTTTCTATTAGTGAAATTTGCTTATTAATAGAATTTATTTGAGAAATTGCATCTTGATTTTTTCTAATATCTAAAGAAATAATATTTGTTGAAAAAGAATTTTTAAAAGTACTGTCAAATACCTGTAAAGCTACTTTTATTTCTTTTGAATCTTGATTTATTGGCAATGGTTTTACCTGTATTGCTAAATTATCTTTAGAAGATACTATAAAAAAGTATTCTTCTTTTAATTTCATTAAATTATCTAAAGAAATTTTTTGCTTATTTTTATTTAAAAATGAATATCCTTCATATTTTTTTAATCTAAGTAATTGTTTTACTTTTAATAAAATATCGTCCATTGAATAAACATTCTCTCCATGTCCTACATCTACTTGAGCATATGTAATTGGATAGTATATAAACTGAAAGGAAATTATAATTGTAATTAGTAAATTCAATAGCTTCATAGCAGTATCTCCTTATTTTAAAACTTACTATCCATTATCGACATCTTATAAAAAAGCTTTAGTTTATCTACCCCCCCCCCCACAATAATTTCAATAAATTACAGGATTTGCTAAATATTTATCTAGAAGTATTTTAAAAACTTCGATCTTTCCAAAGAGAATTTAATCTTTTCTTTAAATCTTTCTCTCTGCCATATTCAGTTGGTTTATAGAACTCAGGAATTTTATCAATAGTATACTTTTGATAACAAAAATTTTCGTCATAATTATGAGGATAATTATAGTTCTTTCTCTCAATTGAACAATTTTTTAAATGTGGTGGAACTTCTATAGTAGGATTTTTTTCAACAAACTCTAATGCTCGATTAACACCTATGTAAGAAGCGTTACTTTTAACAGTAGAGGATAAATATGTAGTAGCTTGCGCTAAGTTAATTCTAGCCTCCGGCATACCAACATGTAAAACTGCAGATAATGTGGATGTTGCCACAGTCAACGCCATAGGGTCAGCATTTCCAATATCTTCCGATGAAAATATTACAAGTCTTCTAGCAATAAACACTGGATCCTCTCCCCCATCTAACATAACTGCAAGCCATAAAAGTGCTGCTGATGGATCACTACCTCTAATACTCTTTATAAAAGCAGAAGTGACATCAAAATGACGGCTTCTATCTTTATCATAGTTTCTATTATTAGCTAAAACAGCCTTTACTATATCTTCTCTTTTTTTATCACTATTTTTCTCAACAATTTCCAAAATATTTAATGCAACTCTTGCATCACCACTGCTGAAATCAGATATAAAATCAAGTAACTTATTATCAATTTTAAAAGAAAATTTTTTACAAACTTTCTTTAGTATAGCATTTATAGAATTTCGATTAAATTTTTCTAAATATACAATTTGTAATCTAGAAAGTAGTGAAGAATTTAATGATATTTTAGGATTATTAGTAGTTGATCCAATTAAAATAAAATCTCCTCTTTCTACATATGGTAGTAAAATATCCTGCTGAGATCTATTAAATCCATGAATTTCATCTATAAAGATAATAGAAAATGTTGATATCTTACTTATAATCTTTTTAAGCTCTCCTACCCCTGAGCTTACAGCACTAAAACTTATAAAATTGCGACCTGTTAATTTAGCTAAAAGTTCCGCCAAGGTTGTCTTGCCACAACCTGGTGGTCCCCAAATAATCATACTAGGAATCGTAGAAGCAGAGCTTAAAAATGGGTATTTATCGCATAACTCGCTAAAACCTTGATAGCCTTCAACTGAATCAGGTCTCGCTCTATATGCAAGAGGAATCCCCTTGTTAGAATTTATACCATTATTTAAATTTAAAAAGCTCTGTTGCATAAACTTATTTGACTTTATGCTATTGGTGTCATAGCTTGTCGTCAACTATTTATTAAGAGGAAATTGTGGCATTAGTTCATATTTTAGTAGATCCAAATAGAAATATAGAAAGTTCGCTAAGAAAATTTAAAAGATTATGTGAAAATTATGGAGTTGTTCGTGAATATAAAAATAGAAAAGAATATAAAAAACCCTCTTTAATAAATAAAGAAAAGTCTCTAGCATCCCTAAAGAGAAGAAAACAAAATCAAAGATATAAACTAAAAAATAATCTTTAATATAGAATTCCAACGATTATGAGCAGATTTTACTGAAGAAACTACTTCAGAAGGTAATATCCTTTGATCATTTGAAATATTCTGATGAAATACATTCCAGTTATTATTCAATTCCTTTAAGCGACTGATTAAAAACTCCTTATTATTATCTTCTAATATATACAATTCAACAGGTCGGATAAAATTAAATAAAACTGAATCAAAATAATTACGAATCTCTTTAGGAAGATATTCAACGATTAATAAATCAACTTTAGTTTTTAATTTATAAATATGGTCTTCTAGTTCTGGATGTTCAGTACAATATTTTTTATTACTAAAAATTAGATTAAAAGAATTAATATTAATAAATGAATTATTAAGCATTGATAAATCGTTTACCTTTCTAATAATCTCAATAGAAATATCTATATAAGTTTCATTTTTCAACTTAAAAATGTTATTTACATGTGAATATAAAGTTGAATTAAAAATACTATGAAGATTTTTTAATTCCTTGTAGATATCATTAGAAGAGTTTTTAATCTTATTACACTTATTATATAATTGAGATATTTTTTTTCTTATTATATAATATTTACTAAATGTGGGATTAATTTTTCTAATAGCATTATAATATACAGAAATAATACTTCTTAAGTGATTTTTTATGTAAAGGTTAAATGATCTATTTGATAATTTTAGATTTTCACTATGGTAAAAACTATCTTCTTTCCACTGAGCAGATGCAGTTATTGAAAAAAATAAAATAATTACAAAATACCTATTCATTTAATTTTATAGATAATTTTATAATTTTATTCTCTATTTCATATTCTACAAAATCATCTATTTCTGCCTCACAGATACTAAGAGATAAAGTTTCTTGACAAATATACTTTTCATGAGCATCTATTGCTATCTTTAATTTTTTATCAGAAGTCTTATACCTAATATAAATTCTATCATCTATATGCAAATTCATATCTTTTCTAGTTTTTTGAATACGATTTACAACTTCTCTGGCCATCCCTTCCTGTAATAATTCATCAGTTAATTTACAATCAAGATTTATAGAAATAAATCTATTAGAAAGAGCCTCTGTATTCTCTTTAGCCTCTCTAAAGACTAAAATATCTTCTCTTGAAAATACTTCATTCTCAATATTGATAGAACCATATTTTTCAAAATTTTGAACTTCTTTACTGCTCATATTATCAATAATTTGTTTAAACTTACCAAAATCCTTTCCTAAACGCTTACCCAAAATAGGAGAATTAGGTTTAGCATAAAGATTTATAAACCTATCCTCCTCTGTTGAAAAAGCTATATTTTTCACATTTAATTCTTGTTTTATATAATTTTCCAAGCATTTAATAATATCCAAAATTCTTTTATCTTCATGAATAATAGTAAGGGAAGATAATGGAATTTTAGTCTTAATCTTCTTTTGATTGCGTTTATTTCTACCAAGTAAAATAATTTGTTGCATACGAGTAACTGAATCCTCTAATTCCTCATTAATTAATGAATTATCTGCTAGAGGGTAACTACATAAGTGAACTGATTCAGGTAAATTATTATCAGTATTAAACTTCAATAACTGTAAATAAATATATTCAGACAAAAATGGAGTAAATGGTGCCATAGCTAAAGTTAATTGATAAATAGCTTGATATAAAGCAGTATAGGCATAACATTTATCATCACTCAATCCCTCCCCCCAAAAGCGATTACGATTTAAACGAATATACCAGTTAGTTAAATCTTCAATAAAATCAAATAATGCCGGAACAACATTGTATAGATGATAAGATGACATTTCTTTTTCAATATTTTTCTTTAATGTTTGAAGTTTAGATATAATCCACTGATCAAAAATATTCTCTCCATATTTTAGATGTTCACGACAATTAAATCCATCGACTTTTGCATAAGTCTGAAAAAATTTAAAAGCATTATACCAAGGTAATAATGCTTGACGAACCATATCCTTAACACCACTATTTAAAAAGGCTTGATCTTCCGCTCTAACTAACCCAGAGTTAATTAAATATAGCCTTAGAGAATCTGCTCCATAGCTATTCATAATTTCAATTGGAGGAGTGTAATTTCTTAACCTCTTAGACATCTTTTTACCATCTTCAGCACAGACAATTCCATTTACAATTACATTTAGAAATGCTGGAGAATCAAATAAAGCAGTAGATAAGACAGTTAGGGTATAAAACCAACCCCTAGTTTGATCTAATCCTTCAGATATAAACTCTGCTGGAAAACCCTTATCAAAGAGTTCTTTGTTTTCAAATGGATAATGGATTTGAGCATAAGGCATTGAAGCAGACTCAAACCAACAATCTAAAATTTCAGAAATTCTAGTATAAGTTCCCTCTTCACCTTCAATTGAAAATTTTAAAGGATCTACATATTCCCTATGTAAATCAGAAAGTCTTTCTCCTGTATACTTCTCTAATTCGTCTAAAGAACCAATACAAATTAAATTTCCAGTTTTATTATTTTCCCAAATAGGTATAGGGGTGCCCCAAATACGATTTCTAGAAATAGACCAATCTCTAGCATTTTCAAGCCATTTTCCGAACCTACCATCCTTGATGTGTTCAGGAACCCACCTAATTTTAGAATTCGATTTAATCAACTTATCCTTTATTTGTTCAACTTTCACATACCAAGAAGGTATGGCCTTATAAATCAAAGGAGTATCGGAACGATAACAAAATGGATAACTATGATAGATAGTAGATTGTTCAAATAACTTCTTTTCTTCTTTTAATCTAGAAATAATTTTTTTATCTGCATCTTTTACATACATATCACTATAGTCAGAAACATCATCGGTAAATTTTCCATAATCAGTAACAGGACAAACAAATACATTTTCTAGATTTGCCTCTTTAACAACTCTATGATCATCCTCACCAAATCCAGGTGCTATATGAACAATTCCAGTACCAGTATCAGTTGTCACAAAATCATCAGTCAATATCTGAAAAGCTCCATATTTCTCTTGGGAACTAAAATAGGAAAAAAGAGGAGTATATTTTCTACCCTTTAAATCTATCCCTTTTAATTCTTGTACCACTTTTAATTTAAACCGCTTCTGATAATACTCCAATCTATCATTGGCTAAATAGTAATTATTATTTTTTTCATCTATGACTTTAACATAATCAATCCTTTCTCCTACACAAAGAGCTAAGTTTGAAGGTAATGTCCACGGGGTTGTTGTCCAAGCTAAAAAATAAGTATAATCCTCTCCTGCTACCGAAAAACTAACAGTTATTGCTGGATCTTGAACATTTTGATAATTTTGACCAGCTTCAAAATTTGATAATACAGTTCCTAATGCAGTTGTAACTGGAACGATCCTAGTTCCACGATAAATTAATCCCTTTTCCCATAATTTTTTAAAAGCCCACCAACTAGATTCCATAAAATTGGTATCCATTGTTTTATAGTCATTATCAAAATCAACCCACCGACCATAACGAGTCAATATATCTCTCCATTGGTTAGCATATCTATCAATTATCAAACGACATTCATCATTATATCCCTTTATACCTAACTTAATAACTGCTTGATATGAAGGCATTTTTAACTTTTTATCAATTTCATATTCAATGGGAAGTCCATGACAATCCCATCCAAATCTTCTCTCTACATAGCGACCTTTCATAGTAAAATAACGAGGAATAATATCTTTTAAAGCATTGGGTACTAAATGACCATGATGAGGTAAGCCAGTTGCAAATGGAGGACCATCATAAAATACATAAGGCCTTGTACCTTTATTTTTCTGTAGGCTTTTATTGAATGTATCTCTTTTTTTCCAAAACTCTAATATTTCCTCTTCCATGACAGGAAAACTAAAGTCTGAGTTTTGTGCTTGATTATTCAATTTTATACCTTCTAAGTCTGATATATTAGCAAAAGATGGCTCATTTTAAAATATAAACACTTATGATTTTTGACCGATAGTATACAATATGAAAGGCATAATCATATTTTTAATTTTTACTATCAATATAGCATATACCCAAGAATTAAATTATCTAAACCAAAAAAAAAGTCAAATCCATTGGAATGCCCTTAAGCCATATAGGTGGCTGGACTACAATATATGGTTAAAGGAGAGAAAAATAAAAGACAAATTACCTAGTTGGGATATCATTCTCCAAGAAAGTAATCTTAAGGAAGTAATGGGGATTGTATTAGAATGTGTTAATATATGCAGGCTATACAGAGGTATTCATCATTCAAAAGCCAGATACCTAACGAGATTTAAAGAAGGAGATGAAATAGAAACTGATGCTCATAGCTATGCTTGGATATTCTTATTAGATGGCACTATGATTAGATTATCCCCTAAAACATCAATTCAATTAAATGAAATAAATATTAGTACTAGTAAAAATTTTATACAAGTTAGAATTAATTACGGTAACCTATTATGGTTATCACGTTTGAATTCAATATTTAGTCAGACCACTTCTAGAGAAACTGATTCTATCTTTTTAGATTTAAATATGAGTGAGGCTAATCATCCAAAAACAGAAATTAAAATTTCTGAGAAAATTCCAAAGAATATAATTAGCTCTGAGAATGTAAATATAAAGAAATATAAAAGATTAAACAAATTAATTAAAGAAAATAATAAGTGGATTAAGAATAAACCTACCTATTCATTTTTAGTTATGCCTAATGGAACAGTTTTCGGAGATAATATACAAGGAGAATTTATAGTAATACCTAATGAAAAATCCTTTGTCAAAATTAGACCTCCACATATGAGTAGACAGAAAAAAACAATAAAAAGAAAAGTAAAATTTTATTATAGAGGTTTTAGTAATAAAACTCCATTTAATTTAGATAATGGTATTTGGTATAACATTAGAGCTGATGGTAGGAATATCATCGAGCTATTTAGTACAAAGCAATTTAATATTAGTGAATTTTTGACTAGTAATATTCCAACGATATTTATAGCTAGAGAATTATTATTAAAGAAATATTCAAAATTTATTTTTACTGAACTAGATGAAAAAAAAATAGCTAAAAATTATGGATACCGTCTATGGGAAAATAATGATAAAAATGATTTAAAGAAAAGATTAAAATTTTTATTACAATATACAAATTTAATTGAAACAACAAACTTAACTAACATTACAAGATTTAAAGATATACTTAAAAATACCAATCGTTATTACCAAAAATACTCTAAAGATTTTTATATTAAAGCTATACATGATTATTATATTTGCAAATCTTGTGATAAATTGATAATTAAGAGAGAAAACAAATCAATATTAAATAGTACAACCAAACCTTATTGGAATATGATTAATGTCAAGCCAACTAAAATTTACACTAATTCTAGCAAGTAATAGTCCTCAAAGAAAAAAATTACTATCTTATTTAGATATACCTTTTAAAATTATACCTGCAAATATAAAAGAAGAAAGTAATAATTCTGATCCTTGTGAAATTGCTATGGATATAGCTAGTAAAAAAGCTGATGTTATATGGAATACTTGTAATGATATCAAGGCCCCATTCATAGTTGCTGCTGATACCTTAGTGGTATTGAATAGAAAAATATATGGTAAACCTAATAATAATGATGATGCTTTTAAGATATTAGAAAATCTATCTAATAAAAGCCATCAAGTTATAACAGGTGTAGCTATTTATTTTAAAGATAAGGAAAATAATATAGTAAAAGATAAATTTAATAAATGTTCAATTGTCACATTCAGAAAATTAGACAAGCAGATTATAGAAGACTACATACACAGTAAAGAAGGTGAAAATAAAGCAGGAGGATATGCTATACAGGGAAAGGCACAGTCTTTTGTATCTAGCATAAATGGTTGTTATTCCAATATTGTAGGATTTCCACTAGCAGAATTTACTAAAAAGTTGGAATATCTTTTATCTAATAAATGGTATAAATATTTTACAGACCATAAATAAGAATAATATAGTATAAAAATGAAAATAATTGTCTTCTTTTTATTTTTTAAAATAGTTATTGCTGAAGAAATTAAAATTAAATATGATGAACAAATTAGAAATAGAATTATAAGCATAAAGGATATAAAACCAGAAAATTACCCTGAAAAGATATCTGAATATCGTGACCAGTTTGATAATTATATAAAAATAATAAAAGAAAACTGTGAAAGAAAATATTCATCATTGATTATAAAAGAAAGTAAAATCACTGTTTTAGACAAGAAAAGAAAACTAACATGGAAAGAAAAGCAACTATGTCTAACTCATCTAAAAAGTTTAAATATTGATTTAGTAAATGCATCATTTATAGCAAAGAAAAATTATTTAAAGTATCTTCATGATCAAGAGTTAAAAGCATTAAATAAAGCACATCAAAATATAGTAAATTCTTTAAAAACAAACTCATATAAAAGTAGGGTTAAAAGAAGATAAAGTAATACTTATTGCTTTTTATTTTAAACTATAGAATACTTAAATTTGTTAATTATGCACAAGTTAAGTTGAGTATTTTTATATGAAAAGCCCTACAATGTACGCTTTTACTATTTTACTAATAACATCATGCAGTTCTATTAGAAAAACAGGACTTAAAATGACAACTCCTTTGCTATATGAGTTAAGTCAAGAGATATATACAGAAAGAGATTGGGATATATTATCAGAGTCAATACCTGGATTACTTAAGTTAACAGAAAGCCTATTATACACTATACCAGATGACTTAAATTTGCTTGCAAGTGCAACTAAAACAAGGCTTGCTTACGCATATAGTATCCATGAAACTAATTATTTAAGAGATAAATTATCAGGCAAAATAAATGGAATTCATAAACATCGTGCTCTTTTATCCTATACAAAATCATTAGAACACGGATTAAAATATTTAAAGTTAAAGGGTGTTAATAAAAAAGAATTATTTTTATCTATAACTATTGAAAATGGGGTTAAAAATATTCTTAACGACAATTTAAAACCCAATTATCAAGAGATAACAACTACATTTTATACCGCCAATGCTCTAGCATCATTAATTAATCTACAAAGAGATAATCTAAAACTAGTAACTCTGTTACCTATAGCTAAAGCAATGATAGATTGGGCATGTGATAAAAAATATGACATAGACAATGGTGCATGCAATATCTTTTATGCTTCATATGAAGTTAGTCGCCCTAGGATGTTAGGTGGTAACCCAGAAAAAGGTAGAAAAATCTTTGAAAAAGCAATTAAAAAGTATAAGGCAAATTCATTAATTAGAACAAGTTTTATTGAATATTATATTATACCTATGGAAAATAAAAATTTGTATAAAAAACAAAAAAAACATTTACTTGAAAATAAAAAAATATTTAATAAAAATAATTATTGGAAACTCAATGGAAAGAATAAAAATAAGAACGTAAATATTTTTGAAACAATTGCCTTTAAAAGGTTTAACATTATTAAAAATTTTGAAAAAAGGATATTCAACTAATGAAATCAACAATTATTATATTATCTCTATTTTTTACTTATAAAGTTCATAGTACTGTAAAAATAAAAATTGGAATATTAGCTCCTGAAGGTAGTACATGGTCAAAGTATACAAAGGCCATAGTTAAAGAAGTAGAAGAAAAAACTAAAAAAAATGTAAAAATAAAAGTATATTATGGTGGTTCTCAGGGAGATGATATTGATGTTCTAAGAAAAATTAGAATAGGTCAAATGCATGGAGGAGTTTTCACAGGCAGAGCACTAAGTGAAATTTCTGGAGACTTAAGAGTTATGGAACTTCCATTTAATTTCCTAAATACTAAAGTATCTCCTATTTTTGTTTTAGATAAAATGGAAAAATATTTCAATGAAATTACTGAAAAAAATGGTTTTATAAATCTAGGATACATTGGTCTTGGACATGTTTATTTTGCATCAACAAAGAAACCCCTAGTATCTTTAAAAGACACAAGGGGGGCCAAAATTTGGATATGGCAAAATGATCCATTTGTAAAACCTATAATTGAAGAGTTAAAGTTATCTACTGTTTCCTTACCTCTTCCTGATGTTCTTGCAGCGTTATCTACTGGAATAGTAGAAGTTGTATATGGACCAACATCTGGAATGGTAGCATTACAATGGCATACTAAGATAAAATATATTACCGACCTAAAAGTAGCATATTCTACAGCGGCAGTATTGGTAAGCAAAAAAATATGGAATAAAATACCTGTTAACTATCAAAAGTCTGTTAAGGAAATATTTAAAAAACACATAAAATTATTAAACATTGCCCAAGAAAAAGATAATAAAGATTCAATAAATGCTATGAAATCACTAGGAATTAGATTTTATACATATGATAAAAAATCATTACAAGATGTTTTAAAAAGAAGAAAAGAAATAATAAAGAAAATGATTAATAAAAAAAGTTTTTCTAAAAAATCATATGATATTTTAAGGAAAGCTCTACAACAATAGAGATAAATATTGAAAGTATTTCAATGGATTGATAATAAAATAGACCAACTATCTGGTAAATTAATAGTTATAATGGTATTTGCGATGCTTATTCTAAGCTTTACTACTATTGTCCTAAGATGGTTTGGAATTGGTTTTATCTGGATAGGAATTTTAAATCAACATATTGTATTTATATCAATATTTTTAGGAGGAGCAATTGCTACAGGGAGAGGTGTTCATATTGGAATAGATATCATAAATAAATATCTAGAAAACAAGAAAAATCAAACCTTATTATCAATCGTAAATATAATTACTAGTATTGCCTGTATACTTACTATTGTCTGGTTGACTTATGCATCAATAGAATTTGTAAAAAGTGAGGCTCAGTATGGCAATGAAGTGTTCTGGGGAATACACAGCAAATATTTAACTTCAATCATTCCAATAGGATTATCTTTAATTGGCTATAGATTTTTCTATAAGGTATTAGCAAACATAAATCAACTCAAAAAGTAATTATGGAAGTATTAATGGCCATTTTTATTTTAATGTTAACAATCATAGGGACTCCCCTATTTATAATTATGTCTCTAATAGCATTAGTCTGCTTCACCATAGCAGATATATCACCAAGTGCAGTCATTATAGAAATGTATAGAATTTCCAATCAAACTACCTTATTAACTATTCCTCTATTTACTTTTGCAGGCTATTTAATGGCGGAGTCAAAATCTCCTAAACGATTATTAAGATTTGCTGAAGCAACTTTGGGTTGTTTCCCTGGAGGAGTTGCCATAGTAAGTATTGTTGTATGTGCATTTTTTACTGCATTTACTGGGGCATCAGGTGTTACAATTATTGCCTTAGGAGGCCTTTTATACCCTATTTTAAAAAATGAAGGTTATAATGAAAAATTTTCTATAGGTTTAATCACTTCATGTGGTTCGTTAGGGTTGTTATTTCCTCCAAGTTTACCCATTATACTCTATGGTTTAATAGCTAAGGTAGATATAGGAAAATTATTTATAGTGGGAATTATTCCTGGGATTCTACTAATTATAGTATTATCAATATGGGCAATAAAAAATAATAAAATAAGAAAAAGAAAAAAGTTTTCATTTAAGGAACTTCATACTTCATTTAAAAGCAGTATCTTTGAATTAATTCTACCAATTGGCGTTCTTGGCAGTATCTACGGAGGGTATACAACAATAACTGAAGCGGCAACTATTACTGCTTTATATGTATTAATAATAGAATGTTTTATTTATAAAGATTTAAGTATAAAAAAAGATATTCCAAGGATTATTAAAGATTGTATCACTTTAGTTAGTGGAATACTTTTAATACTTTGTTGTGCATTAGGTTTTACTAATTATCTTGTAGATGTTGAAGTACCAACGAAAATACTTGGATTTATGAAAGAATTTTTTACTAATAAATATGTATTTTTACTATTTTTAAATATATTTTTATTAATTGTGGGAAGCTTAATGGATATTTTTAGCGCTATAATTGTAGTAGTTCCTTTAATCGTCCCTATTGCTAATGAATTTGGAATAAACCCTTTGCACTTAGCAGTAATTTTTCTGACTAATCTAGAAATTGGCTATATAACTCCTCCAGTAGGAATAAATCTATTTATAAGTAGCTTCCGCTTCAAAAAACCAATTCTCGCACTTTATAAGGCATCTTTTCCATTTTTATTGCTATTGATAATAGGATTAATTATAATTACTTATGTACCACAGCTAACATTATTTTTAGTAAATGATTAGATATATTACATGCTCTATAACTTTATTAGTTTCTATAATCTGTTATTCAAAAGATAAAAATGTTTTTTACAAAGTTTATTTAGGAGAACAAAATTTTGAAGAATATTATGGTCCAGTAGATCCCATATATAAGTTCGATGAATATAAAAATAAAATATCATTTGATAAAGATGAAAGGGATGAAAAATATTTTCATAGACTAACTACATACCATTTTTACAATTTAATAAATTCATCTTTAAATATACTCCCTAAGCAATTTTCTTGTCCGAATACATATCTAGGAGAAAATATACCATATATTAGATATTTATTTAGATTAATAACTATAAGTTATCTTATAGAATCTATAAGAGATTATAAAAAAACATTATACCAATTGAGATTAAAATCTAATTCATGTAAAACCTCATATAAAGATATTTTCTCTAAGTGCAATCCTAAAACTCAAGATATGAAACTATACATAAGTAGACTAAAACAAACTATAGATAAGAATTTTAAACTAAATGCATTTTATAAAAAAAATAATAAAGAAATTAATAAATGGATAAAAACCTTTAAAAAAGATTATAACAAAAAAAATGTTAGAGACATGGCTTGGTCCAGCATAAAGAACTGGTGTGGTATTAATAATATAAAATGTAATGGCATTTCCTTAAAGTCTATTGAAGAGGCCCTAAATTACTCCTGTAATAGAGATGCTAGATTAATAAGAAATTTATGTAGCGAAAATGACTATTTATATGGAATATCATATAGTAAACAACCAAAACTGCTACTTCTTCAATCAAATATTATGACTCTTATTAATAAGTTAGGATATGGAAAATCATGCTTAAATAGGTATATTGAATTATTTAAACACAAAGAAATCAAATACCCTTACCTAGTTGAGATCTTTTCTGTAATTAGCAGAAAATTATTATTTAATAATGCTAGATATATTCAAGGAGAAAATTTTATTCCAGGAGCATTAAAAGAGTTTGATAACAAAGGACTAACTGAGTTTCTATATACTCCCAAAAAAGAAAAACCTAAGCTTAAACCAAAGCCAATTATAAAACCTATTCCTAAACCCAAACCAATTATAGTAGTAGAGAAACCTAAACCAACAACTGTAAAGCCTATTCCTAAACCCAAACCAAAACCTAAACCAGTCATATTATCTGCTTTTGAAACAGCAGTCTTAAAAAGAACAAAAGAAAACCTTGATAAAGTAAATGTAGATATGAAAAAATTTAAAAAAGACTTTAAACTCTCTTCTGCTATTAAAGACATATTCAATGAATCTCTAAAAGATTTTCAAACAAGACAGGCATTAACGGATATGCGCGATCAGGATGGATTAGGCAGTATAACAGAACCAATTAGGTTAATATTTTTAAAATACTTAATAGAAGTTGAAAGTCATAAAGGTCTATGGAATATAATAAGTGTTATTGGTAAAAATTTTTATGTTATAAATGATATAGAAAAAAAGAAAAATAAAATCTTAATTAACTTAATGAATGACAAAAGCACTGATCATAACTGGCAAATTAGTATAATAAAACCTAAAGAAAATAAAAATCCAAAAAAATAATGTTAAAGCAAAATATTAAATATGAAAGAAAAAAGTAGTTTTTCCCTTTTAATTTATATATTAATTCAAATCTTAAAAAATATATTAATATTTATACTTATTACTACTTTATATAGACTTTATATGAAAATATTTCTTTTAAATGAGTATTTTCCTTGGTCTAAGATGCCAAAAACATTTTTCTTTGGATGGATTGAAGACATTTACTGGCTAATATTTTTAGTAGCACCTATTATAATATTATCAGCAATTACAACTATTATAACAGATTCAATAAAATGGTCTAAAACTTCAGATATTCTATGGCAAGTTTGCTTTAAATTAAAAAATTTTAATTTTTATATCTTAGGAACTATATTTATCATACCTTATTCTGTCACGCTGATATACTTTGCATATTTTAATTCTCATATCAGTATTTTAAAATTAAAGGACTTTGCAGTACATAATATAAGCATTATTTTCTTTGCTATAGAAACAATGACTCTGAAACAGTTTATTATAATTGTATTAGCAATTTCTCTTCCTGTAATTTATATTTATTTAAATAAATTAATCTTAAAAGCTAAAGCACCTAACTATAATAAAAATATCAATTTTTACATCAAGATACTATTGATATCTCTAACGCTTATATTTAATCTTAGTTTTTTATATCCTAAAGTTATCTCTTATTTAAAACATAAAATAATTAAAAGTAATAAAAATAATATTATATCAATAAATCCCAATGAAATAATAAAAAGAGAAATAGATATGCATTTTCATTACTTATATAAATATTTTAACAAATTAAACAATGATGAAGAAAAGCTTACTAAAAAATTTGAAAGACTATCTAACTATAAAAATATTAAAAAGCAAAAATTATCAAAAAATCCACATATTGTAGTTTTATTTGTTGAAAATATGACCCAAAGTTTATTAGAATTAGATAGCAAAAGTTTTCCTATTATGGGAGAGTTAAAAAAGCATTTTCAACAAGATTATTGGTTTAAGAAAGCAATTAGTGGTATGGGGCTTATCAATTTCTCTTGGGGTGCTGTGAATCTACTTCTTTATAATACAGCCCCAGTATTAATAACTAATAAACTAAATAAAAAAAATGCTAAAAGCATTTCAAATATAACACCTTTCATTAATAACAAGTATGAAACTTTCTTTATTGCAGGCTATAAATTAAATAAATACCATCAAAGATTTAAAAATACTGCTGATTCTGTTGGATTTAATAATTTCTTAGATAGCACAAAGATAAGAGAGCTAACCAAGACTAAATTAAAACCTCACAATTGGCATCAAGGGGCACATGATGAAGATTTACTAAAAGCAATACTTATTCTTTTAAAAAAAGCAAAACAACCATTATTTATTTTTGCAGAAACAACTTCAACACATTCTTTTGTTAAAGTACCAAAGCATCACAAAAAATTAATCTTTAAAAATGATAAGAAAATTATAAATACTAATTATACAGAAGAAATTCAAACAATTCTAAATTTAGCTAGATACAGTAACGATCAATTAGCATTATTTATTAAAGAAATTAAAAATAGTAACCTAAAAGATAATACTATTATTGTAATTACTGGCGATCATAGCAATAATTATCATTTCAAATTCCAAAAAGATTCTTTTATACATAATTATGGAGTACCTTTATATTTTTATCTACCAAAAAAATACAGAAAAAAACATATGGACAAAATGTTAGAACAATATGTATCTCACGATGCAATTTTTCCTACGCTATATCAAATAGCTCTAAACATACCACCTAAAACCCCTTATAGAAGAAGTGTTTTTGATCCTTTGAGAGTAAATATGGGGATATCATTTTACTTTTATATTACTCCTTTTGGTATAATGAGATTCTATAAAACTGAGTTTAGAGAATTTATAAAGTTAAAGAAACCTATTTTAAGTAAACCTGAAAATGATATGCTTGAATGGTTTAAAGCTTATTATGGTGTAGCTGCTAAAAGGTGGAATAATTTCTTTTCTAAGGAAAAATAGGTTCTCTTTGTTTAATTAAATTATCAATTTTCTTTAAAACTTCACTCGTAATATGGAGTAAAATAAATATACCTGTATTAGCATTTATATTTAGCTTATCTGGGCCAACTATTGATACACTACCGTAAACCTTGCCTCTAATATAAAGATCAAAAGTGGTTATTCTAGTATTGGCCAGAATTACTCCCCATAAATATGAAGGAATCTTAAGTGGAATAAATACTCCAAAATATTTTTTATTTTTATAAAAGTAAAAATTCTCTCCATTTAATATTTCATCACTTGAAACCTCTATTGAAGGCAATTTACCCTCTTTAACTTCTGGAAGAGCTCTACCTCCTGGAAGAGATCTGCTTATTAAAGGACTATCATAAGGTATAATAATGTCCTTTAGTGAAATTTCAATAAATAAAGATGTGCCATTTTTTACTTCTAATGCAGGTCCAACTTCAATAAAAGAGTTATCAAAGTAAGGTATATTAATACGACTTAAATTGTCAGTATTAGAATTCTCCAAAACCATAGTGATCCTTAAATTATGATTAACTACATTAAAAATAGGTCCAATAATGCCAGGAATTATATGATTTTTTCCACAAGAAGACAGAAATATTGTAATAAACAAAGTTATTATAGTTTTACTAAGTATCTTATTAAGTAACATAATCTCAAATTATTATAATATAAATTATGTATTAGAAAAAATTAAATCTTATAAGGAAAACTATCTTTTTAAAAATAGCAATTTTGTAAACAAAAAAAGCCTCATTTCTCTATGAGGCTTTTTTTATTTAACTGTAAAATTAACAATTAATGCAGATGAAAAGCTCTTAACTCCTTAGATTGTTTATTTCTTTCAGCCTTTTCAATTAACTTCTGAATCACTTTTTTGGTATTAGCATCTAAATCAAGCATTAATAGTAGACCTGAATTTTTATTACTAGCATCTGGGCCAACTATTGATATATTACCTGCCTTCTTATCTCCAACATTAAATCTAGCAGTAATTATATTATTAACCCCTACATTCATTTGATATGGAATAAATACACCTAGAAATTTATTACCAACATAAAAACTTGCCCCCTTTAAAAAATTATCTACTGTAAAGGCTACAGCTGGTAATCTTCCTCCAATTATACCTGGAATAGCTCTTCCCCCAGGTAGTGTCTGAGGATCAAGAGACCTAGCAAGACCATCACCACCAACGGCAGCTTTTAGAGATATAGAAATAACTAATAATGTTCCTGGACTCTCTAATGCTGGGCCAAACTCAACAAAAGAACCTTGAAATTTAGGAATAGAGATTCTACCCCCACCAGCTATCGAAGTATTTTCTAAAATCATATCGATTCTAATTTGATCATTAACTACATTAACATTTGGACCAATTACTCCTGGAATTTCCAAGTTTTTTCCCTCACCACAGGAAAAAGAAATTGCTCCCATAGACATAACTAAAATAGCCATAAAAACTGGCTTTAATAATTTTTTAAACATAAACTTTACCCCCTATATAATAAATAAACATAAAAATAAACCATCCTAGTAAATCCTCTAAAGTACTATCGACATTAAAAATAAAATACTTAAAAAATATTCACTAAAAAATACTATCATTCAGAATGTTGATTACAACATTAAAAATAAAATAAACCTATAATTAATAATTACAGTTATTTCCCCAAAAAATACTAAATTTCTAATCAAAATTAGAGTATAAAAAAGTGATAACTTTTATTGGCAATATATCATTTTAATTGATATTTAAGCATTAGCTCCAATTTATTAACTACCTCGCTTATAACTTTATCCATAGGTCTATCTTCAATAATAGTAGCAGCTGAATGATTATGACCTCCTCCTCCAAGAGCCTGTGCCATATTTCCTACATCTACCTCTCCAGAGGAACGAAGACTTACCTTTATTTGATTTTTCATCTTAGTAAACATACAAGCAATTTTCATATTATCTAGTATTAATAAATAATTAACTAAGCCTTGAATATCTTCATTTTCAACCTCAAACTTATCAAGAACTTCATCAGTTAACTTAAGCCAAACTATGCTACCATCACTATTTGATTGGGTCTCACTTAATATAGTTCCAAGCATTTGCATATAGCTAACTTTTCTAGTTCCAGATATCTTATTATATGCTTGTGTTGGCGAGACCCCAGTATCAATTAATTTTGCAACTAACCTATGAGTATTACCATTAACCGTGGGATATCTAAATGAGTTTGTATCAATTAAAATAGAGGTATATAGAGCCAAAGCTATTTTTTTATTAAATTTAACTCCCAACTTGCCTATTAAGTTACCAACAATTTCGCCAGTAGCAGCAACAGTAGTATCAATACAGTGAACTGCCGCCAATTCTTTAGGACAAGGGTGATGATCTATAAATAAAATATCTTCTGCTTTTTGAACTAAAGTTTTTATATTATGACCAACTCTATCTTGGTTATTAGTATCAGTAATAATAAATAAATCTATATTTTTATCGTCATATTTTTTTATATATTGATCATAAGAAATTACCATATCATCTTGATCCAAATACTTATACCTATCTAATAGAGGCTCTTCATTTACACAAATCACACTTTTACCCAATTTATGCAATGCTAAACAAAGAGCTATCTCACTACCAACGCCATCAGCATCCGGATGGATATGAGTAGTGATCACAATATTATTGACCTTTTCAATCATGTTTTTAAAACTGCTTAATGTTTTCATATTTACTCTTTCGGTATATATTTAAGTTGACTTTATGGATGAAAGCATAGCAGTTAAAATAAGAGGCATATCTAAAAAATACCCAAAAATATTGGCTTTAGACAATATATCTTTTGATATAAAAAAAGAGAGTATTCATGGATTTTTGGGGCTAAATGGAGCCGGAAAAACCACTACTATGAATATTATTTCAGGATTAACTACTGCAAGTAGTGGCAATATATGGATAAATGGAATAAATATAAATAATGTAAATTTAGCTAAAAAACCTGCTATTGGGTTTCTTCCAGAAAATCCTCCCTTATATCATAATATGAAAGTAATAGATTATCTAAAGTTCATAAAGAATATAAATAATATATCAAATATAAAATGTGCAACTTCTGTAAATGAAGTTATGGAAAGATGTGGAATTTATAGTATTAAAAACAGATTGATTGCTAATCTATCTAAAGGCTATAAACAAAGAATTGGCATAGCTCAAGCAATTATTTTTGATCCAGAAATTGTAATATTTGATGAACCTACTTCCAACCTAGATCCTATCGCTATAACAGAAATTAGAAAATTAATAAAAGAACTAGCTAAAAAAAGGACTGTATTCTTGTCTACTCATCAATTACATGAAGCAAGCATGATATGTTCTGATATAACAGTTATAAACAAAGGAAAGATTATTGAGTCTGCACCTCTTTATAACATAAAGAAAAAATTTGGAAATAATAGGTACCTAACTATAGAATTAAATAATTGGGATAGAAAAAAAGAAGAGATATTAAAGCAAAGTTTTCCTATTCATAAAGTTGAGCTTGAAAGTAAGTCACCATACACTTTAAAGATATTCTATGATATAAAAAAAGAAGAAAATACCGATATCAGATCAAATTTAGGACAATTTTTTGTAGAAAACCAATGTCAACTATTGAGTATGCAAAAGGGGAAATCTATGGAATTAGAGGATATCTTTTGCCAACTAACAAAATAAATTAAGACAAAACTCTCATGAAATTTTTCAAAGGCATATTACTTCTAACTAAAAAGGAATTAAGTGATAATTTTACAACTCCCCTTACTTATGTAGTAATGGGAATGTTTTCAATAATAACTGGATGGCTATTTTTTAACTATCTTGCAATTTCAAAAGATGTTACAACCCTTAGCATACTTGATTCTATTATAATGCCTACTTTTGGAAATATTAATTTTATTTTTTTATTTATTACTCCTATTTTAACTATGAAGGTATTTGCAGAAGAAAAAAAAATGCACACTCTGGAGGCGTTACTTCTGTCTGAATTAAAGGATCAGCAAATTATTTTTGCTAAGTTTATCTCTTGTATAATTACAGCAATAAGTATTTTAGCCTTAACATTAATATTTCCAACAATACTTCACTTTTCTGATTATCAAAATTGGCCAATTGTACTAAATAGTTATTTGGGAACTATTCTTGTAATATGCTGTTATATATCTGTAGGAATATTTGCCTCAAGTCTAACAGACAATCAAATGGTAGCAGCAATAGTATGTTTCGCCATTCTTCTAGGCATTATGACATTAATATTTGCAGCAAATACTACAAATAATTACTTGATTGGACAAATGTTAAAATATTTAAGTATAGGATTTCATTATGAGCCATTTTTAAGAGGAGTTGGAAAATCATATAATTTTATTTATTTTATATCATTTATATCATTCTTTTTACATTTAACAAATATAAGGTTAAAAGCGAGAAACTGGTAAATGAAAAGTCTGATAATACAATTATTTAAAATAATAAATATTATCACATATATAATTATCATAGCTCTATGGATAATTATTCCCGAAGAGACTGCATTAAATTTAAGTTTAACTGCCTTTAATATCAGCTTAAGCTCATTATTGATACTGGCTAAATGGAATGAATGTAAAGTGTTTATAAAGAGTTCTTACTGTAAAAGATTAATTAATAGTATAATAACTACAATATTAATATTTTTTATACTCACACTAATTAATTTTCTAGCATTTAAAAATCCTAAACAATATGATCTGAGCCAATTAAAACAAAATACATTGACGGAACAATCAAAAAAAATAATTAAAAACATTGATGGCAAAATAGTATTTAAAGTATTTTCAAGTAAAACTCAATTAAAAGAAATATATAATCTACTAGAGCTATATAGACTAATAAGAGGCAATATTGAAATTGAATTTATAGATATTCAAATAAATCCTGTAATTGTAAATAAATATAATATAAACAAAGAAAATACTGTAGTTGTAGAATATAAAGATAGAAAGGAATATGTTTTGGAATTAACTGAAATAAATATAACTAATGCCCTATCTAGAATTACTAGGGAAAATAATTATAATATTTGCTATACCATCGGACATGGAGAACATGAATTAGATAATAAAACAGAAAATGGTTCATCCTTTTTAAAAGATTTCATAATTCAATCATCGTATAACTTAATAACTATTAATTTAAATGAAGAAAAAGAGATAAGAAATTGTCATGCTTTGATGATTTGGGGCCCTCGCCAAGGTTTTTTTGAAAATGAGATCAAATTAATAAAAAAATACCTTAAAAGTGGAGGCTCACTACTAGTTGGGCTAGATGCAAATCTAAATAGAGATAACTTCAAAAATATTAGAAATATTTTAAAAAATACAGGAATCATTATAGAAAATAACCTAGTAATAGATAGAGTAAAGCATGTAAGTGGATCAAGTGGAACAGTTCCGATTATAAATAATTTTGATCAATCTCACGATATAACTAAAAATTTTAATCAAATTGTCTTTTTTCCTCTAGTATCATCAGTAAAACCAGCTAAAAGTAAACAAGGAAAATTCTTTACTATTTTAGGAAAGACATCAGAATTTCCTGCAAGTTGGGCAGAAGAAAGTGCCAATGAATTTGTTAAGGGAAAAGTCACATATAATAAAGAAGTTGATGAAAAAGGCCCCATAGGGTTATTTGGAGCGTGGAGTAAAAAAGCAAGTAAAACAAAAATTGTTGCCTTTGGAAACTCAACATTTGTTACCAATAACTACACTAGATTTACAAATAATTTTAAAGTACTAATTAATTCTATATCTTGGCTAGTAAATGAAGATAGATTGATATCCTTTAATCTTCCCACCCTAAAAGATGAACCAGTATTTATTAGCTCTGCACAATTAGGACTAATATTTTACATATGTATAATACTTATGCCTCTTTTAGTTTTTATAATAGCATTCTTATTTTATAAAAGACGGAGAAAATTGTGAAAAAAAATATAGTACTCTTATTTATATTGATTGGATTACTTAGTGTAGCTTATTATTTTGAAGAACTACAAGCATATAAAAAATATATAGCCCAAAGAAAAAAAATAGAATTATTTTCTAGAAAAGATGCTAATTCATTATACTCTATAACATATCCATATTTTAAAATAATTAAAGACAAAGGTAATAAAGGATATATTATAGCTGAAAACAATCTCCCAGTAAACACAACAAAAGTAAATGCTTTAATAAAAACTTTAAGTAAAATTAATATCCAGAGAGTAATAAAAGAAAATGAATATCAAGATAGTTTTTTTAAAAATAAAAAAGAGAGGTTTAAATTAAAATTTAAAGATAAATTTATAGAACTCATAATAGGAAAGAAGCTAAGATTTAACGATAGCTTTTATATACAAATAGAAACTAATAAAGATAAAAAAATAATTATAGCTAGTTACCAAGGGCCAAGATTAAGATTATACACAAAGAATAATCATCAAAATGAAGAAAGATACCTGTTAATAAAAACTCTATTTAATGCTAAAGAGGAAAACTTTTACGATACAAAAATTATTACTAACAAAAATTGGAATACTAGTAAACTTGATGTATTTAGCAGATATAACAAAAGTTTTTCTATTAACTTTAACACTATAAAAACAAACCCTCTAATTAAAAATAATCTTCAATACAAAAGAGAAAAATTTATTAAAACCAAAAATTATTTGAATAATATGAAAGCAGAAACATTGTATTTTCCATTTAACATAAAAAAATTAGATAAATATGCTGGACATATAAAAATACATGATAAAAATGGTAATATTATAAATCTAAAATTATACCGCAAATTAGGAAGTCTAAAGGGGAATTTTATTCTATCTGACAAAAGTAAATATCTCTTTGAAGTAAATCAAAGAACTGCTAGAATATTCTTTGAAAGTCATCAAAACTTCTGGAAGATTAAAGATAAATCTTGGGAAGAAATTAAAGATTTTTCAATATCATTTAAAAGAGATAAAAAGTCTATTCCATTGAGACTTTTAAACCAAAAAAAGTTTTTACTTTCCCATCTAAATAAAAAATATAAAAAGTTAGAAATAAGACAAACTGAGTTTAAGAAACTCTTGTCTATGTTAAATAAAAGGGCAGACTTTGTAAGATTTAAAAATAAAAAAGAAAAAGATAATACTGATACAATTTATTTAAAAAAAAATAATATTACTACTAAAGTATTTACAGAAAATAAACAATTAATATTTGAAAATCAAACCTATGGGTATAGACTAATTCATTATATTGGTAATAGTATGCCAATTGGATTAAAAAAAGAGGATTATTTTAGATGAGTATATTAATTTTAAAATATGCAGAATTTATTAGATCACCATCTAATTACTACTTAAAATCATATAAAAGGAAAACAAAAGACCTAACTTTTGCAGAAATAATGTTAATTTCTTGGTTATTATATATGATTGCTACATTATATATATTTATTGATTTAAATATTAATAAGCTCAATAACTTACCATGGAAATACATTATACATTTGATGGCATGTGTATTTTATCCCATAATATTATGGTTTCAAGTTATAATATGGGAATTTATTATAAAAATTGCTTCTCAAATAATGCTAAAAGATAATATTGATTACGATTCTTCCATTAAACAAATTATCCATCAATCTCTAATATCCAATATATTTTTAATAATTCCTTTTTTTGGACATATAATATCATTTATATTCTTTACCTATTACATGATAATTGGATTAAAATATAGATTAAGGATGACAACTATTAATGCCATCATATCTCTAACATTACCAACAACTTTTATAATAGCTATAATAAGTATAATCTTTATCTTTATAATTTCAACTATTGGAGAATTAATTAAGTTTATCCCTTTAGAACAGCTAATATGAATATAAATTTTTTAAACAGTTTTTATTAATAATGAATATTAATTCTAAAGCAAATCTCAGAATAGATTTATTAGGTGGAACCCTTGACATCTATCCTATAAATATAATCATCCCGAATGCAAAAACATTAAATGCTGCTATTGATTTAAAAGTCAATATAACTATAGAAGAATTTAAACCAGGAAAGTTAAAAATTGTATCCAAAGATTACAACAAAGAAAAGTTATTTGATAGTAAAGAATTTAGTAAACAAAATTTAAACAAAAATCATTTTGGCAACTTTAATCTAATAGCTCATTTAATAAAATATTTTAATATCATTGAAAATATATCAATAAGTATTGACTCAGATTCTCCTCCCGGTGCAGGATTAGGAGGATCATCGGCCATGGCAATAGCGCTATATAAAGCACTTTGCAAGTATAATAAACAAGAAAATTTTGACTACGATAAAGCAGTTAAAGTAGTTTCCTCCCTTGAAGCATGTGTACTATCCCAAGGGCCAACAGGATATCAAGATTATTATCCTGCATTATATGGAGGACTACTGGCATTGCATCCTAATGAAGATAAAATAACTGTTGAACAACTATACGATAAAGACTTAATTAGAGTCATAAAAGAACATGTAACTCTATTTTACAGCGGTGCTCAAAGAAGTTCTGGAGTAAATAATTGGGAAATTTATAAAAATTTTTTTGATGGGGATAAGAATATTACTAATGCTTTGAAAGATATAGCTAACCTAACAGATAATGCATATAGAATAATAAAAGATAAAAGATATGATCAATTAGTAGATATGATATCACAAGAAGGAATCTATAGAAAAAAACTTTCCAAAAATATTATAAGCAAATCTATAGAAAATCTATTTATTAATCTTAAAAAAGAAATTTCAAATATAGGGATTAAAATTTGTGGAGCTGGAGGAGGGGGATGTTTCTTAATAACACATTCTCCAAATGATAAAGATAAAATTATTCAACTAGCAAATAAAGAAAAAATGAAAGTAATCGACTTTAATATTGTGGAACCAATGAAGTGAATCAAGATATTTCTTCACATACAATGGGGGCCCTTAGTTTAAAAAAAGGAGGATACTTATGTTTAATAAAATATTATTCTGAAAAAAATCGTTGGTTTATAGATTCTATAATAAAGATAGAAAATGATAAAAAAATAGATACAGATTTAATCTTTAGTAAGAAAATAAACAAATTAGAGCTTAAGAATTTAATTGTGGATATTCCTCTATCTCACCCCCCTTGCCATGAGTGTCAAATGACCTGTCCAGGAATAAATAATTGCCCAATAGAAAATGTCACTATAATAAGAGAAGATATAAATAAATTAATTAAAAGTGATAAAGATAATTATAATAAAAATCCTAAATCATATGAACATAATCGTAAAGGATTACAAGGATATATTTTATCAAAGTCATTTAAAAATAAAATTAAAAAAGGATTTACACCATATTTAAATCGCCCTTTAGACTATTGGATATGGATAAACTATTACGATATTTACTTAAAATTTTTTAAAAATTCATATAACTCATTTGGAAATATTCCCCAATTAATGACCTATAGATTAGACTATATAAAAAGACATATTTCATCAGGTATAAATATCTATGAAAGTGATCAAAATTTAATATTAATTGAATTATTAAAAGCAAATATAATTAATGAAAAATTCTTAAAACACTTATCTCATATAGAATTATCTATTGAAGCCAGAATCTTAGTAATAAGAATGATTGAAAAACATCTAAATTTATTTATTTATGATAATGATATACAAACTTTAGTAGGAAATCCTATGGCATTTAATGCATTACTTTTAAGTCTAGCAAGTTTAGGACTATATTTTAAAAACATAAAAAAATTGCCTCACTGGACAGAACCAAGTAAAACAAATTTTATCATTCCTACTTTTTAGTAAGTGGAAAATATTTAAAACCAAATGCTACATATAAATAAAGTAAGCCTATTAGCAAAAATAAAAAGGCATTTGCAGGTCTAATGATGATATTACCAAAAAATAAAATTACACTACAAACTCCTCCAATCCAAGATAAAACTACTACATAACGGCGACAAACTCTGCTCTTTTTATAGAAAAAAAAGTAAATAATCATATGAAATAAAGCTATAGAGAAAATCATTATCTTCAAGGAGGTAAGCATTAAAACAAAGATATCATCAAATAGCATAGGATTGACTATTCTAGCATCATATTTACTTATAATCTCAATTACTCTTTCTTTATCAGCAAACTTGTTATAAATATAAAAAAAAATTATAATATCACAAGAAACACATGACAAAATAGCAGAATAAATAAAGGTTGAATAATTAAAACGAGAATATAATTTTTTCATATAGTGAGATTAAAATGAATTATATTTATATACAAGCATTAATTCTAATAGTTTCCATAGCTATAGCATTGGGCGGTGCAGAGTTAACTATTAATGCCTCTGAAAAAATTGGAAAGCGTCTCAAGCTATCCCCTCTTGCAATTGGCTTTATTTTAATAGGTTTTGGAACATCTCTACCTGAATTATTTATATCTCATATCTCTAGCGTAAAAGGGCATATAGATGTAGCTATTGGAAACATTATTGGGTCAAATATTGCAAACCTTTTATTTATAATGGGTATTTCAGGTTTATTTACAACTATATCAATTAAGCAAACAACAATAAAAAGACAACTTATACTTCACTTAATACTAGTATTACTTCTTATAATAATAATAGTATTTTTTAAACAATTAAATATTATAACTACTACTATATTAATTTTATTTTTTTCTTTTCATCTATTTTACACGATAAAGAAACAAAAAAACTTATACGACCAATCTTTTGAAAAAATAAATACTCTAACTTGCATATTAAGATTTTTATCTGGGGTAGCACTCTTATACATAGGAAGTGAATTCATGGTAAGATCAGTAACAAATATCTCAAATAGTTTTAATATCTCTGAATATGTAATTTCTGCAATCTTTATATCTATTGGAACATCTTTTCCAGAGTTAATAACTGCTATTATCACTATTAAGCGCAAAAAAGACATCAACCTTATAGCGGGAAATATTATTGGATCAAATATTTTCAATGGGTCACTTATATTAGGAACACTAGGAATTTATAAAATACAATTAAAATCATTTAACTACGAGTTAATTATATTATTTGCCAGCTCTATTATACTTTTGTTAATGTCACAGGTTAAAAAGGATTTTTCTAGATTACATGGAGTACTTTTTCTAGCCATGTATATAACTATCATTAGATTCTGGATTTTAAATTAATCATAATTTTTATAGGATAATTTTCTATTAATTTCCTTTTTAATTTGATCTTGTCTTTTATCATATTTTTTCTTTGAGCGAGCAATAGCTATCTCTAATTTTACAAAGTTTTTCTTAAAATAAATACAAGTAGCGACAATAGTTAAATTACTAGACCTTACCTTGCTATAGATATGAATTAACTCTCTTTTATTAAGAAGTAACTTCCTCTTTCTAGTTTCTTGGTGGTTATTTATATTTCCAAATAAATAATGGGCAACATTCATATTATGAATCCATGCAGTATAGCTATCATCTACAGTTACATGGGACTCAATAATGGAAACCTTTCCTAGCCTAATACTTTTAACTTCTGTTCCTTTTAATTCAATACCCGCTTCAAATTTCTCAAGCAATTGATAATCATAAGGTGCTCTTTTATTTTTAGCTATTACTTTTTTACTCACTAGAATAATTTAGAAAAACCTATAGATGCTGAGATTATGTTACCACCTACTTTATATCTAGGAGAACCAATTTTTAAACCATTGGCCCCATTCTCCCTACCAGCTGTTTTAGTAATAGTTTTAGATGACATTAAATGGTATTGAATTGATAATCCAAAACCCCAACTATCAATAGAAGGAACTCTTCCAAACCCTCCTGAAAATATATGTGTATCATTGTCTATAGTATTTCCAGAACCAGAAATATCTCCATCAATTGGCGATGGTCTAAAAGCATAACCAAATCTAAATTTATCTCTTATAAATCCTAATTTAAGCAATACTATATCTTTAGTTTCAACTGTAAAATGACTTTCTACCGAATCTTCTAATGTGTTAAGAAGAGCTTGGTTTTCATTAATTCTGACAACAGGAGATTTAAAATTACTCCATAATTGATATTCAGCACTGGTAATTAAAATTCCTCCCAAATAATTACCTGAAAATCCAATTCTTAAAATGTGTGGATCATAGAATATGATAGAACTCAAAGCACTATTTATGGGAAATGAGCCTATGGCAATAGCATCTACCTCCAGATTAGAATTTAACTTAGATTTCATTTCCTGCTGAAAAGTAAAATAAAGGGATTTATCATTATAAATTTTAATAATTGAAACCACACCTGCAAAAGTTGGTTTTACTTTAGCATCAATACTGGCATTTGAAGAATCAGCAGTACTAGACAATACAAACTTTGAACCAAGAGAAAGTTCTGTCTTTAATCCCATATGAGCTCCAAAAGAAAAAGCTAACGAACTATTTAATTTTCTAGAGAAATTAAAATGAGTCTGTAATCTACGATAACGAGCATTATAAATCACATACTCTGGTCTATAGGCATTGCCAGTATTTATCTGCATTAAATCACCAATAGGTGCAAATACCGAAACTGAAAAAACTCCACTTTCTGTGGGAAAATTAGAGTTTATGGCCATAGAATTATAGGATTTAATGTTTGTATTTACATCTCCAAATTCATCATTGGTTGTATCACTACTTACCTCGTTTTCAACAATAACATTTTTTATAGACTCCATATTAGATAAGGTATGATAGATACTAGCAGCAAAATGTTTTTTATCAGTAAATGCAACAATTGCGGGGATATAATAATTATTACTGGAATTTCTAGTATTAAAATCAGCTTGTCCGGCAATAGATGAAGTAGTCCAATTAGTTCCAAATAATTCTGGATAACTAGCATACAAGTTTAGTGAAATCAAAGATATAAAAATTAACTTAAACATAGTCTTTTATATAATAACAACAATTGCTTAATATTCAAGGATTCCGCCCTAATCTTTGGATCTATGACACATTCACTTAAAATAATTTTAACATTTAAACTAGGGTACATTTTAGATAATACAGTAATAATCTGCTTTCTTTTGTAAATAAATAAATCTCTTAAATACTTTTCAAATGATGCCAGTAGTCCTAAAGAAATTTCAGGGTTAGTTTTGCGCTCAAAGCTAACAATTACGGAATCAACTAATGGTGGAGGATAAAAGCTGCTCGCCTTTACATACCCTAAATTTTCACATTTAAAATAATTATTAAATATCACATATAGAGAATTCATAATATTTTTATCTTTTACATTAGGAACAATCTTTAACCCCACTTCTTTTTGATACATCAAGGTCATAAACTTAATTTTAGTGCATTTTAAAAACTTCATAGAAAGAGGAACACTTATATTGTAAGGTAGGTTTGATACTAACCAAATTTTTTTATTTATAAGTTCTTTATCTTCTATAAATCTATCTAAATCTATTTTCATAGCATCCACAATTTCAATATTATCATAAGGGATAATATTTTTTATAAATTCAAACATTCTCTTATCCTTTTCAATCACAAAAAAAGGAAGGTTCTTCGAAGAAAGTTTTTTAGTTAAAACTCCTTTGCCTGCTCCAACCTCAATGATGGCATCAGCTATACCATCAAAGTCATTGCAAATCTTATCTACCAAAGAAGATTCTTTTAAAAAATGTTGCCCTAAATTTTTATTAGGTTTTATCACTTAAGTTATGCCTTTATTTATAAACCTTCCTCGAGCATCTAAACTTAAGCATTGAGGAAAATTTATTAAATCTCTTTTATAAGTTCTCAAAGCATAATTTGCCACCATAGCTCCATTGTCAGTACAATATTTAGGAGATACAAAAAATACATTTTTATATTTCTTGTTAAGTTCGCATCTTAAATAGCTATTACAAGCTACACCTCCCCCTACAACTAAAGGCAAATCTTTTTCCACTTTATTTATAGCAAATTCTGTCTTAATACAAATTGCCTCTACAATTGCATGTTGATAACAAGCACATATATCATAAAGATTTTGTTTGTTTTTTAAAATGTTAGGATTTCTTTGTAAAAATTCCACTAAAGAGGTTTTTAACCCTGAATAACTAAGGTTACAGTTATTTGAATCCTTAAGTCCAATGGGAAATGTAAATCTATCAATTGATCCAGATTTTGCAAATTTATCAATAATTGCTCCTGCAGGATATTCAAGCCCCATAAGTTTTCCTCCTTTATCAAATGCCTCCCCAGCAGCATCATCTAAGGTTCCCCCTAAAACTTTAAACTCATAACTATTTTCAACTAAAAAAAATAATGTATGCCCCCCACTTATAACTAATCCTAAATATGGATAGGAAATATTTTCTGTTAAATGTATCGCTTCAATATGAGCATATATGTGATTAATGGCCATTATAGGGATTTTATATAAAAGAGATAAACTTTTAGCGGCATTTAATCCTGTAAGTAGCGATCCTAGAAGCCCAGGATGAGTCGTTACTGCAATTACATCTATATCAAAAGGAGCAAGATTAGAACTATCAAAGCATTCTTTTAAAAGAGGATATAATTTTTCCACATGAGATCTTGCAACTACCTCTGGGACAACTCCTTGCCAATGCCTAAGTTCTTCTACATTAGAATAACAAAGATGAGATAATATCTTTGGTCTATTTTTATCTTCTCCATTTAAAATAGAAACTGAAGTATCATCACAACTTGTCTCTATTCCTAGTACATACATATTGTCAAAAGTAACCGTTATTGTCTTAAAGGACAAGCGACATCGTTAATCATCTTCTTTAAAATACTTTTATTTATAATGGTAGCTAACCCCTTTTTATTCTTGTTATACCAGTGGGGAGACTGATCTGGCCTATGGCATTGTAAACATTTCTTACCAATATCATCTCTGCTCTCCTTAAAAGAAGTATCACTTAATCCAAATGGATGATTTAAAGATTTACTGTGACAATTTAGACATTGAACATTAGCAAAATTATGAATAACTCCTTTACCTATGTCTAGAGATGACCATTTCCTTGCATAAATTGATATTTTTTTAGGAGACAAATTTCTTATAGGTTTTTTATTTCCTTTGAATATATTTTCAAGTTCTTTTAAATAGTTTTCCCTCTTCTTTTTATCTTTAAATACAAAGATATCGTAAGATGTTTTAAAACCATGCTTGCTTTTAAAACCAACACTATGACATTTTATACAACTTAGATTGTTTTGCTCTCCTGCTATTTTTAAAGTCATATAACTTATAGAATGGGCAGTTTTTGACCACCTTTTCCATTGAGGTACATGACATTCAAGACAATAATTACTAGTTTGTAATAATTTATTTGAAAAGCTTTCAGAAATTAATTCCTTTTGTTCATTTAATTGAATTTTAGATAATTTACTTTTATGTCTTTGAATAAAGGCAATAAAAGGATTAGGTGTAAGTTTTGATTGTAAATTTTCTTCTATAGTATGAACCTTAAAATTATCTGCTCTTTTATCGGAAGTTAAATCAATTATAATTTCTCCTAAATAGTGATTTCTTGATAGCACTTGAACTATTTTCGTCCCATTTTTTACAATTGGCCTTAAAGTAAGAGATTGAGAATGTCCTCCAATTATCCAATCTATATTAAAATTTACTATCTTTAAATCATTATACATCCCTCCACTTGATAGAACGATAAGTCTATGCATAGAATTTTTGGGATTATAACCATTTTTAATAAGTAGCTTAATTAAAGATGGCATTGTATCAGATGGTTCTTTAAAATAAGAATATGTGTCTTTACTTAAAATTGATGGAAAAACAAATCCAATCAAAAATATTCTATGTGGTCCTTTTATAATTTTTATAAACTTTTTATGTGTTAAAGTACTATCATTTTTTAAATTGCTAATTAATGGCATAAATCTATGATTTTTTAATAATTTTTTTAAAAAGTTAAATCCCATCAAAAAATCTTGATCTCCTGGAATAAAATACTTCAATCCCAATTTATCAAGAGCAATAGCTAAATTTTCTGCAATAAATCTATGAGATTTTCTCATATCATTTTTAATTGTTAGGGGAAAGAATGTATCTCCCGTATCTACATAAACAATATTTCTATCCCTTTTAATTTGATGCAATTTTCCTGCCACTGCCGGAAGTCCCCCTAAAGGAGATTTTCTACAACCACAAGGATGAGTTTCAGCATTTATATTATGAGAAAATACTATAGAAAATTTTTTTTTGTTCATATTTACAACTTTAATACCACTAATACAAGGAGTCGGTATTGCCAATAATATTGCAATAAAAAGCATTAAAATTTCAATTTTCATAATTATTTATAACTTCTTTAAAATCTCTTTTGCTTGTTTGGCTTGAGAACTCTTTGGATACTTTCTAACTAATTCTCTAATAATTTGCCTTGCTTCATTCTTTGATTTTAATCTTCTAAAGCTTTTAGCTAAAAATAAAAGTCCTGTTTTGTTAAAAGTACGTTTAGGATATTTTGTATAGAGTTTACTTAGATATGCAACGGCATCTTCATTTTGTTTTTTTATATACTTTATAATGCCCATATTATGTAGAATATGGGCATGTTGGCTAGCAGACAATTTTTTTTCATTTTCTAGAAGTTTCTCATATATCTCTTGAGCATTATCATAATTTTTATTTCTATAATAAAAATGTGCCTGATCAATCTTACTGCTTCCCTTTTTAGGCCTTTTAACTCTTTTTGAACTTCTTTTATTTACAAGTTTTTCTAAAGATTTATTAATACTTTTTATGTAATTAGACTGTGCCTTTATTTGTTCTTGCATAGTTTTATTACTCTCCTCTAAAAGCCTTAAACGATCATTAAAGGAGTTTATTTTACTTGTTATTATCTGCTCTGATCGGTGCTCAGTCTCTTCAATTTTTCCTGAATGTTTTGAAACTTTCTCTTCAATTCCCTGCAAGCGAGCAATTAAATCAGCATTTTGCACAGATAAATTATCGACAGTTTTCTCTCTTCTAATATCCTCTCGAGTTTTGCAAGAGATGCAAACAACTAAAACAGATAATAAAAGCAGCTTATTTGAGCAGATTTTCCAAGGATTGTTTTCTAAGGGAGACAAACTCTGCATTTTCTGAATACCTCTTTGATATAATTGCATATTGTTTTGCCTTGTTAAAGTTCTTTCTTCTATATGATGTCTTTGCCTTTAAATAGTAGTGCTCTGCCTTTCTGTAGAAATCATTGGCATACTTTTGCCCCTTGGAATCCTTTGCCGCTGTAAAAGCCACCCTTGCCATTGCCATCTCAAGCTTTGGTCTAGTGGTCGCAAGACCGCAAGATGTCATCAGCAAAACTAAGCCAAGCCTTATCACTTCTCTAATATGACAAAATTACTTCTTCTATTTCTGGACCAAGCACTTTCATCATGGCCAAATGCAATTGGCCTTTCTTTACCAATTGATATGGTAGATAGCTGAGAGGAAGAAACCCCCCTAGACATCAAATATTGCTTAGTTACAGAAGCTCTCTTTTCTCCTAGAGCAATATTATATTGAACACCTCCCCTTTCATCACAATGGCCCTCAATTTGAACTTTAACATTTGCATTGGAGGTTAAAAATTTTGCATTTTCCTCTAATGCCTCCCTTGAGTCCTCTCGCAAGGTAGCTGTATTGAAGTCAAAATATATAGTTCTAAGCGGTCCAGCTTTACCTGAATCAGAGTCACCATTTACCTCAAGTGATGCTCCACCAACTGCCGACATACCAGAAGATTTTTTCTTTGAACTACAAGCTCCAAAAAACCCTAGGGATAAAACTAAAAAAACAACAAAAATACGATTTAAATACATAAAAAACTCCTTAGCTTGTAAAAAATACTATATTGGTTAATGATAACCTAAGATAGGATAAAATTGGTGAAAAATATCATCTTAACATTATTTTTTTTAACCATACCCCAAGGTAAGCTTTTTCCTCAGGTAAATAAAAAACTAGTAACAAAAAAGTTTACTATAGGTGTTGAAGACAGAAGGTATAAATTTGAAATTCATGGACAAGCTAAAGACATATCCTATATGCTTAGAACAATTGAGATTATAAAGGACATTGGGCCTCCTATAATAGAATATTTTGATTATCGCCCTACTACTTCCATCCATATAACACTTAACTTCAGAAGCCATTTTGCAAATGGTATTGCCCAAGTATTTCCTAGAAATCATATGACATTAAACACCTTTCCTCCTGTAGGAAATTCCTACCTAAATACTGGGGAAGATTGGCTGAAAATTTTGGTAATTCACGAGTTAACTCATATCGTCCACCTAGACCAAACTTCTGGATTTCCCCAAGCTATACGCTCAGTTTTTGGCTCAGCAGCTAAGTGGGGAACTGTTGTTCCCAGATGGTTTGCAGAAGGTGTTGCCGTATGGGCAGAAAGTCGATTCTCAAAAGGAGGGAGAGTTAAAAATAAATTTATAAAAATGCAAGTAGATAGAGTATTAAGTGATATAAAAGCTTGCCACGATATAAGTTGTATTGATAACCCTGGAGCATATCCATATCAAAGATATGCCTATCAAATAGGAGGACTATTTTTAAACTATTTAGAAGACAAAAAATACGGAACTATAAATTGTCTTGTAAAACAAAATTCCAAAAACATTCCATTTTTCCTAGATTCTGCCTTTACAAACTGTATAGGGAAAAATTCAAATCAGGCATTTTTAGAATTTATCAAACATAATAAAGAACAATTGCTAAATAAAAAAAGAGAATTACAAAAAAATTACAATATACAAAACAAAGATATAAGTCTTATTACCGTGGAAAATGCAGTTAACTTAGAAAAAGATTTCCAAATAATTGGTGATAATTTAATCTATGCTCAGAATATAGAAAGAAGAAATTACATAAAATCACTAGATTTGATAACCAAAAAAATAACTAAAATAGACTTTAATAACCACATCCATAGCATAATATCTTCAAATTCAAAAGATAAAGTAAATTTAACTGGATATGGTTACTTTAACCCCTATAAAGGAAGAGACTTTTACCAACTAGATATTAAAAATAATAAATTAAAGAAATTAAATGGCAATGGAGACTACATATTCACATTAGATAATAATAAAGTAGTCTATTTAAAATACAAAGATCATCAATGGAAATTTTTCAAAGATAAAAAGAATTTTTTAACTCTGCCTAAAGGTATTCAATTAAGCAACCCCAAACTGACATCAAGAGATAATACCTACTTTATAACAGCAAAAATATTCAATCACTACAAAAATCCCCCAAAACCATTTCAACTGTGGTCAATATCACTTGATGGACAAATAGAAGTTTTATTTAAAAGTGAAGATCCATTTTACTACCTAGGACAATGCTCAAAAACTCATATTTTAAACATAAACGATAAAACTATGCATCTATTATCAGTAGACAAAATTGATCAGGTAAAGCAAAATACCCTAGCTCTCCCCAATCTATCTGAATTTGTAGCAATCAGAGGAAATAATAAACACACCGTACTAATAATAAAATCTTTTCCCGACAAAATACTATATAGCGAATCCTCATGTAATAATTTAATCAAAGAACTAAAAGAGGAATTTCACAGTCAAACAATATCTCATCTTCCTAGACTAAAAGATATAAAAAATTATAAAACACCAAATAATACTTCTTTTGATGATTATAATGCTCTTGAAAATCTTGCTCCCCACTACTTTTTATTTAATACAAACTTCGAAGATAATAATAGATTTTTTAAAATATTTACATCTGTCAATGATCCTAAAAAAAGACATGATATTGGATTAAATGCTACTCGATATATAGACTTCAAAAAAAATGGTATTGAAATAGATTATACATATGCAAATAATCCTTTCCTTTTTATGGGAACATATTTTGACTTATCTTATAAAAGGATAAATCAAAGAGTTGCCATAGACAGACACAGAGAAATATTTTTAGGAATTAGAAATTTTTTTAGCAAATATAAAAATTTCAATTCCATTCACTATAGTTTAGAGGAAATAAAATCCACCCTATCAAATATAAATGCCAAAGTTGTAAAGCTAAAGCATCATGGATTTTATATGGGAAGAATGAGTAATTCACTACTTCAATTTTTATCTCTATCTACATCAATAAATTACAATGAACCTAAGACCTATAGTAACTATTGGGGACTTGAAACCAGCATTAATAGTAAGTTGAAAATAAATAATAACTTTAAAATTGACTTTTCCTCAGAATATGGAAGGTTATTTAAAGACGACATAATAAGTGGGTTATTATATGGAGGAGGTAGTCCTGAAATTAGTACTGGGTTTGAATTTAAAGATAACTCCTATAGCTTTTTTAATGCTGATGCCTATGGTAATAAAATATTAACTTTTGATATATCAGGATCGTATAAAATTGCAAATGTCTACAAAGGCTATAGATTATTACCAGCATTTTTAAAGACCACATCACTAGTTACTGGAGTTCAAAGAATTCAAAGTGACTACATATACACAAAGAAATCAAACCAAAGATATAAATACCTAAATAATGTATACGCAGGAGTTTCCTTGTCAACTATTCTAGGATATCTTGCACCACTTAATATAAAAGTTTTAGTAGTATCTCCTAATAATGATAAAAGATCATCAAGTACTGAAATAGTTTCCACATTTAATGTTGAAATTAATTCGTTTTAAATATAGAATCTTAACCCTATGAAAAAATTAACGATTTTATTTTTACTTTTATCTTCTTGCTCTTATATGCAGAAGGGTTGGCAAAAGACCAAAAATTTATTTTCATCTGAACAAAAAGTAGTAGATAAAGATGAGCTAGATAAGGATGTTTCTCTTTCAGAAATTGAATCCTTTGCAAAAGGTGGTAACGCAAAATCACAGAGAACTCTAGGGATTATGTACTATGAGGGATGGGATGCTCAAAAAGATTACAAACAAGCACATTACTGGTTAAAAAAAGCAGCAAGAGCAGGGGACACTATAGCTCAAAGGATGACTGGTATCACCTATTTCAGAGGCCATGGAATCAAAAAAGATTATAAAAAGGCAGTCTATTGGTTTAAAAAAGCACAAAAATCTGGAGATAAAATTTCCTCTAATATGCTATCTATTATCTACGAAAAGGGATTAGGTGTTAACAAAGCAAAAATGTATAAAAGATAAATTTCTTTTTTTTAAAAAGAAAAAAGGAATGTCCTTTTTTAAAGGACATTCCTCTTTCCCAGAGGATAAAAACCTCCGAAAGGGAGAAATTACCTATTAGAATCTAACTTTTGAGCAACTCTTTTTAAAGTTTCTTTAAAAGTAAGAGTTTTAACATAGCTATTAACTTCTCCTGAAGGACCACTTATACTTCCCTTAGGAAATCTAACAACCTGACAAAACTCACCTTCTTCCATCATCTCATCAATAGCAACTTTAACATCTTCAGATGAAGCGTTAACTCTATAACCACTCTTATTATAAAGAGCATTAGAGATAGCTTCATGCAACTCAGGACTTCCAGAAATTAAGTTACTAGTGTGGCTAAGGCCTACTTGTCTTTCACGAATTCCTAGATAGATTAGTAGTGCACCAATTCCAACACCAATCCACATCCAAGTACCAGCTTTCCACTCAAATGGAAGTGACTCAATAATCACATCTTTAGAAGCAACTCTGTGAGAAAATACAAAGTAAGAAGTAGCTATAGTAGCTGCACCTGCAAACATGTACAATTTAGATAGCTCATTACGTGCTTCTTGAGTTGAAACCTCAATCTCCTGTGGGAACTTATTTGCCACAGCTTTATAAATGCTTTGACATCTAGTAGCTCCCAATTTTGCTGCTTTTTCTACAGCTACAGAAGAAGGTTTTCTATCTAAACCTGTAGCAGTATAAGAAGCTGTTGAAACTGCCAAAAGTGATAATGACAGAATGATTCTTAGTGTTTTTTTCATTTTTAACTCCTTTTGTTAAAAGTTTTTGAAATAAAGAAACCTCTTTTATTTCCGTGGAGCATTATCTAGTACATAAATGTATCCACTGCAAGAAAATTCGAAACTTTTTATTAAAACACCTTTAAAAACAAGTGTTTAAGATGGTAAAAATAGGCCTTTTTGGCTCTTTTATAACTCTTTAATATTGTGTTAACTAGTTGTATTTAATTAGTACTATTTTATAAAAATTCTAAACTTTTTAGGCTTTTAAAAAAGCATAATAATTCTATGACAATATGAATAAATTATCCATATGTATGAATTAAATACTTAAATCCTATTTAAAACTAATATGCCTTATAAAAGTTTTTAAAATTTTTTTATTTTCCGATAAGTAATTATGACAAATTACTCTAATTTATTAGTAATTTTATTTGCCTTTTCTTGTTCTCAAGGATTTGTTGAATTTGATCAACCTCTACCTGAAAACAATAATGTATCCACTATTATTATCTCTAGTCCCCCTAAGATAATCGATGAAAGTAAGGAAGAAGTTCCTATAGTAAAAGAAAAAGAATTTATATCATCACACATGAAATTAACACTTATAAATCAAAAAACGGCAAATATAGAAAGAATAATTAAAACTCCATCTCAGGAGAATATTGATCTATCAAATATAAATGATGGGACATATACTTTAATCACAGAAGTTAGTTCTGGTTATCGCCCTCCTGCTCCTCAAACCATAGAAGTAAAAAACAGGTCATTTAAAAGCATTAACTTAGAAGTTAATCAAATAAGTGAATCTTATTTTCACTACCATTGGGAATTATCCGATGAAAATTATGAATATGAATATTCAGCCAATGACAATATAGCAGATACTATTGAGTATTTAGGAGAAGATATCGATATTTTAAATAGTTCATCTTCTAAAGTTTTAAAGGAAAAATACAACATTGTTCTTATAAATAACGAAAATACATGGACTAATGAGTTAGCAACAAGATTACTTAAAGCTGTGGAATCTATTCCTCATTATAAATGGTCAAACATAAGAAAACTCTCCTTAACAAGCAATTTTCTTGCAGATGACATAAAAATTAATAACAATAATATTACAATTTCTGAAAAAGCATTCTTTTACGCTAGTGATAAGCTAGTTAAGTTAAATAATCAAAGAGGAAGATTCTTTTCCAAAAGATTATTTCAAGCATTAGTTATCCTTTTTACAAATTACGGAAAAAATAAAAAAAATATCAAAAAGATTCTTCTCGATAAATTTTCATTAGTAATTGATATTGATAACTATAAAAAATTAACTGGAGAACATGCAGATAATTTTCAAAGCTTCTATAATAGTGAATTGATAAAGATAATTCACGCTATGAGTGAAATGCCTCAAGGCTATTATAAAATACCTGGATTAAAATATTTAGTTAGAAGAAAAGATGGACATCCTCATCCTTTGTATCCTTCAGCTGCAGCCGTAGCTTGGCCTAGAGGAGCTAATACAGATAGCTACATAGAATTTATGGATAAGGCATTCAGTAGTGGTTCAGAAGACAGCACCCATAGATTAATACTTCATGAAAAGAGTCATTTTTTATGGAAAAATGTATTTATTCAGGAAGTAAGAGATGATTGGGCGGACCTTGGTGGTTGGTATGAAAATCCTGATGTTTCCTCTGGTTGGTCTACTTCTCATCAAACTGACTTTGTTACCCCTTATGCTCATAATATCAACCCAAATGAAGATATGGCAGAATCTCTAGCTCATTATGTCTTAAATCCTGAAAAATTAAGATCTGTCGCTCCTGATAAATTTGAGTTTATTAAAGAGAGAATTATGAATGGTTATCGTTATGTTTCAATGATTAGAGAAGATTTAACATTTCAGGTTTTAAACCTTTTTCCAGACTATGATTTTCCAGGAAAAATAGAAATGGTTGATGTAAAGACCCATGGAGGAAACCTAGAAGATAAAAGAGTTGAAATTATAATAAGACTAAGAGATAAAGAAGGTATTGATGACGGAGCAGAGCGAGCTTATGCTAGAATTTTCTCTCCAAATAATACTTATAAAGATGTTTATTTTTACCCTCATAATGGAGATGACCATACTTTAAAGGGTACATTTTCAATTGATAAAAATAGTAAAAGAGGTTATTGGAAAATGGAAAATATAACTATTTATGACAGAAATCTCAACACTAGAATGGAATCCATAACAGACTATGGTTTCAAATTATTTATTAATAATAAAATTGAAGATTTAAATCCTCCTACTTATATAAAAAATTCCCTTGCCATTAATAAGATAGAAAAAATAGAAAAACAAAAACAATTATTTGATATAAAAGTTCAATGGGAAATTAATGAAGACATTGCTATGAAGAAAAGACATCCTGTCTATGCCAACTTAATTTATTTAGATGATAGAGAATTATACCCTATTTCAGCATATGGAAATTATAATAAACAAACCTCTAAAGCTTCGGTTAACTTTGAACTCAATGAATATTTTCCATCAGGTACATATGCCATTAGTTATATTCATATGGAAGATCAAGCCTTAAACAAAAAGGGTCAATACTTCAGCAATGATCCTAAACATGAAAAAATGAAGAAAATTACCCTTTCAACTAGAAATGGCGATTTAGAAGCACCATCTTTGGATACCAATAAAATAGCAATAAAATCTGATCCTATAAACCCCACATCTCCAGATGGCAGAACTAAGGTTCATATTGTATTTTATGCCAAAGATGATAAATCAGGAATAGGAACAGTTTATTACAAACTTCGCAATCCCTTAGGAAAAATATATTTTAATTACTTTTACCATAGCAATTTTTATACAAAGTTTTTCAATGGTGATCCAACCATTGAGAAAAGATATGATATTAAAACTACTCTACCTAGAGGATCAGCTCCAGGAAAATGGGTGCTACTTGAGATGGTTTTAGTTGATAAGGCTGGAAATATAAAAACTTATAATTTTCTAGAAACGGTACATTTTCAATTAGAATAATAAAAATATTTAATACTTAAAAAAAGCCAGCCTCCAATAAAATACTAAACTTTAGAGAACTTCTTAAAATCTTTGAAATTTGCTCTTTTTATATGTTATAAGCAATATGTTATAATCCTATTTATAGGGGGTGTTAAGGCTTCGACGAGGCAATACTCTATTTAGTAGGCGTGTCTGGGTTGGTCTCTTGGCCCAGTAAAAAAGAGACTAAAATTAAATGCTGACTCTTTTGAGCCAGTTGCAATGGCTGCTTAATAGCAAACCCATGTATGAGGGGGTAGTGTCCCAAGAAACAGAATCTACCAACCCTGTTGAAGTTGCAGGTTAACTAACTTTCAAGGAACCGTCGGGATAACCTTGTAAAAAACACCCGAGGTTTTTTAGTTTTACAAAATTAAATGGTCGTGTTTTCCGACGAGAAAAGAAAACTACACACGTAGGCTGCTATTTAAAGAATGTTTCGGACGTGGGTTCAATTCCCACCACCTCCACCAAGTCGTTTTCTATACACACTAATATCCGTAACTGTTCCATCTTTTTTTGTTTTTTGATTTTTCTCTAAAAGTTCAGTGTTTTCAATAACTTGTTGTGATCTTACCCCAAAAACTGGTGCAAGTTCAAAGAGACTATTGCAATAATAACACAAGAAGCAATTTCATCTTCCACTAAATTAAGTGAGTCTTAAGTATTTTATATTGCAAATATGTGCCACAATTAACAAGATACTGCCAATCATTGTAAATATGATCTCCAAACTCTCTACCTCAATTTTAAATAATAGCTCAAAGGAAACCGCCATTAATAAAAGTACAATACCAGCACTGCCTAAAAACACCGGACGAGTTTCTTGATGTAGCTTAAACCCCCGATAAAAAGCAATAATTGCAATAGGAGTGAGAAGTACTAATAGACCTATGTGAATCCATTCATTTTCAAAAAAATGAGCAATAGCTGGTGAAGCTAACGCTATTATAGGAGCTAGCATACAATGGATTGCACATGCTCCAGAGCATAAGATACAAGCCTTATCTAGCGTATTAGATTCAAGAGTTTTAGTTTCACTATGCATTTTTGGACCTCACTGGCTTAAATTAATTTGTTACAATCGCCAAAAAGACGAAGTAAGTCATTCTTTAAATAACTGGGAGCATACACCATATTCTTATTGCAAGTCAATTGCAATAAAAATAATACCAAGAGAGAAGTACATATATGGTAATTAATTAACATTCTCTTTGATTAATTGTTAATTTTATGCAACCTTGAATTTAAAAAAAGGAGTCGTAGTGTCACAATTAATGAAATCAAAAAAACAAAAAATGCTCTTTGAAGATCTAAGTCAAGAAGATTGCCTGATTTTTGCTAGTGGAGCACCTGGAATATCTGCAAATCTTGTAGGACACTTTAAAGTACGTCAATACAATGATGGCAAAGAAGACCGCCTAGACCTTGAAGAAGGAACAAACCATGTTCATATAGATTGGAGTAATGTGAAGTCATGTGAAATAGGTAATTTTAATGGAGAAGGAATGCTCACCTTTTTCAATGGTGATAAAATACTCTTTAAACTCTATAAACCTTCAGGCAAATTTTCTGATTCAGTAATATCAAAAGCTGGATCTCTGGAATGAATAATAACTATATCTCCCAATCACAACTTATCCAAAAATATTCATGACAATATATCCCAAAAACTAGTTCAAATCTTAGGAGATAGCTTACCCCCTATTTGACCTTCTTATTTTCTTGAAAGATCAAAAATTAACAACACTTTAAGATGCTCACTGCTAAGCAATAAAGTTTATCTCGGTCTAAGATCGCCTATCCATAGCTACATTAACTTTTAGAGTGCGACCATTCATTTCTTTTCCATTTTGCTCTAGAGCTTTTTGTGCATCTTCTTTATTAGCAAAAGTAATAAAGCCAAAACCTCTTGATCTGCCGGTTTCTCGATCTGTAATAAGAATTAAATCTTCAATATCTCCATAAGGTGAAAATAGATTGCGCAACTTAGACTCATCGACTGATAAAGACAAGTTACCAATATAAAGCTTGTTCTTGTTTGACATAATAATTTCTCCTTTTTTCTGTATTATTATTTTCACCTACTTATAAACAAAATTACTCACTTATAAAAGCAAATTATTTTTTATTTTTTGTAACAGTTTGGAAAAAGTAAGGATATTTCCAATTTCCTTTTTAAAATCAATAGTTTAGGGAGTTTCAAAGATAAAGTTAAAGTCTCTATTCTGTTCTTAAACCCTTTCTTTTCAAGCACTAGTCCAACATTTCTAAAAGGTCTCTAATATCTTCACCTGCATTTTCTAAACGAATTATCATTGCCTTGAAAGGAACAATAGAAGATCATCTCTTTCAAACACTGTTAAACTCGTAAAGGCCAATAGAAATACAGTAAAGCCTCATGTATTCCGACTAGTTAATGAAAATCCAAATTAAAAAGCAAGGCAAAGGCACGGTCTGCTTTATCTAGATAAGGTTATTGATATAAAAAGATTCTCTTCCTATTCTTAAGTTTGTAATCATACATATTTCTAAACTAATCAAAACAATATCACTTTTTAACTATACAGTTTAGTCACACTTTCTTATCCTATATATATGTTTGTAAGACTTGTAAAAAAGAGTAACAATCATGTTTCTATAAGAATTGTTGAAAATGTTAGAGAAAGTGGAAAAGTAAAACAAAAGATAATCTGCGGAGTAGGACACTTTCATAAGAATAATCTAAAAGAAATAGAAGAGCGCAAAAAGATAGCCAATGAATTAATCATTAAAATAAAAAATGAATCTTCCCCATCACTTCCAGGATTTGAAAAGATTGTTCATGAACCAAAAACTAGAAAAGATAATAAACAAAAAAATTCTCTAGAACTTTCAAAAAGATTAAAAGAAGAAAGTAGAATTAGTATAGGGATAGATGACATATTTGAAGATATATATCATCAACTGGGGTTATCAGATGCTATTGATACTGGTTATAAAAAAGAAAAAAGTAATCAATTATTAAAAAGAATGGTTTTATCTAGAATTGAAAAACCTTGTAGCAAAAGGAAAAGTGTTGAAACTATAAAAAGAGATAAATTAGAAATAATAGACCTAAGTAGTGTCTATAGAATGATGGATAAGGTTTATGATAATAGAAGGAGGATTCAAGATAAAATAGTGAATAATATTTTAAATGAACTTAATCAAAAGATAGATGTAGCATTTTTTGATGTTACCACTTTATATTTTGAAAGTTTTATTCCCGATGAGTTGAGAATCTGTGGCTATAGTAAAGACAATAAATTCAAAGAAACTCAAGTAATGCTAGCATTGATGACTACTATAGAAGGTCTACCTCTAGGGTATGAGCTTTTTCCCGGTAACACTTATGAAGGAAATACACTTATAAATGCTATATTTTCCCTTAAAAGAAGATATGATATATCAAACACATTTATAGTAGCAGATAGAGCAATGTTTACCAGAAGTAATTTAGAATTATTAGATAAGTATAATATTAACTTTATAATATCAGCAAAATTAAAAAATACTAAAAAGGGATTTAGGGACAATATTTTAAGAGACATTGAAAAAACTAAAAAGAATAATAAAAATATATTAAATATTACAAAAGAATATAAATATTTAGGAAGAAGAATTGTAGTCAGCTATAATAAAAAGCGAGCTGATAAAAGCAAACATGACCGAGAAAGATTAATTAGAAGAATAAGAAGTAAGATGGATAAAGCAAAAGTAAAGGTTTCTGATTTAATCAATAACACAGGTACCAAAAAATACCTAAAATTTGAAAAGAGAAATAGAGAAGAAGCATACCTTAATATAAAAAAAATTGAAGAAGAAAAAAGATGGGATGGCATATACGCAGTAGCAAGTAATTATAAAAAAAAAGATATAAGTGGAAATAAACTTCTAGAGAAATATAGAGGATTATGGCAAATAGAAGATGCATTTAGAATTAATAAACATGATTTGAAAATGCGTCCTATTTATCATTGGACGCCAAAGAGAATAAAATCTCATGTTTTAATCTGTTTTATTTGTTATACCTTGATGTCTTTAGCTAAATATAAACTCAATAAAAAGAAGTTAAAATTAAGTATTGAAACTATAAGAAAAGAACTGTCTTATATGCAAGCTAGTATAGTTAGAGATAATATCACTGGTAAAAAATTTATTCTTCCTTCAAGGCCGACTGATTTACAAAATGCTATTTACAATGCTCTTGGGTTAAAAATCAAATCTCCTATTAGTATTATAAATTAAAATAACTTGGTTTATATGTTATAGTTCAAATAAAGTCATCTACTTATGCTATTTGATATATAAGTAATACAAATAGTAAAATAAATAAAACTAGAAGAAAAATAAAGATATATTTGAGTTAACCCGAAAAATAATCTTAACTAGATTTTTATATTATCTTTTTTTAAAGATATAAAATATTATATATAATAAATAGTGATGAAGAATATTTTATTTTTATGTACAGGGAATTCTTGTAGATCTCAAATGGCGGAAGGGTGGGGAAAAGCACTTAAAAATGAAAAATACAAATTTTATTCGGCTGGAACAATAAAACATGGTTTAAATTCAAATGCTGTAGAAGTTATGCAAGAAGTGGGAATTGATATTTCTGGATATAAGTCAAAAACTACCAATGAATTGCCAGATATTAAAATGGATTTTATTTTTACCGTCTGCTCTGATGCTCATGAGAGTTGTCCACTTTTCTATGAGGGAAAAATTATTCATGTCGGATTTGACGATCCTCCAAGGCTTACAAACAAAATAAGTGATAAAAAACAAATATTAGATGTTTACAGAAGAGTTAGAAATCAAATAAAAGAATTTATTTTAGATATTGAAAAATATACGGAGAATATATGAATGTAAAACATGAACTTCCTCAATATATGACACCGTTTATTGGTACAATTAAAGGAGTATCTACTTTTTACCAGACATCCAAACTATATACCTAGATTTTACTGATATAAAAAATTTTATCGCAAACCTTTATTTTTTAAATAACTAATTAATTCTCTAGGAAAATCAGTAATAATAGAATCAACTCCCATATCTATCAAACGATCCCATACCTCTTTAGTATTAGCTGTCCATACAGCTACATGGATTTTTTTCTTTTGAAGTCGATAAACCATCTTCTTTGTGATCCATTTATAATTAGGAGATATAATCTCAGCATTTAAATTACTAGCTACTGCTACCATATCAATTAAATTATCAGAAACTAGCTGAGCTATCTTAATATTTTTATTTTGCCTTTTAACCTCTATTAAAGTTCTGTAATCAAAGGATTGAATGATTACCTTTTTCTCTAAATTGTACTTTTTTATAGTTTTTAAAATATTTTTTACAAACTCTCTTGGACTAGGAGTAATACTGGAATAATAAGGAAAAATTTTTGTCTCCATATTAAATCGTAATTTAGGATACTTACTTGCCATCTTTAACAGTTCCTCTAAAGTTGGGATTTTTGTTTTAGGGATTAATTTTTGTTTTGGAAGTCTAGGATTTACAATACTTCCACAATCATAATCTTTTATTTCTTTTAAAGTCATATGGTAAATAATTCGAAGATCTTTAAACTTCTTTCCGTTTTTATCAAGGCAAATCTTATTATTAATAGCAGGATCATGAGAAATTACAATATGCCCATCCTTTGTTACCGCTAAATCAAATTCCAATATATCAACTCCAGCATCAATTGCCTCTTTAAATGCTGGCAATGTATTTTCTGGATGAGTAGCTCGAGAGCCACGGTGTCCTTGAACTAAAATTTTAGAAAATGCGATTTGAACATTTAAAATTAAAATAAAAAACAGATAAAAACTTCTCATCTATTTGTCCATTTTAAATTAAAAAATAACATAGAGTGGAAATTATGATAACTCCTATAAGATTTAGAATAAATCCCTCTTTTATCATTGTAGTTATATTAATTTTATCATTAGTAAAAATGATGGCATTAGGTGCTGTTGCAACTGGAAGCATAAAGGCACAGCTAGCACTTAATGCGGCAGGTACCATTATTAGAGCAGGAGGTAGATTTAAGTTTGTAGCAACTAAAGCTAATATTGGCATTAAAAGAGTTGTAGCTGCAGTATTGCTGGTTACTTCTGTTAAGAAAGTTACAAATAGACAAACTAAAATTAAGATTAAAAAAGTAGTAGTTGGCAGATTATTAGAAATAGCATTACCCAAAATAAGCCCTAATCCTGAAGTAGAAAATGCTTTTGCAATAGCAATTCCTCCAGCAAATAGTATTAAAATTCCCCATGGAATTTTATTTGCATGCTTCCAATCAAGAAGTGCTCCTCCTTTTTTATCAGGGATTAAAAATAGTAGAATTACTCCTATAAAGGCAACACTCGCATCATTTGCTTTTGGCAAATTAATCCAAGTCTTCCAACCCCCAAAAGGTTCACTTCTAAACACCCAAGCTAAAATAATAAATAAAAAGACAAAAAGAACTCGTTTTTCTGCAATAGATATAGGAGGTAATTTCTCCAAAGTAAAGGTTGTCTTCTTACCCTTAAGACCTCTAGTTAACCATAAAAAGGCAATAGGAATAAAGATGACAATGACAGATATTCCCCATTTCATCCACTGAGAAAATGCAACTTCCGTACTTGAAAACTGCCTATAAATTTCCATAAAGACAAGATTAGGTGTTGTTCCAATAGGAGTTCCCATTCCTCCAATACTTGCTCCGTATGCCATAGATAAAAGAAGTGGTACGGTAATAGATTTACTTTTTGCTTGAGAAATAATTGCTACTGCCACAGGTAAAAGCATTAAAGTAGTTGCCGTATTAGATATCCACATACTCAAAAGACAAGAAGCCAACATAAAACCAAAAACTAATTTTCTTTCACTATCTTGGCCAATGAGTTTTAAAACATAAAAAGCTAGCCTTTTGTGTGCATTATTCTTCTCTAATGCTTGAGAAAATAAAAAGCCCCCCAATAAAAGAAGTATCAATGGATTTCCATATGAAGATGCAACTTCTGCCGATGACAGTACTCCAAAAAGTGGAAATAAGGTAAGTGGTATTAAAGAACTCACAGGTATAGGAATAGGCTCAAAAACCCACCACAGTGCTGTTAGGAGGGTAATACTTGCTGTAATAGCAGTATCTTGCTTCCACTGCAAAAAAATTAAAAGAAAATAAAGCCCTATTGATAAAATAAGCCCTGAAAAAATAATAAATGTTTTAAAATACTTTTTAATCACTTTTTATTTTTACTACTAAATTAAGCTTAGCATCTTTTAAGTTCAATCTTAAGTAAGCATAAATATAAAAGGCATAGTTAACAAACTAATTAAGTTAACTAATTCACTAGAAACTATATTGTTTACTAAGTGCATTATACTTGAATTGACTAAATATATAATAATTATTAATAATATAACCTATGAATATTAAGAAAGTTTTTTTTATTTCTATAATAATAAGCTGCTTAAGCCTTTTTGCTAAAGATTTAAACGAAATTGATGTAAAAAGCTTACATAAATCTATTTTAAACAATACCTTCAAAGGTGTAATCCTAGATGTAAGGACACCTATGGAACAAAAACAAAGTGGTACAATTAAAAATGCTATAATAAAAAATGCATTTGATAAAGATATTGAAAATTATGTAAAATCTTTAGACAAAAGCAAACAATATATTGTCTATTGTGGCTCAGGCCCCAGAAGCTTAAAAGTAGTAAAACTAATGAAAAAGTATGGAATAAATGGGGCAAATCTTAAAGGAGGAATTACTTCTTGGAAAAAATCCAAATATCCTTTATTCAAAAGAAAATAATTTTATATAATTTAAAGAATATCATCAAATATTTTTATAATAACTTGTTTCCACCAAATAGTTTTTAGCTTTTTAGTTATTCTTCTTGAATGCCTCTTATAGTTTTTAAATATGGCATCAGTATCTTTATAAAAAGATGGAGACCATATAACTAAAGTATTTTCTACATCATGGAAAAAAGATCGTTTATTAAAATTTACAGCACCTATTACAACTAATTCTCCATCAATTATAACAATCTTTGAATGCAAAATATCTTTAACTTTAGTATACTCATAGATTTCCATAATATCTTTAAATTTATTAACTGTATTTTTATTTACATCTGATAAAATAATATCAGCTGTATCCCCTTCTAATTCAATCCTTGTTATAACTTCAATATTAACTCCCTTTTCACTAGCTTTACTAAAGGCATCAATTAAAGTATTAGTTAAATTAAAATAAGGTGTCACTATTTTAATAGATTTCTTTGCACTCAAAATCATTTCTCTGTAGAATTTTTCTAAACTATACCCATCAGCATATGGAGAAGATGCAAGATGCCTTATATAGGTTTTATCTCTATCAAAATAATTAGCAGGTAGTTCTGATTTATTTACTAAAGGAACAATAATTTGACCAGTACTATAAGTATATCGACTATAATTAAAAATAGTAAAGAAATGAGATGTTAATATATCTATAACTTGTTTTTCTGTTAATAAAATTTCCATATCAGTCCAGTGAACAAAATTTTCATCTTCTCCGTATTGAACAAGGTCAGGATATTTACTTAAATCTGTTTTATTTAAAAATAAAAATCCATCATGTATATTGCGACCACCAATAATAGCTATAGGATGCCTATCTATTATATCTTTAGGCCAAACGATGAACATTTTGACATGTAAAGTCCTATGAAGTTGATCAAATTTTTCTTTTATAGAATTGTAAGGTGAATAGTACTTATAAAATAAAACAGATACATTGCTATATTTTTCACTAAATTCATTTAATACTTTGATATCCTTATCTAAACTGATTACCTTTGAGACCATAATTTTAATTAATGTTCCTTTTTTTGCATGATATTCAAGTAGTCTCCTTAAAATAGTTCCATAGAAATCATTTCTAAAAACAAGATAAGAAATAAAAATAGCTTCTAGATTAGGAGCCCTTGAAAAATCAATATCTAAATAAGGATCTGTTTTATCGAAGAATTCTTTAGGCAATCTTCTGCCTAAAAGAGATTCTACTTTTAACTGAAAAGCTTCTACTTCATCTGCCAAGTGATGTATTTTTTTTGAAAATAGAGGACAAGTATAACTATAGTATTTTTGAGTTAGAAAAAACTTTCTTAAATCAGACTGACCTGTAGTTTGATAGAAATCACAAAAATATAAAGTATTATCCCAAGAAATTGAACGAGAAGGTTTAAAAATAATTTTATAAAAACCTTTATCACCTAAAGTTAGATTACATATTCCTGAATCTGCATAAGTTATAATTTGAAAATAAAATCTTACTCCACCTTCTTTAGTAACCTTAAGTCTCATCTCTTCTGTAGCTGATATTTTTCTAGAATAGGATCTCGTCTTAAATAATGCTATACCGTCACATTTAATAACTACTAATAAAACACTTTTATCATATTCAGGAGGAGTTACTTGCTTAAGGCCATCAAATATGAAAAAATTATTATAACTTCTAAAAGCACCAGCATCATTTCTTTCTATAACTTTGACTCCATTATTTTGCCTAAATAGATAAGAAGACATATCAATTTTGAAAGTTTCTTTGTGAAAACGCCAATTACCATATTTCTTCTTTCCTATAATACCTTTAGGTTCAATTAAATCTTTATCTAATAAAGAAGCCTTACCTGAATTAATATGTAAATTTTCTTCAAATCCTAATATTTTAAAACTAATTAAAAAGCTTATTGTTAAAAATATAAATTTTTGCATTTATATTTATATCTTATAAAAATAGTCAATTTTATTGACATATTTTATATATGATATTAGATTTATTTAAAAATATATACATTATTATTTACAGTATTATGAAGTATAAATCTAATTTTGTAAGAAGTTCGTTTCTAATTGCTCTTATATCATTGATATCAATTGAATATATCTACGCTTCAAGCTATGAAGAAGTTGCCAAATCAACAGTTACCATAGTTCACGAAAATGCCATTGGAAGTGGATTTTTTATAAAAGACAATCTCCTAGTTACAAATAACCATGTAATAAAAAATGCTATTAATGGCGTAGTATTTTTTGTTACACAAGAAAATAAAAAAGGAGCAGGTATAATTGTTGCTACTGACTCAAAAAATGATCTTGCAATAATTAAAACATTAGAAAAAAAATACCGACCTCTTGAGCTAGGTGACGAAACAAAGCTAAAAATGGGTGATGATATATCTGTAATTGGTTCTCCTCGTGGGTTAACTGGGACTCTTTCAAAAGGAATTATATCTGCTAAAAGAGGAAAAGATTTTATACAAATCACTGCTCCCATATCTCCGGGAAGTAGTGGTTCCCCAGTATTTTCTAAAGACTTTAAAGTTATAGGCATATCTGTAATGATAATAACTGCTTCACAAAGTCTAAATTTTGCTATCCCCGTAACTAAACTAAAAACTTTAATAAAAAACAATAGCTCTGCCTTAAACAAAGAAATAATAACAAAAGATCTTTATAATATTGGAAAAATGTATCTTCAAGGTGAAGGAGTCTTAAGAGACTATAAAAAGGCATATACTTTAAACAAAAAAGCTGCTGATAAAAAATATCCTCCTGCTCAACTGGCCCTTGGAATTCAATATTATGGAGGACTAGGAGTCAATAAAAGTTATAAAAAAGCATTTAACTTGTTTAAGGAAGCAGCTAAAAGTGGAAACTCATCTGCACAATTATTTTTAGGTGACATGTACAGAAAGGGAATAGGAGTGAGTAAAAGCTATAAAAAAGCTTTTAACTGGCTTGAAAAAGCGGCAAAAAATGGAGAGTCAACTGCTCAGCTATTCTTAGGAGATATGTATGAAAATGGAGAAGGTATTAATAAAGATCAAAAAAAGGCATTCTACTGGTATAAAAAATCTGCTATGCAAGGAAATCGCTCGGCACAATCAAGGCTTGGGAGAAATTTTCAATTCAATAATAGCGAACCAACAAATCATATAAGAGCAATTTACTGGTATTCCACTTTCTAACAAAATTGACTTAAAAAATTATTAGTGTCATCCTATTACTAAGTGATAGTCAAAAAAATTGTATCTATTTTAATTCTGATTACATTTTCACATCTATCTTATGGTGATGGCAACGATAGAATGTTATTTGCTAAACTTATTTTTATGTCTCAAGGGCTTGTAAAAAATTGTGTAAAAACAGCAATAGAAGAGCCCACTAATGAAATCTTAAATACTACTTTTAATTTTAACCCTTTAAAAGGTGAAAAATTAGAAGGTGTAGCTTGGCCGTGTAGTGATTTTAAGTACCTTTTAATAAATAGTACATACCTATCAAAAGAAAAGGAAAAACTAATAAGTTTTATAAAAAGTATGAGAGCAGAAGAATTTCATAAGCAACCTAAAGAAATATCTCATAGAGCTATAATTAAATGCATAATTTACTATCCAAGTCATGATGATGAAGAAAAATTAAAAGAGTGCGTATATCCCTTTCACTTAGAAGCAATAGAAAATGAATATAGAGAATCTCTAAGTTTTACAAAGAATTTATTTAGAATTTAGTAAAATAGAAGTATAATTCCTAAAATTACAGAAATGATTGCATCAATATATAAGACATATTTTACTTCCATTATTTTATTTACAAAATAAGACATTTTTTTTGGAAAAAACAACATAAAAAATGACTTAAACAAAGAAATACAGCCAATAACAAACATAATTTTTTCTTTTAAAAAATAAGGATCTGTAAATTGCATAACTAAATAGGTTCCAACAACTAGAGCAAATCCTCCCCAAGACAAAAGATAAAATGGTTTTTTAATCAGAGATTCTATCCACTGATTCCATAAACTTTTATGAAAAAATATAGAAATTCCTAGAGCAAGATACAGTACTCCAAAAATCTCAATAATGTACATAGGTAACTCCTTTTATAATTTTATAGAGCAACATACTAAATTAAATAGTAGATATATTCAACCAACACAAAAGCCTATCGCTTTTACTACAGTATAATAGAGAATAGTCTATTATTATGCTAAAGTTATATTATATGAAATTAGATATATCAAACATTAAAAAAAATCCATTTTATCTGTTTTTCCCCTTGGCGATAGCATTTGCTATCTATGCAGCATTTATGTGGATAGATTATGTATTCTTTAAAGAAAATTTATTCCCAGTAGAAGAACACGCAATGCTATTTATTGGAGGATATATATATCTTTCGATGTTTGGATTTCTAATGACTGCCATTCCCAAATTTACAGAAACACCACATGCTTCAAATACAGAAATTGCAATATCAATATTACTAATATTTCTATTATTTATATCGACTATAATTAAAAATAATTTTTTATATTGGATTTTTAATAATCTAGGATGGATTTTTTTGCTAACTTTTATTGTTAAAAGATTTCTTAAAAGAAAGCAAAATATTCCACATACCTTTTCATTTATAAGCTTTGGAATTATTTCAGGAATATTAGGTAGCACTATGATGGCATATAGTTTAGCCTTTGAAAGTGAATTACACATTGAACATTATGGAAAAATTATTATTTATGATGCTATGGTACTTTCTTTTCTATTAGGAGTCGGAGGAAGAATAATCCCCGGGATACTGGGCCTTAAAGAAGATGTCAAAAAACAAAGAAATATTTATGAACAAAAAAAACCATTCATAAAAGTAATTCCTTACAAAATAATAATATCATTACTTATATTTATCATTTCTTTTATAATAGAAATTACCTTTTCTAAGGTTATAGGATTTTTATTAAGAGCAATAGCCATAAGTTATATAGCTATCTATTATTGGAGAATATTTAAAAAACCTGCTAAATTTAATTATTCCAATATCCTTTTAATAAGTGGATGTTGGTTTATAACTATAGCTTCTTGGGTAACTGTATTTATTCCTGATTATGACTTAGCTATCAAACATTTAATTTATATCTGTGGATATATATTAATAACATTTCTAGTATCAAATAGAGTCACCCTAGCTCACTCAAAAGCTGATATTGCATATTATGAAAAAAAATCTTTTCCATATATCTACATTGGATTAATAATAATACTAGCGGGGTTAACTAGAACTAGTGCTGATTTTGTCGAATCCTATGATAATCATTTAGGATACGCTGCAATATTTTTATTTATAGCTATGATAATTTGGATATTTTATTATTTATCTAGAATGATAAGAAACTATAAATAATTATGATTACTAAAGAAGATATTATAAGAGTTCAAAAAGACTGGACTAATACTATAATTGCCATTGGACAAGTAAAAGATAACACCAGTGAATATATAAAAAAGACAGAATATCTACTAAATGAACTATATGCATATTCCAAGGAAAAAGTATTATTCAAACCAACTAAAGCTTTTAAAAACCAATTTAGGTTAGATAAACAGGGAGCACTGTCTTATTTTATAGGAAATAATAAAAACTATAGTGAAGACAGTGGATTTGCACTTAAACCATGGAAAAACATTATATTTGAAAATGCTCACATAATAACAGAAGAAAAGTTTGCAATGGCAATGGGCAATTACTTTTTAACTGATGTGAATGGAGAAGAACTAAAAGCAGAATATAGCTTTGTATATAACAAAGACTTAAAGATTATTCTTCATCATTCATCTATTCCATATCAAAGCACTTGAAGCTTGATAGAAACTGGAAAATGGTCTGAATAACCAACATCTTTTGGATTATTACGATTATAATATCTTTTAGGGATTACAGCATCCGGATTTTCTTGCCCTATTTTATTTTTGTCACACCACCATTTTCTAGTTATATATTCAAGATCATTGTGAATTTTATAACTATTAGCTACAATCTCTAAACCTTTTTTATCACTTAAATTATTTGAAAATAAAAAGTAGTCATAAAGTTTCCATTTACAAGAATAAGTAGAAAAATATGTACCCTTAAAATCTCTTCCAAGAAAAGAATCTATTACATCTTTAGACATAAACGAAGCACTTGGACCAAAGCCTAAAATATGATAAAGAGGTGTTGAGCTAACCTTATAATTAAGCTCTTCCAATAAAGTATTAAAATCACCTGTAGCTACTATGTGAATATTATCGCCATAATTTAATTTATCCCTAGCCATTAGTTTCGCAAGATGTTTTGCTACATTTGTCCTATAATCAGTAGGTTTCCACTGACTAGGCCAATGGTTTACATAAATAACTAAATTAGGGATAACTTTTTTGTCATTATCAGTGGAGGCACTTTGCCTAATCTTTTTATTTTTAATGTTAAAATAAACAGCTAAAATACTTCTAGTTTTTTTCAACTCATCACTGCCTATAGATTTAATTTTTGTAGATTTATGAAATAAATATTCTAAATTATCAGCCTTATAAATAAGTCCTACATCAATACCTCTAAAATCTAATTCATCATCTAAAATAGCAGCATTAGCATTATAGCCAATAGATCTAGCTAAATCAGTTAAAGCAATATTATTTTCTACTTCTTGTACCGCTAATACATCCGGAATAGACGGATTTATATCAAGAATTACTTTTTTAATTTGTTCTAGCTTCTTAGAATATTTTTCATAAGTCCAATCACTATTAAAACAAGAATTTTTACTACAATTTTTTTTACCAGGGTGAAGCTTAGGAAGGTGATAAAAATCGCCTTTATTCACATCATGATTTGTATCAAATAAATTTTCAAGATTATAAGAAACTATATGAATAGTATTTCCATAAGAAGTTCCAAAAATAGATAATAATACAAATAAAATATATAATCTTGACATAAAAAACTCCAATTAATATAAAAATCCTCTAAAGAAACTTAAGCTTGATAGAAACTGGAAAGTGATCTGAATAACCAGTAACTTTTGGATTATTCCAATCACTATATCTTTTAGGGATTACAGCATCCGGATTTCCTTGCCCTATTTTATTTTTGTCACACCACCATTTTCTAGTTATATATTCAAGATCATTGTGAATTTTATAACTATTAGCTACAATTTCTAAACCTTTTTTATCACTTAAATTATTTGAAACTAAAAAATAATCAAAAGGATTCCATACACACTTTCTAGTATAATAATATGACCCTTTGATATCTCCCTTTAAAAAGGAGTTAACTATCTCTTTAGACATAAATAAAGAACTTGGACCTGAGCCTAAAATATGATAAAGAGGAGTTGAACTAACTTTATAATTAAGCTCCTCCAACAAAGTATTAAAATCACCTGTAGCTACTATGTGAATATTATCGCCATAATTTAATTTATCCCTAGCCATTAGTTTCGCAAGATGTTTTGCTACATTTGCTCTCTCGACAGAAGGACCACGTTGACTAGGCCAATGGTTTACATAAACCACTAAATTAGGAGTAACTTTTTTACCATTATCAGCGGAGGCACTTTGCCTAATCTTTTTATTTTTAATGTTAAAATAAACAGCTAAAATACTTCTAGTTTTTTTCAACTCATCACTGCCTATAGATTTAATTTTTGTAGATTTATGAAATAAATATTCTAAATTATCAGCCTTATAAATAAGTCCTACATCAATACCTCTAAAATCTAATTCATCATCTAAAATAGCAGCATTAGCATTATAGCCAATAGATCTAGCTAAATCAGTTAAAGCAATATTATTTTCTACTTCTTGTACCGCTAATACATCCGGAATAGACGGATTTATATCAAGAATTACTTTTTTAATTTGTTCTAGCTTCTTAGAATATTTTTCATAAGTCCAATCTTTGCCTCTACAATAACTCTTTGTACATCCTGATTTATTAGCATCTGCTTTAGGCAAATACTCAAAATCACTTTTATTCATATCGTGATTTGTATCAAATAAATTTTCAAGATTATAAGAAACTATATGAATAGTATTTCCATAAGAAGTTCCAAAAATAGATAATAATACAAATAAAATATATAATCTTGACATAAAGCCCCCCTTTATTAATTGATTATAATAAAATTACCTATAGTAAAACTCAACCTAAAAGTCATTTATAAAATATAAATACCTACAAAGGATATAATTAATCCAAGAAAATATATTGTTATTAAATATCAAATAGTTATATTAAAAAAATAATTAAATTATACATAGCAACATGAATTAAATCTTTACAACAAAATTAATTTCTTAGAAAGTAACATAAAATTGTTATAAAGGAGATCGTTTATGAGTAAAAAAATTTTAATATGTGCATTATTTATTTTTAATACAGTTTTAGCAAATGAAGAATCTATATTTACTACTTTAAAAAATTGGTATCAAGATGGCGAAAAAATTAGCTTTGATTCTATTGAAGGAGTTCATGCTGGAAGGTGTTATGATAAATTATATCAAAATATACCCAAAAACTCCGTAATAGTTGCCCAAGTTAGCATGGGTATTTTTGATCATGGACCAGCATTTGATAATGAAGAAAAAAAATTTCAAGTAAATAGACTTATTGAATTTGGATTTAAAGATAAGGAAAGTAATCACCTTGATAATATAAAACCAGGACAAATAAAGTTAATTCTTACCCCAAAGTTATGGAAAAATGTAGAACCAGTTAAAATTATAGATGGAGATATAACTACAGTGGAAATAGCTAGTGATAGTATTATATCTGTTAGAGATTATAATAATTATAAAATATTAATCTACAAAGCTAGAAAGAATCAAAAACTACTAATTAGAGAAAATAAAGTAACTATTGATGTTAAGGAAAATGAAACCTATATGGTATGCTATTATTTCAAAACTATATTATAAGATTTTTAAATATTTAAAAATACTAAGTTTAAAAAAGTGTTAAAATATTTATTTATAAAAATAAAAATTTATTCTTTACATTAAGCCAACTTCTAATACATAATTGCTCTAAACATAAGGAAGTGGTTATTAACAAGATAGTTTTAGTATATACATTAATTTCTATTGTAGCTTTAGCAAATAAAAAGCCTATTAAGTATCAAAATAGTCAAAAGATAAATTTTAAGTCTATTAAAATAATAGGTATATTAAAATTTGTACCTAGAGGCGATTTAATATCTAATCAACCTATCACAGAAGCTTTTAATCACAAAATAGTATTTAACTATAATAATTATATAAATAAACACATCAAATTATTTAAAAACTATGAAAAACATAAAACCAGTTAAAACTATAATTAAAGATATAGCTATATCTGTTAATAATTATGATAACTACAAAATGTTAGCGTATAAAGCTAAAGAGAATAAAAGTCTTCATATTAAGAATAAAGTGACTGTAGATATTAAGGAAAATGAAATCTACATGGCATGCTATTATTTTAAAACTATACTATGAGCCTAAACATTAAAGAGATTGAATCTAAGTTAAAAATAGCAACAAAGACTCATGGCTATATAAATTATTTCTTAACATTAAGAATATTTAAAGATATAAATATTTAATCAATATATATAAGGAGAAAAATTATGAATAATATAATTTTAATATGTACAATATTGATTTTTAATGTAGCTTTAGCAAGTGAAGAATCTATATTTACTACTTTAAAAAATTGGTATCAAGACGGTGAAAAGACAAGTATTGAATCTGTTAAAAGAATGTATGTAGGAAGATGCTATGATAAGTTGCAAAAAAATGTGCCCAAAAATTCTATAATAGTTACTCAAAGTAATAATACAAATTTTGATCATGGGCCAGCATTTAACTATGAAAATAAAGAAACTCAAATAAATAAATTTATCGAGTTTGGAGCTATAAATGGAAAGAACAATTATTTTGATAATATAAAACCACAAAAGGTAGATAAATTACTTACTCCTATAGTATGGAATAAAATAGAACCAACTAAAATTGTAGATGGAGACATAACTACAAAACCAATTCACTTCGCATATAGGAATAAAATTATAATAGATGACGACAGCATTATATCTGTTAGAGATTATAATAATTATAAAGTATTAGTATATAAAGCTAAAAAGAACCAAAATCCTCTAATTAGAGGAAATAAAGTAGATATAGAGGTGAAGGAAAATGAAATCTATATGGCATGTTATTATTTTAAGACTATATCATGAATTTAAATATTAAAGATATTGAATCTAAGTTAAAAGTATTTGCCAAAGATAGATTATGGGAAAAATACCATACACCTAAAAATTTATCCATGGCATTGTCGGTAGAAGCTGCTGAACTTATGGAAATATTTCAGTGGCTAGATGAAAAAGAATCAAAAGATATTGTAAATACAAAAAAGTTTCAAGCTGTAAAAGATGAAGTTGCAGACATAGCAATATATCTAATTAGGATATGTGATATACTAAAAATAGACTTAAATGTTGCTATTGAGAAAAAGATGCAAAAAACAGCTAAAAAATACCCTATTCATCTATCAAAAGGTGTTTCTACTAAATACACCGACTTTCATATTTCTTAAAAATAGTAATTGAAGATTCTTGCTCTATTATTTTTAAATGAAATTTATCTGCAATAAATTTCATAGTTTTCTTAGAATAAAAGGAAACATGAGTAGGGTCTTTTCTGTACCACCAAGAATAAAATTCCTGATTATCTGGAATAAGCTGAGTCATTATACCTAAATACCCACCGTCATTTAAAATATTAATCATTAAACTCCAATCATAACTAGGATAAAAAAAATGTTCTACCACTTCACTACTTGTAATAAAATCATATTTCTGATCTAAGAGTTCTTTTTGAGGATAAAAAAATGGGTCATAATTATAAACATCAATACCTTTTTCCTTAAAAATATTAGATAATAGAGTAGATGGCCCACAGCCAAAATCCAATCCTCTTCTTTTAAAATCTACATAATTTAGCATTGGATTTACTAGTTTTAATAAAAAATTACGATAACCTAAATCATTTGTATGATTATTATGTAATTTATATCTAGAAAATTCCTCATCAAAAGATAAGTGAGCATTTTTATCAGCAAAAATTAACATACACTTATTACATTCAAAGTATTTACATTCATCATCTATCTTTAAACTAATATTTCCATAATGACATAAAGGACAAACCATATTTTATAACTTAACCCATTTACCAAATTTTTTATATTTAAAAATTCTTTTAATTGAACGATAATGAGTAATTATCTCCTTTATACCATCATTATCATAATCTTTAAAATTTAAAAAGTTTTGACGACGTTGGTAGCTATCTTTAAACCCTTTATTTTCGTACCAAAAGTATGGCCCCTTATAAATGGACAAAGTTTTTAAATCATTGTTATCTAATGTTAAAAAATAAAATCTGGCAGTTCCAGTAAATTCTAAAAAGTCAGTATAACCTTCAAAGAAATGTATTATAAACACTTTAGTGCTTTTAGATAACATTTTACCAGTAATTCTATAAATACTAGAATTATTACCCTTAGTCTCTAGACGATATTTAAATATTTCCTTTTTATTACTATCATAAATTGAAAACCAATCTTCTCCATCTTTTTTTGAAACTACAAAACTTTCACTATTACTATCTTCATCTAAATCAAATAGGTAATAAGGACTACGAACTAATAATTTATACTTTTCTTTTACTTCTTGATAATCTTGCTTAGTTAATTCACCAGTAATTATCTTTCTAAAGTTTCTCTCATCTTGAGAAAAGCCCTTAATAGCAAGTAAAAAATTAAGAATGAATATAATGGACAGTTTCATATCTATTATTATCTAATAAATCTATAATATAAAACAATTAGGTCAAAAATACCTATAATTATACCATTACTTTAGTATTTTTCCCCAAACATATGTAGATACTTTATATTTTTCAAAGCTATTTTTGTTCTTTTTATAAGGGGCAATAGAGTAATTAATAGGCCTATCACCAATACAATTTTCCCAACCTTTAAATCCAAGTTTTTCATAAACTGGATTTTTATCAGGTTTTAATTTAATCTCGATATCAAATATATTTGTGTCAGTGGAAATACTATTGGTATCTAAACGATAAATCATCTTATTATCATCATTAATATATTTTATTGTTACTCCTTCTACATCTTTTTCAAATTTATAGTCCATGCCATTTACACTTAAAACTAGACCATTACCTTTAAACATATTATTTGAAACTAATGGGCTAATATCATATTTTACAAAAATCTTTTCTTTAATAGTACATCGAACTCTTACTTTCTTTTTTCTACATATATCTGATCCAGATATAGGAGATTCAAAACATAGTTCCTCGTCAGAATATGCGTCAATATCTTTTAATATATTTGAAAAAATTGGTTTATATTTATTACCCTCAATAATGATTTCAATAATTTCTCCTCTATTAAATCTGCCTATTTTTAAACTATCAATTAAATCATCAACAGAAACAGAAGAGTACCATTCATAGAAAGTTTGATTTAATGAATTAAAATTAGAATACACTAAAGCATAGGTTTTACCTGGCAATATAGGACTAAACATATCCTCCTTATTTAAAACATACCAAAAATTTTTATGAAATTTATCCATTTCAAAACCATATGGTAAGTGAACATAAGTCTCCTTGTTTTTAAATCTTTTAACAGTACCACTATTTGTAATTATGGCATCTTTATCTATACTCTTTAAAAATTGGCTTAATGTAATATATGAATTAGCAAAATATACTAAATCTTCATTCTCTGTAGAAATAATAATCTTAGAAAATTTTGATGATTTTTCTAAATACTTTTTATTAAAGCTCTCATTATTATTTATAATAAAATCTCTTATATTTAATGCAAAAAGTGATTTTCTATTTATAATAGGAATCATAACCTCATTAGGAATATAATTAGCTTGATAATTAAACATAAAATCATCTCTAAAAAATGGCAAAAATGCTCTTTCTCCATCATATGATTTTAGATAACCAGTAGATATCAAAGTAGATGTCATATCTGCTTGAGAAATAGATAAGATGTTTAACCTAATATTAGATAATAGTTCTTTATTATTATTATTATTATTATTAATAGATAATAAAAAGCTAACCGTACTTTTATTATCTATAAGTTTATAACTATCATCTATAGATAATAATTCTTCTACTGAATAAAGATTCTTGTAATATTTATCATCAAATATCCAAGTATACTCATCAAAATTTTTTATTTTTTCACTCTGATACACTCTTTTACCTTTTATATCTTTGTAAGTTAAACGAATTAATTTCTTGCGCAGCAATCTAGCAGGTATAAATTTTTTATCATAGCTTTTTAGTAAGTAATTCTTACTTGATGAACCTAGCCCCTTTAAAGGAATATTAAAATCTAATTTATTAAAATAGCTGATATTAATTGCATCTGTATTTTTAAATTTATATACAGATTCTCTATAATTATCAGTAATAGATTTTTTCCCACAGGAAAAAATTAAAATAAAAATTAACCTAAAAACAATATTCATAAATGGCTCCTTTTTTAAACATGGAGTCAAATTATATTAAAATGTTGATTAGATAAATAAGAAGTTCATTTTTGAAAATAAGCTAAGAGCCAAATTTTCCCAACCTTGCACCACCTAATAAGTGAAAATGAGTATGAAATACTGTCTGCCCCCCATATTCTCCAATATTTGTAACAATTCTATGGCCTTTACTCCATTTATTTGGATCCTTTTTAATATAATGCTCTATAGCAGTATAAATATTTGTAACAAGTTGAGGATTATCTTTAATCATATCCATTACATTTTTACTATGAATTTTAGGAATAAATAGGTAATGAATTGGAGCCAGAGGGTAGATATCCCTAAAGCCTAAAACATTATCATCTTCATAAATTTTATCAGCTGGACTTTTTCCAGCGACTATATCACAAAATATACAATCCATTTACTTCTCCCCCATTATAAACCTATTTGTTCCTGTTAAATCATTTATAATACTGCAGTTTTTAAGCCCCATAGAATTTGCTAAAACACAAAACTCATCTAAATGGTATTCACTTCCCTCTATTATAAAAATACCTCCTTTCACCAAAGAATTATTTATTTGCCAAAATAATTTTTTAAACCAAGGATAGTATAATTCATCCTGTATATATAGTGCATTATGGGGTTCAAAATTATTTGTCTGCTCATGCACTAAACTTGATTCACTTTTTTTTATATATGGAGGATTGCTAAAGATAAAATCAAAACTATCATTAACCTCATCTAGTTGGTCACTAATTCTAAATTCTAAATTACAATAATTTGGAATTTTTAATATTTTATAATTATCTCTAGCTAACTTTAATGCATTTTCAGATATATCCAAGGCTAATGCAGATGTTTTCTTACAAATATCATTTAAAATAGATAAAATAATCGCTCCACACCCAACGCCTAATTCTAATACTTTTAAAGATTCTTTTGAAGATTGATTGATTAAATTTACAGCAGCTTCAACTAAAACCTCTGTTTCACTCCTAGGAATAAATACTTTATTATTTATTAAAAATTCAGATTTGTAAAAATAACATTTTCCATTAATATACTCTAGTGGTGTACCCAAAAGTAACTCGTTAAAAAATTCATTTTCGTCTTCTAAATGATTAGCTTCTCTAAATAATCTATTAATTGTTAAACCAGGATAATTATCTATTAAAAAATTATAATGTTTATTATAAAAGTCTTTAACAGATTTTTCTTTAATCATCTTCCATATCTCCTTTTAATAATTCTGCTTGATTATGAGCAACTAATGAATCAGATACTTCATGAAGATTTCCCTCCATAATCTTATCTAAATTATAAACTGTTAAACCAATGCGATGATCTGTTAACCTACCCTGAGGAAAATTATAAGTTCTAATTCTTTCAGAACGATCTCCTGTTCCAATTAAACCTTTACGATGAGCATCTTCTTGAGCTTTTTTTTCTAAAATAACTTTATCATAAATTCTATTTCTTAAAATTTTTAATGCTTTTTCTTTGTTTTTTATTTGAGATTTTTGATCTTGATTTGAAACAACTATACCCGTTGGAATATGCGTAACTCTCACTGCCGAATCGGTAGTATTTACATGTTGCCCACCTGCTCCTGATGCCCTAAATACTTCAATTTTAACTTCTGACATATCTAATTGAAAATCAACTTCTTCTGCCTCAGGCATGACAGCAACTGTAATTGTAGAAGTATGAATCCTACCTTGAGATTCTGTTTTAGGAACTCGTTGAACTCTATGAACTCCTGATTCAAATTTAAGTTTCGAATAAACTCTATTACCCGTAACGCTAAACATTACTTCTTTGAAGCCCTCTGAACCTTGAGAAACAGATATAAGTTCCGTCTTAAATCCCAAATCTTGGCAATAATTCACATATAGTCTATGAATATCCCTTACAAAAATTGATGCTTCATCCCCTCCTGCACCAGCTCTTATTTCAATAATAACATTTTTATCATCTAGTTCATCTTTAGGTAGTAATAGTATTTTTAATTCTTTTTCTAGATCTTGTTTTTGTTTTTCTCCAATTGACAACTCCTGTTTTGCCATTTCTCGCATCTCATTATCTTTCTCATTTTTTAGAATACTTTGAACATCTACAATATCAGAGAGAACTTTTTTATATTTTTCATAGGTAGTTACAATATCCTCTAACGAAGCTCTTTCAGATGCAACTTTTTTGTATTCTGCTTGATTATCGTAGATAGATGGATCCTCCATCCGTTTTGTGAGCTTTTCATACCTTTTAACAGCTCCATCTAATTTATTAAACATAAATTAATTATTCATAGAATCAATAAAACTCACATTAGTTTTAGATTTATTAATTCTACTTAAAATAAACTCCATAGCATCAATAGTATTCATAGGCTGAAGTACTTTTCTTAAGAGATAAATTCTCTGGAGTTGTTTAGGATCCATTAATAAATCTTCTTTTCTAGTTGAAGATTTATTAATATCAAGAGCTGGAAATACTCTTCTTTCAAGAAGTTTACGATCAAGTTGGATTTCAGAGTTACCAGTACCTTTGAACTCTTCAAAAATAACTTCATCCATCCTCGATCCAGTATCAATTAACGATGTAGCAATAATAGTCAAAGAACCCCCATTTTCAATATTTCTAGCAGCTCCAAAAAATCTTTTTGGACGATGGAGTGCATTTGAATCAACACCACCTGATAAAATTTTTCCTGAAGGAGGAACAATAGTATTATATGCCCTAGCTAACCTAGTAATTGAATCAAGTAGGATAATTACATCTTTACCAACTTCTGTCATTCTCTTGGCCTTTTCCATCACCATTTCAGCAACTTGAACATGCCGAGAAGCTGGTTCATCAAAAGTACTAGATATAACTTCAGCTTGAACACTTCTCTTCATATCAGTAACCTCTTCAGGCCTTTCATCTATTAAAAGGACTATTAAAAGTGATTCTGGGTGATTAGTTGTAATAGCATTAGCAATATCTTGAAGTAACATGGTCTTTCCTGCTTTAGGGGGGGCAACAATTAAGCATCTCTGCCCAAAACCAAGAGGAACAAATAAGTCAATCATCCTAGTTGAATAATTACTAGGTTTAAATTCTAGTTCAATTTTTTTCTCAGGATATAATGGTGTTAAATTATCAAATAGAACTATTTTTTTATGTTCTTCACTACTCCTGTTATTAATACTTTTTAACTTAAGTAGTGCAAAATACCTCTCACTTTCTTTAGGGGGACGAATTTGTCCTTCAATAGTGTCTCCCTTTCTAAGTCCAAACTTTCTAATTTGGCTAGGACTAACATAAATATCATCAGCTCCTGGTAAATAGTTACACTGTGATGATCTTAAAAATCCAAATCCATCGGGAAGAACTTCTAAAATTCCTCCACTATATATTTCCTCATCCTTTTTTGCCTTAGCCTTTAGAATTGCAAATATAACCTCATTTTTTTTCATGGCACTGGCATTCTCAACATTTAGCTCATGTGCGAGGTTATTAATCTTTTGAATACTCATAGCACGTAGTTCATTCAAATGCATATAGCTCCTCTCTGTTATTATTTAATAGAATTAATTGAGTTATCTTTGGAAAATTATTATTATACCTATATATTAAAAATTACTATTTTATTGTCAAGAATAAATTATTGCTTTTTACACTTTTTATAGTTAATAACCTAAAATGAAAACAATTAATCCCCAAAAAATACAAAAATTTACGGGGAAAAATGTTCTCGGCATAGATTATGGCACTAAAAATGTAGGTCTTGCTTGTTTTTTACCAGGCAAAGACCCTTTCCCTACACCCCATAGTAATATAAATTACATAAATGACGAACAGTTACTAGAGGAGTTAATAAAATTAATATCCACTGAAAAGTTTGAAATCATCATTATGGGGATCCCTTACCTTCTAGATGGTCAAAGTACTAATATGACCAAAAGAATCCACAAATTTGGAAAAAAGATGCAACAAAATGTACCAAGCTGTCAATTAATATTTCAAGATGAGAGCTTAACCAGTGATGAAGCTAGAAATAGGATGAAAAATGACCCTAGATATAACTTTAAAGTCGTAGAATCAGATATTGATAAATTATCGGCATGTATCGTCATAGAGGATTTTTTCTCCTCTAATAGTTGACCCATCATTCTATATAGCAATATCATTTTTTATTAGATGAAGAAAAATATAATAATTTTTCTAGTTATAGCTCCTTTATTAGGTGTTTTAATGACGGGAATAAGATTTTATTACCTTGTAAACCACTGGAGTTATGAGGGCCCTGATGCAATATTTAATATAGAACAAGGGGAACAATTTTCATATATCAACCAAAGACTCTATAATAAAGGATTTATCTCTAGCCCTAAATTATTTTATCAGTACTGTAAAAAAAGCAAATTAATTACCAAATTAAAAGTTGGAACTTACAATATAAAAACTGGAATGACTATGATGGATATAATTGACCTTTTATCAAAAGGCAAAGGCCAAGGTATTAAAATAACTATTCAAGAAGGGAAAAATATTTATGAAATAGCAAAGATGCTAGAGAAAAAAGGTATAACTAATAGTAGAGATTTTTTAATATATGCAAAAAACTATAAATTTATGCAAGAATTAGGAATTCCTAACAATAATGTAGAAGGATATTTATACCCTGATACTTATAACTTCTCTAAAGATACTCCTGCTAAAAAAGTAATAAAAGTAATGTTAAGTATATTTAATAGTAAAACCAAAGGATTGAACTTTTCAAATACTCCTAATAATCTAAGCAAACATCAAATAATAACTTTAGCATCTATCGTAGAAAAGGAAACTGGGGCCAAAGATGAAATGCAACTCATATCTGGAGTATTTCACAATCGCATAAAAATATCTATGCGATTACAGTCTGATCCTACAGCAATTTACGGCATCTATAATTTAAAAAGTAGTTTTAGTGGAAATCTAAGAAGAAAAGACTTACTTAAAAAAACTGCCTACAATACATATAGAATAAATTCTATTCCACCAGGACCGATTAGTAATCCTGGAATAGAAGCTATAAAAGCAACCTTAAATCCTGCTAAACATGATTATTTATATTTTGTTAGTAAAAATAATGGTACGCATACTTTTAGCAAAACCTACAAAGAACACAAAGAAGCAGTAATACAATATCAAAAGAGCAGAAAATACCGGCATACTGGAAGAAGTTGGAGAAATTTAGAACAAGAAAAAAGAGCAAATCAATAAGTACTGCCAGTCTTTCTAATATGAACTATAGGATTTAACTTCTCTTCATTTACATAGCTAGCAATAACTTTTGCCACAACAATTTCATGATCTCCAGGCTTTTGTTTTGAAACAAATTTACATTCAATAGTAGAACAGGCTTCCTTTAATATAACACCTCCAGATTTACTAATCTCATGAGGAATACTTTTAAATGGATTATTATCACTATCGTACCCATTCCAAAAATATTTCATATAATTAGCACTTTCTTTTGCAACAGTATTTATAGTAAAAACTTCTCCACTTACAATTAAGTCATAATTGCACCGATCAGTAGTAATAGCAAAGCTAACGAGTAATGGTTTAAATGAAATTTGCTGAACCCAACTAGCAAGATATCCATCAATTACCTCGTCATCTTTACTACAGATAACAAATAGTCCAGATGGGATATGCCCTACTGCTTTTGCTATATCTTCTGACATAAAATACTCTCCTATTTAATAAAAACACACTAAAATACCTTAACAATTATGTCAAATTTAAAAGATTTCACTCTTGCGAAAAAACTGGTTAAAGCGATAAAATATTATTATGAAGAAAAAAGATAAAGAATATTTTAAAAAATTACTTTTAGATACCAGACTTAAAATTATCAACCAAAATAAGATAAAGAGTAAAGATGGGCTTGTAATATGTTCTGAAGATCTTCTGGATGAAGTAGACCTAGCAAATAGCTTTACTAATCAACATATAAGCTTCAGCATTCACTATAGAGAATTAAAAAAGTTAAAAGATATAGAAAATGCTTTAGATAAAATTAAGTATGGCACATATGGGCTATGTGAGGATTGTGATGAAGAAATTGAGTATAAAAGGTTAGAAAGCAAGCCTTGGGCCAGATTATGTATAATACACGCCGAAGATAAAGAAATAAATACCTACAAAAAAGCAGCTTAACAAAGTATTAAAATCAATTATTAAATCATCAAGTTTATTTATAATATTAACGATAAGAAACTTAATGAAAAGCAGTCTAATTAAAAAATTAAAATATGTATTTTTAATAATTTCTATTGTATCAATAGTATTTACAAAAACTATTATAGCTAAAACAACTAATAAAAATACATATTTTTTTGATAAGAATATTCTTCAGTCAAAATATGTTGGTTGGGCAGTAAAACCAAATAATAAAGCTTCTATTAACTTACTTCCCTCATGGAAATTATATAAAAAACAAAAAAAACAGGTAATAGTAGCAGTAATTGATACAGGTGTGGATCCTAATCATCCATTTTTAATAAAAAATATATTTACCTATAATGGACAATTATCTAATAAAAATTATGGTATAGATTTTTCCTACAAAAATAAAGGAAAAAACATACCTATTGATAAACATGGCCATGGAACCCATATATCAGGAATAATTAAACAAACATTTCCATCTGTAAAACTACTAACTCTAAAATACTATGGTATAAATGCTCCAGGACATATTAATTTAAAATCTAGTATTGAAGCTCTCAGGTACGCTGTAAGTAAAAATATCGATATAATAAATTATTCAGGAGGTGGCCCTGACAAATCTAAGGAAGAATTAAAACTACTTAAATTGGCAGAGAAAAAAGGTATTATGGTTGTTGCAGCTTCTGGAAATGATAGTAAAAATCTAGATAAACTAGGAAATTCTTATTATCCAGCTAACTATAACCTAAATAATATTATTTCAGTTACTGCACATGATGAAAAATTAAATATACTAAGAACTTCTAATTATGGAAAAAAAGTAGATATTGCAGCTCCCGGAAAAAATATAATATCATCTCTACCCAATGGATATAGTGGATACCTAACAGGAACTAGTCAAGCAACTGCATTTGTTACAGGGGTAGCAGCAATGATTAAATCTCATTATCCACAATTAAAAACTAAAAAAATAATTGAAATTATAAAAAAATCATCAAAAAAAGAAAAAACTCTTACTAATAAAACTAATACTAATGGAAGACTAGATGCAGCAGCTGCATTTAAACTTGCTGGTGATTACGCTGAAAATAGAGTTATCGCCAATAAGAAGAAGTAATTAAATAGATAATTTAATAATATATAATAAAATAAATGGTATAAATATTAATAATAGAAAAAAGCCCATTAATATAAATGCTTTTCTTCTATACTTTGTATCCTCTAATTGACTAAGAATGTATTTTTTATTGGATAAAGAGATAAACTGACAAACAGTATTATAGAAAACATAATTCTCTCTTCCAGAAACAAATGAATAGAGTACCTTTTCTGAAATACCTTCTAAAAATAATTCATCAATTAAATCTTTTAATTCTAACATAAATATTTTTCTTCTTTTTTTATCAGATTCAGTTTTTACAAAAAAATACTCTAGCAATAAACGATAACGCCATAACAAATTACGATGATATCTTTTTTTTCTTTTTGTCCTAAATCTCTCAAAAAATTCAAATCGAATTCCTACAAAGGTAAAACTATTCCAATAATTTTCTCTAATTGTATATAGACTATTTATTCCTATAGTATCACCAACTATATTCTTATCTAAAACATATCCACATAATTCACAACGACCTTCTTTAAGATAAATTGAATTACAAGCATGACAAGTCTTAGCTATAACCTTTTTAAAATTAGCTATTGGACCATTAACTCTTATTATATTTTGCTGATTAGTACTATTCATAATTTGTCAATTAACTTATTTAAACCTATCATAAAAAAATGATATTTCACACATTAATATCTTTTATCTCTGGCATCCTATTTAGTATGGGATTTCCTATGAAGCATATACCTAACATGTTTTTTTTACCTATTGTATCGATAATCCTTTTAATAAAGATAATAGGGTATCCAAAGATAAAGATTTCAAATAAAAAAATCATATCATTTTTAATATGTTTTCTTTTAGGCGCAAATCTAGTGGGTTATTATTGGATACCAGATTTTTTAACAACTTTTGGTAATATAAAAACTCCATATAATTATTTAGTATGGTCATTATTCTCTATATTAATATTACCACAAATAACATTCTTTATACTAATATGGCTATTTCTACGAAAATTTAAATGGATAAAAAAAGTACCTATAGAGTTTAAAAATTGTTTATGTGCATTAATTTTAGTTTTACTAGAATATTATAGTCCTCAATTGTTTCCAACGCATATAGGACATCCATGGCTACAATTTAAAAGTTTACTAGGGTTGGCACCTATATTTGGAGTACCAATTTTTTCATTTTCAAGCTATTGGATAGCATTTACTGTAGCAAATTTTTTTAATACAAAGAAAATATATTATATTCCTATTGTATTTTTCATAATAATTATAATCTGTAATATTCTAATGCCACTACCAAAGATAAATAAAGATAATTATAAAAAAATTAATACTAGAATTGTTCAAGCTAATACAGAAAGTTTAAAGAAAGATGCTACTGAAAATAGTGATTATAAAGCTATATCAGAAATAATGGAAATCTATTATAATTTGAGCGTAACTAAAACTAAAATAAAACCCAAAATAATAATCTGGCCAGAAACTGCTTATAATGGAACTCTAAATTTAGATCAACTAAAAAATAAAAATTACCCGCTTCCAGAAATATTATCAAAAGTCATTAAAACTACTAATGCTTACTTATTTACAGGAAGTCATGAACAAGATAAATATAATAAGGTTTACAACTCAGCATTTTTATTTGACCCCACTGAAAAAGTTTTAGGAGTTCATCGAAAAAATATTTTAATTTTGTTTGGGGAAAAACTACCCCTGCATAATTATTTTGTAAAGTTTCTTCCACATTCATCATTTTTTGATGAAGGAAAAACTCATACTATTTTTAAATTAGAAGACATAACATTTATTAGTTTGATATGTTATGAAATTCTATTTTCAGAATTTATAAGAGCCTATTTAAAGAATAATAGTGTAAACTTTATTATAAATTTATCAAACGATTATTGGTATGGAAATACTAGCGAACCAAAACAACATCTATTCCTATCACATTGGAGAGCTCTTGAATTCAATATTCCTATAATACGCTCAACAAATACTGGAATATCTACTATTTTATACCCTGATGGTAGTACCGAAAGAAAATTAGGATTTAACAAGCAAGGAGTACTTGATATAGAACTCCCTATAATAAAAAATAATAAGACTCCTTACCAATCATGGGGAATATTAGGAACAATACTAATTATTATAATTATGATGATAATTACTCTAATATCAAGAAGAACTAAGGCCTTCTCTAATAAGAGAATGAGAAGTTAAAATACCTAAGAATTTATTATCCTCTATCACAGGCAAAATATTTAATGGCTTTTGTTTTTTTTCCATCAATTCTAATCCTTTGCTAGCTAATTCATCTGATCTTATTTTAATAGGGTCTTTGTTCATGATAATATCTATACTTAAATCAAAGCTTATATTCTCTAATTTAAATAGTATTCTACGAATATCACCTTCAACTATCAGTCCTTCAAAATTATCTCCATCACAAACTATACAAGCCCCAACAGGCCTATTAGTCATAGCAAGAATTAAATCTTTAAAAGTTGAATTTCTTCTAAGTATAGGACATTGAGACGCTGGAATCATAATATCCTTAACTTTTAAATGTAAAACCTTTCCTAAAATTCCACCAGGATGAAAAGATGCAAAATCTTCCTTTTTAAACCCCACTAAAGATTCATATAAAACTGCCAAGGAATCTCCCACCGCTAATGCAGTAGTGGAGCTAGTAGTTGGAGCTTGATCGTTAATACAAGCTTCTCTCTCAACAGAGCAGTCAAAAACTACTCCAGAACTACTTGCTATAGAAGAATGTATATCTCCAATTAATGCAACTATAGAATCACGGGGAATATTTAAATAAGGCAGCAACTTAATTATCTCCTCTGTATTACCAGATTTACTTATAAATACTATAGCGTCATAATTTTTGATCCTTCCTAAGTCGCCATGTAATGCCTCTGTAGGATGTATAAAAAATGCTGGAAGTCCCAGAGAGGTAAAAGTAGCTGCCAATTTTAAGGCAATATAACCTGACTTTCCCACTCCACAAAAAAAAATACTACCATTACTTTTAATTAAATTCTGAAAAAGTGTGGATATTTTATCTACTTGCTCCTGAGAAATCCTCTCCCCTGCTAATTTTAATGCGTTAGACTCAATAGAAAGTGCATTTTTGATAATATCTATCTTTTTCATAATATTACTTTCAAGCTAAAATTATCTATATGAAAAGTAAAGCCCTTAACTTTGTACTAATAGTATTTTTATTATCTTGCTCCTCATACAAATACTTTAGGTATTATGAAAGAGAATTAGAAACACCTACCCAAATATTTCATGCTACATATATTCAAACTTGGAAAGCAGTAGTTCAAGTAATGAAAAAGTATAGCCTACAACTAAAAAGTAGAGATAATGGCGTTATAAGAACTAATTGGATAGATAATACAAAAGAAATTAACTTTTCAGATTACTTTGGAAAATACAATACAGTAAAAGGTGCTAAGTTTAAACTAATTGTTAATGTAATTAAAGGTTATCGCTCAGGAAGAGAGTCTACTAAGGTAACTATATCAAAAAAGCAAATGATCGAAAGAGGATTTTTGCAAGGATGGAAATTAATTTATACTGATGGCATTTTAGAAAAGACTTTGTTATATAGGATTGAAAGAATTTTAGCAATAGAAAAGAAATTACAAAAAATAGAAGATGATGTTCAAAAAACTGAAAATGAACCCATCGATAGTCTATAGTGACTTACTATAACTTTTCCAAAAATTTAATTTAGCAATTTTAGAATTTTTAGGAGATTTTTTTTCTGTTATCTCCATTAAAGCAAAATCTAGTTCATTAAGAATATTATAATTATTTTTTTCATTAATTAAATCTAGTAATTTCGGCAAAGCTTTTTTATATTGAAATAATCCTAAAGTTAATATAGCTTGGTTTATAATAGTCATACTTTTTTTATTTTTAGATTTATAGTAGTTTTGATCGTTAAATAACATTTTTAAAACTTCAGGTGCATACTCTAATAATCTTAATTTACGAATATTTTCTAATGCTTGCTTACGAACTAACATTGACTTATCTCTTAAAGCTAATGAATAAAGCTCTCCATATCTCTTATCTTTTAAAGCTAATAATGTTTTTAAGCTCGCCATTCTTAATATCCAATTATTATGCTTAATAAAACGAGATATAAATGGTGACGATTTCTTTCCTACTAAACGACCTAACAAAAAAGTAGCAACCCATCTACTCTTATCAGGAAATTCTTCTCCTTTCATAACCTTAATTAAAATTGGAACAGCTTTCCCACCAATAGAAAATATTTCTTTTTTTATTTTTATAATTTCATTTTTACTTAAATTAGAAGAAAATTTTTTAGTAAAATAACTAGGACTATAATTTACTTTAGCTGATATTGGCAAAGATTGAAATAATATGAATACTAAAGATACAATCTTAATCATTAACTATCCGAGCATATTCTCAAATTCACTTAATAATTCCTCCGGGCTCTTTTCTTTCTTAACTTCATCATTATGAGTGCCTCTGTCATCTGGCTTTTTATCAGATAAATTAGTTTTCTCTTGGTTTTTAACTTCTCCATCTGGCATCTCTTGATTGATAGGAACTTCTGAAGTAGCCTCCTCAGATGGAGGATTAGGTTCTGTTGTTATAGAAGAAGAACTGTCTCCTCCTTTTAAAGCTGCTAATTGTTCCTTTAATTGTTTATTTTCTTGTTTTAGATGCTTTAAATTAGAAATATCATCTTCTATTACTGAATACTCCTTTAAGATATCTTTCAATTCATCTCTTTCTCTAGTAATTTTTTTGATTTTATCAGATAAGCCAGAATCATTTCCTTTACTATTAAGCTCTTCTTCTAAAGAAATTATTTTATTCTTAAGTTCATCTACATTACCACTTTGGTCTAATGACTCTTTCAATTTTTCGTTTTCAACTTTGAGAAATTCTAGTTCTGAATTACTGTCTGTACCTAGGTTATCCAAAGAAACTACTGAAGGAATATTGTCTGCACCCTTACCATTATTTCTCAATAATGATGATTTTAATGAATTAGAATTTTCAATAACAGAATCTAGATAATTCTTTACAACAGTAGCAGGAATTTGATGATTCAAATTTTTAAATTTATGACGATTATAAAACCAATATATAAGTAAAATGCAAAAAATAAAAATTAACAGAGAGGCAGATATTATAATGGCTTCATCTGTAAATTGCATAAAAGCTAATTTTACTACATCTATAATATTAGTTACTTCTGCTAATTCCATCCTAGAAATCCCAACAAGTTATATAAAAAATTATATGATTAAATAGAAATTTGTGCAATATACATAGAATTTAGTAAGTTAAAAAGGAAAAACTACCTTATCAAAATATTTTAATCAGTTTTTTATATACATTTGGACTACTAACTAAAATATTATTATCAAATGGAGAGAAACTTTTTCCCGTATAATTGCTAACTAAAAATCCTGCCTCTCTACATATAATTGTAGCGGCAGATGTATCCCAGGGAGCAAGTCCTCTCTCCCAAAATACATCAAACAATCCCTTTGCTACATAACACATATCTAATGCAGCACTGCCCATTATGCGAACTGCTCGAACATGAGGTGCAATTTTTTTATACAACTTAATATCATTATCATAAGATTTTCCTCTTTCACTAGTAAATCCAGTTAATACTAAGCTATCTCCTAATTTTCTATAAATTTTTTTGATAAGCATTACAGATGTTTTTTTTGTTAATAATAAATTTCTATGTTTAGCTCCATAGTCTTTTATAGCATAAAATAATTCACCGGTAGTAGGTCGATATATAACTCCAAGAATAGGTTGTAAGTGATAAAGAAGTGATATAGATATACAATAATAATCTAAGTTACCTAAAAAGTTATGAGTTCCATCCAAAGGATCAACTACCCATAACCATTCTTTACTTTTGAAATGATCAAAAATACTTTTATTTCCAAATTTATTAAAGAAATTCTCTTCTGAAAGTATGTCTATATCTTTATCAAATTTTTTTAGTTGCTTTATAATAAATTGCTCTGAAGTAAAATCTGCTTCAGAAGCAACTCCTTGAGAGTCCTTATATGTAATACTTAGATTATCTAATTTCTTTTGTAGTCTTAATAATTTTTTTCCTACTTCAAATGAAATATCTTGGCAAACATTGCAGGCATTATGTAAGTAATTAAAACTATTCCTCTTCATCATCACCATTATCTTTAATATCACTATTGTATATAGGAGGACCATGTATAACATAATCACCACTGAGCCAAGAACCTAAATCAATCATCTTGCATTTTTCAGAACAAAATGGCCTATATTCTGAATCATAATAAAAAAACTTATTATCACAATTAGGACACTTTACTTCTAATTTCTTATTCATATTTTACCTAAGTTTTTTTCTCTAAACTCTTGATATAATTTTAACAAATTAATTTTACAATCAGTACTATATCTTCTATCTTCTAAATAACAAACATTACAAATTCCAAACAATGAATTAGTTATCCATATATTATCAGAATTTATAAGATCATAATAAGTGTAATCATCCTCATGAATAGAAACATTACTTTTCTTTAAAAGGGAAATTATAATCCTACGAGTCACTCCATCAAGCACAGATCCCGTTAGCGCTGGAGTTTTTACTACACCATCCTTTGAAAAAAATATATTACTAGTAGTACATTCTTTTACAATATCTTTATCATCCATAAACAATACATCATCAAACCCCCTATATTTAGCGTTATCTCTATCAATAAATACTTCCATATAGGAACCATTTTTTATATAAGACGGTAATAAACTAGGAGACTTTCTCATACAGGAAATTGCTAGCTTAATATCTTGGTTATTTACCTCATATGGTTCGTAGGACACTAAAGACAAAAACTTACTATCTTTGGGAAAAATATGTATCCTTACTTTAAGATATTCGCCACTTCCATTAATAGATTTTAGATTACTTAAAATATCCTTTTTATAATTATGCCAATTGCTATTAGGATAAAAAAAATCCACTGATTTTTCCAATCGCTCCATGTGGTAATCTAAAAAATAAAATCTCCCATTTTTTGCTAATATAGTGGTAAATGGTGAACAGCCTAAAAATGTCTGTGACAAACTACTTAATATTACTGATAGCTCTTTATCCTGTAACTTGCCATTTGTGCAAAAAGTCATTAATACCTCATACTATAAAAAATCTAAGTCTTTGACGCAACATCGTCAAGCATGCTAATTTCCAGAATATGAAAGAAAAAAATCCTATAGTAGTAATTGGATTTGGCTCTCAAGCAAAAGCATGGTTACTAAATCTTAAAGATTCAAAATACCCTGCTTACTGTGCTTTAAGAGAAAGTAGCCCTTCAATAAATGAGTCAAATAAGTTAAACATTTCAACCATTACTTTGGGAGAAGATCTTCTAGACTACCAATTATTTGCCATGTTAACTCCCGACCAGACTCATCATAAAATTCTAGAAGAATACAAAAAGTATATCAAAGATAACTCAATAATTATCTATGCTCATGGTTATAGCAATATAGATAAGAATTTAAAAACTCAATTTCCACAATATAAACATATTCTACTTGCACCAAAAACAATAGCTAGTCAATTGAGATTTTCATATGAAACAAACCAAAAACTAGGTGCATGCTATAGTTGTGATGAAAAAAGTATTACAATTATTGAAGAAATAGCAAAAGCTATAGGCATAACATCTCTTTATCCGGTAAGTTTTCAAGAAGAAACAACTTCTGATTTATTTGCAGAGCAATCCCTCCTATGCTCTGTAATTCCTTATGGTGCCTTACTTTGTTATAAATTCTTAAGAGCAAGTGGAATTTCTGCCGAAGCAGCATATTTAGATTGTTGGTTTGAAACTAGGTTAATAGTAGAAACTTTAATTAAAAAAGGTCCAGAAAAATTTTTCAACTTAATAAGCCCTAACGCATTAATTGGTTCAGAAAAAGCTAAAGATATTTTATTCGATAAAGATTACCAAGAAAAATTAAAAAACTTATTGGAAGATATAAATAGTAAAAGTTTTTTTAAAGAAGTTGAAAATGCAAAAATTGATAAGATTAAAGATAAAATTAATAAGTTCTGGAAAAATGAAGAATTAACTAAAGTTCATAATAAAATGTCAGAGGATTTATATTAATGAGAAATAAAAAATTTACAAGGAATTCTTTGAGTAGTTATAAGGCAGATAGAGAAAACTCTCCCCTTCAGATGCTAACATGCTATGATTATCCTACTGCATGTATTTTAAATGAAACTGATATTGATATTATACTAGTAGGAGATAGTTTAGGGAATACTGTCTTAGGATACAAAAATACAATAAATGTTACATTAGAGGAAATGATTATCTTTAGTAGTGCCGTTAAAAGAGGAGCCACTGATAAATTTGTAGTAGTAGATCTTCCTTTTGGATCCTATGTAACAATAGAAAAAGGACTAGAGAGTTCAATAAAATTAATTCAAAGTTCTGGTGCTGAAGCTGTAAAATTAGAAGGAGCATACTCTACAACTCTACAATTAATTAGTAGGTTAACAGAAAGTGGTATACCAGTAATGGGGCACATCGGACTAACCCCCCAATCTATAAATCAATTAGGGGGGTATTATATACATGGAAAGGATTCCCCATCAGCTCAAAAATTACTTAAAGAGGCTATATCTTTAGAAAGGGCGGGTGCTTTTTCTATAGTTCTTGAATGTGTTACATCCGCATTAGCAAAACAAATAACTAATAATTTAAAAATTCCAACAATTGGTATAGGCTCTGGCAAAAATCTTGATGGACAAGTCTTGGTTATAAATGATCTATTGGGAATGAATAAAGAATTACCTCCTTCATTTTGCAAACCAGTAGCTAATCTTTATCAAAAAAAGAAAAAATATATTCAAAAATATCTAAAACAAAATAAAAAAGATTTTATAGAGAATTTAGAAAATGAATACAATTACCATTGATAATGGCAACACTAACTCCCAAGTTGGAATATTTAATGAAGAATCTAAACTAAATTCTATAATTTCTTATAATGATTTTTTAAATAACTACAACCCTAAACAATATACTGCCATATATTCAAATGTCGGAAAAACATTATACAAAATAGATTCTTTCAAAAAATTAATTAAAATAAAAAGCCTATTAAAAAACAATAAGTTTTTAGGTATGAATGTACCATATAGCAATACTATAGGAGAAGACAGACTATCAATATCTTACTATTGTTGGAAAAAATTGCTTTTTAAAGAAGAACCAATAATTGTTATAGATGCAGGAACATTTACAACAATTGATTTAGTAAGTAAAAAAGGATTAGTTGGGGGATTAATCACTCCATCGTTACATAATATCTATAATATATACAATAAGGGCCATCTACTACCTAAATCAATAAATTACAATATAAAAAGTACAAATATAGCAACCGATACAGAAAGTTCTATTAATAATGCCGTTACACTATTAATTTCAGTTACATATAAAGAAATTATTAAAAAATACTCTCCTAGCAAAATTATTATAACTGGTGGAGACAGCAAAAGACATATAAAATTGCTTGAAAAAATAACTTCTATAAAGATAGAAAATATTAAATATTTAATTCATTATAGCTTATATAATATATATAGAGAGACTACAAAATGAAAATACTACTAGCAATTTCAGGGTCAATATCTGCCTATAAAACACCTGATTTACTTAGAAAATTTATAAAAAATGGTCATATAGTAAGAGTAATTCTAACAAAAGGTGCTTGTAAATTTGTAAGACCTAAAATCTTTTCTTATCTTGGGGCAGAAACTGTATATAGAAGTAATGATGACTTTAAACACATTAATGATAATAAAAATCCTATACTACATATAAGTCTCGCTAGATGGTTTGATCGATTTATTATTGCTCCTGCCTCTGCAAACACTATTTCTAAATTGGCACAAGGAAATTGTGATAATTTATTAAGTTCAGTATTTATGAGCTTAAAAGAAAATCAATCATGCCTATTATTTCCTGCTATGAATCCTTATATGTTCAATAATCCTATACTACAAAATAATATTAAAACTTTAAAACAATTAAAAAAAATTAAAATTCACCTACCAGATATTGGTGAAATGGCTTGTGGAGAAGATGGTGAGGGACGACTTCCAAATAATGAAAAAATTGTTTGTTGTTCTGAGACATATTCAAGTTATAGCAGGAATGAAACTGTACTAATAACAGCTGGAGCAACAGTAGCACCTTTAGATTCTATAAGATATCTAACTAATTCTTCATCGGGTATAACAGGATTTTATTTAGCTCAAAAAGCTTTATCAGAGGGATATAGTGTAATAGTAATAGCGGGAAAATATGCAACTTCTAATCTAGAACTTTTAGAAGGTTTAGACAATTATAAACTAGTTAGAGTCACAACTGCTCAATCTATGGAAGAAGCTGTCAATAAGTATTTTCCACGAAGTAAGATTTATATTTCCGCCGCAGCTATTAATGATATTTATTTTAAAAATATTAACACAGGTAAATTAAAGAAAAAAGATATTAAATCAGATATCTCAATTAATAAAACTAGTGATATATTGAAATCAGTTTTAAAACAAAAAACTTCAAAACAAAAGGTTATCGGATTTGCTGCTGAAACTGAATTAATAGACAAACAATTAAAAGAAAAATTAAAAGAAAAACCAGTAGACTTAATGATTGGAACTCAAGTTAATAATGGATTCATTGGCAATTCAAAAGCTGAAGGATTTATTAAAGAAAATGGTAAATACACTATACTCTTAAAAAATAAAATTATAAAAAAAGAAGTAATGAAAAAAAGAGAATTAGCCAACACAATAATAAATATAATTAGCAATGTTTAAAGTAATTAAAAATAGGAAAGAATTACAAAGGCATATAAAAGACAAGAAAAATATTGGATTAATTCCTACTATGGGAAACATTCACCAAGGACATCTTTCGTTAATAAGACAATCACTAGAAGAAAATTTAATAAATATTGTTACTATTTTTGTAAATGCAAAACAATTTGAAAGAGATGAAGATTTTAATCAATATCCTAGGACACCAGAACAGGATATTAATTTAATTAGTAAGTTATATCAATCGTATAAACAAAAAGATTTAATTATATTCTTTCCTCAACAAAAAGATATATACCCTAAAGGATTTTCCACTTACATTTCAATCGATAAAGAAATTACCAATAAGCTATGTGGCACACTTAGACCTAATCATTTTATTGGAGTAGCTACAGTTGTTTACAGATTATTTAAAATTACCAACCCTACCATAGCATATTTTGGCCAAAAAGATTTCCAACAATTTGTAGTAATAAAAACTATGATAAGAGATCTAGAACTAAACATAAACTTAAAACTCATGCCTATCGTAAGAAATAAACATGGATTAGCATTATCTAGCAGAAATTCCTATCTTAAAGATAACCAAAAAGAAGATGCATTAAAACTTAGAAAGAATATTCTTAAAGTAAAACAAACTATAACAAACAAAAAAGATATAATATCTGCTGTAAATAAGTTAAATATTGATAAATCTCTAGAATACATAGAAATTTTAGACGCAGATAATTTATTAAATCCTACAAATAAATCAAAAAAATTAATAATACTAGGTGCTATGAAAATAGGAAATACAAGAATAATTGACAATGAATATATATGATAGACAATGATTATCACATATCCAAAAAATTAAAATCATCTATAATAACCATGATTTGTCCTAAGTTAAAGGATCATGAAGACAAATCAAGCTCTCTTAGGTCATTAGAAGAACTAAGAGAATTAATGGAAACTTTAGAAGTTCCAGTAATAGATCAACATATTCAAAAAAAACAATCTCCTGACCCTACTACCGTAATAGGAAAGGGAAAATTAGAAGAAATTGCTAAATCTGCTCACAAAAAAGGCATCTCACTATTGGTGTTTGATTTTGAATTAACTGCAAGCCAAATTAGAAATATTCAAAATATAACCAAGATAAATGTAGCTGATAGAATATATATAATTCTAGAAATATTTTCTCATCATGCAAAAACAAGAGAAGCTAAAATTCAAATTGAAATATCTAGATTAAAATATATGCTATCAAGATTATCTGGATTTTGGACTCACTTAGGAAAACAACGAGGAGGTGTTGGTGTTAAATCAGGAGAAGGAGAAAAGCAGATAGAATTAGACAGAAGAATGATTAGAAAAAAGATAGAACAATATAAAAAAGAAATTAAGTCTTTAGAAAAATCTAAACAACAACAAAGTAAAAGACGAAAAAACAAAACTATTACCGCAGCATTAGTAGGATATACAAATTCAGGAAAATCTTCACTTCTAAATAGATTATGCAATGAATCTGTTATAGAACAAAATAAATTATTTGCAACACTAGATTCAACTTACAGGTCATTAAGTCCTAATTCTAAACCTCCAATGATTTTAATTGATACTGTAGGGTTTATTTCAAATCTACCTAATACACTAATAAATGGATTTAAATCAACTTTAGAATCTATTCTTGAAGCAGATTTGCTTATAATAGTTTGTGATGTATCCAATCCTCACTATAAAAAACATTTAGAGACAACTAAGAAGGTATTAAACGAATTAGGTTCAGGAGAAAAAGACTATATAATTGTATTTAATAAAAGAGATCTAATTAAAGATAAACTAAAAGAAAAAATTATAAGAAGAATAAATCCAAATAGTTTTATAATATCTAGCTTTAATAATAAAGATATTAGAGACTTGAAAAAATCTATAATAGATTATTTACTAGACCAACAAGATCATTATGATATCTTTATTCCATATATTCACGGGCAAGCACATTCAAAATTGCTATCTAATACAAATATAATAAAACAAATCAACCATGAAAATGGTATATTTTACAGAGTTAGAGTACCCAGAAATATTTTTAATACCTTAGGTTTAAATAATTTTATAATATATAAAAAAGAAGGATTATAATTAATAATTATTATTAATTATCTTTTCTAAATTTTCTAAAGTTATTGGCTTTTTTACCAGTGGAGCATTTGCCATGTAATCGCCAATAATTTCATCCCTTACATCTTTTGAACCAATGAATATTATATTTTTAATAGATAGCTGTCTAATTTCATGTGAATTATCCAAAATAGTATTTAAATCAACTAAAACCAAGTCAGGATTGTAATCAATCAAGATGGTCTTATAACCATATCCCTTAGAATAAGTATATATATCTATCTTTTTAATTTTAGCAAAACTTTCAAGTAAATTTCTTAGGAATTTTTCTTTTTCAATGTAAAAGATTTTCACTACTTAATAGTGATTAAATTTAGTGATTTTGTCAACTTACTTTATATAGAATATTAATTTTGTAAACAAAGTACCGATAAAACAATTATGATTAGGTTTATTTTATTTATACTACTTACTCCTTACGCTAATTCTAAAGAAATTTTAGATAATAATTATATTATATGTGAAACTCTAACTAGACCTTATGTTATTACTATAAAAGAAAATAATATAAGATTTGACTTTAATAAAAATATTATAGAAAGTTATATTATAAATAATTTCATAGAAGGAAATAACATAAAAAAAACAACTCAAGTAGGGATAGAAAAATATACAGTAGAAATTGATAAAGAATCACTAAAAGGATTCCTTAAAATTAAAAGTAATAATGAAATATTATATCCAATAGAATGTAAATATATTGATAATCTAGCCAATAAAAAAACTCAATCTCCCAAAAGAGTTCCTGCTACAAATAAGTCATCTGCCAAATTTAAATTTTGATTTTTTATTATTCTCTGGAAGAGATGGTACATATCCATCACATCTAGTTAATATAATTTGGTTTTCTTTTTTTACTGAAGCTCCCAATGGTAACTCAATATAAGATGTTTTACGCTTTTTAGTTACAGAATCATAAATAGCAACTTCTACAAGATAATCTCCTATTAAGTCTCTCCCTCCATTTATTGTATAAGGTTGAAAACTTATAGACCTGGTTCTTGCATTAATTGAAACATTAGTAAAAGAGCCCAATACTATAGTGTTATCAAGAACATTCCTTTTAGTTAATTCTAATTCTGCTATAACATTTCTATGATCAAATGGAGGACAGGGAAGAGTCAGAAATCTACTAGACACAGCCGCCGCAGGATAGAATATATGAAGATAAGCTGTTATTTTTTTCTTAAATTGTAGTCTTTTCATAGCTAAACTTTTTTTAAAATAAAAAGGTGTATAGAATGTTCCTAAAACTGTCGATCCACTTATAGATAGCCTTTTTAAACGAAACACCCATGAGTCAACTTTATACTTATTAACAATTTCCTCCATATCTTTTTCTTTTAATCTAGGAAAATGTATTTCCATTGTAAAACCTTTAGAAACTTTCGCCTTCTTTCCATAACCTATAGTCCATCCAATCTCTCTAACTTTTTTTATTCCAGAATCTTTAATTTTTATTAATAAAATATTATTATTTCTTATTACTTCAGAATACTTAGTACAAGTAGAGACTAATAACAAAAAAAATATTAATATATTTAAAAATTTCATCAATAAATAAGAGCTATACTGCTATAGGATTTAAACTCTATTTCTATATCGTCATTATTATGTGACATAAAAAGCAAACTATCATAACTTTTAGCACTTTTCACAACATCTCCTCCACAACAAATAACATCACCTTCTAGTACCATCATACTACTTAGATGGTTATTATTACAAACTGGTAATTTTATCCTTTCGCCCTTATCAAGATTATAAACAGTTAAAGAAAAATATTCATGACTTATTAAGTCTATTTTTTCATTTTCAAAAATATTAGAGTTCTTTCTAAAATTCAATTTATTATTTGATTGCCAATCAAATAAAGCAACTTCTAATCCTTTGTCAATATTAAGTTTTCTTCTATTACCCTTACTATCAACTCTATTCCAATCCCAGAGTCTATATGTAATATCACTATTTTGCTGAACTTCGAGCAAAAATACTCCCTTACCTATAGAATGAATAGTTCCTGGCGGAACAAACAAAAAATCTCCTCTGCTTACCTTATGAAATTGTAAAAATTCTGAAACATTTAAATTATTTTTTATAGCATAAACAAATGAATCCCTACTAACATTTTCCTTTAATCCAAGAAAAACTCCACTATCAACTTCTGAATCCAAAACTAACCAACACTCTGATTTACCATTAACTCCTTCTGGATGAACTTGAATTGATAAATTATCCTGAGTGTCTATTAATTTAACTAAATATGGTAATTGATGTGGTAAAATATAATCAGAAAGCTTATTTTTTCCAACTAAGCTAGGCCCTGATTGATGTATTGAAATTTCCCAAGTTTCTCCAATTGATCCACTAGAATCAGTAATGTTTTTTATCTTACTTATTCTGCTACCTCCCCAAATTTTATAAGAGATATGAGGTGTAAGCGATAATATAGATGGAACTTTCAAATATTAAAAAATATAAAAAAACAAATTAATAAAAGTTAATCCAGATGCCGATAATACTGGTATAGTTAAGTTGTCATCTATTGGAAAAGGAATAATCTCCGATATAGCTCCTACTAACCCAGCAATAGCAGAAAAATAAAGATATGTGGAGTCATAAACACCATTTATTATTCCAAAAATAATAGTTACAACAAAACAAGTAATATAATTAGCAATACTCCCTTCTAAGGTTTTACCACCAATTATTTTTTTACTTCCGTATAAAATTCCGAAAAATGATCCTATAGGATCAGCTAAAAATAAAAACAAACAAGAAATAATAGCTAAATTTTTTGGAAATAGTAATAAAGAAATAGAGACTCCTAAAACATAGTAGGGCATACCACTTATAGTTGCATACTCTTCACCCCTAATAAAAGGACTAAAAATCTTAACAGCAATACTATTAAAATAAGAACTTCTTAATCTAATTATTTCCAAAATAAATAGCAATATTGAAAAGCCAAATAATAATCTAGTAAAAGTAGCTAGATCCAAGTTAGATACATTATATAAAATAATGCCAAAAAATCCCATACCTATATGCCACAATTTTCTAGACAAGTGTAGATCACTTCTTAATGGTAAAGTGTTAAGATTGCTTAGTATGTTATTTACTTTGCTCAAAAACATATCCTTATTTAACCTTATATTATAAAATTTTAAAAACACCAATGATAACTAATAGTATAAATTTTAAGCAAATAATCAATTTAAGTTGTAAAAATGATATATATTTTACTAAAAATCAATATGTTATACCCCCATACTTATACAAAAAGTGCTTATTTTTAACCTAATAGAATAAATAACTTTATAAATTTAACTATTTAACCCTATAATAAATACATATGGTAACTACCGAAGAAAACAAGTATTTAATGTCAACTCCTTTAAATTGTCCTAGCAAAATATGGGCCATAGGAGGTGGAAAAGGGGGTGTTGGGAAAAGCATGGCAACAGCTAACTTGTCGATATCACTTGCCTCAATGGGGTATAAAGTAACGGCGGTAGATTTAGATATTGGAGGAGCAAATCTACATACTTGTATGGGAATATCCATTCCTAAAAAAACCCTTTCTGATTACATAAATCGAGATGTTGAAAGTATCAATGACCTAGTAGTAAAAACTCCCATTAAGAACATCTCTATAATAAGTGGGGCTCAAGACACTATAGGAATTGCTGATCTAAAATATTCCCACAAAAGAAGAATATTATATGGATTATCTCAATTGGACTCAGATTTTATACTAATTGACCTAGGAGCAGGAACATCTTTTAATACACTAGATTTTTTCCTAGTGGCTCAAGAAAAGATACTTTTAGTACTTCCAGAACCTACTTCCATTGAAAACGCATATCGGTTTATCAGATCTATGTATTATAGAAAATTAAGTATGATAGAAGAATTATTTGAACTAGGACCTATTATAAAAAATGTTTTTGAAACAAAAACTGATGAATTTCCAACTAAAAAAATAGAAAAGATTATTAAAATAAATCCTAAACTGGGACACTTATTAAAAACTGAAATTAAAAAGATAAGACCCAGAATAATTATTAATCAAGTCCGATCTAAAGTAGATGTAAATATAGGAGAGTCAATGAAAACTATTTGCAAAAAATACTTTGGAATAGAATTAGATTATGCAGGATATTTCGAATATGATCCAACTGTATGGCAAAGTATCAAGCAAAAGAAAGTATTAATGATAGATTTTCCGACATCAAAAATCACAGAAAACTTTTATAAAGTTTCTAGACATATTCTTCAATAAATATATGAAAGAAAATAATTACTACGATACATTAGAACTAGAAACTAACTGTACCCAAGAACAAATTAGGGTTAATTATAACAGGATTAAAAATACATATAGCAAAAGTAACCCCGCCTCATATTCGTTAATAAGTGAAGATAAGGCTAAATCTATTTTAGATGAATTAGAAATAGCTTATATAATTTTAAGTGATCCAGTAAAAAGAATTGAATATAACAATGCCCATAATATTGAAAATGTATTTGATAATAAAATAGAAGAAGGAAGAGATAAAGAAAAACAAGAGAGAGAAAATAAAATTCTCAAAAGAGATTATTTTTTCTTAGATTATAAAGTAGATCCAGATTTTGAAGTAGAAATAGAAAAAACAACTGAATTTACAGGATCACTATTAAAGAAAATAAGAGAGTATAAAAATGTTACTATAGAAAGAGTTTCAGAAACAACAAAAATAACTTCTCAACATATTATAAATCTTGAAGAAGAAAATTATAATGCATTACCTGCTAAAATTTACACAAGGGGCTTTGTATATCAATATGCGAGAATACTGCGCTTAAATCCTACTCTAGTTGCTAATTCCTATATAAGCAGATATAAAAAACAATGAGCCATGGCGAAACCATTGTTATTACAGTGGGTCAAAATACCAATAGTCATTACAAAAGGTTAGATATCTTTCTATCCGATAGCCTAGATGGACTAAGCAGATCATATATAAAAGAATTATTTCTGAAACAACAAATAAATGTAGGAAAAACTTCTCCTATAAAAATAAAAAATTTAGAACTTAAAAAGATGCCCCCTGAAGGAACTGTAATTGAAATAAAAATCCCTCCACTGCTACCAATTAATGCACAACCAGAAGACATTCCACTTGAAATTTTAAAAGAAGATGAATACTTAGCAATTATTAATAAACCTACAGGCCTTGTAGTTCATCCAGCGCCAGGGAATCAAACAGGAACTTTGGTAAATGCTTTATTACACCACTACCCTAAACTAAAAGATGGATTTAGTAATCAAAGACCAGGAATTGTACATAGGTTAGATAAAGGAACAAGTGGAGTCTTAGTAATAGCCAAAGATAAGCATTGCTATGAAAAGTTAATAAAACTTTTTGAAAAACATAACATTAATAGGCAGTATCAATGTATTACAACAGAGACAAATATACCTAAAGAGGGAAAAATTTCCTCTACAATAGGTAGGCACCCAAGAAATAGACTAAAAATGGCAGCTAATGTAAAAAATGGTAAAAATGCAATAACATATTACCATGTACGAGAGAGATTTAAAGAAATTTCCCATATTAATTTAAAATTAGAAACTGGTAGAACTCACCAAATAAGAATTCATTTATCATCTATGCTAAAAGCTCCTATATTATGTGATCCTCTATACTCTAGAAAAACAAAATCATTTAAAAAAACTTCCTACTTCTATGCAAATACTATTAAAAGACTATCCCTACCCACTGCTTCATGCCAACCTTTTAGGATTTACTCATCCCATAACAAATAAACAGATATTAGTAAAAGTTGATCCTCCAGAGATTTTTAAAAAAGTATTGGAAATTGCAAGAAATTCTTAATAGTATATAGTACTAATGAGAAGAAATACTATTAGAGAAAATTTCTCAATCGAAATACAAGTTCTGTATCTAATTGCAGTAATTTCCATGATTGCTTTTGGAACATATCTAACTAGTCACTATTTTTCAGTAAATTTTCCCACAGGCTTAATTACATCATCTGCTTGTGATATTAACGATTTTATAAACTGTGATATATCAACATTATCACCTCTTTCAAACATTATGGGAATACCTATTGCTATATTAGGAGCATTACTAGGGTCATTTACTCTTTTAAGTTACATATTTGATTCTGAAGACATGGAAAGAATTAATTATAAACTACTATTATTAAACTGTATACTATGTGCATTATTATTTATATACTCACTAATTTTTCTAAAAAGTATATGTCCATTTTGCTTTCTATATTATGTAGCATCATATATTACTTTCTGGCTACAATATAAATTTCAAAAAAAATCCTACAAAAAAGGATATTCATTAAAAGTTTTGTGGTTTTACTTTTTATCATCAACAATAGTACTAGGATTTACTTGGAATGCTTCGGCCAACAAGATAAAAATATCAACGAAACTTAAAGAAGATTTAATAAATCAATACAAAGCAATAAAAAAAATTGGTTCTCCTGACAAGGACTCAGATTATAGATTAGCATCAGCCACTAAAAAATTTTCAGATGCACCTATTAGAGTTACAAAATTTTCTGACTTTCAATGTCCATCATGTAAACATTTTTCAAATATACTTCATAAGGCAGCTAATAAATATAAAGGAAGAATAAATATTCAATACATGTTTTACCCTCTTGATCATAATTGCAACTATAAGGTTAAAAAACCACTACATATCCTTGCATGTAAAGCCGCATATTTAGCTTCATGTCTTCCAAAAAAATTTAAGCAAGTAGAAAAAGATATATTTGACAATCAGGAACATTTAACAAAAAAATGGCTAATAAATTATGCAAAAAAACACAACATATTAGATTGTTATAATTCTAAAAGGACTAAGGATAAAATTAAAAATATAATTAAACTCTCTGAAAAATACAATGTAAATTCAACCCCTACATTTATACTAAATGGGGCAAAAATAAATGGTTCAATACCCGCTAATATGCTATTTACTTTAATTGATTACATATTATCCAAAAATAATAAATGAGTGATAAAAAAAAAGAAATTCCTATATTTTCTAATCCAATAATTGATACTCATTGCCACCTAGACTATTTAAAAGAAGAAGATTCATACGAAATTATAAAAAAATGCAAAAGATATAATGTAGTAAAAATTATAACAATATCGGTTAGTCCTAAAAACTTAGATATAGTAATAAAAAAATCTAATGAATACGATAATGTATATTGCTCCCAAGGGATTCACCCTCATGAAGCAAAGTTCTTTACAGAAGAAATAATAAAAAAAATTAAAGCAAATAGTAAAAATAGCAAAGTAGTAGCAATTGGAGAAATTGGACTTGACTATTATTATAATAGATCTCCAAAAGAGATTCAAATTAAAGCCTTTGAAGAACAACTACAATTAGCTGTGGAGTTAAATTTACCAGTTATAATTCACTCTAGAGATGCTGAAAAAGATACTATTAGCATATTAAAAAATTTTTCAAATTCCCTAATAAAAAAAGGCGTAATTCACAGTTTTACTTCAAAAGAATCTTTAGCAAATTTTGCTATTAATGAAAAATTCTATCTAGGATTTAACGGAATAATTACATTTAAGAATGCATCAAATGTACAAAAAGCTGTAAATAATACACCTATCGATTCAATAATTATTGAAACAGATTCTCCTTTTCTCACGCCAGCACCTTACAGAGGTAAAGAAAATGCTCCATATTACTTACCGCTTGTAGCAGAAAAAATTGCAGAACTAAAAAATATTCCAATAGAACAAGTTCTTAGAAAAATCTATAAAAACTCCTGCAATTTTTTTAACTTGTAGAATAATATACCTTATGGCATAGTTAAGCCATATTCTTGCAGAACATAAATATATGAAAACTAAAATTGGAATAAATGGATTAGGTAGAATAGGCAGAGCTATAACTAGAGAAATTGCCTCCAATAAAGATAGTAACTTAGAAATTGTATCAGCAAATAGTAGAGGTAAAATTGATGATTATATTTATCTTCTAAAATATGATTCTATTCATGGAAAGTTTTCTGGAGAAATAAAAGCAGAAGATAATAAAATATGTATTGGAAAACAAAAAATACTTTTTAGTAATATAGATAATCCCTCTGAGATACCATGGGATGAAACTAAAGCGGAAATCATTATAGATTCTACAGGAAAATTTAAAGATAAAAATAAATTAAAACAACATATTGGCAAAACAGTAAAAAAAGTCATTATGTGTGCTCCAGGAAATAATCTAGACAAAACATTTGTATTTGGGATTAATCATCATCTTTATAATCCAAAGGAAGATAATATAATTTCAAATGCTAGCTGTACTACTAATTGCCTAGCACCTATAGCAAAAATAATTAACGATAATTTTAAAATTATAAATGGATTTATGACAACTATCCACTCATATACATCTGACCAAAGGCTATTAGATAGTTCCCATAAAGATTTTAGAAGAACTAGGGCGGCTACATTATCAATGATTCCAACAACTACTGGAGCTGCAAGATCTATTGGAATAATTATCCCTGAATTAGATAAAAAATTAGATGGCATATCCATACGAGTGCCAACACCTAACGTTTCAATGGTTGATTTAAGTTGTGTAGTAGAAAAAAAAACAACAACAAAAGAATTAAATGAATTATTTATGCAGGAATCTAAAACAAACCTACAAGGGATTCTAAAATGTGAAGATAAGCCACTTGTAAGTCAGGATTATTTAGGCGCTAAAGAATCATCTTGTATAGATACTTCTTTAACAAATATAATTGGTAACAATATAAAAGTAATTAGTTGGTATGATAATGAAATTGGATTCTCAAATAGGATAATAGATTTGGTAAATTATATAAGCCAAAAATTATAATGAAAATTAAAACTATAAATCAATTAGAACTTAAGGGAAAAAAAGTAATTTTAAGGACAGACTATAATGTTCCACTTGAAAACAAAAAAATAGCAGATACTACTAGAATAGATGAATCTATAAAAACAATAAACTATATTCTTTCTTCTGGTGCATCAAAGTTGATAATTATGAGCCACCTAGGTAGGCCTAAAGGAGAAATTTTAAAAAAATATTCTCTAAAACCAATAGCGTTGTATTTAGCAGAAAAAATAAAATCTGAAGTAATTATAACTGAATCTGCTGTAGATGAAGGGATACATACATTATTGAAACTAAAAAATCATAAAATAATACTTCTTGAAAATCTTAGATTCCACAAGGAAGAAGAAAATGGAGACTATAAATTTGCAGAAAAATTATCTAAATATGCAGATGTTTATATAAATGATGCCTTTGGATGCTCTCATAGGAAACATTCATCTACATACACAATATTAAAGTTTTTTCCAATAGAAAGAGCTATAGGATTTTTAATTGAAAAGGAAATTAATTTTTTAAAAAGAGTAATAAGTCCCCAAGAAAAGCCATTTATTACAATTATTGGAGGGAAAAAAGTATCAGATAAAATTAAAATTATAAGCAGTATGATGTCTAAAGCACAAAAGATATTAATTGGTGGTGCTATGGCATACCCATTTTTAAAAGCAAATAATGAAGAAATTGGAAATTCTTTATGTGAAAAAGAAGATATAGATATTGCAAAATCGTTACTAAGATCTCCCTACAAAAGAAAAATAATCTTTCCATGTGATCATATAGTAACTAACTCAGATGGTACTACAGGAATCACAAATGAAATTTCTAAAGATCAAACAGGTGTAGATATTGGACCCGAAACATGTAAAATATTTGGAGAAATAATAGATGATGCAAAAGTTATATTTTGGAATGGTCCAATGGGATGGTTTGAAAAGGAAGAATTTTCAAATGGAACAAAATATATTGCTCAAAAGTTAGTTGAGTTAAAGAATACATTAACAGTAGTTGGAGGAGGAGATTCAACAAATGCTATAAAAAAAATTCCTAACCACAAAAAGATATCTCATATTTCAACTGGAGGTGGAGCATCTTTGGAATTTTTAGAAAATGGAAAATTACCTTGTATAGAGGCAATGCTTGCTAAAAACTAATATCTTATGAAAAATTATTACTTAATTGGAAATTGGAAAATGAATCAAGACTTAAAAAAGATCAAGTTATTTTTTGATCAATTAGGAGATATTGAACAAAAACCAAATACAAAGATTTGGATTGCCCCTCAATTTATACATATATCAAAATTAATAAAGCTAAATAAAGTACCTATAGGAGCACAAAATTGCTCATGGGAAGACAGGGGAGCGTTTACAGGAGAGATATCTGCAAAATCATTAAAAGAATTAGGTGTAAAATTTGTAATTATTGGCCACTCTGAAAGAAGAGAAATTTTCAAAGAGAGTGAAAATCTAAATAAGAAGGTGATCAATGCCATATCTAATAATTTAAAAGTAATTTTTTGTGTAGGAGAAAATCTACCTCAAAGAAAAAATAATAAGACTCAGAGCATTATAGAAAACCAAATAGTGTCCGGATTAAAAAATATAAAAGATTATAAGAACATCATTATTGCCTATGAACCTGTCTGGGCAATAGGCACAGGCAAAACAGCAACTCCATCCCAAGCTCAAGAAATACACCAGTTTATACGTATAATTATAGCTAAAAAACTAAAATGGGATTCTATTTCAATTCCTATAGTATATGGAGGGAGCATAAATCCCAATAATTTTAAAGAATTATTAAAAATGAAAGATATTGATGGTGGGCTTGTTGGTGGAGCAAGTCTTGAAGGAAATATATTCAAGCAACTTGTCAAAATCATAAATTTTAGATAATCAAGAACATAAATAAGGAATTAATTATGGTTCAAACACTTATGATTTTCCAAGCAGTTATATCAGGAATCTTAATCCTTCTAGTATTAATTCAATTTGGTAAAGGTGCTGAAGCGGGAATATTTTCAGGAAGTTCAGATGGAACTTTCACTGGAATACAACAAGGAAATATCTTAAGTAAAACTACTATAGTAATATCAATACTATTCATGGCAAATTCAGTATTCCTAGCTAGGATCCAAGGAAAAGAATCAAAAAAATCCATCTTTGATAATGAAGCCCCTATAGTAAGACCATTAAATGATGACCCTAATCCAGTTAAAGAAAAAAAATTTAAAGATAAAAAGTCTATAAAAAAGAAAAAATAAATATAATGAACTCTGACAAATTAATTTTTGAAGATATTGTCAAAAAAGAGTTTTCTAGTATTAAAAGTGTATTCTTTAACACGGCTTATTTTGGACCAAGCCCTAACTCTGCTAAAAAGTATGTAATTGATGCTTTAGAAAGAGAATTAGATACATCATATTATGAATATAATAAATGGAGAGAGAAAACAGAAGAGATAAGAAATTTAATTTCAAGGATATTATACTGTTCTTCTGAAAATATTAGCTACTCTACTTCTTCCTCTGAAATTATAAATCATATAGCAAATGGATATGATTTTAAAGATAATGACACCGTCTGCTCAATAAAAGGAGAATATCCTTCAAACATACTACCTTGGATGTTACTATCTAAAAGAAAAAATATAAAAGTAAAACTTCTTGAATTACCAGAAAGAGAACCATTAACCCCTAGATTTTTAGAAAGACATCTACCAAAAAATACTAAAATATTTAATATATCTCATGTCACTTTCTATAATGGGAAAAAAATTGATATTCAATCAATAGGAGAATTTTTAAAACAAAAAGAAATATTCTTTATACTAGATGCCACCCAATCATTAGGAGGACTTGAAATAAAAATACAAGAACTAAAGTATATAGATGTACTTACTTGCTCTATGTACAAATGGCTTCTGGGGCCCTATGGATGTGCATTTGCATATTTTGCAGATGATGCATTAAAAAAAGTGAAACATACTCATGCCAATTGGCTGACAAGTCCTAATTCTCAAAATGTAGAAAATTTAACTAATTATACAGCTGAAACTATAAAAGGGGCTAGAAAATTTGATAGAGGGCAAGCACCCAATATGCTAACAAACTCCTGTTTAAAATCTTCTCTGGAATTAATTAACAAGATAGGATTAAAAAAAATTCAAGAGCATAATAAAGAATTGGTAGATTATTTTATAGAAAACTACCCAAAACACAAATATAGCATATATATACCTAAAGAATGTATTAGTAATATTATATCTATTAATAATAATAAAGATAATAAATTGATTAAAAAATTAAAAGAAAACAAAATAGATCTTAGTGTAAGAGAAGGAAGGATTAGAATTTCATTTCATCTATTTAATAATAAAAAACAAATAGATAAATTAATTGAACTTATAAGTTAAGAAGCTTTCTTTTTAGAAGAGCTATTAAAGATATCTTTTTTAAATATTTTTGGTTTAGATTTTATTAAGGGAAGAACATTATGTGGCTGACAGGGGTCATAGTTATCGTCTAGTTGATGAACATTTTTATTAATATATTCATCTATACCTATTGCTTTAACAAAAATATCTATTAGGATTGGATCAATTTTTTTACCTGCTGATCGTTTCATAACTGCTAAAGCTTGATCAATTGGTAAAATATCATGATAAGCTCTTTTAGTAGTGATAGCATCAAAGAAATCACTAATAGCAGTTATTCTAGCATAATAATGAATTTCTTCACCACCCAGACCATTTGGATATCCACTACCATTGTAATTTTCATGATGTTCCATAATTATTCTTTCAATAATTTCCCAATCAACATCATTTGGAAGATCTGTTAAACTCTTAAGCAAAAGCTCTTTACCATAAACGGGATGTTTTTTAATTAACTCAAAATCTTTTTTTAACAATTCACCAGGGTAATTAATTATATTGGTAGGAATTTTTAATTTACCAAGGTCATGTAAGAGACCTCCAAGTCCAATAGATACTAATGAACTCCTATCTATATTGGGATCAATTTCTTTTAAAATCATCATATTATACAAACATACATTAATAGAATGATCATATGTATAAAAATCATGAAACCCAAGATCACCAATTAAGTCATATATCTTTCTAATAGAGCTATCATTGATAATAGTAAGCATATTTTCTACAGCTTTTTTACAATTATTTATATTATCTCCAATATATGTATAATTAATCTCCTCATTATTAGAAAATATACTCTCTAAATACTTTAGTGTTGAATTTTTTATTACTTTTATTTTTTCTTTCTTGCCTATATTTTCTTGGGTAATTAGAGAATCTAAATAAACTTGCCTATCAGATTCCTTTATGTAAATGCGAAAATATTTTTTTACTACCTCATCAATAAGACATTTAGTCAACAAAGTACCTCTTCTAATTACTTTAATAAAGCGCTTTCTCTCGTCAAGTCCAGAGGAATTTATGTAAATACTAAACACAGCCCTACTATCAGTCGGTAATAAGTGTGAAGATATAGAAAAATAAGCACAATTGGCTTTTGAATTCATATACAAAGCTTCGGAATAAAAACTAAATTGATAAAATAATAAGTTATTAATGAATAAAAAACTGCCTATAAAATATAGGCAGTTTTATAGTAGTTAATTTTTTAAAATGGTATATCATCTGATGTAAAGTTAGTATTACTGGATATATCATAATTACTTTCCATAATTCCTCCAGTATTATTCTCAACTGTCTTATTACTATCTTTCAAAGATGCATCTCCTAAAAACTGAACAATACGAGCAACTACTTCAGTAGTATATCTCTTTTGTCCGTCTTTATCTTCCCATGAACGAGTTTGCAGATATCCTTCAACATATACCTGCCTACCTTTTTTTAAGTATTGTCCACAATTCTCAGCAAGTTTTCCCCAAACTACAATTCTATGCCATTCTGTACGCTCTTGCTTTTGGCCACTTCTATCAACCCAATTTTCACTAGTTGCAATGGAAAAATTACAAACACTCATCCCTGATGGGGTACTCTTTAATTCTGGATCTTGTCCTAACCTACCTACTAAAATAACCTTATTTACACTCATCTTATTCTCCTTTTGTTGTAAGAAATTATAAAGCAATAATAGTACTTAAAAAAGTGTGTATAGCTAATTAAATTTTCATTTTTGAAAATTCTATGAAGTTTCGGTAACTTCTGAAGTATTTTTAAGCCTTGATGGGCCCTTATTTCTCCAAAACTCCTCAACAATAGCTCTTGCTTTCTTAACATCCCTGTGATACCAACATGTGTCAAAACCACAATGAGGACATGGAATTTCCTTTCTAAAGATAGCTCTAACAAAAAATTCAAACATAAGCCATATGGGAAAAAATATAAATAGGGAATGAAGTCCTATAAGAGGATATAAAACAAGCGAAAAAAATATAGTAATTATTGCAACTTGAATGTAGTTAGTTTTGCTCATAGTAGGTCTATTAACTAATGATCTAGGAGCACGACATAAAGGACAAAAAAAATCAACAATAGATTTTTTATAATTATGAGTTCTATTCTCAAGTGGCTTAAACTTACCTAAGTTAATCTTCATATATCAATTATATTATTAATTATATTTAATCAATATACTGTAAAAATTTTCCTTTTAAGTTAGCATTTAATAAATGATGAAAAAAACCCTAAAAAAGCAAAATGGACAATTAACTATATTTTTAGGAATTAGCCTAATTGTTATAATAACTTTTCTAGCGTTTATTATAAATATAGGTTTATTTGTCAAAGCAAAAATTAATTTACAAAACGCTGTTGATGCCGCTGCTTGGGCTGGAGCAGCAGTACAATCTAGACAACTTAGTAATATTGCGTATTTGAACTGGGAAGCTAGAAATACTTACAAAGAATGGATGTATAAATATTATATTCTGGGACAAAAAGGACTTTATAATACTAATTTATCTTCATTAGTAGATGATCCTTCGGGAAGAATGAATTTTAGAACTGAACCATTTTATAAAATTGGAATGAATGGATATGATCCAAATAAATTTGATAAATTCAATGTTCCATCAATATGCATTCACTTTGGTAGTCCTCACGACATATGCTCCATATATACAATACCTGGGTTACCAAGATTTCAAGCGGTAGGAACTCCCAGTATAAGTGAAAAAAATGAAAGCTTTTTAAATGCTATTGTAAAAGAAAAAGCTATTAACTGTTCAGAACGCTCTCAAATAAATTTTTACACAGCTATACAATGGGCTTATGGAACTAAAAAGAAAATTTTTGATAGGCAACCAGGAATAGCAGTAGACAGAGTTGGTGCTTGGCCACAAGCTCTAGAAGTTGCCTTAAGAATTAGAAATTTAGAAATGATGGTAAACTTACCACCTATAAGTGAAATAAGCCTATCAGGATGTTCAAATTGTAAAAGTCCCCAAGAGCTAGATCAATCCACTAAAGATACCCCTCTATATGAAAGGCCTATTAAAGCTTTTTGGTCTGCATTTAGAAATTTAGGAGGGGGAAGTATAAAATCAAAAAATAGAGATGAACTATCCAGTTCTTTTAAATTAACCGAGCTTGAACCTCAATCAATCAACCCAGGCAATGATTCATTAAGTGGGTTTTTAATTCCCTCAAGTGCAACTATTGGTGATACTGGTGAAAGCGCACTTAAAAAGCGTTATTTAGACTTACAAGTATATCCTTTAAATTTAGTTACCTTTTATAGTACCTTTGTAACGGCTACTGGTAAATTTAAAAATACAAATATTCCCACAGAAGCAAAATGTGTAGTATCTAAAACTGCATTACCAGTTCCTGGATACATATTTGGGTTTGTTAAAAACCCAGAAGTACTAACATATTATGCAGTCAAAGGAGAAACAAAGTTTATTGGATTATTTTTTCCATTTGAAGATATAAAAGGAATTACTATAAAGGCATACTCTGCTGCTAAACCATTTGGTGGAAGAATTGGGCCTATGTTATTTAATATAAATACAAATAGCCCAACTATTATAACCCCTAGGATAAACCCGAGCAGAAGCAGTTCATATGTAAGTAGCGTTGAAGCATTAACCCCAAAATATCAAGATGGCGACCCCATACCCAAAGCTAACTTTTGGGCAAAAACAACTGCTCCTATTGGTGGTAGTCCACTAGCAATTGATCCGGCTTTTGTTATACCTAATTTATTATATGATTTTGATAATATATCTGACATTGTAGGACAAGATGGAGGAAGTCCCATTGAAACTCTAACTCCTGCTTTAAATGAATCGGATTCCAGAAATATAAAAGAATCAAAAGGATTATATAATGCAAAACAATTTTATAAATTTTCATCAAATACAGTTAATCCCACTGCTGGAACTGTATTTAGTGCAGAAGAAGTAAAACAAAGTATTGAAAATGTAAGAATGCCTACTAAATACGAAGCTCTAAACTATATGATTCCAACTATTGAAGATGGAAAAAACAGTAATAATTTAGAGTCTGCTCAAGAAATTGTAATAGAAGATGGAAAAAATGGATATAAGTTATATGGGCCATTATTTGGAGAAAATACCTTATACAATAACTTAGAAAATATAAAAGAAATAATGAGTACATATCTAGACTTTCAACAAAAAGCCGTAAGAACATTTACAAACAGCTTAAGAGAAGTTAGTCAAGAATTAAGAAATAATCCAACTCGTGGAGGTGATTCCTATATTGAAGCAGCTGAAGTAATATATAAACCAGTTCACATACTAGATGATTGTAATAAGCTAAGTATTGCTCAGAAATTTCATATATTCTTTAGCAATAGCGGTACAAAATGTGGAATAATCCCACTAGTTGATCAGATGTCCACATATCTTAGTGATAGTTATGCTGAGAACAAAGAGATTTTTAGAAATTTTTACAGGTCAACATATAACAAAAGAGATGATGTAGAAAGCCATAAACTCATGACAGCATTTATGCCTGGCCCTAGACAAGGAGCAGGAATAGAAGGCGTAATATCTCGTCCCTTTTCTTCAATAACTAATTTAGGAAAAAGAAACTACTACTCAACCAAATTCGTAGCACTAGACAAATTAATAGGATCTGGTAGTCCACATTCTTATGGACAAATATCCGCATATATAGAAAATAAAACTCTTACAACTCCTCCTGATGTACCTGCTATGCACAAAAATACCATTATTACTCAAAAATTACTTGAATTTAAAGATTTTTACTATTAATTACTTTGTTACAAATAATAAATTGTAATAGAATTTTTATATTTATAGAATAAATTATTTAAAATAAAGAGGAATTAGTAAAATGGCGGGAAAAAAGAAAACTAAGAAAAAATCTACCAAAAAGAAAACCAAGAAAAAAGCTTCAAAGAAAAAATCTACCAAAAAGAAAACCAAGAAAAAAGCTTCAAAGAAAAAATCTACCAAAAAGAAAACCAAGAAAAAAGCTTCAAAGAAAAAATCTACCAAAAAGAAAACTAAGAAAAAAGCTTCAAAGAAAAAATCTACCAAAAAGAAAACTAAGAAAAAAGCTTCAAAGAAAATATTAAAATTATCTCCAAATAAAGAAATATTAACAACCCCCATTGTAGAAAGAATTCCTCCTAATCAAGAGGTTACAAATTTTTCAGATACAAGTAGTGACTTTTTAGAAGAAAGTAATGAAGAAAGTAGTGATGCATTAGATAATGCAGAAACATTTGATATGTATGAAAAAATGGAAGAACAATCCAATAAAAAAAGTGGTTTTAATGATTACGACTATGAAGAAGATGATATAGATAATGACTTAGGATTAGGATATGGATGGGATTATAAAGATGACTATGAAAGTTCATTTGACGACCCTGAAAAAGAAGACCAAGATTGCCCTGACGAAGATAGCTTATACACTAAATATGATAATGATGAAAATAATGATAAGGATTAATTTAAGTGCATAATTTAGTATTATATTATTCTGAAAGATGTTATTTTTGTAATATTGTAGTAGATTTTATAAAAGAAAAAAATATAAAGGTTGATTATAAAGAAATTAAAAAACAAGATAATTTATCTTACCTCTTTAAAACAACAAATAGACAGACTGTTCCATGTTTATTTATTGATGATGTACCTATGTATGAATCTAAAGATATAATAGAATGGATGAAAAGCAATATAAACCAGCTTAGAAAAAATCAATAAAAAACAAAATGGAAATCAGAGACCCCATCCATGATTCAATTCATATATTTGATGAAGAAATACCTGTTATACAAAATCCTTTCTTTCAAAGACTTAGAAGAATTTCTCAATTAGGATTTGTTGAGAATATATTTCCTGGTGCTACTCACACTAGGTTTATTCATTCCCTAGGAGTAATGCATATTGGGAGTCAAATATTTGAGAAACTTTTCTTTGGCTCATTTAAAAATAAAAAAGTTAAAAAAATGAAAATGACATTTAGAATGGCATGTCTTCTACATGACATAGGCCATTCTCCCCTTAGTCACGCCACTGAAATAGCTATGCCAAAACTATCTAAGCTAAATATTCCACAGCAATTTATTATAAATAAAGAAAAAAAAGCAACCCATGAAGATTATACAATTAAAATTATAACTGACAGCTCATTTTCAAATTCATTAACACTACTAAAAGAAGAATATGGCGTAGAGAAAGAAAAGATAGCTGAATTAATAATAGGAAAAACTACAGATGCTAAATATTTTACAATTGATAGTATAAACTATTTTCCATTACTACATCAGTTAATCTCAGGAGAAATTGATTGCGATAGAATGGATTACTTACTAAGAGATAGCTACTTCTGCGGTGTAAACTACGGGAGATTTAGTTTAAATTGGATAATAGATAACATAAATAAATGTATTATTGATAATAAAGCATTTATTGCTATTAATGAAAGAGCTGTCATAAGCTTTGATGACTTTTTATTAGGAAGGTATCATATGTTTATTATGGTTTACTTCCATTATAAATCCGTATGCTTAGAAAAACTACTAATAAAATATATAAATACTTCTAATAAAGAATACACAATCCCATCTGATATTGAACAATATGTTGAGCATGATGATGATTACCTAATGAAATTTTTAAAAAATAGTAAAAATAACTATGCTAAAGATATCGTAAATAACAGGATACCAGATAAAATATACGAATCTTTTAATAGCAAGCAATTAAAAATTTTAGAAAATATAGAAAAATATCTTGAGCAAGAAGATATAGAATTTATACGTAGCTCTTCAAAAGGTAGAATATCAAAATACAAAGATAAACAAGATAGTAAAAATATTTTAAAAGTAATAAGAACTGTCAATAATAAAACTAAAATAACTGATATAAATAATGTAACATCTATATATAAGCAATTTCAAGAAAACTATGAAATCAATAGGTTGCACTGTTACTTAGATAAAATACCTTTTAAACAACGTAAACAAATTGAACAATTAAGTATCATTTAATATCATTATAAATAGATGAATAAAATATCTGTCTATGTACTTGGAGTAGTAATATTTCTAGTATTATCATCTAATTTCCACTTAACAGAAAAAATCATACATATAAAAGAAGACATTGAGTTATCTTATCATTTTGATATAAAACCTGTAACACTAATACTAACAGAATTAATTGATACAGGGTTTTTATTCAAAACATATTACATGAAAGTAAAAAAAATAGAAAGATATGCAACTGAAAGTCATATAATAATTAGAACTAGCAAAAAGATATGGGAAAAAAATAAAAAAAATATTGGAATGTCTATATATAGACAATCTGAAAAAGATAATAACCCATCAATGATTCCGCAACCCCCTGGTAGTATATTTATAGGAAATTATTTATATGGATTATGGAGGAGAAATAATGAGGGTCAAATAGTGTGGAAATTTTATTCGACATATAGTCATTTGCCAAAACTTCTATTGTGGAATAAATTTAGTATAACAAGAAAATTTTATAACGCCATAAAAGAGTCTATAAAAAATAATAAGTCATTTTATGGATTTAATAATGAATTTGGAACAAATGGAAAGGTAACAACTAAAATGTTAACTACAAAACCAAAAGAAAAAACAAATATAAAACTTAAATTTTTAAATTATTTTATAAAATATATACGAATACCTAATTGGAATTAACATGACAGAATTATTGGATAAATTATTACTTAGAGTTATATTTATTACTATTTTATGCTTGATTTTATTATTATATAAATACATTTATTTCTTAATATATAAAGGATCAAAAAGATGGTTTACTCAAGAAGTAAATAGTAAAGAAAATACAGCTGAAATAATTTGTTTTTTATCTAAAATAGTAGGTATTGCCATAATATTTAGTAACTTTAATATTGATATTTCTGGAGGAGTGTTATTGAGTATAATAGATATAATTATTAAAAGTATATTTGCCTTTGTAATATATGTATCTTCTCTATATATTATAGATAATACTATATTTTATAATTTTGAGTATCAATTAGAAGTCATAAAAAGAAACAATATACCATATGCTATAATAAACTTAACTCATTCTCTAGCATTTTCTTACTTAATAAAAAATATTTTAAGTATTTCTAACTTTTCAATTGTAGTGTTGTTTATATTATGGATGTTAGCGATAGTTATATGTTCACTTGCCAGTAAAGCATATTATTGGATATTTCACATCAAATTAGAAAATGCAATATCACAAAAGGATCTAGCAGAATCATTTAGCTATCTAGGATTTATGCTTGGTTGTACTCTTTTAATAACTTCTTCATTTAATAATGAATTAATTCATTTTCAAGGATTCTTCATAAAAATGATATTAAAAGTTTTGTTATCTTTAATTATCCTTCCTGTATTTATATGGTCAATAAAACTTATATATAATATAAATATTGAACTAAAACAATCAGAAAACAGATTGCTAGAGCATGGTATTTATAAGGGAGCTGTATTCTTTGTAGCAAGCTCTTTAACAATGGTAGTTACAGGAAATATAAATTTTGGAATTTTTTATCTAACTAACTGATAAGAGTTATAATATAAATATATATGTTTAAAAAAATAACAAAAATAATACAAGATATAAATTTTATACTTAACAAGGTAAATAATCTTGAAAAAGAAGTAAAAAAGCTTAAAGAAAGTCAAGCAACCTCAAATAAAATTACTAGAAGCTATATAATTAGGATACTTAGAAAAGAGCAAGTAAATGAGAATATAGTACTATCTGGAAAACCATATAATGATATTTCTCCGATAGAAGCATCAAACATAATCAATAACCCCAACGAAAACTTTATATTACTAGATGTTACTTCAAAAGATTTTCCATGTGAAAACAGATTACATAATGCGCTACATATACCATTTGAAGAAATAAAAGAAAATTACAATAAAATAAGTAATATGAATGTTAATATCCTAGTTATATCGGAAGATGGAGTAAAATCTATAGAAGCTTGCAAATATCTCAGCGAAAAAGGATTTTACAATCTTACCAATATATCTGGAGGGTATTCTTTCCTGCAAAATAAAAAATCTAATTATGCTTAGCATTAAAGACTAACTATAATAAATAGAAGTAGTATTTGACTCAAGATTATTTAAACATGATTAATTGGAATAAATTCAGAATATTTGTAATAAATTTATGTTATTTAACTCTGTTAATATCTTTTGGTGAAAAGGTATCTATCTCAGAACAGGTTTATCTAACTTGGAATCAAGTAAATACTAGTAATAATATTACCTTTAATATAATTAACGATAATAACAAAGAAGTATATCTACTATTAGATAATAACCCTAGAAAAAATTCACTTACTAAAGACTACAGATATACTTATAAAATAAAAAATATAAAAGAAATAAAAGGGACTAAAAACTTTATCCATAAAATTCAATTATTAAATTTAATACCCAACACAATTTATTATTTTAGATTTGGAAATGATATATCTGGATACAGTAAAGAATACCATTTTCAATCACTACCAGGTGACAACACAAGCATAGAAATTGTTCAAGGTGGAGACATGGATATAAAAAGAAATTTTTCAAAATTAGCAAATGATGTAATTACTGACAAAACTATGGCCATTTTAATTGGTGGCGATATTGCTTACGCAGATGGAAGTTTAATAAATGTTTATAAATGGAAAACATGGTTTAATTTGATGAAAAAAGTAATGGTTAGGCCTAATAATAGAGTAATACCAATTATATCCGCTATTGGAAATCACGAAGTAAATTTATTAAAAGAATACATATATTATAAACAGTTTTTATCTGATAAAGGATTGCCATTTTTTGTAAAAACATTTGGAAATCATACTGTTCTATTTGTATTAGACACAAATCATGTATACTCTCACGAATCACAAACAAAATGGCTAGAAAAGCAAATGAAAAGATACATAAAATATCCTATTAAAATTGCTATGTACCATATTCCTATATACCCTAGTCACAGATCCTATTACAAAAGTAATAGTGTAAATGGAAGAAGATATTGGGAAAAAATATTTAATAAATATAGTCTTAATATAGCTTTTGAAAATCATGACCATACACTTAAAAGGACATATATGATTAAAAACAACAAAATTGTTAAATCTGGTGGAACTATATATTTAGGAGATGGTTGTTGGGGAGTAGTACCTAGAAAAATAAATAAAAATGCCTTTTATATCAAAAAAGCTAAATCTATAAATAATATATGGAAAGTAAATTTAAATAACAAACAAAATACCATTAATGTTAAAGCCATAGGAAAAAATAAAGAGATTTTAGATTATTTTGAGCTTGAAACTATCAATAATAAAATAATAACAGAAATGCTCTAAAATAAATTTCTAGAATTGCTAATAGATGTAGCTATACCATTACAAATAGAAAAAGTCATTAAACTGGAACCTCCATAAGACATAAAAGGCAATGGTAATCCTACAATTGGCATTAATCCAGTAACCATAGACATATTTATAAATATATGAAAAAAGAATAAAGACATAATTCCAATAATAACAATAGAGTCAAATAAACGATCAACTTGTAAAGACAACTTATAGTATCGAAATAATAATACTAAATATAAACAAATTAAAAACAAAGAACCTACAAATCCATGTTCCTCATTTAAAATAGAAAAAACAAAATCAGTATGGTTCTCTGGTAGATAATTTAAAGATGCTTGAGTGGATTTCATAAAACCTTTGCCAAAAAGCTTTCCTGACCCTATTGCTATTTTTGATTGAATTGCATTATATCCTGCACCTCTACGATCAGACTCAGGATTTAAGTATGTAAGGACTCTCTTCTTTTGATAATCTTTTAAAGTATAACTATACATGAAGATACCACTAATAACTCCAATGATTACTAAGATTATTAATGAGTGCAATTTTAATTGTCGATATATAACAATAGTAAAAAACAAAAAAAATATAATTCCTGCTGTACCTAAATCTGGTTCCATAATAATCAAAGCACAAGAAATTCCAACAATAAATAACGGAATAATTAATTTTCTTAAATTTAAAGGTTCATTTGGCTCAGAGCGAGAAAACCACCTTGCACAAAATAATATAACCGAAATCTTTGTAATCTCAGAAGGTTGAAAACTAAAACTTCCCAATCTTAGCCAACGTTTAGCACTAATACCTTGATAATCTGTAAATAATACCAGTAATAAAATAAAAACCATAACTACATAAAAAATATAAGCATATGTAAAATAATTTTTAGGATAAATTAAGCTAACTACAACTCCTACTATTATTGATAACAAGTACCAAATTAATTGAGTTTTATATATAAGAGAAATACTTAAGGACGAAGACTGATGGGTTGCAGAATAAAGATTGAATATACCAATAATAAATATAATTGTTGATATAAAAAAGAATGAGTAGTCATATCTCTTTATATAATCCCAAAAAATTAAATGCTTCATTGCTGCACCATTTATCTACTTTCTCTTAATATTATCTAAATAAATATCATTATGATATTTTCTCATATATTTTGTAATTAAATCCCTAGCAATAGGTGCTGCAGCTGTTGAGCCATGACATCCATGTTCAACTATTACAGATACAGCAATTTTTGGATCTTTATAAGGAGCATACGCTGTAAAAAGCCCATGATGTCTATACTTAACTTCCATATCCTCACATTTAGAGAAAATCTTATCAGCATTAAAACTTATTACCTGAGATGTTCCAGTCTTACCTGCCATATTAATTCCTTTTCCTCTAAACCACCAAGCTGTCCCATTTTTTTTGTTAACAACCTCAAATAAACTCTTTTTTATTAAAGAAATAGTTTTTGGTTTAAGTGATATATTATCTACAACTTTGCTTTCAAACTTTTCTTTTATTCTTCCATTATTAGAAAATATCTCTTGAATAACATAAGGACGATAGAGGCTACCTCCATTTACAATAGCTGAATAAGCCAACACTAATTGTAAAGGGGTTGTTAAAATAAATGATTGACCAATTGAACAAGATAAGGTTTCACCCTTATGCCAAGATTGATTATACTTTTTTCTTTTCCATTCTCTATCAGGAATTAATCCTGGTATTTCTCTGGGTAATTTTATACCTGTTTTTCTGCCTAAACCAAATTTTCTAGCATATTTTGCCAAAGTATCTATATCAAGCTTAATAGACAATTTATAAAAATACACATCACATGATTCTCTTATTGCTTTTACAATACCAACTTTTCCATGACCTTTAGCTTTCCAACAATGAAACTTTCTAGTCTTTAATCTATAAGCTCCTTTACAAAAGACTTCTGTTTTTTCATCAACAATACCTTCTTCTAATGCTGCAATAGCTGTAATAGTTTTAAAAACAGAACCAGGGGAATAATGTTCTTGAATATTCCTATCAATTAATGGATTATTCTCATTTTTAATCAATGAATCCCAATACTCCTTGGTTATACCTCTGCTAAACCTAGTAGGATCAAAAGATGGTCTCGAAACCATTGCAAGAACTTGACCATTATTTATATCAACAGCTATAACACTACCAACTTTATTATTTAATGAATTATAAGCCAATACCTGCAGATCTCTATCTATTGTAAGCCTAATATTATTTCCAGGAATAGCAGGTTCATTTGTAATTTCTGATAAGAAATCTTCTACAATAGAATGATTTTTAATTCTACCTTTAGCATCTACTTCTAAAAATTCGTGGCCATCACTACCCCTTATATACGAGTCAAATTCTTCTTCCAATCCAGATTGCCCAATAAAATCTCCAATATTATAAATCCTATTATATTTCTTCTTATATTTAGATAATTGATGTTTAAATATTTCAGAAATATATCCAAACAAGTGCCCTCCTACTTCTTTATCTCTATATTTTCTACTTATAAAATTAATAACCCTTACCCCTGGCATTTTTAAATTTTCAGTTTCAATTATGGCAACATATCTCCTATCTATGTTTTTCTTAATAGTCACTGGTCTATAACTAGCTTGAAAAGAATTTTTTTTTAATATATTTTTTATATCATTAACTTTCATATTAAGTATTTTTGCAAGTTTTGCTATAGATTGTTTATTACCTTTTAGATATTGAGGAATTATAACTACATCAAATCTAGGAATGTTATGAACTAATATTTCATTATTACGATCAAATATCATTCCTCTTGAAGATTTTACAATTTCTTTTCTCAAGCGATTTTTTAGTGAAAATTTATAAAAATCATCTCCTTTATATAACTGCAAGTACCATAACCTAGCAAGTAAAAGAACAAAAAGACCTACCATAACTTGCATTATTATTTCAGCTCTTTCTTTATGAGACCTTAGATGTTCATCCTGTTCCAATTGACAATCCTAATCTAAAATGAGTTCTCCTTTCCAATTCCAGATTTTGTCGAAAATCAAAAAACAGAAAGGAGACAGAAAAGAAATAATAAAACTACATGGTATAAAATACCATAATCTATCTACTAGATACTCCCAATTTCCTAACTTAGTAAATATAATGTAAGAAGTTACTAAAAACCAAATAACTTGAAATAGTTGTATCACAAAAATATTCATAATATTTGAAGTGAAATCTATAAAATTTTTAAGAATAGAAATCATAATAAAAAGAGCTATGCCAGAAATTGTTCCAATCTCCCAAGATTCTAAAGTAAAAAAAGAATTAATATACTCTATGATAAAAATGAATACTGCTATATAATAAACAGAGTATCTAAGTATTAAATAAATAATTGCCAATATGTCGAATCTAAGAAAATAATTACTTAAACCAAAAATAGAAAATAACACTTGTGAAATAATTTCTAAAGAGATTACAATAAGTATAGTAATAGAAAGCAATAAAAAAGATCTAGTTATATTCATACCTAATTATTAAAAATCATATGCTTTTCTTTGACAAAGCTTCCCATTCTATTTTTCTATTTATCATATTATTGTCTTTAATTATCAACAGTACAACTTCTTCGATTTTTGTAAAATCAACACTAGGAGTTACTTTTATATCTTGAGTGATCCCATAGCTTTCTCTATTAATTTTAGTTACCTTACCTATTATAATGCCTTTAGGGTAAATATTGCCTAAACCTGAAGTCATAACAGTATCATTTAATAAAATTGAATCCATTCTATTAACATATTTCATAATACATTTTTCAGAAGAATAACCTTCAATAATTCCATAAGTTCTAGTCCTATTAATAATAGCATCTACTTTATTATTTCCATCTAAAATAGTAAGTATATCAGAAAAATGCTTTGTCATTCTGTATACATATCCTACTAATCCTTTAGCAGTAATTGCAACTGACTGAAGATGAACTCCATCGCTAGAGCCCTTATTAACTCTTAGTATTCTCTGACTTCCTAGTATATCACGAGAAACTACTTGAGTCATAACTTTCGTATATGGAATATTTGTAAATTTAAAAAACTTTCTTAATCTAATGTTATCTTTTTTTACTTCTTTATATGTAAAAAGTTTACTCTCTAATTCCTCTATATGCTTCCTTAACTTTTTATTTTCTTTTTGTGCTTCAACACTTACTAAGTAATTATTTATTGAAGATGAAACATTTTTACTAACCCTACTAGTAATTTTTTGAACAAAGCCTATAGAATCTAATATAATACTATCAAAAAAAGACACCTTGTGCACAGCTCCATCTTTCTTGGACAAACTAATTATACTAAAGAGAAGCACTACGACATTAATAATGACTTTTAGTCTCTTTTTTTGATTAGTAATAATATCCATATATCATTAATTATTATACTATAAAATCACTTACTAGAACTTTACGATTTAAATACATAAAATACAATTATAGCTTATATGTCAGGAAAAATTCAAAAAAAAACATCTCAAATTCTACTAGTGTTTTTTATATCTTTAATTTGTGTCTCTTTCATGTTTACCGGATACGAAACTATGAGAAAATCATCTAATACTGTAGCAAAAGTAGGATCATACATAATAACCCATAATGAATTGCAATCAGAAATTAATAGACAAATACAATATTATAAACAATTTATGGGAGGTAATGAATTAACTAATGAGCAGATTGAAAAATATAAAATAAGAAAAAATTCTTTAAATAACTTAGTAAATTATAAGTTATCTCTTAAATTAGCAAATCAACTAGGGATAAAGGTCAATAACAAAGAAGTAAAGGAAGAAATTAGAAAAATTAACTATTTTAAGTCCAATGGAAAGTTTGATGTAAATCTATATAAAAGACTACTAGTAATTAATCAAATTAATCCAAATAAATTCGAAGAAGATATAAAAAATAATTTAATAAATCAAAAAACGACACAATTATTAAATGAATACTACCCCATATCTAAAGAATATATTAATGATATTAACATATTTAAAAATATGCGGAAATATATACACCTTGTTCAGATTGATAAAAATAATCTAATAAAGTTCATAGAAGTTAAACCTGAACAAATAGATGAGTTCTTAAAAAATAAATCTAATACAAAAAAAGCTAAGGAAATATTTAACCAAAGAAAATTTACATTATCAAAACCAGAAAAAGCAAAAGTCAGACATATATTGATAAAAGACAAAGAAAAAGCAATGAAAATATATAAGAAAGTAAATAATAATAATTTTTCAAAATTAGCAAAAGAATATACAGAAGATCCATCAGGGGTAAAAAATGGAGGTATGTTAAGATGGTTTTCAAAAGGAATAATGGCTAAAAAATTTGAAGATTTTGTATTTTCAGCAAAAATAAAAGAAATCTCTAAACCAATAAAAACACAATTTGGTTACCACATTATTCAGCTTTTAGAAAAAAAGGAAGCTATAATAGCCACTTTTGAAAAAGAAAAAGAAAATATTTATAAAGAAATAATAAGGAAAAGGGATTTAAAAAATATAAACAGACTTACCAGCAAAATACAAAAGAGCATAAAAGAAAATTTAAATAATGATAATATTAAAAATATAAAAAGTATAGCTAAAAAATATAATTTAGTGTTTAAAAATAAATCAATTATTAATAAGTATGATGGGTTAAATAATATAGCTTACTTAAATAAGAATAATTTAAGTAAGATATTTACATCAAAAGACAATCTCATAACTTTTAAAGATAATAATGTAATTACAATTATAAAAAGATTAAATAAAAAGCCTGAAGAACTAACTAAAAAAACATTAGAACTAGAAATAAATAAAGATAAATTGTCCCTATCTAGAAAATTTTTTCAATCTTTAATAAACAATATAAAAGAATCTACAAAAATTAAAATATTTCTAACAATTTAATTAATAAAATAGGGAAAACAATATAGTCTCCCCTATTTTTATATATTATCTCTTAATATTAATTACTTCTGATAACATTTCATCTGCAGTAGTAATAGCTCTAGCATTAGCTGTAAAATTTCTCTGAGTCATCATTAATTTAACAAACTCACTTGCAATATCAACATTAGAAAGCTCAAGAGATTTAGTGACTATTTCTCCCCTACCAGCAGTAGTGGGAGCTCCCAAAGTTGCATGTCCTGAAGCATTAGTTTCTGAAAAAAGGTTTCTTCCAATACTTCTAAGTCCCTCGGAATTTTCAAACTTAGCTAATGATATCTGAGATATACCTCTAGTTAAACTATTATCGTAAGTTACCTTTAAAACACCTTTACTATCAAATCCAGCCCCTACCAATTTACCTGGAGCATGGCCATCCCTACTATGCCTAAAAGTAGAAGAATCCGTTGAATAACTAGTTGAAGCATTCTCTCCATTACCCTCTTCTAAAAGACTTTTTCCAAAATCAAACTTAATTTTTTGATTTTGAACAGCTCCTTGATTAAAATTAAAATTACTTTCTTCTGTAACATCTTCTTGTAATATACCCTTATCAGTAAATACAATTTTTCCTTTTGCCATTTCTACCATTGTACCAGGAGCTCCATCCTTAGCTTCAACACCATCAACCATAGCATGATATACCCACTCATTATCGCTTAACTTATTATAATAAATATTAATTAATCTTGGAGTCCCAAGGCTATCATAAACTGTCATAGTATTATTAAAATTTGAAGTTTTATCTGGTTTTTCCTTATCAAAATCTGTAATTCTTGCTCTTGAATCCAAGTTTACCTCTATTTTTAATTCCTCAGTAGCTTTAGCTGGAAGATTAGGCTTATTTAGCCTAATTGCCTTTAATTGATTAATAGTATTACCTCTTTCATCAATATTGTATCCCATAATTTTATGGCCATCAGAAGATACTAAATAACCATCCTTATCAAAATGCAAAGAGCCATCTCTAGTATATGCAGGACCAAATGGTGTATTTACTTGAAAAAATCCATCCCCTGAAATAGCTAAATCAGTAGCAACTTCTGTTCTAGCAATATCTCCTTGATCCATTAAAGATTTTATATAATTTAACTCAACACCTGCACCAATACTATTCCCATAACTATCAGGTACAGATAAAATACTTTGAAATTCTGCTCTATTAGCCTTAAAGCCGTTTGTTCCGGCGTTAGCAATATTATCGGATATGACACCCATACCCCCACCCATTGCAGATAAACCAGAAACTCCATTAAAAAATGAACGAATAATACTCATAATATCCCTCCTAGATATAATACAACAGAAACAACTTCTAATAGAATAATAAAATTATCTTTTAATTTCATATATTAATTGCTCCTCTTAATATCTTCATTGTTATTTTGTACATGCTGACCTTTGGTGTCTTTTATTTCTTCATTCACTTCAACATTATTGTTAGAAATAGAATTGAAGTTTTTAATATCTCTTAAATATACTTGCTTATCCCCATCAATAGTTAAAATAGGTTCTTTTAAATCAAAATTTACTCCCGTAACAATACCCTTAGTACGAGTCTCTACTGGAAACTCTTGCATACTATCATCATAAGCCTTTATATGAAAACGATAATCTCCTTTTGTGATCTTATGACCATCTTCACCTACAGCATCCCATAAAAGATGATGTCCCCCCTTAGGAAGGTTCTCAAATTCAACCTGCTTTATTAATTGATTTTTACTATCATATATATTAATTAAACCCTTTTTCGCAGAATTTGTAAGATAAAATGGTAACTTTAATTCATTCTCTATTCCAGTATATCTAACAGAAGATCCTGCTGTCTCCACCTGTTTACCAATAAAACTCATTCCAAAAAATTTATTCTGTATAGGTATATTGGAATAAGCCTTTTCCATATTCTTATTCATATTAGTAAGTTGTTCTAATTGAGAAAATTGTGCAAGTTGAGATGAGAATTCTTTCTGTTCCATTGGTTTCATGGGATCTTGATTTTGTAATTGAAAAGCAAGAAGCTTCATAAATCCATCTTTACCTAATTTATTATGAGTGGCCCTATCAACAAATTTAACATTTCCCTTCCCTTTATAATTAACTAATCTGTTTAATTTATCACCAATGCTTTCCTCAGAAATTTCATTTTTCATCGTAATATTCTTAAAAGGATTAGAAACATTATTAGGTCTACCCATAGCTGTCATACATTTTCTCCCTTATTAAACCAATTCTTCTTCAAATTCTTCCAATAATTCTTGATTTTTTCTCTTATTATACTCATCACTATGATCTTTATTTCCAACATGACTTTCTCTACTTTCATTAGAATTATTAGATAAATTATTATTATCACTTAATAAATTACTACTACTTATATTAACTACTTCAATATTAGCAATATCAATCCCAGAAGAATTCAATTTATTCATAATACTTTCATGATTAATATTAAAAAAATTCTCAACATTACTATTATTAGTTATTACTTTTAATCTTATATTATTATTATTTAAAGAATTACTAGCAATTATCTTAAAATCTCCTAAACTATCATCCTTAATCTTTACATGTATAGATTGATTATTATTCACATTGTTTGATATAATCTCTGATAATTCTGAAATATTCCAATTTTTAATTTCTAAAGAATTATTTATATTGATATTATTAATAGGCTTATTATTTGAAATACTATGATTGTTTATAATATTATCTAACTCACTAATAATATCATTATTTCGTAACTTATTTTTTGCTAATAAGAGATCATTTTTTAACTCTACATCATTTAGAGAGCCAAAGTCTTTTAATTCAACATTACTTAGTAAGTTGTTATCTTTTATCTTAGTAATTTCTAATAAACTAGAATCTTTTAATTTAATATCACTTAATAAATTATTGTTTTTTAAATTAACATTACTTAGTAAATTATTATCGTTTAATTTAATATCATTTAATAAATTATTATCTTTTAGTTTAACATCATTTAGTAAGTTACTATCTTTTGATTTTATATCATATGGTAAATTAGACTCTTGCAAATTATTTATATTACTTAAAGTAATATTATTATCTTTATTGCTAATACTATTATTCTTATATTGTTTTAGTCCAATACTTTTAATTAAATTATTATACTTATCAACATCATTATCTACTAATAATTGTTCATAATTATGTTTATAGTTTGTATTATTATCATTACTAATTAAAGTTTTAGCTTCATCAAAGTTTTTATAAATATTATTCAATTCATTAATTGCCTTAAGCTTTCTAAGATTATCATTAGATAAGTTACTAATTATGTCTTTACTATTAACTTCTACAGAAGGCAATTTATCAGAATTAACAAAGCTTGTACTTTTATTCAGATCATTAAAAATTATCCTATTTATCCCTAGATTCTTATTTCCATTATCTATAATATTTTTACTGATAAAAATATCATTATTCGTAGCAGATACATCTTCACTAAGTCCATTATCATAAACAGAATTATTCATATTACTATATTGATCTAAATTATTAGCTAAGGTAGGTTCAACAAAATCTTCATTCTGCAATGATTCTGCTTTTATACTTTCATTTTCCTTACTAGCTACATTATTCAAAATGTCTGATAAGTTTTCATTATTTTGTATACTTTGACTTTGATGATTTAATAATTTTTCAAAAGAAATTAAGCTAGATAAATCTACATTACCGTTATCGTAACAATTATTAGACTTATCAAGAAATAGAGAGTTATCTTGTCCAAGATTAACTCCTTGCAATAACGCTAAAAGGATATTATTTTCCAAAAGCACTCCTTCTTGAAATCAAATGACACAGCGAACATAGTTCTATTTTGACATATTTACATATTGCTTTTGAAGTCGGGCAGATATTTCCTTATCCATAAAATTAAATATCTTAGAAACCTTATCAGGCTCTAGTTGGCCTAAGATTTTTATACTAATATCAGTGTCCTGAACAGATAAAACTGCTGCCGCATTTTCTGGCCTCATTCCAGAAATAGTTTTTACTATATGTGCGATTCTCTGGCTTTTTTTAGAATTAAAATTATCAATACAGGCAATCATATCTTTCTGTTTCTTATTAAATTGCTCAACTTTTTTCTTTAACTCCTTCTCGTTAATCTTCAACTGCTCTTCACTTTTTTTAACCTGAAATTCTCTAATCTTTAACTCCCTTTCCCTATTTAACAATAGCTGAGAAAAGTCTATTATTTTACCATTCTTTAGCTTGCTCAAGCTTTCTTTTATTCTTTTATTTAATTCGTCCTCAAATTGCTTTTTAGTGTAAATCTTAGAACTTCTATCTTCTTTAGCATAAGCAATATTTACTATTAAAAATAATAATAGTAACACTTTCATAAAATTTCCTCATTTATTATTCATAATAAATATATCTTCTATTTCTTGATAATACTTTTTATTTAATTCTTTTTTAAATTTATTAAATTCTCTATCCTTAATATTACTAATAATCTTTCTATCTGCCCTCTTTTTGTTTAACTCTTTTTTCTTAATACTCCATAACTGCTTAAGGTTATCTATTTCCTTTTCTTTATTATCAATAATTTTTCTGGACAAATCTATAGAATTATACAATATTTCTAAATCTTCTTTATCTACTGAATTTTTCATCAACTTCTTCTGCTTATCATAAGAAACAATTATACCCTCTTTTATACTAGTTACATCATCATTTAACTTCTGAAGCTTATTAGTAATATTACTAAGTTCTAACTTAGACTTATATTCTCTAAACTCTCTTATTTTTAATAATCCTTTTAGTTTGAAATTAAATACTCTTCCCATAATTATAAATATTTATATCCCTACTTATTATTATTCTTCCTTATATTTTTCTTCTACTTTTTTAAGAATTTCTACAACGATATTAAATAAATCTTTTAATGAATAACTTTTACCATTTATCCTATCTTGTCTAAAAATATTGTTTATTTCTTTATTTATCTCAATAGCTTTATCAAGTTCTATGTTACTTCCTTTAACATAAGCACCAATACTTATGACTTCTTCATTAGATCTATACTTTGATAGAAGATCTCTTACATAAGAAACAACTACCATATGCTCTTTAGATACAATTTTATCCATCAGTCTAGAAAGTGATTCCAAAATATCTACCGACGGGAAATGGTTCTTATTAGCTAATTCCCTGCTTAACAAAATATGTCCATCTGAAATAGCTCTAATGGCATCACTAATAGGCTCATCAAAATCATTGCCTTCTACTAATACTGTATAAAGTCCAGTTATAGAACCTGAATCTTTTTTGATTCCATCCCTTTCAAGAATTTTCGGAAGTGAAGAAAATACAGAAGGAGTATAACCTTTTTGTCCAGGAGGTTCCCCAGCATTTAAGCTTATTTCCCTCTGTGCTATTGCAAATCTAGTAATAGAGTCCATCATAAATAAAACATCCTTACCCATATCTCTAAAATACTCAGCGATAGCTTTAGCAGTATAAACTAATTTAGTTCTTATAAGCGGTGATTCATCTGATGTTGCTACAATAATTACTGATTTTTTTAATCCTTCTTTACTAAGATCATCATTTACAAATTCAAGAACTTCTCTCCCTCTTTCTCCAATCAATGCAATAACATTCACATCAGAGTTGGTATTTCTAGCCATCATTCCTAACATAACAGATTTACCCACTCCTGAACCTGCCATTATAGAAATCCTTTGTCCTTTTCCAACAGTACAAAAAAAATCCACAACATTAATCCCTGTTTCTATTGGCTGAGATATTTTTTCTCTATGCATAGGATTAATAGGGTCAGAGAATATCCTAATACTTGAATGCTCTCCTTTAATTGGACCTTTACCATCTATTGGTTCACACTTAAAATCTATAATTCTACCAATTATTTCTTCACTAATACTTACAATAGATGTTTGGTTTTTTAAATAAACTTTTGTTTCAGAGTTTATTCCAATTATATTGTTATAAGGCATTGCCAAACATTGGTTATTATCAATTGCAATAACTTCTCCCTCTGCTTTATCACCTTCTTCTGTTACGAATTCTACACAGCTTCCTATAGTGGCTTTAGATAAGTTAATCCTATAAACAGATCCTCTACTACCACATACCTTACCTATTCTTTGATAAGGATTAGAATTTTCATAAAATCTATGAATAGATAATAAATCTAATGGGTCATCACTTATTTTTATCATTTAAGTTATTATCCTCATTAATTTCTCCAATATTAATTACATCTTTAGTATCGTTTTCTTTTATACCTGAATGCTTAAATATTTCATCTATCTTTTCAAATTGCTTATCAATACTTCCATCAATAATTTCGGTTTCCGATTCTAATATTATTCCACACCCTTTCATTAAATAGTCTTGCTCAATTCTAATATTTTTAATATTGCCAATCTTTTCTTTAAAAATATCAACTATATGAGAAAGTTCATTTAAATTATCTCCATTAACCTTTACTAAGAAATTATCTTTTCTTCCTATCTCTAAGACTAACTTATTAAATAATCTTTCTATATAATTATTATCATCTTTAACTTCTTTTAGAATAATCCACTTTACTAAATTCTTTATGGTTTTAATAATCAATAGTTTCTGTTGTTTTATAATATCATCTTTAATTTTTATGATATCATCCACCATGGATTCTATTCTTTTTAATTGTTCATCAACACTTCCAATTATTTTATTCTTTATATCTTCTTTTCCAGCTCTTAATCCTTCTTCATATCCTTCTTTATAAGCCTGCTCTTTAACCTTATTACATTCTAATTCTACTGCTTTCTTCACTAACTCATTAAACTCTGTAGTTTTTACATCATCAATACCTCTTTGTTTAGAAACTATTGGTGAAATCGTAAAGCCTTTACTAGAAGCATTCTTCCACTCTTTTTTTATAGAATCATATTTTCTAGCTTTTTCATCTTTACCCAACTGCTTATTGTTAGAAGAAGCTTTATTTTTATAATTAATCTCTTTAAATTGATAATTTTGAACTCCATCAGAATCTTTTATAATAGCACTACTCATAAATTTACCTTATTAAAAAATTATACAAAAGACTCCCCACTACCACCTCTAGTTATAACAACCTTATCTTGAGCCTCTAATTCTTTACACTTCTGTACGATCTCAACCTGAGCTTTTTCTACATCAGATAATTTAGTTGGTCCCAATGCCTCCATATCTTCCATCAACATAGTAACAGCCCTGTTAGACATATTCTTAAAGAATTTAGCCTTAAGTTCCTCATTAGCTGTCTTAAGAGCAATAGTAAGCTTATTATTATCAATTTCTTTAAGTAAATTTTGAATACCTCTATCATCAACATAAATAAGATCTTCAAATACAAACATAAGTCTTCTAATCTCTTCTGCCAGCTCAGAATCTTTCTCTTCAATTCTACTAATGATACTTTTCTCTGTAGTTTTATCAACAATGTTAAGAAATTCTGCTATTGGATCAACACCTCCAATTTTATTAGTATCAATTGACCCTAGAGTTGACAGCTCTGTTTTTAGGACTTCATCCAACTGAATTATTAATTCCGGAGAAACATAATCTAAATTTGCTATTCTCAGCACAACCTCTACTTGTAATTCTTCTGGAAATCTCCTTAATACTTCTACTTTTCTTTCTGCTGTTAAGTGAGCAACAATTAAAGCTACAGTTTGAGGATGTTCATTTATCAAAAAATTAGCTAATGTTCTAGTGTCAACTAACTCCAACGAATCTAATGGATTAGTATTATTTACTTCCATAACTTGACTCATTAATTGCTTAGCTCTCTCTTCTCCTAGAGTATTTAAAATAAAATCTTTTCCTCTATTTTCAGAAAAAATAAGAAAATTTTCTTCACTTAAATAAATATAAAATTCTTCTAAAATTCTACGAACAATCCATATTGGAGAACTAGTAACATTAGCCATGGAATTTACTATTCTTTTAACATCGTTATCTTTCATATGGTTAAAAATTAACTGGCTAGCTTTATTACCAATTGTACTTAATAATATTGAAGCTTTTTCCTGACCAGATAATAGAGAGTACTCAATATCTGGATCAAGTCTGTTAGCATTATTTTCTGCTGCCATATTTACTCCTTATTTAAGCAATCTTCTTATCAGCCTCATTGGCGTGTATCATTTGATGAATTAATTGTGCTGCTTTAGTCGGATTAGATTCTACCATAGATACTATTTTTTCTTTAAGCATATTTCCTTCTATCTTTTCAGGATTCATTTTATCTTCAATCTGAGGTAGAGCATCTTCTAATCCTGGTAATTTTTGTTCTACCTGAACTTTTTCTAATTCTTCTAAAGTTTTAGGTAAGAAATCTTCTACAGCTTCAACAGTATTATCTGTAATCCATTGAATAAATGGTCTAACAACCATTAAGAAAAATAATGATATAATTAGTCCTATAACTAGATATTTTACAATATTATGCATTAATTGCTTATTTTCTTTTTCTTTCAGCATTAAAGATACTTCTTCTAAATCATGTTTAACAAATTCCATATTCTTAATAACTAATTTATCTCCTCTGGCAGCATCTATACCTATAGCAGAGGCAACTATAGCAGAGAAATTATTCAAATCATCTTTTGACCATCTCTCATATCTAGTAGATTTCTTACCATTGTCTCCTACTACTTGATTTCCTTGTTTATCTAAAACTGGAACATACTTTCCATCTATCATAACTGCTGCACTTATATTATTTACTTTAGCCGTTGGTTTACGAGATTTAACTATCTTAGATGGAACATTATAATTCTTGGTAGTTAACGATTTATCAACATCATTTCTTAAAGAACTACTATCTGTATCTGGTTGCTCACCTGGTATATTACTTCTAACTCCAGCAATTCCTCTAGCAGTTGGCCTTGAACCACTCATTTTTTGAACATTTTGAACCTCTGAGACAACTGCTCTACTCTCCTGATCAAATGAAGTTTCCGTAGATACTGATTCAGTAAAGTCCATATTCACTTTAACTTTTGCTATAACTTTTCCATTACCAACAACTCTTGATAATATTTCTTCTATTTGTTTTTCATATTTTCTATTTAGTTTGCTCTCTAGGGCAATTCTATTAGATGTATAAGCAGTTAATTCATCTCCTATATTTTCAGATATTATTTTTCCTGTACCATCAACAATAACTACATCTTCAGGCCTCATACCATCTATAGATGAAGAAACTAATAATGATATTCCCTTTATTTCTTTTTCTGTAATACTTACTCCATTATGAAGATCAATAACTACTGAAGCAGAAGGTGATTTATTATCTACGATAAAAGGGCTAGATTCTGGTATAGATAAATGAACTCTAGCTCTTTTAACACCATTGATGTACATAATAGTTTTTACTAGTTCTCCTTCCAATGCTCTCTGCTTATTAATTTTTTGAACAAAACTAGTCGTTCCAAAAGATTGATTATCAAAAATTTCATAACCTGCCGTACCAGTAAATCTCACACCTAATGTGGCTATCTTTATTCTCCACTTATTAACCATTTGCTCTGGAATCTTTATAGTTTTTCCATCTTCAGTAGTCTGATAAGGGATTTTATTCTCTTCCAAGAGTATTGTTATTCTCTTAGTATCTTCTCTATTCAAATCTGTATATAAAGTATGATATCTAGTTTTAGATACCCAAATCACAATAGAAACAGTTCCTACTATTATACTTGCACCTACAACTACAACAGAAATCTTTTTCCTAAAATCTAATTGAACAAAAAATTGAATAACATTATTAATTATCTTTTCAAAAAATTCTTGCAAATTATCCTCCTAACTTTGCAATTAAATTATTATGCTCTATACACTAAACTTGCATACGCATTATTTCCCTATATGTATCAATAACCTTTAAACGAATTTGGTTCATTGATTTAAATGCAATATTTGCCTTTTCCACAGCCAACATAGTTTCATGAAGGTTTTTTGATTCCCCTGAAACTAATTTTTGAATAGCTATATCTGCACTTTTTTGAAGGTTGTTTACCTCCATAATTGAATCTTTAAACATTTCTCCAAATGACTTAGCTCCATTATTAGCTTTCTTTAAATCTTCTAATGTTATTTTTCCATTAAAATCATCAATATTTCTTTCTCTTAATAAACTCTGAAGATTGTTAATTGTATCAATTTTCATACACTACTCCTTATTCTTTACCTATTTCTAAAGCTTTCATTGCCATATTTTTTGTTGTATTAATAACACTTATGTTAGCTTCATAACTTCTTGATGCAGAAATCATATTAGCCATTTCTTCCATAACATTTATATTTGGGTAAGCAACCCATCCCTTATCATTAGCATCAGGATGATTAGGCTCATATTTTAGTATTGGTGGCTTATCAGAAGATATAACCTCTGTAGCATAAACTCTGTTAGATATTTGTTCCAATTCATTATCTAATATCTCACTAAAACTTTCTCTAGAAGGTTCAGAACCAAATATAACTTCTTTCTTTCTATATGGCCCTCCTTCAGTAGTTCTTGTAGTTTGAGCATTAGCAATATTAGAAGATATAGTATTCATCCTCTTTCTATTAGCTTTTAAAGCTGATGCACTAATTTTAAGATTCGTTAAAAAATCCATATATTATTCCTAATTCCTCTCTGAATTTAAAATATATTTTAATAAGCCTAATTTCTTATTCAATAACTGAACAGAAGAATCATATAATACTTTATTCTCTGTCATTCTTACCATTTCCTGCTCCTTATCAACAGTATTTCCATCCTCACTAATAATGCCATTTGGGTCTTCATAAATTTCTGGGCTTATATTTTTAAAGCCTCCCCCACCAACAGCTAAATGCTTTTTACTTGTAGTTTTCATAGAATTTAAAGAATCAATATCTAAAGCTCTAGCCAAAGCCTTTTCAAAGGAAATCCTCTTAGCTTTATAATTAGGAGTGTCCGCATTAGCAATATTAGAAGATATTATTTCATGTCTAGTCTTTCTAAAATCTAAGGAAGCTGCCAATGCTTTTGTTGTTTTGTCTTCTATATTCATATTTACCTTAAGTTAATAAAATAAGTATTACCCATACTTCTATATTCATTAATTTTATTCCTAAGTGTTCTTATAGAAACCCCTAGAATTTTTGCAGCTTGTGTCCTATTTTCGCTAGTATGAATAAGTGCTTTCTTGATAAGAAGTTCTTCAGCTTCTCTAAGAGACATTAGTCTTATTCCCTCATTGTTATCTTCTTTCAAAATTTTAACTGCCTTCTCATCTATCATATCAATTACAACTTCTCGAATAATACCATCTACTAAGTTATCTTTAGAAGCTTCTATTACAGCTTTCAACTCTTTAATATTATAAGTCCAATAATGCGAAAGAATCTTATCCATAGCACTGTCACTTATTTTAATAGGAAAACCATCTTTACTAAGATTGTTAGCAAAATACTTACTCAACATTTCCAAATCTTCTATCCTATCCCTTAATGGAGGAATATGAATTATACTTGTAGAAATATATGTATAAAACCCTCTATGAAATTTATTCATTGCTACTAATTTAGAAATATTTTTAACAGTTGTAGCAATAATCCTAATATCTAAATCATAATCATCTAACTCCGTAAAAACCTTATATAATCTAGACTGAAATTCACTATCTAGAGACTCTATATTAAGCAAAATAAGAGTACCTTTGTCTGCCTCTTCTAAAGCCCCCTTTATAAATCTCTGAGTTCCTGCCTCTCTATATCCTAAAATTTGATTACTAACTAATTCTGCATCTTGAGAACAATCTACAATCTTAATAACTTGATTGAATCTAGCAGAATTTTTATGGATAAATTTACCAAGAGTTCTTTTTCCAACACCTATTTCTCCTGATATTAAAACTGGTGTTTTAGTTACCGAAACATTTTTAGTCTGCGAAATAACCCTTTGCATTTTTGGACTATTTCCCCAAGAATTAAACTCTAGATTATCCATTTGACCTCCTGTCATTTAATTTATCTTAATACTAGATAATTTTTTCCTTTAATTTTAAATATGTTAATTCCGACCTTACTAACTCCTTTAAATAAGGCGACACATTATTTTTCTCTAATAAACTTTTTAAAATATTCTTAGCCTTTACTACATTATTATTTTCAATTAAAGATTTTCCCAATAAATAAGTAACTCTACCAATATAATTAGAATTAGGGTAAAGATTTAAAAACTCTTTAATATGCGATTCCAATAATAAATATTTTTTACTTTCTGACATTATTTCAATATTAAGGTAAGCTATTCTCTCTTTTACCTCACTAATATAAGGATGCTTATTTTGTCTTTTCAAAGAATTATTCCAAATTAATTTAGATATTTCTTGAAACCTCTTATAATTACCTATTTTGTAAATAGAGTCCATATACATTCTAAGAAAATCCCCTAACTCATAATAATCAACAATAGTTTTAATATTAGACTCTGATAGATATTTCTCAAAATATTCAGATGATTTTTTAAAGTCATTATTTTTATAACTTAATATTCCTTTATAATAATTAAGTTTATTATCTATTATATTAGCTCTCTCCATATTTTTAATTAAACTATTAGCTTGATTTAAATTTCCAATATTAATATCTTTTATCAATTTTAACTCTTTTAATAAAAACTTATTATTTAGACTCCTATTTCTAGTTATCCATATAGGGAAATTAGAACTAGGAGTACTAGATAATCTTTCCATTCTTTTATATATTCTACTAAAACCATCATAAAATTTTAGTGATAAATATGCTTTTCCTATCATGAAATTAACATAAGGATCATTAGCTACTTTTGATATATAGGTCTTCCCATACAACTCATTTAGCTTAACTATTTTAGAATGATTACCTTTAACATAATAATCCTTAATCATACCATAAATTATTTCTGAACCATCAGCTTGAAATACTCTTTTCTTAGGAGTATGTAAACTTAATATAGGAAGTGCACTAAGATAGTTAAGTGCCTTTTGATAATCATTAGTATTAATAAGATATCTTAATCTAACTAACCAAAGAAGGCTTTTTAAATTATTATCTAGCGACTTAAGCTCTAGCTTATTTAATTTCAACAATGAATAAGCCTCTTTATCACCTTTAGATAAATTAATTTTTCTAACACACCTAAGTCCTACATATCTTACCTTTGCTTCAGCAGAAATCACTCCATTAGAAGCCAAATCTATAGCTCTTTTATAAAGGAATAATATCTTTTTTGGATCTTTTCCTAAAATATCATATGATGTTGCAATTCTAAGCCTTGCAACTGGGGCTGAAGATAAGTGAGGATAATTAACTAAAAATTGATCAAAAAGTTTTATTGCCTTAGAATATTTAGATTTTGAAAAATAAGCTTCTGCTACATTGTACAAAATAGATGGCTCAATAGGTTTAGCTAAACCTTTTTTATTTTTACTAAATATTTTTATTACATTATCAAAGTCACCTAATTTTGCAGTTACATATACTTTATATGCTAAAAATATCTGCTTTGGTAGAAATTTTAGGAAAAATTTATCCTTTTCTACCCTATTGATTTCTTCTAGTTGATTAAGCTTTGCTAAAAAATGAACAATAAATTCAGACACTATATTTAACTCTTCATAATCAAAATCATCTTTTGCCATAACATATAATTCTTTTGACATCTTTATAGCTTCTATATAGTTCTCATTCTCCATATAGTAAGATATAAGATATTTCATTATATTTTTCTTCATACTATAATCTTTTACCCTTGGATAAATAGACTTAAGCATATTAATACCTAGGGACTTAACTTTTTTATCCCCCTTTATAATGCTCTCCCAAATAATGGCATTAGACTTTATATATTGATTAAGTATATAATTTTTATCTTTGCCATATTTATTAATATATAATTCCATAGACTTATACATTAACCCCCATTTTTTCTTTCTATATAGATTAATAGTTAATTGCATATGAGCTTCTCTAGAATCTTTATTTTTAAATTTTATGTCCTTTATTGGAGAAAAATAATCTGGCTTTTTTCTATCAATATTTATAATTTTCTTTAAACTAGGAATAATAGGTTGATTATTCCAAATAAAAGAAGCTCCATAACGAAAATCTCTATATTCTACACTAGGTTTTTTTATAGCCTTTGCTTTTATAGTATTAACTACATCTTGATTTTTAACTTTTACTTTTAATTGATTAGTACTTACTAAACTTTTCTTTAGAGGCTTAATATTATCTTTTGAGATTTTTTTATTGGAATTTAAAATAGGAATATTTTTATTCAAATTTTTATTATTAGCTATTTCATCTTGATCTAGCCAAAAATCAATAATATAATTCTTATCTTTATAAAAACTAAACATATTTATACTACTATCTTTTAACTCAACTTGTATTAAGTTATTATTTTTATTATCAAAAGAGATATTTTTTATATATAAGCTATTATATTTATACTTTAAAATTGAATTCTTAATTTGATTAAAAAGTTCTTTATCAACAAAATTAATATTAACCTTATTATTTCTATGATTTAACATCATTTGGCTTTTTGAAATTTTAAACTTCCATCTTAGATGTATCTTGGACATAGAGTGAGAAAAAATATCCTCAGCGATTAAATCTGTATTTAAAGCCAATAAAATAAATGTTGCTATAAATCTTTTAAACATAATTATTTAATACAAACTTCACTCCAGTGCAACAAACTTCCTACACCTAAATTTTACTATTTTTTCTAAAATTTCTCAGGTAGTTTTTGCTTTATGGCATTTTTTTCCTATCAATAAATTGACAGATAAAAATAATATATTAATTAAAAATCACTTTTATCTATAAATACTGAGCTAGATATTGATTTTTTCTTGATCTTTTCTATAAGAGTAGTTCTATTTAATTTTAGTAGTTTAGAGGCTTTATTCTTGTTACCACTAGTTATTCTTAATGCTTGAATAATTAGAGAATCCTCAATACTTGATAAAGTTGATTTTAAATCTATGCCATTCTTAGTTAAGGTTATTAATTCTTTAAAGTTCACATTACCTTTATTTAGAAATCTCTCAGGAAGATCACTCTTATCAATAATACGACCTCTCTTTAGAATAACAATTCTTTCAATTAGGTTTTCTAGCTCTCTTACATTTCCAGGCCAATCATAATTCATTAGAAGATTAACTGCATCATTACTAAATTTAACTGCATCTTTATCTCCTTTAATAAAGTATTTTGATAATAACTTAGAAATTATTAATGGAATATCTTCTTTTCTACTTTTTAAATCTGGTATATAAATCTTAATTCCATTTATGTACTCATAAAATTCTTCTGTTATAATATTATTTCTAAGTAACTCCTCCGATGAAGATTCAGTAGATACTATTATTCTAACATTAATATTATTATCTTCTAGCCGTTTATTTTTAACACAGTTAATTAATTTTTCTTGAATATTTTTAGAAGTATACTCAATACCTACTAAAAAGAAAGTTCCATTATTTGCCTCTCTTAGATATCCCTCTTTTACATGAATATCTTTATTAGAGCATTCTACAATTCTTCCAAAAATTTCTCCATATAAAAGCTCCTTCGGTATCGTATTACAATTAACAAAAATAAATGGTTTATTATTACCAAAAGACATTTTATGAATTGTATGAGCCACTAACTTTTTCCCAGTCCCAGAAGAGCCCATTATAAATACTGGCAAATTATGTTTAATTGCCTTATTAATATTATTAAAGACATGCTCCATAACGCCTGTATTACCAACTATATCCCCTAAAAATTTATCTCTATAAATAGATTTATTATAGTCAGTAATATTTTTGTCTTTAATAATATATTCTTTTTTTATACCAAACTTAGTATCTACTATATTTATTATAAACCCTAATAATTTATTATAGTTTAATGGTTTCTTTAAACTCAAAAAATAATCATTACTTATAGTATCTGTTTGCTCTTTTATTAAAACCTCTACAAAAGTACATTTATCGTTCTTTAAATTTTGTATTAATTCTTTATTAATTTTATCACCAAATTTAGAATTAATTATTAAAATAAATTTCCTTACTTTCCTATCTAAATAATTAAGAAAACTTGTTGTGCTATCAAACCCATAAACATCAATATCCAAAGAGGATCTAATGGAGTTTCTAATATTATTATCTAATTCAGGATCTTCTTCTATAAGTGCAACAAAAGGTTGATTCTTATTAATTGAATCATTTTTATCAAATGAGCTATGAAGGAATAAAAAATCATCCATAATTAATTCCTAACTTTATTTTATATCAATGAAAATCTATGTCAATTTTATAACACTAAGAAAGTTAGTTAAAAGTTTTTTTCATTTTTTATTAAAAACATATCCACTTTATGTGGCCCACCTACCCAAATATAAAAAACAAGAGAACTAATTGAAATTAATGCAATAAGAGCTAATATTAAAGTAATACCTTTTTGAGCCTTTAACCAATAAACATAACTAAACTGCAAACATATTATAATAACTGGAATAGCCCAAAAAGGAGCGTATCTCATAGCGAAGTAAATAAAGTCCATATGACAAAATGCTACCACACATTTTCTATAAAATGCACTTAAGTTGTTCTACTTTGTCTAGCTTTTCCCAAGGAAATAAATTCCCTTCAGAATCACGACCAAAATGCCCGTAAGACGAGGTTGGAGTATATATAGGTTTTAGGAGATTTAAATTTTCAATTATGCTTTTGGGCCTCATATCAAAAAGCTCTATAACTTTTTTATTTATTCTATCTAATGGAACTTTTTCTGTTCCAAATGTTTCAACTAATAAGGACACTGGCTTGGCAACTCCAATAGCATAAGCAACTTGAACTAGTACTTTATCAGCTAATCCAGCTGCTACAATATTTTTAGCAATATTACGACTAGCATAAGCTGCTGAACGATCTACTTTGGAAGGATCTTTTCCAGAAAAAGCACCTCCCCCGTGTGCTCCGTGACCACCATATGTATCTACTATAATTTTTCTGCCAGTCAGACCGCAATCTCCCATAGGACCACCAACAACAAATAATCCTGTAGAGTTAATAAAAATATTCGTTTTCTTATCAATATAATTTGTAGGAATAGTAGGTTTAACAACCTCTTCTATAATAAACTCTTCAATTTGACTACTCCTAACATCTCTAGAATGCTGGCTAGATATAATAATAGAAGCAATCCTTTTGAATTTTCCTCCTTCATATTCAATAGAAACTTGGGTTTTACCATCAGGATATAAAAAATTACATTTACCACTTTTTCTTACCTTGGATAATCTCAAAGCAAGTTTATGTGATAAATCAATACTAAGTGGCATAAAATTATCAGTTTCATTAATAGCATAGCCAAACATCATTCCTTGATCTCCCGCCCCTTGCTCTAAAAATCTACCTTCTCCTTCATTTACACCTTGAGATATATCTTGAGATTGCTTATCTAGAGAAACCATCACAGAGCAGGTCTTATAGTCAAAACCTTTTTCAGAACTATCGTATCCTATTTCTTTGATCCTATTACGAATCACTTCTTGAAAATCAATGTTAGCTTTAGTAGTAACTTCACCAGCAACAACAGTTAGACCTGTCGTCACCATAGCTTCGCAGGCAGATCTAGTATTAGGATCTTGAGCTAGCATAGCATCAAGTACACTATCAGATATAGAATCAGCTATTTTATCTGGATGACCTTCTGTTACAGATTCTGATGTAAAGATATAATCTTTTAACATAATTACCTATATCAATAAAATTTAATATAGTCTATAAATTAAATAGGCTTAAAAACATTACTATTCCATAAGCCTAAGCAATTTCCATTACCTAAAACTAAAATAATATCATTAGCACTGTTACTTTGATCCATTAAAGATAACAAAGATTTAAGATCATCTACAATATGAAAATCTTTTTTATCTACAACAGAAGAAGATAATTGATGCAAGTCAAGATCAGAAGAATGTTTTACAACATTAGGTTTAGTAGGCTTAGTTATTATAACTTTATTAGCACCTGATAAAGCATCAGAAAATTCTTTTTGAAATATACTGCTTCTTGAAGTAGCAGAATGAGGCTCCATAATAGCTGTAACTTTTTTATTAGGATATTTGATTCTTATAGTGTCTATAACATACTTTATAGCTCTAGGGTGATGGGCAAAGTCATCTATTACCAAGGCGTCACCATAATACCCTTTTTCTTCTTGTCTTCTTTTTAATAATTTTATATTAAGTACTGCATTACGAATTTTATCAATATCCTTAACTTCATTAAAAGCATAAATTATAACTGAAGATAAGTTTAGAATATTATGTACTCCTATTACATTAGTAGTAAATTCTTCTTCATTAGAATTTAAGATAAGAGTAAAAACTGTCTTCTCACTATTCATAATTTTTATAAAAGGACCCTTACCTTTATTAAGAGAGTAACTTATCCATTCCAAATCTCTAGAATGATATAATTTATCAACCTCTTGGTAATCAGAATTTACTATAACTGTTTTATTAATACCTTTAATAAGAGCATTAAACTGGTTAGTAATTTGTTCTACATTACTATAGATATCAGCATGATCATATTCCAATGATGTAATTATCAAATGATCTATAGAGTAAAACAAGAATTTAGGAACTTTTTCATAATAACAAGTATCATATTCATCACTCTCTATAAAAAAATATTTACCATCTCCTAGCTTTACAGAAGCTCTATCATCTATAACTCCTCCTATAAAATATCCTGGATTAAATCCTAATTTTTCAAAGATTTGAGCAAAAAAATATGTAGTCGTAGTCTTTCCATGAGTTCCTGATATACCTATAACATTAGTATCATTTAAAATTGTCGCTCCTATAAAAGCAGGGAAAGAACAAAATGCAACACCTGAATTTTCAATTAATTTAGAATCATCACTATCTTTTTTAACAGCATTTCCAACAATAATTAAATCAAACTCCTTTAATTTGCTTATATCAATACTATCTAAATTATGTAATATAATGCCATTTTGTTTTAAATGAATATCCATAGGTGGATAAAATATTCTATCTCCTCCCTCTACACAAAAACCCTTTTCTAACAACAACAATGCCACATTGCCCATTCCTACACCACATACTCTAAATAAAAATATTTTTTTGAAGTTATTATTTTTATCAGCTAGATCAAAAAAAGATAATTTATTTGTTAAATTCATTAAATTAATGATAACAGTATTATGATAAAAAAGACCATATATCTGTTCCTACTTTTTTTCTAAAAATATTTAATTTTTCCCTGTCATAATTAGAATTCTTTGTAACATTAGTCATTAAAATATATCCCTTTTTAAGGATACAATCAAACCACATAGATACCCCTGTAAACCCTAATCCTCCAAATGTTTTTTTACTACAACCATTTCCAGCTAAAGAGTCTTTTGAGGCAACCGTATCCCAACCAAATACAAATCTATCATTGAAATCAAAATTATATAATGATCTACCAATTTTATTTACCAAATTATATTCGTTATTAGCATTTAAAATTGTATTAGATAAAGCATCTATTGTAGAAAATAATCCTGCATGAGAACAAAATCTATCTAATTCAAAAGCGTTTTGATCATTTACTTCTCCAGAAATGACTTTTCCACTTCTAATTCCTGTTTCAGGACAGTAACAATCACTTGGTAAATCCTTCCAAAAAAATATATCTTTATCCCAACAATAAGAACATAATTTTTGTAAAGCTCTACTAGATTTTTTCTCTAGTTCAAGCATTAATCTAAGAGAAGATATATCTGAATAAACAACAGGAGATGGGTTAATATCATATTTTAATATTTTTTCTTTCCAATTTTGCTTTCCTAATTCCAACCACGCAGGAAACCCAGCACAATGATTTAATAAAAGAATCATATTTTCATCAAATAACTCACAATATTTTAAATAAGTAAATGATAATGTTATTAATTTTGTTAAACTACTAATGTCAAAATAAGCATAAGGCTTATTAGAAATTTTATCGTTTTCTAAAATCTCAAATGATTGAAAATTATTATCTTCAAAATTAATTAAAGAAAGAGATAAGCAGTCAAAATCTTGAGTTATTATCTCATTTAAACAATATTCTTTTAAAGAATTTAACATATTTATAAATTATTTGAAAAAAATTCTATTAATTTATCATAAGATATTCTTTCTTGTTCCATGCTATCTCTATACCTAATAGTGACCGAGCTATCTTTTAACGATTCAAAATCTACAGTGATACAAAATGGTGTTCCTATTTCGTCCTGACGACGATATCTTTTGCCAATAGAACCAGAAATATCATATTGGCAACGATATTTGTTATTTAAGTCATTTAAAATATTTTTAGCCAAATTCTCTAAATCATGCTTTTTTAATAATGGAACGATAGCAATCTGTACAGGAGCAACAGCATTGTTAAATTTCATTAAAACTCTTTTTTCTTTTTGATCATTTTCATTTTCTACTCTATAAGCATCACACATAATGGCCAGCAAACAACGATCACATCCAACAGAAGTTTCTATGACATAAGGTATATACTTCTTATTTCCATCCTCTTGGTCTAGATATTCTAATCTCTTATTTGACAAAATCTGATGTTGTAATAAATCAAAATCAGTTCTAGAGTGAATCCCTTCGATCTCTCCCCAGCCATGAGGAAAATTATACTCTATATCTATAGCAGCATCTGCATAATGAGCCAATTCATCTCTACCATGTGGTTGAAAACGCAGATTTCTCTCTCTTAGACCATTATTCAAATGCCATTTATAGCGAATTTCCTTCCATTTATCCATAAACTCTTTTTGAGTACTAGGCTTAATAAAATATTGCATTTCCATCTGCTCAAATTCTCTTGTTCTAAAAATAAACCGACCTGGAGTGATCTCATTTCTAAAAGCTTTTCCTATTTGAGAAATTCCAAAAGGTAACTTCATTCTCATAGTACTTTGAACATTCAAAAAATTTACAAATATCCCTTGTGCTGTCTCGGGTCTTAAGTATATTTTAGAATTGGAATCTTCAACTGGCCCCATTTGAGTTTTAAACATTAAATTAAAATTTCTAGGTTCTGTAAATTTTTTACTAGTACCACATTTAGGACATTTTTTATCTAAATCTATTTGGTCGGCTCTAAATCTAGATTTACATTCCTTGCAATCAACCATAGGATCATTAAAACCATCCTCATGCCCTGATGCTTTCCAAACATTTGGATGCATAAAAATAGAAGAATCTAAGCCTACTATATCTGAGCATAGAGTCATTGATTTCCACCAAATATTTTTAATATTGTTTTTTAATTCTACTCCGAGAGGGCCATAATCCCAACAAGAATTCAACCCTCCATAAATTTCAGAACTTTGAAAAATAAATCCTCTTCTTTTACAAAGGCTAACTAACTCATCCATAGATTTCAAGGAAGTTTCCATAAACCTAATTATACTACAATTTAAGGCTCAATTCATAAAGTGTAGAGTAATTTCCTCCTCGTTCAATTAATTCACTATGAGTACCTTCTTCTACCAATTCTCCATCATGCATAACAAAAATTTTATCAAAATTTTGAATAGTAGATAAGCGATGAGCTACAGCTATTACTGTCTTATCACTAGCCAAATGTTCTAATGATTTTTGTACCATTTTCTCTGACTCATTATCTAGAGCAGAAGTTGCCTCATCGAATAACAAAATATCTGTATTTTGCAATAAAGCTCTAGCAATTGTTAGACGTTGTTGTTGGCCACCAGACAAAAATGTACCTCTTTCTCCTATAACTGTATCAAGACCATTACTTAATCTACTTATAAACTCCCTACAATAAGAAATATCTATAGCTTCATTCAATTCTGACTCAGATATACTATCTCTTCCTAAAACTAAATTATTTCTAATAGTATCATGAAATAAAAATACATCTTGGCTAACTAATCCAAATAAATTGCGCAAACTATTTAATGTTAAATTCTTTATCGATACTCCATCAATAAATATATCTCCTTGCTCAATATTGTATAAACCTAACAAAAGACTAACTAATGTAGATTTTCCAGAACCAGATAATCCAACTAAAGCAACTTTTTCTCCTTTCTTAATAGTCAGTGATAAATTATTTATTACCTCTTCATTATTTTTTCCATAAGAGAATGTTAAATTTTTTATCTCTATATTATTTTTAAAATTATTTATAATTTTATCTCCCGGGTTCTTTTCATCAGGAAGTTCTAATACTTTAAGAATATTATCATTTGAAGCCCTAGCTTGACTAATTCTAATATTGGCATGAGATAGTTTTCTAACTGGATCCATAAACATGGCAAAAGCTGTTAAAAAAGAAATAAACTCTCCTAAAGTAGTATTCCCTGAATGTATACGAAAATAAGAAAACAAAATAATTCCAGCAAATGCTATTACTCCTATTAATTCCACAAGTGGGTGAGTAATTTCTTCTACAAAAGCTGTTTTTAACTGAGAGGATAACAACTTATCTTGAGCTAAAGTTAATTTCTTATAGGTAAATTTTTGTAAGTTAAATGCTTTCAATATTTTATTAGAACTCAAACATTCATTGATAATACTAGTAAAGTTACCATGAGAAACTTGTACATTTCTTTGATTTAACCGAACTTTCTTTCCACTAAAAGAAAATATATAAATTACTAGCGGTCCCAGAATTATAATAATTGTAGTTAATTGCCAATCTGCCCATAATGCCATCCCTAAAAAAACTAATGCCTTTAATGGCTCACGAATCATATCAATTATTGATTTAAAGCCTTGAGCGTATATAACAGTATCATTAACAATATTAGAGATAATTTTTCCATGTTTGGATTTTTGAAAAAATCCAAAAGGAAGATTTAGAACTTTCTTGAATAATTCTTCTCTTAATTTATAAGTTGCACTATCTGTAATACAACGGAGCCAATAAAAATGATAAAATCTACATGGAAAACTTATAAAACCAAGTAATAATAAACTTCCAGCTAAATATAATGGTTCCGATAGTGGTGCATCAACTTTAAGTCCTCTATCAAATAAGGGTTTTATCAAGCTCACCTGCAATCCACTTATAGCTGCCAAAAATATTGAAAGAATAATAGAGCCTATAATCTTTGATTTTTGAGGTTTTATATAATATAGAAGCTTTCCAAGTAAAAAATTAAACATAGCAAAATTTTACTATACGGAATAAAAATAGAAAAGAAAACTAGCTATAGTACGCTAGATAAAGACTTAAAGCTGTTTTCATTAATATTAAATTGATGACAAAGATAATCAAAAAGTACTTTTGCATTATGTCCTGAATTATATATAGGAACTCGTGCTGAAAGATTGGCATACTTTTTATTGGAAACATCCTCCAATAGCTTAATTAAACTATTGGCAGGATGACTTACTTTACCATCAAAAACACAATCTTCACATGAAAAGCCACCTTGCTGATTAACTAAATAAACTTTTACCTTTCCAAAATTCTTTCCACAATAAATACAATTATTAAATATAGGACAAATTCCATGTACTATACATAATTTACCTAAAAATATTGAAAGCTCATATAAATTATCCACTTCTTTACCCTCTGCAATTGCTTTATCTAAGTAATATAATGCATTACTTAATACAATGAAGATTTTTTTATCATCAGATATAGAATTACTTTCAAGAATATCATCACTACTAAAAGTAACCTTATTTAATATTTCTAGATATAAACACATAAGAGAAAATATTTTATAATTCTTAGAAATAAACTTATGACTCCAAACTACTGACCATTCGTTTGTCTGATAAAGCTGACTAGTTATTTTATTTCTAACAATTTTAGTTTTAATCATATAGCCTAATTCTAATTGAGAGGTTTTTTTTCTATTGCCATTACCTTTAGCTCCATAAAATAATAATGATGTCTTATGACCATTTCTCATAAGTACATGACAGATATAATGTCGATCTTTATAATCAATTTTATTTAAGATTATACCTTCTATATTATTATTCATAAGTCCTTATACCATTAAAAATGGAATATGAAATCTAATAAAAACATCTATTAATACATTTATTACAATATCTAAATAATTTTTAAATTTATTTTGGAAACAAGAATCCATAATACATACATCAAAATCCTCTCCATTTCTACCACCTCTGGCAATCATCTGTAAAAATAAATCTTTATTTTCTACCTCATAGGAAATAAAAACCTTATCCATACTAGGAAGATTAACTCCATGACTTAAGGATGAAGTACATATAATACATTGAGGATTTGGGTTTTCTTTTAATTGATTTATAAACTCTAAAACCTCTCCTCCTCTACATCCAATAGCCGTTATATTTATTTTTTTACAATATTGAGTTAAAAGAGAAACCTCTTCTCTATACTGACAAAAATATAAAATAGATTTGTTCTTATCTCTTAATAATTCCCAAAAAAATCTCCTTTGGATGTATTTCTTTGATTTTGGTGAAAAATAATTACACAATCTTGGTAGTGTAGCTAGTTTTCCACGGCCAAAATCTATGATAAAAGAACTATCCATTGATACAAGAACATCTCTACGCCAACGACTCAGTAAAGTGTCAGAGAAAGTAGCTGTTAACCCTAATATAGGAAAACCAAGGTTTGCTATTTTCATCCAAGTCTCTAATAAGTGAGGCCTAAAACTATCTCCCCAATAATAAAATAAATGAAGCTCATCTAATACAAATACTATTTTGCTAGAGATGCTCTTAAAGTAAGCAAGAACATCATCTGAAAGCAACTCAACAGTGATTATAAATAAACCAAATGATTTACTAGTAAAAATTTCTGCTTTTTTGATAACCTCTGGCTTACTATATGGGCAGAAAGTATTCTTAAAATGTTTTGTTCTATTGAAAAACTCTAAAGATAATGCCTTTAAAGGTGAAGTAAACACTATATGGCAATCAAAATTTCTATACATATCAATTAACATTGAAGTCTTACCCCAACTAGGAGGAGCCAATAATAAGGTAAAATTATTGTTTTTATAAATAATTTTCTGAAACATAGCAAAATTATTGCATACTATTATTATTTAGGTTAAAAAATTTATATAATAAAAAAAATCACTATTATGAATAGAATTGTCATTTTTGAAGAAGAAAAGATAGAAGATCAATTATTTTCAATAAAAGATCCCCTCCGTATTAAACACATTAAAACTGTCATAATGGCAAAAAAGCGTGATAAACTAAAATTATGTCTAATAAATAAATGTCTAGCAAGTGGCATCATTGATAATATAAAAAGTAATTCGATTGATATCTCTATAATTAAACAATATTCAGGTATAAATCCTTGGTGTCATCTTATTATAGGACTTTCAAGGCCTCTAACTTGTAAAAAAATTATTCAACATGGTACAGCTTTAGGTGTTTCTTCATTTAACTTTTTTAAAGCTACACTTTCAGAAAAAAGTTATAAAGATTCTAAAATATTTACAGAAAAAAATTATTTAAAAGTAATTTATGATGGACTATCTCAATCTTCCAAATATTACAAAAATCCAAAAGTCCAACTAATAAATAGTATTAATAATTATAAGACCCCAATAAATACACAAAAATTTATCCTCACAAAAAATACTAATAAAATGTTTAATAATTATAAGATATACTTTAATAGACCAATACTTATAGCTGTTGGGCCAGAAAGAGGATGGACATATAAAGAAGAAGAAATATTTATAAAAGACAATTACTCTCCAGTAAAATTATCCTCTTCAACATTAAGAACAGAAATTGCTACTTTTATATCTTTAGGACAATTAGAATTATTAAAAAAATTTAATTAGTATTTTTTATGAGTAATAAATTAATATCTGGATTTACTTTTATAAAAAACGGGCTAACTCTAGGCTATTGTATAAAAGAGAGTATAAAAAGCATTTCTCCTATTTGTGATGAAATCATTATAAATGTAGGGTTTGATGACCCCAATTGTGAAAAAGACGATGGAACTTATGCTTATCTGAGAGATAATTTTACACATAAAAAATATATATTTTTAAAGTCATATTGGGATCCAAATATAACACAAGATGGAAAGATATTAGCAATGCAAACTGACATTGCTCTATCTAAATGTCAGGGAGAATACTGTCAATATATACAAGGAGATGAAACTATTCACGAAAATGACTTAACTATTATTAATAATGAAGTAATAAAAATGAGCAAAAATAAGAAAATAAATGGATTAGTATTTAAATATTATCACTTATTTGGAAATGTCGATACTATGAGATTTACTAGAAAAGTTTATCGTAGAGAAATTCGTTTAATTAGAAATAATTTAGGTATAAAAAGTTGGAAAGATGCTCAAGGATTTCGCCATAAGGATAATACAAAAATAATATGTAAACTCATATCTGCTAGAATATTTCACTACGGGTGGGCAAGAAAAGAAAATATAATGGAAAAGAAGATCTCTGTTTTTGATAAGCTATATTTTGGAAATCAATATAAAAATAGCAGTTTTAACTATAAAAGGCTATGGGGCGTTAAAAAGTTTAACCAAACACATCCATGTATAATGCAAGAATGGATAAATAAAAATAAAAATGATATAGATATCCTAAGATTGCCTATAAAGTTTGAATTAGATAACTTTGGTCTAGCAATTTGTGATTTTATAGAAAATATGACAAATTATCGTTTAGGAGAATATAAAAATTATAAACTTATAAAATGATAGGACAACTAGAAAAATTCTTTGATGAAAAAATTAGACCTGGAATTGCAGGACATGGAGGAGCTGTAGAAATAATAGATATTGATAATGATAAATTATTTTTAAGACTAAGTGGTGGTTGCCAAGGATGTTCTAGTTCTAAAGTAACCTTAAAAGATGGTATTGAAAAACTAGTAAAAGAAAAATTTCCAGAAATTAAAGAGGTTGTAGATCTAACTGATCATTCTGCAGGAACAAATCCATATTATAAATAATCACTATCTTTAATTGGTTTAACAATTATCTTTTTTCTCACCTGCTCAACTAGTGATAAATCAATTTCTGTAAAAAATAGTCCCAATTTATCCTCGGCATCCAATATTATATCGCCCCAAGGATCTACTACCAATGAGTGGCCATAAGTTCTTATCCCCGATTGATGAATTCCATATTGATTAGCAGCTATAACAAAACATTGATTTTCTATTGCTCTTGCACGAAGTAAAACATGCCAGTGGTCTTTTCCTGTTTTAGTAGTAAATGCTGAGGAAAAACTTAAAATGTTAGCACCCCTATCACGATAAATATTTGCTAAACGAGGAAAACGTAAATCAAAACAAACAGCAAAACCAATATATAAAGAATTAATATTTAATACTTCTAGAGCATTACCAGTTGAATAAATCTTCCCCTCATTAATACATTGACCTTGATAATCACAAGAAAATAAATGTACTTTATCATAAGACCCTAAATTATTTCCACTAGGGTCAAAATTATAAACTCTATTAAATATTTTACCTTTTTCAGATGTTATTGCAGTTCCACCTAAAAGATAAATACTATTATCAATAGCTATTTTTTGAATATTTTTATAATGCTGATTTTGCTCCTCAACCAAATACTCAGTAACAGTATTACCATCTGACATAGAATAAAAAACCTCTGGTAAAAATAAATATTTTGTATTATTTTTTGATACTTCTTTAGCCATTTCCTCTATATACTGAATATTAACTTTAAAATCAAAAGTAGAAGTCATCTGTAATAGAGCTATCTTTATTTTCATCTTTTTCTATTACTCATTACATATCTACCTATAGCCATATATTCAAAACCTGATTCCCACATACAAACTGGATCATAAATATTACGAGTATCAAATATAACAGGGTATTTTAAAGACAATCTAATATTTTCTAAATTCGGGTTTTTAAATTGTTCCCATTCAGTCATAATGATTAATGCATCACAACCTTTTAAGCAATCATACATATCATTAAATAGCTTTATATTATTCGATGGAATTACTTTTGAAAAGTTTTCATTAGCAAAAGGATCATAAACATTTATACTACAATTATCATTAATTAAAGCATTAGCCATATCAATAGCAGCTGATTCTCTCACATCATCGGTATTGGCCTTAAAAGCCACTCCCCAAAAAGCAATTGTTTTTCCAGATAAACTATTGAAATAATTTTTAATCTTATTAAACATAAATAACTTCTGCTCAACATTAACTTTATAAGTAGCTCCTATAATTTTTAAAGATTCTCCTAATTGGTCAGAAGATTTAATTAATGCCCTAAGGTCTTTAGGAAAACAGCTGCCTCCAAATCCTGGCCCAGGATAAAGGAACTCACTAGAAATTCTACTATCACTACTCATTCCTGCCCGAATATCAGAGATATCCGCTCCTGTTTTTTCACAAATTCTAGCCATTTCGTTAATGAAGGATATTTTAGTAGCTAAAAAGCAATTAGCTGCATACTTTGTTAATTCTGCTGATTGATTAGACATTTTATACAACTTAGTACCTTTTTTTATTAACGGAGCATAAAGTTTTTCCATTAAGTCAAAAGCAAACTTATCCCTATATCCAATAATAATTCTATCAGCATTTAAAAAATCATTAACAGAACTACCTTCTCGTAAAAATTCTGGATTGTTTACAAGATAAAATATTTTATCTGTTTTTCTACTTAATAATTTTTCAAAATCACTAGTAGTCCCTAATGGAATAGTTGATTTTACAACAATTACTGCATTATTCTTAAAATTTTCAGCAATTGACTCCCCAGAATTATATAAATACTGTAAATTAGCAGTTCCATCCTCATTAGATGGAGTATTAACTGCTAAAAAGATTATGTCTGAATTAAAAATATCTTGGTAACTAGTAGAAAAATTTAAACGACCAGCTTTAATATTATTTTTAAGTAAATCATCTAATCCTGGTTCATAAATTGTACATTGACCCCTACTTAATTTGCTTATTTTGCTTTGATCAATGTCAATACATATTACATTGTTTCCAATTTCAGACAAACAAGTTCCTACAACTAATCCAACATATCCCGTACCAATAATTGCTATATTCATAATATATCTGAAAAAATAAATATTTTAGAAATATGAGTTTGACTATATCTAAGGTACTTAGTTCTTAAGCGTGTAATTTCCATAACAAACTTATTAAAAAGAGCAGGATCCTTCTTCTTTCTAATTTTTTTTGCCCTATTTATAATAATACTTTTTGCCTCAGAAGGAACAGATACTAAAGTATTAGTTAAACAGTGATTATTATTAACTGTAATTACCCTTGCTAAAAATAAATCTCCTTTTAAAAAAGGTAAGCCAGGATGGCCTTTAGTCAAAACAAATTTCTTATTATGAATAATATCGTAAACAACAATATTATTTCCAAAAAATGTAGTTCCCTTTAACTGAAAAACTGAAAAGTGTGTATTTTGAAGAGATTCTTTTAATTCCTCGTTCACAAAATTATTGTCTAAGTAACTTTCAATAAATATACTGTCTTCCTTTTTATAATCAAATAAATACCATTCATTAAACAAGTCCATCTTATTTCCATAATCATCATCATCTTCATCAGGCTTACCTGTAAGCTCAAAGTACTTATCTTTTGCCTTTATTAAATCTTGATAATAACTGCCAGTAGAATACTGACTGAAAGCACTTTCAATGTGTTTATTTAAATCTTGATGTAACAAATTACTCATCTCTTTGTAAAACAGCTAAAAATGCTTTTTGAGGTATTTCAACATTACCAACCATCTTCATTCTCTTTTTACCAGCTTTTTGTTTTTCCAATAACTTTCTTTTGCGAGAAATATCTCCTCCGTAACACTTAGCAAGAACATTCTTACGTAATGCCTTAACCGTCTCTCTAGCTAAGATACGCGAACCAATAGCAGCTTGTATAGATATATCAAATTGTTGGCGGCTTATCAATTTTTGTAGCTTTTGAGATAGATCTCTACCTCTATAGTAGGCATTATCTCTACTGCAAATTATCGATAACGCATCAACACTCTCACCATTTAGCAAAATATCAACTTTTACTAAATCAGACATTTCATATCCCTTAAATTCATAATCCATACTAGCATACCCTTTGGTTAAGCCTTTTAATTTATCGTAAAAGTCTATAACTATTTCACTAAGCGGCAAATCATAAGATATTTGAACTCTGTCTTGAGTAAGATAATTTATATTTACTTGCGTTCCTCTTCTTTCCTCACATAATTTTATAATATTTCCCACATAATCATTAGGGACATGGATAGTTACAAATACAATTGGCTCCTTAATAGAATCAATATTTCCAATCTCTGGCATATCTGAGGGGTTTGAAATAATAACATCTTCGCCAGAAGTTACTTTTACAATATAGCTAACTGATGGTGCTGTTGATATCAAATTCAATTGAAATTCTCTTTCAAGTCTCTCCTGTATAACATTCATATGTAATAGACCTAAGAAACCACAACGAAATCCAAACCCTAATGCTTTAGAATTCTCTGGTTCAAAAGTAAATGAAAAATCATTAAGAGCTAATTTTTCTAAAGAATCTCTCAAATCTCCATAATCTTTTGAATCCACAGGAAATACTCCACAAAAAACCATAGGTTTTATATCTTTATACCCTCCCAGTGAAGGTGTATCTATTTTATTGTAATGAACAATAGTATCTCCAATTTTTATATCACGAATGGTTTTTATTCCACATATCAATATACCAACCTCTCCTGCAGACAATTTATTTATTTCCTTAAAAAATGGATTATTTATTCCCATATTAAGTACTTCATACTCTTTTTCTGAATGTTTAAAGTAAACTTTATCTTTCTTTCTTACAGTTCCACTTACTATTCTAACTAAAATAATTACTCCTTTATAACTATCAAACCACGAATCAAAAATCATTGCCTGTAAATTACTAGTAGTATTTCCTTTAGGTGTTGGAATAATCTCTATAATTTTCTCAAGTAGAATATCTACATTAATACCATTTTTAGCAGAAACCTCTACAGCATTACTACAATCAATCCCAACAATTTCTTCTATTTCTCTTTTAGCTTTTTCAACATCTGCATGAGGAAGATCTATTTTATTTAAAACTGGAAGGATTTCTAAATTATTCTCAATTGCCATGTAAACATTAGCTAAAGTTTGAGCCTCAACTCCCTGAGAAGCATCTACAACTAATAATGCTCCTTCACAAGATGCTAGAGAACGGCTAACCTCATAAGTAAAATCAACATGCCCAGGAGTATCAATTAAATTTAAATAATATGTATTGCCATCTTTTGCTTTATAATTAAGACGAACTGTTTGAGCCTTAATAGTAATTCCTCTCTCTTTTTCTAAATCCATATTATCAAGAAGACGATCTTTCATTTCTCTACTAGCTACAGTTTTACTTAACTCCAAAAGTCTATCTGCAAGAGTAGATTTTCCATGATCTATATGGGCAATAATTGAAAAATTGCGAATAAATTTTTGTTCCATGTATATATGTGTTAAACAAACATTTCACTGGAGAGTATCATAAGATAATAATCAAGTGAACTCTTTTTACCTCTAATAGGTATAACATTGGCATAGCCTTTAAAAATAACTTCGCCATCCTCTGCTTCTTTCTTCAAGACATTATTAGTATCTTCAATATCATTATCAACCTTATCTTGAGTTGCTCTTTTAAAGATAGTTACATCTGCATTTTCAATCTTTGAACGACGCTTAATGGCCATTTCATAGGACTCTATTATAGAACTAGGTATTTTACTATCTCTCATATTTTTTCCTATAACATCTTCTGACTGCACTTGTAAGATAGAATATAGCTGATTATTCATGTAAATTAATTCACCATCAGCGTTAGCTACTAAAACCAACTTTTGCAATAAATTAGCAAGAGAATTAAATTTCCTTTTTTCAATTAAAATTCTATCAGTTTTTAATTCATCAAATAATTTAAAATTAGCTATCATTTTATTCATTTCATCAGCAATTTCCCCAATTTCATCATTTTGACTATAGTAAATTGATACATCAAAATTACACTCTTGAAGTTCTCTTAAAGCATCTTTAATTTTTTTAAACGGTAGAGCTATCTTTCCTGGAATAACTAAAGCTAAAATTAATGTAAATAAAAATCCAATAATTAATATTATCATCATTTTCTTCTTAGTTTCTTTAATTATATTTTTTACTTTTTCATTTCTTTCTTTTCCTTGAGAATATAGATAGTTTTGAAACTGAGAAAAAGCATCTAAAATTTTATCTGCCTTTGTTTCAATAATCTCAGAAACCCCTCTATAATCACGATTAAACAATGAAGATTTATTTAGTACAATTTTTAAAGAATCCAAGTAAGAGCGCATCTGAGCATTAATATTATTGATTTCCGATTCTTGAAAAAGTGTATCTAAACTACTTAATTGAGTAGAAAAACTCTCACAAAGATCATGAAACTTTTTAATCAACTCTTGCTTAAATTTACCAGTAGAAATCTTTCTCTGATACCTCAATACTGAAACAACAGATATTCTAATTTCATCTGTAATTAATGAAATCTTATTAGATTTTTCTGTAACTTCTTCCTCTATTTTTTTATTAATAGAATTTAAGTGATGAAATACAATAAAAGTAATAACTAGTACCATAATATTAACAATTATGAAACTAGTTGCAATTCGTCCTCTCAAAGAAAAATTCAATTAAAACCTCTGGTTATATATCTGATAAATCCTCAAATAACTTATTAAAGTTTTGTTCACTGCCTACTAAGACAACAATATCATCTACTTCAATAATATCCATAGGGCTGGGGCTATCATTTACTTCTACTTTAAATGCTGATTTTCCATCTTCTGTTATATATGAAACCCTTTTCTGTAGTGCTACAATTGTCAAAGAATAGTTTTGTCTAATTTTACTATCTACTAAAGTTTTACCATAAAAATTTTTTCCTAATTTCAGTTCAACAATAGAATATCCTGCTGCAAAATTATATCTTTGTAATACATGAGGAGCTATAATTTTCGATGCAATAGTTTCTCCCATTTCCTCTTCAACTTTAATTATTTCTGAAGCACCAATCTCATGAAGAACATGCTCGTGAATAACACTAGTTGCACGAGCAATAACTCTACCAACTCCTAATTTTCTAAGCGAAGCTACCGCCATAATACTTTGTTCTGTATGATCACCAATTGCAACAACAGCTACATCTACATCAGATATATTAAGAGATCTCAAAGACCTTTCATTAGTTACATCAATTGAAACTGCATGGGTTACTCTATCCTTAATTTTATCGACCAATTCTTCATTACGATCTATAGCAATTACCTCTGCTCCCTTTTCATACAATCGGGTAGCTGCTTTTGCTCCAAAAGTCCCTAAACCAATCACAGCGACAATCACAATAACCTCTCTGTAATAAAATTATACAGCAAATTTACCCAATCATTATCTTTCCGTAAGGGTAGTCAAATTTTCCTTCTTGGGAATTTTTTCTCTCACTAATGGCCAAAACAAGTGTCAAAGGACCAATTCTTCCTGCCAACATAAGAATCAAAATAAATATTTTTCCCATAACTGATAAAATCGGTGTGATACCTAAACTAAGTCCAACAGTGCCAATAGCAGAAATTGATTCAAAAAATAAAGCTAAAAAATTTTGTTCTGATTCAATTCCAATCAAAATCAAAATAAAAACACTAACAGTCAATATAGAAATAAATGTTAATGCCGTAGCTCTTACTACCATACTTGGATGAATTGTTCTATCAAATATTGTTACTTGTGATCTGCCTTTAATAGTTGTTATAATCGAACTAATTAAAATGGCTAAAGTTGTTGTCTTTAACCCTCCAGATGTAGAGCCTGGACTTCCTCCAATAAACATAAAAAGTGTCATACCATACAATGTATAGGAGTTTAAATCATTCATAGATATTGTATTAAATCCTGCCGTTCTAAGGGTTATTGATTGAAACAAAGAGACTTGAATTTTTTCCCAAAAAGAATATCTATCTAATGTATTTAAAAACTCTCCAAAGAATATAAATATTGTACCTATAATAATTAAAATTGCTGAAGTAAGTAAAACAATTTTTGAATGTAAACTTAAATTTACACTAACTTGCTTTTTTCTGTTATATATAAGTTCCCATATCTCTTTTAAAACTATAAACCCAAATCCTCCCAAAGTAACTAAGACAGCAATCGTTCCATGAATAAAAGGATTAACAGCGTAAGCCTCAAGGCTTGTATTGAATAATGAAAATCCTGCATTACAAAACGCTGAAATACTGTGGAAAAACCCATAATAAACTGCTTTATCAAAATTTAATCCCTCATAACTAAAAGCAAATATTAAAATAATTGCCCCCCATAGCTCTATAAAAAATGTATACTTAACAATCTTTACAATAATAGAGAATAAATCTTCTAAGCTAGACATCTCCATCATATCTTGCATAATAACTCTATCTTTCATATTGGACTTTCCTAAAAAAATTAACATTAATGAATAAAGAGTCATAATAGATAATCCACCAATTTGAATTAAAAGCAATATAACTATCTGACCAAATAATGTTAAACTTGATGATATGGAAATAGTACTTAACCCCGTCACACAAGTAGCAGAAGTTGCCATAAACAAAGCATCAATAAAATCTAGTGGCTCCCCTGATTTAGAAGAAATAGGGAGAGATAAAAATAAAGCCCCAATAAAAATTACAGCTATAAATGATAATAAAATCAATTGCGATGGTTTTAAACTCATAATATTCAATGAATACCCACGAATTCTATGAGCATACACATTACCTTTATCTTTAATATAATCACTATAGAAAATATCAAAAAGTGGAGAAATTAGATGTGCAGTAGATATTATAAATATAAAATCTACCTCACCCCATACAAAGAATGTGGCCGTAAATAAAAAAGTAGAAAAAATATGTCTTCTAAAAAATCTATCTAAAGTTACAGATGAAGCGTATTTAATAGCAATAGAAAAAAATAAAATAATAGGAACAAACCATGACCCAGTTTCAAGAGATTTATCTATTAATTCTAAATTCCAAGAACTAGGGAATAAACCTACAATATTTCTAAGAAAATATATCAATGAAAATAGACCGTTAAATAATAATTCAATTAAAAACGGCAATTTATTTAGTAGATTCATAAAAAGAGAACCTCTCTATACAATGATATCTATTTATTGAAATAGTGCATTATCATAGACTATTTTTACCCACACTGTATTGTAAAAACAAAGCTATTTTGTAATGCATGAGATACTTGATATAAAATTTGTCAATTAATATAGCGTATCATATAATTTAGCTTTAATAGTTTCAAGTGGAAATTTATGGCTAGTAATTACTTAATTTTATTTATAATTTCAGCTATTGTGCTACAAAGCTGTTCCTTAATTAATTCTAAGTTAAACCAAAATAAAGTAAAGGAGAAAAAAGCTAAAATTTATTATAATCAAGGAACAAATAACCTATTGCAAAAAAAATATACTGATGCTTTAAAGCAATTGTTAAGTGCTGCAAAATATAAACCAAAAGATAGTAAAATCCAAAATAATCTAGGAATGGCGTATTATTTAAAAAATGACAATAAAAAAGCAATTTACCATCTAAAAAAATCCATAGATATTAATAGTGAAAATTCTGAAGCTTTAAATAATTTAGCATCTATTTACATGGTAATGAACAAAAATGATAAAGCAGAAAAATTATACAATAAACTACTTAAAAACTTAGTTTACAAGTTCCAGTTTAGAACTCATTACAATTTAGGTCTGCTAAATTTAAAAAGGGGAAAAGAAGAAGGTGCAATAAAGCACTTTAAACAGTCAATTAAAGCTAATAACAATTACTGTCCTCCATATTATCAATTAGGTCTATTATTAAAGAGTAGAGAGCAATATGATAAAGCTTATGAATACTTTAAAAAGGCGACTACAGGTGAGTGCGTAAAGGAGCCAGCGCCTCACTATGAACAAGCTATGACTTTAATAAAGCTAAATTCACCTCAAAAAGCTTTTATAAAATTAAGAGAAATAATGCAAAAATTTCCTAGTACAAAGTATGCAAAAGATGCCAAAAAATACTTGTATAATATAAACTTCACAAATAAAAATAAAAGCATATGACAAAAGAAGATATATCGTATTTTGAAACTATTGGGAAATACTTAAAAAAAGAAAGAGAGAAATTAAATATCTCGGTAAAACTAATATATCAAGAAACTAAAATTAGCCAAACAAACATAGAGCTACTAGAAGAAGATAATTTAGAAAAACTTCCAAATAAGATTTATGTTAAGGGATTTATTAAGCTTTATGCAAAATATTTAGGGCTTGATACAAAATTGTGCTTAGAAAAACTAGAAGAAACCTATAAAAGGAAGTTACCAGTAAAAAAAGGTTTAAATTTAAATAATGATAATGTAATAAAAGAATCCTCAATGCCATTAAAATTAAAACTTACAATACCTATTAGTATTGCAACAATAATATTCATACTAACAATTGCCAAGAGCAAAAGTAATCAAAAAAAAGATTATAAAAAAATTGCTATAAATGAACCAATAACTCTAGGGGCAAATACTCCTCTAAATGACCAATTGATATCTGAAGAGGAAAACTTAGCAGATTCGCCCCCAAAAGAAGAACAAGAAGTACAAAAGGATTCAAAAGATACAAAAGGCAAGGTAACTAAGACTGAAGAAAGTAAAGATGATGAAACAGAAGAACAAACTACAAAAATCTTTAGAGAAATAAAAATGCCACTATATACAATTGATGAAACTATGAGTAAAGAAAAAATTGAAGAATTATTACCAAGATCAAAAAGGATAACTACTATTGGAAGTTCAATTCAAATACTACATATAAATGCTATAAATGGTGACTCATGGCTTGCTTATAAAGTAGATAATAGGCCCATTATAAGAAATACAATAAAAAAGGGATATTCCATAACTTTAAAGGGAGAACTAATCAGAGTCTTTATTGGAAATGTTCACAATATAAAAATATTTTTAAATAGCTTACCACTAAAAATTAATTCAAAAAATGGTGTGAAAAGCTTAGTATTTCCACAAGATAAAAGTAAAAACTTCAAACTCCCTTTATTTGTATTTAACCAGGAAGAAGGAACTGTGGTAACTTCGGAAGATTATATTAAACAACCAGATAATATCTAAATTACCTTAACCAATCTAACTTACGAAACATAATCACACCCATAACTGTAAAAATAATTAATGGAAGAAACATCGAAATAAATGGAGCAATAAACCCCTTTTTAGAGATACCAAATAATGTAAAATGAATGATATAATAAGAAATAAAAACCAAAAAAGAACGTCTACCACTATACTTTATTCTGCCTCTAGCACTTCTATGACCAAATGAGAAACCTAAGAATAAAAACATTAAAACTTGTAAAGGACTAAGAATCCTAGACCAATATTCAAGTAAGGAGCGATTTAATTTTTTACGCCAAGATTTTTGAGTACTACTACTAGAAGAATTATCTAATGAATTTAATACATTTCTAGAATTCTCAATAGAAGACTCTAATTTATTTAGAGGCAACATACTATCCTTAGTAAGGAAGCTAGGCGGAGAATTTAATTTATTAAATGGCAAAGAATATTTATCAAATAATATTTTTTTAATTTTGCCACTATCCAAGTCAAATACTGAAAAGGTTCCATTATTTAAAATAATTTTCAATGATGATATACCAAAGTTATCTTCAGAAAAATTCTTATCAAAATACCCATCTCTTGCCATAATAATTCTATTTTGATTATTGTCCTTATCAGTAATATGAATAAAGACATTTTTCATTAAATTAGGATTATCACCTAACGCCTCTGAAAATAAAACAATATTAGGAAGTTCAAAGAAAAACTGACCGGGCTGAATATCCCTAATAAAACTTTTAGGCCCAAGCCTTCTCATAGTGTTCCTAAAGAGAGTATTTGAATCTGGGATAACATTTTGATTAAGTGAATACAAAGCTACTGCTAAAAATATCCCTATTACAAAAAATGGTATAAACATTTTAAAATTACTTAATCCAAAAGAGCGCATAGCGATGATTTCAGAATCATAAGATAGGGAAGATATTGTATAGATAGCAGAAAAAAAACACGCCATCGGTAATGCTATAGGTAAAAATGATAATGATATATGGAAAGTAAGTTCTAGAAATAAAAACCAAGATATATCGGTACGAGTTATAATTTTAACTACTCGAAATAGCTGAAATGTTAATAAAAAGCAGATAAAGAAACTAGTTATAAATATTAAAACTGGTATAAAGCGATAGGCAATATACCTCTGTAAAATCCTAACCATATCCTATAGAAAAATACCACATTATATGTTAATTCTAACCTCCATCAACACATAATAGATAGGAGAAAATATATGAAAATAACCTTAGATACTAAAAAAAGTCCACTATCTCTAAATGTAATTTCTGCATTTAGCAGTAAGGGGAAAATTCAAAATAGCCACTGGCAAAAACCTTGGAAAGAAGCCTTTAAGGCCAATATAGGCTCCATATCATTCGACGGCTCTTGCGACACATTTTTATTTTCTCTAAAAGATGGAACTGCCATGATCGCCTTAGGGCTAGGAGAGAAGCTAAAATGCAATTCAGAAACCATAAGAAGGGCCAGCTCAAATTTTTATAAATATGCAAGTGCTCATTATAAATCAGCAGTATTTATAACTAATACATTTAAAATAAAATCACTCGAACAAACTATATCTGCCATAGTTGAAGGTATAATTATGTCATCTTATAAATTTGATAAATACAAGCATAACCCTTCAAAACCTATATTAGAAGATGTAAATATACTGGTATCATCTAAGTCAATAAAGTTAAAAAAGGCATTAGCAGATGCAATTATTGTATCAAATGCTATTAATTTTTCTCGTTCTTTGTGTGATGAACCACCAAATATATTAAATTCTGAAACTTATGCCAAACTAGTAGAAAAAGATGTCAAAGCTATAAAAGGAGTTACAACAAAAATATTTGGAAAAGAAGAGATAAAAAGACAAAAAATGGGAATGTTTTTATCAGTTAATGATGGTTCTAAATATGGTGCAAGGCTTGTACATCTAAAATACACCCCTGCAAGAATCTATAAAAATACCAAGCATATAGCTTTAGTAGGAAAAGGAGTTACATTTGATAGCGGAGGATATTCTATAAAACCTGCAAGTAGTATTATCAACATGAAATATGATATGAGTGGATCTGCTGTTGTATATGCTGCTTTCAAAGCAGCAGCTCAATTAAAGTTAAATATAAAAGTATCTTGCTTTTTAGGACTAACTGATAATGCAATATCAAGTAATGCAACTATGCCAGATTCAATAGTAACTGCTAGAAATGGAAAATCCGTTGAAATACAAAATACTGATGCTGAAGGAAGGTTAGTCCTAGGAGATATTATTTCATATGCATGTGATCAGAAAGTAGATGCCATTATAGATGCAGCAACCTTAACAGGAGCAGTAATCGCTGCCCTCGGTATAGAAGTATGTGGAGTGATGGGAAATAATCAAAAACTAATTGATAATATCTTAAAAGCATCAAAAGAAGTTGATGAATACATGTGGCAACTTCCGCTTATAAAGGAGTTTAGTGACGATATGAAATCCTCTATTGCTGACCTTTCAAACATTGGAAAAACTAGATATGCTGGCTCTCAAAAGGGAGGAGCATTTTTAAAAGAGTTTGTAAAGGAGGGAATACCGTGGGCACACTTAGATATTGCGGGAGTTGCAGATGGACAAAAGCATTTGCCATATTGTCCTACAAAGGGTTCATCGGGCCTAATTATTAGAACTTTGGTGAAGTTTTTGAGTAATGCAAAAATATAATAAATTATCAATTGTACTTTATTCTCCACTTATTCCTGGAAACACTGGAACTATTGGAAGAACTGCCCTTGCTATCAACTCTAGATTAATTTTAATAAAACCTTATGGGTTTACTTTAGATGAAAAATCTTTAAAGAGAGCAGGTCTTGATTACTGGAAACATATACATTTAACTGAATATGAAAACTGGAAGCAGTTCACTAATAACGAATTTAAAAGCAAAAAGGAAGCTTTTGAAAAAATATTTTTATTTTCTAAAAAATCAAGTCAAATATATTATAATGCTAAATTTAAAAACGATGCCTACTTAGTTTTTGGAAATGAAATAAATGGATTACCAGATTATATTCACAAAAAATATAGTAATAAATTCTATAAACTCCCCATGTTTAATTCAAAGATTAGGTCATTAAATCTATCAAATGCAGTTACTGCTGTTTCTTTTGAAGCTATTAGACAGAATTATAATTAAATAAATATATCAAAAAAACAAAGCCCTCTTAACAAAGAGAGCCTTGAATCAAAATATTTTAAAATACTTTACTAGAACCAATAATGAATTGATACATTTGAAGCAATTGTGTCTCCAAAGTTTAATTCACCAGCATTTACAGCACCAACACCTGTAACACTTAAGACACCATCAACCATTAATCTTCCATAATTTAAGGTCATACCAAGGTTTAAAGATGTATTGTTAACAGCTGTAGTTTTATCAGCACCTGTCTTGCTTTCATCTAATAAGACAGACTGTCTAACAGAACCTCTTAGCGTTAACCAAGAGTTTGCATCAGCTTCAAATCCAATGGTAAGTGGAAGTGAGGTAGTTTCAGTCTTAGTTCCACCAGCTGGAGTAACTTCTGCTGTAGCATATGTTAAGTCTAAAAACATTCTAGAGGAAGAAGACATTTGGCGAATTTTTGCAATACCTAGATTCATACTAGAACTCTCGTCTTTATTACTATTATACTTGCTTTCATTTGAACTCTTATTAAGCATTATAGTGTATCCTCTCCATCTGTAGGTTCCTCCAATAATCATATGTTCACCTTCACTTTTTAACGCACCGGCTTTTCTCTCATCACTTAAACTCTTATTTAAATAAAGAGAAAAATCTCCCATCATCATACCAACACCAACAGCTCTAGCAGTTGATTCACTTTTAACACTGGTATCAGTTATTTCATCAGCAGCCATATGCAATCTAACACCCCAGGAAAATCCCATATCGCCAGCTAAAAATAAATCAACTGGAGAATTAAGGCCAACAACACTAGCATTAGCAAGGCTACCTACATCTGTCACAAAGTCAGCAATTGGTGCATGGTGATCGATCATTGATCCCAGATAAACTCCATAATTAAACTTTCCTCCATCTCTAAAAAATCCACCTTCAGTATTTTCAGCTTCATAAACTACATAATCACTCATAGTGTTTAATGCTGCTGGATTAGAAAATACATAACGAGTATCACGAATATAATCAGATCCTCTACTTGCATCTTGTCCAAGTGCTGTCATTCTTGCTCTTGTAGCAAAAGCACTTGTTGTAATTAGCATTAAAGAACTTAATGCAATAATAATTTTTTTCATAATTTCTCTCCTTTCTGTGTAAAAAATTTATTTGTTACTAATAGATTTTTAAACATTTCTTTCAATTATATTTAAAACCAATAAACTACTGACACACTAGTAGATATTGTATTTCCAAAATTTAACTCACCTGTATCACTAGTAGACTCTAACACTCCATCAACCATTAATCTTCCATAATTTAAAGTCATACCTAGGGCGATATCCGTATTGCTAACACTTGTGTTTTTATCAGAACCTTGCTTCTCCTCATCTAATGCTACAGATTGGGTAATAGCACCTCTTAGTGTTAACCAAGAATTTGCATTTGCCTCAAAGCCAATAGTAAGTGGCATAGAAGTTCTCTCTTGCGTTTCAGTGGAAGCACCTTTATCTTCCGCTTCAGATTTTGTGTAAAGTAAATCTACAAAAAGTTTAGCAGATGAAGACCAATCTTTTGATCTGCCTATACCAAAAGAAAGCTCTGTTTGCTCTGTTTCGTTAGAACCTATTTTACGACTCATTGCAGACCTATTAAATAGGATAGAATATCCTTTCCAGAGATATCTCCCGCCTATTAACATCATATCTGCTTCATGCTTATTTGTACCAACTTTTCTCTCATCACTGAGAGTTTTATTTATAGATAATGTAAATGTATCCAGTGCAATACCAATCCCAATAGCTCTAGCGGTTGATTCATTTTTTACACTAGCAACAGTTGTCTCATCAGCAGCCATATGAAGCCTAACACCCCAAGAAAAACCCATATCATTACCAGATAAAAATAAATCAACTGGAGAACCTATTTCTACAGCATTAGGTAAATCATAAGCATTATCAACTTCGCCTGTATAAGTAGTATCAGAAGGGTCCTGCCTATCTAAGCCCGAACCTAAATAAACTCCCCAATTAAATCTTCTACCTCTTTTGAAAAATCCTGCTTCATTAAATTCTGATTCATAAACGACATAATTATTTAATTTATTTAAAGAGGAAGGGTTAGCAAATGCAAATCTAATATCACTTATGTAGGGTGTTCCTCTTTCTTTTTTACCCAGAGCTTTCATTCTAGCTCTACTTGCATAAACATTACTCGTTAATAACACTAACACCATTAAAAAAATTTTCATATAAAACTCCATATATTACTAATATTATACACAGTTTAAATTTTCAGACTAATTTAGATTAAAGTCAAATAAAAAAATTTATTGGTCCTATAGAATTTATAATTGAAAATTTTAAATAGCAATTTTTAGTGAATATCAAATTCTATAAATTAAATCTAACGCCCCTACCAAACAAGATTGATAATCATTATTTTTAATAGATACAAGTTTAGAAAATACTGCTGAAAAACCACTCCAATGTAGGTTTTTCCAATGTTTTGTAAAATTATTGCTATGTGTAGTATCAAATTTTAAGCAATGATTCTCAGGGGTAAATACTACCAATTCTTTAGGTAGATCTTTTATAGAAAAATACTTTCTAAGAATTTTCCTTAAAATTTTAATTCTACTTGAAATGCCTTGTCCATCAACTTTGTCTTTATCAACCAAATGGATAAATTGTCCCTTCTGACTACCATCTGATAATATTGTAAACTCCCCAATATGGTGTCCTAAAGGATAAGTAAAGCTAAGGGGGAAAAAGAAAGTTCTATTATTATATGGACAAACTTGAGTATTAAAATGATAGCTAACCTTTAAGGACCATAGCGAAGAGTATTCACTAGAAAAATCCGCTATAGATTGATCAAAGTTTAATAACTGCGATTTATCAAGCACAGCAAAAAATTTACTTGGAATATCTCCCCAATATAAATTTTGACAACTAATAGTATCCCCATTATCTAGTTCAACTAAAAATTCAGTAGGATATAAAAAATTAGAAGCTGTTACTTTTTTGACACTAGTTATAGATCTGTTTATTAAATTTTTGTTAAAATTATCGTAAAAAACCTTATCCTTTAAAAAGGCTCCTATTTCAAACCAATCAATAAAAGCACCTTTTTGCAAATAAAAGTCTTCTCCTTTTAAAAGTGGTTGATACTTAACTTCATCTCCAAGTGAAAAAAATCTATTATCTCTAACAGAAATGGGAGGCTTATCTACAACATCTATATGCACATTAGGATACAGAAATCTAAAAGCTTCAATATCTTTATCTCCTCTAATAATCGTAGGGCCTTGAGGAATTACAGATTTAGAATCAATTATATCTCCAACACAAAGTACTTCTGACTCACCTTCTTTTTGCCTTAAACTATTATATAGAATTAAACTAAATAAATTACTACCTACTACTAAATGTCTACAAAAATTTTGGTTATCCATTTAAGTAAGAGCTTACAAAAATTAATCCCTTGTGGCAAGGTGCAAAATAAATATCATTTAATTAGTTTTCAACTTATCACCGCGACGTATCATTCTGCGTTTTATAATATTGAGATTTGAGACAATTAATGAATCAATAGGTGTTCCAGTTTTTCTAGATATTCCCCATAGGGAGTCTCCTTTTTTAACAATATAGTAGCGAGGATTTTTTATTTGTTTTCCTCTTTTAATTGCCCTTCTAATTCTCCACCTATACTTTCTTCTTCTAATTACACTTCTACGAGGAGGCTCGTATAAATCTGCATACAGACTATGTTTTAAATGATGATTTTTATGAAAAGGTAAAACAACTTCTGTTCCTCTCTTTAGCCTAATCTTAGAGTTAATATTATTTAAATTCTCTAAAACATACTTATCTTTACTCTTTATTTTAAACTTTCTTGCCACCGATAATAAAGTAGATCTATTTCCTTTAATTATGTAAGTCTTAAAATCTTTTGCCGTAAAATTTTTATTTAAGCAACATACTGACCAACGAGAAGAATTATCTACTGGAATTCTCAAGTTATATTTTTTTTTGGGAGGAGTAAACCATCTTAGAAGTTCTGGATTTAAATACTGTAACTCATCAAAGTCTACATCTAATGCATCGGATACTTTGTATAAGTCAGTCATAGGCCCTACTGTTACTAACTTATAGTTAAACGGTTCATGAAAAACAATATCGTTAAATCCAAAGGACTGAAGATTTTTTCCAATAATAGCAAGTGCCATAATCTTAGGAATATAGTTTTTAGTTTCATTTCTAAGATATCTTCTCTTGGTTAAATTCCAAAAATTATCAGTACGATATCTATTAATAGCTCTAGATACTTTTCCCTCTCCTGCATTATAAGCTGCAGCTGCTAAACTCCATGATTTAAAATCATTATACAATTTAGTTAAATAATTTGCTGCTGCTTTAGTAGATTTTATCGGATCTCTTCTTTCATCTATATACCAATCAATATGTAGATTGTATCTTCTACCAGTGTAGGACATAAACTGCCATGGACCTATAGCTCTTGCTCTTGACTTTGCTTTGCTATTAAATCCCGACTCAGCCATGGCTAAAAAAATTAAGTCTCGGGGTAAACCTTGCTCTTCAAGAATATCTCCCATAAGAGGGGCAAACCTACCACTTCTTTCAACATAGCGCTCAAAAAAAGGCCTACCCTTATTTAAAAAGTAATTCATCCAATACTTTACTTTGGAATTGTAAACTACGGGTATATCAAAGTAATACTCTCTAAGTTTAAGTTGTTCTGCACCATATAAAAAATGAGTTTTTCTACTATGATTATGTGGGTTATTTATGGTAGCACTACCTAAAACTCTATGATTACTAGAACTATCAGAATTACTAATTTTTTGGTTTAAAATTTGCAAACAAGAGGACAAAAGAAGTAAAGATATAAAAAACAATTTAATTTGCATAGCCTTCCGTAGTTTTTGCAATTATCTATTTATTAGATACTATCACTACATAATGAGCAAATCAAAATTACTACTATTATACTTAATAATACCGTTATATGCATATTCAGCAGAAAATTCTCTTATAGAAAAGTTTACAGAATTTTTACCAAACAAACCATTACAGATAATACAAAAAAATTATGGTAAGGTAAAAAATTTAGAATCAGACAATAAAAGTCAGATTTATAGATATAAAATATATATAAAAAATCGCCTAATTAATATTTATATTTCTGTTGAAAATAATACCATTATTGATACATTTGTTAGGTTGCCTTCGTATTTTTCACATAATAAATTTCATAAACTACTAATAAAAAAATACGGAAAACAAGGTGAATACTTTAATAAAGGTAAAACTTCTATTTATATTTGGAATAAAGATAATCTTAAAATAACATATAGAGGTTCATGTACAATAACTTGCTTTCCAGATTATCTTTCGGTAACACTAAAAACAAAAAAATCTATACTTGATGAGTTATTATATTTTTAATTTTCTATTTTTAACTGAAAATATCATAAATATTCCAATAACAACCATAATAATACACAAAATCTGGCCCATAGTTGTAGTTTCATAAAAGTAATACCCTAATTGAGAATCTGGCTGTCTAAAAAACTCTATGAAAAACCTAAAAATTCCATAACCTATCAAAAAACCACAAGATAAGCTTCCATAATATTTTGCTCTAGGAAGAATAACAAACCATAGAGTTAAAGGTAAAGCTATACCTTCAAAAAAACCTTCATATAATTGAGAAGGATGTCTTGGATATGGGCCTCCACTAGGAAAGATCATTCCTAAAAACAAATCTGTAGTTCTTCCATAAAGTTCACCATTGATAAAGTTCCCAATCCTTCCAAATAATAATGCTGGGCTACCAGCCAATGCCATAACATCTGTTACTTGAAACCATGAAACTTTATATTTTTTTGAAAAAATAAATGCAGCTATAACAAATCCAATCAAAGCGCCATGAAAGCTCAAGCCACCTTTCCATATAAATAATATTTCCAACAAATTATTTCTATAATAGCTCCAATTATAAACAAACACATAAAAGATCCTAGCACAAATTAGCATACATATAATTACGATAGTTACTAAATTATCAACACTTTTAATTGGAACTTTAAAGAATTTATTTTTTACTAATTTTTTTGCAATAAAACCTGCAAATAAAAATCCAATAACATACATTAATCCATACCAACGAATTTGGATAAAACCTATACTAAATATAGTTGGATCAAAATCAATCACAGGTGCATTCATTAAGTGATATAATGAATGATAAGAGTAAGTATGACAAGCATTAAATATTAATAATATCTGAAATTAATTCTTTAGGAATTATATTTCTTTTTGAATACGATAAGTAAATAAGCATTTGATTAATGGCTGCACTAAAACCTCTACTATCAATATAACTACAATGTCTTGAAAGAAATGCCATAAATTCTTCATTATTAGCATTTACTTTATCAACTCCGTAAAAATAAAAGTCACTACCAAAATCTCCTATAGTATTATCAAAAATAAATTTCTTATTAAATATATCAAAGAAAAAAACCTTTCCCTTTGCCTTATCAGAACTAACTACTGCCATACCTTTTTCTAATTTAATTCCCCAAAAGCCAATTATTCCCATTGCTGATAGAGACCAACTAAGAAAACGATTTAATATAATTCTAGTTGAAACATCATTTTTCTTGGAACCAAATTCTTTAAGACAACCTATTTTCCACTCCTTTACAGCAAAAGAATAAAGTAAAATAACCAGATTTTTATATCTATAAACTGAAAACCCATTTCGCAAAATTAAGCTCTCCATACCTAGATAATCCTCTGCTAACATAGAAGTAATTTGTTTTTGAACCTGTAGCGATGCTTTAGTAATTTTTAAAATTCTAGCATAAGGTCTCTTTTTTAAGTCTCTATTTACTTGTTTTAGTTCTTTATCCAAAACTAAACTAAAACCCATAGAGTTCATAATAACGAAAAGGTGTTCGTCAACTGCGGACAAATCCACTTGTACATATATTGGAAAAGATAAGTTCCTTTGATATTGTAGAATCTTTAAATCCATTTTACTTCTCTACTACAAACTTATCGTATACATTTGCAGATAATATTAGAATACTTGAGCTTTTTTATTATATAGTAAAGTAATTTTCTTAGAGATTTTCAAAGCTTTATTAACACAAAAAAGAAGTTAAAAAACTTTTATTATAACTTTTTTAATAACAAATTATATTTTAGTAATTGTTACAGAACAAATTTCAGTATCAGAGTCTTTCTTTATACTACATTTCGCAGAATTTCTCCCCTTTAACACATTTGATAGTATTGACGCTTCTATAGAGCAAGAACCTATTTTATCATTAAAAATCAAATCATCTTCAAAAATATCAAACACTAGCCCCCCTCCATGATTTAATGGCAACTCTATATTTGCATATTTTTCGATTTCTTTTCTTTTTTCTTTTTTATCGTAAGTATAATTTACATAACCATAAGGTTCAGGGTTAGGTGATATAAAATCAATTGAATCAATACAAACAATCATAGTAGCAAGAACAACAGGTTTGCTTAAATGATCTTTTACTGTTTCCATTACTTCACCCACTAATTTTTTATCGCTCTCATTCAAATTGCTACTTAAAGATATGTTATTTCCTCCAACATTCACCTCTATTAATGGAGAAGCATCTGAGTTGTTTTTCGGGATTTCTATATTTATCTTATCATTATTCTGTTTACCTATATTTAATTTTGGTACCTGTTTAAATTTTGTATCTATAGGTTCATTTGGTTTTGAAATTGATATTTTTGCTACAATCTCTACACATCTTGTTTCCTGACTTTGTGAATAACCATCAGTACAATTATTTATCTGCAATGGTGAAACATCTAGATTTTTACTTATAATCCCCAAACATTTATCTGGAGCATATAAATTTCCACAAGCTTTTATTTGTTCTACCGAAATACGAATATTTTGGCTTACAATCTCTACACATCTTGTTTCCTCACTTTGTGAATAACCATCAGTACATTGTTCTATCTGCTTGGGTGTTATACTAGGGTTTCGACTTACAGATTCTAAACAGGTAATTTCATTACTGATATCAGAACATGCACTTATTTGCTCCACAGAAATACGAATATTTTGGCTTACAATCTCTACACATCTTGTTTCCTGACTTTGTGAATAACCATCAGTACATTGTTTTATCTGCTTAGGTGTTATATTAGGATTTTGACCTACAAATTCTAGACATTTATTAGAACTATATATATTGCCACATTCATCAATATGGCTTGCTGAAATTTTAGCACTCACAGTATTGCTTATTAATAGAGTTAATACAAAAATTATAAATAGGCTTACCTGCATAATTTTATCCCCTTTTTTAAATACACATGCTTTTTCGGCAGTTAAAAAATAAAACTTTAGTATTTGTAATCTCCACTAATAATTTCAATGGTTTATATTATTAAATATGAGGAGATATTGGGTGCTGTAGGAAAAGTAATTATTTTAAATAGTAAGATTAACCTGTTAATAGCAGGACTTGCTAAAAAGTTAGGGTATATGAATATAGCTAAAACCAAGCAATTTCAAGAGTTTAAAAGCTAAGAGTAGAGCAATACTCTTGACAATATACTAAAAAATACCTACCTTTTACACCTAAAAGTAGAAAGGAGTTATTTTAATGTACAGCATAGTAGAGATATCAGGCAACCAATATCGCGTTGAACCAGGAATAATAATTGATACGCAAAAACTAGATTTACAGGAAGGAAAATCAACAAAATTTGATAAAGTTTTATTTATTGGAGGAGATAAACCTCAACTAGGACTGCCAATAATAAAAGGAGCTGAAATAAAAGCCCATGTTATCAAACATGCAAAATCCTCTAAAATAGTAGTGTTTAAAAGAAAGCCAGGGTTATACCAAAAAAAAATGGGACACAGACAGGAATTTACCTCTCTTTTAATTACTGAAATAAATGATGGCAATGGTAATATAGAAAAAATTGATAAATCATCAAAAAATGCAAAAAAGTTCCTAGAAAATAAAAGAACGAAAAAAGAAGAAACAAAAAATAAAAAAAAGGATAAATAATGGCACATAAAAAAGCTGGAGGCTCAACAGGTAATGTATGTGATTCCAACCCTAAAATGAGAGGGGTTAAAATTTATGATGGACAAGTAATTACTCCAGGTAAAATTATTGTTAGACAATGTGGAACTCGCTTTTCTCCAGGAAAAGGAGTGGGAATAGGATCAGACTTCACCCTATTTGCTCTTAGAGAAGGAAAGGTAAAATTCTCACAATATACAAAAAAAAGAAAAATTGTATCCATTCTTCCTCTTTGAAGGAGTAATATCAGAATGAAATTAATAGATGAGGCAAATATAACCATTATGTCTGGTAAGGGAGGAAATGGTTGCGTTAGTTTCCGTAGAGAAAAATTTGTTCCTCGTGGAGGACCAGATGGAGGAAATGGAGGAGATGGAGGAGATGTATACTTTAAATCAAATAAAAATATTAATACTCTTTTAAATTTTAGAAGTAAAAAAATATATAAAGCTGAAAGTGGAGAAAATGGTGCAAACAGAGAAAAACAAGGAAAATCGGGAAAAGATATTGTAATAGAAGTACCTATTGGAACTATTATAAAAGACTATAAAACAAAAGAAATAATTGCTGATATTTACAAAAACAATCATAAAATACTTATAATTAAAGGAGGGAGAGGGGGGCTTGGAAACACTTATTTTAAGTCATCAATTAATCAAGCACCAAAGATATACACTGAAGGAAAACCTGGGAAATCTATAGACTTAGAAATAGAACTAAAGCTTTTGGCTGATGTGGCTTTAATTGGCCTTCCTAATGCTGGAAAGTCTACATTAATATCAGTAATTTCAAAAGCAAAACCAAAAATTGCTGATTACGCCTTTACGACATTACGGCCCAATCTAGGAATAGTTAATTTACAAAATAAATCATTTTTAGTTACAGATATACCAGGATTAATTGAAAACGCCTCTAAAGGCAAAGGGTTGGGTATAAAATTTTTAAAACATATAGAAAGATGTAAAACATTAGTTCATTTAATTGATTGTGCATCAATTGAAGATGAATTTGATATACTTAATTCATATGTAACAATTAGAAATGAATTAGATAATTATAGTAAAGAAATTATTAATAAAAAAGAAATTGTAATTTTAACTAAAACTGATTCCCTAAATGAAAAAATCATAAAGAAATATGTTAATTTTCTAGAAAGTCATTTAAACAAAAAAGTGTTACCTATATCCTCTATATCTGGATATAATATAACAACCCTAAAAAAAATTATGATGGAATCAATAGGATTATAATATTTTAACATGATTCAAAGAAATTACAGAGATATAGAAACTGATAAAATAATAAATGATAAAAATAATAAGTATCCTAAAAATATTGCTCTGGCATTAGCATGGACCCTAGGAAATCTTAAGGGAATTAACTTAAAAATACTAGATGTTAAAAGTATAACAAGTATTGCTGAATACTTTATACTTGCTTCTGCCACAAATAATACTCAAGCCAAATCGATGGCAGAAGAAGTCTCTAGACAACTTAAAAGAAATAATTGTCCAATTATATCAAGAGAAGGGATTGGCAACTCTGATTGGATTCTAATAGATGGTAGTGATGTAATTGTACATATATTCCTAGAGTATTCTAGAGAATCATATAATTTAGATTATATATGGAAGAATGCAACTAAAGTAGAAATTCCTCAATCATACTATTTTTCATCAGAAGAATCCAATGCTAATAATAGTGAACCAGACGACAATAATAAAAATTATTATTAATAATGAAAACTATTAACATTATTAATACAAGTAAACTGAAAAAAAATTATTATAAAGACATCCAAAATCAATATTTAAAGAGAATTAATTTATTTAACATTAAAATCTATGAAAATGTAATTAATATATTAAATCTTATAAAAAAAATAGCTCCTAATCCACCTATAATACTACTAAGTGAAACGGGTGAAAAATTAAGTAGTATAGAGTTTTCTAAATACATATCCAAAATATTAGAGGAAAAAGATAATATATTCATTATAATTGGCGGCCCTAATGGGCATAACTCATCACTACTAAAAGAAAATTATAAAAGCATATCATTATCTAATATGACTTTTCCTAATCAATGGGCAAGGTTAATGCTAATTGAACAAATATATCGCTCTCAATCAATACTTACTAGGCATCCTTATCATAAATAAGTAATAAGACCAATATTTTTATAAACTCTATTTAGTGTATTATGTGCTCTTTCCTTAGCCTTTAAAGCCCCCTCTTTGATAATCCTAGTAAGTTCGCCCTTATCGCTAATAACTTCTTTGTATCTTTCCTGAATAGGTTTTAAAGTTTCACATACAAGTTCTGCTAAATCAGATTTTAGATGACCATACATTTTTCCTTGATATTCTTGCTCTAATTTCTCAATACTTTTCCCACTCAAGCAGGAATAAATAACCAATAAATTAGTTATTCCTTGTTTAGCAGGATCACTTTTTATAATTTCTCCAGAATCGGTTGTAGCTGATTTTATTTTTTTAGAAATCTTATTCAATGGATCTATAATTGAAATAAAAGAAGACTCATTATCATCAGATTTAGACATTTTCTTCTTTGGATCAGTTAAAGACATTATTCTAGATCCTTGCTTACCAACATATGCCTCAGGAGTAATAAAAGTTTTAGAATACCTATTGTTAAACCACTTTACAATATCTCTACACAATTCTAAATGTTGCATTTGATCCTCTCCTACAGGAACTACAGAGGAATCATATAATAAAATATCAGATGCCATCAGAACTGGATAACAAAATAATCCTACATTAATACTTTTTTGTAATTTAGACTTATCTTTAAATTGAGTCATACGATTTAAATTACCAATTGGTGTAAAGCAATTTAAAATCCAAGCTAATTCTGCATGCTCACTAACATGAGATTGTATGAATAAAGTATTTTTATTGTAATCTAAACCTAAAGCGATATACTGAGCAAAAAAACTATAGCCTCTCTCTAAAAAAATTTTAGGATCTTGTTGCTGGGTTAATCCATGTAAATCAGCTATCATATAATAACATTGATATTCTTCTTGTAATTGTTTCCAATTATTAATAGCTCCGATATAATTTCCAATAGTGAGATTTCCAGTTAAGGTTGAAGCACTAAGAATTACTTTTCTATTCATCATTATACTGAATATAAAACACTTAAGAAATATGTAGTCAAGAAATTACAATTGTTTGCGCAATCCAAATTTCAACACAAGTCTTCTAAATAATCCAACACATGGTACTTTAGCAATCATTTTACCATTTTTGACATACTGGTGAGACCTTCTCATGTAGTAATGTATATGGTCTTCATATTTTTTACATATAGCAGGACTTATAATTCTTACTCCTACTTCTAGATTTATCTTCTGGGAACGAGGATCAAGATTAGCAGACCAAACTAGGCATTCTTTACCATCACGAACAGCTACCTTAGAATGTATCCTACCTCTTCCTTGAAAACCAAAGATATTTACCCCCTCTCCTAGTTTAGTTTTAAGTTTATCTATGCCTAGGTGAAAATCATCATGAATCCATCTATCTGCCCCTACTTCCCAAGAACCAGTATCATTTGTTATAAAATATAATTTTATTGGTTTATCATTTTTGTATAATCTAGTAGTTGCAACTTCAAAAGCATCTAGTGCCAAAGGTGTTGGAGAACCATACTGAGAATTCATAATAAACCTACCTTCTGTTCTACCTAACATATCATATAGATGATTCATTACCCTTTTTTTAAATTGAACATTTCTTCCACCTACAAAATCATGTACAAATTTAACATCTTCCGCAGTAATAGATTTTTCTAACCAATCTACTCTTTTTTTATTCATCCCAGCAGCTTTAAATAAGTCATTTTCTGCCTTATCTAAGACTTTCTCCATATCTATATATTTTTGATAATCAATAGGCTTTGTCCTAGTAAATATTCTAGAAATTTTATGTAATAAGCCATTTATATTCTTTACAACACCGTCTGAAGTTTTAGCCATTTTAGCCTTGTGTTCAAGTTCCTTATTTAACCTTTCCTTAACATCAAAAGTCTCAACATACTTACTCAACTCTTCAAGATGTATACTCTCTTTTCCATCTTGTCGTACTCCTAATAAATTATTGATATATCTTTTTGCTTCTCTATGACTACTAGGGGATCTAACATAAGCTTCATGTTCTATCTCTAAAAAGTCTGGTCCCCTATTATCTAAGCCATACATTGCATCAGTTGAATTCCTGCCACCTAAAATCATTTCACCATTGCTATATTTTGTTTTTAAAACTTCATTTGATTTGGTATCACTAGCATTATTCCACAAAATCTTATCATGCATCCTATAATTTAACTGTTTAATATTTCTTTTTAATATTTTACTAATTCTAGCAGGTCTATAAACCATAACCTTAACTCCATTTTCTTTCATATAAAGTAAGAGTTCTGGACTCAATGAATGACCTACACTATCTACAACAACATAAACTTTTTTCCCTTCTCTTGCTCTTTCTACTGCCCATTTAGCTTGAGATAGTCCTACCTTATCTTCATGCCACTCATATGTACTAAAATAAAATGTACTTGCAGAATTATTATGCCAAACATCGTATCTAGCTTTTATGGCCTCTTTATTACTAATAAGTGGGTATATTTTATGAACATCACTTTCAGGAACATCACCTAGTATAATTTTACCTTCCAATTCAACATCGTATTTAATATCGCAGTATTCACCTAATTCACATGAAGACAATTCCCTGTAGCTACTTTTTGATTTTGAAGTAAAATCTAAATTGCAAGAGGAACAAAATACAATGATAAATACAAAAGATATCAATAATTTACAGTTCATATCGATAATTATTATCGGCACTAACTAAAAATAACTTAAATAAAAATTAAATAAGAAACGATATATAAAATACTATGAATACATACAAAATTAATACCATATTACTAACTCTAGTGATTTCTTGGAGTTGCAATCTTCAAAATAATCAAACCAGACAAATATCATCTATTACCCCTGCAACAAGCACTTGTCTTAAAAAAGCTATATCTATACTAAATGCAAGTAAATTTAATAAGAAAATTACTATAGATGAAGCCAAAGTAATTGAGGCACAGTTATACGAAAAATCCTTTAAATATAAAAAAAATATATTAAATATATTTAGTGAGTCTAATAAAGACGCAATTTGGAAATTTAGAGTAAAATCAGCAAATTCTATAGCTGAAAAATCAGCAAGACAAGAAGATGGCAAATTCTGGGATGGGCTAGGAGGAATGATAACATTCAAAGAAAATAACCTAAAAGCTATAGATACATTTGTTGAAGAATTAGTTGATGCCATTTCTTCTAAGAAATTAATATTAAAAAGACTCAGAAATTATAGAGATGAAAATGGATTTACCTACTTAAATGATAATCACATAAAAGATATAAAAGCTGCTTGTAAAAAGGCAGGATATAATATTGAATATGACTCTCCAATAAATAATGTATATGTAGGTACCCACTTTAATCTTGAATTACCTGAGCAGGAAATAATAACTGAAATACAACTAAAAACTAATGTGGCTAAAGAAATTGGGGATATTCAGCATATTGTTTATGCTATAAGTAATAATAAAGATCTTAGCTATTTAAAAAAATTAAAGAATGGAGAAAAAATTTCTAATCTATTTAGAAAGTTAAATCCCGAAGAAATTAATACTTATAATAAATACATTAGCAGTAATTTAATAAATATAAAAAAATTACATCAATACGGAGGAAAGCTAGAAAGAGGGCCCCCTCTACCAGAGAGCATTTATAATAAATTTGAAGAACAATTATCTATTGAAAATATAGCCAAAGAATTAGAATTAAATCATTTATATTCTCAAGTAACTAATCAAAGTCAAGAGGAAATTTTATATACCTCCCAGTATCTATATAAAAATTATTCACCAATTCAATTAGAAAATATAATTGGCAATGCTATAGCGAGTTCAAAGTCTAAAGAAAAATTATTTAAGTTTTTAAATGAAACAAAAGATTTAAAAAAAGACTTAGAGGGGCTAAATTATGTTGACATTATACCATATAAAGAAAATGAATATCTATTAAAAAGAAGAAAGACTTTACATAGTGGAGAAAGATGGATAGTTGATCATGCATATCCTACTTACCAGCCAAATCAAAAACTTGGCCCAGATAAAGTAGACATAAAAGATTTACACTTTATGCAATCTTTAGCAAATATAGATATTCGATCACCTAATAGTAGTAAAACATCATTAGTAGACTTAGCTAAAAAAATAAAATCCAAAGAAGTATCTATATCAGAAATTCCTCCATTAGAGGTATGGAGAGATACTAAAGGTAGAATATGGTCATTAGATCATAGGAGATTAATAGCATATGCATTATCTAATCCAAAAGATAAAATTCCTGTTAATTTTGTAGAAAAATCAAAGGTTATAAAAGATAAGTTCAAATATAGCAATATTGATAATGGAAAATCTATTATAGTCCTAGATAAAGAAAAAGAAATAGGAATAATTATTCAAAACTAAAATAAATAGGGTATATTAGACACTTTATTATCAAAAGAATAATGTTGAAATACTACAGGAATATCCCTTACCTCTCTCAAACTCTGTTCTATAGCATAATCTAGAGAATACGATTTAGATAATTCTGCGGCAATCAATGCCCTATTTCTATTAATTACTCCTTGGGAGGACACTTTACTTACAAGAAAAGCTTTTTTATCCACAGTACCTAGCAATATTTTCTTTATATCATTAGGGGATAAGTCAGGGTTGATATGACTAATATAGGTAGCAACATTAGCCACATAAGGTGAAGACTCTGAAGTCCCACTTACCCTAAGAAATAACCCTCTAGGGGTAGCAGAATTAATTGCGACTCCAGGTGCTGCTATATTAACTAAATCTTTGTTATAATTAGAAAATGAAGCAAAAGCAATATTATCTAAAGTAGCAGCAACAACAACCTTATTTCTTGCACTACTATATGTAGGATAAGAAATAAACCGACTATCTATATCCATAGCATCATTTCCAGCAGCCAAAATAAATAAGATATTACTAAAATTATCAAATAACTTATCAGATGATTTAATAAGTAATTGTTGAAAGTAAGATACATCTCTATTAAGTTCATCTTCTGTATAATCATCTTTGCTTATTTTCTTATAAATATCTTTAATAATTTCAGGTAAATTACTAAAATGGAACCTAAAAGACGATAAATTAACTACTTTAGTTTTATTATTATTGGCATAATTAAAGATATTAATAAAATCCTTTTCTGCATATACTACTAAATTATTTATAATATGTCTTACATCTTTTTTATAAATTAAAATTTCTTCATTTTTTATTATATTAGATATACATAAAAGTTCAGCATAGGGATTATCCTTTACAGCTATTGCTGCTACATGAGTTCCATGGACAGCATACATAAAGTTATTTATTTTCTCTCTAAATCTTTTATCCCTTAGTATAGAATTATACCAACTAATATCTTCTCTAGGTATATACCTACCTAAATCATATTCCGATCTTATGTTAAAAATTCTTTCTATATTATCATCTTGTTTGATAAAGAGCTTTTCATAAAATAAAGAATTATATTTATCACCTAAGCTAATTCCATGAACATCATCAATATACCCATTTTCATCATCATCTTTTCTATTATTAGGAATCTCACGTATATTAACCCATAAACTATCTTTTAAGCTTTCATGCTTAATATCAAACATACTATCCATAACCGCTATAACTGCACTATTTAGGTTCAAAGAAAAAAATGACAAGACAAAAAAACCAAATAATTTCATCAAAAGACCACTACCATAAGACCTTATAGACATAATACATTTACCTAAATTAAAATGAATCCATAATGAACTTTTTTGGCATCCTACCACAGTATAAAAAAATAAAGCAAGGTTTAGATAATAGACTTCAAAAAGTATTTGAAAATACACAATTTATAAATGGAAACAATGTGAGGGAATTAGAGGAAGCACTAGCTAATTTTGTTAAAGTAAAGCACTGCATAACTACATCATCTGGAACAAGCTCTCTGCTAGTATCTTTAATGGCATTAAATATAGGACAGGGAGATGAAGTCATAGTCCCAGACTTTACCTTTTATGCAACTGCAGAGGTAGTATCATTATTAGGTGCTATTCCTATCTTTGTTGATGTAGACGAAGCAACTTTTAACATTAATTACAAAGAAATAGAAAAAAATATAACAAATAATACAAAGGCTATAATACCTGTTCACTTATATGGACAATGTGCTGACATGGATAAAATAAATGATATTGCTAAAAAAAATAACTTAAAAGTTATATCTGATTCTGCTCAAAGCTTTGGAGCAAAATATAAAGGAAAGGATTCTTGTAGTATAGCAGATATATCATGCACTAGTTTCTATCCTACAAAAACACTATCTTCCTACGGAGATGCAGGAGCTTGTTTTACAAATAACGATAATATTGCCGAAACCATTAGAGAAATTTGTAATCATGGATCTTCTAAGAAATACTATCATACAAGGCAAGGACTAAATGCAAGAATATCTGAAATACAAGCTTGTGTAATATTAGAAAAACTTAAAATATTCAATGATGAAATCAACATTAGAAATGAAATTGCTCAATACTATAATGAAAAATTAAAAGGTTTTTATAAAATTCCTATTCTTAAAGAAGATAATTACAGTGTCTATTCTTTATATACTCTACAATTAAAAGATAGAGATTCTATTATAAAACATTTAAGTAATAATAATATTCCTAGTGCTATTCACTATCCTCTACCATTAAGTAAACAGCCTTTTTATAAAGAAAAAACAAATGTAGAAAATATTGTAGCAAACTCCTTATCAGATAAGGTGTTAAGCATTCCTATACATCCTTACCTAAGTAAAAAAGATATAAAAAAAGTAGTAAATACTCTGATGAGTCATAAGTTATAAATCTTCTAGCTCACTTTCTTTAAAAAATTGTTCAAAATCTTTCATAGAAATATTACCTTTAAATAAATTTTCATCATCTGGTAATAACTCTTTATACAATTCTTTTTTGTAATCTTGCAATTCAAGAACCTTTTGCTCTATAGAATTTCTAATAACTAACTTATAAACCGTTAAAGAATTAGATTGACCAATTCTATGGGCCCTATCTATAGCTTGTTGTTCTACTGCTGGATTCCACCAAGGATCCATAATAAATATATAACTTGCAGCAGTTAAATTTAATCCTACACCCCCAGCCTTCAATGAAATTAAAAATATAGGGACCCCTTTATTTTGAAAAGATTCAATAGAAGTTTGTCTCTTCTTTGTAGACTGAGTCCCATCTAAGCGACAAAATTTAAACTTTTTATCACTCAAATAAGTTTCTATAATATCTAAATAACTAGTAAATTGAGAAAATACTATTGTCTGATACCCTTCCATCACTATTTGTTCAAGAGATTGTATTAAAAAATTAAGCTTAGTTGAATACACATTCATATTATGCTCTTGCCATAAACATAATTTTCTCAATCTCATTAATCCAGACAATATTTCTCCGTATTTTTTCCTACTTTCAGTATTTTCTATTCTCTCCCTTATGTTATAAAAAGCTTCAAAGTATCCCTTTTTTTCTTCTGATTTAAAATCAAGATGAACTATATTTTCAACTTTCTTAGGAAGATCTTTTAAAACTTGTCTTTTAGTTCTTCTAAGAACAAAAGGGCTGGATATACTTTTAATAATCTCTCTAGATTTTTTACTGTCTACATTAATATTTCCTAAATTAGAAGACCATATTCCTGGAACAGACAAGTCAATAATATTACAAAACTCACTAATATCATTTTCTACAGGAGTACCTGTTAAACAGATATAAAAATTAGAATTAATACTTCTTGCTGCAGAAGCTCCTAAGGAATTAGGGTTTTTAATCTTTTGTACTTCATCAAAAACTACTACATCAAATGACATATCTTTTAAAGTTGTATCAATTTCTTTTTTCATAATATTATAACTTGTAACAATAATTTTCTTATCATCTGATATATTTCTCCCATCTCCATGATAAATACAGACATCTAATCCTAATAATTTTTGGAATTCTTCTTTCCAATTATGCAAAATAATAACTGGTGCAATAATAATCACTCTATTAACAGAATCAATAATACTTTTTATAAAAACTATGGTTTGAATAGTCTTACCAAGACCCATATCATCTGCTAAACAAGCCCCTAATCTATTATCATATAGAAATTTTAACCAATTAAACCCTATAACCTGGTAAGATCTTAAGCTAATATTAACTCCGCTAGGAATGGCCTGCTTAGGAAGTTTTTCTAGTGTCAATAACCTATTACAAATTTCTTTTTCCTCATCACTTAATATATCAAATCCTAAATTCTGTATTTGTAAAACTTCAAATATCCTAGAACGCTTCAAACGAATTTTATTTGAAGAAGAAATATTATTTTTATCAATATTAGATTTTACAAAATTTATTAAGTGCATATTATTGTCATCTAGCAATACCAACTCATTATTTATAAGCATAGTATTACCTTGAACTTTATTATTTTTTATAACTGAAACATCTTCATCACTTATATCAATATCTATATCAAACCATTTATCTATTTTATTAGTTCTTCTCAAAGAAATATTTGGCCTCCACTCTCTTGTAACCTTATTATTATAGAACACCTTTATTCCATAACGATTCATATCTACATTAAAATCCATAATACCATCTAACAAAATTTTATTATTTAATTTATAAATTATTGTTTTATTTTTAGAATCATACTCAGATGATTTAAAAGCCAATGAACCAAAACTATTATATATAGTACACATAATATTATTTATAAATTTATTATTGTATAGACATAAAAACTCATTTCCTTCATCATAGACATGTACATCTTCATCACTCATAGCTTGAGTAATAATTCTTTCCCAATTATCATTATTAGAAATCACCATTTCTTTATCTTTAATGTTACCGCTTGATAACAAATCAATAACATCTTTTATAAATAAGTCAAACCTTTCTTCTTGTTTAAAAGCTGACAATTCCCCTCCTCTAACCGTCATGGCCCTAATTAAAAAAGGTGGTGGAACTACTTTATCTTCCTTATAAAATAAAACATTTATTCTAGCCGTTTTAAATCTTCCTTTTATTTCAACATATACCCTACACTGGTTAATTTTCTCTAATTTTATATGATGCCGTTTTATGTTAACTTTAATATCCTTAGAGTATGTGGATAGTATTTTATTAATAAAATCCTCAAATTGATCATATTCATTTCCCATTGACCTAATCTTATTAATAAAAAATTTTATATCTTCTGAAAGAGAATAGCATATTCCACTATCCCAATTAAATAAGTAAATATTTTCAAATATAGATATTTTATTAAATATGTTCCCCTCTTGATCTTCATAATAAAAGCGAATGCCTTTAATACTCATACGATTTTCTATTTCAACAATAATTTTCCCTTTAAATGACTGAGGTATTGGAAAGTTTATAACTTTTTCACTAGTTAAATTATATCTTAAACTTGTATATGATCTATTACCCTTAGAATTTTCTAAAACTAATGGAGATTCTATAATTGTTCCAAATTCTCTAGGTCTAACACCTAAAAATAATGATTTATTTTTAAAATTATTATCTAAATGAAAAAATATAAATAATAGTGCTGTATGTGAACAATGATCATTTTCATTCCAAAAAGGGCAGTTACAATTAGTTTTAATAAATGAATCTTTCCTTTTAGAATCATAAATAACTTTCACTTGATAATTTCCACTTTCCTTAATAATTCCAGAAATTATAAAATATTTTTCTATATCTCCTCTAGAATATGATATTGAAAGATGGCATGACTCAAAGAGCTTCCAAGCATCATTTAGGTAATCTTTAGAGAAGTATTTATCACACTTCTTTATTAATTCAGGAGGGCAATGCGAATAATAGCTCATTTAGTTAGACCAAACAGCAATTATAACACAAATAATTAAAATTATAAATGGTTATTAATTCTCGTCTATATATGCCTTTAGAAGTTTGGCCCTACATGGGTGTCTTAATTTCCTCAATGCCTTAGCTTCAATTTGACGAATTCGCTCTCTCGTTACAAAGAAATCTTGACCTACTTCCTCTAAGGTATGATCTGATTTCTCTCCTATACCAAAACGCATACGTAGAACTTTCTCTTCTCTAGGAGTTAATGTAGATAAAATTGAACGAGTTTGCTCAGAGAGAGTAACACTCATAGCTGCATCTTGAGGGGAAATAATGTTTTTATCTTCAATAAAATCACCTAGTGAACTATCTTCTTCTTCTCCAATAGGAGTTTCAAGAGATATAGGCTCTTTAGAAATCTTTTGAACTTTTTTGATTTTACTAACAGGCAACTCCATTTTTTCAGCAATTTCCTCAGAAGTAGGTTCTCTACCTAGAGTTTGTATTAATTCTCTTTGGGTTCTAGCCATTTTGTTAATAGTTTCAATCATATGAACTGGAATCCTAATTGTTCTTGCTTGGTCAGCAATAGCTCTAGTTATTGCTTGACGAATCCACCAAGTAGCATAAGTAGAGAATTTATAACCTCTACGATATTCAAATTTATCAACAGCTTTCATTAAACCAATATTTCCCTCTTGAATTAAATCTAAAAATTGTAATCCACGGTTAGTATATTTTTTAGCAATAGAAACAACTAATCTTAAATTTGCTTCTACTAGTTGAGCTTTAGCTTTATCTGCTTTATATTCACCATCAACTATAATTTGATATACTTTCTTAATGTCTTCAAATTCCATCCCTGCTAAACTTGAAAGACGACGATATTTTCTCAATGTATCTTCTTGATTTCTAAGAATTTGCTCAAGCTTTGCATCTGTAACATAGATTTTTCTAGAGTAATTCCTTTTAAAAGAGTCATTATCCATAATCTCTTGATAAAGATTCTTGTATTCTTCCTTATTTTTTACACTCAAGAGTTTAAAGACCCTTTCTTGTTGATCATTTAACTCCTTAAAACTTAAATAATATTTCTTAACTGGTTCAACAAAGCTATTTATAACCTTTCTATTAAAATTCAAATTCATTAGGACATCAGAAATTTCCTTTATTTGTACTCTTTGTTCTGGAGTCATTTCTTTTAGTGTACCATCCTCTTCTTCTATTTCCCCCAATAATTTTTCTATAACTTCTGCTGAAGAATAAATCATATTTTTTACTCTTTTAACTTTGGCCTTAGAAGAAGTACTATCTAAACCTCTTACTAAATCTACTATAAATTCATGTGGATCTTCTTGTTCTTCAATTTTATCTCTTAACTTAACAATTTCTTTCAATGCATGAGAAGACTTTAATGCATATATAATTATTTCTCTCTCTCCTTCCTCTATTTCTTTAGCTATCTTAACTTCTCCTTCCCTACTAAGAAGGGATACCAGCCCCATTCTCTTTAAATAAAGTTTTACTGGATCAGTTGAAGTAGATCTTAATTCTTTCTTTTCTTCTTTAGATAATGCTTCCTCTATTACTTCTGTTCCATCTAAGCGGATTCCATCCTCATCATCTTCTCTTCCCCCATCCTTTTCTATAATAATATTAGAAGCTACGATTTTATGAAGAATCTGGTCTACATCATCAATGTTAATAATACTTGCCGGAATAATATCATGTATATTTTCCGGCGTTAGATATTCTTGTTCTTTACCCTTGTTAATTAATTTTTTAAATTCCCTTGTTTTAAGAAAATCTTTTACTGCACTCATATATTCTCCTAAATTAGCCTTAACTTAAATACCTAAATCAGACATTTCATTCAAAATATTTTCTACTTCTTTTTTATTAGTAGCATTTTTTTGCTTTTTTCTAAGGATATTCATTTTTTGTTTCATAATCTCCTTGCGTAAACTACTTTTTAATTGGTCAAAAGCTCTCTCAACCTCTTTTGGTTCCATAATAATTTCTATGCGGTTGGCAACCAAAGAACTTACATACGCACCCAACTCTGGGGAAAATTCCTCTGAACTAAGCATATCTAGTAAAAAATTATCATATTCCTTATCTGATATTTCAAATATTGCCACCGATAGCTTTTGTATAAGAGTTTTTACCTCATTATGCTCAACAATATCAAGTAGGCAAGATAATTCTTTGCGCCTTTTGTAAGCATAGTTTAAAAGTTCGGGGTGTAGTACTAAATCTTTTATCAACCTTTTTTCTGCTTTAGTAAGCACCTCTTCTAGAGAAACCCTATGTGATTTTAATGATTTATCGCTACTCACAACTTCTGAATCAACAATTGCAGTACTAATAAATTTTAAATAATCTTCTATTATGGCCTCAGCATTTACTTTAATCTCTAGTTTAGATGCCCATTGTAGTAATCTCTCCTTAGAAGCTAAGCAATTTCCTAATGGAGCTAGTACTTTGTAAATTAAGCGTAGAGTCTCTAATTTAGCATCAGTCAGCTGAGGAATACTCTTTGGAAAAATATTTTCAAGTTGAATATCCAAAAAAGCCTTAGCTGAAGTCATTCTCTCTTTGAATTTATCTGCTCCCTCTTTTTCCAAAAAATCGTCAGGATCCTTATGGGGTTTTAAGTCAATAAACTTTGGAATAATCCCATCTTTTAAAAGTTGATTATTTATCTTATCCATGGCTTTGATTCCAGCTTCATCATTATCCATAGCTAAATATATATTTTTAGTTAAGTTTAAGATTCTTTCTTTTGACTTATCTCCCAATGCTAACCCCATAACTGCAACTGAATTGATAAACCCATATTTATTCAAAGTAATTTGATCCATGTTTCCTTCAACTAATATAACTGCATTATGCTCCTTAATAGAACATTTAGCAGTACAGAAACCATATAAGATGTCTTTTTTATTAAATAAAAATGAATCAATAGAATTCATATATTTTGGTTTTTGTCCATCTGACAAAGATCTACTAGTAAACCCAATAACTTGTCCAAAATGATTTTCAATAGGAAACATAATACGATTAAAAAATATGTCTCTATATTTACTGCTTCGCTTTTTTAATATCCCTATTTCTTCAGCTATCTTTAATGAGTAGTTCTTCTTTTTTATATCTTCTATACTTTGTAGATAAGTAGACAATGGGTAAGTATCAGAAGCAAATCCTAGAGAATAATCGCTTGCTATCTTATGTGATAATCCTCTTTTTAAAATAAAATTATTATATTCCTTGCACTTTTTTTCAGTGGCCCAACTACGATAGAGTTGAGTTGCCTTTTTTAAAATATATAGTCCCATCTTGTATTTTGGATCTTTATTATCATTTACATACTCATTAAAATCCCAACCCATGGTCTGACAAATATCTTTTAAGGCATCAACAAATTCTAATTTTTTATATAATCGAACAAAATTAATAGCATCTCCTCCAATACGATCAACAAAACAATAAAACATATTCCTACTATCATTAATATTTAGAGAAGGATGTTTGTCATCATGAAATGGACATATAGCTAACTTTTGCGAACCTCTTTGCACAATATTTAAGTACCCACCTATAATACTAGAAATAGGTGTACTGTGGATTCTTTGCTTTAAATCATTAAAATCCATGTTGCTTAACCGATTTAATCACAAAAGATTTTATTGGAATATTCTGTTTCATAAAAATATTTTCAAATTTTGTTCTAAAAGAACATAAGAATTCATTATTATTATCTTTCCACAAATCAAAAGATCTATACTCTATTGAGAATAACTTATTATTTTCAAAAGTACTTTTAATGTCATTAAAATAACCTAAATCATCAGTTTTAATATATATTAATCCATTTTTTTTAATAATATGGCTAATTACATTAATAAAATCTGGTCTAATAATCCTCTTTTTTCTATGCTTATTTTTAATCCAAGGATCTGGAAAAAATATAAAAATATTATCTACCTCATTTTCACTAAAAATCACACTACAACGATCTACTGATGCCCTTAAAAAGCGAAAATTATTAATAGATAACTGTGCTAGCTTCTTAGCTAAGTTATAACTGCGCTTAAAACGATAATCAATTCCTATAAAATTTTCATTTGGATACTTTTGGCAATAATCTAACATAAAATGACCATACCCTGTTCCAAGTTCTAAATTTAGCTTAACTTCACTTTTGAATACTTCTTTGTTCCATTTCCCTCTAAATTTTTCTGCCCCATAGTCTCTTATGACAAAATTGGAAAAATCCTCCAACTTACTGTTATAAGGATTATTGCAAATATATTTAAAATTATTGTTAAAACTACTTTCAAACACCTACTTATTTAGCTACCAAATACTTTATAGTTGAGCAAACTCTTACAACATTCCTTTCAGCATTTTCTCTATTATTATAGCCGCCTTTTTTGGTGCTTTAGGGCCACTTTCAAGTATTTTAAAAACCTTATCAATGGCTTGATCCACATCTATTTTTGAATTTTTATCGTCTTTTTTAGTAGTTAAGATCTTCAGTTTAGGCTTGTGCATCGCGAATATCCTGTGACTCAATGACTTCATACATCTCCCAAGAGGTTTCCTCTGGACTCATTCCCTCAGGTAGTATGGCATATATAACATCATTCTTGTCATCTCCTGTAACTGAAAAGACAAACCAACGACCTGCTAATTTTTGAAACAACACTTTTCTTTTAGAACTAGAACTCATAAAACCTCCCTTTAGTGCATTAAGCAATACCCTTACATCCAATCTATTCGGAGATTAAAAAGTAAATTTAATATTAAAATTAACTAAAATTAATAAAACCAACTAACTACTTGTAATTACTAAAATAATTTGTGAAATTCTAGGAAAAGTTTTCCATATGTTTTATTTTAGTTTATAGCTATAGATGCATTGCCACAATATCCATAAAATGCTAATAATTTTAGTATGGAACAGTTTATCTTTATGGCAGCAGTTAGTATGCCAGGGTTTTTGTTGGGAATAGTATTCCATGAAGCAGCTCATGCCTATATGGCATATAAATTTGGCGATAGTACTGCCAAGAATTTAGGAAGACTATCTTTAAACCCTGCTGTCCATTATGACTTTATTGGTACTATACTATTTCCTGCAATTGGTGCCATGATAGGGGGGGTAATGTTTGGTTGGGCCAAACCTGTCCCAGTAAATCCCAGTAATTTTAATAATGTAAGATACGGAATGTTTTGGGTTAGTTTTGCTGGTCCACTGGCAAATGTTTTGATTGCCATAATATCGTCATTTTTATATGCAATTGTTGTCACCCAAGTACCAATAGAGTTTTCCTACTTCAAAACCTTTACCTTAATACTTAGACAATCAATTCTAATTAATTTAGTACTAGCTGCTTTTAATCTAATACCATTTCCTCCATTAGATGGATCTAAAATGGTTTCTAGTTTTCTTGACTACAATAAAGCAAGAAAGTTTGAAGAACTTCAAAAATTTAGTTTTATATTCATAATAATTTTATGGACAACAAATATATTTCAAATATTAATGAAGCCTGTAATCGGTGCAGGAATAGGTATAACTAACTTATTTATATCAATACTGGGACAATAAATGCTTGATACCTCAATAAAAATTAAAACAGATTTCTTTGATGGGCCTCTTAGTTTACTATTAATGCTAATTAAAAAAGAAGAACTAAATATTGAAGATATTGATTTATCTCATATTACTAGAAAGTATCTACATTACATAATTCAGTTAAAAGAACTAAATTTTGATATTGCTGGAAATTATCTATATATGGCAGCTACTTTGTTGCTTCTTAAATCTAGTAGATGCATAGAAAAAGATAGAAATCCTGATCAGAATGAAATACAGATAGAAGAAGAAATTCCTATTCAAAGCAGAGAAGAATTAATTCAAAGATTACTAGCACTAGAACATTATCAAAAAATGGGACAAAAAATAAATACCCTTCCTAAAAGAGGAAAAGACATATTTACTCGACCTAAATTAAACAAAAAAAAGATTTTAAATTCAATGTTAGTTTCAACAGATGTAAAAAAGCTTATATCTTCTATGATAAATGTTCTAGAGAGACAAAAAGGCAAGTTTACAATTATTAAAACGGATTCTATTTCAATAAAAGATAAACTAAAAAATTTAGGTTCGATTCTATCAATTAATCAAAGATTAAAATTTGATAAGTTACTTGAACTAGATGGAGGAATAAATTTAGAAAACTCAGTAATTACTTTCATATCTATTTTAGAATTATCCCGTATGAAAAATGTTTCCTTATTTCAAAGTAGTAAAGAAGATTTATATATAAATATAATTAGGGAACCAAAAAACTGGAATCTTGATGAAGCTCAAGATTTGTTTAATAATTTAGAAAAAGAAAAACTAACAGAAAATACTCCAATAAGTATTATGCAATAGGGAAAAATGGAAAAAAAATTTGAATTAAAACAAGAGTATATGGATGATAAAAAATATTGGCAAGATAAAACCAAGCTAACATCCGAAAGATTATCAGCAGTAATTGAAGCACTTGTTTTTACTAGTGAAAAACCAATAGGTACAAAAAAACTTCAAAGTTTAATAGATAAAGAAATACCCATTAAATACATTGAAGATGCCATAGAGAAAATTAGATCTCATTATCAAGCTAATAGTAGAGGAATATATCTAGCTAAAATTGCAAACAGCTATCAATTTATAACAAAACAAGAACATTCAAGTTACATAAAAAAGTTTATAAAAGCTCAAGAATTATACTTAACAACAGCATCTCTAGAAGTTCTTGCCATTATTGCATATAGACAGCCTATAACTAGAGTTGATATTGAAAAAATTAGAGGAGTTGACAGCTCTTATTTAATAAGAGCACTCATCGAAAAAAAACTAGTTAAAATGCATGGTCAATCAAATTCTCTAGGCAGGTCAGTACTATATGTAACAACCAGAGAATTTTTAGAAACCTTTAATTTAGATGAGTTATCACAATTACCTCCTGAAAATGAATTACTTAGTATGATAGAAAAAAATAATTTTACAAATGATATAACATCACTACTAAATGAATCTTCTAGTGAAAATAATGATGCACTAGAGGAAGGAGAGCTAAAAGAATTAAACAAGATAAAAAATAAACTTAAAAATATAGTTCAAGATACTAATTTTACTAAAAGGTTACGGAAAGAACAAAATAAAAAAGAAAAGAAAACTGCTACATTTGACTTAATGGACGAATATATAGAACTAAAAACTCCTATAAATAATAAAGAGGATATTGAATAATGGAAAGGTTACATAAATATATTGCAAGCTGTGGAATAACCTCAAGAAGAAAGGCCGAAGAATTAATTTTACAAAAAAGAGTACTAGTAAATAATAAAATTGTAAGTAAGTTAGGGACGAAAATAGATCCAAGGAATGTTGTAGTATCTGTAGATGGTACTTATATAAGTAAAGACACTATCGAAAAAAAATATATTATATTAAATAAACCTAGAGGATATATTACTACTTTAAGTGATCCCCATGGGAGAAAAACTGTCTTAGATTTAATAGGTAAAACTACTGAAAGGATATTCCCTGTGGGAAGGCTTGATTATTTATCTGAGGGGTTATTAATAATGACAAATGATGGAAATATGGCCCAAAAGATTATACATCCATCTAAAGAAATAATAAAAGTTTATGAAGTAAAAGTATTTGGAAATGTAACTGTAAAGATTCTAAGAGCTCTGAAAAATGGTACATATTATAAAGGAAAGATATTAAAACCAAAAAGTGTTAGAATAATAAAGCAATTAAAACAAAAAACATGGCTAGAATTTAGGCTATATGATGGAAAAAATAGAGAGATAAGAAGAATTTGTGAAAACAATGGAATTACAATTGATAAATTAAAAAGGATTTCCATAGGAGGATTAAATATAAGTGGAATTGCCCCAGGGAAGTATGTATATACCACAAAAAAACACCTAATAAGAATGCTATCTCAAAAAGAAATATTATCTAATAAAAAAACCATTTACATTAATGAAAGTAAGGTAGAAAACAAAAAGCCAGCAAATGATAAGTCCTATTACAAATTCAATAAAAAATTCTATTTTAATACTATAAAGAGGACACAAAACAATATCTAATTATCGTAAATAAAGACATCATTAGCATCAATATTTTCTTGGAGCATATCCATGGCATATTCTAAAACTTGCTTTCTATATTCATCAGCATCAATACCTTTTAAATCTATAAAATCTGATTGCTGAATTAAAGAAGCGCATAAACGCATTGCTTCTGAACTATACTTAAAATATTCAGATTCATCTTTAGTTCTTAGAATGTAGATTAGGATATGGAAAAGAGTACGGATAGAACGAACTTTATGTTCTGGAAGATTTCCTGTATCAAGTTTTAATTCATTAATTACTTTAGAAGATAATATTTTCATAACTAAATTATTTTTATGCATATACTATCGGTAATACTATTAATAATATTAATAATTTATGTCAGATTAATATACTTTACTCAGATTTATAGAATACTAGACAAAGGAGAAGCACTATCTTAGTATGCGGGATTAATCGCGGGATGGAGCAGTCTGGTAGCTCGTCGGGCTCATAACCCGAAGGTCGCAGGTTCAAATCCTGCTCCCGCAACCAAAACAATTAGTGATTCTTTTATTTATGTTAAAGAATATTTAAATAAGATTTTTTAAATATAGATATTTACTTAGTTACTTCCAAGGATTTTTATACTTATACCAAGAGTTTTTTATTTCTTCTAATTGATATGGATTATTTTTTATATTATCTATCACAATAGCAAATTGATTTACTATGGAATAATCATACTTAATTTCTGTTTTTCTACAAAGCTTTTCATATAATAACTTAGGATCTTCACTCTTTATCTGCTCTAGTTTCTCTATGCCTAAAATACTAAGTGCATGGAAGAGCTCACTATTATTAATTGAAATGCTATTTTTTGCCATAGTTATTCTATAAGTAATTAACTTCTCTATTATGCCTTAGTAAATATATTTATCAACTAGTTTATACAATTATATAATGCACAGCATGTTTTAAATAACCCTTTAAAACATGGAGGAAATTCCATTTTGTTAAATATTACCCCTTGCTTGATTTTATTTATAGTTGTACTCTTTTTTTCATCCAGTAGCTTTTAAATAGCTTTGTAAGTAGGGTAAATAAATCAAATAGACTTTAAAAGGAGTAGTATTATGTCAAACAAAGAAGAAATGTTATTAATTGGTTCAAAAACAAAAGATGCACTTAAGTCAACAGGTTTAAATGTGTCAGGTGATGCTCTTGATAAGTTAAATGAGAGGGTTCATCAAATGTTAAAAGATGCTCAACTTAGATGTACAGCTAACGGCAGAAAAACTGTTAGAGGCAGCGATTTCTAAAAACAGCTGCTCATTTTAAAAAAAGGGCCAAGTTGGTCCTTTTTTTGTGCCTTTTTTAAGATTATGAAACTAACAGATGAAGAACTAGTAAAAAATATAAATAAACAACTATCTATAACTCACTGGGATAAATTAATCGATATACATAAATCTAAAAATCTTTTAGTTTTAGATGAAAGTATAGAGTTAATAGAAGCGGCTATAGCTGTAATTACGGATCATGATTTTAAAATAAGAAAATTTTTAGAAGATGGAAGTCTCTACAGACTAACATCCAAAGAAGTGGAAAAACTTTCTAAAATAAACCCTGCTTTCTTATCTATTAAAATAGATCCTTATACTATTATACAGAAGAAATAAATTACCAAGAAAACTTAGATAAATAATTTGCTAAATCTTTAAAATCTTGCATAGAAAGAGGTTTAATATAAGGAAGCATTAGTTTATTAACTCTTTCTCCCTTTTTCATTCTAACCAGTTCCTTAACAATATAAGCTGGCTTTTGTCCTGCAATTTTAGGAGCCTTTTGCGAAACTTTTCCCTCTCCCATTTTGCCATGACAAATTATACATTTTTTATATAAAGTATGACCTCTTTTTAATTGCTCTGAATCTAATTTAAATGGAAATACTGTCTTAATAACTAATTTTTTAGACACTTTATCTGGTTTGTTTTTTAAAGCTTGTAACTCTTTTTTAAACTCATGATACCTTTTTTCTGATTCTTTAAAATCAAATCTGTCATTTGAAACCTTTAGTGAGCCATCATTTTTTAAATTTAAAATCAAAACTAAAGTAATTAAGCAGCATATAAAAACAATTAAACGAGACATAATTTTATTATTAAAAAATTTTACTCTATTGTATATAAAGAATTAATGAGATATAAAATGCTTAATAGCTTCATTTGAATCTTTAGTTATAACTAAATCTAAATAATCATAGGAAATATATCCTAACTCCTCCGCTTTATTTAAATATTGCACAACTCCATCAAAGAAACCGTGAAGATTTATTAAATAACATACTTTTTTGTGCATTTTTCTCTTTGACCACACTAGGGTTTCAAATAGCTCATCAACGGTCCCAACACCCCCTGGAAATGTAAATAAAGCATTTGATAAATCCAAAAGCATCTTCTTACGCTCCATTATAGTTGGAACTCTGTAAAGCTCAGTAAGTCCTCTATGCTCTATTTCGCTATGGGATATAATTTCATCTATAACTCCCCAAACTTTTCCTCCTTTCTCTAGCACAGCATTAGCAACAGTTCCCATAAGACCTACTTTAGAACCTCCGTAAACTAGACCTATATTGTTATAAGCCAGACTATGCCCAAGCTCTTTAATCTCATTAACATACCTACTGTCACTACCCATTTCTGAAGCACAAAATACACAAATTTTTTTCATAATTTCTCTCTTATTACTTTAATCTTAATCTTTATTTCCTGACTTTGACTAGTATAAACTGCTAATACCTCTTTACCAACCTTAGCAACCATCTCTAAAACCTTTAAAATTCTTTGTTTGTTATTACTTTTATCTGACAAAATTCCAGAAACATGAACAGATGATAAATTTTTACCTTTTTTACTCTTATCAAAACCATGTAGTAAACTTATTCTAAAATCAAAACTAATACCATTTTTCATAGACATTGAATAAGATTTATTAGGTTTAAACTTTTTAACTTCATGTAATTCACTCCTTAGTACTAAGCCTTTATCTAGTCCTCTATTATTATAAATACTAATCTCTAAAGAAATATTTCCATAAACCAAAGGTATATAAATTATCAAATATAATATTATTGTTCTTACTAGAAAAACCACACATAAATAAATACCGCTTTATATTATGTTGGTAAAGCAAAAAATATTTTATATACTTTAGTATTTTTGGCAATAACTAGCACTAAATATTTATTTTAATAACTAAAAACCTACACTTTTCTAGTTACTTTAAATAACAATATTTAGTAAATTTCGAGTTCTTTATTTTATCTTTTTTGGTGGGACAAGCAGGACTTGAACCTGCGACCGCCCGGTTATGAGCCGGAAGCTCTAACCAACTGAGCTATTGTCCCTCAAATTAGAAGCAAAAGCTAAAATAAATTTACTAAAATGACAACTTTTTAAATTTGCGTCATGTAATCTATTCCATAAGGTGAAAAAAATTAGGAAATGACTTTTTAATATGCTCTACACCGTCTATAGTTCCTCCCCCCAATGTTCTCATAAATAAATATGCTGTCATAATAATTCTATGATCTTTTAAATTGTGATAAGAATCTACATATTTTATACTATTAGAAGAACCATTTATATAAAGACAATAATTGCTAGCATCAAATCTATGAGAAATATCATAGACAGTTAAGATATCTAGCAAAGCTTTAACTCTATCACTTTCTTTATAAGTTAGAACTTCTAAACCAGATAGTTTACTAATTCCATCACAAAAACTACATAAATAAACTAAAGTTGGTACTAAATCTGGAAATTCTGAGCAATCTCTTTCAATCGCCACTAAATACGATGCCTTCTCTATTAAAAGACCTAAACTACTTACACTGCATTTAACACCCATTTCTTGTAATATTGAAAGAAATATTGAATCTGGTTGAAGATTATCTATCTTAGAATAATTAGAAACTAATAATTTACCAGAAGTTGCAGCCAATGCAGCAGGATATGAAAGAGAACTAAAGTCAATAGGAACTTCAAAGATTCTCTTACCTTTTTTATAATAATCAATTAATGTCTTAGTTATCTTAAAATAGCCACTAGAGAAATGAAGATTATCATGTATAATATTCATATCGGTATTGGCAAATGCCAATGAAATGGAAGATACAAATTGAGAAGATTTTCTACTATCTACAATTATTTTATCTGAATCCCTAGCAGGTCCTTGAATATTTATCCAAGAATCAGAGGAATAATTTAATAAAACGCCCATCTTCTCTAAACAATTTATTAAAGGTTCTATAGGCCTTTGTTTAATTCTACCAGATGGCTTTAAATTATAAGATCTTCTTCCTCTTGACAAAAGAGCGATTAAAAACCTATTAGTAGTTCCTCCATCTCCTGTTAATAATTCAATGGGCGGTCCAAATAATTCACATTCTGGAAAACTATTTACAATAACTAATTCATCATTATTAATTTCTATTTTTAAACCAATTTTTTTCAGACAGTCTATAAGGTTCAATACATCTGTAGAATCACTAATATTTTTTATAATAAATGGTTCTTCGCAAATAGAACCTAAAATTAATAAACGATTGCTATAGGATTTTGAGCTAGGAACTTCAATAGTTTTATTAAAACTATTATCTTTAATTTTAAATTCTAATGGCTGATAATATCTCATATTTATCTTTTAGTAAGGTTTTTAAATCATTTATTGAAATTTTCTTTAAAGACGGTTTTCCAATATCTTCTATATTTACATATATTAAAAAATCTTTAGAAATAGCCTTTTTATCACTGGTAATCAAAGAAATTGATTGCTCCAATGGAAATTTATTCCAAGGAATTATATTTCTTATATCTAATTTATAGCAAAGGTATTTTAGATGAGAAAGTAAGTTACTATTTGAAAACAAACTAAATATAGTTGCAATACCTATAATAACAGCAATTCCATGAGGAATATTATAAATCTTTTCAAAAATATGTCCAAAAGTATGGCCTAAATTTAAAAACTTTCTACTACTACTTTCAAAAAGATCATTATTTACTATATTTTGTTTATATTCAATACATCTATATATAATACTTCTAATATTTAATTTATCTTTCAAAAACATAGAATTTATAGAGTAATCTAAAAAAGCATATTTGATAACTTCACCATATCCACTACGAATTTGCTCTATATTTAATGTTTCTAAAAAATTTAGATTAATCCAAATATTTTCAGGAATGTGAAATGCCCCTAACTGATTTTTTACTCCATTTATATTAATTCCTACCTTGCCTCCAATACTTGAGTCAATCATAGATAATAAAGTTGTTGGAACAATAGACCAAGATATTCCTCTCAATAAAGTTGATGCTACAAACCCAGCAATATCTCCTACGACACCACCTCCAATGGCAACAAGATGTGTATTTCTATGAATACCTTTTTGAATAAAATATTCTACACAGTCCCTATATTGTTCAAAAGATTTATTATCCTCACTACTTTTAATCTTGTATAAGTAATATTTATTTCTATTATTAAAATTTAGATAATATTTATATTTACTATAAATAGTATCATCAATAACAATTAAAATAGTATCAGTTTTAAAAGATTCTAAATTGATATATAATTGTGAAAAATTAATCTCTTTTACATTAGATTTATTCATAATTTATAAGCTTGTTGTCTTAAAAAATGATCTGCTATTACAAATCTAACCATTGCCTCAGCTACAACTACAGCTCTAATAATAATAGCAGGATCATGACGACCCTGTTTAGCTTTTTCTCCAACAGTAGATGGTGGTTTAAAAGTCGCATTTAATAATATCTGTTGTCCATTTGAAATACCTCCTTCTATACCACCAAATACATTTGAATTAGAGGAGGCATCTTTTCCAGAAATATTAGAAAAATCTTCCCCTAATCCAAATGAAAATGATGTACATCCTCCAATGGACATAAGAGCTTTTGAAAAATCCGCTTTTAATTTATCAAAAACTGGCTCTCCCAATCCATGTGGACAATTATCAATGATTAAAGATAGCTTTCCTCCACAACTATCCCCATTTTCTTTTAAATACAAAAGATAATTCTTAATATCATCATGTTTTTTAATATCTGGGTAATAATATGGCCCCAAATCTTGAGTATAATTTTTAGGGATATTGTTCTTATAGGAAAAAGGACCTAATTTTGTAATATAGCCCTTAACAAAAACTTCTGGAATAATCAAAGAGGCAAAATACCCACCAATAACTCTAGAAAGAGTTTCTCTGCCACTTGCTCTCCCGCCTCCTCTATGGTCCCTTATGCCAAATTTTTGTATAGTAGTTTTATCAGCATGACCTACTCGAAAAGAATTTTTAAAATCTGTATAATCTTCGCTTTTTTGATTTTTATTATAAATAATGACAGCAATAGGAGTGCCAAGAGTTTTGCCATTAAATATTCCAGAAAGAACCTCTGCTTTATCAGGCTCTACCCTAGATGTAGTTCCCTCTATTCTACCTGGAGCTCTTTTATTTAATTGAATTTGCAGATCATCTTTACAAAAAGGCAAATTGGGAGGAACTCCATCTATTATAACTCCCAAAGCTTTTCCATGAGACTCTCCAAAAGAAGTCATACTCAATATTTTTCCAAAACTATTTCCGCGCAAAACACTTTCCTTTTATAAAATTAACAATTCTCTCTAAAGAGTAATAACAACAAGGTATAAAAAATAAAGTTACTAGAGATGAAATTAATAATCCCCAACAAATACTCATAGCCATAGGTTTTAAAAATGGATCAAAGTCTTTATTTACTCCAAAAGTTAAAATTTTAGCAATAGTTGGATGAGCAATTGGTAACAAACCAACTACTGTTGTAAAGGTTGTTAAGATAACGGGTTTAAATCTACCGGTACTAGCAAGAACAATATTTTCATACAGAGGAAGTTTAGGAAAATTTTTTACTCTATTGTTTATAAATGATACAAGAATTATAGAATCATTTACAACAACTCCTATTAGACCAATTACACCTAAAAGAGAAATAAAACTCAATGCCAGACCAGTAACCTTAAATACTAAAATAACTCCTACTAAGCCTAAAGGTATGGCCATCATAATAATAAAAGGATGTAGAAAATTTCCGAACATGATAACTAGAACAAAAAATATTGATATTAAAGAAATAATTCCAGCTTTAAGAAGTTGGGACATAGATTCGGAAGTATCTTCATTTTCTCCTCCAAAATTTACTTCCATTCCGGAAAATTTTTTAATTATATTATCAATATTTCCTCTAATCTTTCTTACCAATCCAACAGAGGTAACTATTTTTTTATTAATAGAAGCTGTTACTGAAAATACAATTCTTTGATTTAATCTTCTAATAATAAAGGCGACATCTTCTTCTTTAGCTTCAACAACTTTATTAATGGGGATACGGCGTCCTCTTCGATTTAATATATATAGCTTATTAATAGTATCAGGGTCACCCCTAAATTTATCATCGAGATAAACTCTAATATCAATATCATCTCTTGATTCTCTAATCTCAGTTATTTCTGCTCCAGAGAATACATTTTTTAACTCTATGGCTACTTGACGAGGATTTAATCCCAATCTTCTAGATTCAATATCATTTACTCTAATTGCTAATTGCTTTTTTCCTTGTTCAAAATCTATTTCCGCAGAATTAACTCCTTTTTGTTTTTGTAGCAATAAAAGAACTTCTTTGGAAGCTGCTTTTAGATCATCAACACTATCAGAGAATAACTCAACATTTATATCTTCTCCTTTAGGAGGGCCTCCTTGAACTTTAGTAATAAAGACATCAAAGTCCGGAAATAGCTCTTTAGTTCCACTCATAATGTCTTTGACAATTAAATCAGTTTTTCTCTTTCTCTCCCCCGGAGGTGTCAAATAAACTACAGTAGTTGCATAATGACTTCCAGATCTCATACTATTTCTTACAGATAATGCTCCTACTATTGACCTGATATTTTTTAATTCTTTATTAGTAAGAGTATTTTGAATCTTTTTCTCCATTACCTCTACAACATTACGAGTTTTTTCTAATTTAATCCCCACTTTTCCTTTAAATTTAACAATTAAAGTTCTAACATCATCTCCTGGGAACAATTCAAATTTCATTGTTTTAGCAATAAACAATGATGCTATTAAAACAATTCCAAAAGATGCTGTTACTACGCCTGCTCTGCTGATAACCCTACTTAAAACTTTCTGATAAGATTTTAAAAAGAAATTATATATTCTCCTTGGTTTTTGCTTTTTATCTTTTTTATAAAACTCAGCCAAGTGAGATGGAAGTATAAAAAAACATTCTAAGTAAGATGCTACTAAACAAATTATAATTAAAGTAGGAATATGCCAAATAAACTTACCCATAGTTCCACCCATAAAAAAGATCGAACTAAATGCTATGATAGTTGTAATAATGGTTGTTGAGATGGGTTTTATAGTTTCTTCAGCAGCTAAAATTGCCGCATCTCTATTATTTTTTCCATCGTTTACATGCTTATAGAACTGTTCTGCTACAATAATTGCATCATCAACTAGCATACCTAAAACCATGATTAAAGAAAACATAGATAGTAAATTGATACTTATATCAAACATGGCCATTGAGATAAAAGAAATCATAAAGGCAATGGGGATACTAATGCTAGTTAAAATGGAAGTTCTAAGATTTAAAAATACTAGAAGAGTTAGAAAAACTAAGATAATACTAAGAATACTATTATCTTTTAAAATATTAAGTCTTCTAGTTACAAAGTAAGATGCATCATCAACATAATCGTGTTTGACCTGCTTATATTCTTGGTGGCTTTTAAAAAAATTATCAACAATTTTAGAAATATCTCTTTTGCTTTTAATTATGTCTGCTTTACTATTAAGAGATAAACTTAAAAAGATTGCTGGCTTACCGTTGAACCTACTTAAAGATGTCTCTTCCGCAGATGTTCGCTTAACTTCTGCCACATCAAAGATTCTTATATGCTTACCAGAATTATTAGATCTTATAATAGTATTTTTTATATCATCTACTCCTTTAAATTTTGAAATACTTCTTAAGACAATGTTGCTGTCTGTTGATTTTAGAAGACCTGCGGGTAGATTAAAGTTTTGTACTTTTAAAGCAGAGACTATTTCTCCAGCCGTAACTTCATACTTATTCATCTGTTCTAAATCAATTACTATGTGAATTTCATTTTCACGATAACCACTTTTAGAAATAGAGGCGATGTATTTTGATCTTTCTAGTTCTCTTTCAAGATTATCAGAGGCTTTCTTTAAGAGATCATAATCCTCTCCATATAATGCAACTCTAGCTAGAATACTATTATGTCTTATTCTACTAATGATTGGTTTTTCAGGTAAATCAGACACAGAATTTACTGCATCTTTAATATCATCATAAACTTCATTGAATTTATAGTAGGGATCTACCTCTAGAGTAATAATTGATCTCTCTTCTTTGGAGATAGCGTTAATCTTCTTTATTCCTTCGACATTCTTTAACTCCCTTTCTAGGCTAATTGTAACTAGTGCCTCAACATCTTCAGCAGATGCTCCTTGGTAATAGGAATTCACCACAACAAAGTTAAATTCAATTCTAGGGAATAACTCTCTTTTTATATTAGGAAGGAGTATAATTCCCATTATAATAATACCCACACTTATTAGATTTACTAGCAGTGGACGATCGATAAAATATTTTATAAGACCACTCATTTCAAACCATACTCCCTAATGTTTCCATAAAGCCTAGATAAGCTAAATAATAGTAGCTCTCTAGAGCTTAAATACTCAAAATAGCTAATTTGCGTTCTGATAAAATCTTCTTCGGATCTAATTACTTGATCTAAATCTGTTCTACCTTTAGAGTAAATATCAGAATATTCTCGCATTATTTTTTTAGCTAAGCCGATTCTTTTTTTAGAAGATTTAATATTTTTATCTAGCAATTCTATATTAGCTAAAATTTTCTTTTCTATTAGCTTGTTACTTTCATGGATATTTTTATACTTACTTCTATTTATGTTAAGCATATGCAAGTTTTTTTTCTTATTTAATCTCTCTACATTGCTACCAATTGGCCAAGTGAAATTTAGAGAAAATAATATTTCATTATTAGGGCTATCAAACCCTCCATTAGAGATAGACACTGAGTTGTCAGAGGAGTATTCATTTGTTTTATAAGCTGTTTTTAATTGTATTTTTGGAAACATATCTCCATTTATTTTTTGTATTCTAGTTTTTATTTTACCAATCTCAGCTTTAGTTAATTTATAATTATGATTCTTCTCAACACTACCAACTGGAATTGCTCGAGTATTTTCTAATATAGAATAGAGGGGAACTTCATTAAAATCGACTTTGCGATGTAAAAGTTGTGAAATTGCTCTAATAGATGTATTTAATTTTGAGGCTTCAATCCTAATTTGCTCTCTAGTTAAAGATAAATTCAAGTTAGCACTATATTGATCAACAGCTTCTCTTAAACCATCTTTAACTCTTGACTTAACCAATTGAAGTCTTCTAATGGCCCTAGATTTAGCTTGCTTTTGTAATTTAAGCTTAGATAGAGCTAATCTAGCTCTGATATAATGACTTGATAACTCAAATAAACCGTTCTCAATTAAAATATCTCTATTGATTTTTGAAATTTTATATTTTTTTCTTTCAATCTCTAAACTTTTTCTAAAACTCCTTCCAAAAATATTTTTTCCTAAATCCTGAGTCAAGCTAATCTCTTGTTGGTAACTATATAATTTATTAGTAGAAGTAGTAATACTATCTCCTCTTAATTCTTGAAAATTTCCAGATAAAGCAAAGTTTAACCCCCAATTGAAATCTTTAGAAATGCTAACAAAATGATTATCTGTTTTGAGATCAAGAGAATTTAAATTTTGAGATGACTTTAAATCAGAGTTTGACCTATCTAATTTATATAAAAAATGCCAAGTTTTTTGAGCATTCAAAATCTTACGATCATATAATGCTTTCTTAGATAGTAACTTTCCCTCTAATGCTATATTACTAACTTTTAAAAATTCTTTGACAAATTTTGCCAACTTACTATCAGCAAGCACATCAAAGCTCAATATTAAAAAAATAAAAGCTATTATATTAACCACTTAGACCATGGTCTACCACAAAAATCGATCAATTGACTAATAGTATTATGTAATGCAATATAGTATTAGCTGAGAGAGGAAAATTATCGCTGACAAGCTCACTTGTTGGAGGAAAGTCCGGACACCAAATGGTAGCATAGTGGGTAACACCCATCCGCTTTAAGGCGAGGACTAGTGCAACAGAAAGTATGTACGACCTTTTTTTAAGGTGCTGTAGTGAAATCAGGTAAACTCTATGCGGTGCAAGCTCAAATAGACTTACGATCGAGGGCGACCAGTCCAAAGTAAGTGGGTAGAGTGCAAGATCTTAAAGGCAACTTTAAGACCAGATTAATGGTAATTCTCGACAGAATCCGGCTTATATCCTCTCTTGGCATTTTTCAATGAAGGTTAGAATAATCAATTGAAGAATTAATATTAGAACTTTCTATTTCATCAACTCCTTTCCAATCAATCAAGGGATCTCTTTTGACTTCTCCTGTCTTTTCTAAAGATAAATACTCCTTAGCTACATAAGGTTTTATCAATTTTTGAGATTTTGCAAAATGGTTTGCCAATTTAGATTGATTTTTTACGCTCTTTTTACCTTCTTTAGTTATAATTAAAGGTTTTTTATGTTTAAGGCCAATTTTTTTATCATTACCAATAATGCCTAAAAATTTTGTTTCATCTTTCGTTAATTGTATAGGATTTGATATAGTAATCTTTAGTGAAATACCTTTTTTTATTTTTTCTTTTTTATAAAATCTATACAAAGACCAAACAGATCTAGAAGGAGATAATTTTACCAATATTCCCCTAGCTACCATTCCTGTAGGCAGAGAAAACTTTGCATGATTCCCTTTTTTCAATTTATGTTCACTACCCTTGTTTATAAGGATTGTATGTTTACTAGAAGACAACCCTAAAATACTTATAGTTAACTTAGAATCTGCTCCTAAACCATAAATATATTTACTGATTGAAAAAAAGATAATAATAAACAATATCTTATTATTCATTTTTTATAGCAACAATTTTACCTGGATAACCAACTACCTTAACTTTAATTAATTTATATAAAGGATTCCAATTACTTTCTTCTAAAACATATTGTGGAGAAACAATTACATCAGCATTACTATTTCTAATAGCATTATAAGTAGCTGCGGCCTTAACTTTCTCAGTTTTGCCAAAAACTCTTGAAAAGAATCCTGACTCTTCACTGTTGAAATTAACTCCTGTTGCATATTTACTATCTCCGCTAACCTTAAAAATATTAAATAAATAGCCTCCCGATGCATATCCGGTAATTTTTCTTGTAACATCAACATTAATTCTCGCTTTCATATTACTTTTAACAGAAATTTTCAAATCACTATTTAAGTGGGACTTTTTTATAGAAGTACAACTTGAAATTACTAAAATTATTATGAAAATAAATAACCTATTCATAAAACTATTTAACAGTAATGCTTACACCATAATGATCAGACAAAGGAAACTTTTTACTTTCAGAGCTAATATTAACTACTGAATTATCAAAAGTTCTCTTATAATTAACAACAGAAACTCCTTTTGTATAAATATGATCTCTAACACTGTTAATTGTAGAATCATTATTTATAGGATTATTAGCACAATAAGTACATCTACCAACCTTATTAAAGTACTCATCAAAATAACCTGAATTTAATATATAATTACAAGAATCTGCCATAATACTACTAACATCATGATCCTTATTGCTAAGAGAGCAATTAAAATCTCCCATGAGTATTTTATGTCTTACATTATCATTAATATTATCAATTAACCACTTAACTTGAGCGTAATTTTCTTCTTCCCAAGATTTAAAATTATCTCCAATATACGGTATAATAAGATGATTAGGTGTTAAATGAGTACAAACAACATTATAGTCTTTATCACTAATATTGACTGTTGCCACTATAGCATTTCTTCTAGTTAATGTTGAAAGACTCCCTAAATCTATTTTGCTAATGCTATTTAAAGGATATTTTGATAGAAGCATCAATCCATCACTTCCTTCATAAGCAAATAAATTTTTTCTAATACCAGGAACAACAACCCTAATTAAATTTAAAGGTATCGGTAAGGCTATTCCTGAAAATAATGCTTTTATACAATTAGGACTTTTTGGCATTATCTTATTTATAACAGACATACATTTATTAAAAAAACAACTGACTGATTCAGCATTATCTTTAAACTCTCTACAGTATTCACTTTTACAAGAATACATAGATCTTAAATCAGATATATTACAACTAGGAGTTCTACTTGTATATTTAGGTTCAGCTTCTTCGTAGTGAATATATGGAAACCTAGAAGATAATTCTTCAACAAACTTATCCCTATCTTCTTTAAACCAAACTTCTTGTAAACATATAACATCTGAATTATCATTACTTATAGCTTTAATTACAGCAGGCAATCTCTCCTTATAATAACTAATATAATTTTTAGCTAATCCTGTATTAAAAGTTGTAAATGTAGCTGAATATGAAAATGTGTTTGTTAAAAATAAAATTACAATTAATTTAATTAACGATTTCACATAAACATTCTATAATGCAGTATTTCTAAAGTAAAGTTCTTTTAATTAAAGATAATAGGCTCATTGGAGCATCAAAACTAATAAAAATAATTATTAACTAGAATTACGATTCTTAAAAGTCCAACTCATATAAAGAGCACAAAGCATAGCTAAAATAGAGACACTTGCTAAAATTAAAAAAACCTGTACCCAACCAAGTTGGTCAGAAATAAACCCTGCAATCCAGACTGCTAAAGATCCACCTACATAACCAAGTCCATCAAGCATACCTGTTGCACTACCTGCAGATTTTGAGCCAGCTATATCTAAAGTTAAACAACCACTAGTCATAGAGTAAGGGCCTAATAGAAAGAATCCACAAAGACCAATCAAGAAGACAATAATACTAGAGTAAACTGTTGAGTTAGAAAACGGAATGCAAAATGCTATTGCAAATAGAGACACAACTAGTCCTCCTAGCATAATCCACATCATTTTTGCCCTATTTCCATCTTTGGCATATCTATCGGTATACCAACCTAAAAATATTGTTCCAGCACAACCCAGTAAAGGAAACAACGCCGATTTAAAGGCAGCATTAGATGCCTGAAAACCTAAATCTACAAGTAACTTAGGAGTCCAAAAGAAAAAGATAGATCTTAAAAAAGTAGTTAAAAAACTATATAATAAAAGTATCCTAAATAAATGCATAGATACTAAATTTTTTATACCTATTAAAACTGAAGTTTTAGAATGTCTTTTCTCTTGTTCCATAATAGAAAGTCTATTTCCTTGACCAAAATTAGTACCCTTAACAATATCTTGAGGTGAATCCTTAGATGCCAAAAAAGACCATATAAAAATTATAAATAAAACTAAAGGAGGGTAAATAAAAATATCTTGCCAAGTTCCTCCTAGGGAAATAATTAATCCTGCAAACAAAGTTGCAACAACTCCTCCAAATTGAAAGTTTAAAGATATAAACCCCATAATGGTTCCATTTCTCTCTGGCTCGTACCAATTACCAATAACCTTCGCTAAACCTCCCCAACCCATTGATAAGAAATAACGACATATACACCAAATAATAATAAAATATCCAATTTCTGTTCCTTGAGAAAATGCTAAATTAGCAACTATAGCACCAAGCATTCCTAAAAGAAAAATCTTTTTACCTCCAATTTTATCCCCTAAGGGGCCATTGATAAATTTTCCTAATGCATATGCCATCTCTGAATAAAGAGCTATGAGACCTAATTGAGAATTACTAAACCCAAAATTTTCGCTAAGAAGAGGTACAGCTACAGATAAATTTTTTCTACAAATATAATATCCAATATAACCTAAAAGACATACCCAAAATGTTGATAGTCTCCAGTACGTTAAAGAAGTTAACTCGGATTTATTTGGTGAACGCAGTGATGATAAACTCATAAATCTCCTTTTTCTAAAAGGTAATTACATCTTTGCCTTATGTTACTAACTAATTCAGAATCCAGAGAAAAATTAGCACTAGTACATATATTATAAGGAAAATCTTTATAATTGCTGATGTTTTTATTATCAGGATCAAATACTAAAATAGCACACCCTTTATTTTTCTTTACAAAGGAAAGTGCAGGTATATCAGTCATACCATCTCCTATATAAATAAAATTTTCAAAGGAAATATTAAGTCTCTTTGATATATCTTTTAAAACTCTTACTTTAGCTTTAGCATCTATCTCAATTAAAGGATTTTCTAATCTACAGGCCCAAATTTCTAAAAAATGCTTAATAGGGACTGAAGACTTTATTTGTTCCTCAAGTCCTGCACTTATAATGAAGTGATTGATATTATTTACTGATAGTTCCTTAATATTCTCCAAAGCATTTTCTACACCTTGACGAAATTCTACTAAATGAGATCTTTTTGAAAAGAACTCCTCCCCTAGTTTCTCCTCTATATCATTTATTATTTTCAAGAGAGTTTTTACCCAAATATTAGCATTATTAGCAAACATTTCATCTAAATTTGAAGTAATCTCAGGCTCTAATTCTTTAACTTTATCTAGAAACTTTTTCTCATCGCCTAAAAGATCAATTATTAATTCTCTAACTGAGTCATTTTTTATTAAAGTTCCATCAAAATCCCAAACTATAGCAATGCTCATCTTAATATATAAACTAACTTAGCTATATATAAAGTCAACTTTCTATACAACATCTTCACAATATCTTTAAAGAAATATCTACTGGTGTAGGGTAAGAAGTAATTCTTCCAACACTTAAAGCATCAATTCCTTCTATCAAATAATCTGATAGATTAGATAGAGTAATTCCTCCCGAGACTTCATAAAATATATTATCAGGTTTTATAGAAATTGATTTTTTAATAAGATCTACTGAAAAATTATCTAGCATTATGTGATGTATATTTAAAGAAATGGCTTCTTTTAACTCTTCAATATTATGAACTTCCACCATAATTGACCTATTTCTATCTATTGTTAAAAAAAATGATAATGCCTGTTTTAAACCCCCAAAATAGCTCTTATGGTTATCCTTTATCATAAACATATCTACTTGAGTAAAGCGATGATTGTGACCACCTCCTGTTAAAACAGCATACTTTTCTAAGCTACGAAGCCCCGGAGTTGTTTTTCTAGTATCTAAAATTTTTATTCCATAATTTTTTGCTTTATTTACAAACAAAGATGTATAAGTTGCAACACTAGATGCTCTTTGTAATAAATTAAGAGCTACTCTCTCTCCAGTTAATGCCACATTAAAAGGTAATTTAAAAATTATACTAGTATCCGATATTTCTTTTCCTTCATATTCTTCAAATAATTTATAATCTATACATTTATCATCCTCACTTAATAATTTAAATACAGATATAAACCAAGGTAGCCCTGCTAAAATCAGAGGGGTTTTTATTTTTAAATGACACATAACTATATCAGATGGAATAGAATTTTGATAATTATTATCAATAAATAATCCATCTTCTTTTAAAAATGAAATAATATCATTTTCATTGATGTATTTGTTATTTTTAATCTCCATACAACAAAAAGCTAAACTCTAATAATTATATTATTAATAAAATCAATATATTAAGTCTAAGCTTTTTTCACTAAATATTGCATAAAACCTAATTATGAGTCGTTTAACTGTAATATACTTAATATCCACATTATTATTTATATACAATTACAAACCAATAACCTACATAAAACCCAAAAACAGAGAAGAATCATATCAATTAAAAAAACTAAAGAAAAACTTTTTGAACCATAAAAATGCATATGTCCTTGAAGCATATATAACAGGGGATAAAAAAAAGGTTAAAAGGAGTATAAAGAAAGATCATAAAATTCTGAATCTATACCATTTATTTACTCCTTCAGGAATACATTTATCCGCATTATTTATGATAATATTTCCAATAATTAAATTATTTTTTAAAAATAAAATATATTATTTTTTAATTTCTCTATTTTGTTGTATTCCATTTTTTTTAACAGGGTTTTATTCTCTAAAAAGAATAGGGCTTTTTAGATTATTAATAGTATTTAAAAAAAATCTTCCTAAAAAATTATACCATAAGATCAATATGTACTATATATTTTTATTAACATTCATTATAGATTTTTTCTGGGGGACCTATGATTTATCTCCTATGAGTTTTACTTTTAGTTTTTTATTTTTCGGTAGTATTATATCACAAGTAGATAAGCCATTTACTAACATTTTTCCAGCATTATGGGGAGGCCAACTAATAGCTGGGTTTTTTATATCAGAACCACTAGCACTATTAGGATTTCCTATAGGATTTATAATAACTGGTTTATTTTCAATTATATTTCCTATATTGTTTTTAAATTATTTTATTCCCTTTTTTAACTTCTCTGAATTTATAATTAACTTTTTTTTAAAAATTATTAGATATTCTGCAGAATTTGCTAGCTCTATTGGATTTTACTTTAGTTCTCTTCCTCTTGTTATATTTGCAATTATTTTAACAACAAGATATAAAAGTAAAATTATAATAATTTTATTATTACTAATATCTTCAAATCCTATTCCCAATCAAGCACTGTACAAATTTAAAAGATACAATAGCTTTAATATAGAAACCATTTTAAAATAATTAATACGCTAGAAGTTTTTTCATACCTTCTAAAATATCACTAACTTGTGGCAAAATAAACTCTTCATGATCTGGGCAATAAGGGATATGACTATCTTTTGATGTAACTCTTAAAACAGGTGCATCTAAATATTCAAAACATTCTTCATTAATTCTAGCAACAATCTCTCCAGCAAAACCTGAAGTCTTGTTTTCTTCATGTACAATTAATACTTTACTAGTTTTTTTAATTGATTTCACAATAGCATCTATATCAAAAGGTGCTAGGGTTCTTAAATCAATTATCTCAACAGAATAATTTTGTTCTTTTAATTTTTTTACAGCATCAATAGACTTTTGAACCAATGCCCCCCAAGTAATAATAGTTGCATCCTCCCCCTCTATAATAACTCTTGCTTTACCAAAAGGTATCATATAATTATCTCCTGGATAAACTCCTCTATTGTATCCCTGATAATAAAGATGCTTATGCTCTAAAAACATAACTGGATCATCTGAATAAATAGCTGTCCTAAGTAAGCCAACTGCATCCATAGCGTTTGAAGGGTAAGCAACTCTTAAGCCTGGGATATGAGTAAAAATAGATTCTCCTGATTGAGAGTGATATATTGCTCCTCCTCTTAAATATCCTCCTATAGGTACTCTCACAACCATAGGACATTTAAAATCATTGCCTGAGCGATATCTAAGAGTTGCAACTTCATTTTTCAATTGCATAAATGCTGTCCAAATATAATCAAAAAATTGAATTTCAACAATTGGTTTTACTCCCCGTGCAGCAGCACCTACAGCTCTACCAATAATATTTGCCTCAGCAAGAGGAGAATTAAAAACCTGGCCTTTAAGTGATTTCTTCTGAACACCACTTGTAATTTTAAAAACACCACCTTTGCCTGGTAATCCTTCCTTATATCTACTGTTTGATATTTCTGATGGAAAATCTGCTACATCCTCTCCAAACATTCTAAGAAGTGGATTTTTTGAAAATTCACTAACTAAAACTCTATTTATTGAAGCTGCCATAGTAATATCTTCACTACTATCAGCTTTAGGTGATGTTTTAAACTTATCAGAAGCAATATCATCAGTATCTGAATATAAGTAATTAAGCGCTTCTTCCTTGGGTGCCCAAGGGGTTTTTATAGCCTTATCTAATGCTTGCTTTACAATACTTTCTACTTGTTTTAACAATTCAAGACGTTTTTCTTCATTAATAATCTTTCCACTTACCATAAGTTCACCATAACTATTGAAAACATCTAATTTTTTTTCAATTATTAACTCTTCTTTACTTCTATACATCACTTGATCATCAGACATCGAATGAGAATAAGGTCTAGTACAAGAAGCATGTATCAAGCAGGGCCCCTTACCAGCTCTTATATAATTTGCTGCCTTTAACATAGATTCATAACTTTCAATAGGGCAATTACCATCACAAACTAATATTTTTAAATCTGGAAAATTATTTAAAGTCTCAGAAATAGAGCCTTTAGGTGTCTGAGTTGATACAGGAACAGAAATAGCATAACCATTATCTTCAACTAAAAATAAAACAGGTAATTTGTTTACCACTGCTGTTGTGATTGCCTCCCAAAACTCTCCTTGAGATGTAGTTCCATCACCACACGATACATATACAATTTCATCTTTTTTGAATTTTAAATTTTTTGGTAAAGATACTTTTTTGGATATCTGATTAAAATAAAGACCTGTTTCCGCTAAACCACAAGCTTGTAAAAATTGAGTACCCGTACAAGACGATTTACTTAGAATATTAAGTTTTGAATTTCCCCAATGAGTCGGCATTTGTCTACCAAAACTAGCAGTATCACCAATATTACCATTAGCTTGACAAAGCATTTCATAGGGAGAAACTCCTAAGCCTAAACATAGTGCTCTATCCCTATAATAAGGAATAAACCAATCATAGCCTGGCCTTAATGCCTTTGCTGCTGCTGTTAAAATACCTTCATGTCCTGCTCCAGATATTTGAAAAAAGGCTTTAGATTGTTTCTTCATAGTAATTTCAGTATCATCAAGCTTACGACTCAAGTAGATATTTTCCAACATAGAAACTAAATCATTTTTACTTAAATTTAATTTTGATGCTAGCTTTAATTTTTTGTCTACAATTGAATTTTTCATTTGATAATTAAATATTTAAAAAGAGTTTTTAAATTACCCAATTATAAGCAAAATGTCTAATCTATATTCCTGAAGAGAGGCTAAAAATAAATCTTCTCTCTTGTTCGCCTCTAAATGAAGAGTCTGATTTATCTATTGCATAAGAAGTAATATCACATCTTAAGGTTTTAGAAGCAATCCCAAAACCAAAAGATCCAAAGCCATCAGCGTATCCTAAGCGGAAAAATACCTTCCTCATATAATCAACTTCTAGTCCTGTATTCCACTTTCTTTTTGTTTTTATATCTGTATATTTTTTAAAAGCATCTTTATAATTAATCTCCATATGTACAGTAGTGGCACTAGTGATTCTGGGAGTAAGAGAAAATGCAAAATCAGTTGTTGACTGAATTTTATCTGGGGCATCACTTCCCTGAAAATCTTTATTTCCTGAATTATTTACTCTAGCTGAAAAAGTTGGAATAAACCTAATAGGCAGTGTTAACCTAACAGCAGATATAATGTAATTCATACTCCCTTTTTGAAAATCATTTTCTACAAGGTTAAAAGTTTGCTGTCTATTTTGTTCTTTAAATGCCTCTTTTCTCCTTAAAAAAACAGCTGTTGCTCCTAATTTTAAAACTCCCCCTAACAAAGATATATTCATTCCAATGTACGGCCCAACATCCACTCTTTGTCTATATTGAAATAAATCTGTAGTCTCATTCCCAAGATAAGCTTTACTTCTTTTTGAAGCTAAAAACCCTAAGGTAAAATATCTAGATGTTAAATTGGGAGAAAATTGTATCCTACCATAAGTAGACTTTCCAGTATTAGCTAAGAGCCTTCTTCTTAAGTAGTCTGCATCAAAGGATTTATAAAATGAGCCAAAATCTTCAAGCCCATTACTTCTGCTACTTAATTTAAACCAATCTCTATTTAATTCCAGTTGAACATTATTTAAATGAAAGGTTGCATAGCGAACTGTTCCTAGACCAGCAGGATTATAAAAAGATGCGGAAGGATCATCTACTTTGTTCATAAAAGCATTGCCCATGGCAAGAGCTCTTGCCGATGCAACAAGTTCAGGAAATACAGCATCATTAAACTCAAGGTCAGAGAAAGCGTTACCTACAATAATTAGCCAAGTAAAAAAGGTCAGAAAAACAATCCTTATCATATAAGGTAATTATATGATTTTTAAAGGTTATTATCTTCTGCCTGGAAAACTATGCCTACGAATAATTTTACCAACATAGCCACCTTGAATCTTTCTAATTGCCTCTATCCTAGACTCAGCTAAAATATTAGCTGCTTGATATACTGGAATATTTTGCTTTTCAGAAATTCCAAAAACTTCCATTGTAGTATCATAAATTGTGTCTACCATACGTACAGCTTTTTCCTCTGACCAACCCTCAAATTCTATAGATACATTCATCAATCCTCCAGCATTAACCATATAATCAGGAGCATATAATATTCCTTTTTCTCTTAAAATAATTCCATGACTTTCATCTGCTAGTTGATTATTGGCAGCTCCACAAATAATCTTACATTTTAAACGTTCAACAGTATCATCATTTATTGTCGCACCCAATGCACAAGGAGCATATATATCTACATCTAAATCATATATATTATTTAATTCTACAAATTCTGCAGAAGGGATTTTCTCTTTAAAATTTTTAATATTACTTGGATTTAAGTCTGTAAAAAATACTTTAGCCCCTAATTTATTTAACATTTCTCCTAAGTGAGAGCCTACAGAGCCAACTCCTTGCAATGAAACAGTTTTTCCTTTCAAAGATTTATTATTCCATACTCTAGCACAAGATGCTTCCATTCCTCTAAGAACACCCCTAGCAGTATAAGGAGATGGATTTCCAGACCCACCATGAATCTTTGCAACACCTACTGCATTAGAAGTTTCAGTAAAAATATATTCTATATCTTTTACTGAAATATTCACATCTTCTGCCGTTATATAACGACCATTTAAAGATTCTATAAAGCGACCATAAGATCTAAATAATGCCTCTGATTTATCCTTTTGAGGATCTCCAATAATAACAGCTTTTCCACCTCCTAAATTTAAACCAGAAATAGATGCCTTATAAGTCATTCCCTTTGAAAGACGAAGTACATCCTCTACAGCATCTTCAGTTGAACTATATGGCCACATCCTAGTTCCACCTAGCGCTGGCCCTAAAGTAGTATCATGAATAGCAATGATAGCCTTTAAATTACATGAAGGATCGCTAAAAAAGACAACTTCCTCGTGTCCCTCGCTATATAATCTTTCAAAACTAATCACCTAAAATATTTCCTTTTAAAAAATTACTCGCTAAGGATATTTAATTAAATTTATAATATGTATATGCACCGAGTTAAATTGTTCGTATTTTCTTTCTTATACGAGCATTGATAGCATCTGCTGCATCAACTGCAGAATCCCAGGCAGTATATACCTGCTTTTTAGTACCGGCTCTCAAGTCTCCTGCAATAAATAGATTATTAATTGAACTTTCTCCTTTTTGGTCAGTAATAACAAATCCTCCATTATCTAGTTTGGCATTTAAATCCAAAGCTAAATTATTGTAGACAATCACTCCAAGAGATATAAATACTATTTGAAGATTTAAATAACTACTATCTGCAAAAATTAAAGATTTTAGAACATTTGCTTTAGCATCACCAGATATATCAGTAATCTTTTTGTTAAAAACTGATATACAGTATTTATTAAGAAGCCTTTTAGTTTCCTCTTTAAACTCAGATTTTTCTCCATTTAAAAGAATACTCATTGATGGATTTTTATATCGTTCATAAAGCATAATTGCTACCCAAGCAGCTTGATCAGTATATCCAATGACAGCAGTATCTTTTTTATAAGTATGATGACCATCACATCTAATACAATAATCTGCTAGTTGAACATTTGCATAAGGAAGAATTGGTTTTATAGAATCATTAATACAAGGCTGAACATCCATAATACCTGTGCATAATATAATATATTCAACCAAATAAGATTTACCATTATCATCTATCAATTCAAAAATATTTGATTTTTTTATAATTTTTTTAATACCTATATTTTTATTCCAATGAAATTTATTTGCAAAACAAGATTGCTTTAACCATAAATAAGTTTCTTGATTAGGTTCAGTAATTGCCCTTTTATAATTAAAGTGTCCTGGCATATTTTCAATTTTAGATACCCAAAATGCTCTAGATCTCTTTAAATGAGATCTATTTCCGGGAAAAAATAGTGTTTCATCGTTATTTAAAACACATCTAAGAACTGCCATAGTACCGCTCGAACCACCACCAATTACTGCTATAGGATATATTTTCATTTACTTCTTAACTGCGACAAAAACATTATCTGTGTGATTTTCTTCTCCTGACAAATATTCATCATCATTAGCTTTATCAAGACTTCTAATTCTAACTTCTTTTATAACATGATCATCAACTAAAACTAGTTCAAAAGAAAAACCATCCCAAACTATAAACTGCCCCTTTTCAGGGAAGCGATTACCTAACATATCTAAAAGAAACCCAGCTAATGTAGAGTAATTATTATTAAGTGGAATCTTTATATTATATTCGGCATATAATTCTCGTAAAGAAGTGTTTGCCTCAATGGTAATACCCTCAGAGTATTTAGACAATGTCTCATTATCAATTTCTTCTTCATCATGTTCATCCTGAATTTCTCCTACAATTTCTTCAATAATATCCTCTAGTGTGACAATTCCTACCACTAAATCATTTTCATCCTTAACCAAAGCTAGATGAACCTTTTTCTTATTCATATAATCAAAAACCGCTTGAATTTTCATATGTTCATAGACAAAAAACAATTCCTTAACTAAATCACGAACATCAAAATTTCTCTTATCTATACCTCGAACAAAAGCCAAATCTTTTATATGAAGAAACCCTATAGTATTTTCTAGCTCTCCTTCACATACTGGATAACGACTATAATGATCTTCTTTTATTTCATCCATTAACTCTTGAAAACTGTAATTAGCTTGTAAAAATTTAACTTCTAAACGAGGGATCATAATATCTTTAACCTTAATTGTAGGGAATTCCATTATAGAACTTAAAAGATTTAATTGTTTTGAATCTATGGTTCTCTCTTTCTCTGCTTTGTTGATCATATACTCAATATCATTTTTAGTAACCACTCTTCCAGACAGTTCCATATTCTCACCAATAAGATATTTTATAAGTAAAACTGTTGATTTAATTATAGGATATAGAGAATAATAAATAATTTTTAAAATAAAAATAACATATAATGATAAAAACTCCGCATGTCTTCTAGCAAAAGTCTTAGGAATAATTTCTCCAAAAAACAAAATTATAATAGTAGTTATACCAGTAGATATACCAATAACTTCCGATTGAAATATTCTCCCCATAATAGTTGTAGTTAAAGCTGCAGCTAGAATATTAACGATATTATTGCCCACTAAAATGGTAGTTAAAAGCTCATTAGGTTTTGAAACCATAAAACTTAGAGCTTTTCCCTGGGGGCCTCCAGAGTCAATTAATTGCTTTGCTCTATCAATACTAATAGACATAAGCACGGCTTCTGAACCTGAAAAGGCACCAGATAGAATAAAGCACAAAACGAGGGCAAGTATTTCTAATAAACTAATATCCCAAATCATAAACAGTTTCCTATATACATATTATGGGGATATCAATGGAATAATAATTCTAAAGAGTAATTTTTTCAATTCTGATATAAATTTAACCACTTTTGTTATCCTACTATGTTATATAGCAAAATAATTTTTGTCCAGTAACCTATTTTAAGAATATGTAATTGAGTCATTTACTTGATGATTAAAGGGCTTTATTTCATTGATATTATTAGCATCTCTAAAAATAGTATGACATTTATAACAAATAGCAATATCAGGTAAAAATTTAAAAAGAAATAAATCTGCAAGATATAATACAATAAAGCTTATACCATAAGTCCATATAGATAATACAGCAGCAATAATAAATAAAATAACACCTATTTTCCTATTGAAATCTTTCTGACTATAGAAAACTTTTCCATGACAATAAACACAAGTATTTAAGATTCCAACAAGATGATCTTCATTAAATTTTACTGATACTTTACAATGACAAATATTGCATTCCAATTTATTTATATCAATTGATGGACAAACAGAAATGGCCGAACCACACTCAGGACAAGTAATAGTAACTGTCATTATATATATAACCTCATCTTATAAAAGATATAAAGAGAAATAATCTCTCCTGCTAAACAAAAAAAAGACATAGCATAAAACATTCCTGTAGCACTTTGTAAAGACCTTATTTTGACTAATTGCCAGTTAAATAAGCTAATTACTCCCATTACGAGATATCCCCATAAAAACCTCATGCTAATCATAATCCAATTAAATAAGTATTCATTCTGTAAATATTCTCTATCATTTAGGAAAGAGATGTTTGATATTAATGAATATAGACTTAAAACTAATTTCGTAGCAAATATAATCCAAAATATCTTTAATGCATTTTTAAGAGGATTTTCACTCATCTTCGGAACAATTAAATACCAATGCCCCAGAAGCATAGAATATAAAGTTATGCCCAATATAAAACTAAAAGAGAAAAAATAAATAGATTTTATAAACTCAAAATTACACTCATGCAAAATTACATAAGATAATAACAGAAATACTAAATAGTATAGAAAAATTATAGGAGTATTTCTTTTTTCATTATGAAATATATATATACAAGTATGAATACAAAAAGATAAAAAATAAATTATTAAATTCATTTCATTACTATTGTTACTAATATGATTAGCTACAGTGGATAAAAATAATGCTAATATAGAAATAATAGATAATAATTTACTAAAACCAACCCCTGTAATTGAGGTATTATGTAAAAATATAAAACAAGAAATTCCTAGCGATAAACCAACAAAAAAATATTCAATAACATTAACTAAAAACATATCTCTCCTAATGTCTTTGAGCAAGATTCTGTACTCATATAATCTAAAATGTTATCTATTATTCTATGGTTATCAAGTGGAATATTTCCTTTTAAAAAGTTAGATTTATCTCTATAATTAAAAATAAACCATTTCTGGTTACTAGACTCTGGAAACTCTTCTCCTAAACCTAAGTGAACATATAAAGAGAAAACTCTATAACTATCTTTTAAATTATAAATTTTAAATAAAGGTAGAGAAAGTTTTTCAGCTAATTCAATCCCTACTTCCTCTTGCACCTCCCTCCTAATAGCAATCTCTGAAGATTCACCATCTTCTATTCTTCCTCCAGGAAACTCCCATAATCCTTTTAACGGACCATTGTCATCTCTAATTTGCATCCATATCTCTAAGCTATCTTTACTAATATTTCTAAGAAAAACTCCTAAAGAAACTGGTATTAGCTCACTCATAAAGTAATTTCCCTAATTTTTAAAAAGACATAATAAAATAATTCAAATAATAGACCTCCAAAAAAACATAAAAAAGGATAACCTTTTTGAGAAATAAGATATACCAAAAAACATATAGGTATTGAAGATAAACTGGTTATAATAAATCTATATTTTACAAATGATAAAATATTAATATTTGAAAAATATTTATTATAGTTATATACAAATCTCATAAAAGAAAACTTATATCTTTTAGTACTAACCATCTCTTTTAAATTAGGAGATGTAATTGAAAAATTCCAAATATATCCAACTATAAAATAAGAAACATTCTCTAACGAGAATTCTAAAATAGAAATAATAAACACAATTACAAAAAAGCCTATAAAACCTGTTAAATAATGAAAATATAGTGGTTTTATTAACATTTTTAATTAACGAGCTACTCCTACAGCTTTTATTTCTCTTAAAACTGTTACCTTAATAGTTCCTGGATATGACATATCACTTTCAATTTTTTTAGCAATATCTCTTGATAACATAACTGTCTGGTCATCATCTACTCTGCTATTTTCTACAAATACTTTAACCTCTCTCCCTCCAGATATAGCATAAGACTTAGATACACCATCAAAACTATTAACTATTTTTTCAATATCACTTAATCTAGTAATATAAGATTCCATCATTGCTTTTCTTGCTCCAGGACGAGCCCCAGACAATGCATCAGACGCTGCAACTAAATGGGCCAAAACTGATTCTGGTTTTTCATCATCATGGTGAGCTCTTATTGCATGAACGACATCGGGAGATTCTCCGTATTTTTTAGCAAAATCTGCACCAACAACTGCATGAGAATTTTCCATAGAAGCATCGATAACTTTCCCTATATCATGTAATAATCCAGCTCTTCTTGCCTGTTTTACATTTAATCCCATTTCTGATGCCATCGAACCACAAATAAAAGCCGCTTCTAGAGCGTGTTGATATTGATTCTGTATATATGAAGTCCTCCAATTTAAAGCTCCTACTAACTTTAATATTTCAGGATGAATTCCATGGACACCTATTTCCATCTGAGCTTTCTGACCTAAATCTAGTAATTGTTTACTCATTTCAGAACAAGATTTTTCATGAAACTCATCAATTTTTGCTGGATGAATTCTTCCATCTTCAATTAACTTTTCAATAGTTCTTCTAGCAACCTCTCTTCTTACAACATTAAAAGATGATATAACCACCACCTCTGGAGTATCATCAACTATCAAATCAACTCCACAAATCTGCTCAAATGCCCTAATATTCCGACCTTCTCGACCAATTAATCTCCCCTTGATATCATCAGATGGTAAATTAACTGTAGATATAGTTTTCTCAGCAACGTATTCACCAGCAAATCTCTGAATAGAAATTCCTATAATTCTCTTTGCCATGAATTCTGATTGTTCTTTAGTATCCTCTTCCATTAACCTCAGCTTCTTTGCAAAATCAATTTTAGCTTCCTCTTGCATATTATTCATAATTTCATTTTTTGCCTGTTCTCTTGAATATCCAGATACCTCTGATAACTTATTTACTAATTCCAATTGTTTTTTCTTATAGTCCTTTATTTCTCCATCTACCTTTTTTGACATATTCTTTAATTCATTTTTTTCATTTTCAATTTCTACTTCACGACTCTCAATATCTCTAATAGCTAATTCTAGCTTAGATTCACGAGAAATTAGATTGCGCTCCTGTTCCTTGATCTTTCTATTTAATTCATCTACCTCCTTTTCTGCTTTTTTCCTCTGTTCATAAGCTATATCCTTTGCCTCTTTTTTAGCTCTATATTTGATATTATTAGCTTGTTCCCTAGCTTCATTAATTATCTTATCCGATTTAGATTTTTTTTCCTTTATTTCTCTCAGCACTAAGATATGTCTAAAAAAATAACCTCCAATAATCCCAACAATTAAAAATAATACTGATGCAAAAAATAATGTTAATCCCATAACTACCTCTTTTATATCTCTATAATGGCTTCATCTGTAACGATAAAATCCATCAATTGATCATGTTCCTCTATTGGAACATCATCGATAAATTGTTCATGAAAACATATTCCTATCTTTTTTCCTTTATAATCTAAAAGATAACGATCATAGTATCCCCCACCCCTACCTAAACGAAATCCTTTAGGGCTAAATGCAAGACCTGGTATTAACAAAATATCAGGAGTAATTAACGAAGAAAACTTAGGCGGAACTAATAGGCAAGTACCAAATTCTTTTCTCTTTTCAAGCCGGTCTGGATCACAAAGAAAAAATCCCATCTGACTATTATCTTTTTCTGATGGAAAGGCAATCCTACCATAAAATGACTTAAATGAACTAAACCAATCGACTTCATTTTTTCCATCAATAGGAGCAAAGCCTCCTATAATAAATTCACTAGTAAGTTTTATATTTGATATAAGTGACAATAATTTTTTACAAATACGATCATTTTTTTGCTTTAGTATATACAAAGACAAGTTAGAAAAATTATTCTCAACTACTTGTCTAATCTTTTGCTTTGTAATAATCACTGCCAAATCCAATATTTAATTGGAAATGACCCAGATTAATTAGGAGGTACAATTTCTTCTATTTGCTTTAGAACATCCCCTGCAACAGTTTGAACCTCATCCATATTCCTACAAAGCTCGTCACTAATTTTGAGATTATCGTAAGCAAATTTTAATGCAACCATCATTGCAACCTGTCCACGATCAAGAGTTGGAGATTTATCTAACACTTTATTAATCTCACGCTTAACTAGGGAAATCGCCTTTTCAGGCGAAATCCTTCCTGACTTACATATATTGCTCTTTAGTTTTACGCAAAAACCTAATATTTCATAATCTGAATCATTTCTTCCATTATTCATAAAAATAATTACTTAATACAAATTCGACTCTATGCTATTAATTTATTTTAGTCAATTTTTTCAATCTTTTAGAAGTGCGTCTAAATAATGCTCTAAAGAAAAAACTTGTAAATCATCGATATTTTCTCCTACCCCTATAGCAATAATGGGAATTGATAATTCATCAACTATGGAAATAGCACTACCGGCTTTAGATGAGCTATCACACTTAGTAAAAATTATACCTGTAAGAGGAATTACTCGACAAAATTCTCTTGCCTGGTTCAAAGCATTTTGACCAGTTATGGCATCTAAAACTAAAAATATATTATCTACTTGTTTTGATGTGGCTTTTTTAACTACATTTGAAATTTTCTTAAGTTCATCCATTAAATTGGAATTATTATGCATCCTGCCAGCTGTATCTAGGATACAATAATCTGCTTGATTTTTTTTAGCATAAGAAACAGCATCGTAAGCTACAGCACTAGGAGATATACCTTGTTTCGCAGAAATAAATTTAGCACCGCTTTTTTTTGCCCATATTTGTAATTGCTCACCAGCTGCAGCTCTAAAAGTATCACAAGCTCCAATTACTACTGTAGCTTTTTTCTTACAAAAATATGATGCTAATTTACCAACAGTAGTAGTTTTTCCAGAGCCATTTATCCCTGCAATTATGACAACTTTCAAATCGCTATTTATCTTAAAATCAAGAGGATGACTACCTTCTATCTTATCTTGAATAGGTTTAATTTTAGACTCAAAAAACTTATACAAAAACTTCTTGTAATCTTGCCCTTTTAAAAGAGTATTATTTTCTTTTAAATTTAAAATTATCTCCTTTATTATAGAAGCTGATAAATCAGCACTATAAAGAAGTTCTTTTATTCGCTCTAAATTAGAGCTAGAGGTCACATCCTTTGAAAATAGTTCAATAATATTATTCCATAACTTATTTCTAGACTTCTTAAGCCCTAGATGAAACTTTTCTCTAGGAAATTTAACTTTTGATTTATAAAATAATGACATGTTTGCCTTAATTATGAAACATACCACTAGTAAAATTACTAAAATTACTAAAATTACTAAAATTACTAAAATTAAATATAATTTATGATTAAATAATTGCTCTATATATAAATCTAGTTTACTCATAAAGTTTTACAATATACTAATTCTATAAGAAAAAAAATCAATACCTATTGCAATGAAGATAGCAAATAGCTAAATTAAACTATGAGTAAAGAATTAATAAGATTTTTCAAGTTTACGAGTTCTATTCGTTCATTTTTTAATAAGCATGGCTTTGTCGATGCCATAGTTCCTATAATGGTAGAAAATCCTGGTTGTGAGCCCCATATCCATCCATTTGAAGTATTTAGCAAAAAAAACTTAATAACAACAAATAAATACCTTCACACTTCTCCTGAATTTGCAATGAAACAACTTATTTGTAGAGGGCTTGAAAATATATTTAATATATCCATTTGCTTTAGAGATGAACCAAAATCATCTACTCATAACAATCAATTTGTAATGCTTGAATGGTACAGGACTAATCAAAAATATGAGGAAATAATGAAAGACTGTAAATTATTAATTAACTACTTAATTGGTAAAAAAGAAATATTTATTAAAAAAACTATAAAAGAAATATTTTATGAAATACTAAATATAAATATACTGGATTATTTAGAAAAAGACAAAATTATTAACTTAATAAAGACTAGATATCCTGAACTGTTACCTAGCAGCAACAACTTAATACTATGGGATGATTATTATTTTTTGATATTTTTAAACAAAATAGAACCAAATCTTAAGGAATATCCTTACCTTTTGTTGTATGAATTTCCTTATCAATTAAGAAGCTTCTCTACTATAAAACCAGATAATCCTAAAATATGCCAACGTTTTGAACTTTACATAAATGGTATAGAGGTGGCTAATTGCTTTAATGAAATAACTGATATAGCTCAATATAAAAAAATAATAGATAATTATAATAAGCTAAAAAATGATATATACAATTATCAACTTCCTCCTCCTAATTACTTTTATAAATCTATAGAAAAAAATAGCCTTCCTAATTGCAGTGGAATCGCTCTGGGAATAGAGAGATTATATGCATCACTAAATAAATTAGATAGTTTTTTTATTGAGGATTACTTTAAAATAAGATAATTGAAAGTCTTATGTAATTTAATTATTAATTCTGATTTTATATATTGTTCATTTGCAGACATAGCCCATTTATTATGCATTTTTTGATCAGTAGATTTTCTAAATTTATTTATCCATATTTCACTATATCTTCTAGAAATATCTGCAGATATAGCAGAATACCAATTAAATATTTGATCTCCTTCTAAAGTATTAAGAATATCTATTGTAACTAATACCTCTTCTACAAAAACTCTTTTTAAATAATAAAAATTAACTCCTCTAAATTTTTTATCACTTACATCTTTCTGAAAAAATTTTTTATAAAAATATTTTATAAATTCTAATATATCTTTATTCACAGGTTTATCATAACTCTCTAATCCTCTATAAGTTGAATCTAACACTAAGGCCCTATAAATTCCCTCCCTAGTTCCTCCTTGGGAAAGAACATTTAACCATCTAGAAAGATCATTAACATTATATTTTAATTGCCTAGTAACTAAAAATAGTTCTTTTATATAATATTCATCGTACTTATTTTGTTTTTCTTTGGAAAGATTTAATCTTAATTTACTAGTTCTTTTTGGCGATTTAAAATTAATATTTTTTAATTCAGGTATATTGGGAATAACAAGATCATCATAAGCATTTATATTTAAAAGTTCTGATGCTCTTTTTTCTCCTATTACCTTTTTCATGTAGGGAAAAATCCAAGCTTTTACTTCTTTTGAAGATATGGCATAAGAATTAAATGATAATAAAGAAATTATAATGATTAATAATTTATTCATTTACAATACAACCTAGTAAATCATAATCTAAAATATTAGTAATTTTAACCTTTACTATATCACCAATTTTTAAATTACTTCCATAGGTATCATTAATTATTACATTACCATCAATATCAGGAGCTTGAGCACTATGTCTACCTTTAATAAGAAAATCAGTTTCATCATGAAACCCCTCAACTAAAACATCAAAAACTTTCCCTATGCTACTTTTATTTAATTCCGAAACAATTTTCTTTTGCATATTATGAAGTCGATCAAATCTCGAATCTATAACATCTTGCTCTACTTTATTCTTTAGTCTTTTAGCTGGCGTCCCATCTTCATCTGAATATCTAAAAATCCCTAAATGTTGAAATTTTATCTTAGATATATTTTCCACTAAAACTTTAAAATCCTCTTTCGTCTCTCCAGGAAACCCAACAATTACAGATGTTCTAAGCATAATGTTAGGGTTAAATACTCTAAGTTTATTAATTCTTTCAATTATTTGATTTCCTGTTATTTTCCTATTCATTAACTTTAATATTCTATCAGAAAAGTGCTGTATAGGCATATCAAGATAAGGACAAATTTTATCTGAAGATGCTATATATTCTATAACATCATCACTTAATTCATCAGGATACAAATAAAATAATCTAATCCAATCAATCCCAGGAACGCTATCTAACCCCTTTAATAAATTTAATAAATTATTATTATCAGATAAATCTACCCCATAGTCTGAAAGATCCTGAGAAACCAAGTTTAACTCCCTAACACCATTTTTTGATAAACTATTTGCCTCCATAATTAATGACTCTACACTACGAGATCTTAAAGCACCTCTAATACTAGGTATTATACAAAATGTACAATTACGATTACATCCTTCTGAAATTTTCAGCCAAGCTGTATATTTAGGAGAAGTATTAATCCTAGTATCATATTCAGTATGAATATATTTAGGAATTTCTACGAAACTTTTTGCTTTTAATTTTCCCTCTTCAAATGCTTTTAATAAATATGCAATTCTATGATACTCACCAGTTCCAATAAATAAATCGACTTCTGGTAATTGATCTTCTAATTCATTAGGATATCTCTGGGCCAAACAACCAGATACTACTAACGCCTTACATTTACCTTTTACTTTATAGGAAGATAACTCTAAGATGGTATCAATTGACTCTACTTTTGATGCTTCTATAAATGAACAAGTATTAATAATTATTACATCCGCCTGATTTGGCATATTAGTAATTGAAAAATTATTTTTATCAAGAATGCCTAACATAACTTGTGAATCAACTAAATTTTTAGAACATCCTAGTGAGGCAAAATATATTGAATTCATAAAAATACTTACTCTAAAGTTAAAATAGTGGCTTATACTATGCTAAAAAATTGGGAAATTCAAATAATCATATAATTTTTACATTATAGGTATATTATTCATCATATTGAAATTAAAGAGTTCAGAATATAGAATATAGTTGTTTATGAAAATTCTCTTCTCATTTGCACTGCTTATAGCGATATTAAATGTTTCCATAGATATTGGTGACGAAAATTCGATATTTTACTCCGGTAGAGAAATTGCCAATATATTAAAAGGCTGGATTACTTCAGATGCTATTTTAGAGAAAAAATCCCATGAATTCTCACAAAACTATATGCAAGCAAAGTTATTACCAAAAAATCAATCATGTAACCATTATAGAAAAATGCTACTTGAAGAGGAATTTCCTCTAAAACAACTAATAAAAATAAAAATATTACAACATTGTGATTTAACTGAAGAGCAATATATAGCTCTATTTGAAGAGCTAAAAGAAAATATCTATCCATGGTTAAGAGAAACTCTAGTTAAAGAAGCTCTAAATAAAGCTAAGATAATGAAAATTAATCGCTATATAGCTCAATTATCTGCTGATTATGTAAGTTATATAAAAAATAAGAAAGAAAAAGAACAACTCCTAATTACAGCCATAAAAGCAGCCCAAATGGAAGGAAATAACAATTCTACTAAATTATATCAAGAGAAGTTATATAGGCTAGCTCCAAGGTTTCGAGAAGGATACAGCAATTCCTATAAATACGAAGTTGCATATGACCTTGAATTAAATAGAGAATTCGACAAAGCAAGAACTCTATATAAAATTATAATTAATAGCAATAAACATAGTATTGATGAAAAAATAAAAGTATGGAATAGATATAGACTCTCTTATAAAAAACAAAGAAATATAAACACTTACCTACACAAGACAGAAAGAATGATCTTATGGCTAAGAAATATTAAAAATAAATATCCTGGCAATTACAATATTAATAGTAAGTGGATAGAAGCAAAGATTAATTTTGCAAAAGCTACATGGACTTATGACAACAATAATAAAGCTAAAAAGATACTTGACGATACATTAAAAAATAATATAACCCATAAACAAATGGCTACAATAAATTATATTTTGGGCTCAATTTACTATGAAGAGAAAGATTTTAATACTGCTTTAAAATATTATATAAAAGCATATTCTAATAATTTATATGATAAAGTATTAATAGAAGATATATTGTGGGGTCAAGCATGGATGTATTATTTACTAAAAGATTACGATAAAACTATTTATCATCTAGAAAAAATAGCAGATGTTTTAAATGATGATGTATTCTTAAAAATAAAATCTGATTTCTGGAAAGCAAGATGTTTATATTTACAAGGAAAAACTAATAGGGCCTATATTATTTGGAATAATCTATATAAAAAACATCCCTTTAGCTATTACGGAATATTAGCCAATATTGAATTAGCTAAGGAATTTAATCCCATTGAGTCGATAGAAAAACAAGCTAGAATAAAAGTAGAACCATTTGAATGGTTAATTGCTTTTGGTGAACAAAAAATTGCTCAAAATTATTTAAAAGAACTGAAGAAACAGTTTAGAAAAAAAAGTCAAATAAAAGATTTTCTACCTTTATATACATTAGCACAGTGGCATTATGGAGCACTAAGTACTTTATTTAGCTTAAACTATGAAGAAAGAAATGAATACATAGAAGAATTCCCCCAAGTATTCTATCCAAAAATTTTTCAAGATATAACTACAAGAGCATCAGAAAAATTTAATATAGAACCTTGGTACATATATTCAATTATTAGACAAGAATCTGCCTATAACGCTGATATTAGGAATTGGTCTAGTGATGCATTTGGTTTAATGCAATTAATACCAGAAACTGCAAAAGCTGTATCTCAAAGAAACAACATACCCTACAAAAAAGTAGATGATTTATATAAACCAGAGATAAATATATTTTTAGGAACAGCATATCTAAGAGAATTGTCTAATATGTTTAATGGAGAATTTGTTTCAATAGCGGCTTCATACAATGCAGGAGAAAAAGCTCTTATGAAATGGGACAAAATTCGTTTTGACAGAAGTGATTCCATAAAGTCAATTGAACTAATTCCTTATAGAGAAACTAGAAAATATGTAAAATTAGTTTTTAGAAATTATATTATATACAAAAGATATAACTCAGAAGGACCATTTAAAATAGAAAAAGATATGTTATTAACTAATAAGAAACTCTAGTATTTTTAGGAATATTAAATATAAAATCACTCTTTTTTATATTATTATTAATTGTCATTTTAATAAATTTTAATGTTATCTGTTTTTTATCTCTATAATTAATATCCATAGAAAAGATATTTTTAAATTCTTTATTTCCTTTAAATCTCAATAGGATATCTTTTACAATAAATTCTTTAGAATAAAAATCCAACTTAACCGTTTGCTTTAATCTTGTTACATTGTAAATTTTATTTTTACTTAGACCGTTGTTTAATAACCTAAAAATATTAACAAGTATATTATCATTCCCAGTACTAATAGTTACTTCTCCTGCTTCTCCCTCAATAAAAGGAGGAACATAATACCAAGTTTTTTTACCATTACTAACAAAAATAATATTATCTGGTTTACCCATAATAATTTTAATATTATTAGGCCTTAGATAAGAGATACTACCTTTACTTAAAATAAATTTACCACTCAATGAGCTTTTAAGCTTTTGTTCAAATGTTAAATTAAAACTATTTGGAAGATAATTCGAAAATGCTTCAAAACAATAAAAAAGCAACAAGAATATCTTACTGGAGTTCAACAGAAACTGCATTAGATATCCCTGGCTCTTGCATAGTAATACCATATAATGTATTATTTAACTTCATAGTATTCCTATTATGAGTAATTAACACAAATTGAGATTTAGAACTAATTTCCTTTAATAGTTCATTAAATCGTATAACATTTGCATCATCCAAAGGAGCATCAACCTCATCTAAGAAACAAAAGGGTGAAGGCTTAATAAGAAAAATTCCAAATATAAGTGCGATAGCCGTAAGTGCTTTTTCACCTCCAGAAAGTAAAGTCATACTTTTCATATTTTTCCCTGGAGGTTGAGCAAATACCTCTATTCCACATTCAGGGTCATCAAAATCACCATAAATACCAAGCCTAGCTTCTCCTCCTCCAAAAACAACAGGAAAAACTCTCCGAAAACAATTATTAATTGTATTAAATGTATCCTTAAATTTCTCTTTTGATCTATCATCAATTTTATCTATTGTATGCTGTAGATCTTCATAGGATTTCCTTAATTTTTCTTCTTCAATAGATAAAAAATCGTAACGCTTCTTTTGTTTATCAAATTCTTCAATAGCTTGCCAGTTAATATCTCCAATTCTACTAAATTCGCGTTTATGATTTTTTAGTATATTTTTAATATTTTTTATCTCTGTCTTATCAGACTTAATGAAAGAATACGGTATCGCCTCTATCTTTTGAAGTCCATTTTCACCTTCTATAAAAAATACATTTGAAATATCATCCAATTCACTATACTCACTATCAGTGAACTCAACATAATTCCCCACACATTCTCTTAAGTTTACATTATATTTTTCAAATATATCAGAAACTACTATTTTTTCTATATCCCCAGATTGCTTAATAGAACTTTTAAAATATCCTAAATCTTTTTCAGCATTAGAAATCTTACTATTTAAATTATATATCTCTTTACTCAAATCTTTAACTTCTCTAGCTAATTCTCCATGTTCTAATCTTGTATAATCCAAATCTGAAGATAATTTTTCTAACTTTTTAGATAATTCTATTTCTAACTTTGAAAGTTCATTTGCTTTTAACTCTAACTCATTAAGCTCTTTTTTTGACATTTCTATAATAAATTGATTATTACTTAATCTTATTTTTTCTCTATCTAATTGAGAATGCATAGCACTTGTTTGACTATTTAACGCTTCTAGTTGAACACGAATAGATTGTAAAAGAACTTTCTCCTTAAAATTATTATCTTTATTCTCATAAATATTTAATTCATTCTCAATACGAATAATATTATTAGTATTTTTTCTAATTTTATCAATATAGTTCTGTCTTACTGATAAGGACTCATGATACTGCTTGGAAATAAAATTAATATCATAAATAATTCTATCTTTCTTTTTATTAAGATCCTTTTTCCTATTATATGAACTATCAATAGTATTATTCAAAATATTAATCTTGGAAATTAATGTTAAATGGTTAGATTTAACCTCAAAAATATTTCTATCTAATTCATTTTTTTCATTAATTAATTTAGCCATATACTCACTTTTATCACCTAATTTGACTTTATAATCACTTAGCTTTTGATCTAAATCTTCTTTAACCTCCAAATATTCATTTACTCTACTCTCTTGAGCAATAATACTTTTAGATTCAAAAGATTTTAAGTTGAACTCCAATACCACTTGATTATGAATATTCTTTATTACAATATCTCCATCTAATGAAGAAATTGCCTTATAGGATAGTTTATTTAACTGAGATAATAATTCAGATAAATTATTCTTATTAAGTTTTTCTACAATATAGAATCCACTTAATAAAGAAGCAACTCTCCTTTTATAACTTTCCTTTATTTTAATAATATCAATGATAGGAGTAATTTTTCCCCATTTATCATCTAAAACAAAATCGACTTCTAAATAATTAGACTTATAAATAGTACTTAAAGATTCAGTCTGGTTTTCATCAAACCAATTAAAAACTTTAGTAAACGAATTACTTCCACAAATTAAAAAATTCTCTAATATAGATAATAAAGATGAGATTACTTTTCTATATTGAGAATCAAACTCAATAATACTTGCAATAAACGAAAAATCTAAATGATTTTCATCGCTTAGAAAAGTTTTACTAACTGTTGCTCTTTTGTTTTCTTCTATTAAATCCCTAACTAGTGATAATTTAGAATTAATATCAACTTTATTATGCTCATAAATTTTAAACTGATTCTCTAACTTTAAAAAAGAGTCATTTTCTAAATTAATCTCATTATCAATACCTTTATAATCAGCTTTTAGTTCGTTTATTTTTCCAAGAAGATTTTCCTGCTCACTTTCTAAGTTCAATCGCTCCTTTTCAATCCTTTTTATATCTTCATTTAATTTAACTAATTCCTTGTCAATTTCTGTTACTTCTTTATTATTTTTTTCAATAGATATTTTTTTATCTGCGATACTCTCATTTAAATCTTGCAAATTTTCATTTATCTTTTTATTATCTTCTTGTAAGAATATTAATCTCTCTCTGTTTTCTGAAATTTTAGACTCGTTACTATTATTATTAGATATCTCTTCTTTCTGAGAGTATAGTTTATCTAAATCTTCATTTAATTTAAAGACTAATTTATTTATTTCTTCTAACTCATTTTCTCTATTTTTTATCTCTTTATTCTTGGATTCTATGTTTTTAATAGTCACATCTAATCCTTGCTTATTTAATGCCAAGTTAGTTGATTGCTCGTTCAAGTTTTGCTGTAAAAAATTAACTTTATTTGCTAGTTCGTCAATCTTAATTTTTTTCTTTTGGGTATCAAGCTCCAACTTACTTTTTTTAGCAATCCATGAATTTAAATCAAGGGAAAGATTATTATAATTTATAATGTTTTTCCTAACATCATTTAAACATGAATACACTTCTTGTGATGTAACTTTTAGATCTAATTCTCTTATATTTTCTTTTAAAAATTTTCCTCTCCTTGCTTTCTCTGTTTGCTTTTCTAATTGCTCCAAGCTTCTTAGAAGCTCTACTTTTAAGTCTTCTATATAATTTAAATTTTCTTTTGTTTTCTCTAGCTTCCTTATAGAATCTTTTTTTCTAGATTTAAATTTAGTTATGCCTGCAACTTCTTCAATAATTATTCTACGCTCAGAAGGCCTTGAATTAATTAGTCTATCAATCTCTCCTTGAGCAATTATGGAGTAGGATTTAGTTCCAGCTCCAATATCCATAAAAATTTCTTGAATGTCTTTCATACGACATAATGTTCCATTAATTCTATACTCGCTTTCACCGTTTCTATATAATTTTCTAGTCAACTGAATTTCTGATGGTGAAAGAACTTTGTTAGCTATATGAAACGGCCTATTATTAAAGTTATCCAAAACTAAACTAACCTCCGCAAAAGATGATGCTGGATATTTATCTGAACCAGAAAAAATTAAATCACTCATAATTTTTCCACGAAGATGGCGAACAGATTGTTCTCCCATAACCCAAAATAGTGCATCCATTATATTGGACTTACCGCCGCCATTTGGGCCAACTATGCCTGTTATACCCTGATCAAACCCAATAATTGTCCTGTTGCGAAATGATTTAAACCCTTGTAAAATCAGCTTTTTTAATCTCATTTAATTAACTCTCTTTTTTACTATATATAATTTAAAATAAGTAATGCGTATAGTACATAATTTTGTAACTAGTATAAACAATTATAAGCTAATAATTTCAGTAAGTTACTTTCTTTTACTTAGATAAGTATCAATAGTATAGCGTTCATTACCCCAAAGAGCTAAAACCAAAAAGGCAAATGCATACAATAGTGCAAACTCTTTTCCTTGCTTACCAAAAAATGGATCTGAAAGGTGTACAGTAAAAGCCGCAACTAGCATAGTAATAATTGTAGGTATTGCCGTATAGCGAATTTTAAATCCAACAACAACTAAAATGGGAAAAAGCACCTCTCCAAGAGTTGCTAAAAACAGACTAAAGGTAGGCGGCAATCCCATGACAGATAAAAACCTATCTCCATTACCAGAGAAGAGCATTCCTACTTTACCAACTCCATGTGATAGCATAAAAATACCAATATAAATTCTTAAAACAAGATGAGCTATTGCAGCTGAATTTTTCATAATAAATCTCCTAAAATAATTAAGTCTTAACTATAATAATAACCCAATTATCTGGCAGTTGGAATAATTCCTAGTTTAATAATCTTATTATCCCTAATAACCTTTAGCTGATATTTTTTATTAGGTTTAATAGAGTTTAAAGCATCCATATAATCGTAGATATCATTGATTTTAAATCCAGCAAGTTCTATGATTAAATCCCCTCTTTGCAATTTTGCCTTATCCGCTGGAGATGAATCTACAATACCAGATAGAAAAAGACCATCTCCTTTTTTATAGGAATAATCGGGCAAAGTACCAAGATAAACACTAAACCTACTAATTCCTCTACCATCTCTCTCTACCTTTTTATATTCAGGAACCCTAGTGTCAGTAGCTAAATAAGTTATAACTCTACTAATAAGTGATGTTATATTTTCAAGGCCCTCAAAATTTATGAGCTCTGGCCTATCTCTTGGAGTATGATAGTCAGCATGACTCCCAGTAAAAAATCCTAGTATGGGAATCTGAGCATAATAAAATGATGAAGTATCAGTTGGAAGATATGGGTCATCCTCAAACACTACTTTAAAACTTCTATCATCTACTACATCTGGTAGCACAGCTTTCCAATAATCACTTGAACCAATACCCTGAATATAAAGTTTTTCCTCTAATCTTCCCACCATATCCATATTTATATATGAAGAAAAATTATTATTAGGGTGATTTTTAATAAAACTATTTGAGCCCAAAAGTCCTTTTTCCTCTCCACTCCAAATAGCAAAAATAATATTTTTCTTTAAGTTTATTTTTCCTTTTATATAAAGATCAGAAAAATAATGCGCTAGTTCCATAACTGAAGCAACTCCAGAAGCATTATCATCAGCCCCATAGTGAATTAAACTAACACCGCTATCTGCAGAAGAAAGCCTTGACCCCAAAGAAAGTCCTGCTCCCAAATGATCTCCATGAGCACCAACAACAATAGTATTTTTAGCATTAGGTACTTTTATCATTCCCACAATATTTCTAGCTATAGCTTTTTGCTCATTAAAACTAAAAGAAACTTTAAATGAACCATTAATATAAAAACCTGTTTTTTCTTTAATGGCTTCATTTAAAGTTTTTTCAACTATATTTTCCGCTAAACTTGGATCAATAAAAATTACAGGAAACTTTGTTGATACAAATCTTTGTTTAGATACCTTAGAAAAAGGACGAGTAACAATTAATCCTAACGCTCCTTTTCTCTTTGCTACGCTAGCTTTATAATTTAAATGACTATATCTATGATAAACTGATTTTTGATTAGAAGTAAGATTTTCAGGAATAGTATCAATAACTAAAACCCACTTATTTTCTACATTTATGTGAGCATAAGAATCATAATTAAAAGGAGGAATTTCTAAACCAAATCCAGCAAATACCAACGAAAAGTTTTTACCTGATTTTATCCTACCAGATAATGGTTTCCAATGATCATTTAAAACAGCTGAAAATTTCTTATTATTGAAATTAAACTCTAAAGTACTATTTTTATCGATATTCTTTGATTTAACAAAATCAAATGTATGAAAAAAATTTTCAGAAACTCCATAAGGCACTAAACTCATTTCATTCATACAAGAAGCAATTTTACTAGCATATATTTCTTCTTCTTTGCTACCAGTATCTCTACCTCTTAAATCTTCTGATGCCAAATAGTAGACCCACTGCTTTAAATCTTCTAAGCTTATTCTAGGTAAAAGAGAGGTATATTTACTTGGAGCAAGTCCCAAAGTAGATCTTGCCAAATTATCATTCCAATCACCTAATATTATTTGAGTGGTTCCATTATCTAATTTTTTAGACCACACAATTTGCTTTCCATTTGGATGAAAAACCGGCAAACCGTCAAATACTTTATTATTAGTAACTCTTATAGGCTTACTTTTACCTTTAGTATCAACAATATATAGCTCAAAGTTCTTATAACCATGAACATTCGTTGTAAAAATTATATAATCTCCTGAAGGATGAAAAAATGGTGCCCAAGATATCTTTTTCAAATTAGTTAGTTTTTTCTTATTTTTTCCATTTGCATCCATAATATAAATTTCTGCAATAGGTTTATCAACCTCAAAGTGCCTCCATACTATTTTTTTACCATCAGGACTAAAAAAGGGGCCCCCATCATAACCCTTATCTGTTGTAAGTCTATAAATATTTTTACCTTCTGAGTCCATTGTATATATATCTAAATATAGTGAGGGATTTTTCTTAACATCTTTTCTAACTGAATTTGAACCTTTAAAGGCATGGCGATTAGATGAAAAAACTATAAATTTTCCATTAGGAGAATATGACGCTTCAGCATCATAACCTTTTACATTAGTTATATTTTTTAAATTCTTTGGATCTTTTAATGAAACTTTGTAAATATCAAAATTATAATCATAATCCCAAGAGTATCTTCTTTTGTACTTTGATTTTCTTTTCTTAATCTCTTCTTTTTGTTTTTGTAAAGATTTTAAGTCATGATGAGTAGAGGAATAAAGAGCATATTCTTTTTCAGGATGAAACCAAGCACAAGTAGATTTACCCACTCCTGTTGAAATAAGCCTAGTATTTTTTGTACTTAAATCCATTGTATATATTTGATAAAAAGGATTTTTACTTCTTTCACTTTGAAATATCATCTTCTTACCATTTGGATGAAAATATCCTTCTCCACTTCTTTTACCATATTTAGTTAGAAGCTTTTGGTTCGTAATAAATTCTCTTTTATTTTTAGCAAAAGATAATATATCAGAACTAATACATATACATAAAACAAAAAATATTATTTTATGATACAAGTTTTTACTTATTAATTTAAAAACAACCATACAATATAAACCTCCATTTTAGAATGCAATCTATACCATGAAGATATTGATAAATCTAGATTTGAATTTTCTTTTTAATTTAAAATTCTTTCAGATATTTGATTTAAAATATCAGTATAAAACATTTTACAACCTATATCGATGGATATAGTTTCTAATGCTTTTTCTGATCTAAGTTTAATGTCTCTAACTCCCATTAAACTACCTCCTAAGGTAGAGTAAGGAATATAAACACCTAAAAACTCTCCATTAGGATATAATTCATCTATGTGCATAGTATAAAAATTAGATATTTCATAGATATGAGAATTTGACCGTGATTCTAAGTTAGAAATAGAAATACCACAAAAAAAATTATTAACACCTAGCTCTTCTGCAATAGTATCTTTAAGAGGTCTGCTATTATCAAAAGATATCCTGGGACTAGAAAATATATTTATGTCATAACGAGCACTAGTTATTATTTTATCACATAAACCCTTCTGCTTTATCTCTTCTGCTTTGCTCAAATAAATTTCTTGCAACTCCAAAGCAAATAAATTATCCTCTTTAAAATCTAATTTTATACCTTTCTTATTAACTATATTAAACATTCTATACGATATACTTCTTCTTTTTTTTAATCCAATTGCTGTATAAATATCAGAATCCTTATTAATTTTGGTTATTTCTAAAATACTTAAATCAAAATTCAAGTAATTAGTTTGTTTTACAAAACAAACCTTTCTCGTCTCATTTAAATTATAAAAAGCTAGTACAGGGTTAATAACTGATATTATTATAAAAAATAGATTTAAAATGAACCATAATGGTAAACTATATGATAAGATTTTCTTTTGCCAAGCAATATACAACATAACTTTACTTAAAATTATAATTTATTATACTACTTATTGATAATATAATCTACTTAAAGTAAGCAAGGAGAATATAATTGAAAAATGTAATTACAATAATATTAGTATTTATAATTACATCAACTTCTAACGCAAGTTCATGTGATATAAAAGAGGTAGAGCTCGATAGATATAAAACTGCAAGCTATAGATATCTACTATCCGTTGTTATGAATTATATTTCAGATAAGGAAGACAAGTTAATAGCTAAAAACTTCAATAGCATAGTAGAACAAACTAAAGAAAACTTTCCTGACTATATAACAAATAAAGATATAGAGCTAATGAAAGATGCTAAAAATAGAGAGTCATTAGATAGCATTATTTTTTATTCTAAATTAAAAGAGTTAATACCACTCTTTTATTACTTTCTTCCTAAAAAAATTAAATTGATTCATAATAACTTAAGTTATGTTTTAAATTTAAATCAAATTATAGTATATGTAAGTGAAGGTAAGAGTATAGCTACATATAGACTAAAAAGACTTCTTGATACATCAATAAAAGATAATCCTGAATCTATAAACCAAGAAACCTATAATAATATTTTAAGTTCAACTACATTTAAAGAATTAGAAGAAAATTTAGTTAAAAATGCCTACGCTATTCCACGGCTATATAAGGCTATGTATTTATGTAATGTTCTTTAAAAGAATAACACCTCTAGGAGCAAGGTAAAAATATAAAGCCTATAACAATGAAAAAATTATTAAAATCTACTTTTACTTATCTATTATTATGTCTTATTGTTATTAATTCTTGTAGTGGAAAAAAAGGAACCGAAAGCAGTTCAGCTACTACTACACTAAGACTAAATTTAAAAAATATAACTCTACCTCATACATGGCAACCCTTTGATAATCCATTAGGAAAAACCAATTCTGAACTTCCTCCCCAGACATTAAATCTTCAAGGACTAACAACATTATATGGAGGAGAATTAAAAACACATGATTCTTTTGAAACTACCGTGTTTGTAGGACTTTTTCCATCCGCTTCAATAAATAGAGTATTACTTCAAGTAAATGGTGGAACAGCTACAGATCCTAGAGAGAGTTTTAAAAATCATAATCATAAAATAGCAGTAATAATATCCATGAGAGGATTGCATTATAATGACATAAGAAGTCAAGAATGTACTCTAAATACTCAGCTATCAACCTGCTTAAATAATGTTTCTTATTTGCAAAAAGTTAATCCTCTTGACAATGGAAAAGACATTGTAAACTTAATGAAAATTATTCTGGGTACGGCAGGAAGTGTTTATGTGGATAATACAAAAAGAACTGATCTATTTAATATTACCGGAGGAGATAATAAAATAAATATTGAAACAGGCTCTTTTGGAGCAACACTTTTAGGATATGCTTTAGCTCAACCAGACTTACCAACAACATCAATTGGCAGAATCTTTATAGAAGGCCCATCTTCTCCTAGTGAAAATGTAATAACAGATGGTTTTAGAAACAATCAAGTTTATACCGATAATTTATTAACAGCAATAGGAATGGATAGCACAGAAAAAACAAACTTTATAAATGTACTTAAAGCACGCCATACATCCTTTAACACTACATGTGATCCTTCATTACAAACAAATCCAACAGCAGATTGTTTATCAACAGCAGCTATTTACAAATACATGATTGATGAATATGAAGATATCACACAATATCCCGACGGAGATTCAAGTATTGCTAACGACTTAGCCACATTAAAAGCTAATCTTATAGCCATATCTACTACGGATTCATCTTCAGATGCCACTGGTCTTGCAGCTGTTGTAGAAGTTTACACAAATAGTGAAAGTAGGAGTATAACTAGTTGGGATGATAGTAAACGTGATTTTACCCAAGTCAATAGAAAAGAAGAGGGGTTTACCAGTAGGGTTGCTTTAATTTGTAGTTCCTATATAAATAGACAAAATGGAGATAGCCTTGCTGCATTTAATACCGCAAAAGCAGATTCAAATAATGATCCCTATTGGTATGGATTTTTGATAGCCTTTAGAGACTTTTTAAATTTATGCCCACAAATTGAAAATAACCTAACTGCAAATATAGCAATACCAAATATTTCAAATATAAACCTTAATATTGAAGCTCTAGTCCAATACGGAGCAGGGATAGATGAAAAGCATCACCAAAGCGAAATTACTGAAATGCAGGGATATATTGATAATACAACTAGTGTGATAAAGTCTTTTTATCAAAGAAATGCAACTCAAGGTGGAAGCTCAATTGATAATGAAAATTGTCGAGAGGATTTAGAAAGAGTAACCTTTGAAGGCAATTTAAATAACTTAGCAAGTGGTATAGACTCTGTAATAGCTGCTAGTTGTAGTAATCCTTAAAAATAATTATACACTTTTCAGTAGATAAATATAATAATTTTAAATCTTAAAAAAATTGTATTTAAATTATTAACAAATTCTAAATGGTCGGATAAATTAGATTCAGAAGTAAGGGGTATATTTGAGTTTTCTGGCACGATAGCAGAAGAAATACTTGATATTCTAGGTAGTTGTAACAATAAGGAAAAAGAAGCTTCTCGCTTAAATCCTACTATTTTAAAACAAACTAAAAATGTTTTTGAACTTCTGCAAAAGTCCTATAATTTTATGAAGTTAAGTGATAATGGACGAGATAAGGCCAGACTTATAAAGATAGTACTTTCTAACCGAATGCTAAAAGATAGAACATTGCGATTTTCTTATAAAAATCCGTTCGAAGATATAGTAAAAAACTTGACAACGCCAAGATGGTCGGAGCGAGAGGATTTGAACCTCCGACCCCTTGCTCCCAAAGCAAGTGCGCTACCAAGCTGCGCTACGCTCCGAACTAATTAAAAGCTCAATAAAATATAATTATGCTTTTGTTTGTTGGCAAACAAATTTCACCAATGATTTACATGCCTCAGCTCTATGAGAATTTTTTGCTTTAAAATTAGGAAGTTGTGCCAATGTCTTGTAATCTATTTCACTTGGAATAAAAACTGGATCATATCCAAAGCCCTCATCTCCTCTATAATCCAAAGAAATTTCTCCCTTAAGTTTACCCTGAAAAAAAAATATTTCTTTAGGATTTAAATACAAACATAACATACATATAAAGCTAGCTTTTCTATTTGACTTATTAACCCCTTTTAGCTTTTCAAGAAGAAGCTCGCATCTTTCTCTATCGCTCAGATTTTCTCCTCCAAAGTCAGCAGAATAAACTCCTAATTCATCTGGAAGATAATCTACTTCCAAACCAGAGTCGTCAGATAAAATAGGTGTTTTTAGTTGATTCCAATATTTACTAGCTTTTATAAGAGAATTTTCATAAAAACTTGTACCTATTTCCTCTACATCAATCTTTTTAGTAGGAATCAAAATTTCAATACGATCTTTTACAAGCTCAGAAATTTCTTTTTGCTTATATAAATTTGATGAAGCTAAAGTTAATCTATCCAATTATATCATCTTGCTTTTTAAAAACTTCTTGTATTGCACTTTTACAACAAGTAATCATGGTTTCCAATTGTTTCGTAGTAAAGCTACCTCTCTCAGCTGTTCCTTGAATCTCTATAATTTCACCATTTTTATTCATAACTATATTCATATCTGTACAACAATTCGAATCCTCTTGATAATTTAAATCAGAAATAATTTCTCCTTTACTATTAATACCAACACTAATAGCAGCAATTTGCCCAATTATAGGATTTTCTTTTATGATTCCTTCTTTAAGCATATTATCAATAGCAAGAACTAATGCTATATATGCTCCAGATATAGCTGTTGTTCTAGTTCCTCCATCAGCAACCAGAACATCACAATCTATAGTAATTGTTTTCTCGCCTAGTTTTTTTAAATCAATTATAGATCTTAAGCTTCTACCAATTAAACGTTGAATTTCTTGAGTTCTTCCACTTACCTTTGATCTATCCCTTTTAGTTCTTGTATGAGTTGACATAGGAAGCATAGAATACTCACTAGATAACCATCCTTGCTTACTACCCTTTAACCAACTAGGAATTGTGTTTTCAATAGAAACAGTAATATGAACTTTAGTATTTCCAAACTCAGCTATCACACTACCATTTGAATAAGGGTTAATATTAGGGGTAAACCTAATATCTCTAGATTTATCTCTTGTAATTAATGACATAGCCTATCACCTAACATAAAATTTAATAAATTACTATAAAAAGCAAAAATATGAAGCAAATTCATCTACAAGATTGTAAATCAACTCAATCATACATAAAGGATATAATTAAAACAAACAACTATGAACATCTAATAATATCCACAAATAAACAAAGTATGGGATTTGGAAGAAATGAAGCACAGTGGCTTCATTTCAAAAATGCTCTTGCATTTTCTATAAAAATAACACCTTGTAATCCTAAAATACTAACTCAAATGGAAATATCCATATTACTAGTTAATTTTTTTCAACAAAATTTCAATAGTAAATTATACTTAAAATGGCCTAACGATATATTAAACAATGAAGGTAAGAAATGTATTGGGATAATATGTTCTCTAATTAAAGAAGATACTTTAATTTCTGGCATTGGGATTAATCTAGGAAAAATTGAAGAAAATAAAAAAATAATAGAAAATAGATCTTTTCCCATAGGATGTATTAATTCAAAAATTTTATTAAGTGATGAAGATAAAGAAAAAATACCTAAATATATATATAAATATGTACTAGAAAATAGGATAGCGAGTGAAAAAATTTATAATAAGTGGAATGATCTATGTTACCATATAGATAAAGATGTTGAAATTATTGATAATAGCAAAAAATATAAAGGAACATTTAAAGGTATTGATAATAATGGAGTTGCAATAATTAAATCTAAAAACAAAATTAAAAAAATAATCTCAGGTAGTTTGTTTTTATTTAATTATTGATTTCTTTTTATATGATTAATTTCTTCTTTTATAAGTTTTTCTGCTATTTTTGGAATTATTTTCCAAGCAATTTTTTCTATTTTTTCACTACAAACTTTTTCTATAATTTCTGTTAATTTATCATCATCTATATAACTATTTTCAACAGAAGACCTAGCACTTACTTCTTTATCATCGACCGCCCAAAGGTTATCGTCATTTAAATCGTTCTCAATATCCATTTGAAGCTGCTGAGTTTTATCAGATTCTTCAATAGGTTCATTATGTCCATCAAATACCGCCGTATCATCTCTTCCTTCTGTCCAGTTATGTTGAGAACTTAAATCCTCTAATGGAATAAAATCAAAATCTCTTTCTTTTTTCTTTGCTACTAAAGGTGGAGGCATAATTTCAATATCATCACCATCTTTCTTACCAATAATACCAGGGATATCAAATTTCCAAGATTCATCATCGACTAATAAACTATCAGAAATTTCATTGGGTAATTTATCTGACAAATCATCTGCTAATAATACCTCATTCTCTTGTTGAGAATTCTTTTGTACATCTTCGATCTCTTTTGAAATTTCATTATTTTTTCTAATTAGATTTTGGCATTTTTCTAAAAACATTTTTCCATCAAATGGTTTTTTTACAAAATCATCTACGTTATGACCCTCTAAGTCTTCAACAGTAGTATTGTCATAAGTACCTAACATAACTATAAGAGGAACATTTAAAAATATTTCCTTTAAAGAAGAAATCAACTCAAAACCACTTATATTATTAAAAGAAAAATCTAGTACGATTAAATCAATATCTATCTTTTGTTGCTTAATCTTGTCTAAAGCCTCTTCATTTAAACACTCAACTATTTCATATCCCTGTAAAGAAGATAAAGTCATTCTAACAATTTTTTGAATAGTTGGGCTATCATCAATAACAAGGATAGTTTTATTAGTCATAAATCTCCTAAGTAATATATACTAAAATTTCAACAAAATAACACTTTGATTGTCAAGGTTACCATTGGAATTAGCAGAATCTATCATAAAATCAGCAATTAAAGGAAGAGTTTTATTGCTATGGATAATTTCTAGCAATTCATCATTCCTTAATCTACTATAAACTCCATCTGTGAGAAAAATAAATAAATCATCATTTCTAACCCTGATTTCTCTAGATTCAAAATATAAATCTTCAAAAAGCCCTATAGCACTTAAAGGAAATGTCTGCAGATGTCTACATTCATTATTATTTGCTAGAAGTTCATAATTATCAGGCATACAAATTTCCTTTAGAGCTCCATCTCTATATAATAAACTCTTACAACTTCCTATAGATATTAAAACCATTATATCATCTGCAAAAGTAGCGGCCACGCAAGATACCCCAGCTCTTTCAGATATAGCTTTACTATTATTATTTTCAATTAAAATATTATGTGATTGATAAATTGCATTTATTAATGCATTAGCTTCTAAAAGATATTTAGAACTAAAAAAAAATGGCATAGTTGTATTAGCATCTCCTCCAAAATGAGTATAATATTTTTTTATATTTTCACATACATCATTTGTTGCCTTATCACCTATATTAGATCCTCCAAATCCATCCATGATAATAAATAATTTATTAATAAAATCTATATCTACTTTATCTTCATTAAAATTAAGATGATTACCTTGAAAAGATTTAGCTAAATAACTCTTTAGAGCAATCATAATCAGTCTAAATAATCCTTTAATTTATCAGTAGCTTTCTTATAATACACGCTATCTATTGGAGATATTTGCTGAACTTCTTGAAATTTTTCTTTAGCATCCTCAAATAAATTAAGTGACTCAGAAATTATAGCTTCTCTATACAACTTTTTAGATTTAATCTCTAAGCTCTCCAATATATCTGACATTTCATTTAAAGCCTCTACATTAGGAGGATCATATGACAATACTTCTTTATAATACTCATAGGCACCCTTTAGATCTTGACCCTCCCTAAGAGAGCGAGCTTTTCCTAATAATGGGCCTGTTATTTTTTTTAAGTTTGCTTGTGCCTTAGTAAACATATCTGTAGCCTCCTTAATTAAATCTTCATCAATTCCCTCTTGTTTTAAAAATACCTCTAAAGAGTTAATTGCCTTATACCACTCTTTTTTTAAAAAAAATGTCTTTCCAGGTGATAAAGCCTTTATCTGCCGCTTTCTTTCTGCTTCTTTTTGAGCCTTTTCTACCGCTAATCTTTCTTGCTCCTTCTTATATACATCTATTTCAACTTTCATATTAGCTACATCAAAGTTTTCAGGATCTAATTTTAAAATACTAGCAAATATAGCTTCTGCTAATTTTACTTTCCTTTCTTTTGTAGCTTTTTTAGCCTTAACTACAAGATTCTTGACTTTAACTTCCCTTTCTCTTTTCTCCTTTTCCTCTCTTTCTTTCTTTGCTATCAATTCTAATTCCTTTAGACCTTCTTTTGATAATTCATATAATTGACGAGAGTTTTTATAATCGTCTGTTATCTGAAATATTTTTTCTAATTCAAAAATAGACTCAGCGTATTTTCCTCTTTCATATAACTCTTTTGATAATTGATAAGTAGAATCAATCAGCTCTTTCTCTGCTTCTGTTAAAGCCCTTTTAGTTTTTCTATTTATTAATTGCTTTTCTTTTTTCTTTTTTACTAGTAAATTACTATTTTCTTCTTTATTGTTTTTCTTAACAGTGGGTTTAGTAGTATCCTCTTCCGAAAATAGTAAGAATAACACTAATATCCCACATAAAATGTAAATAATTTTTTTTCTTTTTTTAGGATCTTTAAAACTATCTTTTGAAAATAAGCTAACAGGCTTTTTATCATCATCAAGAGTTGACAAATCATCTGCTTCACCCTCTAAAGGCTCACTAAAGTCTGAGACTTCTACAACTTCTTCTACCTCTATTTCTTGGCCATGCTCAACAGGCATTAATCTATCTTCTTCTTCTTTTAAAAATTCAGATACTAACTCCACTGAAAATGTTGTCGAACCTATAATAAATTCATCACCAGAATTCAATCTAGATTTATTGATTCTTTCTCCATTTAATAATGTTCCATTGCTAGAATTTAAATCCTCTAATTCACACACAATATTACTCTTATGAATCACAGCATGAACTGAGGAAACCTCAGGATCATTTAAAATAATTTGACATTTTTTTGGATCTCTACCTATATAAGTCTTATTGCTATCTAATGAGAACTTATCATAAGGGGCATATTCTCCCGCTAAAGATAAATTAAATACTGCTAAAGATGAAATAACTTTAGTAGAATCACCAGAGTCATCACCTGCTAAACTATCCTCCTCAAATGTATTCTCTTCTAGAAATTCATCTTGGACATCTTCTTCTAATACAGGCTGCTCTTGCTGAGTGTTATTTGAAAATTCTTCATGCTGAAATTCAACATCTTCTGGCTCTTGCTGAACTTGCTGTTCATCTCCCCAACTTTTCTCTTGGAGTTCTTCAATATTATCTTCAGTACCATCTACTTCATTTTCATTTTCTGATAATTCCTGATTTATTGGATCAACATCTTCTTCTTTAGGCATAGATACGCTTAATATATAACCATCTACTGAAATTATATCTCCATTATTCAAAACTGCTTCATCAGTTGGATTTCCATTTAATATAATCTTTCTAACTAGTGAAATAGATTTTATCTTCCAAGAACCCTTATCATAAATGATCTCAGCATGATTCCTCGAAATCTTTTTATTATCTAAAAAAATATGACATTCTGGATCTCTTCCTAAAAAGAAAGAAAGAGTCATATCTTGATTGCCTTTTACTTCATTAGCAAAATTAATTTCTGAAACTTTATTATTATTTCTAAAAACAACTATATTCATTTCTACCTAACTCCAGTTTCTCTTCCACATAAGTAATATTTTTTTGAGCATCTTTATATCTTTGATCCTCTTTATAATTTCTCAATAAGCTTATTATAGAACAATATGAGATTAATGCTTTCTTATACTTTAAAGATTCCACTTCTTTCCTCGCTTTCAAAAAGAGATCCCTTATATATTGATCTAACCTTTGCCTAGTTCTATTTATATAAAAATTAGTTTGACCATCAGAGGGGTTTAATATAAGTGCTAAATTAAATTCCTCTAATGCTCTAAAATAGTTGCCTTCTCTGTACTCTCTCTGACCTCTATGCAATAGAGTATTTAGTTTTTTTTTCAATTCTCTATCTACTTTTTTATTTTTATTTTTTATTATTTCTTCCATTACATTTAAAGTTTTTACTTCTTCTACAATAGCTTTCTTCTTTTCTCCTTTTTTAGGTTCCTCACTAATAAATAAATAAGCAAATGACAAAGAACAAACAACCAATAAAATCAATCTTACAGTTTTTAGATTTGCTTTTTTATTATCACCTGCTTCATTGTCAACTTCATCTACTATTTTAAGTTTTGGCTTATTTATAATCTTACTATATTTAAATACAGTTTTTCCAATAATTACTTTATCTCCCTCCTGTAATTTATGTTGTTTAATCTTTAAATCATTCACTAATATTCCATTCTGAGAGCCTAAATCCGTCAGATAGTAATCTTCTCCTATTTTTTTAAGTTCTCCATGTTTACGAGAGGATTTAATATCTAGTACTTGAATATCAACACTATCGTCTCTTCCCATCAATAATCTTTTTTCTAACAAGAAGTAAGAAGTACCCTTATTTTCTCCTGTTAAACACAATAATCTATAATTAATTCCTTCAGTGGAAATATTCTCATAATTTTTTAGAATTTTTACTGAATTATTAACCATATATTACTTTTCTTTTAAAAGAGTTATATAATATGCTTTAGCAAATTTATCTTTTCCTATTAAAGAAGTAACGTGAATATTGTAATTGTTGCCTCCTAATTCATAATATCCATTATTATTTGCTCCGTCTTCATTAGCAGATTTATCACATAATTCAATTATAGTAGCAGAAAACCCTTTTTCTCTTGTAATATCTAGTATATTTGCTCCCTTTGAAGATAATTCTCTTATCCCACAAATATCCTCTGCTTCAGGATTTATATATGATAAATTCTTCTGAGAATCTAGGATAATAGTTGGAGTATCTGAACCTTTCATAAGTTCTGATAAACTCCTAACATATAATTCATCACTTTCTAATTCATCAAAATCATCTTCTACTTCAGAATCTAGCTCTCTTAATCTTTGAATAACAGTATTAATATTTCCCCTTAAAGTATTCATTTCACTGAGCAAGTAACTGCTATCCAATGATTTCCTAATCCCCTTTAAAACTTCCTCTACCTGAAAATTCATTTCATCAACAGAACGTACAGTAAGGTAATACATTGATAAATAAAAAAGAATTGCAACTAAAAATATAGTAACTAATGACTCAAAATAAGCCCTACTGCTTAATGCTGATTCTATTTTTAATGATTTAGGAGCAAATTTTATAGCAATAATTCCTACAGGCTCAGGAACTCCTAATTTAGGATTAAATGCCATAATCTTCTTACCAATGCCGACTATACCTTTTGATAATATTTTCTTCAAGGTAGTATCTGGATTTTTATTAGTCAGTGCCCATTCTCTAGCCTCAACAGAAAATGAATCATCTATATATTCATTTAACCTTTCTATCGGCCTTACTATTCTGCCTTCTAAATCAAATAAACGGTAATCATTAACACCATCCTCACTATCAAGAAATCTAGTATCAATCCTATCAAACTTTTTCTGTTCCAACGCTCTAGAATTAATACGAGCTATCTCTTCAGCATAATGACTACCTCTTTTTGCAATTTCGTAAAGTAAAATACTTCTATTGTTTCTAAGAACAGGAATAATAGTTAATGTTGTTGCAATTATACAAAATATAACTAACAATATAGCAAATAAAACTCTCCATTCATATTCCTCATTAATACCATAAATAAAGTTCATTAACTTATATTTAAAAAACCATGTCAACTTTGGTAATAATCTATTAGGCGGAGTACCTCCTGTTATATATTCTTTTTCATCGACAGTATTTACCTTTTTCTTAATAATTATTTTTTTTTCTTTTACATAAACTATTTCTATAATAGTATCAGGCAAAGTAATTTTATCTCCATTTTTTGCAGTTGCAGTAGTAATAAGTTTACCATTTAAAAATGTTCCGTTAGAACTCCCTAAATCCTTTATGTATAAAGAATCGTTAGTTGTTGTAATAGAAATATGTTTTTTAGAAATTCCATCTACCTGCAAATTAATCTCACAAGAGTCATCCCTTCCCAATATACTTTCACCTGAATTTAATACATATTCATTCCCTCTTAGTTTTCCACCAACAACTACTAATTTATACATACAAACTCCAATTTATCTCCTATATCAATACTTTTATCTAGTCCTCCTCCCTTTAGCTCCAAAACTTGCGTAGCTTTTAGATAAAATGAACTAATTTTCCAAGGTTTCATTTCTCTAATTATTTTAATAATTTCACCATAATCATTAATAAAAATTACATCTATCTGATAATTCATAAAAAATGTATGAATTGACTTGCAAGGTTTTATTAATAGTCCATCAAAATCTTTCATATCTTTTGAGAACATAAGTCCTACTAACCTATCATAAAAATTACTAGCTAATTTAACTCTACTTCCTATAACATTACCCTCATTTGATACTATCTTTAATAATTTCACTATCTACCTACAATAAACCCTATAATAAGTGGGGTTATTACAACCACTAACACTGCTGGTACAATTAAAAATATAGTCGGTAACAATAACTTTCCAGCTGCCTTTGCACCCTCTTTTTCAATCTCAGCGCCTCTTTTAACTCTCATTTCAATTGATAGAGATTTTAATATTGGTGCTATTGATGCTCCAACTGAGTCAGCGGAAATTAGAGCTGCACAGAATGAAGACATCTGTACCAAATCTGTTCTCCAAGACATACTACGGAGTGCCTCTGCTCTACTAGCACCAATCTGAACATCTTTTAAAACATGATTAAATTCATCAATTAACGGACTATGTTTAGCTTTATCTACTACTCTTTTAATTGCTGCCATAAAATCAAGACCTGCTTCTACTGATAATGCCAGCATATCAACTGCAAAAGGCATAGCAAGAGTAATAGCTTTTTTTCTTTTTTCTATCATTTTATTTATCCAAATATTTGGATAAATATATCCAATAAAACCTACAACCGGTATAAGTTTCAAAGGCCAATCTTCTTCTAAAAATGCCCTTACTCCTACATATATAAGTGGAAACCCTACAATTAAAAATAATTTAAATGAAAAAAAATCTTCTGGAGTTAAAATATCGCTAAGTCCAGCGGTAGCTAATTTTCTTTTATATTTCTCTTTAATCTTATTTTTCCCTTTCATAGATAAAACTATTGGTGTTATATATCTACGAAAAAATGGTCTTGAGTATTTTAAAATAACACCATACTTAGAAAATTCATTTTTACTAGAGGAATTATTTTCTAATTGCTCTTGTGTTTTATATTCATCTTCTTCTTGAAAAATAGTCCTAGTTATTATTAATGTAGCTAACCCTATTAGAATAATAGATGCCCAAAATAAAAAGGTAGAACCTTCTCCTGCTAAAATACCTCCCTTTAAGAACTCACAAGCACTAACTTCTCCTTTAGAACAAGAATCTTTTATTATTTTTTTACCTTCCAATTCTTTATTTTTTTTATCTTCTCCCTTTAATTTTTTTGCCTGTTCTAAATAAAATAATCCTAATTGATAACAATTAGGTAATTCCCCTAATTCACAAGCATTTTTATAATATTTTTCTCTTTCGTATTGTGAAGGAGAACGCCAACCTTCATATTGAGAATTAGTTTTATTTGGAAATATAATAAAAAGAAATAATACAAAAAATGGTAAAATTTTCAATAGAACCCCTTTAATATAAGCTACATTTTTAGAATAACAAATAAGAAAATTATTATCTTACAGTGAAAGAAAATGCCTATAAAGTCAAATAGTTAGATAACAATTAAGGTATTATTGTATAGACTTCTGCCTGTAATAGTATTAATTAAAGAAAAAAATAAGACATAAATAGTCTGATTTTTATAATATTTTTAAAAAATAAAAACAAAACCTTAGTATTTATTCTCTCTAAGTAGTAATCTCAATAAGTTGCATCTTCAAGAAATTATTAAAAATTCTCAGACAAAAATTTTCGAATTTTCTTAGTATTGATTTTATTAATGGAATTTAATTCTATAGAAGTATAGGGTATAAGTTTATTCTCTTTATTTTTATAGATTCTATTTATACGATCACTAATAATATCCTTTGCTAAAATATTGCTATTATATGCTTTTCTAATACCTTCTAATGCAATCTCTGCATTTTCCATGTCTCTAAATTCAATAATATCCGCCCCTGCTAAAATAGAGTTAACTGAAGAATCAACAAAATTAAAAATATCCGATATTGCATTCATCTGCATATCATCTGTAATTATAATACCTCTGAATTTTATTTTTTCTCTTAAATATCTGTATACCTTATTATTAACAGTAGTTATAAGCTCCCCAAAAGCTTTAACTTTCAAATGAGCCACCATAATAAAATCAACATTAGAATTACTAGCATGAATAAAAGGAATAAACTCTTCTTTCTCTAATCCTTTTAAAGACTTTTCTACTATTGGCAATTGATAATGAGAATCTTCTAGGGTACAACCATGTCCTGGAAAGTGTTTTGCACAAGCCATAACACCTCCCTTTTGAAAACCTCTTATAGATTCTACAATAAATTTACTTACTGTCTCATAATCCTTTCCAAAAGCACGATCTCCTATAATCTCATTTTGTTCATTATTCCAAATATCACAAACTGGAGAAAAATTTATATTAATTCCACAAGCATTTAGCTCTGTGGCCATGATGTTACATAAATTAAAACAAACATCTGTAGATGTCTTAGAAACCCTATACATAGATGGAGGTTGAGTAAAATATTTTTTAAAGCGAATAATCCTTCCTCCTTCATGATCTACAGCTATATATAAAGGATAATTTCTTCTTAATTCTTGAATAGAGTTTGTTAACTCCACTAATTGCTCTGGTGATTGGAAATTTTTAGTAAAAAGTATTACCCCACCAATATTATTATCTTTTATAAATTTCTTCTCTTTACTGCTTAAAGATGTTCCGTTTATCCCTGTTATAATTAATTGCCCTAGATCCTCTTTCATATTGCAGATTTCATAGATACACCTTGAGATGTCCAAAATAATTTTGTTAACTGCATTTTAGAGTTTACAAAATAAAAAATAACTTGCCCTGAAAAAGTAAGAGAAAATCTAGCACTCTTATCCTTTTTAACAATTCCATCGTAAGAAATACTAGCACTAGAGAATACTTCATTGGGAATATTAATGTACTGTTGATGTATATATGGGTATCCATCCCAAATAATATAAAAATTCATAGTTCCTACTCTTTTTTTAATAGCAAGTCTAGTAAATCCTGTAGCAGCTACACATTCTATTAATTGAGAAAAAAAGCAATAGGCACCACTTGTATACGGAAAGGGAACTTCTTTAGTTCCATTAAATTTATTTTCTGGACTATCCATTTTAACCATAATAGTTCTTTTTATCTTATCAACTTTCATAGTAGTTGAGTGCTTCTCTTTATTAAGCCATACAGTAAACTTAGAAGAATAAGGTCTTAAAATAGGGTATTTCTTTTTATAAAGCAGTGGTACCGAAACTGTAATACTTTGTTCAACTAATTTATTATTACCTTTTTGGTAAATATCTTTTTTTACAAAAAATAAATTTTTATCCTTTATATAATTAGCTTTTCTATTTACTAAAAACTTTCCAGATTTATCCTGAAATTCATATTTTTTTTGAAATCTTTTTAAATCAATTTTTAACTTATTTTTACTAACTGAAACACAAGAGGAGATAGCAATTATTACAGATAAATATACAATAAAACCCATATTTAGTTTTGAATTGTAACTTGCTTTCTTAAAAATGCATCTTCTAATACTTTCTCACACCCACGAACAACACAAGTTAATGGTTCCTCTGCAATAGATACTGGGAGTCCTGTTTTTTCTTTTATTAAAATATCAAGATTTGCAAGTTGAGATCCTCCACCAGCCAATATTATTCCATTATCTACAATATCTGCTGCTAATTCTGGAGGTGTTTTCTCTAAAGAGATCTTTATTGCTTCAATAACTGCATCAACGGTGTCAGACAAAGCCTCCCTAATTTCTTCAGAAGTAACTTCTATAGTTTTAGGAGAACCTGCAACCAAGTCTCGTCCCTTTATTTGATAGCTCTTTAATTCTTCTTTAAAAGGATATGCATTACCAATACAAAGCTTTATGTCTTCTGCAGTTCGTTCACCAATTAATAATGAATATTTTTTCTTAACATATTGAATAATAGCTTCATCAAATTTATCTCCTGCTACACGAACAGATTTAGAATAAACAATTCCCCCTAGTGATATGACTGCCACCTCCGTTGTCCCACCTCCAATGTCAACAATCATGTTACCAGAAGGCTCAGTTATAGGAAGTTTTGCACCAATAGCTGCTGCCATAGGCTCCTCTATTAAGTAAACCTCTCTAGCTCCAGCTTGAACTGCAGACTCTTTAACGGCTCTCTTTTCAACTTGAGTTATACCAAATGGAATACAAATTATAATTCTAGGTTTGAAAATTTTAGAACCTGAAATAGATTTTCGAATAAAATGTTTTAACATCTTCTGAGTTATTTCAAAGTCTGCAATTACTCCGTCTTTCATAGGTCTTATGGCCTTTATCGCTCCAGGAGTTCTTCCAATCATCTCCTTTGCTTCTTTACCAACAGCAAGCACTCGGTTTGAGCCATTACTACCTTGATGAATAGCAACAACAGAAGGCTCATTAACAACTATTCCTCGATCTTTTGCACAAATTAAACAATTAGCTGTACCTAGATCAATAGCAAGGTCACTAGATATAAATAAACTCAAAATTTTTCTAACTGGTGTCATGTTATAAATACTCCTTTAACTTACCATTGGTAATGACGAATACTCTCTCCTCTTTCAGCTATTTCTGACATAGCTTTGATTCCTAAATCTATATGAATATCAGTATAATTATTAAAAACTTTTTTAGCAGATTCTTTAGTTTTTATTCCTCCTGGTTTTAAAGGACAATCAGAAACCAGCAATAAAGCCCCAATACTAACCTTACTAACTAAACAAGTTATAAATAAAGCCGCAGTTTCCATTTCTACTGCCAAAACCCTTTCCTCAATTAAATCATTCTTAAATTTCTCATCAAATTCCCAAAAACGAAAGTCCGTTGAATGTATAGTTCCAGTTCTATACTCTATAGAATGCTCTACTAAAACCTGACTGACAAATTTTTGTACTTTAAATGTAGGCAAAGCCGGCACCTGTTTTGGTAGAAAATGCTGAGAAACACCTTCTGCTCTAATAGCAGCAATAGGAAGAATAAAATCTCCCACCTCTAAAGAAGGATGAATTGCACCACAAATACCCAAAAATAATACAGCTTTGGGATTAATTACGCTTATTATCTCCCCTATCAATGCCGCCATAGCAGAACCTACTCCAAATTCTATAATAGTTATATTTGCTGCCTCTGAAGAGGATGCTTTAAACGCACTCCCCTCTGTATAACATGCGTCAGGAACAATAGAATTAAATCTTTCAACATAGTAGTGAAAATTTGTAAGGATGATTTGCTTGCGAAAATCCTTCAGTGAATGACCAGTATAGCGCTCTAATATAGAAACAGCTATCTTTCTTTTAGCCTCATTTCCATGAATTCTTTTAGCTCTCAACAACTCCCTACGCACTGCTAAAGGAGTATTTATTATTTTAGAAGTTTTTTTTCTCTTAAATGATCTACTTTTTTTGCTTCGCATACTTACATAAATTTCCTATAAATGAAATCTATCACTTAAATAATACTGAGCCAATAAAAACAATGAAATAACTAATATTGTCTTAATTATATATAAAAGGTATCATTCTCAAAAATTAAAAGGGGATTAAATATGGGAAAAGGTAGAAAAAATTCTAATAAAAAAATGAGACAAAGAAAAAATCAAAATAAAAAAAAGATTCGTATAAAAAGTAAAGTTAATTCTTCAAAATCTTAGATTTTTCTATAATAGAAAAAGCATCCTTTATTTGTCCTGATTTTAATCCAAAAGAAGATAAATCTTTAATCCATAATCCATCTTTAATATTCCATGAACCTGTTATACCAGACAAATCATTTAATGAACGAAGATGAATATCTAAGCCATCTCTAGATGTTGCTTCCATTCCCTCAAGTAATCGATAAGAGATGCTAAAAGCATCAAAAGAAATCAATTCTATCAAGCGTGGAACATATCCATAATTATTTAAAAAGGAATTTTTAAATTTTTCATCTAATATGGAAATATTATCTCCTACAAAAAATAACGATTTATATTTTTTGCTCTCTCTTAAAACTATTCTACTTCTCCAACTAGAATTACCAATAATACTTATATTATAAGCGTCATAATACTGAAATGATGGAATAATTTGTATAGATTCTTTTGGCAAAGATGGTATAAATATCCAATCAAAATCAATAATTGGTTTTAATAATTGAATTCTTCTAGGATCACGCTTATGCTCCAGAGTATATATCTGAGTTAAAATATCTAATTCCTCTTCTCTCTCTCTAGGAAATTTTAAATTAAGAACATCCTTTACTGACTGACGATAATCCTGGTTACTTACATCATAAGAAACAGCTCCCTTTATTTCTACATTACTTAAAAGAGCTTTACGCCAAAATTCATTTACATAAGTTTTGCCTCTAGAATTATTAGGGTAAATAATTTTTGCAGTTCTACCAAATATATCTAACATCTTTTCAGAAAAAAGTTGCTCTATTTGTGATTCAATAGAGCCAGGAACTTCTAGTAATAGATGATTTTTTTGCTCTCTTGCAATATAAATTGGTGATAAGGATATGAAAAATACTCCATATTTTTTTGCCTCTATATACTCTGCCATTGCTTCATCAGAAAACAAACCTCCTATTATTACTGATACTGATTCCTTTGATACTAAATTATTAACTAACCTAGAACCCACAATACTACTACCTTGCGAATCATAAATAAGTAACTTATATCTGCCATCCTTATCTAAAGATTTAAGAGCATTATCAATCCCCATTAATGCTCTCTTTCCATAATTCTTATTTGAGCCAGATAATGGAAGAATTACTCCTATTGATAATTTATTAATCTTAACATTATTATCAATTCTTAAAGCAAAATCTTCTACTAAACTAGAAATTTCTCCCACTGAACCATAAAATCTTCTAAGCCATGACAAAAGAGAATGAAAATCTGAACTATTGCCTTTGTAGTATTGATCTACCATATCTTTATAAGATATGAATCCTAAAGCAAAATTATTTTCATCTTCTAATTTCTTAAAAATTTTAAACTTATTATTTATACTATATTGAGAAAAGTTATCATAAAATTCCTTATAATACTGACTATTTTTAACTTCTTCTATAGTTGTTAAATTTCCTAATAAACGAATCAAGGCTATAGTTAATTGATATCGATCTCCAGCTTCTTTTGATACATTATAATGTAATAATTTAAATTTATCCTTTTCTAATTCTGAAACAGAATTATAATCTATAGAATTTAATGTTTCTAATGCTTTTTGCATTTCTTTTACCATGTAATAAGAGCCTGCTAAATTTAACTGAGCTTGAGACATCAAAGTATCATCATAAATAGCTTTAGGGTAAGCAATATTAAAATATTCAATAGATTTATTATACTGTTTTTTATTAAAATAAATTACACCTATTAAATTACTCCACAACGCGACTTCTGTTGTTAAAAGTTTTTTATCATCAATAGATTTAAGCATGCTTAATGCTTTATCTAGATTTCCTCTTTTATAAATACTTCTAATTGAAATTATTTTAGCTTTAAACTCTTTAGTGTATAAAATCTTAGGCCGAGATTTTAATATGCTCACTCCTGAGCAGCTAGTAAATAAAAATAACAGTAATAATGTTTTCAAGTCATAGATATTCTAATTAGATGAAAATAGAAAATAAACTCAATAAAAGAAATTTTTAACTTTATCTATAAAACTTTGACTCATTGGGCTACTACCCATATCATTGTCTAATTGCCCCAATCTCTTAATAAGCTCCCTTTGTTCCCTAGATAGACCAGTAGGAGTTTCTACATGAATTGAAATAATTTGATCCCCATAACTATATCCCCCTAATTTAGGAAATCCCTTGCCTCTAAGCCTCATTTTAGCTCCAGATTGAGTTCCAGGTTCAACATTTACCTTAACTTTGCCATGTAATGTAGGAACTTCTACATCTGCTCCCAAAGCTGCTTGTGGCAATTTAACAGGTACTGTACAGTAGACATCCCTTCCATCTCTAGTAAAAAATTCATGAGGAGTTAAATTAACTTGAACATATAAATCACCACAAGTTCCCCCTTGAATTCCTGCATCCCCTTTATTTGTCAATTTGAGTTGCTGTCCATTATCTATACCTGCAGGTATTGCAACTTCCATATGTGTCTTTTTCTTCTTTCTTCCCTGTCCATTACAACTAGTACAAGGATCTGTAACCACCTGGCCCTGACCCCTGCACTGTGGGCAAGTAGTACCCATAGTAAAAAATCCCTGCTGACGATAAACTTCTCCTTTACCACCACACATACTACAAGAACTTAAACGACCGCTACTGCTTCCAATACCATTACAAGAATTGCATTCTACAAAATGCTTAACAGCTATCTCTTTACTCACTTCATTGATAACTTCCTCAAAGGCAACCTCAAGATTTACTTTAATATCATTACCAGGCACCCCTGATCTTCTGCCACCTCTCCTTCTGCTGCCAAAGATATCTCCTCCTCCAAATATATCTCCAAATATATCTCCAAATATATCCCCTAAATCCCCAAAATCAGCACTACGAAATCCACCACTAGCTTGGCCATCTACTCCTGCATGGCCAAACTGGTCATATCTTTTTCTCTTTTCATCATTTAGTAAAATCTCCGCTGCAACAGATGCTTCTTTGAATGTCTGTTCTGCTTGCTTATTATTAGGATTTTTATCTGGATGATTCTTCAAAGCTATCCTACGATAAGCTTTCTTTATCTCTTCCTTAGAAGCATTTCTAGAAACATTTAAAATTTCATAGTAATCCCTCTTACTCATATTAAAATCTCAATATTGCAAAAGGGATAAATACAATTAAACCTCTTTAAAATCAGCATCTACAATATCCTCTTCTTTCTTACCTGTTCCAGCACTACTTGTTTGATTGCTAGATGGGTTTGTCTCTTGCTGATTACCAGTAGAGTTTTGCTGTTGTTGATACATACTAGAAGCTATCTTGTGAGAAGCTGTCTGTAATTTCTCCATAGCAGCTTTTAACTCTTCTGCCGTTTGATCATTTAAATGAGTTTTAGCCTCATCAATAGCAGATTGAAGCTCTCTTTTATCAGTATCAGATATCTTATTAGCTTCTTCACCTTTTATCATCTTAGAAGTTGCATCAATTAAACCTTCTAAGTTATTTCTACAATCTATCACTTCTCTCTTTTTGGTATCTGCTTCTTTATTGGCCTCTGCCTCATCTACCATTCTTTTAATCTCTTCTTCTGTTAAACCAGAACCTGAAGTAATTTTGATCTCTTGAGATTTATTAGTTGCCTTGTCAAGAGCAGAAACATTAACAATACCATTGGCATCAATATCAAATGTAACTTCTATCTGAGGAATACCTCTTGGTGCAGGGGAAATACCTACTAAGTCAAAACGACCTAATGTCTTATTATCGTTAACAAATTCTCTCTCTCCCTGTAAAACATGGATATTAACAGCCGGCTGATTATCTTGAGCTGTTGAGAAAATTTGCGATTTTTTTGTTGGAATAGTTGTATTTTTTTCAATAATTTTAGTCATAACTCCACCAAGAGTTTCAATACCAAGAGATAATGGAGTAACATCTAGTAATAGAACATCCTTAACATCTCCTGCCAATACCCCTCCTTGAATAGCAGCTCCAGCGGCAACAACCTCATCAGGGTTAACACCTTTTGATGGTTCTTTACCAAAAATATCCTTAACATATTTTTGTACAAGTGGAATTCTAGTAGAACCACCGACTAAAATAATTTCATTAATTTCATTTTTAGAAAGCCCTGAATCATCTATACATGTATTACATGGCTTAGTAAGCCTATCAAGTAGTGGTGAAATTAATGATTCTAACTTTGATCTAGTTAGTTCCATATCCAAATGCTTAGGACCATTTTGATCAGCGGTAATAAAAGGAAGATTTATACCTGTACTACTAACATTAGACAACTCATGCTTAGCTTTTTCAGCAGCTTCCTTTAATCTTTGAAGGGCCATATGATCTTTTCTTAAATCTATGCCTTCTTTTTTATTAAACTCATCTGCTAAGTAATTCATAATAACTTCATCAAAATCCTCTCCTCCAAGAAAAGTATCCCCATTTGTAGCTTTAACTTCAAAAACACCATCGCTAGATATCTCCAAAATAGAAATATCAAAAGTCCCTCCTCCTAAGTCAAAAACTGCTATATTACTATCTTTTTTTGAATCAAGTCCATATGCAAGCGCTGCGGCAGTTGGCTCATTTATTATTCTTTTGACTTCAAGACCTGCTATTTTACCTGCATCTTTTGTGGCTTGTCTTTGAGCATCGTTAAAATACGCTGGAACAGTAATAACTGCCTCAGTGACTTCATGACCTAAATATTCCTCAGCAGCGGACTTCATCTTTTGTAGAACACTTGTAGAAATTTCTTGTGGAGACAATTCTTTATTATCTACTTTAATCCATGCATCTCCATTTTTATTAGAAAAAATCTCAAACGGAGCAACATCTTTAAATTTTTTAACTTCTGGAGCACTTGCCTTTCTACCAATTAAACGCTTTATTCCATAAAGCGTTTTTTGGGGGTTAGTAACAGCTTGTCTTTTAGCTGCATGTCCCACTAATCTATCACTATTTTTTCCAAAAGCTACAACAGAGGGGGTTGTATTATGACCCTCTGAATTTGGAATAATTTTATATTTTCCATTTTCTAAAACTGATACACAAGAATTTGTTGTACCTAAATCTATGCCAATAATTTTACTCATAACTCTTCTCCTTTATTTCCCTATGATATAATTTTTTTATTGTTTATTTTGAGCAACTATAACCTTTGAAGCCCTTAATAATCTCCCGTTTAACAAGTAACCTCTTTGAAGCTCTCCTATAATTTCTCCCTCTTTTTTTCCTACTACTTCCTGTTGTGAAACTGCTTCATGAAAATTAGGGTCAAATATCTCTCCTAATGACTTAATAACTTTTAAACCAGATTTAGATAATTTATCCAAAAATGATTTCTGAACCATCGAGATTCCTTGGCAAATACTTTTTATCTTATCATTAGAGTCTTTATCGTTGCTTATCATCTCCAATGTGCGATCAAAATTATCTAGAACATCTAGTAAAGATGATAGTAATTTCTCATTTCCATATAAAAGCAATTCCTCTTTATCTTTTGCCGCTCTTCTTTTTAAGTTCTCCATTTCTGCAGCTAAATATAAATATTTTTCTTTATAATTATCATCTTTTTTTTCTTCTTGATTGTTATAATCTTTATCTATTTTGTTGCTTAAATCTAAGTCACTTTCCAATGAATCATTTTTAGTATCTTTCTTATTCTTGCTCTTGATGGACTTTTTTGAGCCATTTCCTTTCTCTGTACCCTTTAACTTACTATCTTTTGCCATATTAATGCCTTTTTTAGAGTCTTTATTTGTAACTTGTTGATTTTCCATCATTTCCCCTAGTTATTAATGCCTTATAGCAAAATAGTATCTATTTTTATAATGTCAATAGAGACGATAAAACTTTGTAAATATTCTTATAAAACAGATAAAATATCTCCCATAAATGAGTCCATAAGTAAAAAACCCTTGGAATTCAAAGATATTTTACTACCTTTTTTACTTATAAATTTACGATCTACCCATTTCTGGCAGATATTAAAAAATTTATCACTTTTTTCTTGATCTAAATACTTAGAAATATCAACTCCTTTATCCAATCTTAAGGATAAATATATAGATTCTATTTGCTTTTGTTTATCAGTTAAAAATTCGGTAGCAAAACTCTCTTTTGAAGTATCCCATCTATAGCGAATAGCTTTCTCCGATAAATAACCAACTGCTGACCTTCCCAATGCTGCAACTGACATAGACTTCCAATAATTTAAATTATGCTTACATTTATATCCTTCTTTAGCAAAATTTGAAACTTCGTAATGACAAAACCCTTTTGAAACAAGATAATTACTAACATCTAAGTACTCTTTTTGAATATAATCCTCCGAAGGAAGATCATTATGGTAGATATAATTAGGTTTTACAGTTAAAATATAAATACTTATATGGTTTGGATTATATTCTAAAATTTGCTCTAACTCTTTTATTATATCTCTATTGTATTTACTAGAAAATGGAAGCCCCAACATAAAATCTACTGAATATTGTATTTCTAGTTTATTAAATTGCTCTAAAGTTTTATAGACAATTTTAGTTTTATGGGCTCTATCCATTAATTTCAAAAATTTATCATTTAATGACTGAATTCCTGTTGAAAATCTATTACAACCAGATTTCTTCCAGCCTTTAAGAGAAGAATCTGACCAATTTTCTGGATTAACTTCTATAGTAAACTCATAATCATTAGATAATGACAATTTATTATTTATTAAAAATTTACTTATAAATTTTGCACCTCTATCCATCCAAAAAGATGGAGTTCCCCCTCCGATATAAATCGTCTCAAGGGGTTTCCACTCATAGTTATGATTATTTATAAAATTCTGATGAATTATGAATTCCTTCTGTAACCTTTCTTCAAAAAGAGAAAAATTATCTTTATCATCTGGTATTACTTTATAAAAATCACAATAATTACATTTATTTTGACAAAATGGGAAATGAATATACAAAGAACTTAGAGAATATTTCATAATAATTCCATGGATAATATATAATTTTCATTTACAATATACTTATGCAATATAAACTTGAAGTTTTAAAGAATCAACTAAATACTTTATTTATAAACTCTCCAGAGAGTATAACTTCTTGTGTACAAATATGGTTTAATGCTGGCTCAGCTCTAGAAAGTAGTTCTAATATGGGGATAGCTCATTTTTTAGAACATATGTTTTTTAAAGGAACCAAAAAAAGCCCTAAGGGAGCTATAGCTAAAGAAGTTGAAAATTTTGGAGGAGAAATTAATGCATTTACCTCCTTTGATTATACTTGCTATTACGTTAATAGCCCTCAAACACATATAAATAAAACTGTTGAAATCTTATTAGATATGATTGCTAATCCTAGGTTTTTAATAGAAGATATAAGAACTGAAAGAGATGTAGTTTTAGAAGAATGGAAACAATCATTCGACAATCCGATAAAATATAATTTTAATAAGTTACAAGAATCTTGTTTTACTCTAGGATATCATCATCCAATTTTAGGAACAGAAAAAACAATAAAAAAATTCTCTAAAAAACAGTTAATTGAATTTAGAAAAAACTATTACAATATTAGCAACTGTCTGCTAATTGTAGCTGGTAATATTTCAAAAGAATCTTCTATAAAAAAAATAATAGAAAAGGCAACCTTCCCAATAGGAAAATATAATAGATTTCCTAAATTTAAATTAAAAAATAAAGATACTATGTCTGTTCATCAAAAAGATACAAAATTATGTAGATTAAATTTATTATTTCAGTCACCTAGTTATCAATCAAAAAAAGCCATTTCTGAACAAATAGCTATTAATTGCCTAGGATATGGAGAAACATCAAGGTTATACAAAGAATTATATATAAAACAAAATCTAGTAAATTCATGTAATAGCTATACTATGTTTATGCAAGATGGAGGAATGCATATAATAAATATTGTTTTTCCATTTGAAAAAATACAAAATTTAAAAAAAGCAATATTATTAATTATAAAAAATTGGTATAAAAACAAATTTACTATAGTAGAGATAAATAAAATAAAAAATCATTATATTTCTCACAAAATTTATAGTAAGGAGTCTATAGAAAACCTTGCTTTTTCTAAAGGAGAATCATTTATTAGAACAGGAAATATAAATTATGAAGATAAGTATATTGAAAGATTAAAAGGTTGTTCTATAGAAGATGTCAATAATAGCTTCTTAGACATATTATCTAAAAACCTGCATATAAACATACAAATCCCTAAAAAAGAAAATAAATTAAAGGCAGAAAATACATTTAAAGATTTATCAAAACAAATCTATTCATTAAAAATAAAAAATAACAGATATAGTCCTATAAAAAACATAACTTACTCTAAGTATGATAAATCAACAAGGTTAATAAAATTAAAAAATAATATTTACCTAATTCATAGATTAAATAAAACTACTCCTACATTTGTTCTAAGAGTAGATATAAATGGTGGTTTAATAGAAGAAAATAAAAGCAATAATGGATATTACAATTTTTTATCTAGAATAATAACAAAAGGGTATCGAGGGATATCATATAAAAAACTAAGAGAGGAAATAGAAAATAGCTCTGCTTTTCTATCTAGTTCATCTTCTTATAACTCATATAATATTAAAATTCATGGCCAAAGTAAAGATTTATACAAACTACTTAATCATTTTATGAGCTTGCTTATTACTCCTGAAGTTAAAGCTGATATTATTGAAAATGAAAGAAATCAGATATTAAAACAAATAGAAAATAGAGAAGAAGATCCTCTGGCTTTATGTTTCTACAATACGAATAAGATTTTATTTAAAAATCATCCCTATTCTATGAGCATAACAGGTGAAAAACAATCAATAAAAAATATTGATATAGAATCAATTTTTAAAACTCATAAAAAGAATTTAAAAAATAAAAAATTAGTATTTACATATTGTGGTGATATAAATGCAGAAACCGTAATTAACTCTATTAATGAATATATAACAAATCTAAACCCTAATAATAATATAAAAACAAATTATAAAAAATATAACAATATTTATGGGAAAACTTTTTTTAAATCATTAAAGAGAAAACAAACAAATATGTTCCTATATTATCCTGGATATAAAAATAAAGATAAAAAAAATATTCCTATAGCTATTATGAATTCTTATTTATCTGGCCTCTCTTCTAAATTATTTACTATAGTAAGAGATAAAATGGGACTTTGTTATACCGCCCAACCAATACATTTTAATTCTCTTTACGGGGGGTATTGGGGTATTTATATAGCTTGTAGTAATAATAAAGTACAAGATAGTAAAAATGCTATTGCTAATATTCTAAAAGAAATAAAATCAAAATGTATAACTGAAGAAGAATTTAAAAATATAAAAAGTAAAATAAAAGGAAATAATTTACTTCTTATTCAAACAAATTCTGATTATGCAAATATGTATTCTAACTCTATAATTAATCATAATAATCTAGATTATTACTATAAGTATAATAAATTAATTGATAATATAACTTATAAAGACTTTAAAACATCAATTAGTAAATTTTTACAAAAAGATTTTAATAGTACAATTATTGGATCTAAATAATTCCTAGTTTATCTATATCGGGAATAATAATAGAAGTATCTTCATAATCAATATTTTTAGATGCTATATTAAGAATAGTTATTGCAGACTCTATATCAATTGCAAGTTTTTCATAAAATCTAGATTCTTCATAAGCGTAAGGAATTATTTTATTTAATCTCATATAAGATATTTTACCAACCTCTCTATAATAATTTACATTTACTAATTTATTAATTAAAGATTCAGAAAAATATCCACATACAAAAAGAGATAAATCTCCTATTTCTCTCAGTATTCTCTTCTGCTTACTAATAGACATACTAGCTGATTCTAATAATCTTATTCCTAATATCTTCTCCTTTACCTTTCCTTGCTTTTTTTCAAAATAATTTTTAGAGCTAACATAGTTTTCTAAGATAAAACTTAAATAATAAACTATCTTACTAGATACTGGCTTGGTAAACTTATTATTTATCTTAGCTAACTCTTCAAAAAAATAACCTTGCACACTTTGGTCTACAACTAGCCCGCTTGAATTTCTGTCTTTTATAGAATTATTAGACATAGTGAATATACTTACCTATGTTAATTTTATCAAAAATATCTTTTTACATAAAATAAAAGGGAGTATTTTACTGGTAAATATATCAATTTTCTGATAAACCTGAACAAATAAATATGAATTATTAAGGGAAAAAATGTCCAACAAAAATATACAAGAATGGAAAAAGTTGGTTGAAAAAGAACTGAAAGGAAGATTTATTAATAATTGGATCTCCCCCGAAGGTATTGAAATAAAACCACTTTACACTGAAGAAAACCTAAATAAAGTCAATCAAAAAAATACACTTCCTGGAATTTTTCCATTCATAAGAGGTCCAAGAGCAAGTATGTACACAGGAAAACCTTGGACCATTAGACAATATGCGGGATTTTCTACTGCTGAAGAATCAAACAAATTTTACAAACAATCATTAAAGAACGGTTCTCAAGGAATATCCGTTGCTTTTGATCTTGCAACTCATAGAGGATATGATTCAGATCATCCTAGAGTAAAGGGAGACATTGGCAAAGCTGGTGTTGCCATTGATTCAGTAGAAGATACTAAAATATTATTTAATGAAATACCTCTTGATACAGTTTCTGTTTCTATGACAATGAATGGAGCAGTTCTTCCTGTGATGGCAAATTACATAGTAACTGCTGAAGAACAAGGTGTTTCAAAGGAATTACTTTCTGGAACTATTCAAAATGATATTTTAAAAGAGTTTATGGTTAGAAATACTTATATATACCCAGTTCAACCATCAATGAAAATCATATCCGACATTATAGTATATACATCAAAGTATATGCCAAAATTTAACTCCATATCAATTTCTGGTTATCATATGCAAGAAGCAGGTGCTGATGCTGTTTTAGAGCTAGCATACACATTATCTGATGGAAAAGAATATATAAAGACAGCTTTAAAAGCTGGTCTTAACATCGATGATTTTGCATCAAGGTTGTCTTTTTTCTTTGGAATTGGAATGAATTTCTATATGGAAATTGCAAAATTGAGAGCAGCAAGATTATTATGGGCAGAAATAGTTCAAGAATTTGAACCTAACCTAGAAAAGTCAAAAATGTTACGAACTCATTGTCAAACATCAGGTTGGTCATTAACTGAACAAGATCCTTACAATAATATTGTAAGAACTACCATAGAAGCTATGGCCGCCATCTTTGGAGGAACTCAATCACTACATACAAACTCCTTTGATGAAGCTATTGCCCTTCCAACAGAATTTTCTTCAAGAATTGCAAGAAATACACAAATAATTTTACAAGAAGAAACAAACATTACAAAAGTTATAGACCCTTGGGGAGGGTCTTACTTTATGGAATCGTTAACTAATGACATTGCAAATGCCACCAGAAAAATTATTAAAGAAATTGATGATATTGGAGGAATGACTAAAGCTATTGAAATAGGAATACCAAAACAAAATATTGAGCGAGCCTCTGCTGAAAAACAAGCAAATATTGATAAGTCTAAAACTATTATAGTAGGTGTAAATAAATATATTACAGATAAAGAGGAAAAAGTAGATGTTAGAGTTATAGATAGTAATAAAGTTAGAGAACATCAAATAAAAAAATTAAGAAAAATTAAGAAAAATAGAAATGAAAGAAATGCTCAAAACTGCCTTAAAAGGCTAACAGCTTACGCTAAAGATAAAAATGACAATGAAAATTTATTAGAGTTATCTATTAATGCTGCTAGAGCCAGATGCACAGTTGGTGAAATATCTAGTGCTTTAGAAAAAATCTGGGGAAGATATAATGCCAGCACTAAAGCTATATCTGGTGTTTATAGCAAACATTATAAAGATAATACTTCTTGGGAGAACTTATTTAGAGATGTAAAAAAATTTAGTGAAAAAAATGGTAGAAGACCAAGAATTTTAATTGCAAAGATGGGGCAAGATGGACACGACCGAGGAGCAAAAATTGTTGCAAGTGGATTTTCTGATGTAGGATTTGATGTAGACTTAGCACCATTATTTTCTATCCCTGAGGAAGTTGCCAAACAGGCAATAGAAAATGATGTGCATGCTATCGGCGTATCATCATTAGCTGCCGGACACAGGATACTAGTGCCAGAATTAATAAATGAACTAAAAAAATTAAATGGAAATGATATTGTTGTGTTTGTAGGAGGAGTTATTCCCAAAAATGACTATACTTTTTTACAAAAAAAAGGAGTAAAAAGAATATTTGGACCTGGAACACCAATAATGGAATGTGCTAAATTAATACTAAACGATATTAACAAAATATTAAAAAAATAGTTTATGTTCATACATTTTCTATCACTATTGTTCTACAATAGTGATATCTGTGTAAACTGTTTTATGTTCATATCCAGATAATTTAGCAGTAACATAAACCCTACACTTCCAACCTATATTAGTATAAGGCAGAATAGTTAAAGCTCCACTAGTAGCATCTATTTTACAAGTCCCCGCATTACCTGTAACTTCAGAGATTTCAGTTATAGTAGAAACTTGATAAACATAGATTGCTCCTTCAGGAGCTCCGGAAGGTCCAGAAACAACAGAAATAGTCGTTCCCGTATAATTTTCATCAAAAGTTCCATCATCATTAATACAATCATTACAATTGTGAAATAATCTTCCATAAGTAGGAGGAGTTAAGTCTCCCATAACAGAACGCCCAACTGATAAAATATAAGTATGAGTTTTATCGACATAATTCTCTTTACTTAAAGTAACCAAAATTTTACAGTTATTAATTCCTAAAGTTGTTCCAGTAACATCTCCACTATCTTCATCTACTGTACAACCAGAAGAACCATTTGCAAGAGTATAAGTTTTATTAACTCCAGCAGGATCAATCCTTTCTATAGAAGGAGCAGATATAGTTTGATCAAGCCTTGCTTTTTCATAATCTCCCCAGTCTACTACACCTATTTCTGTTGGAGTTATAACAGAAATTGTATAAATATATTTTTTACTTCTATAAAATTTCTTAGATAATGTTAATTCAACTTTACAGTTATTAATTCCTAAAGTTGTTCCAGCAACAGTTCCACTATCTTCATCTACTGTACAACCAGAAGAACCATTTGCAAGAGCATAAGTTTTCTTAATATTAGATGGTGTTACACCTGTAAGGGCAGGTGCAGATATTGCAGGTAAATTTAGTCTTGAAAATTTATAATTACCCCAATCATCTACTTCTATAAAGTTAGGTCTAATATGAGTAAAAATAATAGTAAAAAAAGAAGCACTAGATTCTTCGTAATCATCATTCCCAGACCATTTAACAGTCAATACACAACTAATTCCCTCTTTCACAATAGTAACTGCTCCATTACCCTCATCAACAATACAATTTGAACCCCCTGAGCTATACTTAAGATTTCCATGGCCACCTCCTCCTTGAGGATTAAGCTTAATTGGATAAGTAATTCCTAATGTAAAAGTATCAGAGTAATGCTGCGAAATTGATCCTCCCCAATACGGTGGACTTTGAACACCTTTTCTAATAGCTATTGTTTTTGTTTTCTTATTTGTTATGTAGCCAGAAGCTATTGCTTGAACTTCTATAACACATGTTCCAGCATGATCTAAAGTTAAAATACCAGTAGATGAATGTACTCTGCAAGAGTTTTTAGTAGTATCTGCATGAACAGAATAAGTATAAGAAAAACTATCTCCCTGATCTTTATTTTCCACCACAGGAGAAATTAATTCTGGAGAATTATCTGATAAACGAGGATTCAAATTATTATATCCTTCCCATTTTAACTTTGCTCTCTTTCTAATTTCAACTATAGAAATAGGTGCTGATTTATCTCTATATCCAACTACTCTCGCTGTTGCAGTCACTTCACAAACATCCCCTCCTTTAGCATCTGCTCCTGCACTAACTGCTCCATTTGAATCAACTAAGCAAATATTATTAATTTCAATTCCATTACGCTTGCCAATTATCGAATAAATCCAAGTTGCTCCCTCTGGTGCCCCACTAGGAGTTGTTTTTACCTCTAAGGCATCTTCTTCAATAACTATAAACCCCTGATAAACTGGTGCATAAAGAGTACCCATTACTCCTAAAACAGAAATATTAGTATAAACATAAGATAAAGATTCATAATTTTCTTTGGAAAGAGTCAATTTTATCTTGCAATTATTTATTCCATTATCAACTCCTATAACTGCTCCACTATCTTCATCTACTGTACAACCAGAAGAACCATCTGCTATAGTATAAGTTTTCTCAACTCCATCAGGAATAACTGATGTTAAAGTAGGTGCTACTGTAGATAATCCAACTGTAACTATTCCATAACTTCCCCAACTTGAAACTTTAATAACTCCTGCAACAATTGTTATAATAACTGGTTCTGCTGATTTATTCTGATATCCTATAGCTTCAGCTGTTGCAATCACCTCACAAGTATCTCCTACTTGAGCTCCAGATTCTACGCTTACTTTTCCACTTAAAGTATTCACTGAACAGATATCTGATCTCTGACTTGTTCCACGTTTACCTACTGAAAAATAAGTCCAAGTTGCTCCCTCTGTAGCTACACTTGGCTGTGTTGTTACAGCAATGGGTTCTCCTCCCACCGCAAGATTATCTGAATAAGCTTGGCCAACAAGTGTTCCCATTATTCCTGCTTGTAAATTAATGGAAATCTCATTAGTTTTAGAATTGTATCCTGATCTTCTTACTGTAGCTATTACGATACAACTTTTACTACTAGGGAAACTAACAACTTTTGCTCTTACCTCTCCTGTTAAAGAACTAATTAGCTCACAATTTTCATTTGTACTACTTTTTACTGCATAACTAATTGTCGTTCCAACTAAGCCTGCTCCTGTAGGCGAAGATGGTATTTTTGTTGCTCCTCCTATAACTAAAGTCCCTTGAAAAACTCCCCAATTAATAGTTCCCAAAGTGCCCTTAGATACAATTATACTACCTTCTAAGTTCCCATCAGTATAACCTCTTTTTTTGATAGTTGCTTTCACCTGACAAGTCCCAGCATCTTTAAAGGTTAAAGTTCTAGTTAATTCCTCTGTTCCTTGACTAAATTCACACTCAGTGTTTCCCTTGTCCACTACTGTATAGTAAATTTTTACATCACCTGTAGTGCCTGAAACTTTTTCTAAAACCAACGATACTCCTACCTCTCCAGCACCCATTGGATTCCAATCTAACCCTTGCTGAGTTCCTAAACTAGGAGCAACAGAGAAACTTTGGACAAAATTATCATATCCTCTTTTTTGTGCTGTAACTGTTACTATACAAGAAGTTGTAAAAGAAAATGAAAGTACTTTTTTTGTATAGTCCCAACTACAAACCTCCATAGTACTAACATTGATAATATAATTATCTGCTGCAGGTAAAGATACCGGAGAACTCAATATACCAGTTTCAACACCCACTATTGCTGAAGCTGGAAAATCATTCCATATTATACTTTGAAATTGCTGTATATTTAAAATTGTTATATTTCTTTCTATTTCTAAATCTAAAAAACCTTGTGATTTAATTTCGAGCCTAATTTTGCACTCTCTTGCAGATACTGCTGTTACAACTCCAGTATTTTTATCTACTGTACAAATACTTTCATCTAAAGATTTATAAGAAAGTGTTAAAGGTGATACACTACCAGTAGTTCCTATAGCTATTCTATCCTCTCCTACATAAAAATTACTAGATGTATCATATCCTAACCAATTAGTATCATTTTCTCTTACAACTTCAACTTCCGTCTCTATAACTCTATCCACATAACCTTCTGACTGAATTGTAAGTATTATCTTACAAATTGAGGGGAAATTATTTATACCATTATCTATAGAGAGATTTCCCTTTGAACCATTATTATTTTCATCGTTATCTACTGTACAAATGCTCTCATCTAAAGACTTATAGCTTAGTTTAATATCATTTGGAGCAGCGTTTAAGTCCTGGGGATTTATATTAGCACCAGGTAATAATTGATTATGATTTGCTACATTTAAATTTTTATATCCATCCCATGAGGTTTTTTGCATTTTTAGTATTAACTCTTTAGGAGGAATATCTTTACCATCTTCATCTTGTTTAGGAGCTCCTAAACAATATCCTGAATTATCAGATAAGTGAACTCTACAAATTGTTTTACTCTCTGACTCTTCGCCATTAACTACAACGGCCCAATCGTCTGAACATTTTAGTGCCTTATCTCCGTTTACTACTCCAAATTCACACTCAAAATTATTGCCTATACTAGGAAAGACATCTGTATTACAATCCGCCGTAATATTATCAATTTTGCAAGATATATCTACTGATGAATTTTCATTAAAAATGTCATTATTATTTAAAGCTAATTCTTCTGTGCTAATAGAAGAAACTTGTAAATCTAGTCCCATACAAATGGAAAAGATTCTTTCTCCTTCTTGTTGTTTTCTACAAACTTCTTCATCATTATTATCAGTTCCATCATAACTAATTATTAACCCATCTTCAAATTCAATAGATCTAACTCTTTCTTCTATTGCATTTCCATCTGGAACAAATACTTCTCCTGCTGATTCCCAAGGAGAAGCAGCTTCAGATATATTATTACCACCACCTCCTCCACAAGAAATATTCATTGAAAAAAGTAATAAAATAATTATTATTCTTAGAATACTTTTAAATAAATAATTTATATTATTCATATATTTATTTTAACAAAATAATTATTAGTAAACATAATATATTTTAATGTATAACCTTTATAATAAAGTAATCTAAACTAATATAAATAATGGTTTTTAATATACTTACAAATTAATATTGTTGACAAAATTTATATATAATATTAGTTTTGCTTTAAGTATAAAAAGAGGGGTTTAATCCCACATATAGTATTTAGTTATAAAATCAATAAATGAGTTTAAATTATAAAGAAATAATAAAAGGAAATAAAAGACAATTAGCTAAAGCTATAACCTTAATAGAATCTACCAAACCCTCAGACCAAATAAAATCTCAAGAGCTACTAGAGAAAATAATTCCTTATACTGGCAAAAGTATAAGAGTAGGCATTTCTGGAACACCAGGTGTTGGTAAATCAACTTTTATAGAATCAATTGGACTACATATAATTAATCAAAACAAAAAAGTTGCTATTTTAGCAATAGATCCTAGCTCTCCAATAAGTGGTGGAAGTATTATGGGAGACAAAACTAGAATGGAAGCATTATCAAAAAATGATAATGCTTTTATCAGACCAAGTCCTACATCTGGATCATTAGGAGGAATAGCTAAAAGAACAAGAGAATCTATTTTATTATGTGAAGCGGCTGGATATGACACAATAATAATTGAAACAGTTGGTGTTGGACAATCTGAATATGAAGTAGAAACTATGACAGATTTTTTCTTAGTTTTAATCCTGCCTAACTCTGGAGATGAACTTCAAGGTATCAAAAAAGGCATAATGGAGTTAGCAGATGCAGTAATTATAAATAAAGATGATGGAAATAATAAAAATGTAGCAAAACTAACTAAACAGCACTATGCCAATGCCCTACATTTACTTTCTCCTAAGTCATTCTGGTCACCTAAAGTATTAACTTGCTCCTCCATTGAAAACAAAAATATTGATAAAATCTATGAGATGATAAAAAAATACGAACAACAAGCAAAAAACTGCAAATTTTTTGAAGAAAAAAGAGAAAAGCAAAACCTAAATTGGATGAAAAAACTTATTAATCAATACATAAACGAATATCTACACAAAAACTCAAAAACTTCTAACTATCTAAAACAATTAGAATTAGATGTTAAATCTGGAAAAACAACTGCCAGCAAAGCAGCTAGGTTTATTATTGACAAGATTGGGTTAAAATAATAACTTAGTAAGTATTACAAAACTCTTTCATTTTTGACTGAGTAATTGTTATATTAAAATCACAATGCTCTATTAATTTTTTAGAATTCCTTGGATAAATGTTGCCTCTACTATCTTTAAAGTTAACAACTGCTACCTGTTTACCCATATTTTTAACTGCAATTATTACTGGTATATAATCACCATCTCCAGAAATAATGATAGCAATATCATACATATCTTTCATAGCTATTAAATCTGTAGCTAGTTTAATATCTACCCCCTTCTCGCTTAAAAATTTTATTTTTCCTTCTCCATTATCTAGTATTAAGGGCAGATATCCAAACCTTTGAAATTGTAAAAAGCTAGTTTCTCTTTGTATTTTTGATTGTATGTTATTCCATCTATTCAATTCTTTTTCTACATAATTTGACTGTTTTTCAAGGTAATTTACTGATTTTTCAATATTATCAACTCTATCCTTTTCTTTACCTTTTTTAATTTCATATTTTTTGTATATATGTTTGACATATTTATTTAGATATTTTTCCCTTTTAGTAATACTTGAACACTTAAATGTGTCTTTTTTAAATTCTTCATTGTAGGATATTGCTGAAATGACATACCAATAAGCCCTAATAAGAACAGATTCTCCTTTTAATAAATTATTATCTGATTCTGATACTATAAATTTGAATAAATCAGACCAATTATAATGTGGTAGATAATGTTTGGTTCTATTATAAATTTCTTTAGTTAATATATCATCTAAAGAGTATCTAAGATTCTCTCCATCAATAAATATATATATTCGATTATTCATTTAAAAAAATGAAGGGCCCCTTATGAAGCCCTTCTAAAACTCGAGCTATACCCAATCAAGAAGTATAGCCATAACTGCTATTCGTACAGCCTAAGAGTAAACTTTAGGCTAGGTTACATCTATATTTTAAACTCAATCCCTTTGTCAAATCAATACTATGGCATAAATCGTTCTTTTTTTGTAGAGAAAACCACCTTATTTTGATAGATTTTCGCTATAACACCCTCTATCTAACTCTAAAGTCATTAAAAAAATTGATGCTTTAGCTAAAAAAATTAAGCACTTTTAAAGAGGAAATTGAAAGATTAAAAGAATAAAAGGATAAATTAACGGGATAGCTAGTTTTGGAATACTCCCTCATATGTGAACCAACATAAATAACTTAGCAAAAATATAGAAAATATCACCCCCTTAAGTAAAACTAGTGCTTTAAAATTTAATAATTATTTTGGATAATATTTAAAATATGACAAAAATTTTACGGAACAATATCAACATTATCAGAGAATGGCATTGTAGTATAGACAAAAAAACCAATAGAAAATTGTGAGATGCCTTTTTTAATAAAAGGCACTATAATTTATTTAACATTAGACTGCTTCCCTGGAGAAACATTAGGTTCATCCTAAACAATTATAGTTTTATGATAGATATTATGTTAAAAGAATACTTACTAGAGGGAAACAACACAATGACTTCAGGAAATTTAGATATTAATAAAATTCAAAACAATATAAGAAATCAATTTCTAAAAGATGGCATAATAAAGTTAAATTTCAAAGACATCCGGGCAATTTCTCCTTCTTTTGCTTACAAGTGTTTTGGACATGTATTCAACCAAAAAAAAGACTTAGAAAATCTATTAAATAAACTAGAATTTGAAAATGATAATTTTAATTTTGAAAATAAAATTAAAAAAGCAATAAAAAGAAGAATATCTGTCTTATCCTAATTATATTTACTAATATACTTGAAACTTTCTTTCTACCGCCCGCACACGGGCGAAACAATTGATTTAACAACAAAGTTACCGTTTAATTCTTTCTACCGCCCGCACACGGGCGAAACTTATCCAACTTCCAAAACAAGACCTAAGTAATCTTTCTACCGCCCGCACACGGGCGAAACAAAACCTTGTTTTTAAAATATTTTTCCAACATCTTTCTACCGCCCGCACACGGGCGAAACAATTATGAAAATGAGAAGTTTCCAGCAATAGACTTTCTACCGCCCGCACACGGGCGAAACTTAGCTGCAATCAAGATGGCGGTATAGACATACTTTCTACCGCCCGCACACGGGCGAAACCCATACATAAAATATACTTAATTTTCACTTATTTTTAACAAATGATTAAATATTCCCTCATCAGTCTGACGACTTTTAAGTTCACCAAAAACATAGGAGCTAAAACCTAAATGATGGGTGGCATTAGACCATATGAATACGACTCTAAAATCTAAATTTGTTTGTTTTAGCTCATTTATAATATCTTCTCTAATCCCATTTTTTGGCCATACCCATACATCTTTTGCTATTCGCCAGCAATATCTTCCAATAATAGCACGAGCTTTGTCGCTTTTCTCTTTTAAACCATCATTAATTATTACGATCATTTACACATCCTTTTTAAAAACTTCATTTAATGTTTTCACTAGATAACTCAAAACATCTATTTCTAACACCAATTTCATAAATTGATTTTTTATTTCTGTTAAATTCCATTCATTTTTAATTGCTTCAAAAGATAAAGACAAGGCAATAACAGGTTTTACAATATCAGCCAAGTCATAACATAATCCTCCTCCCTTTGTTCTTCCATGCAAAATACCAATATTTGGGTCATAACCTAAATGTAAAATAGTTAAATCTGCTAGTGAATAAGATAGAAAATTTAAAAATGTTAAAGGATCTTTCCTTCCTCTAAAAGGCTTTCCTCTTTTAACATAAGGAATATTATATTGAATTGATAATAATTTATAGGCTTCTCTTGCCCAGGCTCCTTCTTTTGATAGAAGAGTATTTATTGTGTCTGTTTCTGTACTAGAGGGAAACTTCAGTAAAGGCAAAAAAGAAAATTTCTTCATAAAGAAATCTCTTCTTTTAAAAAGAATTTTTGCTGCACTTATTCTTTTTCCTTCATCAAATATAACTTTATGTTGTCTAATTCGAGGTAGCGGTGATCTGTGCTGAGTAGAGCATAAGTAAAGAGGAACAGAATTCCCTCCCATAACTCCTATTAAGCAGCCTCTTGAGGATATGATTCTCATGGATTCTGAGGTAATGCTTGTTCCTGGCCCTAAAAACAGCCCTCCAATTCCACAAACTGGAATGGAATATTCTTCTTTTAAGTTAGCTTTTAAAACTCTTATATCATTGTTTCTTCTTTTAATTTTACTGTATTCTGTGTAGTAAAAGGGAATCCTTCTTGAAAGAGGAATTAAAGGTTGAGCCTCATCAATATGAATATAATTCTTTTTATTCATTTAATAGTAAATCTTTTTTAACTAATCCAAATTTTTCATGATATACACAATGATTGGTAGAATTATTATCTTCATCTTTAAGATTGTTACTCAAACATTGATCAATCTCTTGATTTATATGAGAAGAAAGTAAAGGTCTTTCTACTTTAAATCCAAAGCTTCTTATATATTTGTTGTATTCAAAATCATTAACTTGATTCGCTATTTCACACTTATTCTTTGTTTTCAAACAGTGATTAAGAGCTTCGTTTAGTTTGTTTGTAAACCAATCACGACTTTCATTTAGCAAATTTTCACCATATAATTGTTCTATAGGTTCTTTCTTATCATTTATAACACAGGCACTTAAATATCTGGACTCTCCTCTAAAAAGGCTATTTAGGTTTGATGAAGTTGCCCCCTTTTTATGTTGAAGTCTTTTTGGAGTATATCCATTCAATTCTTCTATAGCCTTTTTTTGTTTCTCTTTTAAGATTTCTAATGATTTTTTAATATTATCCTCATCATTCCAAAAAGCATCATAATGTTGCATAATATCTCTAATAGAAACAGCATGACCTTTGTGTTTTTTGACAAAGACTGTAATGTGGTTTTTCCAATTTTCATGGATATCTTTAAAGTCAGCCTTATTTTTATTAAAAAATTTTTCTGTCTCTTCATTATAAATGAAATATATTTTTGAATCGTATTTATCCTCAAATCTATTAACTCTTCCTAAAGTTTGGCAATCCATGTAAGGTTGAGATAACTCTACAATTGCATTTTTAAAACTTAAATTATAAGAAGACTGAAGTAGTTTTGATGTAATAACTGATTGATTGTTTGCTTTCTCCTCTTGATTTTTACCGTGTTTTTTTAAAATTTCCACTAGTAACTTTTTTTTATCAGATACTGTAAAATAAGAGTGTATCATTTTAATTTTATCTTTGTATGTTTTATTAAAATAAAATTTAGAAAATATCTTTTGACAAGACTCTACTCTCAAAAAAGAATACATGCAATCTGAGATAAATCTCAGTTTCTGTTCTTTATAGTTTTCTTCCTTTAAATCTATCTTAAACTTATGGTTATCTCGAGGAGATAGTTTCTCTCTTTTGAAAATATCATTATTATTTATATTTAAACAACGCAAAAGATCTGGCTCCGGTGTACCACTTAACATAATTGTTTTCACTTCAGAATTAAGCCAACTTCTAATAGTTAAAATTTCTTTTAAAGAAGGTATCATTTTTGAAAGAGATTTAAATTCATGATATTCATCAAGTATTAAATGAGATTTCAGCATTTTTAAAAATTCTGAAGACTGGCTTCTTTTATAGTAAGGACTTAAAAATCTATCAAAAACTAAAATGTTAATATCTGAAATTAAAAGGTCATCTGAGTTTTTAGGTTTCCAACTGTTTTCTTTCCAGTTATCGTCTTGTCTGATTCCATTAAAAACAGCTTCCATATTAATTTTTTCATTTTCAAAAACTCTTTTCAAGTCTGTTTTTAATGATTCAAATAACCCTGTGACTTGATTTTGCCTTGGAAGTACAATCATCAATTGGTGTTTATTATTACATTCATACCACCAATAAAGGGATATACTAGTTTTTCCTCCGGCTGGGTCAACACCACAAACTGACAGCTTTTTATGTGACATTGCTTTAGCTAACTCATGCTGTTCTTTGCTTTTTTTGCTTTCTTCTAAATTTTCTTTAATATAAAATTTGTTTTTGCTTACTTTACCAATAAAGACTTTATGGTCTTTCCAAGAACTTAAAAAGTTCTGTAATTTTTCTAAGTTCCAAGATGATACTGCTCTGTCTGATTCAAGAAGCAAGTTAAGACAAAGCTGTTTTTTAGCATTACAAGCTACTTTATCTATTTCATGGGAAAAGAAACTTGGAGTACATATTGTATCAATATTATTTTCTTCCGCTTCTTTTATAGTATGTATAGGGTTTATAATGTAATATTCTCTAAAAGAATTAAATAAACTTTCAACAAATTTAGATATATCATTAAGAAGCTCTGAGGCATTTACAATTTTTTGAAATACACTTTTAGAATCTTTAAATCTTAGCTCCTCTTTTTTATCACACCAATTAGCGGAATGATGCCAATAAATAGAATGTCGAACAACCTCTCTAGTTTGATTATCTTGAAAACAAATAAAATTGGCTATGTAGGCCCATGAAATTTCATTGTGGTAAGGACCTTCAAATGAGCTTTCCCTATTAACTTCTGCATCCATAGGAATCTCATCTAAATTATTATTTTTAGATAATTGCTTTTTGATATATTTTTGAAAATCTGAAGAAACTTTTCCTATATCATGTAATAAAGCTGAATAAATAAGATATTTATTTACATCTTTCTCAATATCACATTTAAATCGCAAATCTTTTAAGAGTAAATGTGCATATAGTGCTATAGCAATAGAATGTTCTTTGAGTGGTTGCTTGTTAGTATTTGCTAAAAATTCATTACCTTTATTTGACATCTTTTTTCTTTTTAATTTTACTTACTTCTTCTTCTTCTGCTTCCCAATTATATTTTTTAATTTTTAATCCAGCTTTTCTTAAAGAGCTCATCTCTATAAACATCCGATCTTTTTCATTATAAGGACACCCCATTTCATCTAAACCCAAATAATCAATAAAAACAATTCCTCCCTCTCCCCACCTAGCAATATTAGGTCCAGCTTTGAGCTTATTCACTATTTCATCCCAAGAAAAAATATCAGAATTATCATTTTCTACAAAACTTGAATCTGAAAGATAGGCATCAAAATTAACACAAGCAATATAAGATGGCTTCCCTCGGACAATAGGATAGTATTTTGGATCTATCCATGACTTTGTTTGACTTAAATTTGTAAAAATAGAAAATTGGAATTTTTTTAATCCTTGTATTTCACCAGCAAAAACATGATCAGTGTCAACTAATCTATACATCTCTTTTATAAGTTTTATTACTTTAGAGCTTATAGGCTTCTCATTTATAATTTTTTTTAAAGCTGTTATTAAACCATTTGTTACTCTTGTGTTTTCAAATTTTTTCTGAAGATAGTTTTTTAATATTTTTTCAATAGAAGGACTTAATTGTTCAAAAAAATTTTTATTTTTTTCTTTTATATTTATAATTTCATTTAACTTTTTTATTAAATCTTCTTCTTGATTTAATTTCTTAAATCTTTCATTTTTTTTGAGTTTATCTATAAAGTCTTCTTTGAGTTTGTTGTATTCTGGAACTTGGATTTTATCTAAATTCAAATCATCATATTTTTTTTTATTTAATTCATTTTCTCTTAAGATTTTTTTCCACTTTTCTATTAAGTCTTTTGTTTTGTTTGCTTCTTCATTTCTGCTATTTTCATAATGCTTTTCTAAAAGGTTTAAAATGTATTCTACTCCTTTTTTGTAATCTGAACTTTTGGGGTCAATTAAAGATTGTTTAAAAAAAGAATGAATATCAACAAGTGAGATAGAAGTGGTCTCCATTATATTTTTTAGTGGCTTTTCTAAAATTCCTACTGTTGATTCTGCTTGTTCAATTGAGTAATTTTGCAAAGAGATCGAAGGTGGAGAAATTATATTTCTTGTATGAGCATCTCTTCTCTCAAAAAAAACTGTTATATGAGGTTCTGAGGTTTTTTTATATGCTAAACTTTCAACTATTCTATCTAATGTTAAGTTTAGCTTTTCTATTAGAGATTCTGAGCTACTTTCAATTTCTCTTACTTTTTTTGTTTCCCCCATTAAATAAGAAAATAAACCTTTTATAGAGCTTTTTCTTATAAGAGGCAAAACTTTCTGCCTAACATCTTCTGGATGGGAAATTAAGGTAACTTCATCATTATTATCATTAGTTTTTGGTGGATAAAGGAATTGGTTTCCAAACTGAATTTTTTCCCATTTTTTTTCTTGTTTGAAATAAATCCCTCCCGATCTGACTTCCAATTTAATATAAGACACAACAACACCTGTTCAATTGAAAATTTTTAAACTAAAGTTAACTTTTCTCATTACCTTAAATAAATTATCTATTAAACTTCTTCAAAAAAATGATAAAAGCTCATGTTTTCTAGTTTTTCTTTTAAATTAAATTCTTTAGCATCTAAATTATCTTCTCCATCAAAAAAGCGAGCTTCTAGAGAATCTTTTTTATAAGAAAGTCTTGCTCCAGCTTTTAAGCCATTTATCATTTTAATCCTTTGAAAAACTACTTTAACTAAATGAAGAATTTGTTCTTGGTTTAATAGGATACCACTCCTTTTAATTTTATAAACAGAGTCTTTATCAATATACTCTTTTACTTCAATTTTATGATCTACACTACGAGTTTTAAAATAATTTTTAAGAATGTCCAAAAAAGAGTTTTCCTCCTTTTTAGGGATCATTGAAAAATCATTGTCAAATCCATACAAGGATAAGAATTGTAATTCTTTTAAATTTATACCTCCTAATAATTTTGTCGTCTATAGGGGAGATTATCTTTTGAAAATAAAGAAGTACCTTTCTTATTATCATCAGTTGATGAACTTTTTTTTCTTTCTTCTTCCTCTTTTTTTGACTTTGAGCTAACACCTTGATCAAAATTAACATAACTCTCTTCAATGGTAACTGCATCTGCAATATGCAAAGGTGAGCATCGCTTTAAACCCTTTATATCTTGATTGCCTCCTTTTTCATCAGGAGACATATATCCTCTTAGCAAACCTACTTCTGAAGCCGCCATCTTTATAAATTGAACACCAAAATCTTTATCAGAAGGCTGTCTTGGTTGAAGATCTTTAAATATCTCATGTCTTAGACAGCGAGAGGAAGTGTAGTCAATTTCTCTTTTGTTATTATCAATAAAAGTCTTTGCATATGTGTGATTACCTCTATTTGGTGGGGTTCTATCAGAACACCGATGCTTTAGGTAAGATGAATTTTCCTTTTTTTTCTGTAATATACCCCATGCCCCATTATAATTATAAACTCCCCAAACTTCTAATTCACCTTCAAAAGTAATAGATTTAATCTGCTGACTCATATTTTTCTCCTTGTTTGATCAAAATAAGTCCATAACCATATGATTTTCTTGATCCTATACCATTTTTTAGGACTTGATTGAATTTGTTGTGATCAATGATATTAAATAGACCTTGAATATGAAAACTATTGTGAATATTAAATTTTTTTTCCTTATGAGGGCCAATAAATCTACACTCTGATTTTTTTTGTTTCAAACCAGATAGAAAGCAAAATTTATCCAAAGCCTTTGTAGGATATATTTTAGAGGGGGCAACATTACCTCTATGTCTGTTGCAAAAGGCAACATAAGATTCCAATACTACTTCTTTAGTTTTTTCACCAATAGCATGGAAAGCTTGGAAACTACTATATAATTTTTTTATTGGTGGCTCTTCTGAAAGAACATATAATAGATCTCCTTGAGAGAAAGAGGGAGATATAATTTTAGGAGAATCAAATAATTCCCTTATTAATGAATGAACAGAAACATATCCAGAGTCAAATAAAGAAAAGCAATAAATTTTCATATATTCTATAATTTGTAGCTTTTTATCAAGAAATAAACTTATTTACTAGATATGAACCTAATATTTTTTAATGCTTATGGTCGAATGTTATCCTAGAATATTTTTTGCTATAACGGGTCAAAAAAAGTGTATATTTTACACTAAAAAATGTATATCTTGCTATGATGAGTAAATTAAAATTAACTACTCCATACTTTAACTCAAAGACATCAAGCGAACTTATTAAGGACAGCATTAATATAATTGGATTTGGATTTGATGGAACGGCTTGTTATAGAAAAGGGGCAAAGCATGGCCCAGTTGCTATCAGAGAGGCATCATCATCTCTGGAAAGCTTTTCACCATATCTGCAATTAGATTTAGAAGATTTTAATAATATATACGACTTAGGGAATTTACCTGTCTTAGGAGATGATCCTGAAAAGGCTTGGGAAAGTGCTAATTTAGTATTTTACAACTTATTAAATGGGAAAAATTTAAAAGAAGACAATATAAAAATTATTACACTAGGAGGAGAACACTCCATATCATTTGCTCCTATTATATCTTATATGAAAAAATTTAATGATGTAATTATAGTACATTTAGATGCTCATGCTGATCTAAGGGACGGATATCAAGGTTTTTATTATTCTCATGCATCTATTATAAAGAGAGTTATTGATAAATTTTCAGACAAGCATAAACTAATACAATATGGAATACGCTCTGGTGAAAAAAATGAATTTAAATGGATGAGTAAAAATAATACTTTAATATACGATTTAGATTCATTATGCAATCTACTAAATGAAATAAACAATAATCGCCCCATTTATTTAACTCTAGATTTAGATTTTTTTGATCCTGCATTTATGCCAGGAACTGGCACTCCTGAACCAGGAGGCGAAACTTTTAATAATTTCATAAAAATTATTAACATTTTAAAAAATAAAAACTTTGTAGGAGCAGATATTGTAGAGCTAGCTCCAAATATAGATTCTACTGGCAATAGTTCAGTATTTGCTGCTAAAATTACTAGAGAAATTATCCTCTCTATGGAAAACAATAACCAATGAAAGAATGGACAAAAGAAGATGTAAATAGAGCCTATAACATCAATAAATGGGGCGATGGATACTTTGACATAAGTGAAAAAGGAAGTCTAACAATATCTCCTAATAAAGATAATATTAAAATCGATTTTTTAGATGTTGTTGAAGAAATTAAATCTCAAGGAATAAAATTTCCAGCAGTTATAAGATTTCATGATATTCTAGAAAGTAAAATAAGAGAAATAAATGAAACTTTCAAAAAAGTTATAGAAGAAGCACAATATAAAGGTAAATTTATGGGCGTTTATCCTATAAAAGTAAATCAGATGAGAGAAGTTGTTGAAGAAATTGTTGATGCCGGAGCTCCATACAATTATGGACTTGAAGCGGGTTCAAAAGCAGAATTATTAGCAGTATTAGCATATAATACAAATGAAAATTCTATTACAATAGCAAATGGGTATAAAGATGAAGATTTTTTAAAGCTAGCCCTACTTGGAAATAAGTTAGGAAGAGAATTTATTATAGTTGTAGAAAAGATATCTGAAATTGATAAAATATTAAAAATATCTAAAAGTATGGATGTAAGACCAATGCTAGGAATAAGAGCTAAAATGGTAGTTGAAGGAAAAGGTCGTTGGGCACATAGTAGTGGAAAAAAAGCAAAATTTGGATTAAATACTTTAGAAATTATACAAGCTGTAGAAAAACTAAAAAAGCATAATATGGATGACTGTATTAAGCTATTCCATTTTCATATTGGTAGTCAGGTATCAGATATAAAAACTCTAAAAGATGCTATATATGAAGGAGGAAGAACATATTCAGAACTTATAAAAATGGGACTTAATATAAAATATTTTGATGTTGGAGGAGGGCTTGGAGTTGACTATGACGGTTCAAGATCAACTAATGAATCTTCGACCAATTACTCTTTAGATGAATATGTTTCTGATATAGTTTGGGGATTAAAAGAGAGGTGTGATTCTGATAATGTCCCCCACCCAAATATAATAACAGAAAGTGGACGAGCTATAACGGCACACCATTCATGCGTTATTACAAATATAGTGGAGCATATAAATAGTGATATTACAAAATACTCATACAATTCTGATGATATAAAACATAAACTTGTCTACGATATGATAGAACAAAAAGAATTATTAAATGATAATAACTATCAAGAAGTATATAATGACATTGTCCAACTAAATAATGAAGGATTTAATGCTTTTAAATTAGGAATTATTTCTTTAAAAGAAAGAGCTATAATAGAAGATGTTTATAGACAAATACTAAACAAAATTAAAGATATTTTACAAACTCAAAATTTTATTCCTGAAGAATTGCAATCTCTAGAATCTGATATATCCCCACAATATTTATGCAATCTTTCAGTATTCCAATCAGCTGCCGATATGTGGGCCATAAGACAGTTATTACCAATAATGCCCATAAGTAGATTAAATGAAAAACCTAATAAAAATTGTTCGTTAGTTGATATAACTTGTGACTCAGACGGAAAGATTGATAAATTTATTCATTCTGATGGAATAAAAAGTACTATACCTCTTCACGAAATAAAAGAGGATGAAGAATACCTAATTGGGTTGTTTTTAACAGGTGCTTATCAAGATGTTATGGGTGATATGCATAACCTCTTTGGGAGACTAAATGAAGTTCACATATTCAGTGATGCTAGTGATCCTAAAGGATTTTATATAGAAGAAGTAATTGATGGAAATTCTGCATCAGATGTCCTATCAACAATGCAATATAATACATCATACATGGAACAAACAATAAAAAAAATAATAAATAATAGAGTTGCAAAAAATAAAATAAATCCAAGAATAGGTGTGCAGCTTTCAGACTTCTATAGTAGTTGTTTAAAAAGCTATACTTATCTTAAGAATTAATTCTCATTTGTCTCTTCTATTTCTATCATTAAAAACCCTTCTTCTAGAATATCCCCATCTTTCACATGTACAGCTTTTACAATACCGCATGTTTTACTTTTTATTTCATTTTCCATTTTCATAGATTCAAGAATTAATAGAATTTGTCCTTTTGAAACTTTTTCATTTTTCTTAACAGAAATATTAATAACCTTTCCAGGCATTTGAGTACGTAATTCTCCTTCATTTATTCCTTTTATTCCTGAAGGTTTAAAACCTCTATACACTGTTAGCAATTTGTCAACATTAGATATAGTTTGGTGCCAATCTTGTTTAGCAATTTTATTCCAACTAACTCCATCTAACGACGCAAACAAGCCCCCACCTAATTTTCTAATATAAACTTTATGTAAGCATTGAATATTTTTATTAATCTTTGGAAGTTTGAATTCAAATTCTACTAATTCACTAGAATGAACATGTGTCTTAACTAAATCAATAATACTCTCTTCTTTACTATCACTAATTAAATGGAAACGCATTTAAATTCTCATCCTCCTAGTTTCAACAGCTGCTAATAACTTCATAATATGATTATAATTAATGTCAGTATTAATTTGATCTGCTATTTTTTCACTTTTTAAAAAATTAGTATCATATAAACCTTTAAGAAATAATTTATTCTTCATTATAACTTTATGTAGAGGAATATTAGTCTTAATCCCTTCAATATGTAATCCATTTAGAGCTGCTGCCATTTTTCTAATAGCTACATCTCTAATAATTCCCTTAGATACTAACTTTCCAATCATAGGATCAAAATCAGGAGTAACAGTCATTCCTCTGTAAATGCAATGATCAAAACGAATACCCTGAGGAAAATTTGTATCAAAACCTATTACTTTTCCAGGAGAAGGTATTAAAGAAATAGGATCTTCTGCACATATTCTACACTCAATAGAATGACCAGTTCTAGAAATCCATGATTGACTAGGGATTCCCAAGTCCTCTCCAAATGCTGATTGAATCATACAAGCAACCAAATCAATTCCTGTTATCGCCTCTGTTATAGGGTGTTCTACTTGTAAACGAGTATTCATTTCTAAAAAATAAAAGGATTTATCAGCTCCCATAATAAACTCAACTGTGCCTGTTGAATCATAATTTACTACTCTTGCTAATTTAACAGCTGTATTACATATATCTTCCCTTAATTTTTCATCTTGACCAATAAATGGAGAAGGTGCTTCTTCAATTATTTTTTGATGCCTTCTTTGAATAGAACATTCCCGTTCAAAAAAGTGAAAAATATTTCCCTTTTTGTCTGCTAAAATTTGAACCTCTATATGACGAGGTCTTTCAATAAACTTCTCAACTAAAACATCTCCATTTCCAAATGAAGATTCTGCCTCTCTCTGAGCTGTCTCAAATTGATCTTCTATATCTTTCTTATTATGACAAAGCCTCATTCCTCTACCGCCTCCTCCAGCAACAGCTTTTATCAAAATTGGAAAACCAATATCTTTTGCTACTTTTAATGCCTCTGAAATATTTTTTACTGGTGAAGATGTTCCAGGAATAACTGGAATAGAATACTTTTCTGCTAATGACTTTGATGTACCCTTATCTCCCATAATTCTAATAGCATTTTCATTGGGGCCTATAAATACACAATTGTTTTTTGTTAATTCTTTAGCAAAATTAGCATTCTCAGATAAAAATCCATATCCAGGATGAACAGCATCAATATTATTATCTTTAACTAGTCTTAATATATTTTTAATATTCAAATATGTGTCAGAGTTTTTATTTCCTGGAAGCCTTAACCATTCTACACAAGATTCTAAGTGACGTGCATTATATTCATTATCTGTCCATACCCCTACAGGTATATGGCCTAATTCACTACAAGACTTAGCTATTCTCCAAACTATTTCACCTCTATTTGCAATTAATATTCTTTTAGGCTTAAGGCTTTTATTCATAAATTACAATTGTATATTTCCATGTTTTCTAGAAGGATTTTCAATTTTTTTATTTTTCAAAGCTACAAAATACTCATAAATTCTTTGCCTAGTCTCTTCAGGAAAAATAACTGAATCAATAAATCCCAATTCTGCTGCTTTATAAGGATTATTAAATCTATTCTCATAATCTAAAACTAATTCCTTTCTTTTTTTATATAGAGCATCTCCTTCTAAACCTTTTAAATTTTTTCTAAAAATTATATTTACTGCTCCTTCTGCTCCCATAACAGCTATCTCTGCTGTAGGATAAGCTAAGTTTACATCTGTTCTTAAATGTTTAGAAGCCATAACATCGTAAGCACCTCCGTAAGCCTTTCTAGTGATCAAAGTTATCATAGGAACTGTAGCTTCTGCATAAGCATATAATATTTTAGATCCATGTAATATAATTCCACCATATTCTTGAACTGTTCCTGGAAGAAACCCAGGAACATCTACTAATGTTAAAATTGGAATATCAAATGCATCACAAAAACGAACAAATCTAGCTGCTTTCCTAGAGGAATTTATGTCTAAAACACCCGCTAAAACTTGAGGCTGATTAGCTACAATACCAATTTTAATGCCTCCAATAGAAGCAAATCCTATAATAATGTTTTTTGCATAATCTTTATGAACTTCTAAAAAATGAGAATTATCTACTATATCTAAAATTACATCATTCATATCATAAGGTTTTTTAGCATTAGCTGGAATAATATTTTTTAATTTTATATTATCTCTATTAACAGGATCAGATGTTAAAATAGATTTCTGTTCAGTAAAATTAGATTTCGGTATAAAATACAACAACTCTCTTACTCTATCAAAAGCTTCATCTTCGGTTTCACAATTAAAGTGGGCGACACCTGATACTTTATTGTGAGTTTCAGCTCCTCCTAAATTTTCTTTAGTAACTTCTTCATGAGTAACTGCTTTAATAACATCAGGTCCTGTAACAAACATATAGGAAGTCTTATCAACCATAAAAATAAAGTCTGTTAATGCTGGAGAGTAAACAGCTCCTCCTGCACATGGGCCCATAATCATAGAAATTTGGGGAATTACTCCTGAAGCTCTTACATTACGATAAAAGATTTCAGCATATCCTGCTAATGATTCAATTCCCTCTTGGATACGAGCTCCGCCAGAATCATTTATTCCTATAAGAGGAATTCTATTTTCCAAAGCAAAATCCATTATTTTACAAATCTTTTTAGCCTGAGCAGCTCCCATAGCTCCTCCCCAACAAGTAGCATCTTGTGAGTATATAGCCACTTTTTGCTTGTCTATCTCTCCAATACCTGTAATTACTCCATCACCAAGATATTTACTTTTATCCATTCCAAAATCTCGGCACCTATGAGTTACAAAGCGATCAAACTCTATAAATGAACCAGGATCTATAAAACGCTCTATCCTATCTCTAGCTGTATATTTTCCACTTTCTCTATGTTTTTTAATCTTTTCAACACCACCACCCAACTCTGCTTGTTTACGCATTTCTTTAAGTTTTTTGTACTTTTCTTCGAGCAATTCCATAATTATGTGTAGTATAGCTAAGATACTTCTGAATGCAAAAATATGTAAATGAATTAAGCTACTTTTTTCCTCTTATCCAGTCCATATCTAGCTATCTTAGATATAAGGTTAGCTCTGCTAATTCCTAACTTTTTAGATAGGCGCGACTTGTTAAAATTACAATTAGTCAAACCTTCTTGTATGATAATATATTCTAATTCCTCTAAAGCAGATTTTAATGTTCCTTTAGTGTTGATACCCATTGTTGAAAATTTATTTATGTATTTGTCTTTGTTGGCAATACGAGGACTTAACAATTCTGAAGTAATAGTATCATTATTTCCTGATAAAATAACAAGCCTTTCTATTTCATTCTCTAATTCTCTAATATTTCCTGGCCAATTATAATCAAGAAGTTTTTCCATACATTTATTTGAAATAGCTTTAATACTACATCCGGCATCATCACACTTATTTTTTAAAAAATGGTTAACCAAAATAGATATATCTCCCTCTCTTTCTCTAAGTGGTGGTAAATTTATATTGATAACATTAACCCTATAGTATAGATCCTCTCTAAATTCTCCATTTTTCAACATAGATTTTATATCCTTATTAGTTGCGGCTACAATTCTAACATTACAATGAATAGGAGTTGTTGAACCAACTGGAAAACATGTGCCATCTTGTAAAAAGCGAAGTAATTTTGCCTGCATATTTATACTTGTATCTCCTATTTCATCTAAAAATAATGTCCCTCCATCTGCCTGTAAAAACAATCCCTTCTTATCTCTTATAGCTCCTGTAAAGGAACCTTTAACATGCCCAAATAACTCCGAATCAAGTAAAGCATCATTAAAAGCAGAGCAATTTACGGCTAAAAAATTATTTTCCTTTCTACAAGAAAAATAATGAATTGCTTTTGCAACCAATTCTTTTCCTGTACCATTCTCTCCTTGAATAAAAATATTAGAATCAGAATTTGATAACTTATCAAGTAATTGATAAATATTCTGCATTTGTTTAGACTTACCAATCATACTGTGATAACGAAACCTATCTACTAATTCTAGACTATGCGTCTTTATCTTTTTTTCCCTTTTTGAAATTGTATCATAAAAAGCTTGTATTTCTTCAGCAACTAATATTGAGAAGTCTTTTAAATACTCTTTATCAACATTACTTAATTTTTTTATAGAATTGATAACATTATGATAATTATTCTCTGATATACAATAGTTGTTTAAGCTGTTATTTGTCTTATCATGTACATCATCTTCGAAAAAGGGAACTGATATAACTACTCCTTGAAAATATTCATCAATAACAATTTTAACTACCAAACATTTAATTGATTCATATAGATTACAAACCAAATAAGGTTTACTTGAATTCTTTACATGATTTACAATTTTACTTATAGAATAATCAAAATAATTATTTTGTAAATTTTTATATACTTTAGTAAAAATACTATTAAAGTTATGGCCTTTACTTCTAATAATCCCTTTATTATCTACTAATATAACCTCTACTGAAAATCTCCTTTTGAGCAACTCTCTAAATCTAGAAATAATATCAAGTTTATCAATTTCTTTCCAATTAATCATAATTACCCTAAATGTCTTATAAATAGACAATTATTTAAAATTTTCGTCAAAAAGTGTAAAAAACTTGATTAATATTAAAATAAAATAAAACTATTTTACTCAATTAATAATTTTATCTACATTATCTATAAAATAGGACGAACTCCAATTTTGAGGGCCTATAAATTTATTAATATTAGTATATGAAGTATTAAATATATAAGTTTCCGGTATTTTTACTGTTCCAAATTTAGACATTAGTTCTCCTTGAGGATCAAGAGCAATAAATATATTGGCTGAAATTAATTTATCAAATCTTTTTATAAATTTCCTTACTTTTTTCTCCTCACTATCAATAGAAATTAATAAAAAATTAATTCTCTTATCTTTAAGTTTTTTTGCAAATTTTAAAAATGACGGAAGTTCTTCCTCACAAGGAGCACACCATGTAGCCCAAAAATGTACAAATACTCCTTTAGCATTATTTTTATATACACTATCTCTAGTTAAAAATTTCGAAATATTTATACCTTTTAAATAGAACTCCGGGAGTTCTTTTAATATAAGGTAATCTTTGTTAACAAATATACGATCTATATTTTTCTTTTTATATACAGAATAACCTAAAGTAATAACAAATATAATTATTAAAAGTGCAATTTTATTTGCAATCGAAAGCATTATTTAAACGAGTATAATCGTACCCATTTTTGCATTATCACCTAACCGTCCATCAGCAAGACTTAAAACCCTAGTATATCCGCCGTTTCTATCCTTATATTTAGGCGCTATATTGTTAAATAATTTGTTAACGGCAATCCTATTACCTAAACGGCTATATGCTAATCTCCTATTTGAAACACTATCTCTCTTAGCAATAGTGATAAGTTTTTCAATATATGGCCTCACTGCCTTACACTTTGCTTTTGTAGTTATTATTTTCTCATACTCAATTATTTGACTAGCAAGACCTCTTAAAATAGACTTTCTATGACTTGAAGTAGTACCAATTTTGTATTTTTTATTACTATGTCTCATTTTATATCTGTTCCTCTTCTGACTTCTGATGATCATCTAATTGAGAATTATTATTAGATTTAATGGCTGTTTTGTCATTATTAACAGTATCATCTTGTTGTTGTACATCCTTCATAACACTATCAACTTTCATTCCAAGCCCTAATCCTATTTGAGAAAGGATTGCTTTTATTTCATTTAAAGACTTCCTACCAAAATTTTTAGTTCTAAGCATTTCTCCCTCAGTTCTTGAAACTAATTCATATATGTACTTAATGTTTGCATTTTGCAGACAATTAGCAGAACGAACTGAAAGCTCAAGCTCTGAAACAGGCCTTAATAATGCACTGTTTGTTCTTCTAACAGGTTTTTGAACTATAGTTTCACTCTTGGTAGCTAACTCATCTTCATCTTCAAAATTTAAAAATACCAAAAGTTGATGACGAATAATCTTAGCTGCATAAGCAATAGCATCTGCCGGTGTAATTCCAGAATTAGTCCATAGTTCAAGAGTTAACTTATCAAAGTCTGTCCTTTTACCAACACGAGAATTAGTAACAGAGTAATTAACTCTGTGAACTGGAGAAAATAAAGTATCTAAATATATCCAACCAACTGGAAGTTCATAAGCCTCTTGGTTTTCTGATGCAATAACATATCCTTTACCTTTAGCAATCTTCAACTTCATCTTTATAGAACCATTTGAAGATATATTAGCTATAACATGCTCAGGATTTAAAACTGTGGCATTAGTTCCTTCAGTAACAATATCTCCTGCTTTTACTTGTCCATCTCCTGCTTTTTCAAGATTTAATGTAACATCTTCTTTTCCATCAATTTTAAAATGAATTTCTTTTAAATTTAGAATTATCTCTGCCACCTCTTCTTTAACATTACTGATAGTACCAAATTCATGGTCAACACCTTCAATATAAATAGCAACAATTCCCGCTCCTCTTAAAGAAGACAACAAGACTCTTCTTAAAGAATTACCTAATGTCTGTCCATATCCTCTTTCAAGAGGTTTAGCTACAAATTTACCATAGCTATCTGTCATTATATCTTTATCAATTTCTAAAGAATTAGGTCTTATTAAATTTTCCCAGTTTTTTGCAATTATTGGATCCATATTTAAACTCCTATATATTTTTAAACTCTTCTCCTCTTAGGTGCTCTACAACCATTATGTGGAATTGGACTTTCATCTGAAACAGAAGTTATCTTTAACCCTGCTCCAACTAATGCACGAATTGCATTTTCTCTACCAGCCCCAGGTCCTTTAACTCTAACATCTACCGTTGCCATACCATGTTCTATAGCTTTTCTTGAAGCTTCTGAAGAAGCATTTTGAGCTGCAAATGGAGTAGATTTTTTAGAGCCTCTAAATCCTAGCTGTCCTGCACTTGCCCAAGAAATAGTATTTCCACTTACATCAGTAAAAGTAATAATGGTATTATTAAAAGAAGCTTGTATATAACAAATACCTCTAGTTATATTTTTTTTCACTGACTTTTTTACAACTTTTTTCTTTACCATAGTACTATTTCATTTGCTTAACAGATTTTTTACCTGCAATTGCTACTGCTGGACCTTTCCTTGTACGAGCATTAGTACAAGTTCTTTGGCCTCTAACGGGTAAACCTTTTTTATGTCTAATTCCTCTATAACAATTCATATCTTTTAATCTTTTTATATTCAAACCAATTTCCCTTCTTAAATCCCCTTCTACTAGATATCCCCCTAATTCCAAAGTTGATCTAATAGCTTGAATTTCTTCCTCTGTAATATCACTTGAGTTCTTTTCAGGACTTATATTAGATTTTTTAAGTATTGTTAATGAAAGAGCTGGACCAATTCCATATAAAGATCTCAGAGCAACTTTCATAGCCTTATTTCTTGGAATGTCTACACCTAAAATCCTAGCCATATGATGACCTCTCTAACCTTGCCTTTGTTTATGACGAGGATTTGTTTTACATACAATACGCACAACACCTCTACGTTTAATAACTTTGCAATCTTTACACACTGGTTTTACCGATGATCTCACTTTCATTAAGTATTCCTCTTTTTAGCATTTCCTCTATAAGTAATCCTGCCTTTTGATAAATCATATTTACTTATTTCAACTAAAACATCATCACCTGGAAGAATTTTTATAAAATGCATTCTCATTTTTCCACTTATATGAGCAATAATTTTTCTACCATTTTCCAACTCCACTCTAAAAAGTGTATTGGGCAAAAGTTCAGTAATCTTACCTGCAACCTCAATAATATCTTTACCTGCCATAAATTAGTCTAGGGGCCCTCTTTCTACACAATTTTACTAATGTTTCTATATATACGAGGTAACCCTATAATGCAAGCTATTAAAATTGAGTTAGTTATTTATAACCTCCTGTATTTTAGCAGCCAAGTCACCCGCTTCTGCTGACGCATCAAGTCTACAAATATTCCCTATACTTTCATAGTGCTCAATCATGGAAAAGATGGAGGTCTCAAATAATTTAAAGCGAACTTTTGCTACCTTTGGATTATCATCATTTCTAGTTATAATACCTCCTCCACAAGAATCACAAGTGCCTTCATTTTTAGGAGGAAAAGATTTTAAATTATAAACCATCCCACAACTACTACAAGATCTTCTATTTACAATACGATCAATTAAAATTTCAGAATCAATATGAAAATATAGCACTTTAAAATCAATGTCTTTTAAAATATGCTTTTCTAAATCTAACGCTTGATTATAATTTCTAGGAAATCCATCAAATATATAAAAATTACTTTTTACATCACAATTTAACCTTACCAACTCTAACACATGACTATCCCCTACTAACTGCCCTGCTTTTAAAATTCTATCAACCTCTAAACCAATATTTGACCCCTTTTCAATTTCTGACCTAAGCAAATCACCTGTGGATAAGTGAATATAATTATCATGAGATTCTAAAATTTTTGCTTGAGTCCCTTTACCAGAACCAGGAGCACCTAAAAATATCAATTGAGGAAGCATAAATTAAAACCTCTTATTAGAGCCACTATATTTTCCTCTAGCTTTATAAGCTGTTTTGTACCGATCAGAAAACATAAAAGATTGTATATTCATCATTACTCTAATAGAAACACTAACAAGAATTAACATTGCTGTTCCACCAAAGCGAGTTTGTTGTCCTATAATTATTGTAGGAGTAATACATATAAATATTAAAAATAAACACCCAAAAAATGTTAAACGATCTAATAAATAATCTAAATACTCTTTTGTTTTAGTTCCTGGTCGAATACCTGGAATAAAAGCATTGTTTTTTTGTAGCATTTCAGCAACTTTTTTAGTTTTAAACTGAATTGGTGCATAAAAATAAGTCATATAGCAAATTAAAAATCCAAAAAATAAATTATAGAATAATTCACCAGAATAAAAAACTGATAATAACCAATCAAAGAATGGTTTCATTAAGTTTCCCTCTTTAACAAAACTTGCAATAGTAAGAGGTGCTGCAATTAATGAAGAAGCTAAAATAGGTGGCATGACTCCACCGGTATCAACCCTCATGGGAAGAGATTGAGTACCACCATAAACCCTATTATGAACTACTCTTTTTGCATATTGAACAGGAATATTGCGATAAGAGCTCTCAATAAAGGAAACTACATAAAACGCTAGTAAAATTACTAAGAAAAATATAAAGAAATCAAATCCAGATAATTCACCACTTCTAAATAAAGTAATTTTCTGACTAATTTCTCCAGGCAATTCAACCGCAATACCAGCAAAGATAATTAAGGATATTCCATTTTCTAAACCATACTCAGTAATTCTCTCTCCTAACCACAATAGAAACATAGTTCCACCAGTAAGAGTTATCATAGCTATTAAACGAAAAAATAAACCCGGATCAGTTATAACGGGAGTTCCTGTTGGACTTTTAAAACCTTCAAAGACAACAGCTAAACCATATCCTTGAATACAACACAATAAAACAGTTGCATAACGAGTTAGTTTTTGTACCTTTTTATGACCATCAACATCCTCTTGCAATTCCTTAATATAAGGAACAACTTCACCTAATAAACTAAAAATAATTGAAGTTGTAATATAAGGCATAATACCCAGCGCTAGTATTGAAAATCTTTTAAATGCTCCTCCACTAAAAGTATTTATTAAATCAAATATACCTCCTCCTGATTCAGAGAAGTAAGAAGCTATGGCCGATGCATCAGCTCCCGGAACAGGAATTTGGGCAGCTAATCTATATATAAACAAGTGCAGAATGACAAAAAATATTCTCTTTTTTAATTCTTCAATTTTTCCTTGTTGTAAAGATGACATTTAAAGATAGCCTAATTAATTTATATGTCCACCTGCTTTAGAAATTAACTCTTTAGCAGACTTAGAAAATTTATCAATATTTAAAAAAGTTAACTTTTTGTTAATTTCCCCATTAAGCAAAACCTTGATAGGTAACCTTTTATTTATACCCTTTAATAACCCTTTTCTAATAAGTGTTTCCCTAGTAACGCTTTCACTTTCTGAATCATATGCCCTATTAATTGCACCAGTTGAAACTATAGCATATTTTTTAGCAAAAGAATTTGTAAACCCCTTTTTTGGTAGTCTCATATACAAAGGCATCGCACCTCCTTCAAATCCTGTACGAACTCCTCCTCCACTTCGAGCTTTCTGTCCTTTATGACCTTTTCCTGATTGAGTACCTCTACCAGAACCTTGTCCTCTACCAATACGTTTATTTTTTCTTACAGCACCTTTTGGACTAGATAAATTATTAAGTGTAATCATTTTTTAAAACCTCTTTTTTTTATTTTCTAATCTTCTAAAATATCCAACATATTTATAACCTTTTTAACCATTCCTCTAACTGCGGGAGTATTTTCTAGGGTTCTTTGACTATGTAACTTCCGTAATCCCAATCCAATTATTGTAGCTTTTTGTTTTTCTGTACAAGAAATGGGACTCTTCTTTAATTTAATTGTTATATTTTTACTAGCCATCTTATTTAATCCTTATATTTTTAACATTCTTCCCTCTAACCGTAGCTACTTGGTTAGCTGTTCTTAATGACTTAAGAGCTTTCAATGTTGATTTTACAATATTGTGAGGGTTATTTCCCCTTAAAGATTTTGTTAAAACATTTTTAATTCCTGCTAATTCCATAATTGCTCTACAAGCACCTGCAGCTTTAACACCAGTTCCCTCAGAAGCTGGCTTAAATAAAATCTTACCTGCATCATATTCTCCTAAAACCTGATGAGGAATAGTTCCTTTGTCAATAGGGATTTTAATCATGCGTTTATATGCCATCTGTGTGGCTTTACGAATTGCTTCAGGAACCTCCTTTGCTTTTCCAAGTCCAAACCCAACCTTACCTTTTTTATCTCCAACTATCATCAAAGCAGAAAAAGAAAACCTTCTACCTCCCTTAACAACTTTAGCAACTCTATTTACTGCTACAACCCTTTCTTCAAATTCAGGATCAACGGTAGGGGTTAGCCTAGATTTGTTATGTTGTTTCTTTCTAGGAGAAAGCTTTTTCTTTTCTTCTTCCTTTACAGAATTACTTATTGGAATTTTCCCCCCCTCAGCTTCCTCAACAATTTCTTTTGACTTATCAACTATACTCATACATTAATACCTTTTTCCCTAATACTTTCAATCAATGCTTTAATAATACCGGTATACTTATAACCATTTCTATCAAATACAGCTGAAGAAATTTTCAACTTCTCTAAATTATCTCCAATATAATTACCTACTAGCTTTGCACCTTCCATACTACGTTTAGCACTGGTTACCACATTTTTCTTACCAAATGTTTTTGCAGATAAAATTGTTACACCTTTACTATCATCAATCAATTGAACATTTAAATGTTTATTTGTTCTATTGATACAAATTCTAGGAGTTTCATTAGTTCCAGAAATTCTTTTCCTAATGGCTAACTTACGCCTAATTTTAGCAATTCTAGATTTATCTTTAATTTTCTTTCTTGGTTTTCTCATTTCTGTATTACCTCTTATTTTTTAGCTGCAGATTTTCCTGCCTTTCTAATAATACGCTCATCAATGTACTTCATACCTTTGCCTTTATAGGGCTCAGGTTTTCTAAAGCTTCTAATTTTAGCAGCTATAAATCCTACCAATTCCTTATCACAACTAGTTATTTCAATAACATTTTTATTAACTTTAATATTAGCTTCTTTGGGAATTTTATAGTCTATAGGATGAGAATACCCTAAATTTAAATTCAATACATTTCCTTTAACTGCTGCTTTATAGCCAACACCATTGAATTCTAATTTTTTCGTAAATCCAACACTAACTCCTTGAACAAGATTATTAATAATAGATCTAGTAGTACCCCACATGGCCCTACTTTTAGAATCATTTCCTCTTGGCTCAACAACAATTTTTCTATCTTTTAACTCTACTTTTACATACTTATTAAATTTTCTTTCAATCGTTCCAATTGGACCTTTTACAACTATTGTTTCATCTTCAATTTTAATATCTACTTTTTCTGGGACATCAATGGGATACTTTCCAATACGTGACATAGAACACCTTTATTTACCATACGGTACAGAGAATCTCTCCACCTAATTTATATTTCTTAGCTTCATTTGAAGATAAAATTCCTTTTGATGTAGAAATTATAGAAACCCCCAAACCACTTAGCACTCTAGGTAATTGTTTATAACTACGATACTGTCTTAATCCAGGACGAGAAAATCGCTTTAACCCAACTATAGCATGTTCTTTTAAATATATAAGTATTCTTACATCCCCTTTCTTTTTAACAACTATTTTAAAAGAACGAATAAAGCCTTCATCTTTGAGAACTCTACATATAGCTGCCTTGATCTTACTTGCTGGACACTCAACTTTATCTTTACCTGCTACTAAAGAATTCCTAATTCTAGTAAGCATATCTGCTATAGGATCTGTCATCATAATATTACACTCCTCACCAACTAGACTTTGTTACACCAGGGATCATACCCCTTAAAGCCAACCTTCTAAATTCCAAACGAGACAAACGAAAGTTACGATAAACTCCTCTAGCTCTTCCAGTTAATTGACATCTATTTACAACCCTACATTCACAAGCATTTCTAGAGAGTTTCTGCAATTTTTTTTGTGCCTCAATTCTTTCTTCTTCAGGAATATTTATATTTCTAATTTTTTTACGAAGTTCTTTTCGCAATGGCAATTGCTTTAAAGCCATTCTTCTCTTCTTTTGATTATTAACAATTTTTGCAATTCTTGCCATAAAATTACCTACTTCTTTTTAAATGGCATACCAAATAATTCTAGAAGGTTAAGAGCTTCTTTATTGGTTTTTGCCGTTGTTGCTATCGTAATATTCATACCTAAAACTTTATCGATTTTATCATAGTTAATCTCAGGAAAAATAATTTGCTCTCTCAACCCCATATTATAATTACCATTACCATCAAAACCCTTAATAGAAACACCCCTAAAATCACGAATACGTGGAAGAGAAATAGAAATTAATCTAAATAAAAATTCATACATCATCTTTCCTCTAAGAGTAACAAATGCTCCTAAAGGCATTCCTTTACGCACCTTAAATGTTGCTATGGATTTTTTAGCTTTAGCTAGTACTGGTTTTTGACCAGTTATATTACCCAAATCATTCATAATAGAACTTGCTAATTTATTATTCATGACTACATCTTTGTTTACCGAATTTATAACAATTTTCTCTAATTTTGGAATCATATTTACATTTTTGTATTTAAATTTCTCCATCATAGATTTGCAAATTTCATTTTTATATTTATTTTGAAAAACCGACATAATATAATTACCTCTATACTATTTTTTCTTTTTACCAATAGATGAACCGCATTTTTTAGCAATTCTAATCTTTTTTTTATCTTTTATTTCAACTTTTACTCTAGTAGGCTTTTTAGTCTTAGGGCTAATTATTGCCACATTACTTATATTAAGAAACATTTCCTTATCAAATAAGCCTCCTGTTGGATTCTCTTGTGTAGGTTTAACAGCTTTTTTAAGCATATTAATTCCTTGAACAAGAACACCAGTTCTCAATTTATTAAACTTTAAAATTTTTCCAGTCTTGCCCTTATCTCTACCAACAAGAACTTGAATATTATCTCCTATATGTAATTTATTCATATATTTTCCTTTTATAATACCTCAGGTGCCATTGAACATATTTTTGTAAAATTCTTTGCCCTTAACTCCCTTGCAACTGGCCCAAAAACTCTCGTACCTATAGGTTCTTTTTGATTATTTAAGATAACAACACTATTTTTATCAAATCTTATATACGAGCTATCATTTCTTCTAATAGGATAAGTAGTCCTAACAACTACTGCTTTTTTTACCTCCCCTTTTTTAATCTTTGATGTCGCTCCAGGAAGAGCCTCTTGAACAGCTACAACAATAATATCACCTATTTTGGCAATTTTTTTATGAGAACCTCCTAAAACTTTTATACATTTTACTTCTTTTGCTCCCGAATTATCTGCCACTTCTAACCTTGTTTGCATTTGTATCATAATTATCCCTTTACTAGTTTATTGACACCAATCCCCATCTTTTTAGCTTAGAATATGGCCTTGATTCAATTATCGTAACTTTATCTCCCACTTTAGCTTCATTATCCCTATCATGGACATGGTATTTTTTTGTCCTAGTAATAAATCTTTTATATGTTCTATGCTTCATTTTTCTAAAAACATTTACGACAATAGTTTTATCATTTGAATCCTTTATAACAACACCCTCCAACTTACGACGAAATTTAATTTTATTTTCTATACTCATTTACCCTTCCCATTTCTATTCTTTAATGTAATCAATCTAGCAATATCTCTTCTAATATTTTTTAAAATATGAGGAGTTTTTATTCCTGAAACAGACTTTTCCAATTTTAAAGTAGAAAGCTGTTTTCTTAAATTAAGAATCTTACCCTCTATGGTTTTTTCATTCCATTTAGAAGCCTCTTTCACATCAATATCTAAATACTTTGCCATAATTAACAATCTTCCTTACCTTTTTCAACCACTTTAGTTCTTACAGATAATTTATAACAAGCTACCTTCAAAGCACTTTTAACTAGTTCTTTATCCAGATGTTCCATTTCAAATAAAATTCTTCCTGGCTTAACAACAGCAACCCATGACTCAGGAGATCCTTTACCCTTACCCATACGAACCTCTGCTGGTTTTTTTGTTAAAACTTTGTCTGGAAAAATTTTAACCCAGACTCTACCACCTCTTTTAATTTTTCTAGTCATGGCGATTCTAGCTGCTTCAATCTGACGATTACTAACATATCCACAACTAAGTGCTTTTATTCCAAATTCTCCATAAGTTATTTTATTGCCCCTTAGTGCACGACCTTTCATGCGACCTTTTTGTTGTTTCCTCCATTTTACTTTTTTAGGGCTCAACATATATTCTTCCTTTTATTTAAAAATCTCACCTTTATAAATCCAAACTTTAACACCTATTACTCCATAAGTAGTATGTGCTTCAGCTGTATTATAATCAATATCCGCTCTTATAGTATGAAGCGGAACTTTTCTCTCAGAATAGCCCTCCGTCCTTGCTATTTCCGCACCCCCAAGCCTTCCAGAAGTACGAACCCTAATTCCTTTAACCCCTGCTCTAAAAGCAGATTGAATAACTTTTTTCATTGCTCTTCTAAAAGCAACTCTTTTTTCTAATTGAAAAGCAATATTTTGGGCTATCAGTGCTGCATCCGCATCAGGTCTTTTCTCTTCAGAAATATTAAATGTTAAATCACCTTTGATAATTTTCTTTAAATCAAGCCTTATTTTATCAATACCTGCCCCTTTTTTTCCAATAGCAACCCCAGGCTTAGCAGTAAAAACATTTACACTTACCTGATTAGTAGTTCTAGTAATTTGAACATTAGAAATAGACGCATTTTTCATATGCCTATTTATATATGCTCTAATTTGTAAGTCTTCATGTAATAAATCTGCATAAGAATTCTTTGCATACCAATCAGAGTTCCAACCTTTAATATATCCTAAACGAAAACCATAAGGATGTACTTTTTGTCCCATAAATTAAGCTTCCTTCATCTCCACAAATATATGGCCAGACCTCTTTCTAATTCTATGTGCCCTACCTTTAGAAACAGGACGAATTCTTTTAAGAGTACGACCATCATTTGCATAAATAGTTTTAATAATTAAATTTTCTATGACATATTCACCAGAATCACTAGCTCTGGCTAAACCACTATTGATTAATTTAGTAAGAACGATAGAAATTCTCTTTTTTTCGCAAAATCTCAAAATTTTAAGTGCTTGCTCTACTTTTTTATTACGGATTAAATCACAAACTTGCCTAACTTTCCTTGGAGCAATATTAATATTTGAATGTTTTATTACAATTGACATTAAATTCTCTACTTTTTACTAGTACTTTCCGCAGCTTTTTTCTCAGAAGAGGAATGTCCATTAAATATTCTTGTCATAGAAAACTCTCCTAATTTATGGCCTATCATATTATCTGTCACATAAACGGGAATAAACTTTTTACCGTTATGAACAGCAAAAGTAATTCCTACAAACTCTGGTATAATAGTAGATCTACGAGACCAAGTTTTTATAATTTTCCCTGATTTTCCTTGATCACCTTCAATTCCCATGACCTTTTTTAAAAGATATTCATCTACAAATGGTCCTTTCTTTAATGAACGTGCCATAAATTATTTCCTCTTTTTAGATTTCCTACTCACTATAAATTTATCAGTATATTTATTTTTTCTAGTTTTAAACCCCTTAGTAGAAGTTCCCCAAGGTGTAACTGGGTGACGTCCTCCTGAAGTCCTACCCTCTCCTCCACCATGTGGATGGTCAACAGGGTTCATAGCAACCCCTCTTACTTTAGGACGAAATCCTCTTCTTCTAATAGCACCTGCTTTACCATAAATATTTTTTTCATATTCAATATTACCAACTTGCCCAATAGTCGCTTTACATTCATCATGAATTTTTCTCAATTCTCCAGAAGGCATTCTCAAAAGAGCATAATTATCTTCTTTTGCCATGATTTGAACATAGCTACCAGCTGCTCTAGCAAGTTGTCCCCCTAATCCTTTATGGGTTTCAACATTATGAACTAATGTACCCAAAGGAATATCTTTTAGTTTCTTTGAATTTCCAGCTTTAATATCCGCATCTGCTGAATAAATAACTTTATCTCCCACTTTTAATCCATTAGGAGCAATAATAAAGTTTTTTAACCCATCAACATAAACAATCAAAGCAATATTACAATTACGATTAGGATCGTAACAAATAGCTTGCACTATTGCTGGAATATTTTCTTTATTTCTTTTAAAATCGACAATCCTATATTTTCTTTTGGCTCCTCCTCCTCTATGTCTAGAGGTTATTCTACCAACATTATTTCTCCCAGCAGTAGAATTCATTGGCGTTAACAAAGCCCTTCGAACCTTCCTCTTAAAGGACTTCCCCTTAGATAACTCATCTCTAACTAACACCTGCATTTTTCTAAGTGAAGGTGTAACTGGTTTAAAACTTTTTACTGACATTGCCTATACTCCCTTAAAAAATTCTATCTTCTGTCCTTTCTCAAGCTGAACATAAGCTTTTTTTATACTTGATTTTTTACTAATATTCCTACCAGCTCTTTTTAACTTTCCTGGAGCAATGCTCGTTCTTACTTTTAGAACTTTTACATCATAAAGCTTTTCTACTACAGATTTTATTTGATATTTATTAGCCTTTAAATTCACATGAAAACCAAACATATTATAATCCTTTAAAAAGGACGATTTTTCTGTAATCATGGGCTTTATAATAATATTATCTAAGTTCATTTTAAAATAACCTTATTTAAAATGCTTTCCAAAGCAAGTTTTTCAATAATTAAATTTTCATATTTTACAGTGTCGTATACAGAAAACTCTGAAACTTTTAATGCATCTGCAAATTTTATATTTCTAACAGATCTTAATACATTTTCATTATTATCATTAGTTACAACTAAAGCAGGTAATAATTTCTTGGAGCTAAGAAGTTTAAACATATCTTTTGTTTTTCCTGTAGATTCCAATTTATCAACCACTATTAATTTATTATTATGAAATTTATCAGAGACAATAGATTGAATAGCTTTTTTATTCATTTTTTTATTAACTTTTTGTTTAAAACTTCTAGGTTGCGGACCAAATGCAACACCTCCTCCCACTAACAATGGTGACCTAATTGATCCCTGACGAGCTCTACCAGTACCTTTTTGTTTAAAAGGCTTTGCTCCACCACCCCTAACATTTGCCCGTGTCTTTGTAGATGCATTTCCTTGTCTACTATTTGCAAGTATTGATTTAACAACTTGGTGAATAGCTGCTTTACTTATCTTTTTTGAATCAAGTATCGCTGGCAATTTAATTTCACCAGTTTTTTTAAATTTTGAATCTAATAACTGTATTTTTTCTGACACTTTTTATTCCTTAATGGCTTTTTTTATACGAACAAAACTATTTTTAGCTCCAGGTATAGAACCTTTAACTAATAAATAAGACTTTTCTTTATTCATATTAATAATTTGAAGATTTTGAACTGTTACTAATTTATTGCCCATTTGACCAGGCATTTTTTTATTTTTAAATACTTTACCTGGAGTAGCTCTATTACCAATAGAACCTGGTATACGATGAAAATGAGAACCATGAGAAGCAGGTCCCCCAGAAAAATTATATTTCTTTATTACACCTTGAAATCCTTTACCTTTTGAAACAGATGTTACATCTATAACTGTTCCTGATTTAAATTCTTCATAAGACAATTTTTTCCCTAAATTAGATAATTCTACATCTGCAAAAACAACTTCTCTAAATCTAGCTAAAAAAGGTTTTACATTTGCTTTTTTCAGATGTCCTTTTATTGGTTTATTGATAAGTTTCTCTCTCTTTTGATAAAACCCTATTTGGTAGGATTTATAACCTTCTTTATCATCCCGCTTTACCTGAGTAATATAATTTTCAATAAGTTTAATTACAGTAACAGGAATGTGATTTCCATCACTAGTAAAAACACTAGTCATCCCTGCTTTTAACCCGTAAAAAAAAGGTAACGAAACAAATTCTTCATTCTTCATGAAGCCTTTGCCCCTTTTGCTTTCAGATTTTTTGTCTTTAATATTTTTATCTTCAAATTCAGTAAGCACTTGGTGATCATTCTTCTCTGACATAATATTTCTTTCCAAAAACTAAAACATTTTAAAATAAAATGTATAACCCTTAAATAAACTTTATGAAACAATCATGTTTCTTTTAATACTTTATTTCAACATCAACACCTGAAGATAGGTCTAGCTTCATTAGGCTATCAACGGTTTGTTGAGTTGGGTCGACGATGTCGACTAACCTTTTATGTGTTCTCATCTCAAATTGTTCTCGAGACTTTTTATCCTTGTGAGGAGATCTCAAAACTGTAAACTTATTAATTTCAGTAGGTAGTGGAATTGGCCCTGCAACCCTAGCTCCCGTCTCCTTTGCTGTTTGAACTATTTCCCTTACTGAATTATCTAGTAAACCATAATCATAAGCTTTTAATTTAATTCTAAGTCTAGCTTCTTTCATAAATTAACACCAAAAGGCTTGATAATTTAATGCCTTATGGGGCTTTCTGTCAAGAGGAAGATAAAAATAAAATAATTTTAAAATAAAAATAAAACTTACTTTATACACTAATAATCTAAAATACAAATTAGTACTGCTTTTATTACATAAATACTTGTTTTTAAAGGTCTTCTCTAATATAAGTACAAGATAATTAAAAAATGAATTCTTACATCTCCCATTAGACAGCAATTATAAATAAAGTACAAAAGTTATAACTTAACTTAATAAATACTAAGTCACTAATAGTCTTATAAATATGCTACTTTTAAGGATGATTTTTTTCCTTTTTTACTACAAAAACGCCCATAACTTATTCATGGGCATTTTTAAATATAAATAAAACCTTAAGTGATAAATCACTCTACAATTTCAGATACAGTTCCAGCCCCTATAGTCCTTCCTCCCTCACGAATAGCAAATTTTAAACCCTTTTCCATAGCGATTGGAGTAATTAGCTCAACTGAAAATGAAGTATTATCTCCTGGCATAACCATTTCCACTCCATCTACCAACTGAATATTTCCAGTAACATCAGTTGTCCTAAAATAAAACTGAGGTCTATAACCTTTAAAAATAGGAGTGTGCCTTCCACCTTCTTCTTTTGAAAGTATATAAACTTCACATTTAAATTTTTTATGTGGCTTTACTGAGCCAGGAACACAAATAACTTGTCCTCTTTCAACTTCTTCTCTTTTTGTACCTCTAAGTAGTAAACCAACATTATCTCCCGCCATACCTTTATCAAGGAGCTTCCTAAACATTTCAACACCTGTAATTGTTGTTTTTCCTGTATCTCGAATACCAACTATTTCTACTTCATCATTTACATTTACAACTCCTCTTTCAATCCTCCCAGTTACAACTGTTCCTCTACCTGAAATAGAAAAAACATCTTCAATAGGCATTAAAAACTGCTTATCCACATCCCTTTGCGGTTCAGGAATATACTCGTCAACTTTACTCATAAGCTCTTTAATTCTTTCTAATCCTATTTCCGGATTCTTTTTCTCTACTGCTGCAAGTGCAGATCCCTTAATAATTGGAATATCATCTCCTGGAAAATCATAACTAGAAAGAAGTTCACGAACTTCCATTTCAACTAACTCTAAAAGTTCCTCATCATCTACTTGATCAACTTTATTCAAAAATACAACAATAGCAGGAACACCAACCTGACGAGCAAGTAATATATGTTCCCTTGTTTGAGGCATTGGACCATCAGAAGCGTTAACAACTAAAATTGCCCCATCCATTTGAGCAGCTCCTGTAATCATATTCTTTACATAATCTGCATGGCCTGGACAATCAACATGAGCATAATGACGCTTGTCTGTTTCATACTCAACATGAGCAGAGTTAATTGTAATACCTCTTTCCTTTTCCTCAGGGGCAGAATCTATCTCTTCATAATTTCTAACCTCTCCTCCATGTAATTCTGCCATAGTCATAGTAATAGCAGCAGTTAACGTTGTCTTACCGTGATCAACATGACCAATAGTTCCTATGTTAACGTGGGGCTTACTTCTATCAAATTTTTCTTTTGCCATATAAAACTCCTATATTAATTCGAATAATATTTTATTTTTAATAATAACGAATTTAAATATATATATTCTTTTTTTCAAGTATTTCTTTTGCCAATATAACAGGAATTTCTCGATATTCCTTAAAATACATAAAAAATGAGGCTCTACCTTGTGACTTTGACCTCAAATCAGTGCTGTATCCAAACATCTCTGATAATGGAACCTCTGCAGATAAAATTTCTTTATTCTGCTTAGCTCCCAAATCAATAATTTTACCCCTCTTTGAATTAATATCAGAAATCACATCTCCAGTATATTCATTTGGAGTAACTACTTCTAGATACATAATAGGTTCAAGTAGTATAGGCTTTGCATTTCTACATGCGTCAGAAAATGCCCTAGATGCAGCGATAACATATGCTACTTCTGATGATTCATCTTGATTATAGTTTGCTCTAAGCAATTTAACTTCAACATTTATAAAGGGATATCCTGCCAAAACACCTGCTACGGATGCGTCTTTAATACTTTTTTTAATGGTTTCAATAAAGCTCTTTGGAATATCATCATTTAATTTATCACCCTTAACAAAATTAACTCCCTCCTGACAAGAAGAGGGAGAAACTTTTAAAAGACAATGACCAAATTGTATCTTTCCCATTTGCTCCTTTTTAAATGTGGCCTCTCTTTCAAAAGAAGAGCTAATGCTTTCTCTATAGGATACCTGTGGTTTTCCTACTTTTATTCCTACTTTAAAATCCCTTTTTAAACGTTCAACTATAATTTCCAAATGCAGTTCTCCCATACCATAAATTAAAAGTTGTCCTGTCTCCGAGTTGTTTTTGTAGCTAAAAGAGGGATCTTCAACTCTTAAACTATCAAGTGATTCATATAATTTTTTTTCATCTATTGTAGTATTTGCTTCAATAGCAATTGAAATAACTGATTCTGGAAATTCCATTAAATCATATATTATTGGTTTATATTCAGAACAAAGAGTCTCACCAGTAGTTGTAAACTTAATTCCCGCTAAGGCTATAATATCTCCTACTTTAGCTATTTTTTGTTCGGTTCTCTTATCAGCATGCATAAGTAAAATTTTTGAAATTTTTTCTTTCTTCTTTTTCAGAGGATTAAAAACAGGTTGTCCAACTTTTATCTCACCAGAATAAACTCTTAAATAAGTCAATGTTCCCACAAACGGATCTGTCATAATTTTAAAAACTAGTCCACTAAAAGGTTCTTTAAGACTAGGATCTCTATATTCTTCTTTTAAATTGTCTTTATAGTTATATCCCCATATCTTTCCTCTATCCAAAGGCGAGGGCAAAAATGCAACAACTGCATCAAGAAGAGGTTGTACCCCTTTATTTTTAAAAGATGAACCACAACAAACCGGAACTAGATTATCCGCAATAACAGATTGACGAATTGATGATAAAATTTCACATTTCTCAATAGCTTCTTCATTTAAAAACTTTTCAGCTAGCTTATCATCATAATCTGCCAATGACTCTAGTAATTTTTCTCTAAGTTCATTACAGATATCTACAAGATTAGAAGGGATTTGTTTTTTAATTACATTTGTTCCAAAATTATTATCATCAAAATAAATAGCTTCCATTTCTATTAAATCTACCATTCCTTGAAATTTATCCTCTTTACCTATTGGATATTGTATAGCTACAGGATTTTTTCCAAGCTTTGTTTTTATTTCCTCTAAACAATTATCAAAATCTGCTCCATAACGATCCATTTTATTTATAAACGCTACTCTTGGAATATTATACTTATCCGATTGTGCCCATACAGTTTCAGATTGAGGTTCAACACCAGAGACAGCATCAAATATTCCAATAGCTCCATCCAATACCCTCAAAGATCTTTCTACTTCCATAGTAAAATCTACATGCCCAGGAGTATCTATGATATTAACTATATGATTATCCCAACTACAAGTAGTTGCTGCTGATGTAATAGTTATACCCCTTTCTTGTTCTTGGCTCATCCAATCCATAGTTGCAGCACCATCGTGAACTTCTCCTATTTTATAATTTTTACCAGTGTAAAATAAAATTCTCTCCGTAGTAGTAGTTTTACCAGCATCTATATGAGCAATAATGCCAATATTTCTAATAAGGGAAATTTTGCTTGAATCTTTCATTAATTACTTAATGATAATACGATATTATTTTATTTAAAGAAAAAATTACCATTTTAAATGAGCAAAAGCTTTATTAGCTTCTGCCATTTTATAAACATCTTCTCGTTTTTTTACAGCACCACCTCTATTGTTAGAAGCATCGATAATTTCATCAGCCAGTTTACTCATCATAGACTTCCCAACTCTAGAACGAGCATAATCTCTCAGCCACCTTATAGCTAAAGATTGCTTTCTAATAGGTGGAACTTCTACCGGTATTTGATAAGTTGCACCTCCAATTCTTCTAGACTTTACCTCAACAACAGGTCTAACATTAGAAAGAGCTTTTTTAAAAACTCCTAAAGGTTCCTCTTTAGTTTTTTCTTCTATGATATCACAAGCGCCATAAAACATTTTTTCAGCTGTTAACTTTTTACCACCTTTTGTAAGAGAATTTACAAATTTAGTTACTACAACATCTTGAAACACTGGATCTGGTAAAACTTCCCTATGAATTGCACTACGTTTTCTGCTCATAATTTTATTCCTATTTTTTAGATTTTGGCTTTTTACAACCATATTTTGATCTACGTTGTCCTCTTTTTTCAACACCAGAAGTATCAAGAGCTCCCCTAACAGTATGGTAGCGAACACCTGGTAAATCTTTAACTCTCCCACCTCTAATTAATACAATTGAATGCTCCTGAAGGTTATGTCCTTCTCCTCCAATATAAGATGTAACTTCAAAACCATTTGTTAACTTAACTCTACAAACTTTTCTCATAGCTGAGTTAGGTTTCTTTGGAGTAGTTGTATACACCCTAGTACATACACCTTTTTTTTGCGGACATGCCTTTAAAGCAGGAGACTTTGTTTTTGAAACCTTGTCTACTCTTCCCTTTCGAATCAATTGATTAATAGTTGGCAATTTTCATACTCCCATTTTCTAAAAGCTATATGATGACTTAACACGGCTAATTAAATATCACAACTTTAAAGTGTTAGTCCAATATGCTCACTAACTTCCTCTTTATTATATGCTTTCTCTGTAATTACAGCATCATAATCACGATATGACTCAATTCCAGAGCCTGCAGGAATTAAACGACCCATAATAACATTTTCTTTTAATCCTAAAAGATTATCCCGACCTCCTTCAAGAGCTGCTTTTGTTAAGACCTTAGTTGTCTCTTGAAATGATGCTGCTGAAATAAATGAATAGGTAGACAATGATGCCTTTGTTATACCCAGTAAAATAGAATTTCCTTTTATAGTAGCCATACTATCTACTTTTAACTTTTTATTCATCTCTTTCATTGTACCTTTTAATATAACATCTCCTACAACTAATAAGGAATCTCCCGGTTCGGTAACTTCTACACTTTTTAACATCTGGCTAACAATAACTTCAATATGTTTATCATCAATTTTAACACCTTGGAGTCTATAAACATCCTGAACCTCACTAACAATATATCTTGCCAACTCCTTTAACCCTAAAACTCTAAGAAGATCATGTGGATTAATAGGACCATCCATAATAGGATCTCCAGGTCTGACATAATCCCCATCATTTACGATCACATAACGACTCTTAGGTATTGTATATGTAATGGGCTCAAGACTTTCATCACTTGGCCTTATAATCACTTTTCTGTTTCCTCGTACCTCCGAACCAAATTCAATTGTACCTGCAATGTCGGCAATTTGAGTAGCATTGCTAGGTTTTCTAGCCTCAAATAACTCTGCAACTCTAGGTAACCCTCCTGTAATATCTTTTGTTTTAGTAGTTTCTCTGGCCATTTTAGATAGAGAAGTTCCTACACTAACCTGTTCCCCATCATTAACAGTAATATTAGCACCTATTTGTAATGGATAGGTAGCTTTCCTACTAGTTCCAGGAACTGTCATAACATTACCACTTTCATCTAAAATAGAAATCCTTGGTCTAAGCGTTGTTGTCTTTGGCTCAATAATAATTTTTGTAGTTAAACCTGTAACTGCATCTAACTGCTCAGTAACAGTTTGATTAACAATGATATCTTCATATTTAACAATACCATTTACTTCTGTAAGCATAGGAATAGAAAATGGATCCCATTCAATTAATTTATCACCAATATTAACCCTATCTCCATCTTTGAAAAATATTCTAGCACCATAAACACCATGATAAGTTTCTTTTACATTACCCCTATCATCCTTAATTGAAATTTCTCCTGATTTATTCATAATAATTAAATGACCATCAATTGTCTGCTCTACTTTTAAGTTTTCGTATGAAACTATCCCTGATGTTATCACTTCCGTTTTACTAACTTGTGAGCCAGCAGTTGCTGTACCTCCTACATGAAACGTTCTCATAGTTAATTGAGTTCCTGGTTCTCCTATGGACTGAGCTGCAATAACTCCTACCGCCTCACCAACACTAACTAAATCTCCACGAGCTAAATCTCGACCAAAACACATAGAACAAAATCCATAACTTTCTTCACAAGTTAAAACAGAGCGAACCTTTATTTGATCAATCTTATGCTCTTTAAGCAATGGAATATCTTTTTCAACTAACATGTGATTTCTAGGAAAAATCTCTTCTCCCTGAGTATTAACAACTGGAGAAGCAACTACTCTCCCCATAACTCTAGCTGTAATATCCTCTACTACTTCCCCTGCTTCAATTCTTGATGTTAAAATTATCCCATCACTAACACCACAATCCTTTCCCCTAATAATACCATCTTGTGCAACATCGACTAATCGACGAGTAAGGTAACCAGAATTAGCTGTTTTTAAAGCTGTATCCGCTAATCCTTTTCTAGCTCCATGAGTAGATGCAAAGTATTGTAATACAGATAATCCCTCTCTAAAATTAGATGTAATTGGAGTTTCAATAATTTCTCCCGAAGGTTTAGCAATCAATCCTCTCATACCTGCCAACTGTCTCATTTGAGCAGTAGAACCTCTAGCTCCTGAATCCGCCATCATAAATATAGAATTAAAAGAAGGTGCTTTCTCTTGTTCCTTACCACCAATAAATGTATCAATTGAAATCTTCTCAAGCATAACTTTTGTTAAATACTCATTAGTTTGAGACCAGATATCTACAATTTTGTTATAACGTTCACCGTTTGTAATAGAACCCTCATTATACTCTTCTGTAACCTTATCAACTTCTTTATAAGCACTTTCTAGTATTTCAATCTTCTCTTTAGGAATAATCATATCATTTAAATTAATTGATATTCCTGCTTTTGTAGCATTTTGGTATCCAAGCCTCATTAAAGCATCAGCAAGAAGAACTGTTTCTTTTTCAGTACCTACTCTGTATGACTTATCAATTAAATTACTAAGAACTTTTTTAGTAAGAACTTTATTTACATCAGAAAAACCAAGACATTTAGGAATAATATCATATACAAATGTTCTTCCAACCGTAGTATCAATCATTTTGCCATTAATTCTTATTTTAACTGGAGACTGTAAGTGCAAATGTCCTGAATGATAAGCAAATTGTGCTTCCTCTTTGGAAGCAAATACTTTTCCATAACCCCTAGCAAATGGCCTTACTCTACTCATGTAATACAAACCAAGAACAATGTCTTGAGTAGGTACAATAATGGGCATCCCATCTTTAGGAGACAAAATATTATTTGTAGACATTGCCAAAACCCTACATTCAATCTGTGCTTCAAGAGAAAGAGGCACATGAACTGCCATCAAATCACCATCAAAATCAGCATTAAACGCTGTACATACTAGAGGATGAAGTTGAATAGCTTTACCTTCAATTAAAACTGGTTCAAAGGCTTGAATACCTAGTCTATGTAAAGTAGGAGCTCTATTTAATAATACAGGATGCTCTTTTACCACTTCCTCCAAAATACTCCAAACTTCCGCTTGTTGTTTATCAACCATTTTCTTAGCTACACGAATTGTAGTACAGTGCCCTTTTTCAATTAATTTATTAAATATAAATGGCTTAAATAACTCTAATGCCATAATCTTAGGCAAACCACATTGATATAAATGCAAATTAGGGCCCACAACAATAACCGAACGCCCAGAATAATCAACTCGTTTACCTAATAAGTTTTGTCTAAAACGACCTTGTTTACCCTTTAAAATATCTGAAAGAGATCTAAGAGGTCTTTTATTAGTTCCTGTAAAGACTTTTCCTCTTCTTCCATTATCAAGTAAAGAATCTACCGCTTCCTGTAACATCCTTTTTTCATTCCTTATAATTATCTCTGGTGCATGTAGTTCTTTTAATCTTTTTAAACGGTTATTTCTATTTATAACTCTTCTATAAAGATCATTTAAATCTGAAGTTGCAAATCTCCCTGCTTCTAGAGGAACAAGTGGTCTAAGGTCTGGAGGTAATACAGGAATAACATCCATCATAAACCAAGAAGGCTTATTATCTGATTTTAATATAGACTCAAAAATTTTTAAACGCTTTATAATTTTTAATCTATTTGTCTCAGTAGTAACAGATTTTAATTCTTCTCTTAATAATTTATTTTCTAAATCAAGATCTATTTGTTTTAGCATATATTTAACAACTTCTCCTCCAATACCTGCTTCAAACTTTACGCCTTGATCTTTTAATTCTTCATATTGTTGCTCGCTAAGTATTTGACCAACTTTCAAACCCTTTTCTTTATCATCTGTATCTGACTCAGTTACAATGTAAGACTCATAATAAAGAACTTTCTCCAATTCTTTTAATGTTAAATTTAAAAGTCCTCCTAATCTAGAAGGTAAAGATCTTAAAAACCAAATATGTGCTACAGGTGCTGCCAGTTCAATATGAGCACAACGTTCTCTACGAACTTTAGATAAGGTAACTTCTACCCCACATTTTTCACAAACAACCCCTCGGTGTTTCATCCTTTTATATTTTCCACAAATACATTCGTAATCCTTTATAGGACCAAAGATTTTAGCACAAAATAATCCATCTCTTTCTGGCTTAAAAGTACGATAGTTAATCGTCTCAGGCTTTTTTACTTCTCCATAAGACCATTCTCTTATAACATCTGAAGAAGCCATCCTAATAGAGACTGACTTTATACTTAAAGGATCTCTTGGTTTATCAAAAAAGTTTAATAAGTCTTTCATATAAAATACCTCTAATAAATATCTTCACTACTCTCTTCAAGCCTTACATCAAGACAAAGAGCTTGTAATTCTCGAACAAGAACATTAAAAGATTCTGGCAGCCCTGGCTCTAGAACTCTGTCACCTTTTACAATAGACTCATACATTCTTGTTCTACCAATTACATCATCCGATTTTACAGTTAAAAATTCTTGTAACGTATATGCTGTTCCATATGCTTCAAGTGCCCACACTTCCATTTCTCCCAATCTTTGACCTCCAAATTGTGCTTTACCACCAAGAGGTTGTTGAGTAACAAGAGAATATGGGCCAGTAGATCTAGCATGAATTTTTTCATCAACTAAATGATGAAGCTTTAACATATACATCATTCCCACTGAAACATCTTCTGCAAAAGCATCTCCTGTTCTACCATCAAATAATGTAGTTCTAGCAGAAATATCAAGATCTGCTAAAGATAACATTTCTTTAATGTCTTCCTCTTTTGCTCCATCAAATCCTCTAGTAGAAAAACGAATTCCCGATGATAACTGCTCAGCTATTTCTTTTACTTTTTTATCAGATGCTTTTTTTAAAAATTCTTTTACTTCATCTGTCTTATAAATAGAATAAATAAAATCCTTTAATTTATAAATCTCTGATTTCTCCTCTAATAAAAGTTTAATTTTATCACCTAGACCCCTTGCGGCCCAGCCAAGATGTAATTCAAGTAATTGCCCAATATTCATACGAGATGGAACTCCTAATGGATTTAAAACAATATCAACAGGTGTTCCATCTGCTAAATAAGGCATATCCTCTTGTGGCAGAACATTTGAAATAACCCCCTTATTTCCATGACGTCCAGCCATTTTATCACCCGGTTGTAACTTTCTCTTTATTGCTACATACACGATAACTTTCCTAATTACTCCTGGTGGAAGCTCATCTCCTCTATTTAAAAGAGCCACTTGATCATTAGCTTTTAATCTAACACTATTTATTCTATTTTTTACATCTGCATAATATTCTCCAACTTTTTCCTCTAAATTGGGTTGAAGGGGTAAATAACCAATTAATTTAAATGGAATATTTTGAAGAAATTGTAGTGTAACTTCTGTTCCTTTCGGAGATAATTGAGTTGAACCGTCTTCAGAAAAAACGGTATCTGTTACTTTTGCACCTTTTAATATTTTAGCTATATGTTTAATTGCTGAAGACTGAATAGCTTTAATTTCTATTGCCTCATCAGCTCTAATAGAAGCTGTTTTTTCTTTTATTATTTCTCTACTACGAGAATCACGCTCAACACCTTCTCTAGAATAAACATGGGCATCTATAACAGTGCCTCTAACAGCAGAAGGAACTCTTAGAGATGTATCTTTAAAGTCTCCTGCCTTATCGCCAAATATTGCTTTTAAAAGCTTTTCCTCTGGTGAAAGTTGTGTCTCCCCTTTAGGAGTAACTTTACCAACCAAGATATTTCCAGGTTTAATAATTGCACCAACCCTAATAATACCTGCTTCATCTAAATCCTTCAAAGATTCCTCTGATACATTCGGTAAATCTCTAGTGATCTCTTCTTTTCCCAATTTAGTATCACGAGCCTCAACTTCAAAGCTTTCTATATGTATTGAAGAAAAAGTATCTTTTACTAATAATCTTTCACTAATTAAAATGGAATCTTCATAATTATAGCCCCCCCAAGGCATAAAAGCCACTAAAGCGTCATGTCCTAGCGCTAAATCTCCCAGATGAGTTGCTGGGCCATCAGCAATAGTTGTACCCTTTTTAACAATATCACCTTCTTTCACACAAACATGTTGATTATTACAAGTATTATTATTAGTTCTTTGATATTTAATTAACTTATAGATATCTACACCTGATTCATTTTCTGAAACCTTATCTCTTTGGATTACAATTCTATTTGAATCGACAAATATAACTCTTCCATCAGCCTTTGCTGTTAGAATTGCTCCAGAATCACGTGCTATAATATTTTCCATTCCTGTCCCTACGACTGGTGCTGATTTTTTTATAATAGGAACAGCTTGTCTCATCATATTTGAACCCATCAATGCTCGATTGGCATCATCATGTTCTAAAAATGGAATTAATGATGTAGCTATAGAAATCATTTGATTTGGAGAAACATCCATCAAATCTACATCTTCACAGCTAACCAAAGAAAATTCTCCTGAAACTCGAGAAGGGATATGATTCCCCTCTATTTTATTCTCTTTCAAATGTTTACTATCTAACTGGGCAACAATTTTTCCTTCTTCTTCAAAGGCAGAAAAATATCGACTCTCCCCTATTAACCTTTTATTATCAATTACACTATAAGGAGTTTCAATAAATCCATACTCAGAAATACGAGCATATGTTGCAAGTGAAGTAATTAAACCAATATTTGGCCCCTCTGGAGTTTCAACGGGACACATTCTTCCGTAATGAGTACTATGAACATCACGCACTTCAAAACCAGCTCTTTCCCTAGTTAAACCACCTGGTCCAAGGGCAGACAAACGACGCTTATGAGTAATTTCAGAAAGAGGATTTGTTTGATCCATAAATTGAGATAATTGTGAAGAACCAAAAAATTCCTTTATAACTGCTGCTATTGGCTTTTGATTAATAAGATCATAGGGCATCATGGTTTCCACTTCTTGAATAGCCATTCTCTCCTTAATAGATCTCTCCATTCTAACTAATCCCACTCTAAATTGATTTTGAAGCAACTCCCCTACAGCTCGAACTCTTCTATTTCCTAAATGATCAATATCATCCACCTTTCCTTTTCCATTGTTTAAATCAACCAAATATTTCACAGTTGCAATGATGTCCTCACTTGTAAGAGCAGTTTGATCAACAGCAGTATCCATTCCAAATTTATAATTAATTTTCATCCTACCAACTTTAGAAAGGTCATATTTTTCAGAATTAAAGAATAAGTTATTAAAAAAAGATTCTGCTACTTCAGCAGTAGTTGGCTCACCTGGCCTTAATCTCTCTAGAATTTTAATTAAAGCATCTTCTTTAGTTTCAGTTTTATCTAAAAGCAGTGTATTTCTAATTTGATCTCCATAATTGAACATATCAATATAAAGAACTTTTATTTTCGTAATACCTGCACTTAATAAGTTTCCAATAACTGTCTCTGAAATAGCTTCATTAGCCGCAACTATTATTTCTCCAGTTTTCTTATCAAAAACATCGTCAACTGATATCTTTCCTATAACTTCCTCTAATTCAATAGGTAATTCCTTAATCTTAGCATCTATTATCTTCCTTACAGAGTTAGTAGTAATTTTTTTACCTTTTTTTACTAAAACTTCCTTATTTTTAGGATTAACAATATTCAACATAGCTCTTCTACCCACAAGCAAATTAAAATCTAATTCTCTTGTAAAACGAGATCCCTTTTTCTCAATATTAATCACTTCTGTGTTATAAAATAAATTCAAAAGTTCTTTATTAGTATAGCCCATAGCTTTAAGAAAGATTGTTGCATGAAGCTTTCTTTTTCTATCAATACGTACAAATAAAATGTTTTTATTATCAAACTCAAAGTCAAGCCAAGAACCACGATGAGGAATAATCCTAGCAGAATAAAGCAATTTACCACTAGAATGCTTTTTACCACTATCATGTTCAAAAACAATCCCTGGAGACCTATGAAGCTGAGAAACAATAACTCTTTCAATACCATTATAAACAAATGAACCCGTAGGGGTCATTATAGGAATATTTCCTAAGTAAGCCTCTTGCTCTTTAATTGAAGAAACTATTCTTTTTTCCTTGCCTTTGTCATCCACATCAACATCATAAAAGCTAAGTCTAACCACTACTTTAAGTGGTGATTCATAAGAAAGTCCTCTTTGTTTACACTCTTTTACAGTATACTGAGGTTCTCCCAAAGAATAACTTACAAAATCAAGAGATATTGTTTGATTAAAATTATTAACTGGAAAAATAGAATTAAAAATTTCCTGCAATCCTATATTTTTTCTTTTAGAAGGAGGGGTATCTTTTTGTAAAAATTCTTCATAAGAATCTATTTGTAGTTTCATCAATGAAGGAGGTTCTGGAAGATTATTAAATACTGAAAAATTCTTCCTGTACCATTGGTTCATAGGAAAGGGTTTAGACATAAACTACTCCTTAAAATTATTTAAATAAACTCATTAAATTATGTAAGCTCTACTTTTGCACCAACAGCCTCGAGCTTTTTCTTCATCTCTTCTGCTTCTTTCTTTTCAATACCTTCTTTAATTGGTTTTGGTGCGCTTTCAACTAATTCTTTAGCCTCTTTTAAACCAAGACCTGTAATAGCTCTTACTTCTTTAATAACATTAATCTTTTTAGCTCCCGCATTTGATAGAACTATAGTAAACTCTGTTTTCTCTTCTGCTTCCGCCGCTGCTCCTGCTCCTGCAGCAACTGCAACAGCAGCAGCTGAAACGCCAAATTTTTCCTCTAATTCCTTTACAAGATTAGCCATATCTAAAACACTCATTTTTGATATGTGTTCAACTAATTGTTCGTTTGTAATAGACATATATAACTCCTCTGAAAATTAATTATTATTTTTTATCCTCTTGTTCTTTAACAACAGCATCTTCTTTAACCAAAGGACTTTCTTTTGAGTTCTGCTCCTCTTTCTTTTCTCTAATTGCATTTAAAACCCTAGCAAATGCTGCTATGGGAGCATTAAATGTTGCAAACATCTTAGCCATCATTTCATTTCTAGAAGGCAATGAGGCTAAATATTTTATTTGCTGAACAGATAATTCCTCTTCTCCTAAAAATCCCCCTTTAAACTCAATATTCTCATTTCTTTTAGATGCATCATTTAAAGCTTTAGCAATAGTAGGAGGATCATCAAAAGCCAGTGCAATAGCATTGGTACCTTTAAGGTCAGTCAACATTTTTTCTGCTACAGTTCCTTTGCAGGCTAGAGAGAAAATTGTATTTCTTGCAACTACAAGCTTACCATTTGAAGAATTTATTTCCCTTCTTATAATATTAGCTTCATTAGAAGAAATACCTATAACATTTGTAAGAAATATCGCCCTTGAAGATTCAATATCTTTTTTCAAATTTTTTACTCTCTCTTCTTTATTAACTCTTGTTAACATTTCTTAATCCTCTAACAATTAACCTACTATTGATATAACTTGATTAGTATCAATCTTTATACCCGGTCCCATGGTTGTACTTATAGTTAATGTTTTTAAATAAGTTCCTTTAGAACCTGTAGGTTTTGCTTTTATAATTGCTGACATAACAGCATCAAAATTTTTTCTCAATTTATCTGTTTCAAAAGATTTTTTCCCAATAAATACATGAACGATTCCATTTTTTTCAGTCCTATATTCAACTTTACCAGACTTTTGCTCTTTTACTGCACTAGTAACATTAGGTGTAACTGTTCCCAATTTAGGATTTGGCATAAGTCCTCTAGGCCCAAGAATTCTACCTAATCTTCCAAGTTTCCCCATCATATCAGGAGAAGCTATAATACGATCAAACTCTAACCAACCACCGGAAATTTTTTGAATAATATCATCACTTCCTACAAAATCTGCTCCTGCATCTTCTGCTTCTTTTATCTTATTTCCAGATGTAATTACACAAACCTTAACATTTTTACCAGTACCACTAGGAAGAGTAATCGCACCTCTTATCATCTGATCTGCATGACGAGGATCAACTCCCAAAGATATTGCTAAATCAATTGATTCATCAAAGTTAGCATAAGCTACCTCTCTCACCTTCATTATAGCATCGTCAATTTTATGTAATTTATCAAAGTCAATATTTTCTACTGCTTTGATATATTTTTTTGACCTTTTTTTCATATAAAACTCCTCGGTACAAACGACATCAAAATGTCTCCCGTAAAATTTTTATTTATAATCTAACTTCAATCCCATCGAACGACATGAGCCCTCTATAGTCCTCATCCCTGCTTCTTCATTTTTAGCTGTTAAATCAGATTTTTTAATCTCTACTATCTCTTTAATAATCTTTTCACTAACCTTACCTGCAACTTCATGACCAGGCTTATCAGCGCCTTTTTTTAACTTTAACTTATCTTTTACAAGATAAGATGCTGGTGGTGTTTTTGTTATAAAAGTAAAAGAACGATCAGTGTAAACTGTAATAATTGTAGGTAATGGAACATTTGGAGTTTTTTGTGTTTTAGCATTAAAAGCCTTACAAAACTCCATAATATTAACTCCTTTTTGGCTCAATGCCGGTCCAATTGGAGGAGAAGGGTTTGCCTTTCCTCCTAAAATCTGCAACTTAACAAAACCTGTAACTTTCTTGCCCTTAGACATAATTTACCTTAAGATATCTTTTCCACTTGAGAGTATTCTAATTCAACTGGAGTTGGTCTACCAAAAATAGATACATTGACTTTTACTTTCTTATCACTAACTTGCTCTATAGTTCCAATAAATGAAGAAAAAGGCCCTTCTATAACTTTAACTTTCTCTCCTTCATAGAACTTCATACCAGCTGTTTTTACCTTTTTAATGTTTTCATCATCTTGGTTAATCATAGATGATGCCTCTTGGTCTGATATAGGTAATGGATTATTAGGTGTTCCACCTACAAAACCAATAATTTTATCTGTACTTTTAACTAATTGCCAAGTTTCATTATTTAAGACCATTCTAACTAATATATAACCTGGAAAGAATTTTTTCTTTATTCTGCGTTTTTTTCCGCCAGCATTAGTAATAACTGTTTCTTCTGGCACCACAATATCTTCAAAAAATTTAGATTTACCTAAATTAACAATTCTATCTTTAAGAGCTTTACTAACTTTACCTTCTTGACCTGTAGTAGTTTTAACAATGAACCACCTTAAACTTGTATTATTTTCCTCATTACTAGATTTTGTACTTTTTTCCTCTGAAGAACCCTCTTCTACCTTTTCCTCTTTGTTAATAACTTCTGTTTGAACACTATTTTTTTGAGAATTATCTGCTTCTAGTTGTTCCATAATTTCGCTCTTTTCCTCACTAGTTTCTATACTCATACTAATAAACCAAATCTAATAATTTTCTAAACACATAATCTACAAATACAAATAGCCCACTTATAAGAGAAACTCCTATAACAATACCAACCGTAACCTTTAACATAGTATCTTTATTAGGCCAAATAACCTTTACTAGTTCATCGTAAACTTCTTTTAAATGAAGATAATATTTTTTATTTTTTATAATTATAATATATGTCAATAAACCTATAATTACCCCTACTCCCTGAGATAGATATAAAAAATTTGAAACCTTTGCTTCTAGCTCAAACCAATCGCTTAATTGTTCAATAAGACGAATAGATAAAAATCCAACAAAAACTCCAACTAATACAACAAATGCATTAACCCACTTTTTTTGATCTTCATTTCTTAACACAGACATATACTCTTAAGTTTTAACCTTAATTATCTAATTGAAATTACTTTAAATTTCACACTCCCAAGAATGTTCCTATATGCGACAAATTTTATGAATTGTCTAATAATATTAGTAGATAATTAATTGTTCTATGCATTAATTTTAATTTGTTAGAAATCATAACTGTAATTACAAGTAGTTAAATAAAATAGACTATACCAAACGCACAGCAAAATAAAATAATTATCCTTAATATTTATATTCTTTCATCTTAAAGAAACTCTTTTAAAAGGTCTGTACATTTACTCTTAGGATTTCCCACTGCTTCAAAGAAATGGTTATTAAAATTTTTAGACATTAAATATGAAATTAATTCACTACTATATGTCTTTGATTTCCATCCATATTTTTTAACACCATCACTAAATTCATAAACTTCCTGAGCACATTTTCCATAACAACTACTAAAAAGAATATACTTTAATCTTTTTGAAACATCTTTTGGGTTGAAAGCATTTTTAGGAATACTTTTTGCATCATGATCAAAAATACTGCTTTCAGTGCCATGACTACTCCAAATAATTGCAACAGTATTTGGATTTGAAGCAGCTTCTTGTATATCAGATGGGTATGCTACTGGGTTTACTATAACTCTATAACCTGCCTTAGAAAACCATCCAGCCAGTTCTGTAAACATTTTAAATTCTTTATCTACAGAGGTTTTTCCCAAATCTCCTATTAAAATATAAACATCACCATTTGGATAAACATTATTATAAATAGCTTTATGAGTATCACTTGCTATGGCCCTTTTAGCTTCAGACAGTTTAACAAGCTTTTTATTTTTATATAAAAAATAATTAGATTTTTTAACCTCTTTTAAATTAGAACAGCCTGTAATTGTAAAGATGAGTAATAAGTATTTAATCACAAATTAATTATCGGAATATTATTGAATTCTATTAAATTAATTATGGACTATATTGGTCTTACTTTAATAATTAAAAAAAATGCCTGCAAAAAAAGCAGGCTATTTTTAAATATTAATCTAGAATTTCCACATTAGGGGTGGGACAATAGTCATGAATATCTACAAGATAAAATAGTTCTTTTTTCAATGCAAAAATTTCTCCATTTTTTCTATATCTTAAAACATGCATATTATATGGAGCACTTACAATTTCAATATCTTCTACCCCTTCTTCTACAATATAACACTTTAAACCATTCTTTAAAATTCTAACTAAAGATCCCTTTTTTACCAAAGTACCTCCTACAATTAATGGCATCTTTCTCAATATGTACTCTTTAGCAATATCATCGCTTCTAGCAGTTAAAATCTTTCTAAAGGCATCAATCTGATCAGCATAAATTAAAGAACCCCAAAAAATTGATATAATTAAAATTAATTTTCTCATAAATTTTACTCCCTATGAATTATATTAATAAAAACTAAAAATTTCACCGTTTTCAATTAAACCATATTTCTTAATAATTACTAACTCAAAGTGTAAATATTACATATTTATTTGTAATTTCAACATATTGTACCTTACAAATAGTTTTTATCAAAAAGCCAAAATAAGGTAATAATTGTGTAATCTAAAGAAGTTACTCTAAAAGTTCAATAATATTTCTAAAGCCCTCCTGCTTAATCAAGAAAGTGTTTATTAAATATTAAAATCTTCTGAGAGCAAATATCTAGATAATTCATATCATCATTATGTACCCTCACTATCCTAGATTTATAAATAGTGGCGGGTGTTGCAGGATTCGAACCTGCAACCTACTGATTTGGAATCAGTCGCTCTAGCCGTTGGAGCTAAACACCCTCTACATACTCAATTAGTGGAGCTTGTGGCGAGAATTGAACTCGCGACCTCTCCCTTACCAAGGGAGTGCTCTACCACTGAGCCACACAAGCCATTATTTATATTTATTAAGGATTCAAATGCTTGTAAAGAAAAAGATTATTTAATTAAAAAAATTTCACAAATCATACTCATATCTGCTAATAAATAATTTTATTAAATATTACAATCAAAAGTTGCCAAAGAATATGAAGCTATACCATTATGTACATTGCCCATTCTGTCTAAGAGTTCGTATGGCATTAGGTTTTTTAAACATTTCATACGAATCAATAGTTGTAGATTATGATAATGAAGAATTACCAATAAGATTGTGTGGGAAAAAAATGCTTCCTATTTTAGAATTTAAAAATGGTAAAAATTATAATGAAAGTCTTGATATAATTAAAAAATTAGATGAAAATGATCTACTAGAAACTTCTTTACTTAATGATAAAATTTTTGAAGAAATAAGTTTAGTAATAGATGATATGTCAAAATACATATATAAATTAACTATGCCATACTTCATTTGGACACCAGAGTTTAACCAATCATCAAGAGAATATTTCAGAAATAAAAAAGAAAAATCTAGAGGTTTATTTAAAGATCTTATGAAAAGCTCTGAACAATTTACTAATAAATTAATTCCTCTTTTAGATAACTTTGAAAGAAAAATTGATAAATACTATTATAAAAACAAATTTACTATTTTAGATATTTTAATAGCTTCTCACCTATGGAGCCTATACATCGTCCCTGAATTTCAATTTTCAATTAAAGTACATAATTATCTGCAAAATATAAAGTATATTTGCAGCTTCAACTATCACTGTGATTACTTTAATTAGATATTTAATATAATGAAGTTGTCTATGATTAATAACTTCATTATTATATAAATTTTAATCTATTAATTCGCCAAATAAGCAATTAGAGCGGTAGAAAGCAATACTATACTAGTTCTTTTAAAAACCTTATGAAGCCACCTAGAACCATCGTCCACACTAGATGCAACAACCTCTACTGTAAGGAAAGTCAGTAATAAGAAAAATAAACCCAATACTAAGCTAACTAGAATTAAAACCTTTATATTATCACTATGATTACTAATATTACGACTATTTATGCTAATATTTCTTTCTATTGACTTAACTATCATTGAAATTTGTTTATTGACAGAATTTAACTGAGAAACGGTATCCATACCTTTTTTAATATCTATGTAAATAGTATTTGTAGATAAAGATTTCTGTAAACTATTATCAAATACTTCTAATGCTATCGTCATAGTTTTTTCCGACTCTTTTATTGGCAATACTTTTATTTTTACAATCAACTTATCACGAACTGAATGAACATAAAAAACATTATCCTTTAATCTAATTAAATCATCTAAAGAAACACTCTCTCTGTCTTTATTCAAAAAGAAATAACCTTCATATTTTTTTGTTTTAAGTAGCTGCTTTAATTTTATTAGAACATCATCAATAGAAAATACAGCTTGCTCTCCATGTCTAACATCTACTTGAGCATAGGCAATTGGATAAAATACAAATTGAAAAGAAGTTATTATTATAATTATTAATTTTAACATTTTCATTATGTCTCCCATTTTTAAAACACCACTTCAGCCTTATCGAACTTTTATATAAAAATCTTTAATAACACCCCCTCCCACTCAATAATTTCAATAAATTATATTTAATATGAAACTAAGCTTAATTTATTATCGCTAACAAAATGAAAGAAAATTGGAGCGGGCGACGCGATTCGAACGCGCGACATCCAGCTTGGAAGGCTGGCACTCTACCAACTGAGTTACACCCGCATTAATCCCTTGGTGGCGAGAGATGGATTCGAACCATCGAAGAGAAAACTCGACAGATTTACAGTCTGTTGCCTTTGGCCGCTCGGCAATCTCGCCCCTATTTTAAATATCAACCATAAAAATGGAGCTGGCTATAGGATTTGAACCTACGACCCTCGGTTTACAAAACCGATGCTCTACCAACTGAGCTAAGCCAGCAAAAACTTCTATGGGCTTTAAAATTATAATTAACATCTACTAAAATCAAGAACTTTCTACTAAAAGAATCTTTCCATAGCAATTGCTGCCGCAATAGAAACATTTAAAGATTTTATTGCTCCTTTTGATTTTATAGCTACTTTATGCCCAATAGCTCTAGATACAGCATTAGATAAGCCTTTATCTTCTGACCCCAACACTAAACAAACTCCTTTATTTCTTCTATTAAGTCTAATGTCAGTATTTTCAGCATATTCAGATAATCCAATACAAAAAATTCCCTGATTTTGTAGTTTTCTTAACACTTTAGAAATAGAGGATACATTTATAATAGCAATATGCTCTGTAGCACCAGATGCTATTTTAAAAAACGATGGTGAAAAATTTTTAGCGCCTTTTTTAGAAAATAAAAAAGCTGTTGCTCCATAAAATACAGAAGTACGTAAAATAGCTGCTATATTATGTACATCTGTAACCTGATCTATACATAATATTTTAAATAATTTATCTGTACATTTATTATAAAGCCAAGAAATATCTAAACTCTCTAGAGAGTTTGAAAGAAGTAAAAGATTTGAAGTAATTTTCTTAAAAGAAAATCCATTTTTTAAATATATTTTTTTTGCTTCTTGTTTAAAATTATGATTATTAAAAATCTCTAGAGGGCAATTCAATTTTAATTTTTTTTTTAAATTATCAATTGACTCTTTTGTTCCTAAAAGTTTTATAATATTTCTTTTCGGATTATTTAAAGCCTCTACAATGCTATGGGTTCCTATAATAATATCTATCATTATAATTCTTTTATTTTATCTTTGATAATATTAATTGCTAAATCATATCTTATTACAATTTTTTCCCCTGTTTTTCTTATAGACAATTCAAGTTTTTTACCTTGATTATAGGTTTTATCTCCAAGAGTTAATATTAAGGGAATTCCTAAAAGTTCAGCATCTTTAAATTTTATACCTGCACTACATTCTCTATCATCAAAAAGAACTTCTAAATTATTATTTATCATAGAGTTGTAAAAACCATTTGAAATTTTTTTTAATTTTTCATCTTTTGAAATTAATATAAAATATACTTGATAAGGAGCTATAGCTGCAGACCAAATAATTCCTTTATCATCATGATTTTGCTCAATAGCAGCTGCCATTATTCTAGTAATTCCTATTCCATAGCAACCCATCAATGGAAATGATTGCTTACCATTTTTGTCTAAAATTTTTGCATTCATAGATTCAGTGTATTGACTTCCCAATTGAAAAATATGACCAACTTCTATTCCTCTTTTAATTAATACTGTATTTCCATTTATTTTATCACCTTCACAAGCAAAACGAATATCAATAGTCTCTAATTTTCCCCCATCTCTTGAAGGAATAAAGTTTTTCAAATGATAGTCCTTTTTCAATGCTCCAATTACATAACTAGCATTGACATCAATACTATTATCATAAATAACTCTAATTTTATCTAATTTATAAGGGCCAATAAAACCTTTTGGTAATTTTAGCTCTTCTAAAGTACTATCTTTTGCCACAAATAAATGATCACAATTCAAATAAGATTTTAATTTAATTTCATTTAAATTATCATCTCCTAAAAGCATTGCTAAAACATGATTTTTCTTATTATTTTTTATATATGTATAAACTAATGATTTTAAACTATAATATTTTGGAACATTTAAAAAGTCACAAACACTTTCAATCGTTTTTTTATCAATAGTTTTTATATATTCTATTTCCTCAGTAGCTTTGTTAAAAGCTAACTCATCTCTATTTGTATTAGCCATTTCAATATTAACTGAATAATTAGAATTTGGCTCATAGACAATTTTATCCTCTCCACTATCTGATAAAACTTGAAATTCATGATTTTTATAAGTCCCTGAACTAATAACTCCCGCATTTGCTTCAACCACAATAAATTCAAGTCCCATTCTTTTAAAACAATTTTGATAAGCTTCATACATTTTATTGTAAAAAGCTTCTAAAGAGTTTAAATCATTATGAAAACTATAAGCATCTTTCATAACAAATTCTCTGGCCCTAATTATTCCGAAACGAGGACGAATCTCATCTCTAAACTTTGTATTTATTTGATAAAGTGCTACTGGTAATTGCTTATAACTATTAATAAATCTCTGAAAAATATCAACCACTGCCTCTTCATTAGTAGGACTCATACAGAGAATTTGTTTATTTTTATCTTCAAAAGACAACATTTCATTCATTTGATCAAAACGATTAGATTTTTTCCATAATTCTCCTGGAGTTATTACAGACATAGATATCTCTTGACATCCTATTTTATCCATTTCTTCTCTAACTATATTCTCTATTTTTTTTATAATTCTTAAAGATAATGGCATAAAATTATAAATACCTGCTCCCGACTTATGTAAAAGTCCTGATCTTATCATTAATTTATGAGAAGAAATTTTTGCATCAGTAGGATCTTCTTTAAAAGTACTCCAAAAACTATTTGTAAGCCTCATAAAACATAATTATCATAGCTAAATAACACTGTCTAATTATGACTAATCTAGTGATGAAAAAATACTTTTAGGTAACATTAATGATTTAATTGTTTCCTTTTCTAAAAGAGAACTATTTACTATTTGATAAGCAGAAGGTGTTGACAAAAGTTTCTTACATAACAGATTATGTAATTCATGTCCTGACTTATAGGTAGTTACTTTTCCTGCTATCTCATAACCAAGCAATGAAATATCTCCTATAATATCTAAGATTTTATGTCTAATAAACTCATCCTCATACCTTAATCCTTCTTTGTTTATAACTTTAAAGTCATCAAGAACAATAGCATTCTCTAAAGAACCCCCTTTAATTAATCCCTTTCTTCTTAACTCATCAACATTCTTAAGTAATCCAAAAGTCCTAGCTTTACTTATTTCATTTACATAATTCTCACAAGAAAATTTAAATATTTTGTTTTGCTTTTTAATAAATGGATGAGAAAAAATAATAGTAGAATCAATTATTAGGCTTGATGATGGTTCAATTTTTGCCCATCGATCATCCTTAACAACTGCAATCGGTTCTAATATTACCATTATCTTTTTAGGAGAACTTAAATTAACAATACCTGCTTCTTTTAAAATAAACACAAACGATGCTCCCGAACCATCCATAATAGGCACTTCCGGCCCATCTAATTCACAATAAACATTATTAATTCCAAGACCATTAAAAACACTAAGTAAATGCTCAACAGTATGAATAGAATTTTTTCCTTCTCCTATTGCAGTATTATTTTCAGTTGCCCCAACAGTAGCTACCTCTGCTTTTAATACCGGAGAATTGGCAACATCAACTCTTTTAAACTGAATTCCAAAATCGGCCCTAGCAGGATGCAAAGTAAGTGTTACCTTTTTCCCTAAATGTATTCCTATTCCCGTAATAGTTATCTTCTTTCCAATTGTTCTTTGATACAACATATTTTTACAGTATACCTATTTTTAAAAACCTTTAAACTATAAGTGGAATAATCTTCCATTTTAAGCCTTATCGAAAATTACCTAAAATTTATTTAGTAACCAATAACAAATAACCCCTTAATTAACCGATAAATTCTATATGATACTTAGCATAAGTTATCAATAAAAATCAATATATTAGGATATTCTAGAAATTCTTATATTTATATTTCTATATTAGAACCTATCTTTCTTAGATGTTCTCTTGCCTTTTTGGTAATCTGACGACCCCGAATAGTTCTTAAAATAAATCCATGTTGTAGCAAAAAGGGCTCGTAAACATCTTCAATTGTCCCTCGCTCCTCCCCCAATGTAGCACAAAGGGCATCTATCCCTACAGGGCCCCCAAAGTAATGATTTTCAATAACCAATAAGATTCTTCTATCAAAATCACTAAGCCCCTCATTATCTATACCCATCATAGAAATGGCATTTTCTACTATATCAATTGTTATATCTACTCTTCCTTTTACTAAAGCAAAATCTCTAACTCTTCTCAAAATTCTATTTGCAATTCTAGGAGTTCCTCTAGATCTTTTTGCCATATATACCTTAGCTTCGTCACTTATAATTAAAGCTAATTTTTTAGCATTAATACTTATAATCTCAGATAATTCCTCCTCACTATAAAAGTCAAAATGAAAGTATCCCATAAATCTATCACGAAAAGGATTAGACAAAAGACCAGACCTAGTTGTAGCACCAACTAAAGTAAATGGAGATATATCAATTCTCATAGTCCTAGCACTATGGTTTTGACCAATAATTATATCTAAATGATAGTCTTCCATTGCTGAATAAAGTATTTCTTCTATTGCACTATTCATTCTATGAATTTCATCTATAAACAAAACATCCCTAGGATTTAGATTTGTCAAAATAGCAGCAATATCTCCCTTTTTATCTAAAGCAGGAGCAGATAGTATATGTAGTTGTGAATTCAATTCTTTTGATATTAAAAGTGATAAGGAAGTTTTTCCCAAACCAGGCGGTCCAGAAAGTAAAACATGATCCATAGAATCCTTTCTGATATTTGAAGCCTTAGTCATTAAAGTTATATTTTCAATAATTTTTTTCTGACCAACAAATTCAGAAAAATTACTAGGTCTGAGCTTTATATCAGTATCTAAATCACTTCTAGATGACTTTATATTTGTTAATTTTCTATCATTAAAAAAATCTATGCTCATAAATCTTTCAATACCATATGTACAATTTGCTCTGCTTTTGTAAGCTTATTATTTTTCATAATGCTCTGAATCTTACTTAGTATAACATTTTCTTTAAATCCTAACTCTTTTAATGCTATTAATGCATCTTCTAATATAGACCCATTTTCATTAAACTCCATACTATAAAGCTTAGCTTTTTTAATTTTATTTTTTAAATCCAAAACAATTTGAGCTGCTGTCTTTTTACCTACTCCAGAGACACTAGACAAAACACTTTGAATATCATTATAAATAGCATCTGCTAATTTATCTGATCCCAACTCCCATACCAAATAAAATGCTGATTTAGGGCCTACTCCTTTAACAGAAGTTAGCATTTCAAACATTTTTTTATCTGATAAACTTTTAAACCCATACAACTCTACAGCGTTTTCTCTCACTACCTGAGATATATAAATAGAAGAAATTTCATCTTCAATTAATACACTAAGATAAAATACTTGATAACCAACACCGTCACCGGTCTTAATTATTAGCTCATTACCATCACTAAATAAAATATTACCTTGCAGAAATGCTATCATACCTTAATCCTATATTATTATTTTTTAAAATAGCATGGCAAACAGCTATTGCTAATGCATCTGTTTCATCATGTCTTTTTATGACAATTTCTTTCTTAAAAATTATATTAAGAAAATTTCCAACATTCCCTTTACTTGCATGTCCATATCCAGAAACTGTTGATTTAATTAAGTTTGGAGCATATTCAAATATTCTATTTCTATGAGTTTTAGAAAATGCTGCTAGCATTGCTCCCCTTGCTTGAGCAAGCGCTAATAATGAAGAGACATTTTTTACATAAATTAAAGACTCTATGGATATATCATCTGGTTTATAGGTATGCGTTAAATCTAAAGATTTCTCATAAATAAAATCCAACCGATCAATTAAATTAGTAATAGACGCACATTTAATAACTCCAGAATGTAGATATTTACAACTATTTCTATCTGATTTAATAAATCCGTACCCTATATAACGAGATCCGGGATCAATACCTAAAGTAATCATAATTAAAATAATAACTTCCTATATAGTATAAGAGCATTACATAGTGCAATGTAGAAAATAATAAGTATATATGTAAATAAGATTTTCAAATATGAAAAAATTTAATACTTATACTGAAAAACGACGGCGAAAATATGATCCCAAATAAAAAATTACAATCCCTGTTAAAAACTGAAATAATTGATACTTTCCATAATCTCCGTTCATTAGGCCAAAAAATAAGCAAAAGCCCACTAAAACGAACCCAAATAATTGAAGCCCCACACTAACATAAAATAACATAAGAGATGTTTAACAAAATTTTTACTTAGAGAAAACCCTTAGCAATTACTATTAAATCAATTAAAATTAAATAGCTTATGACAATAATAATGAACTCTAGTTCACTAATTAGGGAAAAATTACCAAAATTAAAAAAGGAATGTGAGCAATTATTAGAATTTGGTATTAAGCCTAAAGTCAAAGTAATATTAGTAGGAAACAATCCAGCAAGCTTAGTTTATACAAAAAACAAAAAAAAATTCTTAGAAAAAGTTAATGCCACCTGTGAAATAATGCATTTAGATAATAACACATCTAAAAAACAATTAAGTAACATTATCTCAAATGTATGCAATAATGATAAAAATCATGGCTGTCTAGTACAATTGCCACTTCCTAAACATTTAGCAGATTTAGAATTAGATAACATAATTCCAGATATTAAAGATGTAGATGGCTTTCATAGAAATAATATGTATAAGTTATTAAAAGGTAATATAGGAGATAATATATTAATTCCGTGTACACCCAAAGGAATAATAACACTTTTAAAATATTATAATATTTTATTAGAGGGAAAACATGTAGTAATTGTTGGAAGAAGCTTAATTGTTGGAAAGCCTACTGCCCTTTTATTCAATAATTATAATTCTACTATAACCATGTGTCATTCACAGACAAGAAACCTAAAAGAAATCACAAAAAAAGCAGATATTATCATTGCTGCAATTGGAAAAGAGAAATTTATTAATAATAAGCATATAAGAACAGATAAAAGCCAAATTATAGTTGATGTGGGAATTAATAAATCAACAGATGGAAAATTATACGGAGATGTAGATTTTGAAAATATTGCCAATAAAGTCTATGCCATAACTCCTGTACCTAATGGGATAGGACCTATGACAATATTTTCTTTAGCTGAAAACTTAATTAATGCAACAAAATGGCAAAATAATGGATAATTTAAAAAGGCTTTCATTGTATAACAAACATTTAGAGTTACATGCATCATTTTTTAATTTTGCAGGATTTTATATGCCAATACATTACGGTGATATTAAGGCTGAAGTTCAAACGGTTAGAGAACATGCTGGTGTGTTTGATATAAGTCATATGGGCCAGTTTATAATACATGGAAAAGAAGCTGTGGAATTTGTAGATTATATTATAACCAACGAATTTTACTCCGCCCCTATCTACAAAGCAGTATACTCTCCAATTTGTAGAGAAGACGGAACAACTTTAGATGATTTAATTGCCTACAAGCTAGATGAGCAAAAAGTTTTACTATGTGTTAATGCCATAAATATCCAAAAAGACTGGAATTGGATAAATAGTCATATAAAAGAGTTTAATTGTATTATTAAAAATGTATCAGATAAATACTCTCTAATTGCAATTCAAGGGCCAAACTCTAAAAATATATTAAAAGAGCTAAGCGTAATAGAAAAAGGATTTCAAATAAAAAAATTTTACTCCAAGGAAATAAACTACAGCAATGAAAAAATCATATTGGCAAGGACAGGATATACAGGAGAAGATGGATTTGAGATATTCTGCTCTCATAAAATAGCTGAAAATCTGTGGAAATTATTTATAAATAATAAAATTCCTCCATGCGGACTTGCAGCAAGAGATATCTTGAGGCTAGAAGCTTGTTACCCGCTGTATGGCAATGAAATAACAGACAAATGGACACCTATAGATGCCGGTTTAAAGTGGACGGTGAAAATAAAGAAAAAAAAGTTCATTGGCAAATCAAGCCTTGAACACTATAAACCTATATACAAGTTAGTAAATCTCTCATTAGATAAGGGAATACCTCGTCAAGGTTATGATGTTTGTGATAAAGAAAAAAGAGTTGTTGGAAAGGTAACTTCTGGTACAATGTCTATCTTATTAAAAAAAGGTATTTGTATGGCTCTAATAGAAAATAGTAAAATTCACCAAGAAAGCTGCCAATTTACTATTTCCATAAGAAATAAGTACTTTAATGCAAATAAACATTTAAAAAGTTTTATATACTATAGAGGCAAGTAAACATGGGCTCTAATATTATCAATACATTATTGTATACCAAGGATCATGAATGGGCAGATTTTAGAAGTAATGGGGTTTTAGTGGGAATTTCAGACTTTGCTCAATTACAACTGGGAGAAATTATTTACCTAGAATTACCAGAAGTTGGAAAACTATTGAAAAAAGGAGAGCCCTTTGGAGCTATAGAATCAATTAAGTCTGTAAACGACCTTATATCGCCAATTAGTGGAGAAATAATAAAAATTAATTCTTCTCTTGAATCAAAATTAGAATTGTGTAATACTGCTCCCTACGAATCTTGGATGGTAGAAATAAAGCCATCTAACTTACAAGAAAAAGATTTATTAATGACTGCTTCTGAGTATAAAACCTTTATTCAGAAATAAAAATTTTTTCTAAAAAATTAAAAAAAAATTATTAAAAATATCTTTACTAAATAAGATCAAAAATATATACCTTTAAACAACTTTTGAGCTAAAATATTAGTTATATGATTAGTAAAGACTTCCAAGTATTAAATACAGCACTTATAAAAATTATTGATAATGATATGCAATTACAAGGGGAAGACATTTTAAATAATATAAAAAAGTCTTCTGAAGTTAAATCGTTAATCTTAGCTATAAACAATCTTGCTAAGGAAGAAGAAATTACTAGAGATGATGCTGCCCAAAGAATATTAAATTGTGTTATTAACCTATCAAAGTTATGGAAAAATCATTTAATGCTTGAAGGAATAAGCGGTTTTAAACAAAAACTAAGTGAAGAAGTAACTTCTAATTAACTTTGAACAACGAATCCCCACTCTATTTTAGCTACGCCATCATTTAACATTCCCTTAGGAGGATTAGGAAATGGGCCAGATTTATTAAAAGATTCGACAGCAACTTCGTCTAACTCATTAATACCACTAGGAGTTTGGATTTTTATAGAAATAATGGATCCATCTTCATCAATCAAAACTACAAGAGAAGTAATCTTATTACCATTGATAAAAATATTTCTATCTTGCTGGCCAAGTTGACGAGCTTTTTCCCTTATACTATTTCTCCAATAAACTTCTAATTTGAGTTTTATACGATTAAAATAACTGTAATATTGAAATCTATTTGTATTTAAGCTAGTTAAATCACCTAAAGGAATATCATCTACATAATCACTAATCTGACCTTTTCCTGATTTGCCATCATCTCCTTTCTCTACCCCATTTGATTTATTAATAGATGCTATTTTTCTAGTATTAAAACTTTTATCATCAAAAGAAATATCTGATAATTTTAAATCACTTAAATTATTATTTTCAAAACTACCTTTGCCTGCCTTTTTATGTGCTCCTATATTTCTTGCAATAGTTTGTTTTGATGTACTCCTATCCTTATCTGAAATAAATCTCGTAGAATCTTTATTTACAAAACCTTCAAAATTATCAACTGTTACTATTTGTTTTCTATTAGAAGAATTCAATACAATTTTAATTTCTTTAAATTTCTCTTTAATTCTTAAAACAGAATTATCCACATAAATAGTTAAAATCAATATGTGTATAAAAATAGATATAATAATGCCAATCTTCATTAATATTAATTTCGGAAGATTTAACAAAAATATTATATCTTTTTTGATTATTGGCTATTATAGTAATCATCATCCTCTATAATCTGAGAATTGTTGTCTAGATTATTTTTTTCTTCAATATTTTCCTCTATAGTTTTTGATCCAGGCTCAGTACCTTCTACAAATTTCTCCATAATTTTACTTTTTGTAGATAAATCTGCTAATTTTCCACTCTCTTTATCAACCATTACATTTATAATTCCCCTAGGAATTGGAAAATCATCCTCCCCAGTCTTTGGTATAGCATATTTCATATATTCTCTCCAAATAGGTAATGCCGCTTTAGCACCACTTTCTCCCCAACCCAAAGTAGTATTATTATCATTTCCAGTCCAAACACCAGTAACAATATTAGATGAATATCCTATAAACCAAGCATCTATATAGTCATTAGTTGTACCTGTTTTTCCAGAAATAAATTGCCCTGCACTTTTTGCACTTCTACCAGTACCGTATAAAATAACTCCTCTAAGAAGGTTGGTCATTATATAAGCTAGGCGAGAATCATATACTTGATTCCCCGATAAATGGGTAGTATAAATACTTTTATTCTCATCTTCTAATAAATCTTCTTTTTCATCTAATGAAAATTTAGATGAATTATTTTTATCATCTTTTACTTCAAAATTTGCTTCACTTTCTTCCTTTAATTTTTCAATGCTATAATTCTTACCGAATCTATCGACGATAGATAATATTGCTTTTGGTTTTATTTTTCTACCACCATTGGAAAAAATAGAATAAATGCTAACCATATCCATTAAAGTTAAACCTACAGATCCTAAAGAAATACTCAAATCTTCTTTTAATTTTGTTTTTATTCCTATCCTTTTACAAAAATCTTTTATCTTTCTTATTCCTAAATTATATGCAAGTTTAACTGTGGGAACATTTCTACTAAGCTCTAAAGAATTTCTCAAAGTAACAACACCCTTAAACTTACCATCATAATTTTTTGGTTTCCAATTAAATTTAGAGTCCATCCCTCCTAAAGACTCCGGGGAGTCAATCAATAATGAAGAAGGGGTATAGTCATTTTCAAGTGCTGTAGCATATAAAATAGGTTTAAAAGCAGAACCTGGTTGTCTAATTGCTTGTGTTATTCTATTGAATTGACTTTTACTAAAATTAGTTCCACCAACAAATGAAATTATCTCTCCACTGTATGGATTAATTGATACTAATGCTCCTTGAGAAATTGGAATTTGATCTAAATATGCTAGCAAATATTTTTGCCTTTTTATTGCAAATTTAGCTTCTCTTTTTAAATTATTAAGGCGCTTCTTTAAAGCTGAAGGTAAATGATTAATAATTCTCTCTGATTTATTCTGTATTGAGACTAAAATAATATCTCCTGGCTTTACTATGCTAGAGGGAGTTTCTACATAACTAAAATATTGTCTTTGAGAGGAAAGATTTCTAGGATGTGCCCATCTAAAGTTTTTTTGAGGAATAATTCCATCTATGCCTGCAATATTTATATAAATAATTTTAGCATTATCATCTACACGAGTCACTACAGCTTTATACTCTTTATTTTTTTTAATATATTTCAAAAATCTATCCTTAAGATAAAATCCTGGAATAAATTCATTGCCTTTATATACACTTAAAAATTTATCTTTATACTCTTTTATTTTTTCAAACTCATGCTCTCCTAACTCTAATTGATAAACTTTTTTATAGTCAGCATCTATTGTAAAGTAATTCGAATTATTTCTATAAATATTCTCTCTAAATTGCTTATAAAAAGAAAATAAAGATTCTTCACTATTATTTATATTAGCTAATGAACCTCTATACCCTTGTCTTTTATCTATCTCTTTTATACCTTTTATAACTTCTAATTCAGCTTTTTCTTGTAGTTTATAATCAAGGGTAGTGTAAATTTTAAAACCATCTTTTAAAAATTTATCCTCTCCTACTAAATTTATAACCTTTCTTCTTATCCAATCTACAAAATATGGAGCCTTATAGTTACTTTCTCTATCTAGGTAAAACTTTAGTATTTTATTTAAATTATCATCATATTCTTTTTGATTTATAATTTTATTAGTCAGCATTCTATTAAGAACATATTTTTGCCTAACCTTAGCCTTTAATGGATTTATATAAGGAGAATATTTTCCAGGAGCCACTAATAAACCAGCTAACATGGCCGCTTCTGCTATAGTTACATCTTTTAATTCTTTATTAAAATACCCCTTAAAAGCTGCTTTTATTCCATAATAGCCATTTCCTAAATAAACCTGATTAAGATAAAAAAATAGTATTTCTTCTTTAGTAAAATTTTTTTCAATCCTTTGTGCTAAAAGAAAATCTTTTATTTTTCTTTGAATAGATCTTTTCTTACTATCTAAAAATGACTTAGCAACTTGTTGAGTTATAGTGCTTCCACCTTGAACAATCTTTCCTGCTTTTAAATTAGCAATAAAAGCTCTAAATATTCCTGCATAATCTATTCCTGAATGGTCAAAAAAAGAAGCATCTTCCGCTGATATAAATGCATCTATAATAATTTTAGGAACTTCATTGTAATATACAATTTCTCTATCTTCCTTCCCTAACTCTGTTAAAACTATTCCATCTCTAGAAATAATCTGTGATGGCACAGGAGGTATATAGTGAGCCACCTCTGGCACAGTAGGTAGATCGAAAGAAAAATATATAATCATAATAATAGACAAAAAAACTAAAGCCACAAAAGAAGATATTACAGTGATAAATAATTTTATAACAAATTTCTTCACTTAAAATGATTTCCCAAACTTACAAGTTCTCTTCTTTTAATGCATTAGTTAACTTTGATATTCTTTTTTCTGCTTTTTCTATAAACTTCTTACATTCCTTATAACGATCTATTCCCAATTCAAACAATTCTAAACACTTATTCAATGGCAATTCACCAGATTCAAGTTTTTTTACAACTTTTTCTAATTCTTCTAATGATTTTTCAAAATCATCATTATTATTATTTCCTGATTGTTTTGGTTGAGATTTATTCATAAAATATTACTACATATCAACAATACTATAACTACTTATAGCTTTCTACGGTCAAATTTGCCTTTATAACAGCCTATACAAGTAAATAATGTATCATATAAAAAGCAAATAATATATTTAGAGGACATAAAATATGAAAGATTTATGGGTCTCTGTTTCTGGAGCACTAGCACAACAAAAATTAGTTGATACTATTGCTAATAATGTTGCCAATAGTAATACTCCAGGCTTTAAAAGAGATAATATTGTATTTAAAGAATACTTAACTGCATTAGAAAGAGGAGATAATATACCTCTTCCTACAAAAGAATGGTCTCCTGATGAAATGTATAGAACTCAAGGAGCAGAAAAAGCATTTGTAAAAACAGATCGAAGCTATGTAGATCACACTCAAGGCAGTTTATCTCTAACTAATAATCCGTTTGATCTTGCTTTAAACGGCAAAGGATTTTTTGAAGTTCTTACTACCAATGGTATTAGATACACAAGGCAAGGGTCTTTTTCTATTTCCCCTGATAATTTTTTAGTAAATTCTAAAGGACACCATATATTATCCAAACAAGAGATTATTCCAACAACAGAATCCAACCAAGAAAGAAATATTACATCCATAAGCCCAGAGCAAAGAAAAATTAAAGTAACCGGCGGCAAAATCTATGTAAACAAAGTAGGAGAAGTATTTATAAAAAATAAAAAAATAGGAAATATTTCTATTATTGAATTCAAAGATACCGACATAGTTAAAAAAGAAGGAAATTCATATTTTATTAATAATGATATTAATAATATAAAGTCAAATAATGAAACAACAACTAAAATATATCAAGGCTTTAGCGAGGGCTCAAATGTAAATGCTTTGGCTGAAATGGCAAAATTAATAAAAGCAAATAGGCAACTTGAAAGTATTCAAAAAATAATAAAAGCTTACGATAATATTGAGGGGAAAGCAATAAATGAAATTTCAAAATTTTAAACTACTACTTATTAATTCTTTATTAATAATATCTTACAAATTATATGCTACATTAAAAGCCCTAGATATAGCTTCATCAGGAATGGCAGTACAAGAAGAAAATGTAAGTACTATCTCGAATAATATAGCAAATATAAATACTAATGGTTATAAAAAAAATAGAGCAGAATTTGAAAGTCTTCTATACCAGACAATCAAAGAACCTGGCTCCTATAATGGCATTACAACAAAAAATAATGTAGGAATACAAATTGGAAGTGGTGCTGTACTCTCCTCAGTCAGAAGAGACTTAACTCAAGGAAATTTAAAGATAACAAATAATCCTTTTGATTTGATGATTGAAGGCGATGGATATTTTGGTGTCCAATTGCCTGACCAGTCAATTTTATATACAAGGGATGGATCATTTGGAACAAATGCTGATGGAAGCATTGTTAATCCTAAAGGCTATAAAATTGTGCCTAATATAGTTGTACCACAAAATACAAAAAACATTAATATTACTAGAGATGGAACAGTTTATGCATATTTAAGCAAGACTGATACTGGAACAGTTATAGGACAAATATCAATATTCACTTTTGCAAACCCTGTAGGCCTAAGAGCAAAAGGAGGCAATTTATTTGCAAAATCAGAAGCTAGCGGACTACCAATAACCAATATAGCTGGACAGGGAAAATCTGGTAAAATAAGACAGGGAGCTTTAGAAACTTCTAATGTAAAAATAATGAATGAGATGACTGAACTAATTAGAGCTCAAAGAGCGTATGAAATTAATGCGAAAGTAATGAGAGCAACGGATGAAATGTTACAAACCATTAATAATATAAGATAACTATGAAAAAACCATATATGTCATTTTTCTTATTTATTTTAACAAGCAATATATATGCAAATAAGTGTTACATTAAGTCATTCAATAAAATTATTAGATTTGATAACAATATTTCTAAAGAATTTATAAAATCTCAGATAATTAAAGATACCAATTGCACAAATAAAATAATAAATAAATTCATAAATATAATAATGAATTCTGAAGGAACAATAAATAATCATAATATTTCAAGAATATTTAATTTAAAAAATTCAGATAATGTCTATATAAGCCCACATAAGATTAAAGTTAAACTTGCTAAAAGTTTTTTACAAGAGCATTTCAGCGATAAAACAAAAGACAAAAAAATATGGAAAGATATAAAAATCACAACTAATGAAAAAATTATTTTACTAAATAAAAATGACATCATAAACTTAGAATGTAAAACATGTGATTTTTTAGGTACTCATAATATAAAAATAAATATTTATAATCCTATAGTAAACAAAGCAAAAACAATATGGATTATTGGAAAAGTTGTAATAAAAAAAGAGGTATTGGCATCGAAAACTTATATTAATATAAGTAATGATATGTTAAATAAAAATAATTTTTATAAAAAATACATTGAAACTGATTCTCCAGAAGACTATTTTTATAATAAGGAAAAGTTAAAATATTATAAAGCAAATAAATCTATATTAAAAAATCATCCACTAAAAACATCTGATATATCTCCTATAAATTTAGTATCCCCTGGAAGAGTAATAAAAACCATATTAAGAAATAAAAGTTTATTTATTAGCAATAACTCAATATCACTAGATTACGGCAAATTAGGAGAAACAATAAAAATAAAAAATAATGATAAAGTAATATATGGTAAAATTATAGATTATAACACCGTGATTGTTAACTTATGAAAATATACAATATAATATTATCTCTTTTTCTTATAAATTCTTGTTCAAATTACATAAAATCACAACATGCAAAATTTGACAAAAGTGATGCTTTAAAAAATAGAACTAGCATGGATAAATTTAGTTATTATAAGCACAATAACACTTCTAAAAACAAAAAAAATTATATACCATCAATAAAAAGAAATTATATCCCTCAAAAAGAAGCTAAGAAAAGATATAAAGAAAATGACTTAAATGATAATTCATCAGAAAAAAGTTTATGGACAAACGAAAATGGTGATATAAATTTTTTATATTCTGAGAATAATAAAAAATCACTAGGAGATATAATTGTTTTATTAGTAAATGTTGGTTTAAAAAATGATATAACTTCAGAATTAAGAAGAACTTTTCCAGATAAACCTGATAAAAATAATAAAATAAAAAAGAAATCACCTAGGCAAGCTAATCCTACAAATATTAGTGAAAGCAATGAAAAAGTATATGATAAAATAACAACTGTTGTTATAGATGAAATTAATAAAAATCACATATTAATAAAAGGAAGAAAATATTTATTATTTAAAAACAAAAAACGTCTCGTTGAGGTTCAAGCATTAATAGGAAGAGGAGATATTGAAAGTGATGACACAGTACTTTCAGACAAAATTTTAGAACACAATATAATAGTCCAGAGGTAATACATGAAAAAACTATTTATAATACTATTTTTTAACTGTTTAATTACTTATAGCTACGCTAACAAGTCCAGAATAAAGGACATAATTACAATAAAAGGAGTAAGAGAAAATCCTATAATAGGCTATGGCTTAGTAATAGGATTAAATGGAACAGGAGATGGAAGTGGTGAAATATTGGGGGACTCTCTTAAAACTATGTTTAAAAAACTAGGGTTAAATGCAAAAAAAGAAATCACTTCTAAAAATGTGGCTAGCGTTATTGTAACAGCCAAACTACCTGCATTTGCTAAATTAGGACAAAAAATAGATGTATCTGTTTCATCTATAGGAAGTGCTAAATCCTTAGCTGGCGGGATTTTATTAGTAACACCTTTAAAAGGAGGAGATGGAAAAGTCTATGCCATTTCTAGTGGAAATATCTCTATTGGTGGACTAAACCAAGGGAAAGAATTGCCTACCACAGGACATATAATAAATGGGGCCATAGTAGAAAAAGAAATAAATATAAACTTTGACAAGAAAAAATCAATTAGATTAAGTTTAAAAAATCCAGATTTTACAACTATTGCAAGAATAGAAAAAATTATAAATGATGAACTTGGTGGTAAGTATGCTATTTCAAGAGATTCTACTTCTATTGATCTCATCATTCCCACTCAATACCAAAGAAAGACCATACATCTTATAGCTCTAATAGAAAACCTAAAAGTTACTACAGACACAAAAGCAAAAATAATTATAAACGAAAGAACAGGAACAATAGTTGCTGGCGGTGATATAACATTAAGACCAGTAGCAATAAGCCACGGAGATCTAAATATAGAGATAAAATCAGATAGTAACAACGACGAAGATAAAAATAAAAGAAACAGTTTTTACTTCATTGACCAAAAGACTACGCTTAATGACCTAGTAAGGGGATTGAATGCTTTTGGAACAAAAACAGAAGATCTTATTTCTATATTCTATGCCCTAAAAAAGAATGGCTCTCTTATAGGGGAAATAGAGTTAATCTAGATAGGTCAATATTATCCCTATACCCTTTTCTTAAATAAAAATGCTAAAATATAATCAAGTTATATGTTATTAGAAACCTGATAGTTTTAATTTGGAATTATATGAATGAAAGTATAAAAAATAATATTATAAATAATAATATTATAAATAAAGTTAATAACAGAGTTGATCCATATAAAAAAGTTGCAAAAGCTATGGAAAAACAATTCGCAGAGTTCCTTGTAAAAGAAATGCAAAAAACCATTGACAGGCCCAATTCTAATTATGAAATGAACTATTATAGAGGATTACAAAATTCAGAATATGCAAAAGCAATAACTGAAAACAATATATTAGGTGTTCAAGAATTAATCTTAAAACAAATAAAACCAACCTCTATAAAAACTAATACAAAGCTACCAAATAATATAAAAATATATGATCAGGAGTAATATATGGAAAAAGTAAATAACAATTCAAATAATACGAATATCTTAACTAATTATAAGAAAATAGATAAAAATAAAAAGGTAGACCCTAAAGAAAAGTTAATTCTCAAAGGGATAGAGTTAAAAAAATCAAATACAAAAAAACAAAATAATGATGTAAAGGTTAATATTAGTGATGCGGTAAAAGATTTTGTTAGAATTAAAAAGGTAATAAAAGAACTCCCTGAAGTTGATAATAACAATAAAATTAATGAACTAAAAGCAAAAATTAAAAATAAAGAGTATAAAGTAAACTATGATAAACTAGCAGAAAAAATTCTTAAAGAAGAATTTTAAAATAAAAAATGTATAAAGAAAATTTAAACCTTATAAAAAATCATTGGAAAGCTTTATGTGAAAATCATATAATTCTATACAATCAAACAAAAAAAGAATATTCTTTACTAATAGAAAGCAATATAACTAAATTAGAAGAAATATTACAAATAAAAAGCAAAATAATTATTAATATTAATAATATTAATAATCAAAGGAATAAAGCAATACTTTCTTTCATTAATGAACTTAAAGAAGAAAATAGCTCTATAGAAATAAATAACTTTCAAGATTTAGTAGATAATGTAAAAAGCAAAAGTGATACTAACTACATAAATGAATTAATAGAACTAAATAATATGTTAATAAAAGTAATTAAAAAAATCCAAATACAAAACAAAAAAAATCAGCTATTGTTAAATAAATCAATAATCTTTATAAATTCTTTAAAAGATGAGTTTTTAGGAAAAAATAGTAGTTTTATTTATAAAAAAAAAGGTTCAGATATAAACCTTATATCAAAAACGACTTAAACATAGAGGAAATCCATGAGTAATATAATTAATATCGCTGCAAGTGGGTTACATACTTCTAAAAAAGGAATAAAAACTACTGCTCACAACATATCTAATGTAAATACTGAGGGCTACAGCAGACAAAGAGTCCATCAGCAAGCTAATGCCCCCACAAGAGATATGAGTGGTAACATAGCAGGCTCTGGCTCTTCAGTAAAAAATACAAAGAGAGTGCACGACATATACATGGAAAAGAGATTAACAAATGCAAATAGTCGTCATAAATTTTTTAACGAAAAATCTATGTTGTTTGAAAAAGTAGAAGGTATATTTAATAACGAATTAGGAGAATCACTAAATACAATATTAAGTAAATTTTATAACTCATTTAGAGACCTCGCTAATTATCCCGAAGATAGAACAGCAAGAGAGATAATAAAAGAAAATTCAAAACTTTTAATCCAAGATTTCAAAAGAATTAATACAAACCTAAATGAAGAAATAAATGGTATGGAGTTTACTATTAAAAATGAGATTGATAAGATTAATTCATTAATGAGTGATATTTCTAAAGCAAACAGTAAAATTGCTACCGCTACTGTTTATGGAAATGAAATTGGAGACTTAGAAGATCTTAGAGATAAAGCAGTTAAGGAATTATCAAAATATTTTAGTATAAATACTTACCTAGAAGATAACCATTTAATAGTCTCAGCAAACAATGTTGGAACTTTAGTAAGTGAAAAAAGCTTTCAACCATTAATCGCTAAAAAAGTTCCATCTGAAGATAATACAGCTAAAATGGAAATATTCTATAAAAGAGCTCCTTCAACAGCTATAACTGATAAATTTAAATATGGAAAAGTTGCTGCTATGTTAGATGTTAGAAATAGTATAAATAAAGATATAAAAAATGAAATAGATAATATTGCATATACATTAATTAACAGCATTAACTCTATACATAGAAAGGGTTATGTAAAAGATGAAAATAATGAATACAAAACAGGATTAAATTTTTTCAATCCTATAGAAAGCAGTAAAAACGCTTCAGAATTAATTAATATTAGTGATGACATAGAAAAAAACTCAATGAATATAGCAACAGCTCTTAGTCCAGATAGCCCTGGGGACAATAGAGTTGCCCTAGCAATATCTGCACTACAAAGAGAAAAAATAATGGACCATGGAGAATCAACTGTAGACGAGAAATACTTATCAACTATAGGAAAAATAGGGATAATTGCAGGAAAAGCTAATTTAGAGGCAGAACAATCGCTGGGGTTATTAAATCAGGCCATAAATTTTAAAGATGCTGTGACAGGAGTTTCATTGGATGAAGAAACTGAAAATATGATTCGCTATCAGAATGCCTACCAATCAGCTGCTAAAATTATTCAAGCAGGAAAAAATATGTTTGATACTATATTAAATCTAAAAACTTAATAAATTATGACTAGAGTATCTGATAAAAACAATCATAGTTCTGTAAACTTCCAAATAAATAGGCTAAAACAAAATGTTAATGAACTTCATACAAAAGGTTCAACATTAAAAAGAGTTAATAAGCCTTCTGACGACCCTATTGCCAGCATAGAAGCTATGAATATAGATGCTTCGCTTAATGACAACAAACAATACATAAAAAATAGCGACCATGCATTACTTCATATGAATATAGTAGAAAATGTATTAGCTGAGGTTGGCAATATCCTAGTAAGGGCAAAGGAATTAGCTGTTTCCCAATCATCTAGCATACATTCAGCAGAATCTAGAAAAGCTATTGCAAATGAAGTAAAAGTACTAAAAGAACACATAATATCTTTAGCAAATAAACAAATTGGAAATAAATACATATTTTCTGGATACAAAACAACAAAGAATGCTTTTGATAAAGAAGGAAATTATCTAGGAGACAATGGAAAAATAAACATTGAAATAGCAAAAGACTTCTTTGTTCCTACAAATTTCTCTGGAAAAGAAATGTTTTTCATAGATATTGCAAAAAAAAATTATAATAAAAATATTAGTAATATAGGAAGAGAAATTGCCAACAATGACCAATACAATATCTTTAAATTATTTGATGGATTTATTGATGGACTAAATAAAAATGATACAGAGAAAATAAAATCAGTATTAGAGCCTGTGTCAGAAGCTCATAACCATATGGTAACGCTAAGATCAAAAGTGGGTGCCAATATAAACAGAATAAATCACTCCAAAAACTCTATTGAAAATAGTAACATACAAAAAATAGATAAAAAAAGCCAACTTGTAGATGCTGATATTGCAAAGCTATTCTCAGATATTGCAAAACAGCAATCAGTCCTAAAGGCAGCTTATAAAGTCTCAAATAATACTTTAAACCAAAATTTGATGGATTTTATTAATATATAAAAAATTTTCTTGATTTTTACTACTAGCGATATTATACACCTTATCAATCTATAAGATAAAGGAGTATCGGTATGTTAGTTTTAACGCGAAAGATTAATGAGAGCATAGTAATTGATGATCATATAAAAATTACTGTTCTACAAATAAAGGGGAAGCAAGTTAGGATAGGAATAAAAGCACCAAAGGAAACTAAAGTGCATAGACAAGAAATATATGACACCATACAAAATCAAAATACAGAAGCATCGCAAAGTAATCCTAATACATTGATAACCACCTATAAAGACAATAAATAAAAATCTGAGCTTGCTCTTTTAATAATCAAACTGTTAAAATTAAGTCTCCTAGGGAGGAGCTTTGCAAGTAACCACAAAATTATTTGGTAAACAACTAATAAATCCAAAAGATATAATTAGCTTTAGTCCAAAGGGACCACTTGGATGTGAAAATTTATTAAAATACTTTATAATAGATCCAAACGATAGAACTAATATACAGTGGCTACAGTCTATAGATAATCCTTCTATTGCTTTTCCAATACTAAACCCTATTTTATTTGAAGAGAACTACTATAATGAAGTGAAATTACTTCACTATGATATTGATGACTTACAAATTCAATCAGATAATGATTATTGTATCTATACAATTATAACAATTCCTAGAGATATTAAAAGTGTTTCTGCCAACTTGTTAGCACCAATTATAATTAACAAGGAAAATAAACTTGCTAAGCAAGTAGTATTACCAAATAATAAGTTAGCAACTCGTTTTTTTATATATGAAATATATCTAAAAAACAAAATTACAATTAAAGGTACAATGGACAAAAGCAATAGATTTTCTAATACAAAGAAAAATATAAGAAGAGAAAATACACTATAAAGAAGTTTCTGTTGCAACTCTGGAAAGGTTTAAATAAGTTAGTGCTTTCTCGTTTTTAGGATCTTTTAAAAGAACCCTCTCCCACTCCATTCTAGCTTCTACAACTTTACCATTACTATAATAAAGCATTCCTAACGCTATCCAAGCAGGCAAATAATCAGGATGCTCATTTTTTAAAGCCTGTAATTCATCTAAAGCTTTTGAAAAAAGATTTTTTTTAATATAAATATTTGAGATCTTTAATCTAATCTCTAAATTAGTAGGGTCTAAAGAAATAGATTTATTATATTCAAACAAAGACTCATCATATCTATTATAAGAACAATATATTTCCGCTAATTCTAAATGTTTCTGAGCAAATATTTTATTTTCAACTAATTGGGAAGATTTATTGCCAGATCTCACTCTTTGACTAGCGATGTTAAAAATCTTTCTAGATTCATTATAACAACCAATATCATTATATATAATAGATAACGCTAATGCTACATCTGTATTATGAGGATCTATTGAAAGTACTTTTTTAAAAGTACTAATAGAATTTCCAATTTCCCCTCGAAGAATAAAAATATTCCCCAATATAAAATTTGCTTCACTTAAAAGCTCTATACTGACATTAGGATTAGATATAATATTATTTATTAATGCTTCAGCCTTATCATATTCTTTATTATTAAAAAATTTTTTAATTAGTTCTATTACATTATCACTAGTATTCATATAATATTCTCTAGATTAAACACATTTCTTGTATGCTTTTTCTAATTTATTAATATAAGACTTCGAAATCTTCCTTTTATAAATATTATAATATCTAGTACAATTAGATTTATTACCTAATTTATTATTAGCATGTATAACTCCTATCATTGCATGACTTTTCAAATCTTTATCTGAAAATCTTTTTATAATATCAAAATACCTATAAAGTGCTGATCGATAAATTTTTCTCCTCATATAAAATGATGCTATATACTTTTCTTTTTGCATATTCTTGTATTCACAACTCTTAATCTTAGATTTTGAGTCTTTTAAATACCTTCCTTTGGGAAAATTTCTAATATATTCTTTATAATACTTAACTGCTTCAAGACAAGCACTCAGGTCTCTATCAAAAGTACTAGGTAATTGCTTAAAAAAAGATTCTCCTATCTTCCAAGAAACATATTCATACTTAAGATGTTTAGGATGAAGATTCTTGAACACGATATATGCTGCGGCTGACTCAGAAAAATTTTCTTGCTGAAATAAGATATCTGCAGAAAGCAACTCTGCATGAGTAGAAAAATAACTATATTGAAACTTAGATCTAATAGTATTTAACTTTCCCTGAGCAAGAATATACCTCTTGTCTTTTACTAACTCCAAAGCTTCTTTATAAAGAATCTCTGCTTCTGTTTTACCCTTAGGTCGAAGTGTCTCACAACTGATAAGAGTAATACTAAAGAAAATATACACATATAACTTCACAATATAAAGTATATCCAAATTAAAGTAACATAGTCAAAAATCACTTAGTAGCTGGATAATAAAGACTTCTATATGTCTCAACAATAATTAGTTTTAAAATAGCTACTAATGGGATAGAAATAACCATTCCCAAAATACCAAAATGTTGAGAACTCAAAACTACACTTATTATAACAACAACTGGATGCAAATCAACAATTTTAGATATTAGTATTGGAAAGACTAAAAACATATCAAACACATTTGCAATAATATATAGCAATAAAATTGCTCCTGTTATTGGATGAATACCATATACCGAAAAACTCCAAGCTACCGCTGGAAAAGTCCCTAGAATAGGACCAATATAAGGAATAACATTTGTTACAGCAGCTATTAATCCAAAAATTAGGGCAAATTTAATATTCATTAACCATAGCCCTGTTGTAATAATTAATCCCACTATTAGTGCTTCAATAAATTTAGCCATAACATAGCCACTAATCTTTTTATTAAACTCATGAGTTAAGTAATAAGTTCTCTCAAACAATGAATTTGGTGTTATATTTATCAATATATTAGATAATTTATGGTCGTCTTTTAGTAAAAAGAATGTAAATATTGGTATTAATAATATCCATTCTAAAATATTAGCCAAAATTTTAGGAAAATCTAAAAAGAAATTTTGAACAGAAGATTTAGTTAGATCTATAAGATCATTTATATATCTATCATCTAGCTTAAATGAAAATTTACTATCTAAAAAATTAACTAAATAAATGTATGCTGTTTTTATAGATTGCTCTATTTTAGGTATATAATATTGAAGATTCTCAGCATCTTTTATTAAATTTTCCATAATCTTAATAACAGGATATCCCATAAATATAAATATAAATATAAATGTTAAAATAACCGCATATAATCTTCTAAGGCCAAACTTACATAAAATTGGAATTAATGGATTAACAATTAAATAAATTATATATGCTATTAATAACGGAAGAGTTATCCTAGAAATAAATAATAAAAATACCAATATAAATAAAATTATAAGTGAAAAAAATATAATTTGATTTTTATTTCTCAAATCTCTTCTTAAGTTCAAATCATTCACCAAATAATACCTCTTATATCAAGAATTATTTTTTCTACACTCATTTAATATTTCATAAAAATTACTCGCCACCACCTGAGAAACACTATAAAGTAACTTAATAGCAATTTCTGGGTGAGATTGGTTTAAAGTATCAAAATCAGGATTTAAAAAAGCCAATAATATTGTCTCACTTTTTGCAATTGCAGTAAAAAATCTATGAGAATTTGGATGAACTAATGCAATTTCACCAAAAGAACAAAATTTTTCTAGTATAATTGGAGTATTATCTTTTGAGTTTACCTCTAAGAATGATAAATCTTTTCTAGGTATTTCTACTTGGCCAGAATATATAATATAAAAACCTACCCCTACATCTCCATGTTGAAATATTGTATCACCATAAGAAAATGCTCTTTTATGCATATATCTAGAAAGGATTCTAAGCTGATTAGCTGAAAATCCTTTTAACAGAGGAACTGTTTTTAAAAATCTTGTAATATTATCAGAATTTTTACTAGAGGAAAAATTATATTTCCAAAAAAAACTAAAAGGAGAAATATCTATATTTGGTTTAGGTGTTTTGCCTTCTCTAATTTTTTTATTCGTATCTTTCTCATAAGAACCCATTAAAATACTCCTAATTTACTTTTTTCTACCCAACCTGAAAATTTAGTAGGTCTTTCTACATAATACCAATTCTCTTTTCTTTTTCCAATTATGAATTTAGAGCCTTCTTTTATCACTTTATTTTGACTAAATACCTCACTAGGGCCTTCATATACTGATACATTATATAATGCTACTGCATAATTAATATTTGAAACAAAAAATATATTCAATAAATATGGTATAAAACTAACTAGAATTAATAATACCACTAAAATCATATTAATTTTCTTCTTTATAGCTAATATAGAGAGAATAACCATTGATACTATAGAAAGTGTACTAAATAATGGCTGAGGTATTGAAACTAGTTTATTAGTTATAATATCAATAATTTCTTTAGAATTGCTTATATCTTTTACATTCAATTTTGTTTTAACAAATTTAAGGTTATTATAAGCCATTGGTGCACTAAAGCCCTCTGCAATGGCTTTTTCTAGATGATAGCGCGAAGCTCCATATTGTTGTAATTTTGAAAATATAGTTCCCATATTGTAGTGAAATATAGGCTTATCAAATGAATACTTATTCTCCAGTAATACATCTAATGCCCCTCGAAAATCTCCCGATGTATATTTTAGCTCTAATGACTTTATTATATCTTTCATGTATTATCTCCTTACTTTAAATTATCTTTCTTACTTTAGAAAAAGCAAGAAAGACTTTATTCTTATTAAATAAGATATGTTTATTTTAAGATCTGCAAAATTAACTGACCTTAATGATCTATATAATTTAAGTCAACAAATGATATCCATAAATTTGCCTGAAAACAAATCTTTGATAAAAGAAAGAATTATTTCTTCTACAAAGTCATTTAAAAATCCTTCCAAGGATTTAAGTAAAAATAATTATATCTTTGTTTTAGAAGATATTAATAAAAAGAAAGTTATTGGAACATCAATGATTTCTGGAAGACATGGAACCAAATCTAAACCTCATTTTTCACTAAAAATAATAAAAGAGGAAAAATATAGTAAAACATTAAAAATAAAATTTACATATAAAAAACTGAAATTAAAAATAGAAACAAATGGATGGTCAGAAATTGGAGGTTTAATATTAGATCCTAAATATAGAGGCCATAAAAGTAAAATTGGAAAACAATTATCATTTGTAAGATTTTTATATATGGGAATAAATAAAAAATATTTTACTAATACCATACACACAGAACTAATGCCTCCTCTTAGTAAAAAAGGAAATCCTGTCCTATGGGAATCTATAGGGAAAAAATTTCTTGGAATGGAATATAACGAAGCTGATGAACTCAGTAGAAAAAATAAAGAATTTATCATAAGCTTATTTCCTAATGGAACAATATATGAAACATTCCTACCAGAAGATGCTAGGAATAGTATTGGAAAAGTCGGACCTTTTACAATACCAGTAAAAAAAATGTTAGAAAAGATTGGATTTAAATACACAAATGAAGTAGATCCATTCGATGGTGGCCCACACTACAGAAGCAAATTAAAAGATATAAACATAATTAAAAATATTATAAAGGTAAAAGTCAAAGGAATAAAAAATAAAAAGAGTAAATTAATTCCAATTATAATATCCTTGCCGACAAAAAAAGGTGAATTCAAGGCTTCATTTATAAATGCTAGTATTAATAAGAAAAATAAATATGTATATTTAAATAATGATTTTGTAAAAATACATAATATTAAATATAATCAAGAAATGTATATTACAACTTTATGAATAGATATGAAATAAAGGGAAATTATTATAATAACAATTTTCATAAACTCAATGAAAATCAAATCAATAATTGCTCCCACATAATTCAGAGAGAATGTCCAGCAGATATAAAAAATATTTTATGGAGATTTCCTATAAACTATAAAGATATTGAAAATATTATAGTTTCTGTTAATAAAGGATTTAATACTTGGAAAAAAATACCTATAAAAGAAAGAATAAATACACTCAAAAGATATCAAGAAAATATTTTATCTATTAGAAAAAAGCTAGAAGAAGCAATTTCTCTAGAAAATGGTAAACCTCTTTGGGAAGCAAAAACTGAAGTAGATTCAACAATAAATAAAGTCGATATAACTATAGAATATGGTCTTCCAAGAATAAAAAATAAAGAATATAAGGACATAATGATCGATACTAACGGATTTTTAAGATTTAAACCTATAGGCCCTTGTTTAATAATAAGCCCATTTAACTTTCCATGTCATCTAGCTAATACTCAAATATTAAATACATTAATATCAGGAAACAGTATTATACTAAAACCCTCTGAAAAAACTGCTTATAGTGCACAATTAATGATTGAATGTTTAGATAAATCAGGTTTTCCAGATGGTGTAATAAATCTTATACAAGGAGATGGAGAAATTGCAAGGAGACTTATAAAAGAAAAATCAATAAAAGGAATATTTTTTACTGGTTCCAAAGAAGTAGGTATTGAAATACAAAAAATATGTTCAGGAAGCTTAACTAAATTATTATCGCTTGAATTAGGAGGAAAAAATACTGCTATAGTAGATAATAATATAAATTTAAAATTTGCTGTCCCAGAGCTTATTAAAGGAAGTTTCTTATCATCTGGTCAAAGATGTACTTCTACTTCTATTATAATTGTACATGAAAAAATCATAGATAAATTTATAGAAGACTTTCACGATATATCAAAAAAAATTATTATAGATCACCCCATAAAACATAAGGCAACTCCATTTATGGGCCCTTTAATAGATAAAAAATCGTTGGAAAGATACCTTATATTTATGGGCATGGCAAAAAGAGAAGGGTTAAAAGAAATAATGAGGGGAAAATTTTTAAAGAAAGAAAGAGATGGTTATTATGTTTCTCCATCTATTCACTTATGTAAAGAATTTAATAAAAAAAGTATTTTTTTAAATAGCGAAATATTCGGACCAAATTGCACCTTAATACCATATAAAACAAAAGAAGAAGCGATAAAAATAGCAAATAGTACTGAGTATGGATTATCTAATTGTGTTTTTACTAATGACAGAAAATTTTTTGAAGAAGCATTAGTAGAAATAGACACTGGTATACTAAATTTAAATAAACCAGGAACAAATGCAAGCCCAATACTTCCATTTGGAGGAGTTAAAAATTCTGGTAACTATAGACCTGCTTCAATCGCAACAATAGATGCTTGTGTATATCAAATTTCTGGACTAGATAACACAAGTAAAAATCCACTAAAAGAAATAATTGGAATAAAAAAATTTTAATCTTGTTTTTTATTAATCAGAACACCAGAATCAGAGGTTAGTTTATTGTCATTTTTTTTATTTAATATTTTATCAATATTATTATAGAGTTTAAATATTTCCTTTCCTCTTAAAACTTTGTAAATCTCTTTTAACTTATTATTTTCCCCTATAATCATCGATGAAAATAGATTTCTTTTACTTTTCATTTTTTTGTTCCCCTTAAAATGCCTAATATTAGAAATTACAGATTTCTCTGCTTTACTAAATTCATCATGATAAACATTTAGTATATCGATAATTTTTTTTCCAGCCTTAAAATAATTAAATTTATTTTGCAAATCATTTTTATAAAAAGAGGTATTTGGAGTTTCATCAGGACACACAAGGGTTGATTTAAATAACTCATTATATAACAATTTAGTTAGAGAAAACCGTTCTTTTGTTTCAATTAAAGATAATAAATTTAAAGCTTCAGAATAATCTAGAATTCCTAAAAGATTGTTTATTATATTATTTTTCTTCATAATTTATTAAAAACTTATCGGAAATATTCTAAAATTTATTACAAACTTTATTATGTGATTTCAAATAGTTACATCACTATAATTACATATAATCTAGACAAATAGATTGCTTATTTTCTAATATAAATAATCACTCAGTTGGGGTGTGGCGCAGCGGTTAGCGCAGCGGACTGTTAATCCGTTGGTCGTGAGTTCGAATCTCACCACCCCAGCCAATATAATAATGAAAATAAAAAATAAAAGAACTGTATTACCATTATCTTTTTTTAGTAGAGATACAATTAATGTATCAAGAGAACTTTTAGGTAAATTATTGGTAAAAATTACAGATAATAAAAGAATATCTGGAATTATTGTCGAAACAGAAGCATATCTTGGTACAGAGGATTCATCATGCCATTCATTTAATAATAGAAGAACACCTAGAAATGAAGCAATGTATCTCCCAGGAGGACACTGTTATGTATATTTTATATATGGTATGCACTTTTGCTTTAACATTGTCTCTAATAAAAAAAACTTTCCTGAAGCTATACTTATAAGAGCAGTAGAACCACTAGAAGGCATAAATACAATGAAAAAATATCGTAATAAAAACAATTATTTGCTAACTAATGGTCCAGCAAAAATCTGTCAAGCATTTAATATAGATAGAAAAACAAACTGTAAACCTTTAATAAAAGGAGAAATATTTATAGAAGATATAAAATTAAATATTCATAATAATAATATAGTAGAAAAAGAAAGAGTTGGAATAGGAAACATACATGATTCTGTATATTGGCCATTAAGATTCTATATAAAAAATAATCCTTATGTATCCTTAAAATAAAAATGGCGGAGAACAGGGGATTCGAACCCCCGAGACAGCATTACCGTCTATACGCTTTCCAAGCGTACGCCTTCAACCTCTCGGCCAATTCTCCAACTATTATATTACAAAAAATACAAATCTATCTTTTTTCTTTAAAAAATTTAGAAATAATTAAAGAACAATCCTCTTGCAATATACCTCCAATAGTGGATAAATTATGATTTAGTCTATAGTCATTAATAAAATTATATCCTAAACTTATAGAACCTCCCTTATAATCATAAGCTCCAAAAATCAACTTGCCAATACGTGATTGAATCATCGCCCCTAAACACATAAAACATGGTTCAAGAGTTACAAAAGCTATAGAATCGTTTAACCTCCAGTCTTTAATTTTATCTGCTGCCTTTATGATGCTTAATATCTCTGCATGAGCACATGGATTTAATGTTGACTCCTTATTATTGTGAGCAGAACCCAATATCATTCCATCTTCATTAACAATAACTGCACCTACTGGAACTTCATTCTTATTGTAAGCATATTTAGCCTCTAATAATGCCTTATTCATAAAGTAGATATAATCATTAAAGTTCATTATTTACCTTATATTTTAATTCTTTTTTTATAAGTCTTATCTTTTTCCATCCATCTCTAATTGTTAAATATTTTTCCACATCTTCAGGATTAAAAACAATTCCATAATTTATAGGTCTCCCAATGGATGTTTGCCTACGAGTAATAATATTTCCAGTTATAAAACCAGAAAAAAATTCTTCTGTTAATTTAATAGATATCTTTTCTCCTAAAAGTAAATTATCAAAAGATCTTAAACAAGCACAATTTCTTCTAATATCCACTAATATTCCCGGAATAGATTTTTTATTACATATTACAGAAACCTTAAGATCATGTTTATATCTAAAGTCATACTCCCACCAACTTATAATAGGGTAATATATAGGAGAGTTTAAAATATAGATATCATATATTAACAAAAATAAAGATAATAAGTATATAAATTTTAATGGATATTGATAAGTAACAAAAGATAACTGATATAAATTAAAAGATATCCACAAAAGTAAAACTAAAGAAAATGTCCAAAAACTATAATAAAGATTTTTCTTAGTATTAAGATATAATTGAAAAAACCCATAAACTATAATAATTTTTATTATAGTTATACCCCAAGAGTACAATCCAACTCCAAAATTTTCTATTAATAGAATAAAGCATATTAAAATAAACTGAATCCAATTTATCAATATTATATTATCGAAACTCTTTTTTATTTTATTACTTAAAAAATAGACTTCCATAATATTTCATTTATCAGTAATCTGATTCAATAAAGAAGAATATCCCCATCCTTTATTCAATGTTGGTTTTTCTCCTGTAAGATATTCATATAATGTAGGAGCTAGATTTCCTAAAGTTGATGATAATATTTTTTTATTAAATTTAGCACTACCTCCAATAAAAGCCAATAGTGAATCCTTTTCGTGGAATGTTTCCCCAGCATGACGGCCAGGGACTTTTGTATTATAACCAATTCCCTCATTAGGAAATAAATTTATTGTACCAGCCACATTAGAATCATATATATCTACAACTTGTGTAATAGACCCTGGTTTTATAGTATAAGAAGATAAATTATTCCATTCTACGCTATTACACCAAGTAGATTCATCAGTAATAAGAGACTTCTTAACGCATTTATTTATTAAGTAATTATAATGGCTCAAATCTGACTTTTTAGAATAAGGAGAAATAGTCTTAACTTTTAGCAAGTCATAACTTTCTCCTTTATAAAAATATTTTCTTTCTTTACTCCTAATAACCACTTCATCTACTCTTTTTCCATTTCTATGAGCTACTAATCTTACTTTACATGGAGAATCATAAGAACAGTTACTTTCTCTAACTACTAAATACTCTAAAGAATCCCTTAATCTATATGATATTTCTTGAATAATATCTATAGGTTCTTTACCATCTAATGGTTTCCATTTCAAAAGTTCACTATATGTAGGCTGTTTTTTCCATATATTATATTCTTGGCCATTAAAAAGATCTATTACAAAATTTCCACCCGCTGTTGATGCAATAATTGCATCTATGTTTTTATTAGATTTAAAGTTTAATGAATTAGTTATTTTAGGCCCTTCTCCTTCATCTGAAGATATTTTTCTAACTATAAACTTTCTACCAGTATCCTTAGATAATTTATCAAATACCTCAATCTGTGGATCAACTATATAATAAACTGGAGTTAAACCGTGATCGCCAGTAATACCTAACAAAGTTCTATCCCAGATTCCTAATTTTTTATATTTATTTGTTATTTTTGTTAGCCAATAATCTAAACGATTTAATTCTCCTGTAGGAGAAAGTATTTCATCACTAAATGGCCCTTTAAAATGAGCATAATGATCAGGCCAAGGATTATAATACATAAGGTAATCTGGCATTGCATTCTCTGTAAGTTTTACTATACTTTTTATTAATTCCAAAATTTTCGTATGACTTGATAATATAGGAAAGATATTAATACCCTTTCTTGATTTAGATATTTTAGACCTAAGTAACGATATTAATAACCTTCTATTATTATGTAAAATCTTTTCTTTCTCAACCCTTTTATACAAATCTTGTACACAAACTATCTCTCCATAGTCTCTTATTTTTTCTCCAATTATTAAAGCAAATATCGGTTCATATGATTCATTAGCATCCCAAGCATACTGAAATTGACACGAAAAGGTATTAAAATTATTAAGACGCTTAGGCATAGAAATCATTCCACTATCTCTAGTTATCTTTTCCATTAAAATTGAATCATTACCAAAAAAATAATAACTTCTACCTTCTTTTGAAGGATGTTCCCTATCACAATAATGAAAATTAACAATCCCTGTAGAATTATTACCACTGGATTTTGCCCCCGATTCTGCTATAGAAAGGTTTCTTGTACTTATAGTAGGTGTAGTAGAAAAACTAGGAATAACAACACTATTATTAGAATATAATTGTTCAAAAAATTGTAAATAATTAGAGTTTTTGTAATCATTATTTACTATATAAGATAAAAATTCTATTTGATGCTTGTAACTTAATTCCTTTACGCTCTCATGTTTTGGCCTATACTTAGTATAAGATTTATGATCATCATAAACTTTTTTTAAGAAAGTTTTATCATTATTTACCAGAGAATCAACTAAGCTCCCTTGTAATCCATCAACTATAACATGAATAGCAAAGTTCCTTTTTTGCATATTTTCTAAATAAGATATTATCTTATCATAATTTTTACCATTATAATTATCTAAGAACCATTTTAATAATTGTCTTTTTCTAGTTTCCTTTAATAACGATTTTTTATGAATCTTCGTAACGATCATTCTAACAAAATCTATCAATGAAATAGCTAGTCCCTCCAATTTGTTAGGATCACCATATATTTTACTAATGAAATTATTATAATATTCTTGATAACTATTAAGTTTATTTCCTATAAAAAATAATAAGTCTTTTAAAATAGGCTTAACATATTCTAAAACCCGCCGTTCATTTAACGTATGCAAATATTTATATTTAATAGGTATCTTATTATAATCTACAATAAAAAAATTATCTCTAATAAATATAGCATCATATAATCTAAGAGCTAATGCCAAAATATTGCTATCAAACAATGTATCTTTTACAACATTTTTACTATCTAAGCTAAATAAACTATGGATAGAACCTGGAGAATTTATTAAATCTTTACTATTTTCCTTAACATATTTATCAAATGAACTAATAATACCTTTAGGGATAATTTGATTTTTAAAGCTTAATAAAAAATAAAATAAGCTATTTCTATAATTAATATCCAATAATTTTTTTATAATTCTTTTTCGTACATCTGATTCTATATCTAACTTATATATGTAAATATTTAAAAACAAATGTATAGTTGCATATTTTACATTAAATATGCTTATATAATCAAACTTATCATCATTAATATTTACTGGTGTGCTGTAAATCTCATTATAAAATTTACTTATAAGGTTAGTATTATTTATACTGGAAATATCTCTATATCTATTATCTCTGTAATAAAAAGTAATTAAAGCACTAACAAATAGTACTACTAATATTACTGATTTTTTTATCATATTTATAATAATACAATATATAAATATTAGGATAAATACAGAAAAATATAGTAAATCCTTACTAATTTAGTCCCTGTTTATAATTTATAATTAATCCCTTTACAAATATTACAGTAATTATTATTTACATTTATAGCTATTTAATGATATTTCACTCAAAATAATGTCTAGATCCTCTGATAAATTCTTTGTATAGTCATCTTTTAATACTTCTTTATAAAAATTAAATTGTTCCATTTTTTTTTCATTACTAGGCTCTTCAGATTTATATACTATATTTCCATTTTCATCTTTATATTCAACTTGATGAAATATCTTATATCCGTCTAACCATCCACAATAAAAACTTTTTAAATTTTCATTTATCTCTGTTTTATCTATATTTTCTTTTGGTTCTTCGTTTACTAAATCTTGACTATTTAATGTCATTATACCCCACATTAAACGAACAACCTCATAATTATCGTATAAAAAGTAGGCCAAATATAACCATATTGCTTGAACATAGAAATCTGACAATCTTTGAAAAAAGATATCAAATATAGCCGTTTTGGCAAAATGTTTTTTTAACTCTGGATAAGCAGCATTAAATCCATGATCATTAATAAGTCTTATCATCTCTTTATTCAACAATTTATTTTTTAATATAGAAATTTTAGGCATAGAAATAGGAAAGTAAAAACGAGTATAATACATAAATGTAGAATTTATAGCCAAATTAGCTATAATACTTATAGATGTACTATTTTTACTTTTCCACAACCTAAATCTCTCTAGTGTGCTTGGATTTCGAATTAAGCCTGAACTAACAACAGCATCTTCTAAATTATTTCTAAGGAAGATCTCTCCTATAACATTTCTAATATAACTCTCTAATGAAAATTTATTTATCCATCCATTTTTTAAGCTTACTAAAAATTTATCATCTCTTGCAAGATATATAAGATACAACTTACTTACTAAATTTCTAAACTTACTCTTATCTGTAAATTTTTTTTTAAATATCTTATTTATCTCTTTTAAATTACTTTTATCCTTATATAATAGTTTACTAACTAATACATCTGAATTTTTTCCTGAATCCCTATTTAATCTATCAACACTAACTGTAAACAAAGCAATAAATTCCTCCTGGCTTTTCAATTTTACATTTTCAAAATTATCTAAGCTTTTAAATTTTTCTTTACTTTTATTAAACAAATCAAAATTAAAAATATTATTTTTTTCTACTTTAAATCTCTTAAAAAGAATATCTGACAAAACTATAGTACAACGACCATTATCACTTGCTAATAATACATTTATTAAAGTAAAATAAATTATAAAAGCTGCCTTAAGGTTTTTATATATAGATTCCATTAAAACTCTCCGTTTTAATAATCGGAATGCATGATAAATCACATTAGAAATAATCTACTAATAAGATCTAGTAATTTGATACTTACATCCCTAAATTTTTTATAATTAGTTAGTAAAATAAAATGGCGGAGACGGTGAGATTCGAACTCACGGAACAGTTACCCGTTCGACACCTTAGCAAGGTGCTCCCTTCGGCCACTCGGGCACGTCTCCAAAAAACGGCGGAGGACACAGGATTCGAACCTGCGGAACCTTACGGTTCAACGGTTTTCAAAACCGCCGCTTTCGACCACTCAGCCAATCCTCCATATTTTCAAATTATTCTAATTTTCTATAATAACTATGACAATAACCTATTTGCGTAATTGCCTAATATATCTCTCTATTTTCTTCCTATCTTCTGCTCCAGGGTTAAGCTTTAAATAGGTTTCAAACTCCTCTATAGCCAATATTCTTTGACCAATTTTTCTAAAAACGAATCCTAGCTCCCTGCGTATCAAAGGATTATTCTTATCCTGATTTCTAGCTCTAAAATAAAGCTCTCTCGCCTGCTCTGCATGATCTTGTCTCATCTTTATCCACCCTAAAGCAAAAAGAGACTCCACAGAATTTCTATCAATAGATATTGCTTTTTCTAAATTTTTAGATGCTAATGAGTATTGACCTTTTCTTCGATAAATCTCTCCCACAATATAGTATCCATGATAAATATCCTTATTTTTCTCTTGCTCTAACAATCCTAATTTTATAGCTGCATCTAAATCATTTTTTTCCATATAAATTTTAGCTAAAAAATAATGCACTTTAGGATAAGAAGAAAGTCTTTTCTTTACACTATTAAAAACCTCAACAGCTTCATCTAATTTCTTATTAGATAGCAAAGTAGAACCTAATGTCATCATAGATTCTACATCAGAAGGATCAATTTCAACTAGCTTTCTAGAATACTTAATTACATTTTCTTGATCATCATATGTTTTATAAACTTTTACTAAAAACTTATATACTGTAGGATCTATTTTCGGCTGAATTTTAATTTTATTTAAATATTCATTAAATTCTCTAACTTTTCCTTCTTTGTAATAATATATAGCTATTTCTGCTAATATTTTAGGGTTGTCCTTATTTTCCTTAAGAAGGTTTCTAAGATATCCTATAGCAGAATCAGATCCCTCTAACTCATATAATATTTGAGCATATACTGAATGATAATCAATATTTAGTGGATCTAAAAAAATTGCTTTTAATATATTATATTTACTCTTATTGTATTTGCGTGCTCTAAGAAATATTTTACCCAGCTTATAATAATCTAAGTCATTAACAGGATTTCTTTTTAAGCTTTCTAAATACCATTGTATAGACAGCAAAATATGCCCTTTTAAATAATAAAAATCCCCCAATATAGATGCATACTCTGGCCTATATATAAGTTTAGTTGTATTAGACATTATATCTATCTCTCTTTTTGCATCATTAAATTTTCTTATCTTTATATAAGTATCTATAAGTGAAAAATATATCTCTGAATTAAGAGGATAATTACTCCTTAAACCTTCAATAGTTTTTAAAGCTTCCTCAAAATACCCTCTTTTTAATTTAACTTTAGCTAATAAAAGATGAGATGGTATATAATACTTAGATAAGTCAGTAGCTTCTATTGCTTTAGAAAAGGCTTCATTCCATTTTCTTTCTTTCATATATCTCTTAACTTGATTCATCAAATTTATAATCTTACTTTCTCTAATTAACTGTTCTTCTGCTTCATTACCACCTAATTCTAAAGCTGAAAGTTTAGAATAAAGCTCACTACTCTCATTAATTTTTAATGCTATTTTAAACATATTAATAGCTGTTTTTGTATCCCCAGTTATACCTGCCAACATTCCAACATATTCTAAATATTTTGCGTAGTATGTAGGAGAAGATTCTGCTTTTCTTTTTTTTATAGTCTTTAATGCTTCCCTAAAAGAAGCATACTTTTTATTTTCTAAATAATATTTAGAAACTTCTAACAATAAAAGTACAGAATTAGGATATACATTTAACCCTTCCAATAATACATTATATGCTTTCTTAAAATTTTCATTTATTAAATAAAACTTACTAACAACATAATAATAGTCCACTGTTTTTTTAGGACTTTTTTCAATTCTATTTTTTACTTGGCTTGCCTTGCTTAATTTTTCTGCTTTTAATAATACACGAAGGTATTCTACTAAAAACTTTAATGAAGGTTTTGATACTCTTAGATAATTTTCCATAAGCATAATAGCTGTATCATACTTTTTTATTGAAGAATAAAAGATAGCTGATCCCATATTAATATTGATATCCTTTAGTTGTTTACTTTTTCCAATTTGAATTAGTTTAAATATAGTTTCATATGCCTTGGTTCTATCTTCTGCATTTGTAAGCAGTTCTGAGTAAATAACAATTAACCACCCTAAAGAAGGATTATTTAAATATTTATACTCTAAAGATTTCTTAAAATTATTTGCAGCAAATAATTTGTTTTCATATGTATTCTTTGAATATTCAATAATTCCCTTTTTGTAATATTTTATAGATTGTTCTTCATTAATTGTAGGTTTTTCAATAGGATATATCACTTTAATCCTTCTAGGATTAATAATTTCTGATTCTTTACCGTCAAACAACATAAAAAATATCAAAGCAATAATAGTAAGTATAACTATAGGCTTTAATGGCCTTTTTTTACTATCTTTTTTTATCTTATTAAAAGAAGTAATGTTCTGATATTTTTCTTTATCGCTAAGATTTAAATTTTTATCATATTTACTTGCCTCTTTATTTAAATCTTTTATAACTTCTTCTATTTTAAATATTTCTGTTTTATTATCAGAAAACCTTTCTGATTTTTCTTTTTTTGGAATAAATTCTGGTGCTATAGTTTCAAATTCCTCTGTCAATTCATCTACATGATTTTCTCTTATAACCATTCTTGTTTTTTCTTCTAGTTTGTTTTTATTATTTAAATTTATAACTTTAGTTTTTTCTACACCAGACGACTCTAGCTCTAGCTCTTTATAATTAATAATTTCTTTATTTTCATTGTTGTCAAATTTAAACTCACTAAATTTATCTTGAAAATCTTCTTCTAGACTTAGAATCGTGTTATCACTTAAATCTAATTGATTTTCATTTATAATACTAAATATAACCTTTGATAATTCATTATGTTTTTTTAACATAATCCAATCACCAGCTGGAAAAATTTGACAATCTTCTAATCCAGATATTTTATTTTTTTTATAAAGCTCTCCTACTTGCTCCTTAGTAAAAGGACCTATTATTCTATCTTCTATTTTTATTCTATATAGGTTATTCATAATAAAAATATTGGATAAATTATTCCTACTAAAAAACTAAATAATAAAAACAAATGTGTTTTTATATTGCATTTTAAGGGCTCAATATTATTATAGATTTTTTTTGATCGAGAAAAACTAATTTTTATTAACTTTATATAAAAAAACATACACAATATAGTTCCTGTACCAAGTATAAAGCTATGGTAGAACAAATTGTCTTTTAAATAATTCATAAATATATAATATTTAATAAAAAAATTAGATGTTAATGGAAAACCTACTAAACTTAAAATAAACATTATATAATAAATAGCATATCCCAAATTTCTATACACCAATCCTCTAAGTATATCAACATTATTATAAAATAAATCTAAAAATGAATAAAACCCTATTAATGTCAATGGAGATATTATAACATATAAAATTACATATAACTTATAATCATACGATTGAGAAAAAATAATATTTATTAAACAGCACATATGAACCAAATAAGTATAGGATACAATGCTTTTTATATTTTCTTGAAAATATGCCATCATACATCCATAAAGTATTGTTATTAAAGAACAAAATAAAATTAAATTTTGTAAAATATAATATAAGTTATTATCTAAATAAGAAAGCATATTTTTTAATATAATTATTGTAAAATATATCAAAGAAGAATCCACAATTAAAGATATTCCCAACAGATTTTCAGTATTAGAATTTTTATAAATTTCAGGGAATGAAAATCCGCAAGGGAAGATACCAAAAATAAACAAAGCTCCAAATAATAATAAGGATACCGATAATTTATAAATATCATAATTTATGATATCAATGGTATCTAACCTAAAACTCTTTGTGCTTAAATAAAATAATATAACAGATGTTAGCAATACTAAAGACAATATAAAATAACTAAATAAATATCTAATAGCTACTAATTTAATCTCTTTATTGCCATACCAAAAAGAGAGAACTATTCTCATAATTAATAAACTTTCTAAGTAAATAAATATTAATAAAAAATTATTTAAAAACAACAAATTTAAAGAAAAAAACAAAGAAATAGAATAAAGCATATTTCTATAGATTTTTTCTTTGTTTTTATATCCATTTAATAAGATAATAATAAATGTAATAATTCCTAAAATCAGAGAAAATATATTAGTATGTCCTTTTGAATGAAAATCATCAAGGAGAATATAATTCTTATAAAATAAAAAATATGTAATTGCCAATACTGATATCAAATTAATAGTAAAAGAAATAATATTCCCTTTCTTCTTTATCCTAGAAGCACCTAATGAAATTAGAATTAAAAAAAAATATAAAATATAACTCACATTAAACATATCTCTATACATTAATAACAAAAAAAGGCAGGGAAAAGATAATAAACAATAATACTATTACTTCTTTATAGTTAGAGTATCTATTAATACTTTCATAATACTTTATTACATAAATAGATAAAAAAATAAAGCCTATAATAGAAATGTTTCCTACTATCCAATTAACTTCAAAAATCCCTCTTATAATCATAACTAAAGGGGTAAAATTACCCATAAATGGAAAATTAATTAATGTTAATAATATTAAAAGTGATAAAATAGGCGATTTTTTTGAGCTACCTTCTTTTATTTCCGAGTTACTTATTAAAATAATAAAAACAGAAACTATATAAGTAAATGTATTTAATATTGAACCGGAAAATCCAATATTAGTAAATGAAGAATATCCAATAAAAATATATCCTATGTATACCAAATTATAATATGCTATAGTATCATTTAATCTTTTTTTAAATAATACTGAGATTATACTAAATAAAGATATTAATACTCCCATTATCATAAGTTCTTGTTTATAACCATAAGTAATTCTAGACAAATTACCAAACAAATAATTTATACAACTATATAAACACATGATTACAATAGTTCCTGTAAACATTAATTTAATTGAGCTATAAAATATTTTATATGAAGTTACCATAACAAATAACAATGATATTATAAAAAATTTAAACAATACTGACAAAAATAATAACTTAATAAATCTATTATATTCAACATTTTGCAAAAAATTAATCTCTAATAATTTCATAGAAAGAATATTACCCCAATAAAAATCTCCCTTTATAATTAAAATTTGTGATATCAATATAAATATAATAATAGAAAGAATAATATTTATTACAAAAATATTTTTTATATGAAAGTCTTCATGTTGACTCAAAGAATAGATAATTATAAACATTAAAAATACAAAATCAAAGAGTAAACAAAAAATAAAAATATTATTTATGTAATAGGATAAAACTGTTATAGCTACTAGCAATATAGAGCACACATTATATATCCTTTCAGAAAATTTATTATCTCTAGGAATAGACAACAATAATGACAGCAATGTTAATGAAGTAATATAAGAGGCTAATTTATCTTCTTCTGATAATCCTAAATATTTTATCTTAGAAAATATAAAACTTATATCTGGATATAATATATGTATAATATTAAAAATAATACTAATACAAAATATTATTAATAACCCATAGTAACTAAATTTAGTAATATTTTTTTTCTTGCTAGTTGGTAATAACAAAATTAAAATAATTAATACTAATAAACTTAATATAATCATTTGCTTCCTAATACAACTATTATGAACAATAATAGTCCTGCCAAAATATATAACAAATTACTATTCACTGATTTTGGTATAGTATTTATAAATAAGAGACTTATGAATAAAAACATTCTTTTTAAAGCATAAATTAAATAAAAAATAAAATCATAAGTGTTATATATTATCTTAGATAAAAAAGAATATAATATTTTATTTAAAAAGCCATTTACTATCAAATTATGGCCATTTATTAGGAAATCTTTCGTAGAACTTTGTAATGCTCCTATTTTAATATTTTTAGAATATTTATAAAATAAAAAAATAAAAATAGTAACGAAGAAAGGATATAAAAAACTTATAATGTTATGATATTGCATATATTTCCTTTCTAAAACACTTCCCGCAATACTTTTCGCAATAAAATTTTGTAAAATATGATCATACTTAAGAACAAAAATACTAGGAATTCCAAAAAAAGAAAAGAATATATTAAATATAATCATAATCGCTATAACTATATTAAAAGAGGAATTAGTCTTGGAAATAAATTTTTTTAGTGAGACTTGAAGTGTAATATTCTTAAGTAGATTATATCCCATAATTGATAAAGAAACTAAACACACACCAAAAACTAATAAATTTACATCACTATGTAGTAATAAACTCCACAATAAATCTGTTATAGCAAAGTAACCAGAAGTAAATGGCATTCCTATCAATGATGCAGAACTAACAATTACTCCTATTAAATAGATATTGCCTGCATAATTATTCATTTTTTTATTTGGTGTACTTTCAATATTTGGCAATAATGATATTAATAATAATATCATAGATATATAAAAACTAATTAAAAAATAAAATGAAAGTAAAAATATTTTTGAAAATAACAATAAAAAAAACATGCTATAACCTAATAAAAAAACCACACAGTATAATTCTTTTATTCTTTTATAAAAATTTATTACTATACTTATCAAAATTTTAAACAAGATAATTACATAAACAAACAAGTAAATATATTGACTACAATTATCTAAAATATAAGACAATCTCAAAAAAAGAATCGCTGGACATATAGTATTAATAGAAATAACCAAGAAGTAATCAAAAGGCAATAGTTTAAACAATGGTGGTGGTTTCAATAAAAAAAAAGTTAGATGTATTATCCTCATCATAAATGCTAATAATAACAAAAATAAACTTAATAATATTAACTTATTACTAAGACTATTCCTCACTATTAACCCAAATGATATGTTAGAAAATGACTCTGTATTGAGAGAATAAGATATTCCAATCAAACCAATAAAAAGTAATAATGAAAAAGTTCTCTCAAGTAATAAGAATTTATTTGAATAATGTGAAGAAACACCATTAGCCTTTAAATATAAATAATAAAATAATGATATTAACTCCCAAATAAAAAAATATAACATGAAATTATTTGAAATAATAGATAAAATTATCATAGAGACAGTAATAATATTAAAGAAAGAAGGTTTTATACTATTTGATTTATACAAAAAAAAATAATTTGTATTAAACATAAAATTAATAGCACAAAAAATAATCATCATAGATGTAGAAAGAGGATCTATTAAAAGACTTACACTAAAATCTAAGTTTTTTAAGGCAAACATATTAAAAACTTCATCTCCTAAATTAAAAAAAAGAATAATTGATATAATAAAAACAAAACCACTTGGAAGCCATTGAAACAGTATAAATTTTTTATAATTATTTATGTTAAGAAATTTTATAAATAAAGAACTTATAAAAAAAATAGTAAATAATATGTATATATAATTCTCCATAATATTTAAATCTTATATATATTATGATCTTTTATCGTTTGCCTTAAAAAGGTAAACCCTATTGTTATTTTTATTAATAACATAAGCACAGAAATATATCCTAGAGATATTATATTATCATCCTGTTCCTCTAGCCCTAATATAATAACTATTGAGGCAAAACTTGATATCAAAATAATATAAGAGAGGAATAAACTTCTTATCTTATTCTTAACAAACATAGTCGCTAATGAAAAGAACATAACGAATAATAAAAATATAATAAAGTATTTATACATCTTTTTTATTGCCACTAATTTCTAGAAGAATAATACACAAAAAAAACAATATTAGTACACTTGAGATACTAAACAAAACATTATTTTCTAATGGAAAATCGCTATCCAAAAAATAATTTTTCTTTTTAGAATTTAAATTTATTTTATTTATAGAAAAATATGATACTAAAAAGACAAAAATATTTAAAACAACTCCCAAAAAACTTAATATAAACCCGTTATTATTTCTAGTTACATTTATAATTTCAAGAGAAAGAATAAAAAATCCCCAACTTAAAAAAAACATAACAATATTTATAATAACTCCATATGAAAAATCGGTTTTTCCTAAATAAAAAAACATTCCCCCTAAAAAAATATTATACATAGTAAAACTTACAATATTATATGATAGTTTTTTAAAACTAAATGATAATATTACAAACAACAATCCTATTAATATTATAAAGACTTCTAGTGGGCCCATTTTAATTAATCACCCATCTAACATTTAATAATAAATCTAATACTCCTATAGGTAATATATATTTCCATACAAAATGGACTACATTATCGTGTTTAAATTCAATAAATATATGTTTAAACCAAAAAGCTAAAAACATTGTTAAAAGTACTTTTATTACAAAGATTATTAATTCTAAAAACTTTGAAAAAAATATAAGGTCGCCACTGAATTTTATCGGATATATAGAATATCCCCCTAAATATACTATTGAAAAAATAATTACCAATAAGACAGTTACAACATAAGGTAAAAAAATGTTTAGTAATCTATCTGATTTATTATATTTACTATCTAAATTAATTAATTGTTTATCATATAAAAACACTGGGGCTTTTAAATTAAAATATATGGCAACTAAAAAAATTAATGCTGATACTGGTTTTTTAAATATTCCCCAAGCAGGAACAATGTTTTCTATAATATATTCTTGCTTTTTTACTATATCGTGAATATTAAACCCTCTATACAAAAACATTATACTACACAGCGATATTAGCATAAGTAAAATAATATTAACAAACATTGTTGTATAAAATGATATTTTTAAATTAAATAGGCTACTATTACTATAAAACTCTGCAATACTTTTCCAGAAATTTATTATTATTATACTCATTACTAAAAACAACAACCCAAAATCACTATGTAAAATTTCTGAATAGTATTTTTTATTTTGAATAAAAAATGGTGAGCAAAAAGGAATAAAAGCAAATGGAACCATTATTAATGAAAATATAATATTATTTAATATATTTGTTTTTCTGCCAACTAAACTTTTTAATAAAAAAGAAAAATATATTTTATGTCTTATTTTCTTTTTTACTCTGGGCGGCAAAAAAATATAATGAATTCTTTGATCTATTGAAAATATAAAATATAAAATAAAATAAAATAAAATAAAAACTAATGGTAGTTTTAAAAGATTTAAATCTATCATTTATTATCAACTTTAAATATTCTAAATATTAAAGAAAAAATATACATCACTGCCAAGAATCCAATATTAATAAATAAAAAAGTATTGCTAAATTCAGTTTCTGCATATAAAAATAAGAGACTTAATAAGTGAAATGATGTAAAAAGCATTAAAATCACCTTTAAAAAATCTCTTGAAGAAAGAGTAATTCTTACTTCTTCATATTTTTTATTATTATTTCTAAAATCATTAAATAAAAATAATGGTATTAAGGATATAATTATAAATATTAGAAATAAATCTAATTCCATCTAAGTTAGGTTATAATTAATAATTTACTCATAAAATTTGATAAGGTATTCCAAAAAATTCCTATAAAAATTATAGGTGTTGTTAAAATAACAATAATAAATTGATTTATAAATGAAAACTCCTTTATGTCTTCTTGGGTTTCTGATTTATTAATAGTCATATGCCTAACAATCTTCATATAATAAAACAACGATATAACTGAATTTATCCCGACTATAACAGCTAAAGAGTAATATTTACTGGTTATCAAGGAGTATATAATATGAAATTTTGCAATAAATCCTCCTAATGGGGGTAACCCTGCTAAAGAAAACATAGCTATAGACATAGAAATAGCCATAATTGGATAACGATAAACAAAACCATTAAACCTCTCAAAATCATCATTACCATATTTATCATTTACAAAAGAAATTATATAAAAAACTACTATTGTCATGAAATAGTAAACCAATAAATAAAACATAACTGATTGAATGGCTTTATTTCCTAAAACCAAAACACCTGCTAGCATAACCCCTGAATGACTTATGGAAGAATATGCCATCATTCGTTTTAATGATTTTTGTCCAATAGCTGCAATATTACCAATAGTTATAGTTAATGCTGCTACAATCATCAATAAACCACTCCAAAAGATAGATATAGTATTTAATTTATCTGAAAAAAGCATTAAACTTATCCTCAAAACAGCTACAATTCCTGCTACTTTGGGAACAATAGAAAAAAACAAAGTTACTGGCATAGGGGAGCCCTCATAAACATCTGGAGACCACATATGAAATGGAACACAAGCTATTTTATAACCTAATCCAACAAAAAATAAGAGAAGTGAAGGTATCATTACTGATACTTCAGAAAGAGATAAGTTATTTAACTTTTCAGCTACTTCTATAAAGCTTATTGTACCCAAAACCCCATAAATATGACTCAAGCCAAATAACATTATTCCAGAACACACTCCTCCATATAAAGAATATTTTATGCCTGCCTCTGAAGAGCTAGAGTCATTCTTCTTTAATGAACTCATAGAATAAGATAAAATAGATAATGTTTCTATTCCTATATAAAGGATAAGCATATTAGTTGCAGAAACAAGCAACATTCCACCAATAAAAATTCCTACTGATAATATTATAAATTCAGATTTTAGTTGATTATGTATATCTCTTGATTTCAACCCCAAAAAGATTGATCCCATCAAACCCGCTAACATTATTAATTTAGCAGTAATTGCTAAATGATCAATTACTATAGAATTTGTAAAAATAAATACTAATTTTTCGTAATATTGAAAAATTAATAAAATACCACAAATAATTAAACCAACAAAAACAAATAAATTAAATAATCTTTTGTTATTATCATCGGATTTATATGTTGCCTCCAATATAAGAAGACCAAACATAACAGCTACCATTACTAACTCTGGTATATAATAATTAATATTTGATAAGTAATTTAGATACATTTTTAAATTCTAACCTTGATACATTGCTAACATTGATAATAGTTTTCCTACTGAAGCTTTCATAACATTTAGTAACGGACTAGGATAAATACCAAAAAATATAACTATAATACATAAAGGTACCATATAAAAAATTTCTCTAGAATTCATATCAGAGTAATTTTTACAATCTTTTAATACATCTCCGAAAAACATTCTCTTAAACATCCATAGTAAATAAGCAGCCCCTATTAAAAGACCAAATAATGCTAATAATGTAATTGTTTTATACTTTTGATAAATCCCTAAAAATATTAATGCTTCCGAAATAAACCCTGACAACCCTGGCAAGCCCATTGAAGCAAACATAGCAATAATAAATATTATGCTATAAATTGGAAGCTGAGTATATAATCCTCCAAAACCTTTAGATCCATCTGAGCGGATAATCCATCTATGATGAGATCTCTCATATAAAATACCTACCAATAAAAACATCATCGCTGTAGATGTTCCATGGTTAAACATTTGTAATAATGCTCCATTTAATCCCTGTACTGTCATGCTAGCAAGCCCAAGCATAACAAAGCCCATATGAGAAACTGAAGAATATGCTATAAGCTTTTTTACATCCGTCTGTGCCATTGCACAAAGAGCTCCGTAAATAACATTTATTAATCCTAACCACGCAATAAAATCTGCAAAATAAATAGATGCTGTAGGAAAAATAGGATAAGCAATCCTAAAAAATCCATATGTACCCATTTTCAAAAGAACTCCTGCCAATATAACAGATACTGCTGTAGGAGCTTGAACATGGGCATGAGGCAACCAAGTATGAAATGGAAAAACAGGAACTTTTATAGCAAAACCTATAAACATAAAAACAAAAAATAATTTTGAAAAAGAAAAATCAAATCCAAATAAATTTATTACATTAGTACTAAATTTTCCCCCAGACAATGCAATAATATCAAAAGAATCTACCCCTCCCCCTGATGCATAGTAAAGGCCGACAATACCTACAAGCATTAAAATTGATCCAAAAAATGTATACAAGAAAAACTTAACTGCTGCATATTCCTTGTTTTCTCCTCCCCATATACCTATCAGAAAAAACATAGGAATTAGCATAATTTCCCAAAAAACATAAAATAAAAAGAAGTCTAATGACAAGAAAACACCATTGACACTAGTTTGTAAAAACAAAAAAAGAACAAAGTAAGATGCTACATATTTTTTTATAGTCCAAGAACTAAGTATACATAAAAAACACAATAAAGATGTTAGTAAAATCATGAGAAGAGAAATTCCATCAACTCCTAAACTATAAAATATATTAAATGAAGGTATCCAAGGAAATTTTACATTAAAATATGGTTGCATTCCAGAGACAGTAGGATCAAACTTTAAATATAATACTATCGATAATAACAATGTAATTGCAGTATTTAACAAAGACCAATATCTAATTATATTTTCCTTATTATGTTTAAAAATATAATTAATAAATATAGCTCCTATAGCTCCAAATAATGGAAACCACAAAATCCAATTAAGTAATCCTGATGAATGCACAAATCCCCCTGTTCATATTTATATTAATACCCAAGCATAACTTACCAATACTAAAATTATAATTACAATATACAATTGTACTTTCCCTGTTTGAATTGATCTCAAAATCACATTAAAAACTTTTACTGATAAACCTGTACCATCAACTCCTATTTTATCTACCACAACATTATCAAACCAATTACAAATTTTATAAAAAAATCTATTAACTAATTCCCATCCATCTACTGCATAACGATCATAAATTCCCATATCAAAAGAAGATAACTTACCATTAAATGGCATTAATACCTTTTTTATAATCTTATTTATATAAAATTCATCAAAATAATATTTGTTTTTCAAAATTTTATACCATGAAGAAAATGTCCTAACAAAGATAGATGGTGAAATAAAATTAAATAAGTATATTAGCATAGCTAAAATTATTGCAACAAATACTATTATAATTGAAATTACAGCTCCCATAATATGATAATGGTGAACTTTATCGTACTCTTCCTTTGTCATCCCACGAGTTTTATCATAACTAGATTTATCATTCTTTAAATCATATATTTTTTCATTAAACCTATATTTTTTGTAATTAGAAAAATTCTTTACCTCTGGCTTTACAATAAGAGTTTGAAACCATTCATATTTATCACTAGCAACCTTTTTCAACCCTAGACCAGTTAATGATCCTGAAAAGAAAACTCCTAATGTGAAAATAGAGAGAATCAATAACGGTATATTTCTATTAAACTGTAATACTTCTTTTTTCGTATGGTCATATAACTCTTTATCCTTAGGAATTCCAAAAAATGTCAAAAATATCATCCTAAACATATAAAATGCGGTTAAAAATGCGGTTAAAAATCCCAGCAATGTCGGAACTTTATAAACACTATTACTAAATGCCATAACTAGTGCATCTCCTAAAATTCTATCCTTTGAAACAAAACCTGAAAACAACGGGATTCCAGATATGGCAAGGGTACAAAATATCATAGCAACAAAAGTATATGGCATCTTCTTTCTAAGCCCTCCCATTCTTGTCATATCTTGAACATGATCATGAGTCTTATGACAATGTAATGAATGAATAATAGAGCCTGCTGAGAGAAATAAGCATGCTTTAAAAACTGCATGTGTAATTAAATGCATAAAAGAAGAATTATATGCCCCTACACCTAATCCTAAAATCATATATCCTAACTGAGATATCGTAGAATATGCTAAAACAGCTTTAATATCTTCTTGTATAAGAGCAATAGTTGCAGCTAGAAAAGCAGTTATTGCTCCAACATATGCTATTAATGGCAAAAGTCCCCCCAATTCCATCAAAGGAAACATTCTCAAAGATAAAAAAACTCCTGCAGCAACCATCGTTGCCGCATGAATAAGGGCAGAACAAGGAGTGGGCCCCCACATGGCATCTGGAAGCCAAATTTGTAATGGAACTTGTGCTGATTTTCCAACTGTTCCAAGAAAAATAGAGATTCCAGCCAAAGTAGGAACATATATATTAAAACCAAAAATAGAAACATATTTATCAAAAACTCCCAAATCAATAGCTTTATAAATATCAACAAAATTTACATTACCAACAACATCCCAAATAACTAAAATCCCAAGCAAAAAGAATACATCTCCCACTCTTGTAGTCATAAAAGCCTTTATTGATGCGTTCCCAGCCCCCTCTTTCTCGTAGTAAAAACCTATTAATGAATAAGAACAAAATCCCATAATTTCCCAAAATATAAACATCGATAATAAATTGTCAGACATTACTAAACCAATCATAGCGGCTGTAAATAAGGATAAATAAACAAAAAATCTTCCAAATTTTTTGTCATCTTTCATGTAATATGTAGAAAACAAGTGAATCAAGAAAGCTACAAATGTAACCATAAGTAGCATAACAATACTCATATTATCTAAGTAAATTCCCATATCTACTTTAAAATAATGTAATAAATTAAACCATGTAAAAACTTTGTGTATGTGAAAATCCGTAGAATATTTTGAAATAGCATCTATAAACATTCTTGATGAAAACAAGAAAGCACCAAATATAGCAAAACAACTTAAAAAAACAGTTATTTTGGTAAATCTTTTTACTAAAAATATCCCTATAAAAAAAGCAAAAAGTGGTAGCAAAATTATCGATAAAATATTTAAAAGATTATATTCCATATTAATTTTGTAATTGAGAGGCATCGTCTATATGAATACTTTCTCTCAACTGAAAAAACCTAATAATAATTGCTAAACCTACTGCTGCTTCTGCAGCAGCAATTACTATAATAAACAAAGACATAATATGACTATCTAAATTATAATTATTAAATCTAGCATAAGTAACAAAATTTATAGCTGAAGCATTAAAAATCAACTCTAACCCTAATATTACTGCTATAATATTTTTTCTAGCTAATATATTTATTAGCCCCAGAATAAAAAGAATCGAAGATGTTAATAAATAAATAAACATTTTAATTGTCCTTATTAGGCCTAGAAATAACTGATGCTCCTACCAAAGCCCCTATCAACAAAATAGAAGAAATTTCAAAAGCAAGAATATGATCTGTTACTAATAATACTCCTATTTCTTCTACTGTTGATTTGTAAGATAGATTTTCAGTTTTTAATTTTATATTAATTAAAACCTTATAAACAATTGAAACCATAAAGCATGAAAATATAATTGCTAAAATATATGTTTTTTTATTCCCCATGCTAGAAATCTTTTTCAACCCAAACCGATTCAACATATTTTGAGTACCCCCAGATAACATGATTGCAAATAACATTAATATAATAACCCCTCCGGCATAAACAACAAGTTGTACAACCGCCAAAAAATCAGCGTTTAATGTTGCATACAACCCTGCAACTCCAAAAAGAGATGCCAATAGAAACATACAAGAATGTATAATGTTTTTCACAAAAACCATTCCCAAAGCACCACCAATTGTAAAAAACACTGAAAACATCAAAAATAATTTATCAAACATTAATATTCCTTTATATAGCTAAGATTTAAAAATTAAATCAATAACTGATTTATCATTAAAAAAATACATCCATAGTGCACATCCTATGAAATTAAATAATGATATTGGTATTAAATATTTCCAACATAAACTCATAAGCTGATCAATCCTCAATCTTGGGAAAGTCCATCTCACCCAAATAACAATATAATATAATATAAAAGTTTTAATAAAAAATAATATTACCTGCAAAATTTGAACAATGTTCTTAGAAAAAGTCTCTGATAACCCCGCATTGTTTATTAACAATTCCCCATTTTGTAAACTTTCTGGCAAATTATATCCTCCTAAATATATCGAAACAGCTATAGCACAAAGTACGAAAACTTCCATGTACTCAGCTAGAGCAAAAAAAGCAAATCTCATACCTGTATATTCTGTATGATATCCCGATACCAATTCTGATTCAGCTTCAGGCAAATCAAACGGTGCTCTATTTGTCTCAGCTAAAATGCTTATAAAATAAACAAAAAATCCTATAAAGGTGAAAGGATTGTGTAATAAATACCAGCTAAAAGGCGAAAAAGATTGAACTCCTACTAATGATTTCATAGACATACTGCCAGACAATAAAATAATACTTAAAATAGAGAGTGTAACTGGTATTTCATAACTAATAATTTGAGAAGCTCCTCTCATTCCTCCTAACATTGACCATTTTGAATTAGAAGCATATCCACCTAAAAAAATTGCTATTCCTACTAATGAAGATATTCCTAATACATATAATATACCTATATTCAAATCAGTTATAGTAAATCCACTAGAAAAAGGAATTACTGCAAAAGTGGAAACAACTCCGACAACTGCTAGCACAGGAGCAAGGATAAAAATAAATTTATCAGATTTGTTTTGAATAATATCTTCTTTTGTAATCATCTTTATTCCGTCTGCTAAAAACTGTAATATTCCATATGGCCCTACTCTGTTGGGACCTATCCTCATCTGTATGTCTGCTGATATCTTCCTTTCAGCATAAGTCCCTAAGCCACCTATTAAAGAAATAATTAATAAAGCTATTACTGTGCTAACAAGAAAAATAAAAAAGCTTACTGTAGTCAAAGTACCAAATCCAAAAAATTTAGAAGTGCTATTTATAAGCTCTTGAAATCCATTAAACTGTAAAAAATATGTAACAATGGTTTCATTCATTTTTTAATCCTTAAACTTTTGTCCTCTATAACTTTTTACCCAATCAAAGTCCCCTTTGCTCCAACAATAAACAACTCCTCCTACTAAAATTGTTATAAACAAAAATAATGACCCTAATAATGCTCCCCCTTCACCTATTTGATTAAATTTTTTAAAAACTACCGCTACTGGAAATATTAGTGCTGCTTCCACATCAAAAATAATAAATACAAGTGATACTACATAAAAACGAACATTAAAATTTGTCCAAGCATCTCCTTGGGGCTCTTCTCCACATTCGTAAGCTAAAGATTTTAAAGAGCTAGGTTTTTTAGGTCTAATTAACTTTCCAATTAAAAGAGTAAAAGTAACCATTAAAACTCCCAATATAATAAGTATTATTATTGGCATATAAATATTTAAATTACTTGAAACCATCACTTTTTCCTTTTAAAAAGTATTTTATTCTATTAGAACCATAAAAATGATAACATTTTAAAAAATAATTTAAAAAGTAATTATTATAAATTATCTTAGCTCATAGTGTCCTTATGTACTTCAGCAATTTTATAAAAAGCCTCAATCAGTTTTTTTCAAGTAATAATGAAAAAGTTGAGATAAATGGAATATCTCATTCTCAATGGTGTTTTTTTCTTTACATTTTGCACAAAAATAAATCTGAAATAGTGGAAAAACACAATCACCTAATGGTAATTCCATCACTAGAGGAGGCAGAGAGCTTATATACTTTACTAGAATCACTAGTAAAATCAACAAATCTAAAGCAAAAAGTTTTACTATTCCCGGGCCTTGAATACTCTCCTTATAGCAATTTTATTCCATCTGAAGAAAGCCTAAACAGAAGGAATTCATCCTTAACGCACATAACAAAGAGCAATCCCTTCATTATTGTATGCACAATAGAATCTTTATTTTTAAAGTTACCTCCTAAAAAATTTTTTAAAAATTATCTTTCAATACATATAGGCCAAAATCTATCTCCAAAAAACTTTATAAAAAAATTAGTAAAACTCGGGTATAAAAGTGAATCATACCAAAAAGATGTAGGATGTTTCATACAAAAGGGAGAAATCATAGATATATTCCTCGCTGACAAAAGCGCTGTTAGGATTAATTATTTTGGTGATACTATAGAGAAAATCTTTTATATAGATAAACAAACAGGAAAAAATTTAAAAGATAAAAATATTAATACATTTGATTTTTATCCTACCAATAATATATTTTCCAATAAAGAATATTCTTATAATCTAAGAATAAATATCCCTCAGTTTTTAGTTAAGGAAAAAGAAAAGTGTCTAAAAAGGCAATATATATTCAAACAAATAAGTAATGGAGAATTATTTGATGGCTTTCCAAATTTTGTTCCCTTATTCTTTAATGAAAATAATACTATAAAAGATTTTATTAATAATGATACCATTATAACTATATTTAATAATAATGATTGTGAATTAACTTTTAAAAGCTATCTTGAAACCCTTAAAGAAGATTATAACAAAAATAACTCTTCAAATGTTTTACCTAGTCATGACAAAATATATTGTGACTATAATTTAGACTTTAATACAAAAAAAAATTTTTTTATAAATAATATAAATATAAATACAAATATAAAAAACAAATTAAATATCAATTTAGAACCGTTCTCTTCTTTTGTCTTAAGAAATGCTCTTGATAAAAAATATTCTTCTAAATTAGAAAATATTATAACTTTTATAAAAAATAACTTTTCAAAAAAGAGCCTTTTATTAATATGTTATACTGAAGAGTTAGCAAAAGAAGAAATAGAAAAATCCCTACTAAAAAACATAAAAAATAAAATAAAATATATTAAATTACGGCTAAATAATGGTTTTTTCTACAGTAACGAAAATATACTTGTAATGTCAGAAATTGAGATTTTTACAAAAAGACATATGATTAAAAAAAATACTAATTATGATTTATCAGAAGAAAAAATAATATCATTAAAAGAAGGAGATTACATAATTCATTCCGAACACGGTGTTGGCAAATATTTAGGATTAAAAGTAATGAATATAAATAATCAAAAAAATGATTATTTTATTATCTTATATAAGAATAATGACAAAATATATTTACCTATATATAAGATTAATGAAATCCAAAAATACTCTGATAGTAATGTTAATATAAAAATTGATAGTTTAAGAAGTGAAAGATTTTCCAATATAAAGAAGTCTGCCCAAAAATCTATTAAAAAGGCTGCATTTGATTTAATAAAATTACAAGCAGAAAGAAATGCATCCCAAGGATTTTCATTTTCTAGTACAGATCATTTGTATAATGAATTTGAATTAAATTTCCCTTTTGAAGAAACAGTTGATCAAAAAAAGGCAATTTCTTGTGTAATAGAAGATATGCAAAATATAAAGCCAATGGATAGGCTAATTTGTGGTGATGTAGGATTTGGAAAAACAGAAATCGCTATGAGAGCTGCATTTAAAGCAGTACAAGATCATAAGCAAGTTATAGTACTCACACCTACCACTATTTTAGCACTACAACATTATAAGACATTTAAAAATAGATTTGAAAACTTTCCTGTTAATATAGACTTTCTATGTCGCTTAAGAACTACAAAAGAATCCAAAATCATAAGGGAAAAAATTAAAAATCACAGCATAGATATTATTATAGGAACACATATTTTATTATCTAATAAAATAACTTTTTCTGATCTAGGGCTAGTAATAGTTGATGAAGAACAATCTTTTGGCGTAAATCAAAAAGAGATAATAAAAACTATAAAAAAAAATATTGATTTTTTAACATTAACCGCAACACCTATTCCTAGAACATTACAGTTAGCTTTTATGGGAATTAAAGACTTTTCAATAATAAAAACCCCCCCTTTAAAAAGATTATCAATAAAAACATATATATTAAAAGAAGATGATAACATCATAAGAAATATTATAAAGTATGAATTAAAAAGAAATGGTCAAGTATTTATTGTACATAATAGAGTACATAATATAGAGCAAGTAAGAGAAAAAGTTCAATTTTTATTGCCTAAATCTAAAATAACAACTGCTCATGGTAAAATGGATGAAAAAATATTAGAAAAAAGAATAAGTGATTTTTATAATCATAAATATCAAATACTAATTGCGACAACTATTATACAATGTGGCCTAGATATTCCGAATGTAAATACTTTAATTGTAAACCATGCCGATAAATATGGCTTAGCTCAGTTACATCAGCTAAGAGGAAGAATTGGAAGATCTGAAAGAAAAGCTTATGCCTATTTTATTATTCAAAAAAATTCTTTATTATCTAATGAGGCTAGAAAAAGGCTACAATCATTACAGTTATATTCCAAAATAGGAAGTGGTTTATCTATTGCCTCTTCAGATTTAGATATTAGGGGGTCTGGAGATATTCTAGGAGCGGAACAATCCGGACATATTAAAAATATTGGAATTGAGTTATATATAGAATTATTAAAAAATACTATTCTTGAAATGCAAAATAAAGAAGTAATAAAAAATAATCTAGAAATATCTACATATTTTGATTCATATATTCCCAAAAATTATATAAAAAGTTCCCAACATAGAATATTATATTATAAAAAACTATCCAATTGTTCTAATACAGAGATGCTAAATGAAATAAAGGAAATTATTACAGATAACTTTGGAAATATTCCAGAAGAATTAAAAAACTTAATAATAGTAATACAATCTAAAATCTTAATACAAAATATTGCTATCAAATTTATAAAAGTAATGAAAAAAAATATCCTTATAGAATTTGATCCACAAATATTAAATAAAAATATTAACCTTAGAGATAAAATTTATGATTATTTTTCAAGAGATTTAAAAAGATATTCTTTTACTACTAATTTTTCCATTGTTTTTAAATCTAAGGAAATTATTTACCCGACTAATTTTCTATCCTTTTCTCAAAAAATTGCAGAGCATATCAATATATGATAATTTTATAGTTAGGAAAATTAGGATAATGTATGAATAATTTCATTTTAAAATCTATTGCTATTTTATCACTTCTACTATTTATAATAAATAGCAGTTTTTCAGCAAAAAAAGACAATATTGTAGCTAATGTAAATGGAAAAGTAATAACTAAATCCCAATTAGAAAAAGAATATAAAGAAAGTAGATATTTTGTTTCTAATAAAGTAATGAGCAAAGAAAGAGTTTTATACAACATGATTAATAAAATTATAGGTGTAGACAAAGCTCGCAAAGAAAAAACTGATCGTTCTCCTGAAGTAATTGAAAAAATTGAAGATGTTATTTTTCATGCTCAAATATCCAAAGATTTAAAAGGCAAATTAAAAAATATTAAAATAAACAATACAGATATAAAAAATTATTATAAAGAAAATCCAGAATATAGAACCGCTCACATACTGTTTAGAGTTCGAGCAAATCCCTCAGAAAATGAATGGAAAGCCGCCTTTAAGCAAGCTCATAAAATATATAAAGAAATCAAAAAATCCCCAAAGAAATTCCCTGAATTTGCTAATAAATATTCTCAAAGTAATACAGCATCATCTGGCGGTGATTTAAATTTTATGCCCGCCGTAAGGTTAGCTCCTGAATATTTTAATGCCATAAAAGGAAAAAATGAGGGATTTATAACTGCTCCTGTCAGAACACAATTTGGTTACCATATTATAAAAGTCTTATCTAAGAAAAAATTCAATAACATAGACAACGCACTGTATAAGAAGATAGTCTATAACCAAAAAAGAGATAAAATCTTAGAAAGATATTTCAATTCCCTTAGAAAATCAGCAAAAGTAAAAATAAACAAAAACTTATTAAACTAAGATTCTTGCCTAACTCCCCTAGTTAAACTATTCTCCACTAAGTGAAAGCACTAATACTAACACTTATACTTACATCAAACAATTCTTATGCAAAAATAATAGATAAAATTGTTGCTACCATAAATGATCATCCTATAATGCTTTCAGAAGTTATTAGATTAAAAAAAACAATTTCTGCAAGAAAAACAATTGCTCCTGATGTATATAGCAATATTGACAAAAGTATAAAATCAATAACAAAGCACATAATTCAGCAAAAAATAATATATCATAAATTAGAAGAAATTGGATATGTCGTTAATGATAATCAAGTAGAAAATCATATTAAACAACTAGAAAAAAGGCTTAGCTTGTCTAGAAAAGAATTAATAAAGTTCCTTAAACAAAAGAATATGTATTTTTATGAATACTTTGAAACCATAAGAGAAGCTATACAATTTAAGCTATTAACAAGTAAAATAATATCTCCATATGTTTCTATAAGTGATCAAGATGTAAAAAATATTTTTTATCAAAAAAAATCTAACATAACTTCTACTAAATATGATATTATAGATTACTCCATAGACAAAAAGAAAATAAATTATTCTTCTTTTTTAAAAGCTATAAAAAGTTATAGAAGAAATGGAATATTAACGAAAAAATATTCTTCATTAAAAGAAACAGATATTAATGATATTAGTTTAGAAAGTATGAATAAAAAAATAAAAAATATAATTAAAATAACTGGAAAAAATGAATTTAGCAAAGTAGTTTATCTAAATGGGAAACACCATATATTCTATGTAAAAAATAAGAAAATAACTGCTTCAGAAGAATTTTTATCAAATAAAGATAAAATAAAATTAAAGCTATATATCTCCTCCATGAAAAAAGCATTTAAAGGTTGGATAAAAAAAGAAAAATTAAAACATCACATAAAATTTTTTAGTAGTATCTAATACTAAAATGAAAAGACTCAACATAAATAACATAAAAATATCAAAAGCAAATATTCATAATCTAAAAAATATATCTATTTCTATTCCTAAAAATACCCTTACCGTAATAACCGGCCCATCTGGTTCGGGGAAATCATCTTTAGCATTTAATACTCTTTATGTAGAAGGTCAAAGAAGGTATATAGAATCATTATCTTCTTATGCTAGACAATTTTTTCATAAGCATCCTCCTCCTGAAGTAGAATGCATAGAGGGACTCTCTCCAACAATTGCAATAGATCAAAAAACTAGCAGTCGCAATCCTAGATCCACAGTAGGAACTGTAACAGAAATATTTGACTATATGAGAATTCTTTTTGCAAGATTGGGAACATTACACTGTCCAGATAGTGGTAAAATAATTATAAAACACAGTCCTTCTTCCACTGCTAATGAGTTAATGAAGTATCCTAAAGGAAGTAAAATTTTTATAACTGCTCCTATAGAAAATATTACATCTAGAAATGAAATACTAAATCACTATGAAAAGATGGGATTTATAAGGGCATACATAAATAAAATTATTATGAGAATAGATGAATGGAATTATAATAAAAAAATAACTGATTTAAAAATTATAATAGATAGAATAATATTAAGCAAAACTCAAAAATCTAGACTAATAAGCTCTTTAGAACTAGCATTTAAAATAGGAAAAGGGAAAACTCATGTATATATTGACGACAAAGAAAGAGCTTTTAGTGAAAAAAATATTTCTCCTAGAACTAAAAAAGAATATCCAGAACTTGAACCTCAGCTATTCTCATTCAACTCTCCTCTAGGTGCTTGTCCTAAATGTAATGGAATTGGAGAAATAAAAACACTTGAGCCAAAACTGTTAATTATAAATAATAGGTTACCATTACTAGAAGGAGCCATAGAATTAATAACAAAAACTTCTTTCATCTATTATATGATAAAAGAAGTTATGAAAAAAAATAATATATCGTTAAAGGAACCATTTAAAAAAATTCCCGAAGATTTTAAAAAAATACTATTTTTTGGTTCTAAAGAAAAATATAACTATAAGTTTAAATATATGAGAAGTAATTTTAAATTTACTAAAAAATTTCCAGGATTAGTTAATTGGTATAACAAAAAATATGAAGAGACTAATTCTGAAAAGACTAAAAAGACACTCTCTAAATATATTAGAAAAAATATTTGTCACGAATGCAGAGGAATGAAATTAAATAAAGTAGCCTTATCAACTAAAATAAATAATAAAAATATAATTGAATTAGGTGCTTTACCTATTAATATATTATATAGATTTTTTCAACAAAAAATATTAAGTCCTGAAAAAGAAAAAATTGCTGAAAAATTATTAAATGAAATTAAAAAAAGATTAGATTTTCTTACAAATGTGGGACTAGATTATCTTACCTTAAATCAATCAGCCATTTCACTATCTGGTGGAGAAAGTCAAAGAATAAGATTAGCTACTCAAATAGGCTCCTCTCTATCAGGAGTACTATATATATTAGATGAACCAAGTATAGGACTGCATCAAAAAGATAATATTAAATTAATAAACACTTTAAAAAAGTTAAGGGATATAGGAAATACTGTAATAGTCGTAGAACATGATAAAGAAATGATTTTAAATTCAGATTATATTATAGATATGGGCCCTGGTTCTGGAAATCAAGGGGGAAAAATAGTCGGTAAAGGGTATAAAAACAACTTTCTAAAATCTCAAAATACCTTAACAACAAAATATATAAATGGTAAAAAAAAAATAGAAACTCCTATTAGAAGAAAATTATCAGAAAAAATAATATTAACCGGTATTACTAAAAATAACTTAAGCTCTTTAGATGTAGAGATTCCTACTGGCGGATTAGTTTGTATAACAGGACCCTCTGGCTCTGGTAAATCTACTCTAGTACATGATGTTTTAACTCCTGCCTGCAAAGTAAAATTAAATCCTCAAAACTCCATAATTTATAAAAGGTCAAATTTTAAAACAATTAAAGGTATAAATAAATTTTCTTCTATAATTGAAATAAATCAATCTCCTATTGGAAGAACGCCTCTATCAAATCCTGCAACTTATACAAATTTATTTACTCATATAAGAGAATTATTTTCTCAAACTCCTGAAGCAAAAATTAAAGGCTATAAACCTGGAAGATTTAGTTTTAATTTAAAAGAAGGCAGATGTGAGAATTGTGAAGGAAATGGAATAATAAAAATAAAAATGCATTTTTTACCAGATGTAGAAGTTATTTGTTCAGAATGCAACGGTTCTAGATATAATGAAGAAACTCTTCAAGTCTACTTTAAAAATAAAAATATTTCTGATATTTTAAGCATGACTATAAGTGAAGCATGTACATTTTTCAAAAATCAACCTAAAATATTAAGAATTCTTGAAACAATGAATTCAATTGGTTTAGGTTATATGACTCTCGGACAACCTGCAACAACTTTATCAGGAGGAGAAGCTCAAAGATTAAAACTTTCTCAAGAATTAGCAAAAAGACCAAAAGGTAAATGCTTATATGTATTAGATGAACCAACTACTGGGCTACATTTTGACGATATAAAAACTATCATAAAATCTTTAAATGCTTTAGTGGATAATAAACATACCGTTTTAGTAATAGAACACAATATGGATGTTATAAAAAGTGCTGATTATATTATAGATATGGGCCCAGAAGGCGGAAAAAATGGTGGTAAAATAGTTGCTCAAGGAACTCCTGAAAATTTAACAAAAATTAAGAACTCTTACACTGGAAAGTATTTAAAAAAGTATTTATAAAAAATTTAAAGAGGTAACATAAACACTTGTTACCTCTATTAAAATTACCCTAAAAATACAGATATAAGTGTAAAAATAACTAATGACTCTATTAATGCTAATCCTAAAATCATTGGAACAAATAATTTATCTGCTGCACTAGGATTTCTTGCCATACCTTCTAAAGCAACTGATGTTGCATTTGACTGAGCTTTTGTACCACCAAAAGCTGCTAAAGATACAGCTAAAAAATAAAAAGCCGATTTAGTATAGCTATTAAAAAATGCTACATCATCTGCTGCTAAAATTGATGCTGAAAAAAACGTAACTCCTAAAATAAATAATAATTTTTTCATTTTAATCTCCTTTTGTTAATAAAATATTTATATTAATGTTCACCTTCATGATGAGAAACTGCTAAAGAAATATAAACCATTGATAATACAGTAAAAACATACGCTTGAACAAAAGAAACCAATAAGCCTAAGACCATAAAAATTATTGGAACTACAAATGGGGCTAAATCAGAAAAAATAGATAATACTAAATGATCTCCCATCATATTACTCCTCAACCTAAGAGCTAGGGAAATTGGTCTAATACTATGAGAGATTAGCTCAATTGGAAAAAATAAAAATGCTAAATACCACAATGGCCCTGAAAAATGTTTTATATAATTCCAAATGCCCTGTTCCTTACACCCTTTAATATTGTAGTAAATAAACGAACACACTCCCAATGCTAGAGTTGTACTAAGATGTTCTGTTGGTGGTAAAAATCCTGGTACTAGTCCTATAAGATTACTTAATAATATAAAAATAAACAATACTGCTATAAAGCCAAAATATTTATGAACTTCTTTAACTCCAATAATTGCTTTACATTGTTCATAAATAAAATTACCGTAAATTTCTACAACATTTCTAAACGTAATTCCTTTGTCAGGAATAATTTTATCATCTACTAAACTTAACTTTTTCAAATAAATAATCCCTGATAAAACTAATAGTAATCCTATAAATAAAAAAGTAATAACATGTTCTGGTATATGTATTTTATTAGAAATAACTCCCAACCAAGTAAATGCCCCTTCAGCACCAAAAACCAAATTTGGAAAAGATATAGAAAATAATATTAAGATTCTGAACATTTCAATATTATTCCTATGATAAAAATTTGAACAATATAATTTAGCATTGCAATAATTATTCTATTACCAACGAATTGTATACCAAAACTTATAGCTATCAGCAAAATTAAAAGCTTAATAATAGATAAAAATATTATCCTTAACTTATGACTACCTAATTTATTATTTTTAATGTACTGTGACAATATATAACCTAATATTAATAAATTAAGTAATGTAGCAAAATAAATTATCCATATTATACCCAATTCCAACCAATTTTTAGCTAACAAACTAAAAACACATGTAGCCCCTACTGAAAACAAAAAAAAATATTTATAATTAATCTTTTGCTTTAATGGCATAATAAATCATCATTGTAATAAGTGAAAATATTATAAGCATATATAAACTCCAAGCAATTTTTTCACTTAAAATCTGTTGCTCTTTTAAGTGAAAAAAAAAATATCCAAATCCAAGTATTGATGATGGCAAAGACATGGCTATAGAAAGAATTTTAAACCATTTCTTCAAAATTAACGCTTCCTAAATATCCTTCTACTATAAATAGCATCCAATCTATTTTGAATAACCTTAGTATTGGGATATTCTCCCAATATGGAATAATAAATCCTATATGCTTTATTTAAATCTTCTATCGTTTCATAAACATTAGCTATAAGAAATTTAGTTTCTATGAATTTATCTCTTCTATATTCTCTTCTAAGATGTTCTTCCCAGTAAAATATAGCTTTTTTCCAGTTTTTCTTTTCAAAATGAATCATGCCTAAATAATAATAGGCATCTTTTGAGTATTTATTCTTTTTCTGGTTTTTTATTAAATTAAATATTTCTTCACTAGAATCAAATAATTTATTCCTTTTATAAGCAATTGCCAATTTATATAAATAAAAATCATGTCTTTTTAGCTTTGGTCTTAAGCTTATAAGCTTTTTATAGCTTTTTATACTTTCTTCATAGTTATCAAGATAATTAAAATAAATATTAGATATTTTATCTTCTATTTTTACTAACCAAGAATACTCTTTTGTTATTTTTTTAGCTTTTTTAAAATGTTTTAGAGCTTCTTTGTAATTAGAAAGATAAATGTAATACACATCTCCTATGCCATCATTTATTTTTACTTTAATATCATCTGGTGGATTTTTTTTTAGTATATTTTTATATTGCTCTATGGCCCATAAATATTTGCCCTTAGAGATGCCTTCTTGTACTTTTAAAATTTCTTTATAAATTATGGGAGTAAAGTCACAAGAAAATAATAATAAAAATATTAGAAATTCTTTCATTACTTTCAACTAATAAGCTTCTATTCTACATCATCTGTCACTTTTTCTACAGCCACTACTTTTTCATCTTGTTTTGGAGTAACTAACTTTACCCCTTGAGTAGTACGATTTATTAAAGAGATATCAGATACTTTTATCCTAACAACCTGCCCTTTATTAGAAACAACCATTAAATCATATTTATCTGTAACTGGTTTTATAGAAGCAATATTACCTGTCTTTTGATTCAATTTCATAGCTATAATCCCCTTACCACCTCTAGACTGTTTCCTATACTGAGAAACCTTAGTTCTTTTGCCATAACCATTTTCTGTTACAGATAATATTTCCATAGTATCATCTATTATTTCCATACCTATAACTCTATCTTTTGTATCAATTTCAATTCCCTTTACTCCTCTACAAACTCTTCCAATAGGGCGACAATCTTTCTCTGCAAAACGAATAATCTTACCTTCACTAGAGCATAATAAAATATCTTTTTCACCGTTTGTTATTTGAACTGTGAGCAGTGAGTCATTACCATTTATCTTTATTGCTTGCATTCCTTTTTTACGAATTGATTTATACTCTGATAATTTAGTCTTTTTAATAAGTCCCTTTTCTGTAGCAAAGATAAGATACTTTCCATCTAACTCTTCATTCTTATGTATGCAAACAACTCCTTTTATTTTTTCTTCTGATGTAACTTCTAAAAAGTTCATTAGATTCCTGCCATTAGAAGTCCTTTTAGCCTCTGGTATTAAGAAAACCTCTTTTGCCAAAACCTTACCCTTATCAGTAAAAAAATAAAGCATAGAGTGTGTATTTGCCATAAATATATGAGTATAAAAATCCCCTTCTCGCATAGATGTAGAACCTTTAACTCCTACTCCTCCCCTTTTTTGTGTTTTATATGTATCAGGATGCATTCTCTTTATATAACCATTATGTGTTATAGTAACTATTGCTTCTTCTTCTTTTATCAAATCGACTACTTGTATTTCATCAGTATCTGGAATTATTTTTGTTCTTCTATTATCACCATAATTATCAATAATCTCTGTAAATTCATCATTTATTATTCTTTTTATTTTATTTTCACTATCTAGAATTTCTTGTAATTTTTCAATTTCTTCTATTACTTTATTATAATCTTCTATTATTTTATCCCTCTCAAGTCCTGTTAACTTTTGTAACCTCATATCCAAAATAGCCTGTGATTGAATATCAGATAAATTATACCTTAATTTTATATTTTTCTTTGCTTCTGAAGGATTTTTAGACTCTTTTATTAATATAATAACTGCATCTAAATTTTCTATAGATATTTTTAACCCTTCCAAAATATGAGCTTTTTCCCTAGACTTCTTTAAATCATACAAAGTCCTCTTAATAACTATTTCTCTTCTATGTTCCAAAAAGCAATTTAATTGCTCTTTTATATCCATAACTCTAGGTATACTATTTACTAATGATAGGAATATAATCCCAAAAGAAGATTGAAAAGGAGTGTGTTTTAATAATTGATTTAAAACAACTGATGAAATACTTCCTTTTTTTAAATCTAAACAAATTCTAATTCCTTCTCTAGAAGATTCGTCACGAATATCAGATATACCCGTAATATGTTTTAGATTAACTAATTCTGCAACTCTTTCTATAAATTTAGCTTTATTAACCTGATAAGGTAACTCCGTAATAATAATCTTTTCCCTGCCATCTTTTAAAACTTCAATATCTGATTTTCCTTTAATTTTTATAATTCCTTTGCCTGTTTTATAAGCAGAACGAATACCTTGAACTCCACAAATAAATCCGCCAGTTGGAAAATCTGGACCAGGAATAATTTCCATCAATTCATCTACCGTAATATCCGGTTTATTTAATAATAATTTCAACCCTTTCATTACCTCTGTAATATTGTGAGGAGGTATATTAGTAGACATACCTACAGCAATACCAGATGATCCATTTACCAATAGATTTGGAATACGAGTAGGAAGTACACTAGGTTCCTTAAAAGAATCATCATAGTTAGGAACCCAATTAATTGTTTCTTTATCTATATCTCTAAGCATTTCCTCCGAAATTTTTTTCATTCTGATTTCGGTATACCTCATTGCGGCGGCGGCATCTCCATCAATTGAACCAAAATTTCCTTGGCCATCTACCAGCAAATATCTCATAGAAAAATCCTGAGCTAATCTAACAATGGTATTATAAACAGCAGAGTCTCCATGCGGATGATATTTACCTATAACATCACCTACAACTCTTGCAGACTTTAAATATGGCTTATTATGATAATTATTTAATGCATACATAGCATATAAAACTCTACGATGAACAGGTTTAATACCATCTCTAGCATCGGGAAGTGCACGGCCTATTATTACTGACATTGCATAATCCAAGTAGCAATATTTCATCTCATCTTGAATTAAAACAGGTTCAATATTTTTGTTTATATCATTTTCCATATTTTATTATATATCCAAATTTCTAGCGTTAAGTGCATTTTGTTCTACAAATTGCTTTCTAGGTTCAACCTGATCACCCATCAAAACAGAAAAAATTTGATCCGCTTCAACTGTGTTATCTAACTTAACTTGCAAGAGAGTTCTATTTCCTGGATTCATTGTTGTTTCCCAAAGTTGTTCTGGATTCATTTCTCCCAATCCCTTGTATCTTTGAATATATGCCCCTTCTTTACCTTTATGAATTAGATAATCCGAAAATTCTTTTAATCCAAAGAACTGCTTTTCATTACTTTTATCATCTTTTATTTTTATATTTGACTTTAAATAATTTTTTATCCCCTTATAGCTATTGACAATAGATGCATAATCAGAGCTTTCAAAAAAGAATTTATTAAATGAGATATTTTTTATTTTAGATTGCGTTCTTATCTGAGCTAATAACTTAAACCCTCCATTATTTTCATCTTCTACTACTTTAAATTTATAATACTTAAAATTTCTTTTACTATCTTGATTTATAATTTTTTCTAAGCTTTCTAATTCCTTTTCTAAAGATAATTTATCTTCTAAAGCACTAATATTGCTACTTTCTATCATCGCTTGAATTAGTGCAGTATCATAAGCAGAATCATATAAACTTATTTTTTTATAAAAATATGTATATTTATCTACTAACTTTCTAGCCTCAATACTAGTTAATTGTTCATCATCTATGCTTATTTTAATATCCTCAATTGTATTTTTTATTAAGAAATCTTCTAGAATTTTATCATCTTTTAAATATACTTCCTTTTTCCCTTTTTTAAACCTATACAATGGTGATTGTGCTATATAAACATATCCTTTTTCTATAAGTTCTGGAAATTGTCTATATAATAGTGTTAAAATTAATGTTCTAATATGAGAACCATCAACATCTGCATCTGTCATAATAATAACTTTATGATAACGTAACTTATTTATATCAAATGTATCCTTTCCAACCCCTGTACCTAAAGCTTGAACTAACATTTTTATTTCATTATTAGAAAGCATCTTGTCATAGCGTGCTTTTTCAACATTAAGAATTTTCCCTTTCAATGGAAGAACCGCTTGAGTTTTTCTATCTCTACCTTGTTTTGCAGAACCACCAGCAGAATCTCCTTCAACAATATAAATCTCACACATTGATGGATCTTTTTCTTGACAATCAGCCATCTTCCCTGGAAGTCCAGTATTCTCTAGTATAGATTTTCTTCTAGTAAACTCTCTAGCTTTTCTAGCAGCTTCTCTTGCTGAAGCGGCATCTATAGATTTTTTTATAATTAATTTTGCAACTGAAGGGTTTTCTTCTAAGTATCTCTTTAATTCCCTGCCTACCAAAGAATTTACTATACCCTCTATTTCTGAATTCCCTAATTTATCTTTTGTCTGTCCTTCAAACTGAACTACCGGTATTTTAACAGATATAATGGCAGCAAGACCTTCTCTCATATCCTCACCTGTTAAAGAAATATTTTTTAACAAATTATTATTTTTTGCATAAGAATTTAAAACTCTAGTCAATGCCGTTTTGAAACCTGAAATATGAGTTCCACCCCCTGGAGTTCCAATAGTATTAGCATATCCTGAAATCAATTCATTATAAGAATCTGTCCATTGAATAGCGATTTCTACTTCATGATTATCTTTTTCCGCATAAATATATATGGGTTCTTTATGAATAGAAGTTTTGGCTCTATTTAGATATTTTACAAACTCAATCAATCCTCCACTATAGTGAAACTCTGATTTTTTTTCTGTTCTTTCGTCTTTTAAAGAAATTTTTAACCCTTTGTTAAGAAAAGCCATTTCCCTAAAACGGTTCGACAACACTCCATAATTAAACTCATTAACTTCAAATATTTCATTATCTAATTTAAATGTAACAGATGTTCCAGAATCTATCGGTTTTTCTAAAGAGTTTTCAATTTTTAAAGATTCTTTGGATACTCCTTTTTCAAATCTCATTGAACAAAGATTTCCATTTTTTTTAATTTTTAATATAAGCCATTCTGAAAGAGCGTTTACTACTGCGGCCCCAACGCCATGAAGACCTCCTGAAACTTTATAAGCACCGTCTTCTTCATTAAATTTGCCTCCTGCATGAAGTTTAGTAAAAACTAATTCTGCTGCTGAAATTTTTTCTTTAGTATGAATTTCTACCGGAATTCCTCTACCATTATCTATTACAGTTACAGAATTATCTACATGTATTATAACTTTTATTTCTGTGCAAAATCCTGCCAAAGCCTCATCAACAGCATTATCAACTATTTCATATACACAATGATGTAATCCCCTAAAAGAAGTATCTCCTATATACATCCCTGGCCGTTTTCTTATAGCCTCAAACCCTTCTAATACTTTAATTTGGTCGGCTGTATACTCACCTCTTACCTTTTTTTCAGATAATGTTCTCAATGAATTTGAAGATTGAGTTGATTCCATTTTTATTGTTAGCTAGTTATTTTTCCAAAGAAGTTAAAAAACCGTTTGAAATTTCAAGTTTAAAAATATTCTCAATATTATTTAATTTATCCATAAAAATCTCATTAGTAGTACTTATAAAAATTTGACTCTTAATTTCATTTAAATACCTAACCATATGCTCCCAACGCATATAATCTATCTCCCCTGAAATATCATCTATTATTATCATAGGAAGGGTCTCAAACTTATACCTGAAAAGCTCAATATAGGCAAATACTAGACTTAAATAGCTAATTTTTTGTTGTCCTGTAGAACAAAATTTATGCAAATTAAGACTATTTAATTGAAACAGATAGTCGTCTTTATGAACTCCTTTAATCGTGCGATTAGCCAACAGGTCATGTCTAATATTGTCATCTAATTCTTTTAAAATTGACTCTGTGCTAGATCTTGGACCTTTTGTATCCAATTTAACAAATAAATTATGCTCACTAGAAAATAATTTCTTAAAAATCAATGGAAAAAAATCATGTAATTCTAATAAAAATTTTTCTCTCTTTTTGGTTACCTTATAACCTTCTTTAGCTAAAAGAGGATCTATAGATTTTATCTGTTGCAAAAAGTAATCTGGACGTTTTTTTAAAAGAATATTTCTATTTTTTAAAAGATTATTATACTTTCTTAAGCTAATTTTGTATTCAGAACATATATTAGAAATACATTGATCAAACCATGTTCTTCTTATTTTTGGTGTATAAAAAAATGAATATGAATCAAAAGGACTTACAAATATTATTGAATAATTTATTTTCTCTTTAGTTATTCCATTTACATAGTAATTAAATTCATCTTCATTTATTTTAGCTGAATAAGTTAATTTCTTACTATCTATATCTATTAAAGATGATATAGTTAAATTATTATTTCCTAAATTAACATATTCTTTAAATGTGGTATTTTTTCTAAAAGATTTCCTTTTAAAAAGAACATGTATTGATTCCAACAAATTAGTTTTTCCATTTCCATTATTGCCATATAAACAATTTATGTTGTCACAGAACTCGAATACAAAATTATCTTTTAAATTACGAAAGTTTGTAGTTTTAATTTTTAAGAGCTTCATTAAAAGTCTATATTTTAAGAGGCATAATTAGATTCATATAGTTTTTTTGATTCTTTGATTTTATAACAACTGGACTTATTTCATTATTTAATTCCATTTGTATTTTTTCATCATTATTATAAACACTTAAAGCATCGATTAAATACTTAGCATTAAAACCTATCACTAGATCATCACCGTTATAATTCACTGGAATTGTTTCCTTTGCTTCACCAAGAGAAGGCTCATTGGCAGTTATTGTTATGTTTTTCTTAGAAATAAGAAGTTTTATCCCTGAAGATCTTTCATTTGCCATTATTTTCATTCTTCTTATAGCATTCAAAAGAAACTCTTTTTCTGCTTCCAATATATAATTATTCTTATTAGGTATTATGGTATCGTACTTTGGATATTCTCTAGAAATTAATCTGACAGATATAAAGGACCTATTGTCTAAGTTCAAATATAAAAAAGAATCTTTTATAGAAAGCTTTATATTCCCCTTATAGTATTCACATAATTTTTTAATCTCTAGCATCCCTTTTCTAGGAATGATAATTCCATTTGTAAATGCCTTATTGTTTTTAAAATCTAATTCACATTTAGAGAGCCTATAACCATCAGTAGCAACAGCTACTAGTTTAGAGTTTTTTTCTTCTATGAATATTCCATTTAAATATACTCTAGTTTCATCATTAGATATTGAATGAGATATTTTATTAAATATATCTACTAAAATTTCACCTTTTATCTCTATATACTCTCCTTCCTCGTACAATTTTATTTTAGGAAAATTTTCAGGATTAGAAATTAATAAGGAATAAAAGATATCATTACACTTTATTTTTAAAGAGTTATCGTTTTCTGCCATTTCAAAATAAACTGTTTCTTCTGGTATATATCTTAGTATCTCATTAATGCTTTTTAAATTGATACAGAATGATCTTTCTCCTTGAAAATTTCCTTTTATAATATGTTTTACTGAAACTTCCGAATCTGTAGCTATAAGTTCTATTCTATCATTATATATGTCAAATTTGGCATAGTTTAATACTGCATGTTCATGTTTTTTATCAACTATACTAATGGATGATGAAACGATGTATCTTAAGTTATGTGGATTTAGGTAGAATCTAATCATAAATTTTTATAAATACATAATTATTAAAAATCAATAATATTATTTTTTTACTATAATTTATAATATTTATTATATAATTACATATTTTCTGAAATAACAGATACATCAATAATTTTAGCTATTTATATTAAAACATAATTTATATTATTTTGAATATATTAAAGTTATTTTTTTGTCCCAAACTTATTACAGTAAAAATGACATTTTTATATTAAAATTTTGTATAAAATAATTAATAAAGTTTAAAAATTATACATTTTATGAAGATACTCAATATTTTATGTGAATTATATGTGAATGATTAATTATATAATGCATAACGATAGGGATTTTATATAATTAAATAATTGAATAGGTTGAAAAGTGTGAAAATTTACAATTCACTTAGTTTAGAAGATATATTTTTGATATCTTGTTTTAATGAGTTGTTTATTTTCATTAAAGAATCAATCTTTTTAACACTATGAGCTACAAACGAATGATCTCTTTTGCCGATAAAACAAGATATTTCTTTCATTGTCATGTTTAGTTTATTACGAGCTAAATAGGTAGTTATGTGTCTTGCATTTGCAAGATGTTTTTTCCTAGATTTAGAAATTAAGTCTTCAATATTAATATTAAAATATTTACAAACAATATCAGCGATATCTCTAATATTTAATTGATAATGGTTTTTGTTAACAACAAAATCCTTTACAGTTCCAATATCAATTTCCATATTATATATATTTTTGTGTTGTAATAGTATATTAAAGTAATATTTTAATTCCGTTATTTTACTTATATTTAAGTTGATTATATATTTTAATACATCGTTTGGAATAAACAAGTCATGTTTTTTACTTTTTTCTTCTAAAAATTTGTAACAAAATTCTTTATCGCAATTATTTATTTTTATTACAGAACCATTAATGAATTTAGATTTTATAGAAGAGCAAAAATTATCTAAGTACTCTGGGGAAGCATTTGAACTGAAAATTACACATCCTCCTTTAGAGTTAATTGATTCTATTATATTTAACAATTCTTGCTGAGTTCTGCTTTTTTTTGAGATTTCATTAATATTATCTATTATTAATAAGTTAATGTCTTTAGTGTATTTTTTATTTACATCATATATGTTTTTCTTTTCTCTAAATGTCTCAGAGATTTCTTTTGCGAAATTATTGGCATCTAAAAGATAGAAATTACACATATTTTTTGAAATTAACTTATTTGCAATAGCATTTAAAAGATGAGTTTTTCCTAGCCCTGGAGCAGAATGAATGTATAAACAGCTTGTATTTATTAGACAGTAGTTTTTTGAAATTATATGTTCACAAATGGCTGAAATAGCTTTATAAGCAGAGGCATTTGAATGACTTACAATATAATTATCAAACAAAAGTTTTTTATTTATATTTTCAAAAATAGTGGATGTGGATTTGGAAAAATTCTTAGTTTTATTTTCTAAATTCAATACAAATGAAGGGGGCTTTTTGTTTTGCTTAGCGTTGCTTGCATGGTCTTGCTTTATAAAGTGATTAATGGGAAAGAGTTCTTTGTTCATAATAAATAGAGCCTAATCTTTTTACATGATTTTTATTCTGAATCAATACTTTAATTTATTGCTGTTAGTAATGTAATAACTTTACATTTTTAAAGAACAGTGCAATATTCGTTTTTTTACATATTTTTAAGGAATTAGCAATGAAAAGAACATGGCAACCAAAAAATAAAAAGAGACTTAGAGTTCATGGGTTTTTAAGTCGTATGGCCACAGTAGGTGGAAGAAAGGTTATCAACAATAGAAGATATAAGGGAAGGAAAAAACTTTCTGTTGCTATTGGCACAAAATAAAAAATCATGCTTAGTAAGGATTTTAATAAATCTTTTCGATTAACAGATTTTAAAGATTTTAGAGTGCTTAACTATGGAGAAATCAAAAAGGTAGAGAGTACAGGCATTAAAATATATTATAAGAAAAATCAGTTAGAATCTAATTTTACTAGAATAGGATTTAGGATAAGTAGAAAGGTTGGGAATGCTGTATTAAGAAACAAAATAAAAAGAATAACAAGAGAATTTTTTAGAAATTCAAACTACAAGTATTTAGGAGTAGATATATTAATAGTTGTTTTATCAAAGTTGAATAGAGGAAAAATAGAATACTTATTTGAAAATTCACTGGGTAAAATTTTTGTAAGGTTAAAAATTTGAAAATAATTATAAGAGCTTATCAGACATTTATCTCTCCATTGCTAATGCCTAGATGCCGATTTTATCCAACATGTTCTTTTTATGCATTAGAATGTTTTGAAAAACATTCTTTTTTAGTAGCATTTTTAATGACAATTAAAAGATTATTAAAGTGTCATCCTTTAAATAAAGGCGGAATAGATTTACCTAGCTAAAGAGAGTTTAATTTATGGACATAGAGCAAAAAAGATTATTCACGGCTATTATATTGTCAGCAATTGTTTTATTTGCTTGGCAAAAATTTTTTGCTCCAACAAATTCTATACAAGCAATACAAAGAGGTTCAGATATCAAAAAAACTGATACAATTCTAGTTTCTAATAAGAAAAATGATATTATTAAGAACACTTCTAATAGGTCTTTTAATATATCAAATGGTAAAGTTAGTTATACATTAACTGAAAACTTATCTGTAGTAGGTGCTAAAAATACAATTAATGATAGCAATTTAAAAGCTATTGATAGCAGTGAAGAGCCTATGAAGTTTTATGTTATAAGACAAGATGGCTCCAAAGCAGAGCTTAAGTTTCGTCAAGTAATAAAGTCATCAAATAAAAATGTATATAATGGCGAGGATAATGATTATAAAATTAATTTAAAATTGTATGTAGATGAAAAGGGATTCCTCAACATCAGTTTAAAATCAAAAACTAAGTACTCATATTCAGTACATTATAACTTAAAAAAACAGGATGTTGATTCTTGGAAAGATGGTAAACAGTTATTAATTTATAATGGAAAAGATGTTCAAAGATATGACATTGGAGAAGATGATATAGGGGAGGCAGTAGTTAGCTGGATGGGAGTAGATTTTAATTATACATTATTTGCATTTATTTCCAAGGAGAAGTTAATATCAAAATTTAGGATTTATGAAGATGGTAAAGTTATGATAAATTTTACTGATTTTACCAACAATTTTCAGTCTAGATTAAAAATTACTAAAAAGAATTATAATTACTTAAAACAACAAGCAGATGGATTACATTTATCAATAGACTTTGGTCTCTTTGCAATTGTAGCTGTTCCATTATTAAAAGTGTTAATGTTTATATATGATTATATTCCAAATTATGGAGTGGCTATTATAATTTTAACATTGTTATTTAGATTGGTTACTTTTCCTTTGCAATATAAGTCTTTTAAAAGTATGAAAAATATGCAAAAAATTCAACCTCATTTAAAAAATATTAGAGAAAAGCACAAAAAAGATCCGCAGGTTTTGCAAAGAGAAACTATGGAACTCTTTAAAAGAGAGAAGGTAAATCCTTTAGGGGGATGCTTTCCTTTATTATTGCAAATGCCGATATTTTTTGCTTTTTATCAGGTTCTTCGTAATTCTGTAGAATTGGTAAATGCTCCATTTATTTTTTGGATAACTGATTTAAGTTCTAAAGACCCTTATTACATACTGCCTATATTGATGGGAATTACAATGATGGTTCAAACTTTGTTTACGCCTTCTACTATAGAAGATCCAAGACAGAAAAAAATAATGTTATTTATGCCTGTTATTTTTGCTTTTATTATGAAGGATTTTTCAGCGGGTCTAAATTTATATACATTTGTTTCTACATTTATTGGTATTGTTCAGCAAAAGCTTGTTTATAAATTAAGTGACTAATATATTATGAATTTTCTAAATCCAGATACTATAATTGCTTGTAGTTCTGCATCACAAGTAAATTCTGCTATTTCTGTTATAAGAGTTTCAGGATTTAAATCGTTAGAAGAAATTAATTGTTTTTTTTCTGTTGATTTAAATAAAATTAAAAATAGACAAGCTTTTCTTAGTGAAATAAGAGATGGTGATAAATTGTTAGATAAGGCAATTGTGACTTATTTTAAAAACCCTAAAAGTTATACTGGAGAAAATTTATTAGAGATTTCAGTACATGGAAATACTATAAATATAAGTAGAATTATAGAGGCTTTTAATAAAAAAAATATTAGGTTAGCACTTCCAGGTGAATTTACTTATAGAGCACTTAAAAATAAGAAAATGACATTATCTCAAGTAGAAGGGTTGGAGGTTTTTTTGAATGCAAATTCAGAATTTGCACTAGATCAGGGATTAAAAATTTTACATGGAGAACTATTTAAAGAGTTTACTAATTTAAAAGATATGTTTGTTAATTTAAAAGCATCTGTGGAGTTAAATATAGATTTTTCGCAGGATATAGGAGAAAAGCAGGCACATTTGCAATTAAAAGATAATTTTAATTTATTTTTTGATCAAGTAAAAAATCTAAAGAATAAAATTATAAAAGATTCGGATAATTTATTTTCACCTAAAATTATAATAATGGGACAAACCAATTCGGGAAAAAGTACATTATTTAATCATATGTTAAAACAACGCAGAGCTATTGTTTCTTCTGAAGAAGGAACAACCAGAGATTATATAAGTAGTTTTTTTGACATAGATAAAGTTAAGTACCAACTTATTGATACAGCAGGGTTTAGAGATACAGAGAACGAAATAGAAATTCATGGAATGTCTTCGGCTATAAGCTTGTTCTCTAAATCATTTTTTAAAATACTTGTAATAAACCCTCTTAATTTTAAAAAAGAGAACATTAAAAGTATTCTAAATTATGAGTTTGACCTTTTAGTTGTTACTCATGTAGATAAAATAGAAGATAAGAGTACTCTTTCGAAGATAAACTACCCTTTTATTTGCCATCAAACCTTATTTGTAGGTATGAACAAAGAATATTGTTATGCCCCTATAAGACCACTAAGTAATTTGTGTGGTTCTATAGAACCGCAAGATTTTATATGGAAATGTATATCTAATAAATTTAGACAGTTATATGATATAGATCCTATATTTGTCCCTAGGCATAAGAGGTTGATAGAAGATATTTATAAAAAAGCTGAGCAAATAAGAGGGGTTATATTTTATGAAAATGACATAGGTATTATTAGTTCTGAGATAAATTTAATAGGAGATATTATTTATGAGTTATTTGGTATTGTTTCTCCTGATTATATTCTAAAGGGAATATTTTCTAATTTTTGTATAGGAAAGTAATAATATTAGATAGTTAAGAGAGGGTTCCACGTGGAACAATGTTTATTTGATTTGATTATAATTGGTGGAGGACATGCCGGGGTAGAGGCTGCCTGGGTAGCAAGTCAGTTTAAATTAAAAGTAGCCCTTATATCTATTAAAGGTGTTGATCTTGCTTCTACACCATGCAATCCATCTATTGGGGGGCCAGGAAAGAGTCAGGTTGTTAGGGAAATTGATGCGCTTGGTGGTTTAATGGGAAAATTAGCAGATATATCTGGCATACAATTTAGAACTTTAAATGAGAGCAGAGGGTATGCTGTGCAATCAACTAGAATTCAAGTTGATAAAGAAGTTTATAGTAAAAATGCAACAGCTATTATTTTTGATAATTCATATATAAATATCATTTATAAAAAAGTCATAGAAATCAATAAGAACTCTAGTTTTTTTATAGTAAAAACAGAGGATAAAAGCTTATATGAATCAAAAAAGTTGTTAATAACAGCAGGAACTTTCTTGGGTGGGAGAACTCATATAGGTTATGCTAAAAAGCTTGGTGGAAGAATAGGAGCTTGTTATTCATCTCCACTTAAGAGTATTTTATCTAATGTTAAGGTATTAAATGTTCAATTTAAAACAGGTACACCCCCTAGAATTTATAAAGATAGTATAGATTATAGTAAATTAAAAATTCAAAATAGTGATATTAAAGCAAACAATTTTCACTGGAGAAATGGAGATAATTGTAGATTTCAGAAACAAGTTTCTTGTTTTATAACTTATACTGGTGAAAAAACGCATAAAATTATAAAAGAAAATATGGCACATTCTCCTCTATTTAATGGTCAAATAAAAGGTATAGGTCCCAGATATTGCCCTAGTATAGAGGATAAGGTTTTTCGCTATCCAAATAAAAACTCTCATCAGATTTTTCTTGAGCCAGAGGGAAATAATTTGGAGACTGTATATCCTAGTGGTATTTCCACTAGTTTGCCGGCAGAAATACAGGAAGAAGTTATTAGAAGTATCGCTGGTCTTGAAAATGCAGTTATTGAGAATTACGGATATGCTGTGGAATATGATGTTATTGATACTAGTTATTTATCAGAAACTTTAGAGTATAAAAAAGTTAAAGGCCTATACTTTGCGGGGCAAGTAAATGGAACTTCTGGTTATGAAGAAGCAGCAGGTCAAGGGTTGGTTGCAGGTTTAAACGCATCATTATCCGTATTAAATAGAAGTTCAATTATATTGGATAAATATGACAGTTATATAGGACAGATGGTGGAAGATTTAATTAACAGTACTAGAGATGAACCATATAGATTATTTACAGCTAGATGCGAAAATAGATTATTTATCAGGGAAGATAATACTATAAATAGAATGTTTTCTTACCGTAATAAATTTTCAATTAATGAATCTATAGATAAATTTCAAAGATCATATATGGATGCTTGCAAAGCATTAAAAGAAGCTTGTATTAAGGAGAATATTTCAAATAATCAGCAAAATAGGAAATACTTTATTAGCAATAACTATGGTCGTCTTCCAGATGATATGAACTTAGGGAACCTATTGAAACGCTCTAAGCTTAATTGTTGTGAAGTTTTAAAAAGGGAGAGCCTTAGGTTAGGGATAAATTTTCCTTCAAAAGTTATCAATAATGTAGCTATAGATTTTAAGTATGTAGGGTATATAGATAGATATAGCAAACAAATAGAAAAGATTAAAAGACTGGATAAAAAAACAATAGATTGGAAGAAACTATCTACATCCTCAAATGTATCTTTTGAATGTCGTGAGAGAATCCTAAAAACGAAACCTAAAACATTCTACCAGCTAAAGAAAGTTCATGGAATAAGGCCTGCAACACTAATGTATGTTATGAACTATTTGTAATTACAATAGTTTACATATTATTTTATATTAAATTATTAACTAATTTTGGCAAATAACATATAAAATCATAGTATTTATTATATGTTCCACATGGAACATTTAAGTAAAGCTTATGACTAATATTATTGCAATAACTAATCAAAAGGGAGGTGTTGGTAAGACCACAACGGCTATAAATTTATCAGCTTGTTTAACTCTAGCTGATAAGAAAGTCCTTTTGGTTGATTTGGATCCTCAAGGAAATGCTAGTATTGGCGTAGGATTAAAACCAGAAGAAATAAAGAATAATAATATTTACCAAGCATTAGTAGGTAATGAGTGTATTGAAAATATTATTTTTAAAACAGAACTTCCAGGCTTTGATATCTGCCCTTCCAACAATGATTTAATTGGTGCAGAAATTGAATTAGTTAGTGTTGTGGCTAGAGAATTTAAATTAAGAGATGCATTGATGCCTATTGGTTATAAATATGATTATATTTTAATTGATTGTCCGCCATCTCTTGGCTTGTTAACACTTAATGCGTTAACTGCATCTGGTAGTTGTATTATACCTGTTCAAACTGAATTTTATGCAATGGAGGGCATGACTCAACTATTTAGGACTATAAAATTAGTTAAGCAAGCACTTAATACAAAATTAAAAATAGAGGGAATTTTGATGACAATGTTTGATAGTAGAACAAGTCTACATAGCCAAGTTATAGAAGAAATAAATAAACATTTTAAAGGTATGGTTTTTAAAACAAAAATACCAAGAAATATTAGACTTTCAGAAAGTCCTAGTTTTGGAAAACCAATAGTATTATATGATATTACCTCAAAGGGTTGCACTTCTTACATTGAGTTGGCTAGAGAGTTTTTATTAAAAAATAAATTTTCATCAACAGAGGTAAATAATATGGGAGAATTATAATGGTAAAAAAATCAGTTTTAGGCCAAGGAATATCATCATTAATTAAAAATAATGTTCAGAGTAACTTAATGGAACAGATAAATAAAACTACTATTGATGAAAACACACCATATATCATCGATATAAATTTAATAGAAAAAGATGGTGAACAGCCTAGAAAGATCTTTAATCAGAAAGAATTAGAAGAATTATCGAGATCTATAAAAGAGAATGGAGTTTTACAACCATTAATTATAACAGAGGGAGATAATAATAATTTTAAACTAATTGCAGGAGAGAGAAGGTTAAGAGCTTCAGTTATGGCTGGTTTAGAACAAGTTCCAGTTATTATAAAGAAAGTAACGGATAAAGAAAAATCTATTATTTCTATTATAGAGAATATTCAAAGAGCAGATTTAAATTGTATAGAAATTGCTTATGCTTATTATAAATTAATGAATGATTTTAAAATAACCCAGGAAGAACTAGCAAGGAAAGTAGGGAAAGAGAGATCTTCCATAGCTAATTACCTTAGAATTTTAGGGTTGCCAAAAGATATTATTGAATTGCTTAGAAAAGATAAACTAAGTCTGGGCCACGCAAAAGTTTTAGTTGGTATTGGTGATGATAAAAAGCAACTTTTTTATGCAGAAGAAGTTATTAAAAATAATTTATCTGTTAGAAGTTTAGAAAAAATTATTTTAAAGGGTAGATCAAAAAAGAAAAAACCTATTAGGCAAATTAATAATGATATAGATTCTCTGCGCCAAGAATTGGAGAGAGCTACAGGATTTCATTTTGTTATTAATGATATCAAAGAAAAAAATATGGGAGAAATTAAAATAAAGTATACTTCTAAAGAGGAATTTAACAGTATTTATAATTATTTGCTTAAGAGCTAATTTTATGAAAGATCGTAAAGGAAATATTTCTGCTATAATTGAAGAAGGTTGTCGTTTTGAAGGCAATTTGTCATTTAATGGTGTTGCTAGGGTTGCTGGTAATGTAGTAGGCAATATATTTTCTAATGACACGCTTATAGTATCTGTGGGAGCTATTATTGACGCAGATATTAATGCAAATATAGTTTTTATTTCTGGTATTGTGCGAGGAAATATAACTGCTACATCTAGAGTAGAAATTGTTAAACCGGCTAGATTTGAAGGGAATATTACAACACCTAGTCTTATTGTTGAGGAAGGAGTTATATTTCATGGTACCACTAAAATGGCAGACAAAAACTAATGTAAATCACTTTATAAACTTAATTTGTTTTGACAATTCTTCTAATGCAGATTATTGATAACACTGCGTTTTTAATATTTTTTCTCATATGGATAAACTCATTGCAATATTTGGGAAAATAGGGGTAGATAAAACTATCTTTGTTCAGTTTTTTATCTTTTTATCTTTTTTTATTATTCTTAAAAGATTTTTTATTAATAAGTTACAGAAAATTATAGAGCAGAGATTACAGCATACAGTTAGTTTAGGCAAAGAAGCAGATATTCTTATGGAAAAGTCAGATGATTTAGAAAAGGATTATAATTTTAAAATAAATGAAGCTTATATAAAGGCCAGAGAATCTAAAGAAAAGAATGAAACTGAATTTATGAGTAAAAAAGAACAGATATTAAAGAATGAAAGAGATATTATAGAACAACAGGTAAGTGAAAAGAGAAAAATTTTTAAGGAAAATATACTAAAAAAAAGGAAAGATTTAGAAAAGGAAATAGGCAAGTTATCAGAGGGATTTATAAGCAAATTTATGTCATGAAATTAGTTTTATTAAAAGTTTTATTTTTACTTGTTAGTACATCTGTTATAGCAGCAACAGATAAACCACAAGGAATATCCTCATTAATTATTCCTGCTATAAATTTAACTCTTCTTCTTGTTATATTGGTGTGGAAGGCAAAAAAGCCAATAAGTGATTTTTTTACAAATAAAGCAAAAGAAATTTCAGAACTAAGAGATTCTGCTAAAAACAAAATGGAAAGAGCAAAAGAAAGATATGAGCAGTTGAATGAGAAAGTAAGAACAATAGATGAAGAAATTAATAATATTTTAAGACAATCAGAGCAAGAATTAAGTGAACTTAAAAAACAGCAAGAAAAAGAATTGAAACAAGCAAAAAAAAATATATTAGAAGAAGAAAATGCCAAGCTGAAATATGATGAAAGGATAGCTTATAAGGAATTAAGTAGATTTGTAACAGAAAGCATTGCGAATAAAGTCTTAAATGTTGTTAAAAAAGATGAGAGTAAATTAATAAAAGTAGAAAGAAAAATAATTGATAGTATTACATTATGAATAAAAAACAATTAATTTCAAAAGTTTATGCAAAAGCATTGTACCAACTAGATAGAGATGAAAATATAATAAAAAGTTTTACATCATTTCAAGAATTAATAAATTCAAATGGAAAATTAGAGGCACTATTATTTTTGGATATATTTAGTATTTTTGAAAAACAAAAAGTATTAGAAGATATTTTAAACATGTTCAAGATATCTTCTACATTGAAAACCTTTATTTTATTTTTGAATAAAGAACGGAGGTTAGGAATACTTCCTCTGATTTATAAAGAAATTATAGAAATGGATGATAGAAAAAAGGGATTCATTGTTGGTACAGTTGAAAGTCCTACAGGAACAATAAGTGATAAATTACAAAAAGGTATTTTAGAGTATTTAAAGAGTGACACTAAAAAAATAAAAATAAATAATGTTAAAAACAAATCTATGATCGCTGGTTGTAAAATAACAGTAGATGGTCTTCAGTTAGATGCATCTTTGAAAAAACAATTAGATAACTTTAAAAAACAAATATTAAATTAGGGAGATTTATATGAAAACAATTAATCCTGAGGAAATTACTACTATTATAAAACAAAGAATAGAAAATTTTGATATTAGGCTTCAGGTAGATGAAGTTGGAACTGTCTTAACGGTAGGAGACGGAGTTGCTAGAGTTTTTGGTTTAAGAAATGTCATGGTTGGTGAGTTAGTTGCATTTGAAACAGGAACTAATGGAATGGTTTTAAATTTAGAGTCTAATAATGTAGGAGTGGCAATTTTAGGTGATGATAACAGTATCAAAGAAGGTAGTTCTGTGAAAAGAACTAGTAATATTGTTCAGGTTCCAGTGGGGGATTCTCTCTTAGGTAGAGTTATAGATTCAATAGGTAATCCTATTGATGGTTTGGGGGAAATTAATTCCTCTGATTTTAGAAAAATTGAAATAAAAGCTCCAGGAATTATTGGAAGAAAAGGTGTACATGAACCGCTTCAAACAGGCATCAAAGCAATAGATTCTATGATACCTATTGGAAGAGGGCAAAGAGAATTAATTATTGGTGATAGAAAAACTGGAAAAACAGCTGTTGCGATAGATACAATTATAAATCAAAAAGGTAAAAATGTTATTTGTATTTATGTTGCCATTGGACAAAAACAATCTACAGTTAGACAAGTTCATCAAAAACTTAAAGATTCTGGCTCTATGGATTATACTGTTATAGTTAGTGCTACTGCTTCACAGTCAGCACCATTGCAATTTATGGCACCATTTTCTGGGTGTACTCTTGGTGAATACTACAGGGATAATGGTAAACATGCATTAATTATATATGATGATTTGACTAAACAGGCTCAAGCCTATAGGCAAATGTCTCTTTTGCTTAGAAGACCTCCAGGAAGGGAGGCATTTCCGGGAGATGTTTTTTATCTTCATTCAAGGCTTTTGGAAAGGGCTGCAAAAATGTCTGACTCAAAAGGCGCTGGTTCATTGACGGCATTGCCTATTATAGAAACTCAAGAAGGAGATGTTTCGGCTTATATCCCTACTAATGTTATTTCAATTACAGATGGACAAATATTTCTTGAAACTGACTTGTTTAATGCAGGAATAAGGCCAGCTGTTAATGTTGGTATTTCTGTTTCTCGTGTTGGCGGTTCAGCACAAATAAAGTCTATGAAAAAAGTTGCCGGAACATTGAGGTTGGATTTGGCTCAACATAGAGAACTAGCATCTTTTTCTCAGTTTGGCTCGGATTTAGATGAGTCTACAAAAAGACAGTTAGATAGAGGAGATCGTTTAGTTGAATTGTTAAAGCAAGCTCAATATCAACCTATGAATGTAGTAGATCAAGTGTTATCTATATATGCAGCAACAAAAGGTTATTTTGATATTGTTCCTGTTGATAAAATAAGCTTTGTAGAAAAGGAATTCTTGAATTACATTAAAAATCGTCATAAAGAATTTTATAAAAAATTAGAGGAAAAACAAGAAATTGATAGTGATATAAATAAAAAACTAGAGGAAATTATTAAAAGTTTTATGAAAATTCAAAACTTTTAATTAGTTATTTATGGCAAAGATTAAGGATTTGAAGAAAAAAATTAAAAGTGTTAAAGGAACGCTTAAGATAACTACTGCTATGAAATTAGTATCAGCTTCTAAATTAAGCAGAATGCAACATGCTATTCAAGCAGCTAAACCATATTCTAAAGAATTAGAGCAAACAGTTGAAGTAATTTCAGCATTAGTAAAAAACTATAGTCATACTTGTTTTATGGAGAGCAGTAATAAGAATGCCGCACTTATTGTTATTTCAAGCAATAAAGGGCTTTGTGGGGGATATAATACTCAGTTAATAAAAGAAGTTCAAAAATTTTTAGATAATACGGATTTAAATATAAAGTTATTTTTTATAGGAAAAAAAGCAAAAGAAATATTAGTAAAAACTCATAAAAACTTTGATAAAATATTTATGTTTAAAAACTTAGAGCCGGGATATGAGGATATAAAAAATATAGGAGAATATTTTTTTAGATTATTTAAAAGTGAAGAAATTAGTAAAGTTTTTATTGCGTTTAATATTTTTAATTCAGCTATAAGCTTTAAATCGGTAGTAAAACAAGTTTTGCCAATACCTTTTGACAAAAATGAAAGAAATAAAATAGTAAAGAAATTTCCTTTTGATTTTAAGTATGATCCTTCTCCAAAAGAAATATTAGATACATTAATATTAGAAAGCTATTTTTCTATATGGTGGATATCTATGTTAAATGCAATGGCTTCAGAGCATGGCTCTAGAATGAGTTCTATGGAAAATGCTTCGAATAATTGTAAAGATTTAATAAAAAAATTAACATTAAGAGCAAATAAGTTAAGGCAAGCAGCAATAACCACTGAGTTAGTAGAGGTTATTTCAGGTGCAGAGTCTTTAAATACATAAAGGAGAAAAAATGTCAGAAAACATAGGAATGATTAAACAAGTTATGGGCCCAGTTGTGGATGTTGAATTTCCTAATGGAAATGTTCCTAATATCTACAATGCTTTGAAAGTAACAAATAAAATTATATCTAGTGAGGAAGGCAATTTAGTTTTAGAAGTAGCTCAGCATTTAGGAGATAACTTGGTTAGAACAGTTGCTATGGATGCAACAGAAGGCTTATCTAGAGGGCAAAAAGTCAAAGATACAGGCCATCCAATTGCCACGCCTGTTGGTAAGGAATGTTTAGGAAGAATTATTAATGTTATTGGTAAACCTGTTGATGAAGCTGGACCTATAGCTACAAAAAAGTACTATGAAATTCACAGGGAACCACCTAAGTTTGAAAATCAATCAACTAAAAAAGAGCCTTTTTTTACAGGAATTAAAGTTATAGACTTATTGGCTCCTTATCTTAAAGGTGGGAAAATAGGCTTATTCGGAGGGGCTGGAGTAGGAAAAACTGTTTTAATTATGGAGTTAATCAATAACATCGCCACTCAACATGGAGGATTTTCTGTTTTTGCAGGTGTTGGGGAAAGGACTAGAGAAGGAAATGATTTATATCATGAAATGAAAGACTCGGGAGTTATAGATAAAACAGCACTTGTATATGGTCAAATGAACGAACCTCCTGGAGCTCGACTAAGAGTGGCTTTAACTGGCCTTTCCGTAGCAGAGTATTTTAGAGATGAAGAAAAACAGGATGTTTTGTTTTTTGTTGATAATATTTTTCGTTTTACTCAAGCAGGTTCAGAGGTTTCTGCATTGTTAGGTAGAATTCCATCTGCTGTTGGATATCAACCTACATTAGGCACAGAAATGGGAGCAATGCAAGAGAGAATTACATCTACTAATGATGGTTCAATTACTTCAATTCAAGCTGTTTATGTTCCTGCTGATGATTATACTGATCCAGCCCCAGCAACAACATTTGCTCATTTAGATGCTACTACTGAGCTATCTCGCCAAATAGCAGAATTAGGAATTTACCCTGCAGTTGATCCACTTTCTTCTTCATCTACTATTTTAGCAAAAGAAATTGTGGGGGAGGAGCATTATAAAGTAGCTAGAGATGTTCAGAGCATTCTTCAAAGATATAAAGAGCTTCAGGATATTATAGCTATTTTAGGTATGGATGAATTATCAGAAGAAGATAAGGTAATAGTGTCAAGAGCTAGAAAAATTCAAAGATTTCTGTCACAACCTTTTTTTGTGGCGGAACAATTTACAGGTATTCCTGGGCAATTTGTAAGAATTGAAGAAACTATAGATGGGTTTAAAGCAATACTTGATGGAAAATGTGATGACTTACCAGAACAAGCATTTTATTTAGTCGGTAATTTAGATATGGTATTTGAAAAAGCTAAGACGCTTAGTTAAATGGATAGTCATTATGTTTAATGTAAATATTTTTACTCCATCAAAAATTGTAGCTTTAGATGTTGAAGTAGAATCTCTTTTAATTCCTACTAATAAGGGACAAATAAATATTTTGAATAACCATACACATATTATTTCCAAGTTAGAAAGTGGCCACCTACAACTTTTTTTGCAACCTAAAGAAAGGAATAATTATTTTGTATCAGATGGTATATGTAAAGTTTTGGATAATCATATTTCTATTTTAGCATCAGTAGCAGAAAAAGCTTCTGATATTGATTACTCAAGAGCAGAAAAATCTTTTAAAAAGTATAAGGATATTTTAAGCAATTCTAGTTTGTTAACGGATGAAGAAATAAACGAGTGCCATTGTAAAGTTAAAAGAGCTCAACAAAGAATGGTTATAGCAAAACTATAAATAGAATTAATTAAAATATAACTATTGAATTTTTTCTAAATTACAAGAAAATATATTAAAGAGGATTATTTTTATTATGGAAGATAAAAAGTTGTTAAGGATTATATCTTTTTTATTTTTATTAACAGGAATTTTTTTTTCTTATACATTACTGAAAAATAATCCATCTAAGATTGTTTATAAGCAGAATAGAGCTTATGAAGTAAATCGAATTACAAAGGAAGAGATACTATCATATTCTGCAGACACTAGAGAAATAATTTATATTTTTCAGACAAAGAATACAATATGGAATGACGGAGTAAATTGGAGCAATGTCTCTTTTAATATAGAGCTTATAAATAACTTAGCATCTGTAGACATAGGAAAGGCAGAATTAGAAAATTTAAATAGAATTAAAATTAACAAATTAGAGGAAGATAAAGTACATTATTTATTGTCGGCAAAAGAGACCAAACAAAATAATGATTTTATTGGTAATAAAGAAAATAGCGTTTTGAATCCCGAAGATGATTTGGTTATTTTTGATTATTCTGATACAGAAGAAAAAACATCTTTAAAAAATTTAAATAGAAGACCTTACACATCTTATTTGAAAAAGGGTACTAAAGTTTCGAGTATTAAAAATAATTCAACAACTGGTATAAAATATAGAGATTATAAAAAAATAGCATTTTCAAATACTCATAAAAAGAATCACAATAATTATAAAAATGCATTGATTATGAGTAGTCATAAAAGTTCTGATACTGAATACTCAAAATTTAATTACAATTTTCATATTGCACCAATTGGGTCACTTAAAATAAGTGTAGATGGATTAACTTTAAATGAAGAAGGGGATGGCTATGTTTTATCTTCTTTAAAAAGTTTTGATTTTGCTACTAATTACGATGTAAACAATGTTATAGAAGCTGATCATAATGGAGTTATAGAGTTTTCTTCTGATTATCGTGTTGGAAATTTTATAGGAGGATTAATAACAAAACAAAATTTTGTAAGAACTAGAATTAATTTTTTATTAAAAGATAAATCAATAAATGTTGTTTTGCTAGAGAGAGATTTTTTAAATAAAATCCTTGATAATGAGGGGCTTAATGGAATAGGGAGTTATGTTCTAGTAAAAGTTAATAATAGTATTTTAGATGTAGATATTGATAAGGAATATGAAAAGAGAATATTTTTAAATAATGATCTAGAAGTAATTGAACAGCCAGAAGAAAGTTTGGGGTATATATTATTTGTAGGTGTTATTCCAGGAAATATTATTATTGAGTATTTATTAGAACATAAAGCAATTGCTAAGAATATAGTATCAGTTTTTGATGATGAATTATTTTATGATAATTCCATATTAGAAACAGAGAAAATTGATAATTTAATACTTTGGCAATCAAATGTTATGGGAATAAAGCCAATGGAATTAGATGTATCACCTAAAAATATAAGTTATTTTACAGGGGTTAATCCAGCAGAAAAAGAAGGATTAAATTATTATCAAATAAAGATTCCTGTTCGTTCTGAAACCTTTAGAAAATATTTAATGCTTTCACATTTAAGTTATCCTATTTTTGTTGGATATAATAAAATTAATAAACTATTTATTCCTAGCTCTAACTTTATTAAAAATATTGTTAATAATTTTGGATATTCTGATATAGATAGCAGATGTATTATACAAATAAATTTAAATGAGAGACCTATTGATATTTATATCAATGGTAGATCTATTATGGGAACTATGGATTATGATATTATGTATTTAGATAATGATGGTGTATTTTCTAGCAGTATTTCATCTATATCTAAAAATATATTTATATCTGGAGATTCAGAAGGATTATTTGGGATAAAGATAGACTATAAGGATAGCAGTGATTTTATACAGCCGGTTTGTTCATTATCTTCTTATATAGTAGAACAGCTTTAGTTATTCCATTCTTTATTTGTAAAAATCTCAATAGTTCTTTGATAAGCAAGCCTTATTAATTCTAGGTTTTTTTGTGGATTTAATGTAAATGAGTTATGAAAAAAAACATTGTACTCATTTGGCTTGGGATATATATCAATAAAATGAACATTTGGATCATAATTAAGTTTTTTTTCTAAAATTGCTAACAATTTTATCCTGTGTCTGTTTTCAAAATTATGATGTTTCATATAATCATTTACCACATTTAAAATATCCTTAGCGGTATCTTGTTTAGCACGAGATGAAATAATTTTTTTTTGAATCATAAGGTATATAGCTTGTGTACATATTGCAGGTAACCCATAATTTACAAGTGAACCAATTTCATCAATATAGTGATATGGAGTATGTGTCCAAGAACTTATGGCATAATCACATCTATTATCAGTTGCTACATGTGAAGAGAGAGTTTCTCTGATTTCTCCGTCTATATAATATTCAGTTCGTTTGCTTTTAATATTTTCTACTGGATATGGTGAATAAAAAGGAGGAACGCTCATGCTAGCAGCTACTGAATCAGGAACATTTATTCCAGTGTAATATATAGTTGTAGAATCTCTGTGAATGTTAGGATAATCATATTTTCCAAATATAGATTTTCTGGAATGGTCTAATTGTGTTGATACTATAAATAAATCTGCTTCATAATCATTAAAATCTACAGGTAGTTTTAATTCTTTTTTAATATAATCATGAAATTTTCTTGTACTAAAAAATCCATTAATACTTAAAAATGGTTTAGCTAGGTTTCTTATTATAAATGGGAAATCTACAATTGATTCATAATTTACTTTTCCTCTTTTGTATTTTTTGAAGCAGAAAATGTGTTTATATGTTATGGGCTTTAATTTTCCACCTTTGTTTCTGTTTATATTAGATTCAATTATATCATGAGCACTATATCCAGCCGCTAAAAGAACACTTATAAGTGATCCTGCACTTGAACCTACATATGTAGATATCTCATATTCAGGATTTTTAGGAGATCTGTTGTGTTTTAGAGTGAAACCCATATTTTCAAGGGCTCTTATTACTCCAATATGCCATGCTGCAGCTTTTACTATTCCCCCTGATAATACTAACGCTACTTTTTTATTTGAAAATTCACTTAAATCTATATTCTCCACAATGATTCTCTTTTTTGCTAAATATGGATATTTTTCTTATTATATTTTAAAGGAGGATTAATGGAAAGAGAGGAAAAATGGTTATCCATTGTTGACTACTCAAAATATAAAGGGATATCCATATCTACGGTTCGACGCTATATAAAAGCTAATTCTGTTAAGTATATAAAAAAAAAGGGTAAGTTTTTGATATCTGTACCTGTAGAGGAATATAGAAGGGGTATTTTCGAAAAAAACGATATGTATGAAGAAATTAAAAAACTGCAAAATAAAATAGAAGAACTGCTAGAGGAAAATATTGATTTAAAAATGTTAATAAGTATTTATGAAAGTAAATTGAATTTAAAATCTCAAAAGCAAAGTTTAAATTATAATATAACTCAGTAAAATGATAAGGATAAAAATATTAGTTCTTTTATTATTAGTATTAAGTATTAATACTTATGCTTCTATTAGTATGCGTAATTGTGTAATTCTTCCAGTTATTAGTGATAATGATAATTTTAGTTTTAGAGTTATGGAAGATATAGAAGCTTATATAAAAGATAGTAATTGGTGTTACTATAAGTCAAATTCTAAATTAATAGATATTTTATCAAAGTATAAGAAAAATATTGGGTTGGCATTACAAAATAAGGAAATATTAAGTTTAATTTCAAGAAAATCTGATGCTGGCTCTATTATAAAAATAGAAGTGGGGGGAGTAAAAAAAAATACTATTTCTATGGAGATATATGGAGAAAATGGGTTTGATTTGTATTTTAAAGAAGAAGTAGATTTAAGAGAAAAGAATATTTTTACTATTACAAAGAAAATTAAAACCTGGCTAAATGATTATAGTAGTTATATTCCTTATAATGGAAGAATTATTGATATTAAGGGTGAAGAATTTTCAATAGACGCAGGAGATATGCTTTCGTTGAACAGGGGAAAAGAAGTTAATATTTATAGAGTGTTAGAAAAATCTTCTCACCCTTTATTTAATAAAGTTATAGATTGGAAAAAAGAAAAAATTGCTAGAGGTAAAATAACAAACTCAGATAAAAGGTATTCTCAAGCAAAAGTGACACATTACTTTTCTAATAAAAAAATAAAGAATGGAGATTGGATTAAGTTGGATAAATCTTCAGAAAGCACATTAGAAGCTAAAAAATATAAAAAGAGTGATATTTATAGTTTTGGTAGTATTGGTAATATTAAATTTTTATTTGGAATTCATTCATCAAAGGTCAAAACTAGTTTAACGGGAGATAGTGCTTTAAAAGGAAATTTATTTAGTGGAGAAATTCAAGGTGATTTATGGCTTACTCGTAATTACTGGACAGGGTTAGAATTTGAAAATATTTTTTCAGATATAAAAGGCTCTGGAAGGGCAGGAGGTATTACAGAGGATGTAAGTTTTAAAAAAACATATTTTAAATTTGCTTATAAATATCTTCCAATGGGCTATTTCTATGGGCCTCAAATGGATAGTATAGTTGGATTAGCAAAACATAGTTTTGATTATGGAAATAATAATGCCATTGGTTTTACTAATTATGATAGTTCCGGGATATTTTTAGGCTTTAAAGGTATGATTCCTATTAGAAAAATTTATAATATTAATGCAGAAATAAGGTTTATTCTTAGTCCTAAATATGATTTAACAGGAAGAAATATCACGGTTAATCAAACATCAATTTCTAGCTATATGGTTAGAGGAGAATTTAATTACAGATATAACCCCTTAACGGAATTGAATTTATCATTGAAGTTTTCATCTGATAGAGTTAAGTTTGTTGATAGTGATGATTCTTTAACTCATAGAGAACTGGTATTAAAGACAGGGTTGACATTTATTTTCTAATTATATGAAAGAAGATAAGATTAGGGAATTAGAAGGGAAAATAAAATATCATAAAACTTTATATTATCAAGGAAATCCAGAGATTTCTGATTTAAGATATGACAAATATGAAAAGGAATTACGAAAATTAGATCCTAAAAATAAAATTCTAAAAGAAATTTATTCTACTAAAATTGGTAGTAAAAAAATAAGACATAGTAAGAAAATGTTATCTTTGGATAAAACCTATGAGCTTTCTGATTTAGAAAAATGGATAAAAGGAATACCCGTTGTTAGCACTTATAAAATAGATGGAGTTAGTTGTTCTTTAATTTATATAAACGGAAAATTAGATATAGCTAAAACTAGGGGAGATGGGAAGGTTGGAGAAGATATAACAGATAAAATTATTTGGGTAGATATTCCTAGTAGAGTGGAAGATTATAAAGATTTTGAGGTCAGGGGTGAATTATTTTGTTATGAAAAAAACTTTTGTAAATTATCTGAGACTATGGAAAAGATAGGATTAGAAAAACCTTCTTCTCCAAGAAATATTGTATCAGGATTAATTTCTAGAAAAGATGAAAAACACTTATGTGGATTTATAACATTTAAAGCATTTGATTTAATATCGGATGAAATACCTATAAAAAAAGAATTAGATAAATATGATATTTTAAAAAGTATGAAGTTTGATATCCCGGAATACAAATATCATAGTAAAATTGAATCTATAGAAAAGTTGGTAAAGGAAGGGGAACAATTTTTATCTAAAGGAGAATACGATATAGATGGAATTGTTTTTACTTATAATTCCTTAGAATATCATAATGAATTAGGTGAAACTACACATCATCCTAGATATAAAATAGCGTTCAAATATAAAGGGGAAACAGCAGAGAGTAAAATTTTGAATATCGAATGGAATGTCTCTCGTAATGGAATATTGACCCCAGTAGGAATAATAAATCCAATAAATTTAAGTGGTGCAAAGATATCTAGAGTAACGTTACATAATTATGGAATAGTTAAACAGCAAGGATTTAGAAAAAATGATATGATTAAAATTATTAGATCTGGAGAAGTTATTCCTAAATTTTTGGAAGTAACAAAGAAGTCTAAAGAAAACGCTTTTCATATTCCTGATAGATGTCCTTCGTGTAAAAAGAAGATTAGAATAATTGATATTAGATTGATTTGTAATAATAAAAAATGCGTTGAAAGAGTAAAAAAATCAGTACTAAATTTTATACAAAAAACTGGAATGAAAAATCTTAATGAAAAAAGAATAGATGCTCTAATCGATGCTAATATAGTAAATAATGTAGAGGATATATTTAATTTAACCAAAGACAAGCTATTTAAAATAGATAAAATAAAAGAGAAAACAGCTAACAATATCTTAGAGGGGATTGATAATATAAGAAAAATAGATTTTGCAACTTTCTTATCAGCATTTGGTATTAAAGGATTAGGGCTTAGTAAATGTGAAAAAATTGTTCATTCCGGTTATAATAATATTTCTAAATTAAAGCTATTGACATCAGAAAAATTATCTAAAATAGAAGGGTTCGCAAGTAAATCATCAGAGGATGTTGTACAGTCTTTAAAGTTAAATATCAAAATTATAGAAAAGCTTGCTAAAGAAGAATTTAAATTTACTACATTATTAAGTAAAAATACTCTTTATAATAAAAACTTTTGTATAACAGGGAAGCTGTCTGTAAACAGGTCTGATATTGAAAAGATTATAAAAAATAATGGAGGTAAAATAGTGAGTTCGGTATCACATAAGACAGACTATTTATTAGCTAATAGCAAAATAGATAGTAGTAAATATAAAAAAGCAATAGAGCTAAAAATAACTGTAATAAATGAAGAAAACCTTATGAAACTCATAAGTAAAAAGAAGTGATAGTATCTATCCATAAATTTTTTTTATTTTCATAATATAAATTATTCTTGTTTTCGGGAGCAAACACTCTATCTTCTTTCCATAGCGTTTTTATTTTTTTAAAAGTTGTTAGCTTAGAACCAATAGCAGCTGCAATACAAGCACCATATGCTGTAGTTTCAATTGTTTTAGGTCGTATTATTTTTAAATTAGAAAAATTAGATTGTATTTGCATTAATAAGTCATTGGTAACAGCGCCTCCATCAACTGATAATGTTTTTAAGTTAATATTGGAGTCAGACTTAATAGAAGTTATTAAATCTTCTATAGATAAAGCTATTCCTTCTAAACATGCTCTGGCTATATGATATTTATTGGTATCTCTAGTAATTCCTGTTATAGTTCCCTTGGCACTAGGCTTCCAGTAAGGCGTTCCAGCACCACTAAAGAATGGAATAAATAATAAATGTTTTAGTTCATTTAATTCTTTAATTTCTTTTGCTAATCTTTCTATATCGGAAGAATTTTTTATTATTTCTAAATTATCTCTTAGCCATTGTACAGCGGCTCCAGCTATGTATGAGCTACCTTCTAGAGCATAACATGTTTCATCTGATTTGTAGGCCACAGTAGTTAATAATCCAGACTTGGATAAATATATATTACTTCCAGTATTTAATAGTGCAAATGCACCAGTTCCATATGTACATTTTATATCTCCTTTATTAAAACATGTTTGTCCAAGCAGAGCGGATTGTTGATCTCCTAGAATTCCTGTTATGGGGATTCCATCAGGGAGAAAATCTAAGTTACTAGTTTCTCCAAAGAAATCAAATGAATTTTTTATTTTAGGCAGACTTTCTATATTGCATTGAAATATTTCTAATAATTTATTATCCCAATTACAGTTTTTTACATCCATTAATAATGTTCTAGAGGCATTTGATGGTTCCGTGAAAAAAGAACTACCATTGGTAAGCTTAAAAAGAATGTAGGTATCTACAGTACCCCATAGAAGATTTTTGTTTTTATTATGAGTCTTTATAGTATCAGAATTATTTAAAAGCCAGTTTATTTTACTACCTGAGAAATATGGATCGATAGGTAATCCGGTTTTTTTTCTTATATTATTTTCATCATATTTATTTTTAAGTATATTACATAAGTCAGATGTTCTTCTGTCTTGCCATACTATTGCTTTTGTTATAGGAGTTCCTTTGTTATCAAATGGGCAAATTGTTTCTCTTTGATTTGTTATCCCTATACATTTTATTTTTTTTTTATCTATTTTATTTTTTTTTATTATTTCGTAAATAGTTGATTTTATTGTTTCCCAGATTTCATTTAAGTCGTGTTCAACCCATCCAGGATAGGGATAATGTTGAGGAAATTCCTTATTAACAGAATCTATAACTTCTAATGTATTAGAAGTTGTAATCATTGCAGTAGAACCTGTTGTTCCTTGATCTATTGAAAGTATGTAACTCATAATGAGTTATATTACCTCAAAGATATCTTTGAGTCATTATATGGAGTAATTTTTTTAACAATACTTACCCACCTGTTGCCTATGCCAGTATTAAATCCCTTTAATAATACAAAAGACAATGTAAATATGATTATAAGCAATAAAAAGAATTCTATTAATGTTTGTCCCTTATTGGACTTTAAGATTATTTTGAAGAAATTTTTATTGATATTTACTATCATATTTTAATATTATAGAGGTTAAATTTTGGTCAAGTAATGAAGAAATTTTTTCCAATTTTATTAATAATTACTATATTTTGTGCATTTATCTTAATTCATATTATTCAGGACAAATTTATAGATTATGATAATATAGATAGCTTGACTGAAACGATAAAATATAACCAATTATATAAAAATTTTCAGTGGAACTCTACTAGTGGTAAACAATTTAAATTATCAGATTTTTCTAACTCATTAATATTAATTAACTTTTGGGCTTCATGGTGTAGACCTTGTTTAAGAGAATTGCCCACATTAGTTAAATTAAAAGATAAGTATAATGATATTATAATTATTACTGTTAATTCAGACATAGTAAAAAATTATAAGAAAGTTAATTATATTTTTGAAAAATTTAATAATAATTTTTTTCTTATCAAAGATCCATATTTTAAAATAGGAAATAATTTTAATATAAAACAACTTCCTACAACTCTAGTGTTTTTTAAGAATAATTTTATAGAAAAGCTGATAGGTGAACACGATTTCTCTTCAAAGGAAAATATTATAAAGTTTGACAAGATCCTCAATCAATAATTTGATTTGGCTTTATTGCTAAGTTTTCTCCCCAATTATAAAATATATTTTCAAATGCCTTTGTATTAAATATGGAGAATCTTGGTTTTAAGCCAGGCATTATGGCCCCTTGATTTTTTAAAGCCATTGCTGTAGATGAATTTAATGTGATCGCAGTTATTAACTCAGCGATATTCATTTTGTAATTTATTCCAATTATAGATGCTATCAATATTAAATTGTTTATGTTAGATGAACCAGGATTGTAGTCCGAAGCAATTGCTACTTTTGCTCCTTGATCTAATAGTAATCTTGCATTTGCCTGTGATTTCCCTAAAAACAACCCTGTTCCAGGCAATAATGTTGCAATTGTTTTGGAATTTGCTAATTTTTTAATGTTATCTATATTAGTCTTTAAAAGGTGATCCGCACTTATAGCATTATAGTCAACGGCAATCCCCGCTCCATTATTATCATTAAATTCGTCGGCATGTATTTTTACATCAATATTGTTGTTTTTAGCGTGATTAAATAGTCTAATTACATCTTTTTCGTTAAAATACCCTTTTTCATGAAATATATCTACAGCATCTATGATGCCTTCTTTTAGGAGCTTATCCATACATGGTATAACGACATCTTCCATATATTCTGAAGAATTTTTGTATTTTGAAGGAACATTATGAGCCGCCATGTATGTGTTTTTTATTTTTATTTTATTAGAAAAATGTTTTTTTAATTCATTTATTATATTGCTTATTCTATATTCTTGTTCGATTGTTAATCCATATCCGCTTTTTATTTCAATAGAACCAATTCCATAAGAGTACATTTTTTCTATTCTTTGAGAGGAAATTTTGAACAGTTCATCATCATTTAGTGCAATTGTTTTTTTTACCGTTGAATTTATTCCACCGTTATTATTGGCAATTTCTTCGTATGAAGCACCATTTATTCTCATTAGATATTCGTGAGATCTGTTTCCGCCAAACACTAGATGTGTATGACTATCTACAATCTCTGGCAATAAGACATATTTATTACATTTTTTTTGGTTTACCTTTTTGTATTCATCTGGAAAATATTTATCTTCTCCTACCCATAGAATTGCTTTTTTATTGAATACTATAGAGCCATCTTTTATTATTGATATGTCTTTGGGTTCTAATCCTCTACCATCTTTTTCATAAGAAGATTTGAGTGTTATTATCTGAGAAAAATTTCTTAGTGCTTTCATTAATTTATTGATGGAAGCTTTATGTTAGTGTTTTTACTAAATTCAATGGCATCTTTGTATCCAGCATCAGCATGCCTAATTATTCCCATTCCAGAGTCTGAATTAAGAACTTTTGATAGCCTGTTATCCATTTCTTTTGTTCCGTCGCAAACAATTACCATTCCTGCATGTTGAGAATATCCTATTCCGACACCTCCCCCATGATGAAAGCTAGTCCAAGATGCACCATTAAGAGTATTTATCATTAAGTTTAGTAGTGGCCAATCACTTATTGTATCGCTTCCATCTAACATAGATTCAGTTTCTCTGTTGGGTGATGTGACAGAGCCGCAATCTAGGTGATCTCTTCCAATTACAATAGGAGCTTTTAATTTTTTATTCCTTACTAGCTTATTAAATAATAATCCTGCCTTTTCTCTATCTCCGTATTCTAGCCAACATATTCTAGAAGGGAGGCCTTGAAACTTTACCATTTTTCTGGCTTTATTAAGCCAGTTGATCATTTTTTTATTTTTAGGAAATAATTCTTTTAAAGCATCTTCAGTTTTGTATATATCTGTTGGCTCTCCTGATAGTGCAATCCACCTAAATGGACCAGAGCCTCTGCAAAATAATGGCCTAATGTAAGCAGGTACAAATCCTGGAAAATCAAATGAATTTTCTAACTTAGCTTTTTTAGCTCCTTCCCTTAAGTTATTTCCATAATCAAAAACATAAGATCCTTTTGTTTGAAAAGCTAACATAATTTCTACATGTTTTCTCATAGTTTTATAACTTAGATCTATATATTTTTTAGAATCTTTTTCTCTTAGTTGGCTAGCTTCTGTTAATGATAAACCTTTAGGGATATATCCATTAAGTGGATCGTGGGCCGATGTTTGATCAGTTACTAATGATGGAATAATGCCTTTACTTAAAATATAACTATAAAAATCAACGGCATTTCCTTTAACTGCAATAGATTTGGGAATGTTATCATTTAATGCTTTATAGGCAAGCTCAATTGCTTCATCAAATGAGTTAGCAATTTTGTCTAAATATTTGGTTTTTAACCTTTTATTAATATTTTTAATGTTTACATCACACCCTAAGAATATACCTCCTGCCATTTTAACAGCTAGTGGTTGGGCACCTCCCATTCCCCCGAGTCCGGCAGATAAGACAAGTTTATTAGATAGATTATAATTTTTTCCAAAATGTTTTTCAGCGGCGGCCATGAATGTTTCGTAAGTTCCTTGTAGGATTCCCTGTGAACCAATATATATCCATGAACCAGCAGTCATTTGACCATACATTGTTAAACCTTTCTCTTTTAGTTTGTTAAAATGGTCCCAATTAGACCATTTAGGAGCGATGTTAGAATTGGCAATTATTACTCTAGGACCGTTTGTTTGAGATGGAATTATTGCTACAGGTTTTCCAGATTGTATTAATAATGTTTGATCATTTTCTAGTTTTTTTAATGATTCAATGATATCTTTAAGACATTTAATGCTTCTAGTAGCTTGTCCTGTACCTCCATATACAATAAGATTATCTCTATCTTCGGCAACATCTGGGTGTAAATTATTGAGTAAGCACCTCAATGCTGCTTCTTGATGCCATCCTTTACAGTTAAGTTTTTCACCAGTTGGTGGGAGTGGTATTTCATACTTATTCATAATAATGGGCCTGTTTTTTCTTCTATAGCTTTAATAATTTCATTATTATTTATAATGTAAGTTACTTTTTCTATGTCTTTATATAAAACTCTATCTGTTTCTAATCTGTTAACATAGCTTCTTATTAATTTTATAACATTTTCTATGGGAGGTGACGATTGCAATGGTCTATGATACTCTATAGCTTGAGTATTACATAGAAATTCAATAGATAAGCAGTTTTTAGTATTCTCTATTATTTCTAATAGTTTTCTACCAGATGTTACACCCATAGAAACATGATCCTCTTTATCATTAGAAGTGGGAATTGAATCAATGGAAGCAGGGTGAGATAAATATTTATTTTCAGATGCTAGAGCAGCTGCTGTTACATGAGCTATCATAAATCCTGAATTTAATCCAGAATTATCTATTAAAAAAGGAGGCAGATTGGAAAATGTAGTATTCATCATTTTTTCTATTCTTCTTTCAGATATGCTACATATTTCAGAAATACCCATTGAAAGATAGTCCATGGCTAAAGCAATAGACTCTCCGTGAAAGTTTCCTCCAGATATAACTTCTTTAGATTCTAAAAATATTATTGGATTGTCAGTAACAGAATTTATTTCTGTCTTTAATACTTCAATACAGTGTTTTAATGTCTGCCTACATGCTCCATGTACTTGAGGAGCACATCTTAATGAATATGGATCTTGAACCTTTTCGCAATTAATATGAGATTCTACAATTTTAGAGCCTTCTAATATATTTAATAGGTTTTTGCTGCTTTCTATTTGCCCCTTATGTGGCTTTAGATAAGATATCCTTTCATCGTATGCTGATATTGTTCCTTTTATTCCATCTAATGTCATACAATTAGCAATATCAGCAAGTTTCATAATCTTTTTACTTTCTATTACTGCTATAGATGCAATAGCAGCCATAACTGCTGTACCATTTATTAATGCTAATCCATCTTTAGGGCCGAGAGTTACAGGTGTTTTATTTATAGATTTTATAGCAGATAAAGAATCAATAATTTCACCATTGAAATTTACTTTTCCTTCCCCAATTAAAGATAGTGCTAAATGGGATAAGGGAGCTAAATCTCCCGATGCACCAACTGAACCCTTTTCAGGAATTACAGGATGTACGTCATTATTTAAAAAATCTAACAATAAATCTATAATTTGTGGGCTTACCCCTGAATAGCCTGCAATTAAACAGTTTACTCTTAATAATATAATAGCTCTAGTTGTCGAGATATTAAATGGCTTACCAATTCCAGTACAATGAGATCTAATTAAATTAAGTTGTAATGTTTTTAAGTCTTTTTCATTTATTTTCTTATTAGATAAAGCTCCGAATCCAGTATTAATACCATAAATTGGTTTTTTACTATAACTAAAGTTTTTGCATAATTCATTACATTTAATCATCTTATCATATGTTAAAGAATCAATAGATACTTTAACATTGCTTGAAGAGCTAAATACTACATCGTTTATATCCTCTATAGTTAATGACTTTCCGTTTAATTTAATTGTTTTCATTTTCTTAGTTCTTTTATTCTATTTAAGTATTCTTTAGAACTATTTTCTTTAAATATATAAGATCCTGCAACAAGATTGGTTACGCCATTTTCTATAGATTTTTTAGCTGTAACATTATTAATACCACCATCTATTTGTATTATTAGTTCTTTATTGTGTAGTTTTTTTAAGTTATAAATTGTTTCTATTTTTTTATATGAATTCTCTATAAATTTTTGTCCTCCAAAGCCAGGTTCGACAGACATAATTAAAACTAGATCAAGAGCTTTAAGCATCTTATCAGTAATAACTTTACATGGTGTAGATGGCTTTATAGATAATCCCACACTAGGATATGCTTTTTTTGCTTCCATAATTAAGTCTAAACTGTTTTTTTGTGTTTCATAATGAAAGGTAAAATTATATATATTATAGTTAGATAATGTTTTCATATAAAATCTAGGGTTTGAAACCATTAAATGAACATCTAATTTTTTTGTAGTTATTTTTGATATTTTTTCAATTATTGAGTGTCCAAATGTTAGATTAGGAACAAAATGACCATCCATAATATCTAAATGAATCCATATATCATCAATTTCATTTAGAGCCATTATCTCTTTTTGAATGTTTAAAAAATCGCAAGATAGGATGCTGGGAGATATTATTATGCTCATTTGTTTATTAAAATCTCGTCGTATTTGTTTTTTAATCCATTTATAAGGTCATAATCAGAACATTTATTTTTTCCTTCCATTTGTAGCATAGTAATCCTTATTGTTGAATCTTTGCACCCTACAAAAATTTTATTATCAATTATTTTTATAATTCCTTTGTCCAGTTCTATTTGCTTTGCTTCTTGTATAGATAAAATTTTTGTCCTTTTATTGTTTAAAAAACAATATATTCCTGGCCAAGATGCAAATGCCTTAATTTTTCTTTGTATAGTCGTAAAGCTTTCTTTAGTAAAGTCTATAAAGCCATCTTCTTTTTTTATGGGTTTTGTAAAAGTAGCCTCACTTTCTTTTTGAGGGGTATATTTTATTTTATTGTTGACTGCTTGCATAATGAATTCATCTATTGCTTGTGCTGAAAGGTTCATTAGTTTGCATGATAGTGATAAGTAATCATCTTGAGGAGTTATTTCTATTTTTTTATTGATTACGATATCTCCAGAGTCCATTTTTTTTTGCATTTTTTGTATAGTTATTCCTGTCTCACAATCGTCATTTAATATTGCATATTGTATAGGGGAGGTGCCTCTGTATTTAGGTAGTATTGAAGTATGGATATTAAAGCACCCTATTTTAGGGGCGTTTAGAATTTCTTTACTTAAAAATTGAGAAAATGCCATAACTATAACCATATCTATGTTTTTTATTAATTTTATTAATTTTCTTTCTTTGTTGATGTTTTCTGTTTGTATAAGGTTTATGTTGTTATCTATAGCATATTTAGCTATTGGAGGAATAGAGATATTTTTTCCTCTTCCTTTGGGGCGAGAAGGCATGCTTACAACAGAAATTATTTTTACTTTTTTATTACTATGTAATTTCTTTAAGGTAGGTATTGCTATTTCGGGAGTGCCACAAAAAAATATTTTTATCATAGGGTATTACTATCATTTTGAATTAATTTTATAAAGATTTTTTTCTAAAAAAAGATACCATTATGTAGATAGAGAAAAGAAAAGGTATTAAGAATGTGGCAATTATAGGGTTTAGTTTTGTGTTTTTCCCTAGTTCAATAAAATATGAATTTATTAGCCAATAAACTATAATTAAAAAAAATGAAAATATCATACTGTCTTTGAATGTTTTTAATCTGCTGGTTGGATTAAATATTACGCTTAATGAAAATAAAGCAAAAAGAATAGAGGAAATGGAAGTAGAGATTTTTTTTAATAATATTATAAAGTATTCATTTATATTTATTTTTGCCTTTTTCAAATTTCTTATATATCTATATAATTCGGTTATATTTAGTGTGGTGAGATCAGCTTCTATTTGAGTAAATTCTTTTGGAGTTTCGGTCATTATGATTTCTTTATTTTTAATTTTTAAAATTTTTGAAAAATCTTCTTTATTTAATTTATTAAATTCTATCCCTTTGGGAATAATCCATCTGTTATTTTCTATATTAACTATATTTTCAGTATATATTTTCTTTTTTAATTTAAATTCATTATCAAAAAAATATAATGTCACATCTCTTAAGATTTTTTGATTTTTATCAAACAGTGAAAATGATAAAAAATATTTATCACTGCGGTACCACATTTTTCCACTTGAGGCCATGCTAATCATTAGCCCTTTTTCTTTTAAAGAGCTAAACTTTTTTTGAGCATCACTTATTAAGTATAATTTTTTGCTTTTTATATAGGGCTGAATAAATGATAGTACAAAAAATTGTAATAAAGCTATAATGCCAGATACATATAAAATAGTTCTTATAATATACTTTCTATCAAATCCAATAGAATAAATGGCTGTTAACTCAGATGTTTTAATTATTTTATTGAATGCTATGCTAGTAGCTATTAAACAGGAAGAAGGAATGACATTTTCAGTATATTCAGGTATAGATATTAATATATTCATGATAACTTCATATGTAGTCACTTTAGATCTTAATACCCCTGCTACAAAATTTGATAGAATTACTAACATCATTAATATGGAAAACCCTGTGAAAAATCCTTTTAACCACTCTTTTATAATTAGTTTTCTTATTATTGACATTGTTATTTGATTAGTTTTGATAATTTAGATATTAATAGTAAAAGAGGTTTATTTATATTAATAAATATTAACCTTGCAGTTGATTTGTCGTCTATATATTTTATAATTTTAGGAGATAAATGATAATATGACCTTATCATGAGTTTTCCTATATTAAATTTTTCTAAAGTATCTCTTATTTTTTTTAAGTCTTTTGTTATATAGTGGTTATTTCCATATATATATGTGGCTATATAGCATTTTTTATTTTTACTACTTTCTAATTCTTTTTTAGCATCAAGAAATATCTTTATATTTTTGGTTAGCCTCCTCTTTATAAAATTGCTTATCATTTGATAATTAGCGTTTTTCCATCTATACCCTGCACTAAATTTTATAAATTGATTTAAATATTTTATTACTTCACTTTTGTATTTAGGATTTCGGTCATATATTTTAGCTAAATTCCAATAAATTTGACTAATGAGCATTATCTCTCTTTGTTCTGTCTTATCAAATATTTTAGGAGTTATATTTTCTTTATCTACTTTATAATATGAAGATATAGCATTTAAATATTTTGAATAGAATTCAACAGATTTAGCTATGTCATCATTTTGGTAGTATTTATGTCCCTTTTTTACAAAATTTAATCTGTCATTATACATCTTAATCACAGAAACAGGCAGTTCTTTGTTTTTGTCTTTTTCCACTTAAAATCTATAGGATATAGAAACAATAGTTTCTTTTATTTCTTCAAGAGATAATGAGTCAACCATTTTTTCGTTAGATGTTTTTATTGAGAAATCTACTACTAATCTAGGTTGTACCCAACCTAAGCCTAAACCTAAACTATTTTCACCAGATTTCTTTTCATAGAATTTTCCAGCTCTAAGAAATATTTGCTTATACATTTTTAATTGTATTGCTGTTCTATAAAAAGAAGTTTTTGATATATTATTAGAATAGTCTCCTCCTATATCTAACATGAGTGATATAAAATCTTTGTACACATATTGAAACCCTGTTGTTATCATTGTATCCTCAGCATTTTTCTTTTGAGGATCATTTACTGTGATGCCGATAGTGAAATTACTTGATAATACATGAAGAACACCAAACATAAATTGTTTATAAGTTTTAGATAAATTATTTTCTTTTATTAAGCTTTTTTTATAAGAGACTCCAAATCCACCTCTTTTTCCCATGGGGTATGCTAGAGCAATACTGTTTTGCTTTCTTATATAATTTTGATTTTTATTTTCAAAATGGCTGATAGAACCTTTTAACCAATTTTTAGCATCTGAAAAAATGAAGCCATTGCTATCTGATTGGATGCTTTCTGTATTAATTTCTTTTGATTTAGACTTTTGTACATAGATAGAGGATATTCTAAAAAATGCTAGAGAAGCAGGATTTAATATTGTCGCTTCATCCATTAATAATGATGCGACACCAGTTCCAGCAGTAGATTTAAGACGCGCAGTTTCAAACCCAATTGGTTTGCTTAATAAAATTTTAGGAAAAATTATTAATAATAAAGTGAGACATATCGAAAATTTTTTCATAATGTTAACAATAATTAAGTTCCTTAATGAAGAGTATAATGGAGATTAAAAAAGTAGTCATCCCTGTCGCAGGTAAAGGTACAAGGTTTTTACCCGTAACAAAACAAATACCAAAAGAAATGATACCAATTGTTAATAAGCCAATGATTCACTATGTCGTAGATGAAGTAATTCAATCGGGGATTAATAAGATTATTTTTATTATATCTCAAGGAAAAGAAGTTATTGAGAATTACTTTGATAGAAATTTTAATCTAGAAATGTTTTTATCTAAGAATAATAAAAAAGATATATGTAACGATATAAAAAAAATTGGAAATTTGATTGATATTGTTTCTATAAGGCAGAAAAAGCAGTTAGGATTAGGCCACGCAATTCTTTGCGTAAAAGATTTAATTAATAATGAGCCATTTGCAGTACTCTTGGGAGATGATTTAATTATTAATGACAAGCCGGCAATAAAGCAATTAATGGAGACATATACTAAAAACAATATATCAAATTTGTTAGGGGTTATGAGTGTTACAAAAGAGGAAGTTAGTAAATATGGAGTTGTAGATTTTAATAAAAATGAGGCAAGTAGCAAAACTTTTAAAATAAAAGGAGTTGTAGAAAAACCAATTTCTTCAAAAGCACCTAGTAATCTGATTATTCCAGGAAGATATATATTTGATAATAAGATTTTTTATTATTTGGAAAAAGTAAAGAAAGATAGTAATAATGAATATCAATTAACAGATGCAATAAATTTTATGTCTAGGGATGAAAAAGTATTTGCACATGAGATTAAGGGCATTAGGTATGATACAGGCAATATGAAAGGATATCTTGAAGCAACAGTAGATTTTGCTATTAGAGAAGAAAAAACAAAAGGTATTATGAATGATATTATTAATAAATATAAGGTATAAATTAATATTTTTCATATGTTTTTTAATACTAGAAATAAGTTTTGCTATACCAACGCCTGAAGGACTATTTAGGAATCTCAATAATAAGGAATACACTGGAAATACTTCTACTGTAACTTTTACTATAGAAAATATTAATAAGGACTCATATCATAAAAAGGATAATTTAGTACAAAATAGTTCAAATTACATAAAGCTATTTGTATATTATGAATATAATACTTTTAAATTAATTCAAGTTGAATATGCTTCTATTAAGATGAAAGAAATAGTTCGAGTAATTTATATAAATAACCTTCTAAAAAGAATTGATATTGACAAAAATTTTGATAGGATGGCATTATATTCTCTGGTGTTGATGTATTCTTTAAATAAATCTTATGGATTTATGGAGCTACTAAAAAGAGTAAATCCGATTATACCATTTAATAGTGAATTAATTAATAGAGAATTAAGTACAATATATAAGAATAAGATAAAAAATCTTAAAAGTAATCTTGCTAATAACATAGATAAGAATATTAATACTAAAGTAGAAGATAATAGTTATTTTTATAATTCTAATAGAATTATAAAATTAGTAAAAAAAGGAAATAAATTTTTTTGGAGGTTAAAATTAAAAAAAGTAGAAGGATATTTTACAAGTGATAAAAGACATCTAGATAGTATCTCTATTGATTTAGGGACCTATAGTTTAGATGTCTTTTGTGATCAGTATTCGGTTGTAAATGGACTATATGAATTTCCAAAAAATATATTAATTATGGGAGAGCATAAAAAAGTAAAATTAAGGTTTTATAGTATTAGTAATTTTAATAGCACTTCTAAAAAAATATCTCAAATTTATTTAAAGTTAAAAAATAAAAAAATAAATGTAAAACATATACCATCTAATTTTTTATATTAATTATGGAAAGGTATTATAATGTTGCTGTTGATACGCCTTTTAATAATTCTATTTTAGTTTATAAGTCTAAAAAAAATATAGAAATAGGCAAACTTGTTTGGGCCCCTCTAGGAAATAGAAAGGTTGGAGGTTGTGTGCTAGAAAATAATGATTCTATTTCAGAAGATATAAAAAATAAAGTTAAAGAAATAAATGATGTTTATGACTTTCCAATAAGTATTCCAAAAGAAGAACTGTTGTTTTTTAAATGGATATCTAGATATTATAGTTATCCTTTAGGTAAATTAATATTTTATATTTTACCTAAGTATGTAAAATCACCTAGAAAATTGAAAAAGTATAAAAAAGAAAAATTTATTTTTAACTTTGAACTTAATAAAATTCAATTAAACTATTCTAATAAGATAAAAAATAACATAAATTCTTATTCTAAATGGTTACTACATGGAGTAACTGGAAGTGGTAAAACAGCAATATATACTGATGTTATTAATTTTGTTACAGCTCATAATAAAAGTGTATTATTTTTACTCCCAGAAATTAACCTTACACCACAGCTATTGGATAATTTATCAAAACTATGTAGTACTCATATTTATTTATATAATAGTAGTCTTTCTTCTTCTGATAGATACGGCTTATGGAACAAGTTGTTATCAGATGATAGTAAAAAAATTATATTGGGTACTAGAAGTTCTATATTTCTTCCAATAAAAAACTTGGGACTAATAATAGTAGATGAGGAACATGACTCTTCGTTTAAGCAGGAGGATCATTGTATGTACAATGCGAGAGATATTGCTATTATGAAAGCAAGTAATCTAAACATACCCATAGTGTTAGGTACAGCAACACCTAGTATGGAGACGTTATTTAATTTTAAAGAAAAATTTATTAATAATTATTTACCAATTAAAAATCGAGTAAAAAATATTTCAATGCCTAAGATTTCAGTTGTTGATACAAAAGGGGATTACAATAATGATCCATATTGGCCATTAGTTGATGAATCAATAAATAAGATAAAAAAAGTTTTGTTAAAAAGAAAACAAATTCTAATATTTATAAATAGACTAGGCTTTTCTAACTTTTTATTTTGTAATAATTGTAGCTATAAGTTCTTATGCGATAATTGTTCTGTTCCTTTAAAGTATTATAAGAAAAAAAATAAGCTTTTATGTAATTATTGTGACTACTCTATTTGTGTCCCTCAGGCTTGTCCTAGTTGTCAGAATATTAATATTAATAATTTTGGTTATGGTACAGAAAAGTTGGAGGAAGTTCTTTGTAAAATATTTCCTGACAAAGTTATAAAGAGGTTTGATAGAAGTGAAATAACCACATCAAAAAAAATGATGGAGGCTTTAGATGATTTTCATAATGGAAAGATAGATATTTTTATTGGAACACAGATGTTATCTAAAGGGCATGATTTTAAAAATGTAGATTTAATAGTTATTTTAGGGATAGATTTTTACTTTCTTTCTTCTGATTTTAGAGCAAGTGAAAGGGCGTTTCAATTATTAAACCAAGTTAGTGGCCGAGCTGGAAGATTGTATGGAGAAGGTGAAGTTGTAATTCAAACTTCTGATATTAATAATGATATAATTAATTATGTAAAAAATCATGATTTTGATAGCTTTTACAAAAATGAATTAAAAATTAGAAAAGTTTGTAATTATCCTCCTTTTTCTAGATTTAGTGTAATTTATTTGACATCAGATAATGCTATTAAAGTAGAAACTGAAACCAAGAAACTAGTAGATTTAGTTTCTAATTGGTTAAAAGATTGTCCTAGTGTAACTTTATTGGGATATCGTCCAAATATTATAGAAAAGAAAGTTAATAAATATACTTGGAATATTTTACTTAGATCTACTTCAGTTAGGCAATTGTCTAAGATAAATTATATAATTTCTAACGATTTTTTCCCTATTTCTGGGTTAAGTTTTAAAATAGATGTAGATCCATATAATTTGTATTAATAAGGTATAATATACCGTATTTGTAACGCAAAGTTATATTATTTCAGCTATTATAATCTAATGATTTTAACTAGTTATCTAATTAAACGCTATAAACTTAAGAAAATATTATAGTTTTCCGATAATCTAGATTGAGGAGTATTATACTATGGCATTTACTTTTAAATGTATTATTTTATTGGCTCTCTTTTATCACCCCTTATTTGCTAAGGTTAAGATTGAAAGGCCAAAAGATTTGGATGAAAAACCTGGTGAATTAAATGTTGCAAAGGGAGGCAGAGGTCCTGCTATTGTTACTATAATTGAAGAAGACAAAGGTTGTTCAGAAAAAAATACAAGTAATATATTACCATTTGAGCTTATAAGTGGTCTTATTTATAGTGGTGATATAGATATTAAGTTAGATGAGGATGGTAGGGGAACAATAAATATTCCGAAATATTTTTCTGCTTGTATGGATCTAGAGCTAAATGTGAGTATTGTAGATAGTACTTTATTTATCCGAGGTAAAAATAACTATGATATGACTAAATATTCAGGAGATACATTTAATGAAAAATATGAATTATGTTTAAAAGAAAAAGGATTGACCGATGAAAATGGAATTGTTCCGATATCAGAAGTAGAGGATAACCTAAAAACTAAAACAGTTTCATTTACTGCTGTTTTGCCTGAAAACTTTGATGAAGATGTATATGTGGCATGGGGTTCTCCAAAGGTAGCTAAAGGTTACGAAACATTATTTTCTTCCATTGGAGTAGGAAAAACTCCTGAAGATTGGCATTGTTTAACTTATGAAACTCCTAAAAAGGACGGTTATAGAGTAATGACTTCAGAAATAACTACTATTAAGGAAAGAGCAATTTATAATTGTAATAGGGGAAGGACAGATAAATTATTAATAGAGATTAATAGCTTAAAAAATCGAAAAGATTTGGGTAATGTAGATGCATTGGTAGATTCTATGACGGATGTTTTAATTAAAAGTTTAGAAAAAAAATCTAACTCTTATATGAAAAATCTTACTACATTACAAGATAAGATAAAAAATGCTAGTAATGAAGCGACAGCTAATGATTCTTTAGCAAAATACCATAGCATTGTCGCAGAATTGAATGATTATGTTTATAGACCCGCTATAGAATTATCAAGTAAAATTATCGATGATTCCGATGTAGATGATAGAAAAGTTCTAGATCTTAAAAATGTTCTTTCTGGGTACTCAGCAATTAATAAAGGAGAAATATATAGTACTATTAAAAAGTTTGGTTTATTTAATTATGCTGATAAAATAGAGGAAGTTCGGTTAACTTCTTCTTATCATGGTGCTGTAAACAGCCATAAAGGAGGTTCGTTAAGTCATGATAGAGCAAAAAAGGAGATAGTTCGAAAATTATCTATATTTACTAGAGATATTAAAACTCACTGGAGTAATGATTATTTAACTAAAACAGGCGATAAATCTCCTGTATTAGCTCAGCAGCAAAAAATTAGTAGAACTAATAAGCTTCTTAATGATCTTTCAGAAAAGTATAAAAAAAATATTAATAATGAATATAAGAGAAACTGTACTTCTCTTGGAGGTGCTATGAAGCATGAAAATACTAAAAAATGTCAGAGTTGGTATAGAGAACGAGCTCCGATATTAGCCAGGGCCTATGAGGCTAATAAAACACGTTACTTAAAAAACCTTAGCCGCTTAAGTGTACAGCTTCAAGGCTATGAAGAAAACCTTCTGGCATATTCTCAGAGTAATGATCCTATTAGTAATGTTGTTCCAGGTTATTATGATGAGTTTTCTGTTTATGATGATGCAATGATTTATGATGATGGTAGTATTAACTATGACAATTTTATTGTTCCAATTAATTATGGGCAGCAACCCATAATACAACAATCACAAAACAATCCAGCACCTATTACTAATAATCCAAATCCTGCGGCATTTAATCTGCAATAATTAAGATTTATCTACTTTTTTAAAAAGCTATAGAAGTTCTTATTTCTAAGGAATGTGAGTTTAATATAGAATTTTTATTTGCATTGTTTGTAAATGCAAAATAATCTCCCGTTGATAAATATCCGAATAGTGTTTCAATTTTGATTTCTTTATTCCATTTGTATATTACATTAATATCTACTTCCATTCCTAAATCATCCGATTGATCTTCTGTAGCAGAAAATATTTTGTGTTTTGTATGGTTGTAAGCATCTGATCCACTTATTGCTGTTTGTTCTGCTTTAGCATAAAGTAATGATATATGCCATAGCCATTTATTTTTATTATAATTTGCATATATTTGAAAGTATCTCGTATTAGTTATATATGAATCATAAATACTTTTATTATTTGGATCAGATGCAGCTATTAGATTGTAATTAAATAGTAGGTTGGATATTTTATAATTAGGATGAAGATACATAGCTCCAAATTCATTAGAGTTTCCATCTTCTCCATCTACTTTCCCTGCTTTTAATCCAAAAGACCATTTATCACTTTTTTTATATTGAGCCTCTAAAAGAAAAGCATTCGCTTTATAATTGGAACTACTATTTGCGGAAAAGGCATTTGAAACTTTTCCATTTATAAAGGGAACTTCAATAGCAATGGCTAGTTTGTTAAATTTTTTCATTAAATATAAATCAGTTACTTTTATATCTACTCCACCTAATGTTCTTTGGTTGTTATCAATATTTACATTTAAATTTTGGTGTTTATCAGAGGTTTTTTTCTTTTGATATAATAGCGCTAGAACTATATCTTTTTGAATATTATCGTATAATAAAGAAAATCCATGCTCTTTAGTAAGAAAGTCGGAAGTTAATCCATTGGAAGCATTTAATCTGGATACAAATGGTATTATGCTAAAGTTTCCTAACTTAATTTTAGCGGAAATCCCATCTCTTATAGAGGAATGTTTATCCCAAGAATTATTTCCATTATTTAAAAATGCTCCCAGTCCAAAATTTAGAGAGTGCCTTCCTATTGTATAAGTAGCTGTATCAGCATAATATTCTACATAAAATTTATTAATTATTAGGTTATTATTTTCATCACTAAAGTTATAAGGATATAAAGCTAGGCTTAGCCCAGGCTCTTTTGCAAATATATCATTTTCTCCTGCTCTTTTTGTGTAAGCATATCCAGATGTGATTTCACCTCTAAAGGTTGCAGAGTCATTTATTATTATTGATGGAGATAATTTAATGATGTAATCCTCAAATGAAAGATCTGGATTATTTACATTAGATGGAAGAGGGATCTCTTGGGATCCTATTGGAGAACTATTATCAGTATTACTTTTAATTCTTCTAAAATTTTTAATTAATTTTGAACTTGCGCCAAACGATCCATTCCAATCTATTGGCAGAGAAAATGAAGTATGTGAAATAGATATTAATATAATTGCTAATGTGTAATATATGCTTCGCATAATACAGCCTCTTTTTTAGATTAGTATGGATACAGAGATTTTATGAGATGGCTAAGGTTAAGTAAATAGTAGCTTTATAAATTTTACATTATTGTTAACAGCAAGTATAAATCAATCAGTGTTTTTCAAGAGGTTTTGGGGTGTCGACAAGTGGTAAGTCAGCAGATTTTGATTCTGCTATGCGCAGGTTCGAGTCCTGCCACCCCAGCCAGAACTAGATAGGTTTGTTTATGAAGCGTATAATTTTAGTTTCAGGTTCATCAAATGTTGATCTATCAAAGAAAATATCTAATTTTCTTGATGTGTCTTTAGTAGATCCCAAATTAGTTCGTTTTGCTAATGGAGAAATTTATTGTGAAATTGATAAGAATGTAAGGGGTGCAGATATATTTGTAATTCAGTCAACTAGTACACCTGTAAACGATAATGTTATGGAACTTCTTATTATGATAGATGCATTAAAAAGAGCTTCGGCATCTTCTATTACTGTAGTGATGCCTCATTACGGATATTCTAGGCAAGATAGAAAATCCTCTCCTCGTACACCTATAACGGCCAAGTTATTTGCCGATTTAATAACAGTTGCAGGGGGAACTAGGGTTATTACCATGGACTTACATGCAGAGCAGATACAAGGTTTCTTCAATATTCCATTTGATAATATCTATGCTTTTCCAGTTATGATAAACTATATTGAAAAAAATGTTTATGATGAATCTTGTGTATTTGTTGCTCCAGATTCAGGTGGAGTTGAAAGAGCTAGGTATTATGCAAAAAAGCTTAAACTGGACATATCTATGATTGATAAAAGAAGAATCGGGAGAAACAAAGCTAGAGCGATGAATATAGTTGGTAATGTTGAAGGTAAGAAATGTATAATTATAGATGATATGATTGATACTGCAGGGACACTAATAGAGTCTTGTAAAGCTTTAAAAAATAATGGAGCACTAAAAGTTTATGCATTTGCAACACATCCAATATTTTCTAATCCTGCTCTTCAAAGGATAAAAGAGTCAGAAGAATTAGACCAAGTAGTTGTTGCTGATACTATAGCATTATCAGAAGAAGCAAAAAAAATAAATAAAATAAAAATTTTATCTATAGCAGAGCTTCTTTCAAAAGCAATACATAGAACATTTAATAATGATTCTGTAAGTTCTTTATTTATTTAATGAAAAAGTTAATTATTGGTCTTGGAAACCCTGGGGATAAATACTATAAAACAAGACATAATATTGCTTGGCAAGCTATAGAGTCTTTATCTTTTTATTCTCAACTTAGTTGGAAAGAAAAATTTATGGGGTGTTACAGTCAATATAGTTTTAAGGAAAGCACATATTATATATTAAAGCCAAATACCTATATGAATTTGTCTGGGAAGTCTGTGTATAAATTAAAAAACTTTTATAATATCAATGTTGAAAATATTTTAGTAATCCAAGACGATGTAGATTTTCCATTTGGAGTACTATCTTTTAAGAAAGGAGGAGGTCTTGCTGGCCATAATGGACTTCGTTCTATTTCTGAATGCCTTGGTAGTGATGATTATCTTAGATTACGTTTAGGAATAGGGAAACCAGAAAAAGGGTCTTTAAGTTCTTGGGTATTGTCTAGGTTTTCTCCTGATGAGCTTAAAAATTATGAAAAATATTTGTCATTAGCGGCAAGAGCTATTGAGGAATTTATAGAAAAAGATTTAGATTTTGTTGCAAATAAATATAATAAAAAGAATTTGTTAGAGGAATAATAATGTCATTAAGTTGTGGAATTATAGGTCTTCCAAATGTTGGTAAATCTACAATATTTAGTGCTTTAACTTCAGCTTCTGCTGAATCAGCTAATTATCCATTTTGTACAATAGAGCCTAATATTGGAATAGTTCAATTAAATGATTTTCGCCTTTATGAGATTTCTAAATATATACAAACTGAAAAGATTACACCCACTTTTGTAAAATTTGTAGATGTTGCAGGGCTGGTAAAAGGAGCATCTAAAGGAGAAGGATTGGGGAATCAATTTTTAGGCCATATAAAACAAGTTACGGTAATTTCTCATATTGTTAGATGTTTTGAAGATTCTCAAGTTATTCATATAGATGGTAAGATAGATCCAATTAATGATATTGATATAGTTAATTTGGAATTAATTTTTTCTGATTTACAGTCGATAGATAAAAAAATAAGTATATTAGAAAAAGAAACACTTTCTAATAATAAAAAAACTATTAATTTAGCTAAAAAAAAATTATTAGTGCTTGAAAAATTAAAAAAATACTTAGAAGAAGGAAAGTTAGCTAGAACTTTAAATTTATCAGAAGATGATAAAAAATTAATAAAAGAGCTTAATTTAATAACAATAAAAGAAATGATTTATGTTTGTAATATTGGTGAAAAAGATAATGGGGAAAATAATAAATATGTAAAGCAGGTAAAAGAGTATGCAGAAAGACATTCTAGCAAAGTATTGTGTATTTATGGCAAATTAGAATCAGAATTTTCAACCCTTGAAAATGAAGAGAAAAAAGAGTTTATGCAATTGTCAGGACTTAAAGAAAGTGGATTAGATAAGTTAGCTAGAGTTGCTTATAATGCTTTAGGGTTAGAAACATATTTCACAGCAGGGAAAAAAGAAATAAAAGCTTGGTCATATTTAAGAGGTATTTTTGCACCAGAGGCAGCAGGGATTATTCATTCTGATTTTAAGAAAGGATTTATAAGAGCAGAAGTGTACAATTGTAAAGATTTATTTGAATTAAAATCTATTAATAAAATTAAAGAATTTGGAAAGTTAAGAATGGAAGGAAAAAGTTATGTAGTAAAAGATGGAGATGTAATAAATTTTTTATTTAATGTTTAAAGTTAAAGCTTTTTTAAAATCATACTTATTATCTAAAAGTTTATAATAGAATATATTCCGATATATTAATTTTACATATTTTTTAGTTTCCTTAAAGGGAATTGTTTCTATGAATAGTAAGTAGTTATTTTCTTTATTTAGTCTATATAATTTATCCCACTTCTTTAAATTGCCCTGACCTGCGTTATATGCTATTAATGCCATTACAAGACTGCCATTATATTTTTTTATTAATTTGTCTAAATATCCTATACCAATTTTTAAATTGGTTTTAGGCGTTTTTAGTTTTTTTCTAGTTATTTTCTTATTTATCATTTTAGCCGTTGGGAGTATAACCTGCATTAAGCCTAATGCTCCTTTAGGAGATTTTGCTTTAGGATTAAATGCAGATTCTTGTTTTATTAAGGATAAAATTATAGATGGTTCTATCTTCTTGTTTATTTTACTTATATTGTTTTTATAATATATAGGAAAACGATATTTAATATTTTGTTTACTTATAGAAATATGTTTGTCATTGATAATATTAATTAAAATTTCAAGAGCTATAGATTGAAGATCCCTTTTATTTAACTTATTAATTATATTTATCATTAAGGCATTTTTTATATCTTTTATATTATAATTTCTATATATAGAGTTTTTTGAAAGCATATAATTTTTGTTTTTATTGATTAAATTATTTACTTCTAATTTTATAAACTCTAAATAACCTAAATCTATCCACAAATAAGTTGTTTTTATCAACTTTATAAATGAATCATTAAAATTATTTTTAATTTTCAAAGAAGTTAGCTTATATTTATCTTTAAATATTAAATTACTTAATTTATTTGGACTTAAGTTTTTTAGAGACAGGATGCTATAAAAATTAGTAGGTTCTAGCTGTATTTGCTTTTTAAATAAATATTTTGAATAGTTTATATCTTTTCTAATTTTAAATAAATATGCAACCCAGTATCTTAATCTAGAGTCTAATTTATTATAATCTTCAGCAAAATTATTTTTCTTTATAAATTCATAAGCATTTTCTATTTGATTTTCTTTTATTAGGATAATAAGTTTAATAAATGCTACCTCATATTTTTTTTCTTGCTCCAAATCCATACTGAGAATGTAGTTAGATAATTTTAAGGCTATTTTGTAATGCTTTACTTTAAATAAATAATAATTTATTTTTAATAAATTATTTATTATATGATTAAGAGGAATAAATTTTTTATGGTCTTCTATAAATCCAAGTATTTGCTCAATTTTGTAATTACATTTATTATATCTTTTCCTATATAAGCATTTAAGTATAGATTTTACTATTTTTAAATATTCTTTTGTGTAGAAAGTTATATCAGAAAAATATTTTGATTTTTTATTTTTGTTTATCTCCTTTATTAATTTATAATATTGCTTTTCTTTACCAGAAATACTGGAGATTATTGTATTTTTAACATTTTCATGTAATTTTTTATCTCTTTTGGAATATTTAATTGTTTTTATTAGATATTCTTCGTTAGATAATAAAAATGAAATGTTTTTATAAATGTACTTAGTAATATTTTTAGAATTAGAATTTTTTAGTAAATAGTATAAACAATGTTCTTTAAATAATTGATTTAATTTTTTACTAATAGTATTATTGATATTATGAGATTTTGAATTCAAGCAACTATTAATATTTATAACATTTATTTTATTTTTTAAATGTTTAAAAAGTATTGATTCTTTAATTAAGTCATTAATTTTTATTACATGAAATTCGTCGTTAAATAATTTAGGATTATTATAAAATTTGTATATTAATCTAGCAGTTTCTAAATCTATATTTTCAAAATAATGGTTATATTTTATTGTTGGTTTTTTGTGTAAAGTTGTAGCATTAGATATGCTAGTACATACAAATAGTAATATTATTTTAAATAATATTAGAAAATCTATTTTGAATTTCATTAAGTTTTTTGATAATTTCTTTAATAATTGTTTTTTTGTCATTTGGTACAATTAAATTTAGATTTTCTATATATTCTGATATTTCACTTAAGTATATAAAATCTTTTTTGTGATTTTCATTTATTTCATCAAATGTTTTATTTATTTCATCTGCTAATTCATGAAAATAATCGTCTTTTCTAAATAATATTTTGCCTTTATTTTTTTTCTTGCGAAAGGATATTAAATATTGCCTAGTTTTATAAATGGGACCGGCAATTTTATGAGAAAAGAATATGCATATTATAAATACTAGAGCAGTATACCCTATTTGGCATAGAACTAATATCCATATTACAGTGTGTTTTTTTTCATTTACTAATGTTGCAATTTCTGGTGAGTTCTTAGCTGTAAAGTCAGTAAAATGGGATATTATGTCATAAATGGTATAGGGATAAGCTAAACTAGATATAAATAATATGATGCATACATATAGGCTAAACTTTAATTGAAACTTAGGATCTATTAAATATGTTTTTCTTTTATAACTCATTACTAAAAATTATATACTTTTTCTGGATATTATTATAATACAATTTTTTGATACTTTAAATTTTTATCTAATGTAGGAGTAAAGATGAATAAAGATGTAGGTAGTTCAATAGAGAAGTTGATTAATCAGGTAATAAATCCGTTATCTAATAAAACTTTATCATCAGAAAACAGATTGAAGACACTAAGTATAGAGGAAAAAAAATTAACTTTAGTATACGATAGAGAAGGCATTTCTCCTGAAGTGAAAAGAAAGATAGAAAATAATATTATTGATTTATTAAAGGAATTCTATTTAGAAAATCAAATATTTATTAAAACAATATCTGGTAATTCTAGGGATGTTTTTGATAATGTTAAAAATAATAATAAATTTGAAGAAAGTAAATCTAAACAAGCTTCGTTAAAAATAGGACATGGTTCCTTGCCTAAAAAGAGAAGAATTAAAGGAGTTAAAAACATTATAGCAATATCTTCTTGTAAAGGAGGGGTTGGTAAATCTACATTTACTGCAAATTTAGCTATTGCTCTCAAAAACATGAGTAATAATGTTGGTATAATAGACGCTGATATTTATGGCCCTTCAATGCCTGCATTATTTAATTTAAGGAACGCAAAACCAGTTGCATCTAAGAATAATAAAAAGAAAATAGCACCATTATTATCATATGGAATAAGTCTTATAAGTTTTGGTTTATTCATACCAGAGGTAGATCCTGTTATTTGGAGAGGGCCTATGCTAAATGGTGTTATAAATCAGTTTCTTTTTGATGTAGATTGGGGAGAATTAGATTATCTTTTAATAGATTTACCTCCGGGTACTGGAGATACGCATTTATCAATGATTCAAAATACAGAAATTGATAAAGCTATAGTGTTGTCTACTCCGCAGACAGTGGCGCTTATAGATACTAAAAAAGGATTTAATATGTTTCGTCAGTTAAATATTGCTATTTTGGGTATGATAGAGAATATGTCTTATTTTGTACCTGATGACTCAGATAAAAAGTATTATATTTTTGGTAAGGGTGGGGTAAAGAAAGCTACAAAAGAATTATCTACTAGATTTTTAGGAGAAATTCCATTTGAAATCTCATTAAGAGAAGAATCAGATAATGGAAATCCTTATATGAATCATATAAAATATAAAGGAAGGCCTGTATGGGATGCTTATGTAAAACTTTCTAAGCAGATTAATGATATTTGTATGAATAAAGAGTTAGGAATAATAGGTAAAATTTTTAATAGATAATGAAATTATATAATTTTATAAAAGAACAAATGTTATTAGAATTTACTGGTGTGGTTCAAGTTCTCAAAGGGCCAATGAATACATTAGTTGGATATATTTATCTCAGAGATGGAGTTATTGTTGGAACTAAATATAATTCAGGTGAGTCATATAGAGACTTATCAAAATTTTTATATGATAGTACAGATAAGGAATGGTCTTTTAATATAGAATTATCAAATTATTTAAATTCTGATAATGATATTAATATAGATAAAGAAAGTTTTGAGGAATTATGGTCTTCAATAAATAATAAAAATTATCAACAAATTCCTCCAGGAAATGTGCGAATAGCAGTAAATACCGAGTTTCTCAAGAATAGTAACTCGCTTACTATAAAAGAATTTGATGTATTATCTTCAATTGTTGATAATAGTAAAATAAAGTATGTCTACAAAGATTGTAATCTGCCTGAAAAAGAAGTTACTGAAGAATTGATATCTCTTAGAAAAAGGAGAGCTATAAAAGTAATATAATAGATGGGAGTAATTATGAAATCTCAACGACATAATCAAGGTAAACTTAAAAAATTGACTGTAAATATTGAAGAAGATGTAGTAAAAAGCTTTGAACTTATGTCAAAGTTAACATCAATACCAATAGATGATTTAGTTGTTATTGCTATGAAAAGATTTAAAGTTACTCACACTGATTATATAAATGAGGATAATTAACAGACTATTTTGTTATAACCCTAATGATTTTAGATGGTTATATTAGGGTTGTCTCTTATGTAAGCTATTTTATAAGTTTTAGTATGTCATAGATATTTCCGAAGAGATATCTATGATTAATATAAAATTGATTTCTGTCATAGTATTAATTAGTTCATTAACTATTTATTTACTTATACCTTCTGAAATAGAAGATGATGAGAATGAAAATCCTCTATTAAACAATACATTAGATTATGCAATAAAAAGTAAACATATTGCTATAAAGCAAGATATTTCTAAACGAGAGGTTTCATCAGTAGAGAATAAGAATGTTGTAACTAAGCATAATGAAAATAAGACTATAAATACTCAAGATGATGAAAATTTATTCTTAGTTAATGCTACTAATATTAAAACAAATACGACATATTCGCAAGAATCTGTTAATGGTTCAATTACTGTTAGTAGGGGTATGTTAAGTATCAATTCTATTAATGTTGGTGGTTTGCGCCTTTCTTATGATGATGTAGAAATAAAAGGGGCAGGAGTTATAACCTTAGATTCTGGAGAGGAACTTATAGGAGGTATCTTAAGTAAAATTAAGGATGGATATAGCTTAATTATTAATTTTAATAATTATAGAGGTTCTTGGAAATTTATCTTTTATTACGAAAGAAAGTATGATGGCCTTAAAAAAAATAATAACAATAGTCTTACTAGTAATGATTCTCCTACAGAATCTAATGAAATCAATTCCAGTAGTATGTCTGATGATAATTTTATTGAGGAGGAATCTGATTACCAAGTAGACCCTACAGCTAATAATAGTGAAGAGTCTCAAGATATTACAATAGAGGAAGATCCTATAGAAATAGGAAATTCAGAATCATTAGAAAACAATTTACAAAGTGACTTAGACGAAGAATAAATTTTGTTTATCTATAATATATTCTTAAATTCTCTTGTCATAATAGGAATTATTTTAAATAGGTCTCCTACTATTCCATAATCTGCTTTAGTAAATATTGGGGCATCTGGATCAGAGTTTATCGCAACTATTATTTTTGATGTTTTCATTCCTGCCAAATGTTGTATTGCTCCAGATATTCCACACGCTATGTAAAGAGAGGGGGAAACGGTTTTTCCTGTTTGCCCTACTTGCATTGAATGTGGTGCATATCCTGAATCTACAGCAGCTCTAGATGCTCCTACTGTGGCTCCTAATACATTTGCTAATTCTTCTAGGATTGAAAAGTTTTTGGAGTCTTTCATAGCTCTTCCTCCAGATACAATAATATTTGCCTCTGTTAAATCAACTTTTCCAGATGCTCCTTTGATAATTTCTTTTACAACAGCTTTTATTTCTCCAATATTTTTTGCCTCAATTTCTTTTATATTAGATTGTTTGGGAGTTATAGGTTTTTCTATTCCAAAGGCATTGGGACGAACTGTTACAAAATGCGGTTTATTCCCTAGCATTTCAACTTTGGTTAAGCATTTTCCTGCAAACATTGGTCTAGTTCCATAAAACTTATTGTTTTCAAACAAAAAATTTACTACTTCTGATGCCATTCCACTATTAAACATCCCTGATATTCTAGGAAACATGTCTTTTGTTAATGAAGTGGAACCAGAAAATACATATTCATAAGAATTTTCTTTTAGGAAATTATATATGACATTAGAATATCCTTGAGGAGAATAATTTTTTAAATTTTCATCATTTATAATAAAGATATTTTCAGCACCATATTCGGATAGTTCTTGTTTCCCTTTGTCTGTAATGCCATTTATACCTAAAATGTCTACATATTGCTTTTTTAATTTACCTAATATTTCAAGGGTTACAGGTTTTACACTATCGTTTGAACTTTCTGTAAAAATTAATATTTTACTCATTATATTATCTTTGCTTCATTTCTTAATAAATTTATTACTTCTTTTACGACTTCTTCTTGTTTGCTTTCGTCCGTGGCATCAAACTTTTTACCAGCAGGTTTTTCAGGGGGAAGTTGAAAACTATAGTTTTTTATTTTTTGATCGTCCTTAGTTATTCCTAGTTCATCAATAGAATATTTTGTTAGAGGCTTCTTTTTTGCTTTCATAATACCTGGAAGTGATGCATATCTAGGAGTGTTTAAGCCTTTATTACAGGATATTACTATTGGTGCTTTTACTTTATATACTTCTAGTGTACCCCCTTCTATTTCTCTTTTTAAGACTATTTCTTCTCCATTAATAGAAAAATCTACGACTACTGATACGGAGGGAATATTTAGAATTTGGGCTATTAATTGAGGCACCTGGGAACAATCATCATCAATTGCTTGCTTTCCTGCAAATATTATATCTGGTTTTTTACCTATTTTTTCTATTGCTTTTACAATTGCTTTTGCAGTTGTATAAGAATCTATATTATCTTCAGCTTCTACAAGTATAGATTCATCTACCCCCATTGCCATAGCTGTTCTTAGGGCTTCTACATCTTTTTCAGAACCTACTCTTATAGCCGTTACATTAGATTCATTTATTTCATTTTTAACAAGTAGTGCTTGCTCTATTGCAAATTCATCATAAGGATTAACTATCCATTTTATAGATGTTTTTTCTATATATGATTTATCATTGTTTGGATTAATTTTAGTTTCTGTATCAGGCACTTGTTTTATACATACGAATATATTCATAAATTATCCTTTTGGAGAATTATTATAATTTTTTAATGCGTTATAGGTCAAATATTCATTTTTTTTGCATAGAGCTATTTATTGATATAATTGGTTTACAGTAATTATTTATCTTTTTTGGAAATGAAAAGTTATTTTTTAACACAGAGTAGTAAGGAAGTTCTTTTAATGGTTTAACTGTAAAGCTTCTATTCATTACCTCTGGATGAGGTATTATTAGTGAGTCATAATTAATTTTATCACACCCATAAAATAATATATCTATATCTATTATTCTTGGCCCCTTACTTATGTCTCTTTCTCTACCTAAGTCTTTTTCTATTTTAGATATAGTATCCAGTACTTTTAATGGTCCTATATTGCTTTCTAAAGTAAATTCTATAGCTTGGTTATAAAAAAATGGCTGTTTAATATAATCAACAGGTTTTGATTCATATATTGTGCTTTCTGCTATAAAGTTGAATTTTTTTGATAATTCTTCCTTTGCCTTTTTTAAATTAATTAATTTATCACCTAAGTTTGAACCAATTCCTATAATTAAAGACTTTTTCATTTCTTTTTATCTTCTTTTTTTAAGAATTTTTCATAGTATTCAGGGATAGGATTTTCTTTTGGAGGAATAGGATCTAATTTTATTCCACAAGCACTACTAAAGAAAAATAATAGTATTAATAATTTAAAATTCAAGTGCAAAACCCATAGATATTGTATCTGTTCCCATATCAGCTCTTGCAAACCATCCAGGAACTAGCCTTTTTAAAAATGTTAATCCAAAAACTAATGAATTAGTTTTTAGTAATTCTACTCTTTCTACTTCTCTTGTAGGGTCAATATTTGTTCCCTCTACTGAAGCTCCTGCCCCAGGGCTTGTAGCATTCAAGTTTTGATAACCAACATAGGGTTGAATAAATGAATGTAAAGGAGCATTTATAGTATATTTAATTTTGAAAGTTATATTAGTTAATTTGGTATCTAATCCTAAGCCAGGGTAGTCATTAATTATATTTTGGCTATAAAGCCCCTCTGCCCATATGTTATCTTCTATTTGGTATGCCCAACCTCCACCAACTTGACTATATCTTGTAGTTCTTCCTTCTATATCTAATCCTTCTACTCTATTTATAACTCCGCTTATTATATTATCTGTTTTTATTACTCTGTTTTTATTTTCATTAATAGAAGTATCTTCTTTTAATACTACATTGCTATCAAAGAAATCGTCTTCTGTTTGTAGTAATGAAGAGATATTCTTCTTATTAGATTTAGCTTTTTTTTTATAATAGCTGTCATCGCCTCTAATAACCTTTACATTAATATTAGGGGTTATAGCTGAGAATAGTTTATTTGAATAAATTTTTGTAATCTTTACTCCTACTTTTTCTTCTATAATTTTTGCAACAAGCCCTCTACTTATTAGCTCTCCATCAACTACAATTGATATAAAATCTCCTGGTGAGAATGAGCTATTATTGCTGATAATAATAATCTTTCTATTAGAGGATATTTTTAGTATTTTTTCAGTGTTTAGATTTTTACTGCTGATAGATTCATTACTATCACTAATTATATCGACAATATTTTCCTCTCCATATGTTTTAGATACTAGTGCTATCAATAAGCTAAATAGGAAAATACTGTAGTTTTTGTGAAGCATTTAAATCAAATATTACATATTTTTTTATTTAAATCTATTTTAATATAGAAGCTTTAGACTCGCAGCACAATTAATTTTTTATTTTATATGTAATTTAGTATTTATAATAAAATTATTCTAATGAATTGTATTTATTTATGTTTATTATTTTTGTTTGGAAGTTGTGGAATATTTTCTAAATTTTCTGATAACCTTTTGAAAGATAATGGGTCTAAAAATAGTTCTGCAGATCAGCTAGCATCTTTGTCAAACTATTATTTATCTTCTCCAAATGTAAAAAACATTAAAATTAGTAATAAGCTAATTAGATATCTGGAAAATATCTATAATAATATAATAATGAACAATAAAGCCTTATTAAAAAAAGGGGGAAGGCCAAAATTTTATTTTATAAGAAATCCCATACCTTTTCATTTTTCTTTAACAAGTAATCAATTCTTTTTTTCTACAGGTTTATTAAAAAAATATGTTAAGAATGAAGATTTATTTATAAGTGTTTTGTCTTATGAAATTATAAGATCTAATAGAAATATATATATTGATAAATTGATTGTTCCTGTCGGATATATTGACTTAGAAAGAATACTTTCAATTACTAGAATCCCTTTAGAGCTAGAAATAAAAGTGCAAAAATGGAATTACTTTGTTTTAAAAAATGCTAAATATGATTCTTCAGCTATTCTTAATTATATTCAAATAAAGAATAGAAGTGGCTTGGATTTCTTGTTATATACGGGGGATTCAACAAGAACATCTAAAGTAGAATATTTATTTAAGAATTTTATTATAAAATATAATCCAAATATTGATTATAATAGATCTATTAAAAGGAAGGGGCAGTCTAAATTATTTTATTCTCTTTTGAGAGAGTTGTCTTAGGTATTTTATGGATTATATAGGACTGGTAAAGGAACAATTTAGTAATTACGCAAGAGAAGAAAATATAATAGATATTATTAAAATAGAGGGGGATATTTCTAAGAAAGTATTTTATAGAATTTTATCTGAAAAGAAGTCTTATATAGTATGTTTTTGTCAAGATAATGAAAAAAATAGGTTTTATGAGGCATATAATATATTGTGGGAAAATAAAATTAAAGTGCCAAAAATTTTTGATACGAGACTTAATTATAACTATTTTCTTCAAGAGGATTTAGGGGATATAAAATTATTTGATTTAAAAGGTGATCCTAAAATAATAGATTATTATAATAAATCTATTGAAGAATTGATTAAAATTCATGAAATTGATTCCAAAAATTATTTAGGGAAATATTCTACTAGAGCATCTTTTGATGTCAGAAAACTTATGGAAGAAGTTAATTTAACTATAGATTATTTATATAAAGATTTAATAAAAAATCCTTCTTTAGGAAAAGAGCTTTTATTGGAGTTTTATAAATTATGTGAATTTCTTCAGAGACAAAGTATGATACTTACTCACAGAGATTTTCATTCTAGAAATATAATGGTTAATAATGAGGAGATATATATAATAGATTTTCAAGATATGAGGATGGGAGTATTTCAATATGATTTAGTTTCTATTCTAGAAGACTGCTATATGAACTTAGATGATATTTTTATTGATGATCTGAAGAAAAAATATTGGAATAATTTTTCTAACATTAGAAAAGAGCAAGAGTCCTATGAAAATTTCTTATTAATTTATGATTATGTAGCTTTACAAAGAACTTTTAAGGCTATAGGAACATTTGCACGTGTTTACTTAGATAGGTCGGACGATAATTTTAAAGAATTTATTAAAATTGGTATTAAAAAGATATCTAATATATGTTTAAAATATCCAGAATTTTTAGTTTTATATAATGGAATTAACAAAATTAAGTTATGAAAGTTTATGACTGTTTGATATTAAGCGCTGGATTTGGAATAAGAATGGGTAAATTAGGAGAGTTAATTCCTAAGCCAGCTTGGCCATTATTTGAAAAGACTATAATAGAATTACAGGTTGCAATGGCTTTAAATATGGGATGCAAAAATATATTTATTAATACTCATCATAAACATAATATTTTAATAGATATGAAAAATAAATTTCCAAATAATGTGAGAATAGTTTATGAAGATAAGATATTGGGAATAGGTGGTGCAATATATAATATTTGTAGAAAAAATGATTTGAAAGGAAGACATCTCCTTATTTTAAATAGTGATGTATTTAATTATATGGATCCTAATCAATTTAAAGAAAGCACTAGTAATTTTTCGGATGATTTTCATGTTGCTTTATATGGTGTTAAAGTTAAAAGAAACTCAGGTTATAGTAAATTAAATTTAGAAAATAATATTTTAAAAGGTATTGCTCTAGGCGTTAATGTTAGTGATAATAGTTATATTACCTATTCTGGAATGGGGATAATTAATACTAGTAAGTTAGAAGATAAAAAAGGATTTTGTAATTTCTTTGATACTGTTGCTAATTATAAATATAATAAAGTTAAAGTTTTATTACAAAAAGAATTAGAATATTTTGATTTTGGAACAAAAGATAAATATTTTAATCAAATGTTTTATTTATTAGGAAAGTCTAATAATAGCGAGTTTTTTAATTTTCTTAAAAATGAAAATGCTATATTGGAACAAAAAATTAACAAGAATAATTTGTCTTACAACTCATCACATAGCGGTATAATAAATTTATTAGAAGATGATTTATATGTAGATTCTAATGTAAGAAGAGCAATAATATGGAAGTCAAGTATAATACCAATGAAAATTATTAGTAGTGGTATATATTATGGAGATAATTTTGAAGAAATTTAGACTCTATTCAATTTTTACTCTTTTATCTTTAGTTGGTAAAATACATTCTACTGGGCATGAGAAAACACATATGTTACACATGGTGCATAACCATTTTTCAATTACATATTGTTCTTCTACTTTAAGGACAGCATTCTCAGGGCATAGTAACCTGCAGTTATCACAAGAATTGCATGTATCTGTTATTTCTAGATAAGGTATCATAATGTATTATATTATCATAATTATTAGTTAAATATGAAAATATGTAAGAGAAATATTCTTATAAAAAATGTAATGATATTTATATTCTTATCCTTAGTATATTTACATATTGTATTTTCTGCTTATAAAGGAATTACTATATTAAATAGTTATTATCTTTCTATATTATTTTCTACTGATAAATTTATATTGTATGCAGCTATCTTGACGTTGTTATCAATTTTTTATGTTAGTAAATCTTCAAAATTATTGTTACTCTTTTTCTTTTTTATTGTTTTATTAAAAAGCCTGAGCATTTTATTTATAAATTTTAATAAATTAGTACTTATTTTAAATCTAATGTATGCTATAGTATGTTCTTTAATTTATACATTATGGCTTAGAGAGCTGGATAGTGCTATTTATAATCCAAGATATTCTAAGTCTTCAATAATCAATGGTAATAACTATCCGATATCTATAGGTATTTTAAGTAAGCATGGTAATTTAAAGGGATATCTTAGCAATTGGGATGAGCAGGGATGTTTTATAATAATGATTAAAAACGTAGATATTTTAGGTGAGTATAATATAGATTTTTGTTTTGGAGATGCTGTCTTTAGACAAAAAGGAGAAATAGTTACTAAATATGGTCAAGGTTATGGTATCCTTTTTAAGGGTAATTATAGTTCTATAGGTAAAATGAATTGGTATGTATTATATCAAATTATTGAAGATAGAGGGTATAAACAGGCATTAATTTAAAAAATAGTATTTATGAAATTTATTTTATTATTTATTTTATTTTTCTCTTGTGTAGATAAAAGCAGTCCTGATGCAGTATTAAAATCTTTTTTAAAGTTAAGATTTAGTGATAAGCAGAAGAGATCTAAAATAATTGGATATTTAACGGGGAACCTATATAAAAAGATTAACGGCTTGTCTGATATTGAATTTAATGAATATATCTCCGTTAGTAATTATTCATTGAAAAGAATATTTTTTAATATGAAAAACTGTTCCAACAATAAATGTTATATAACATATACAATAAGTTATTATAAGAAAGATAAAAATGACAATAACATTGCTATTGTAGAAACAAAAAAGATAGTAGAAATGCGATTGATTAATGATAATTGGAAACTAGCAGATATAGAAAATCTAAAGACTCATATAGACTCAAAAAAAATAGCAAAAGACCTTTTAGATTAATTTGCAATAGATACAATTTGCTATGGAAGAGACATGTAATATTCTTTCATCATTTTTGCATCTATTTCAAGATTGGGGCTATTGCATATTACATATCCTTTACAGTTATATTTTTTTAATGCTTTTAATAAATCTTTCCAATTAAATTTAGATTCACTTAAGTTTAAGTGTTTTAGATCTCCTTTTGAATTTGCTTTGATTCCTGATATATGTATATGCATATTATTTAGATTGTCATCACCTAATTCATTTTTTAGTGTATCTAATATTTCAGAAAATTCTTCTTCAGAGTTATATTTACCTGTTCTCGCATATAAATGAGAAAAATCCATACATGGAGCACATGAACTTACACTTTTTGTAAGGCTAATTAATTCTTCTAGTGAGCCAAATTGACTTCTTTTGCCAGTCAGTTCTGGCCTTAGTACAACTTCGATATCTAGCCTATTTAGTCTTTCTTCAATTATATTTAAACTTTTTTCAACAAGGTTGAATACATCACTCGGAGTGTCTTTCATATAAAATGCTGCATGAAATGTCATAGATTCTGCTCCACACAGATCAGATATTTTAGCAGTTTGGATAATCCTCTCAACTGATGAATCTATTTTATCTTGCTCTCTAGCGTTTAAATTTATGTAGTATGGGCCATGAGATGTCAGTGGTATATTTAACTCGTAAGATATTTTTCTTAGGTTTGATGAAACTTCTTCTTTCATTCTAACCCCATGAGCGAATTCTAGCTGTAGGCAGTCTAGCCCCAACTCGTGGATTTTTTTTACGCCTTCTACGGGATTGGACTTTTTAGTGGTACTGTTTGGAATTCCTGCCGTACCAAATAGTAATCTATCAAATTTTGTCGTATTCATTAAAACCTACACATTTAACCAAAAATCTCTATATTGTGCTTAGCCTTAATTTACAATATTGTCTATAATTTATTCAGTAGTATATATTTATTACATTATTTTTGCTATTTAATAGAGAAGGAGGCTATGTATTATTAGGTACTTATATATGATATTGCTTTTGATCCTTTTTGTAATCCATATGTTTATATGGACTTATATTTTTGCCTTTTCAAAAGGAATGATTGTAGGAGGGTTTTTATCTATTTTCTTTATTATTTTATTTTCTTTGGTTGGAGATAAGATAATTCTAATTATTACTAAAAGTCTACCATATAATGCAGGGGGAGAGGTTCTAGATAATGTTGAAAATATCTCTTGTAGATTATCTAGTGTTAGCCCCGAAATATACTATAGTAATTCAATAGGAGCGGACATAATTTATTTAAATACATTGTTTGGTAAGCCTGCACTGGTAATAGGGAAACCTTTATTTTCTTGTTTAAGTTTAAAAGAGATAAATTCTTTAATTTTTGCTGTAATTTTAAGTAATAAATCAAAGTTGAGTATATGTTATACTGTTGTTAACTTAATATTTATCTTTTTTTACTTTCCTATCTTTTTTGTTAAAAAATTAAAATATTTAAAATTCTTGTCAGATTTAATGGTTTTTATGTTACTCCCCATCATTAAATTAGAGAAAATTATTTTTAAAGATAACCTTATGAGATTAGAAAATAATATAATTTATAATATGGATAGTGATTATTATTTATCTTCAATTTCTAAACTTTCAAAACTTGATGATAGGAATATTTTTGGTTTAGTTAGAGTAATTAAAAATATTGGTTTAGTAAAAAATAGTGAATTAATATCCTCTTATATATGAGTATTATTTTTAATCCTAATAATTATATATATTTTATTTTTATTGGGTCTGCTTGGGGAATTGCCTATAAATTAGGAAAGTATTTTTTAAATCGTTATAATATTTCAATTAGTGGATATAATTATTTATTTTTTGGTCTATTCATTAGTTCTTTTTTTGGTGCTAAAATTTTATTTTTTTTTACTGATTTTAAAGCTCATTCATTTTTTAATACAAAATTTCTTTTAGGTGGTGGGTTTGTATTTTATGGGGGATTAATTGGAGGACTAATATTTTTTTTAGTATGTACTTATTTCAAACCTCACTTTTTAAATAATGCTTTTTTACTTGTACCATCTTTAGTTATTGGACATGCTATTGGTAGGGTGGGATGCTTTTTTTCTAATTGTTGTTTTGGTATGATATGTAATTTACCTTGGTCAATTTATCAACATGGATTTTATCGCCATCCTACTCAGCTATATGAGTTAGTTCTTTTGCTATTTTTATTTTCTTTAATAATTTATCTGCTTAGTAAAGATAAAAAGTCTAAGTTAATATATTCATCTTATTTTTTTTTATATGGAGGAGGTAGATTTATAATAGAATTTTTTAGGTCAGATGTGCATTATAAATATTTTTTTGATTATTTATCTGTCTCTCAATTGATTTCTTTAATACTAATGGGATTAGGACTTATTTTCTTTTGTTTTAGATAATTCTTCTAATTTATTTTCTTCCATATATAATTCAGATTTCATTGTTTCTTTTGACCAAGCAATAAATGCACTATCGTGTTCATACATGGTTATTGTTTCCCATGGGCAATCTTCAGCACAATTTTGACATCCAATACACCTTGCTAAGTCTATTTCTACTGTTTGTTGGAATCCAGGATTTTCGGGTATCGGGCCAGAAACTAACTCAATAGAATCTACGGGACACCCTGCTATACAAACTTCACAACCAGTACATCCACTTTGATGTACAATTGCTAGTAGTTTAGGGGGTCTTTTCCCCTTTCTTTTAGGTTTTTTTCGTGCGTTATGATAAGGGTTTTCAACTATAACTTGCTTTTTATTTACCATTTATTCACCTTTGACTTTGATTTCCTAATAATAACTTATAATTTTTTATAAAAAAACTGTTAAGCAAGAAAGTTCTCTTGACTCTTTGCAAAATAAATAATACTTATTTAAATAGTATGGATTCACTTAGATTTTTAACGGCAACTAGTTTATTTGATGGTCATGATGTCTCTATAAATATTATTAGGAGGCTCCTGCAGTCAAAAGGAGTAGAAGTAATTCATTTAGGCCACAATAGATCAGCCAGAGAAGTAGTAGATGCAGCATTACAAGAAGATGTACACGCAATTGCATTGAGTTCTTATCAGGGAGGTCATAATGAATATTTTTCTTATATTAGAGAGCTATTAGATAAAAATGGGGCTAATAATGTAAAAATTTTTGGAGGAGGGGGAGGAGTTATAATTCCTAGTGAGATAAATCAATTACATAAAAAAGGTATTACAAAAATATACTCACCAGAGGATGGTCTTAATTTAGGATTACAAGGAATAATAGATGATATGATTAAGAAGGCTAAAGGAGATATCTTAGGTAATTATAAGTTAGGTAAGATAAATAGTACTTTATCTAATAAAGAATTAGGAAAACTAATTACGTACATAGAAGAAAAAGGAAAAATTCCTTTTGATTATAAAGAACATAGTGTTCCTGTTTTAGGAATAACTGGAACTGGAGGAGCAGGGAAGTCTTCATTAATAGATGAATTATTATATAGATTTGCTAATCATATTCCTAATATTAAAATTGCGCTGATCTCTATTGATCCCACAAAGAAAAACAATAAAGGTGCACTACTAGGAGATAGAATTAGAATTAGTAGTGCTACTTATGAAAATTTTTTTATTCGTTCTTTAGCAACTAGATTTTCAAAAACAGAGCTTACATCAGAAATAAGGAAAGTTGTATCTTTTTTAAAGTCACAAGACTTTGATTTAATAATTGTCGAGACTTCTGGAATAGGCCAATCATCAAATGAAATTATTTATGTAGCAGATAAGTGTATTTATGTTATGACTCCTGAATATGGAGCTCAAACTCAACTTGAAAAGATTGAAATGCTAGAATCTGCTGATTTTATAGTTATTAATAAATTTGATAAGAGATCATCAGAAGATGCTTTAAGAGATGTTAGAAAACAATATAGGAGAAATAAAGTTCTATTTAAAAATCATAATGGTGCACCAAGCGATAATGAATTACCTATTTTTGGAACTATTACTTCTAGATTTAATGATGAGGGTACAAATGATTTGTTCTTGGAATTAATTAAATCATTTAATTTTAATCTAGAGAGTAAGTTTAAAATAAAGAGAAATAGATTTTCTAGTAATATCCATTCTATTATACCTATAGAAAATCAGAACTATTTAAGACTAGTTGCAAAGACTTGTAGAGATTATAATAAAAAAGTTTTAGATACTATAGAAAAACTTAAAGATTATGAATCATTGATTAGAACTGATAAGTTATTAAAGGAACCTAAAATTAAAAAGAGGTTAAAATATCTGAAAGAAAATATTGGAACAGAGGTTTTTGAACAAATAAATCAGTATAAAAAAAATGTAGAAATGTATCAAAAAGGAAAATATACATATTTGTCTAGAGGAAACAAAAGAGAAGTTAATACTAAGTATATAACTCTTTCTCAGTTAGAAGTTCCAAGAGTAGCTTATTTAAAAGATACTTATTTATCTAAGATATATCGTTTTATTACTATGGAGAATTTACCTGGATTTTTTCCCTTTAGTGCAGGAATTTTTCCATTTAAAAGGGTAGATGAATCTTCTAAGAGAATGTTTGCTGGTGAAGGAGGTCCTTCTAGAACTAATAAAAGATTTCATTTATTATCAGAAGATGAGGATGCCAAGCGCTTATCCGTGGCTTTTGATTCTGTAACTTTATATGGAGAGGATCCAGATAAAAGGCCTGATATTTTTGGAAAAATTGGAGAGGCAGGAGTTAGTATTGCGACAATAGACGACATGTCTACATTATTTAAAGGTTTTAATTTAGCTGATCCAAAAACTTCAGTTTCTATGACAATTAATGGTCCAGCACCAATTATTTTAGCTATGTATTTAAATGCAGCAATAAAACAACATTTAAGTGGAGAAGATTTTTGGAATAATAAAAAAAGAATTGAAATTATGAGGCAACTTAGAGGTACGGTACAAGCAGATATACTTAAGGAAGATCAAGCACAAAATACTTGTATATTTTCATTAGAATTCTCTTTAAAGCTTATGGGAGATATGCAGGAGTACTTTTGTAAAAATAGCATTAAAAATTATTATACTGTTTCTATAAGTGGTTATCATATTGCAGAGGCAGGGGCTAACCCTATTACACAAGCAGCATTTACTTTAGCTAATGGTTTTACTTATATTGAATATTATCTAAGTAGGGGAATGCATATAGATGATTTTTCAGAAAATTTGTCTTTCTTTTTTAGCAATGGTTTAGATCCTGAGTATGCAGTAATAGGAAATGTAGCTAGGAAGATTTGGGCGGTTGTTTTAAAAAATAAGTATAATGCTAATGAGAAGTCTCAAAAATTTAAGTATCATATCCAAACATCTGGAAGATCTTTACATGCTCAGGAAATATCCTTTAATGATATTAGGACAACATTGCAAGCATTTTTAGCAATATCTGATAATTGTAATTCGTTACATACTAATGCATATGATGAAGCAATTACTACGCCTACAGAGGAAAGTGTTAGAAGGGCTATAGCTATCCAGCTTATTATATCAAAAGAATTTGGTTTAAATAAAACAGATAATCCGCTGCAAGGATCTTATTTGATAGAAGAATTGAGTTCATTAGTAGAAGAGGCAATTTTAAGAGAATTCGAAAGAATTTCTGATAGAGGAGGGGTTATGGGATCTATGGAAACCATGTATCAAAGGGGAAAGATCCAAGAAGAGTCATTATATTATGAAACACTTAAGGATTCTGGGGAATTGCCAATAGTAGGTGTTAATATGTATAAGTCCAAAATAGAAGAGAATAATTTAAATATTGAATTATCTCGTTGTTCTGATGAAGAAAAGATAAATCAAATAAAACATCTCGAAAAATTTAAGAAATCTTCAAAAAATAAATCAATTCAAGCATTAGAACGCTTAAAGAAAGTTGGAATTGAAGGTGAAAATATTTTTGAGGAGCTACTTTATACTGTTAATTTCTGTAGTTTAGGAGAGATTACTAACCTTTTATTTGAAATAGGTGGCAAATATAGGAGAAATATGTAAATGAAAAAATCTTTAATTTATACTAGATCAGGAGATGAAGGGAAAACTTCTCTTGTTAGTGGTTCTAGAGTAAAAAAATCTAATCTTCGAATAAATATGTATGGAGATTTAGATGAATTGAATTCCTTTATAGGTCTTGCTATATCGTATTTAGATAGAAAAAAATTTAATAATGAAGTCAGTATATTAGAGAAAATTCAACATATTATCTTTGATTTGGGTTCTAACCTAGCTTGTGAAAAAAATAGGAGAGCTGATTTTAAACTACCTTTTGTAAAGAAAAAAGATGTTGTTATGCTAGAAAATGCTATTGATGATATGGATAGTAAATTGCATAAATTAAAGTGTTTTATTCTTCCAGGTGGTAGTGTTGCAGGTGCACATTTTCATGTATGTCGAACAATTTGTCGTAGGGTAGAAAGGATGATGATTTTGTTTGAAGATTCTACAGATGAGAGTAATTCACCACAAGATTTAGCCTTTATGAATCGCTTATCTGATTATTTCTTCGTGCTATCAAGATACATTAATAAGTTATTGGATAAAGAAGAAGTATATTGGCGTCCAGATGCATAAAAATCTATTTTGACATAGATGCACTATATTTAATAGTATATGGCCAAGGCAGCTGGATTTGTTCGGGCGTTTAAGTTGTGAATCTGCCAGGTTGGGAACAAAGCAACAGTAAGCTACTTATCGTGGTGTTCAATCCAGTTGCTGGTTTAAGTTTATTTTATGGAATATCAAGTACTATCAAGAAAATGGCGTCCTAAAACTTTTTCTGAAGTTATTGGTCAGGAATATATTACGGTTTCGCTTAAAAATTCTGTTTTAAGAGAAAGAATTGCTCATGCTTATTTATTTACAGGTACTAGGGGTGTTGGTAAAACATCTGTTGCCAGAATTTTTGCTAAATCTATTAGATGCGATTCTAGGGTTAATGGAGAACCTTGCAATAAATGCAATACATGTTTAGAGATTGATAATAATACATCGATGGATGTATTTGAGATGGATGCAGCTTCTAATAACTCTGTTGATGATATTAGAAATTTAATAGACACAATTCAAACACTCCCATCTTTTGGAAGATATAAAATTTATATAATTGATGAAGTTCACATGCTTTCATCTAGTGCATTTAATGCTATTTTAAAAACTTTAGAAGAACCGCCTAAACATGTAGTATTTATCTTGGCTACAACAGAAATTGATAAAATTTTAGAAACAGTAATTTCACGTTGTCAAAGAATGAATTTTAAGAATTTACCTTTAGATAAACTTATTTCTCATATAAAAAATATTTCTGAGCAAGAACAAATAGAATTTGAAAACGATAATTTAATAAAAAGAATTTGTATAAATGGTAGAGGTTCAGTTAGGGATTCTCTTTCCATTATGGATCAAGTTCTTAGCTTTTGTAATAATAATATAATAACTGAAGAATCTTTATTATTGTCTCTAGGTATTCCAAAAGAATCATTGTTAAGTGATGTGATGAACTTAGTTATTAAAGGGGATAAAGAAAATTGTTCTGAGCTTTTGAAAATTATGTATAGTGAAAATATTAGTTTGGAGAATTTTGTTACAATGTTATTGGAATGTAGCTATGAAGTAATAAGGAACTTTTCTAATAAAGAGTTCCTAAAGCAAAGGTTTAATTTAGATGCTAATATATTACCAGACTTTTCATTGGCAGAAATGTTTTGGATTTATAATATGTTGAGCCGTGATTTAGAGTGGGCATTAAATTCAATGTTGCCAGAAAATAATATAGAGTTGGTTTTACATAAGGTATGCTTGCGAAGAGAATTTTTTTCTGCTAATTCAACAAAAAAAAAATATAACTTAGAAAACCCTATTTCAGAGTCTATATCTATAAATTGGAATGATATTTTAAGTTTTATTAAAAATAACTCATTACCTATATATTTGCATTTAGAACAGGGAAATTTACTGAAACCTATTGATTTTATAGATGGAAAGTATTTTATAAAGTTAGCTTTTTCTAAAACTAGTGAAGATTCCTTTAAATACCTTAAAGAAGAATTATATGGCAAGCTTTTATCTAAGTTGTCAGAATGCTTAAGTTGTAATTCTTCAGATATTAAATTAGATATAAATTTAATTGATAATAAAAATGTAGTAGAATTTCATAGTGTAGTGGAAGAGAGAAATGCTAAAAAAGAAAGTTCTAATGAGATTGATAAAGGAATTTTTTTGAACCACAATATAGTGAAAAAGGCGGAAAAAATTTTTGATAAAAAGTTAAATAGAGAAGAATTAAATATTAAATAGTTATTAATAAGGTATATTAATGATTAACTTACCAGAAAAACTTAGAGCAGTGATTGATAATTTACAAAGATTACCTAGTTTGGGTGAAAAAACCGCTATGAGACATGCTTTGTCCATGGCTTATTGGGATAAAAGTAAAATTATTAAGCTTGGAGAAGCTATTTTGGAATTGTCTAATATTGAAAATTGTGCTAAATGTGGACTTTTTTCTGATAGTAATCCTTGTAATATTTGTCTATCGAATGAAAGAAAGAATTTGAGAGTTATTTGTATTGTGGAATCTCTTTCTGATTTTTTAGCAATAGAATCTAGTGGAGAATTTATGGGAACTTACCATGTTTTAGGTGGGGTATTAAATCCTTTGGCAGGGATTGGACCAGGAGAATTAAATATTGATTCTTTAGTTGATAGAATAAAATTGGAAAAAATAAAAAATTTAATATTGGCAATTAATCCTTCAGTTGAAGGAGATGCAACATGTTCTTATATAAAACACATTATTCCAAAAGAAGTCAAAGTTGAAAGAATTGGCTTTGGGATGCCTATAAGTGGTAGTTTAGAATACTTAGATAAAATGACCATTTCTAAGGCGTTGGAAAATAGGACTCAATTTTAAATAATTGTTATGTCTTTTGTAAATTATCATTCAAAGGAAATTAATTTTAAAATAGTCTATTTTGGTCCGTCTATGGGAGGAAAGACTGCTAGCTTGAAGTATATATATAATAAAACAGCTGAACAAAATGATGATGCTAAGATGATAACTCTAGACGCAAATGATGAAAGAACATTATTTTTTGATTTTTTACCTTTAGACTATGGAAATGTTAGTGATTTTAAAGTTAGGTTTCACCTTTATACTATTCCTGGAGAAACTTTTTATAGTTCAGTACATAAAATAATTTTAAAAGGAATAGATGGAATTATTTTTGTTGCTGATTCTCGTTTAAATAGGATGGAAGAAAATATTAAAAGCTTAAAGTCTTTAGAGAAATGTTTAGCAGATTACTCTTATAATTTAAAAAATGTTGCAATGGCTATGCAATTTAATAAAAGAGACCTTATCAATATTATGAGTGAATATGATATGCATAAGCAACTTAATAAATGGGATGTTCCAGTTTTTAATACTGCTGCAATAAAAGGCGAAGGTATTATGAATACATTAAATTTTGTAGCTTATAGAGTAATTATGGATATTAAAAATTGTTTTAAGAATGAATAATTTAGGAAAAATAGCTATAATAGGTGGTAGTGGGTTATATAACTTAAGTAGTTTTAAAATAATTAAAGAATACAAGTTAGATAATTATTTTGGTACTCCGAGTTCTCCTATAATAGAAATGGATTGCCAAGGTAATTCATTATTTTTCTTAGCTAGACATGGAATTAACCATAATCTCCTTCCTCATGAGGTTAATTATAGAGCTAATATATTTGCGTTAAAAAAACTTGGTGTTAAATATATTATTTCAATTTCTGCCGTAGGCTCACTCATTGAAGAAAGCCCTCCAGGTACATTTGTTTTGCCTGATCAATTCATAGACTGGACAAAAGGAAAAAGAGAAAAAAGTTTTTTTGGAAATGGAATTGTTGGCCATGTATCAACTGCTGAACCAATAAATCAAGAACTAAAAAATATAATTTTTGCATCTAGTAATAGTGAAGATATAAAATTCTTAAAAGAAGGAACTTATATATGTATAGAGGGGCCACAATTTTCTTCTAAAGCAGAATCTCTTTTTTATAAATCTATAGGTGCTACTATTATAGGTATGACAAATCTTCCAGAAGCATATTTAGCAAAAGAAGCAGGAATTGCATTTGCTACATTAGCTGCAGTAACTGATTATGATTGTTGGAAAGAAGAACATTGTGAAGTAGAAAGTATTTTAAAAGTAATGCAAGAAAATACAAAAAAAATAAAAAATCTTTTACCTAGAATGATTAATTACTTTTATAATAACATATTTGATTTTAATACAGATAATAAATTTGCAATTATGACACCTCTTAAAAATCTTAATAATAAGCAAAAAGAAATAACAGAGATTTTACTTACTTAAATAAATTATATGATTAATTATATAGAGCATAAGTCGGTACTTCTTCAGGAAGTTTTACTTGCTTTTTCTAGAAAATCAATAAAGGAAAATTCTTTATTTGCAGACTTAACTTTTGGAGGTGGAGGACATTCTTTAGCATTAGCTAAAAATTTTCCAAAAGCAATTTTTATTGTATTTGATCAAGATCCAGATGCTTATAATAATATAAGTAGAGTAATTTTAAAAAATAATGTAAAAAATGATATTATTGCTTATAATAAAAACTTTAAGTATTTTAAAGAAATTGTTGAGTCTAATCATAATAATTTTATTAATGAATATGGAGGATTTAATGGAATTTTGTTAGATCTTGGAATTTCTACACACCACTTATTTTCTAATGGTAGAGGTTTTTCTTTTAGATTAGATGGTCCACTTGATATGAGAATGGACTATAATAATGAATCTGTTACAGCATATGATCTAGTTAATAATTTATCTGAAAATGAATTAGCAGGTATATTTTATAAATATGGAGAGGATAGGTTTTCAAAAAGAATTGCGAAAGAGATTTTGAAAACTAGGATCAATAAAAAAATAAAAACTACAAATGATTTGGAGAATATTGTATTTCATTGTTATCCCAAGTCATTACGTAATAGTAAAATTCATCCAGCTACAAGGATCTTTCAGGCATTGAGAATCGTAGTAAATGATGAAATAAAAGTCTTAACAGATGTAATTCCTCAATTATTCTCCTTATTAGCAGTAGGAGGTAGGCTAGTAATAATTAGTTTTCATTCTCTTGAGGATAGAATTGTAAAGAATTCATTCAAAAATTTATCTGTTGATAAGAATTGTAAGATTTTAACAAAAAAACCAATTACTGCCAGTAATAGTGAAATTTCTGATAATCCTAGGTCAAGAAGTGCTAAACTAAGAATATTAGAGAAGGTTTAGTATTGTTAGTTGTTTTATAAAAAAGGAATTTTGTAAGAGTTGAAAAAAATATTTCTAAATTCAAAGATATTCCCAATATTGTTATGTTTATCTATATTAGGAATTTTATTTATTTTATTTAGAGTAAAGGTTGTGGATATTGAATATCAATTAGGAGAAGTAAAAAATAATTTTAAGAAAATTGATATAGAAAATAAAGAACTTAAAGCAAAAAAAGCAAGAAGCTTATCTACTAAATATTTACAAAAGATGGCTATTAAGCATAATTTAAATCAAGCTAAAAGAAAACAAATAATAATTATTCCTAGCAATTAGAGATGAACAATATATTGTATAGAAGAATCAAATTTTTATTTATTATATTCTGTTTTTCATTTTTTATTATTTTGGCTAAAGCATTTAGAATTCAAATTTATGATAAGGAAAAATTTATTAAACAATCTAAAAAACAATTTTTTAGGCAAGTAACAATTTATCCTAAAAGAGGTGCTATTTATGATAGAAATAATAATCCTTTAGCAATTAATATTCAAACTTATAGTATTTTTACAATTCCAAAAGAGGTTAAAGGGAGTAAAGATGTTTATAGGGAACTTTCTAAGTTAGTACCACAGCTTACTTTTAAAAAGATTAAAAGAAAAGTCTATAAGAGAAATCGTTATACATGGCTAGCTAGAAAAATTAGATTGAATAAAGAAGTTGTAAAAAATATAAAGAAATTAAAGGGAATATATATAGAAAGTGTTCCTAAAAGATTTTACCCTAATCATGAATTATTATCTCAAGCTTTAGGTTTTGTAGGTATAGATAATGTTGGGTTAGCTGGATTAGAATATCATTTTAATGATATTTTAAAGGGAAGGCCAAGAATTTTAAAATATATAAAAGATGCAAAAGGTAGAGCAATAAAATTTCAGAGTAAGGAATTGGGAAATAGGCCCAAGGATATTTATTTAACTATTGATAAAGACCTCCAAGCTGTATCTGAAAAATATTTAAAGGAAGCAATAATAAAACATAATGCAGAAAAAGGGGGAATAGCTGTTATGGATTCATCTTCAGGAGAAATCTTATCTATAGCTAATTATCCATCTTTTGATCCTAATGAGGCATTTAAATTTCCTCAAGAAAGTTTAAAATTATCTTATATTAGTGATCCATTTGAACCAGGATCAATATTAAAGACATTTACTATTTTATCAGCATTTGAACACAAAATTGCTAAGGCAGATACTAATTATTATTGTGAAAGAGGAAAATTTAGGGTTGGTAACCATGTTATAAAGGAATCAGATACAGATAAAAAATATGAATGGTTATCAATTAGTGATATATTAAGACATAGTTCTAATATAGGTACTACAAAAATAGCATTTGACTTAACATTTCCGAAGTTAAAAGAGACATTATTAAAGTTTAAATTTGGAGAAAAGACACGGATTAATTTACCAGGGGAGTCTAGAGGGATATTTCCTGATAAAAAAAATGTTTTGCCATTAACTTTAAGTAACATTAGTTTTGGTCAAGGCATAGCAACAACAGGTATACAGATATTGTCAGCTTATTCTGCTATTGCTAATGATGGAGTATATATTTCTCCTAAAATTATCAAAGATCAAGAAATTAAAAAAACAAGAATAATTTCATTAAAAAACGCTAAAGCTATTCAAGAAATATTAGTAAAAAGCGTAGAAGATGGTACGGGTTTTAACGCAAAGGTTCCTTTTTTAAAAATAGCAGGAAAGACAAGTACTGCTCAGAAGCCTAGTAAGGAAGGAGGATATAATGGGTACATAGCAGGGTTTGTTGGGTTTCCCTTAAATATTAGGAATAGATTTGTTATTTATGTTTATATTGATTCACCTCAAGGTATTTATTATGGAAATACAGTTGCGGCTCCGGTATTTAAAAAAATATCAGAGTATTTGTTGTATAAAAATAAAGATATAAATAAATTTAAGTATATAGCTTCGCCTTCAAATTTAGATCAATTTGATAATATTTCTAGAAAAGAAATAGATAGTTTTAAAAACAGATTTAAAGGAGCAGGATTAACTCCTAATTTTTTAGGATTAGATAAGGCTTCTGCTATAGGATATGCTATTGATAATGATATAAAAATTATAAATAAAGGTATTGGTTTAGTGGTTGATCAAAGTCCAAAGCCTGGAGTGGTTATGGAGGAAGATGATATAATTGTTTTGAAATATATGCCACCAGTATATGAATGAATAAATTTATATCAAGTATTATAAGGAATTATTCTAGGAATATTCCAGATATTTCATTTGATAATATAGAAGATATTACTTGTGATTTGAAAAATTCAAAAAGTAATCAAATAGTTTTTTGTGATTTAGATTTTTATTACAAAGATCTTTTTTATAATGATTATTTATCTAGTAATGCAGGAATTGTTGTTACTAATGATTATTGTGAAAATTTAAACAATCATATAGTTTTGTCAAGAGATAAATTTTATTTAGTTATGGAAGAAATATTGAATATGAAGTATCCATTTAATAGTAATTTAAGGATTATTGGTATTACAGGAACTGATGGAAAAACTAGTGTGGCCTATATGTCAAATTTAATATCAAAACAACTTGGAAAAAACTCTCTTTATATAGGTACAATGGGGGTTTATAGTGGTGATAGCTATTTGCAATCTAATTTAGGATTTACAACACCACCTTATATATACTTTAGGAAAATATTAAATAAATATAGTGATACAGATGTATTGTTTTTAGAACTTAGTAGTCATGGGTTAGATCAAAATAGAATTTATAACACTAAGATAGATTATGCTCTTTGGACTAATTTTTCATTAGATCATTTAGATTACCATAAAACAAAAGATAATTATTTCAAATCAAAGTTGAAAATAATTAACTTATTAAAAGATAAAAGTATAATTATATCTAATGAAGAATGTAATTTAGAAAGTATGATATTAGATGTTTATTCTAATATTGATATAATAAAGCCTAAATCGCTTGAATGTAGAAAATGTAAAAAAGTTCCAATGAAATATTCTATTGGATTTTTAAAAAAGAATTTAGAACTATCGTTAGAAATTAATGAGATTTTATGGGGTAATATAGATGATGTTAATATAGATAATATAAATGTTAAAGGTAGATTTGATTTATTAGAAATAAATGAAAGAATTATAATTATTGATTTTGCACATACTTCTAATGCTCTTAAAAACCTACTTAACTTAAGTAGAGGTTTGTTTCCTGGTAAAAATTTGAAGCTAATCTTTGGATGTGGAGGTGATAGGGATACTAAAAAAAGATCTATTATGGGCTCTATAGCAGAAGAGTTTGCTGATGAAGTAATTCTTACATCTGATAATCCTAGATTCGAAGAACCTTTAAATATAATAAATGATATCAAGAGAGGAATGCAAAAGAGTGATAAAATTTTTCTTTCTAGGAAAGAGGCTATAGAATATTGTTTAAGTAATATGAGTTCTGAGGATATTCTTATAATAGCAGGTAAAGGTAGTGAAGAATACCAAGAAGTAAAAGGTAATAAGATATCTTACAGTGATTTTAATGTAGTAGAAAATTTTTTTAAATCTTTATGATAAGTATAGAGTTATTGTTAGAATCTAATCTTATTAAAAAAACATATGGAAAATTTAATAAGAAATTTTTTAATATTTGTGTAGATTCTAGAGTTATTTCTGAAGGAGATATCTTTTTAGCTATAAAAGGAAGTAATTTTAATGGATTTGATTTTATTCCAGAATTAATAAAGAAAGGATATAAAGAATTTGTGATAGAATATAGTGATAATAATGTATTAAAAATTAATAAACTACTAAAAGCTTACAGTGGTTTGTATTTTATATGTGTTACTAATACCATTGATTATTTACAAGAAGTATCTAAATTAAGAATAGTACAATGGAAAAAGCTAGGCGGAAAAATTATAGCTATAACTGGCTCTAATGGAAAAACTACAACAAAAGAGATTCTATTTTCATTATTAAAAAAAGTTTATCCAAAGGAAGTTGTGGCTACCAAAAAAAATCTGAATAATCATATAGGAGTTCCTTTAAGTATATTGCAGTTAAATGATTCATGTCGCTTTTTAATTATTGAAATGGGATCAAATCATTTTGGAGAAATATCTAATCTATGTAAGATTTGTATGCCTGATTATGGCATAATAACTAATATTGGTTTAGCTCATATTGAGTTTTTTAAAAATTGTGATGGAGTTTTTAAGGAAAAATCAGAGTTATATAATTATATCAAAAAAAATAGTACTACACCTGTTTTAGTTATAAATTCTGGAGATAATTATCTTAAGAAATTAAAAGGGAAAATAGGTGTTATTGCTTTTAGTGAAAAAAAATTAAAAACTTCTAATGGATTAATTACTTTTTATAGCAGTGATAAAGAAATTTCATTTAAAAATAATAATATTATTATGTATCATAATATATTGAATTTAATTAGTGGTTATTTGTTGGCTATTAATTTATTCCCAGAAAAAAAGAAAGATTTAGAAAAAGCAGTAGAGTTAATTTCAATTGACTTATCAAATAGAGGAGAATGGATTAATATAAAAAATAAAAAAATATTTCTTGACGCTTATAATGCAAATCCTTCTTCTATGAATATATCAATAGAAGAATTTATTAGAATTATGGATAGTAATAAGTATAGCCTACAAGATTGCTTATTCATTTTGGGTGATATGAATGAATTAGGAAGTCTCTCAGCAGATTATCATTATAATTTAGGGAAAAAACTATCTCAATTGGGTGTAATAAATGTAGTTTTTGTAGGAAAGTATTCTCATAATTATTCTAAAGGATTTTGTGAAAGTTCTAGTATGTATAGTTCTACTTATGATCTTATTAAGGTTTGGAAAAAATATGAAAAATATTCTTATTTTTTTATTAAAGGTAGTCGCTCTTTACAATTAGAGTCAATTGTAAGAAGCTTTTCTTAAATATAATGCTTTATCATTTTTTATATACATTTAAAGATTATTTTCAAGGGTTTAATATATTCAAATATGTTACTTTTCGCTCAATTTTAGGTTTTTTGTTAGCTGCAACTATATCTATTATATGGGGAAGATATTTTATTAAATATTTTGAAAAAAAACGTCTTGGTCAAGTTATAAGGGATGATGGTCCAAGTACACATCTTGGAAAGGTTGGAACACCAACAATGGGGGGGGTGTTTATATTTGGAAGCATGGCAATAGCTTTATTAGTATGTGGTAATTTTAATTCTTATCCGCTTATATTTACTTTTTTCATATCATTCTTATTTTTAATTTTAGGTCTATTTGATGATTACTTAAAAATTTCAAATAGTAGTAGTAAAGGTATTAGTGCAAAGTCGAAGCTTTTTTGGCAATTTTCTCTAAGTATGTCTATTATAGCTATTTTAATACATTTGGGAATAATTGATACATATCTTTATATTCCTTTTTTAAAGGATTTTCGTATGGATTTAGGCTTCTTTTATATTCCCTTTTCTGCATTTGTAATTGTAGGCACAAGTAATGCTGTTAATTTAACTGACGGGCTTGATGGTTTGGCTATAGGTTTAGTAATAGTGAGTATTATTGCTATGGGGACACTTTCATATGTTGCTGGGCATAAAGAAATAGCTAATTATTTAATTATTCCATATATAGAAGGAGCAAGTGAATTGGCTGTATTTTCTGCTATTACTGTAGGCGCAGGAATAGGATTTTTGTGGTATAATGCTTATCCAGCTCAAATTTTTATGGGTGATACAGGTTCACTATCTTTAGGAGGTGCCTTGGGATCAATGGCTGTTATCACGAAAAATGAAATTTTATTAGTTATCACTGGGGGAGTCTTTGTTGTTGAGGTTATTTCTGTTATATTGCAAGTGTTTTTTTATAAGACAAAAAAGAAAAGGATCTTTAAAATGACTCCAATTCACCATCATTTTGAACTTTTGGGTTGGTCAGAGCCCAAAGTAATTATAAGGTTTTGGATTATTAGTATATTTTTGGCTCTTTTATCAATTGTATCTTTAAAGATAAGATAATGTTTTGAAAGATTTAAATAATAAAAAAGTACTTATTGTTGGTGTTGGTAAAATATGTTTATCCTTTATAAACTTTTTTAATAAATATAATTGCAATATAAAAGTTACAGATATCAAACCTATATTTGATCTGAATAAAATAGTAAAAAAACTTAAAAGGATAGAGCCTCAGCCAATTATGGTTTTTGGAGAGCATAGAGAAGAGGATTTTTTAGAAGCAGATATAATAATTTATCACTCTTCTGTTAATCCTAACCTGCCTCAATTAGAAATTGCAAGAAAAGCAAACAAAGAGGTATATAGTGAATTCGCTTTTTCTAATACTCTATGTGATAAGCCTATAATTGCAGTATGTGGAACTTATGGCAGAACAATAATAAGTCATATGATTGGCTTTATTCTTAGAATAGAGGGAAAAAATGTATTTGTAGGGGGTACAGATGATAATCCTTTTATAGAATATGCAATGATAGAAGATAAAGATAGCATAGATTATGTTATAGTTGAAGTTTCTGTATTGCAAACTAGAGATCTAAAAGATTTTTATCCAATAATAATAGTTTTTAGTAGTATTGGTTTATATTACTCAGGAAAGCATTTCAGTTCTCCTACAGACTACATAGAAACTAAGCTTTCTGTTGTTAACTATTTGGCAAAGAGAGGTTCTTTAGTTGTTAATTATGATAAATTATCTAATAATAATTTTTTGAGAGATTTAGGAGATCGTACATATTGGTATTCAAGAAAATCTTTCGTAAATATGGGGGTTCTAGGCAAAGTAGATGGTACATATTTTCATAATAGAAGAATACACTCAAATATAAATTATCATTCAGAATTTAAGGTAAATAAAATGAGAATAGTTGGAAGAGATAATAGGGAAAATTTACTGGCAGCTATAACTGTATGTAAAATTTTAAATATGTCAGATGAATCTATACAAACATGCGTAGAGAAGTTTCCTGGAATACCTCATAGGATGGAATTTTTGGTTAAGAAAAATGGAGTATATTTTTATAACGACTCAAAGAGTGAAGATATGGAAAATTTGGTAAAAAGTGTATCTTCGTTTAAAGAGCCAGTAATTTTAATTGTGGGTGGTAAGGATGTTGAAGGAGTAAATTACGATTTATACATAAATGATATTATAAAGGGTAGCAGGGTTTTAATTTTAGTTGGAGAGTCAAAAGAAAGGATGAATAGAGCTTTACAAAGTCACCCACAGGTATATTTAGTAGGTTCTTTTGAAGAGTCAATATTGTTTGCTTATCAAAAGTCTAGAACAGGGGATATAATATTATTTTCTCCTGGCAATCCTAGTACAGATTTTTTTAGAGATTATGGAGAAAGAGGAAATTATTTCAAAAAGCTTGTATATCAACTCTAGATCATAAAATTTGGTACTTTTTTTATATTTTGTTAAAATAAGATTATGCATGTATCTAATAATATTTCTTTAACAAGAAAAAAATTTCTTATAACTTTGTTATTAATAGTTGTTTTTGGAATAATGATGGTTTTGTCTTCGAGTTATATATACTCTAAGGAAGTATATGAGCAAGGGATGTTATTTTTCGTTAGACAATTAATATTTTTAGTATTTTCTTGTTTTTTAGCTTTTATAGTTAATAGAATTAAATTTAATTTTTGGATTAGATACAGTATGTACATAAATATTATATGCTTATTGTTTTTAATTTTTACATTAGTTCCTGGAATAGGGGTAGGTGCTAATGGAGCTAATAGATGGATATCAATAGGGTTCTTAAATTTTCAACCAGGAGAAATTATTAAATACACACTAGTACTTTTATCAGTATTCTTTTTTGAAAATTATTCTGTATTAGAAAATAAAAATAAAGTAGGATGTAGTCTTTTATTTGTGTTATCTATGATTATATTGTTATTACAGCCTGATTTTGGAACATTTACTATCTGCTTCGTTATTATAAGTAGTGTATGCTTTTTAAGTTCATTTACTAGAAGAGTATTTTATTATGGGCTATCATTAGGAGTATTGTTGTTTAGTGTAGTTTTAATAGCACAGCCTTATAGATTAGATAGATTATTATCGTTTTTAGATCCTTGGAAAAACTCTCAGACAACAGGTTTTCAAGTAATCCAGTCTTATTTGGCTTTTGCTAATGGATCATTTTTTGGTCAAGGATTAGGTAATAGTAATGAGAAATTATTTTATCTTCCAGAGGCACATAATGACTTTATTTTTAGTGTAATAGGAGAGGAATTAGGTTTTTTAGGTGTATTTATTTTAATTAGTATATATGGATACTTTTTATTTCAGGGATTTAAATTATCTTTGATTATTAATGATAGAGTTAAATCAATAACTATAGCATCTATAACATTTGCTATTGGATTTCAAATTATTATGAATATGGGGGTTGTTTTAGGGTTATTACCAACAAAAGGCCTTAATCTTCCTTTTATAAGTTCAGGAGGATCTTCTTTGGTAGCTAATTTTTTTGGTATAGGGTTAATTCTTTCTGCCTTAAGAAGTGAAAGTAAGATAAATAAGGCAATTAGTGATATATATGTGTGATTATTTGCGTATTATACTGTTAATTTGATATATTATAGTTGTATGATTAATTATAAAAAAATTTTAATATTTTTTTTCTTGATTCTATTGAGTAATAATTTGTGGTCAAATAATAAAGAGTTTCGTTATAGAACTTTTTTTGGAAGGTGTCCATCAAAAACAGTTGGAACTTTGGCTATGAATTTAATAAAAACATTTGATAAATCTAATTCTTTAGGAGATATAAAGAGGCAATTAATAAATGATAATTTGTCTAAAAAATATTTTATACATAGTTATAAAATAAAGTATGACCCATTAAAAAAGTTAATGAGTTTAAGTTTTGATTGTCCTGAACCATTAATGAAAGTACAAGTCTATAAGGAGAATGGAGATCATTATTATAGTGCTATTTTAGTGGAAACAGATGAATATTATGATCCTGTTTATGAAATTTTACTTAGAAAGGACAAAAAAATAAATTATATTCTACCATTTTTAGCTATTCCTGTAGATGGTATTGGAAAAGAGGCACAGCAAAAGGTAGTTGACATAATTAAGGGGTTAGATAAAAAGCTTAAAAAGAAAATTTCAGAGGTAATAATTAATGATTACAATGAGTTAACTATTATTGTCTCAATTAGAGGAAATCCCTCAAGTATTTTTTTTGGAAAGGATAATTGGCCAAATAAGATAGAAAAATTAAAAAAAATTATAAACTATGTTGATAAAAATGGAAAAATCCCTGTGGTTATAAATTTTACTAACAATGATAAAGTTATAGTTAAATTTGGTAACAATTCTTAAGATTTTATTATAAAATAACTATAGATAACTACTTGAGAAAGGATTCTCATGCAACAACAGAAAGACAATATTATAGTAGGAATAGATATTGGCTCTAAAAAAATATGCACCATTGTAGGTGTAATGCAAGCCAATTCGGGAATCGAGATAATTGGTTTAGGTAATAGCTCTAGTCAAGGACTTAAAAAAGGTTCGGTTATAAATATTGAACAAGTTTCAAAAGCAATTAGTGATTCTATTAATGAAGCAAAGCTTATGTCTGGAGTAGATATTAAAAGAGCTATTGTTGGAGTTGCTGGGACACATATAAAAAGTTTTAATAGTTCTGGGATGATTCCTATAAATGGAAAAGAAGTTACTAATGAAGATATTAATATGGTTATTAATACTGCCAGAGCAATTGTCATTCCATCGGATAGAGAAATTCTTCATATCATTCCCCAAGAATATATAATTGATAATATTTCAGGAATAAAAAATCCTATAGGGATGAGTGGTGTTAGATTAGAGGTAAAAGTTCATGTAATTACAGGGTTAGTTTCTTTATTAAAAAATTTAGAAAAAAGTGTTAAACAATGTGGTGTTGATATAGAGGCATTTTCACTACAGTCGATAGTATCTTCTGATGCTGTGCTGTCAGATGAAGAAAAAGAAATGGGAGTGGTATTAGTAGATATTGGAGGAGGGACAACTGATTTAGTTTTTTGGAAAGGCGGTAGTATTATAAGTTCACAGATAATCCCTGTTGGAGGTGATAGCTTTACTAATGATTTATCCGTAGCTTTAAAAGTTTCCTATGCTGAAGCAGAGAGTATAAAAGTGAATTATGGTAATGTTTTAAGAGGTAAAATTAATCAAGAAGAAAATATTACTGTAGATGGAGTTGGAGGCGCTAGAAAGAAGGAGATATCTTTAAACTATGTATCAGATATTTTAAATTCAAGAGCAGAAGAATTGCTAGAATTGATAAAAGATTTTATAGATAATAATGATATTAGAAACGAATTAAATGGAGGAGTTGTTTTGACGGGAGGAGTTTCTTTATTGCAAGGTTTGTTGGAGATCGGAGAGTATATAATAGAGCAGCCAGTAAGAATTGGACATCCTATTCCATTTACAGGAATGGCTAAGCTTATGAAAGATCCTAGATATGCTACAGCGCTAGGATTGCTGATAGAGCAAAGAAAAAGGGATAAAAACTTAATTAAGTCTAGTGATATAGATAATATAAAAGTGGATTTTTTAACAAAATTTAATAATTTTAAAACAGCAATAAAAGAAATTTTTTAAGGAGGATATATGTTTGAGGTTTCAAATATAAGTGACTACGAAGTTAAAGAAGGTGCAAAAATTAATGTTATAGGAGTAGGTGGCGGAGGGTGTAATGCTGTTAATACTATGATTAGGTCTGGTCTAACAGGTGTTCATTACATAGTTGCAAATACTGATGCTCAAGCATTGTCTGCTAATTTAGCTGATACTAAAATACAACTTGGGTCGGATATAACAAAAGGTTTAGGTGCCGGCTCGAATCCAGAAATAGGAGAAAAAGCAGCATTAGAGGAATATGATAAATTGAGAGAAGTTCTAGAAGGATCAGATATGGTATTTATTACCGCAGGAATGGGAGGAGGAACTGGTACTGGAGCAGCACCTATAATTGCTAAATTGTCAAAGGAGCTAGGAGCTTTAACAGTAGGGGTTGTTACTAAGCCGTTTGTTTTTGAAGGAAAGAAAAGAGCAAGACAAGCAGGAGCAGGGATTAAAATTTTAGAGCAAAATGTTGATTCTTTAATCACGATACCTAATCAAAAGCTATTAACTATTGCGGGAGATAATTTATCACTTATAGAAACTTTTAAAAAAGCAGATGAAGTATTATTAAATGCAGTAAGAGGGATAGCAGAATTGATAAATCACACAGGGCATATTAATGCAGATTTTGCAGATGTCAGTACTATTATGAGGGATAAAGGATTGTCACTTATGGGTAGTGGTATAGCATCAGGCCCAGACAGATCTATTAAAGCAGCTACAGAAGCAATAAGTTCTCCATTGTTGGAAGATATTACTATAGATGGTGCAACAGGAATTATTATTAATATTACAGGAAATGAATCTTTAACTATGCATGAAACAAATGAAGCTGTAACTATCATTATGAATGCAGCTGATGATGAAGCAGAAATAATTTTTGGTACAGTAATAGATGATTCAATGGGGGATGAAATGAAAGTTAGTGTAATTGCCACGGGCTTGAAATTATCAGATTCACTTAATAATGCAGAAGCGGATTTAAAAGAAATAAATGAAAAAGGTATTAATGAAGAAGAGCAGCAAATAAGACAAGAGCAGGTAAATAATATTTCTTCTTTTGAAAATGCAGAACCAGAGTATATTAATTCTGGTGTATTTAATAATATTAAAGATGAAGAGCAAACATCTCATGTAGATATGATAGGTGATAATGAGCTTAATAGTCTTTCAGATCAGTCATTTACGCCGAAAGTAAGAAGATCAATAGCTAAGAAATTAGGTTTTGATTTTGATGAAGAGGAACTAGACAAACCATCTTTTACTAGAAGAAATAAAAATTTAAATGATTTAAATGATGTCTGAAGTAGGATTTTTTGTCTGAAATTGTTGTCTTATATAATCTTTATCTTCTTCTCTTACAAATAAGGTAAAGTGAGATTCCACAACATCTTTCTCAACATCTATTTTATAATCAGTTTCAATAAATGTTGGTATAGATTTTTCTTTCCATAGTATTTGTTTTTTATCATAAAGATATATTCCTTGGATTTCTTTTCCAGGAGTAGATTTGTATTTGGCTATAGGTGTCCATTTTGAACTATTATATAATTTAAAATGTTCAGGACAGAATCTTAAGTGTTCATAGCTTTTAATGCAGTTTTCACAAAATGGTTCTTCACAGATAGCACATTTTCCAGTAGCTTCTAAATTTTCGTGTATTTTGCAATACACAGATGTGAATTTATGATTATTAGCTTTTTTGTTATGCGGTTTGTTTTGCTTTAGTAAATATACTACAAGAAATACAGATAGTCCTGTCATAATTATAGTTATAACAGCTAATATATATACTATGGGTAAGAATGGGTTCATATACTTATATGTTATATCAATTGTAGTAAATGCTATTAACTTATAATAGCAACTTATAAAATTAATGTTAAAGTGGCTGACTACCAAGGTAGGGTATTGATTTTGTATACATAAACTATATTAAATGGCTTAATGGTAGCTATTTTTATTATGTGTAAAGGAGTGGTGTAAATAAATTCTTTATTTATATATTTAAGTAGATCTTTCACTTTTTAGTTAAATCATGTGCCTTTATTGCAAAGATTGTATTTAGTAAATTTGCACTAATTAATACATTTTTTTATAATATATAAAAGGAGGTTCTAAATGGATATAGAGCAATCTGAAAGTATTAATTTAAAGCCAGTAAATAAAGGATTAGGATTTAGTGATAGATGTGATTTTAATTATAGTGGGCTAAGTAATAATGGTAGAAGTAATATAAAAAAAGAACATAATTTGGGAAATGATCGCTTAAGAGACGCTGATGTTCCTCCGCCTGGTCCATATATTTGTAATTATAATACTGATGTTAAGAATAATAATATTATTTTTAATAGATTTTATGCTTGGATATTAGATTTAACTTTTATTTTTGGAATGTTTTCCTTTGTATTTTTAATGTCTTCTTTGCTAGCTGGTTTAGATTGGGTAGTGATTTCTCCTCTGTTTGATGATTATTCATTTATATCAAATATTTTAATTTTATTTAGTATATTTTATATTGGATATTTCACAATATCGGATATAGGTATATCTATTGGAAAGAGAGTTTTTAATTTAAAATTAGTTACATTGGAGGGGAATAATGTAGATTTACAATTTACATTTTTAAGATCGTTCCTATGTTTATTTTCTGTCTTTGCTTTATTTATACCTCTAATTTTTGATTTTCAAGGAAAATTGTCTAATACAAAAATAATACAAACTTATGAGTAATGTGTCTGCTAAGTTGAAATCATTATTAGTAAATAGAGATGATAAAGAGATAGTATTTACCAATGGTTGTTTTGATTTAATTCATTCAGGACATATTCACTATATAAAGGAAGCTAAGTCTTTAGGAGATGTATTAATTATAGGTATTAACTCTGATGATAGTATAAAAAAGCTTAAAGGAAGTAATAGGCCTATTAATAATCAAGAGGACAGAAAATTCGTTTTAGAGTCCATTAAGTATGTAGATTTTGTAGAAATTTTTTATGAAGAAAATCCCCAGTCTATCATAGAAGAAATAAAGCCAAACATATTAGTTAAGGGAGGGGATTGGAAAGCATCTTCCATTGTAGGTGCTGATTTTGTTTCCTCATATGGTGGGTTGGTAAAGTCTCTATCGTTTAAAACAGGGTATTCTACCACAGAAATAATAAAAAAATGTGCTATAACCATTTGATTTTATTAGTATTAAAAAATAGTTGACAAAAAAACTAAGGGTTTTTTCTCATAATCCGAACTAGATACATGACTAAAATAATCAAATACTGATTATTTGTTAAGGGAACCACAACTAGGAAAAGGAGGAGAAAAATGAGTTTAAGAATTGCGTCAAACCAAGTATCACAAGCTGTGCAAACTAATTTGACATCTATTTCATCTAGAGAGGAGCAGAGCTTGTCTAGATTATCATCAGGAAAAAGGATTAATCGTTCAGCAGATAACCCTGCAGGATTGGCCATTGCAACTCGCTTAAGGGCTCAAGTTAGCAGTTTAAGACAAGCAAATCAGAACGCTAATGATGCTGTATCGTTAGTCCAAACCGCAGAGGGGGGGATGTCTCAGACTTCTAATAACTTAATTAGAATGAGAGAGATTGCTACTCAAGCAGCTTCAAATACTATTGGGTTAAAAGAAAAAGAACTTTTAAATTTAGAGTATCAACAACTATTGGAAGAAATTGATAGAACAGCAGAAGCAACTTTTTTTAATGGAATTCCATTATTAAACGGAAGAGGAGAAAGTGAATTGACATTTCAAGTAGGAACTTTCGCAGGAGAGGAGAATAGGATAGAATTTGATGCTGGATCTACAGATATTAGAATAGATTCATTAGGCATTGATGGAACAGGGGTCTCAACTATTTCTGATTCTAGAGAATCTCTTTCTGCTATTGATAATGCAATAGACCAAGTATCAATGCAGCGAGCTTCATTAGGAGCTGTTCAATCTAGATTACATTCGACAGTTTCAAATTTAGAAGTACAGGCTATTAATCAAGATATGGCCAGAGCAGTAATTGAAGATGTAGATGTTGCTAATGAAACATCTGAACTAGCATCTGCTTCTATATTAAAGCATGCATCTATTGCATCATTATCACAAGCAAATAATATACCTAAGTCAGCTCTTAAACTTATTTAGTTTGGTTTTGAAGTTTTGCTTATAAGGGATTTCTTATTTTAGAAGTCCCTTTCTTTTATTGTTATTGTGTATTTGGTAAAATAGCTATAAATATGTCAATATCCGTAATATCTGATCTACATATTACCAGTACATCTAATAATGATGAATCTTTTAACTTATTAAAAAAATTTATATCTAACCCTCTTGTAATGGATAGTACTGACATTATATTGTTAGGAGATATATTTGATCTTATGGTAGGAAATCATATTCAGTATTCTGATGAATTTAAAGAATATTTTGATCAAATATCATCTATACTAGATACAGGTAAAAATATTTATTATATAGAAGGGAATCATGATTTTCATTTAATTAAACTATATAAAAAACTATATGGAAAAAGGGATAATCTACATGTACTGTCTGATGGATTTTTTATTAATAGATGGGGTATGAATTTTTATTTTACTCATGGAGACGATATTGAAATAGGAAATTATGCTTATAAAGCATATAAATTTCTTGTTAGAAGCTTTCTTTTTAAGTTTATTGCTAATAATATCCCTTATAATATCCTCAAAAATATTGGAAGTAATTTATCAAATTACTCTAGAGAAAAAAATGTAGAAGAAATGATGAATAATTCATTTAAAGATTATGTAAAATCTAAATTTAGACAGTCTGCTATAGAATTTAAGAAAAAAAATTGTAATATAAACTATATAATTTCTGGACATAGCCATATAAAAGATTATTATGTAGAAAGCGATTTTACCTACATAAACAATGGTTATGCACCTATAAGTAAAAGCTTTATATATATTGATAAGTCAGGAGTTAGATTTGAAGAAATTAATTATTAAATTTCTTTTTTAAATTATAAAGATAAGTTTTATTATTGTTTTTTATTATATTTATGTAGTGGTTTTTACTAGAGGTTATAGTTATGACTTCTTTAGGATCTATACTTATAACTTCTTGTCCATCAAGTGTTAGTATAATTGAACTGCTATTATTAGGAACCTTTATATTTATTATTGAATTCTCTGACAAAACAAGAGGTCTTTGGGATATGCTATAGGCACATATAGGAGTTAATATTATAGACTTTACGGATTTATGTACTACAGGTCCTCCTGCTGATAAAGAGTAAGCAGTAGAACCTAAAGGAGAGCTTATGATTAATCCATCACCTCTAAGGCTATATATATTTTCATCTTTTTCGTTTATAGATAGTGAGCACATTCTAGATATATCATTTTTTCCTATTACAGCATCATTAATAAAATATCCTACAAATCTTTTTTTACTATAATTTCTTACTTCTACTTTAAATAGCTTAATTTTTTCACATGCGAAATTACCATATATAACTTTTTCTAAGTGATCAATATATTCAGTTTTAGAAAATTCTGTAATAAATCCTAATGTTCCCATATTAACAGAGAATATAGGGGGGGATTTTTTAGGGCATTTTCTAGCTATACCTATTAATGTTCCATCACCACCAAGAGTAATAATTAGATCAGAAGAAGAGTATATATTTTTATCTTCAACAATTTTTGTATTTAATAGTAAGTTTTTGCTTATTTTCTCTTTTTGCCTATTTAAAAATTGAACTGATATTTTTCTTTTTAACATCCAAGTACATAGATTATATAAAATCTTTTCACTTTCATTTAAAAAACTTGGTTTTAGCACTATAGTGACTTTTTTAATATTTCTCATTATGGATGTTTAATTATCATAATTTTTTAAAATATGGTAGAATTAGATACCTCTTTTTGTAGGTATAGTCGTTGCTTTAGCTTGTCTTTGATAATTAATAATTTTACTTATGAGATCATTCATTGCTTGACTTAATATTGATATTGCATCGAACAAAATACTTGCTGAATTTGCTTGATCCATAGTTTTACTTTTTAATATATTTTCATGATATTGAAAAAAGTTTATTAATGGTGCAAGCATAGGAAATTTTTCTTTTATTACTATATTTAGTTCTTCAATTTCTATAATCTTTTCTGCTAATGAATTAATAACATTTATTCTGGGAGTTTTAGTTGTTAATTCTTTAATAATATATTCAGTATATTTTTTCCCAAATTCAGACAATTCATATAAATAATTAATACCTTCAGAGTATTTTGATAAAATCTCAGAATCTGATTTAGATATATTTGGAATACAAGAAACTTCTTCAATATCCGAACAATATCTTAACCAAATTATTCTATATATAATACTAAATATTTCGTCAATGCTAGTATTTCTTACAATTAATTCTATAGGTATAATATTATTGTTTTTATTTTTTTCTTTTTTGTATAATCTTATATAATTTTGATAATTTTTAGGAATATCTTCAATATTATTATTTAAAATTTTTATAATGATGTCACTAGCGACTGTTGTAGGTATCGTGCTGTGAAAACTACTCATATTATATTTCCATGATGGGGAGATAATATAATTCCCTTCACCATAACTTGTTAGATACTTTTGATATGTATCAGAAATGAATGTAATAGTTTTTACAGAGAGCAGCGAAGCATAATGTATATATGATGAATTATGTCCTATTACTATAGATGCGTTAGAGATTATTTTGTAAAAAATTGTAGAATTAAAATCGGCTATCAATGGTTTTATTCTATTTTTATACTGTTTTAAAGTTTTATTATTTAGTAATGATGTATCTTTTATATTATTAATAATATATATATCGTGAGAATTATTACTTTTTAAAAAAGAGTATATTATATCTATCCACTGATTATATGAAAAATATTTATGAGACGCATTTACAAAGGGAGAGATAATAATATATTTTTTAGAATTATTACTTTTGAAATAATATTCTTTTGTTGAACATACAGTGTTTTTATAAATTTCTACTAGCGAAAATGGGAATATATTATTCTTATTGAAGTTACTGTAATAGAATTTCATCCATTTTTCATTTATTATAAATTGTTTTTTTATATTTATATATGGCCCTATAAACTTTTTGGCTCTTATGTATTTTGTTAGAATTATATTAGAGACATCATAAGAAAGATTGATAAATAATTCATTATTTTGATTATTTATTTTTTCTATTATATTTTTGTTATTAGTATATATTTTATCATAATTACTAAAATCTAGAAAATATATTTTTTCTAAATTTATCTGTTTTATAATAGTAGAACAATTTTTATATTTTTTATTTATAATTAATATAATCTTTATTTTAGGGTTTTCTGCTATAAAATACTTTATAGCTATTATAGATTGTATTATATGTATGTAGTTATGAGGTTGAAAAATGGTTATATCTTCTATCTTATTAAGGTTTTTTAATGTACTTATCATATAAATTTATCCTCTTTTATATATATAATTGGATATATTATCAGATTTTATATTTAAATAATTATTTAATTCTTTAATACATATTAGTAAAGATTTTATATTGTCTTTTAAATTGTATAATATTTTTTCTAAATTATTAAGGGTTTCTTCATATGAGTCACTTTGTAGTTGAAAAAATTCTTTTCTAAATAATATTATAGGTATATTTACTAAATGTTTTGAATAATTTTTGCTAATAATCTCTGAAAGAGAATTTATTAAATTTTTCCTATTATTATAATTATTTTTTGCTTGTATTACCATCTTTATAATACTAAGTATATTGCCAATAATATTTATAATATATTCTTTTTCCTTTTTTATAATGTTATTGATTATATTTGTATTATATTGATATAAAATATATTTATATATTGAAGGGAATATTTCCTTATTAACAATATATAATATATATTGTCTTGCAATTAGTGATAAAACTTCATATTCTATATTTAAATATCTATTTATATGTGAGTATATAAAGCCTACAGGAGTATTATCAGGATAATATAAATAAGAATATTTGGATAACTTTAAGTCTTTTATAGTAACTTCTCCTGATAAGAATAATATGGTGTAGATTATATCTTTCACTATTGATTCTTTTTTATATTTTTCAGAGATATTTATTAATAATAAATTATTTTTGTGATTAATGGGCCCATATTTTAAATATTGATAATCAGAAGGAGCAATTTCAATGGTCTTTATATTTAATAAGCATCCTATATTTTTTATTAAGGTGTTGCTACATATTAATAAATCAACATTATTAATAACTGATAGAAGTGTTTTACTATCACATTTAATTTGAGGATATAAATCAAATACAGGGATATATTCAAAGTTTTTACTAGAATAATTAATTATTATAGGGATGTAAGAAGTAGATGTTTTTATGTCTTCTAGTAGTAAAGTTATATCATCATTACCTAAATATAAGTTTTTATTAAAATCTATATGTATAGCTAATATCTTTTTTTTACTTTTATTTCTTATAATATTTAATTTATTTATTATTGAAAACTCATAAAAAGATTCAGTTTTTAGAGAAGATTCTTTAGTTCTAGTTTCATTACATATTTGATGGTATATATCATTTAATGATATTATTGGTAATGGATAATCATCTATTAAATTATTCTTTATTGATGACCACTTATTAGTGTATATAATATTATTGTTATTTGTATAAGTTGCACCAACTATTTTAGTTTTATTATTTTTTAATATTAGTGTCATATAAGAGCTAAATTTATTATTATCTAAATTAACTAGATAATCCCACTTGATTTTGCATAAGTTTTCTATCGATTCATTAAATATATTTATTGCTTGACCATAAAGTTGAAATTTTCCATCTCTTAATGACCTTATTTTTTTTCTATCTATATAATAAATGTTTTTTATGTTTTTTATCATTTCTGCATAATTTTCTATATCTTTATAGGTTAATAGTGAAATATTTGTATAGTTATTATTAATTTTTATAGAGCTTATAATATTAGAAATGAGTATTAGATTATCTTTATTATTAAAAAATAATATTAATATATTCATATAATATTACCAAATGCTAATAAAATTTGTTGATATTTGTTAATATTATTAATTGATTTCAGGGAATTTATATGTTCGTCAATAGATTCATTACTATTTAATTTTTCTAAATAACTTTTTATTTCTTGGTTATTTATTACATTTAATACATTAGATATTTTTTTAGATGATCTATAATTAATTAAGTTTTTAAAAAAAGTATTATTTAAGTTATATGAAGGTTCATGAATTAAAATTGAAGGGTTGTTAGTTATTACATTAATGAATACACTATCAGAATATATTTTTTCAATATCATCTTTTATAATATACTTAGTGTTAGTTATTCTACTTATTAATTTGTAGTTAATACATTTTTCATAAATATTTTTATTAGGTTCTACTACAGTAATTAAATAATTTTTCTTATATAGTTTTTTCATATATTTTGATATTGCTTCTACATGGTAAGCAAATCCTAAGCCTAATATAATGATATTATTTGAAATTTTTAGTTTTTCTGAATTTTCTTTTGTAAATAATTCAGCTTCTTTTAATGGATTATATATAGAGTGTAATTGAGAGCCTTTTATTATAGGTATGGGATTTCCATTTTTAGAACTTATAATTTTTATATAACTATTAACAGGTTTTTGTATTGCCATTGTTCCTCTTCCATAAGTAACATATACAGTAGTTTTATTTATTCATGTAATTATTAAACTGTCAATTAATCAACAAAAACAGACAGGTATTTTATCTTAATTTATTTGAATTATAGCCTGCTATTTTTCTTTTAATTTTAAGTATAGATTTCATTTCTTTAATAGTATCTAATTTATATTTTTCTAAGTTCTTTATTATTTTCTTATCAATTAAGTCTACCTCTTTATATATAGACCTTATTATATCCATTTTTTCTAATATATAATTATTGTTAATATTATTCATACTTGAATAAAATATGTTTATTAATCTTCCTCTATTTTCTATATGATATAAAATACTATTAATATCATCTCTGTTAGAATTATTTAATATAATATAGCTAATAGTTTTAATTTTTTTTAAAATTGATATACATATATCAATTTTATAGATTTTATTTTGATTCATCTTTTATCATCTTTATAGCTTTTTTCCATCCATCATACAAAGTTTCTAAAATTTGTAGAGAACTTATTAATGGATTTACATCCATTTCTATATTGGCCTTAGTACTTGATATTCTTATATAATCATATAATGATGATAGCTCTTGGCATATTTCTTCATTAACAGATGGATCTAAGCTACTATCTAATTCTATAATAATATCTTGCATTTTATTTATATATTCTCCTTTTTTTGCAGGATCATTCATTTTTATAGCTTTTATAGCTTTTTTACAATTACTAATAGCAGCTTGATATAACATAAGTAATATCTTATTTTTATTGTCGGTATTAACAATATTCTTTTTATATGCACCTATCCCATAATTACTCACTTATTTTTCCTTATTGTGATTGTAAATCAGGTACAGTATTAGCTATGTCTTGTGAGCTAACTAAACCACTTAAACCAGCACCTTGATTTCTTATTTTTGCTATAGTTGATTCTAATCTTGAAAATTTATTTTTTAAACTTTCTTCTTTCTCCTTTAGTAGAATTTCTTTTCTACTTATATCTTTATTAATCCTGTCAATGTTGGTTTGAAATGTTTTTTTTCTATTGAATAATGTTCCATTAGGAACTTTTAGTGAATAGGATGATATTTTATTTAGTTCAGTGATAAGCCCTGGTACACTGTTTTCTTTATTTTCATCATAAAACCCTACAAGACTTCGATAAACTTTTTTTGATTCTTTTGCCATAATAGATTCAAATTTATCTTGATCAAATGTTAATAAACCAGATTTTTGGAATGATATTCCTAAATCATGTGCTCTTATGTTTCCTAATCCCGTTTTTCTTTCTTTAAATATAAGATTTCTTAATTGTCCTTCTATATTCTGAATTGTAATATCACCACCCAAGGTTCTAGATGTGTCTGAATCTTTATTAAGTTTATTTTGTTTGTTAATAAAGTTTAATACTCCATTAATATTTTCTACCATTTTTTTTATTTTTTCACTTATTGATGGTATATCCTCTCTAATATTTATAGAGAATTCTTCACCTGGTTTAGCTTGTTTTAAATTTATCGCAGCACCTGGTATTAAGTTATTAATTTCATTTTCAGGTGTTTCTATCTTAAATCCATCTATTTTCACTATTGCATCTTGAGCCCCTCTTTCATATTCTAAGGTAAAGTCTCTTCTTCCATCTACGAAATATAAATGGGGAAATTCTGCTTTATTATCATCGCCAGTTTCTTTAAGGCTTAATAATAATCTCCATGGATTTTTAGAGCCACTTCCATCATTAACGACATTAGCCCTTACTTGCATTTCATTATTAGAATTTATTAATGAAGCTATTTTGTTTAGAGTAGAGTTTTCAGGGTCAATATATATTTCCCTATTTTCTCCACTTGGGAGAGTATAATGAATATAACCTACTCCTACATAAGATTTATCAGGATCTGATATCCCTGTTGAAAGAGTAGATGATTTTTGTGCCAATTGTACTACTTCGAATTGGTAACTAGACGGAACGGCCATATTTTTATCTACATTTATATCAATAATTTCCTTATTAGCATCTACACTTAATTCTTTGAGAGAGATTTCAGTAGAGTTTTTTACAGTATCTTGCTGAACATTTCTTACTAGGTTTATTAGTTCATCTACTTGAGTTTTTTTAGATTCAATTTTTTCTTTTCTTTTTTCTAATGTTTTTATTGGAATCTTTTCAGCTTCAATAATTTGTTTTACAATATCTTTAGGTAAACCAGTATTTATTGACCCAAATGAAATACCCATTTTTTCTCCTAAGACTACTTTTGCTTAGATTATCAATAATAGCAGTATGATGCAATGAGAAATAAATAAGGAATTAATTTCTTGTGATAAAATACTTTACACGGTTTTTACATGGATAATAACAAACAAAAACAGTCAAAAATTATATTTTTAAAATCAAAGTTTTTCATATATAGATTTGTTCATTATTTTTCTTTTTTACTAATACCTATATGGATTCAAAAATCTGTAAACTTAAGCTTGGCTTTTCAAGTATTAATGATGGTTTTTTATATAATGTTTATGGTTAGTCAATGGTTTTTTCTAGGCAAAGAAATAGATCATAAATTAAGGATTTACTTTAATATTAATTCATCTATGGATAGAGTTGTTTATAGATTAATTTTAGGAATGGGATTTTTTATTATATATCTGAATTTATTAAGCATTTTACCAGGAAAATGGATATATAATTGTTTCTGGATTACATGGATATTGTTAGGCTTGTTTTACTCTTGGCCAACTAGAGGAAAAATAATACAAGAATCTGTAACTACAAATTTTAGTGAAATAAAGTATCTTGATTCTTTTGAAAAGACATTACTCTTATTAAGTTTATTAATATTTATTATTTCTTTTCCGAATATCCCTAACTTAACTGATAAAGAGGCTTTAATGCTATTTTTTGATCCAGAAGATAATTTTAGTTTCCAATATTGGAACTTTCTTACTGTCAATTATTATCCATTTTATAAATATCCTATGTTATTTAAATTATCTTGGGTAATGCATTTTTATATAATAGGATCAGGATTATTTATAATGGTTTTTTATACCCTCTTAAGATTTTTTATTTCAAGAAGACTGGCATTATTAGGAATATTTAGTATTATATCTTCCTGGTCTTATTCAAAAATATTTGGGAATAATTTAGGATTTTTAGTAAATTCTACATACCCATTGATATGGGTATGGTCATTATTATGGTTAGCTAAGAGTTCTGTTTACCGAATTGGACTATTTACAGGAATTGTTAGTTATATTGGTATTGTAATAAATAATTTATTTTCTTTTTTATTTATTCCCAAACTAGTTTATTTAACTTTTTTCTTAAAAAATAAGAACTTATGGTTTCGCAAGAAATTTATTAAATATTTTTTACCTGGATTTTCTTTGTTTCTATTAACATTTATTACTAGAATTGATTCAGTTATTATGCCAAATATAATGAATAATTCCTCTTTAAATATATTTATACAAGCTATAAATCAAAAGGCATTTTTTACTCTATCCTTAATAGGGATCTTAATTTTTATTTTAAAGTACTGTAATATTAAACCTCATTATATAAATAATTTTAAGTTAAATAGGAATGTTTCCGGAGAAATTTTATTTTGTATTTTATCGTTAATCTTTTTATCATTATTTATTAACTCGATATTTATTAGTGGTTTTACGTCTTTATGGATATTGGCTTTTTTTAGTATTATTACTTTAGAATTCTTATTTCAGAAGATTAGCACATTTAGATCTTCTAGAAATATAATTTATGTAATATATATATTAATATGTTTGTTAGATAGTCGTCTTGAAGTTAGATTAAAATATTTTTATAGAATGTTTTTTTAAATTTACTTTTACATATTTTTTTTAATTTCTTCTATAGAATGTCCTCTCCCTAAAATATAACTTATAATCTTATTAGATACATTCTTATTGGTTTTATTCTTTTTCTTTATTAAATATTTTATTTGCATGTTAGTTGTTATTTTATTTTCTCTAAAAATCCCTTTTATTTTGGCCATATCTATATTAATTTTTTCTTTCCCTAGTTTATATCTTATCCAGTTTATTGAATATCCTTTTTTCATGTAGCTACTTATTCTACTATTTATATAATTCTTTTCGCATATCTCTATTATGTCATTAAGTTTTTTTATTGTATCATTAATCTTATTTTCTTGATTAAACTTTGTTTTAATTTTTTCTTTTAGTTTTAATTTTGTATAATTTTTTTTAGCAAGTAGCTTTATAGCATATTTATATATATCTTCCTTATTAGATTCCATTTTGTAATTTAAAGAAAGATAGCCTTATTATTTAATAAGACTATCTTCATTTATTACTGTAAAACTTTTTTAGCAGGTTTTTTACTATCTTTACGTATTTGTTTTTCTTTTTGATTATAGAACTGATAAATTTTATTTTCTATTTCTTTTGCTATTTTAGGATTATTTAAAATGAATTTTTTAGCATTTTCCCTTCCTTGACCTATTTTTTCATTATTATATGAAAACCAAGAACCAGATTTTTTTATTATATTATTGGCCGTGGCAAGATCAATTAAGTCTCCAGCCCTAGATATGCCTAATCCATAAATAATATCAAATTCAGTAGTTTTAAATGGTGGAGCAACTTTATTTTTTACAATTTTTACTTTTGTTCTATTTCCAATATAATTATCGCCATCCTTTATGGATCCTATTTTTCTTATGTCTAACCTAACGCTAGAATAGAATTTTAATGCATTTCCTCCTGTTGTTGTTTCAGGGTTTCCAAATATTACTCCTATTTTCATTCTTAGTTGGTTTATAAATATTACTGTACAGTTTGATCTTGAAATTGAACTAGTTAACTTTCTTAGTGCTTGAGACATTAGTCTTGCTTGTAACCCCATATGGGCGTCTCCCATGTCTCCTTCTAATTCAGCTTTTGGTGTTAATGCTGCAACTGAATCTACTATTAAAAGATCAACAGCTCCAGATTTTACAAGCATATCAGTTATTTCCAATGCTTGCTCTCCACTGTCTGGTTGTGAAATTAATGTATTTGGAATATCGACTCCTAATTTTGAAGCGTAGGATGTATCTATGGCATGTTCAGCATCTATAAATGCTACAGTTCCTCCTTGTTTTTGGCATTCAGCAGCTATGTGTAATGTAAGAGTTGTTTTTCCAGATGATTCAGGTCCGTAAATTTCTACAATTCTTCCTTTAGGAATTCCTCCTGCCCCTAGGGCAATATCTAAACTTGTACATCCAGTTGGAATTGTAGGGATTTTTTCTACAGCATATTTATCATCTAGCTTCATTATTGCTCCCTTTCCAAATTGTTTTTCAATAGATTCTAGAGCTAAATCTAATGCCTTTAATTTGTTATTTGTTTCTTCAGTTGTTGTTACCATTGTTTTCTCCTTGGTTATTTAATTACTCTTACTTTTATGTATGCAATAAGTATGCCACTAAATATTTAATAAATAACTGATTTTACTTTATTAATATTTTGTTATTTTAAAATTTTTATACTTAGTAATTTTAAACTCATACAAGTATATTTTTGAATTTTATGCGTAATTTTTGCGTAAGTCAAACAATTAATAAGTTATAGGGGCAGAAAATTAAGATAACTTAATGCTATATAAGTGATTCCACTATAAATAGCACTCACTATATCGTCTATTATTACAAAAACTCCATGCTTAAGCGAGTCAAAGTAGTTTGCAGGCCATATTTTTATTATGTCAAAGAATCTGAATATTCCAAACATTATAAATATGTTTAATATATTTGAAGATCTTATAAATAAAAAACATATAAGCATTCCAATAACTTCGTCTATAACTATCCATTTAGGGTCATGAATTTTGTATTTATTTTGAATCATTTCAGTTAAGAATGAAGATATTATTATTAAGACTAGAATAAATGGAGTAATTACAATAAAAGATATGCTGTATTTTGATAATATATATAATATAGGTACCATAACTAAAGAACATATAGTTCCTTGTATTTTAGGAATCATACCAATACCAAAAAATGATAATAGTATAATACTAGGTGATGACAGACTAGGTGCGTTTTTCATTTTTAATATGTAAAATTATAATAGATTTTTTAGGATTATTTTATAATATTTTTATGAAAAGACCAAGTTATTTAAATAAATATATGATTGATTGGGAATTACTTGATGTAGTAATTTCTGGAAAATCCTCCTTAGATTCAAAGTTCTTTTTAGGAGAGATGGATGATCAAGAACAGGTTAATGAATTTATAAAAGGATATGGTTTGGACCCTAATAATCAGATTACTAAGTCAGAATTACTAGGTAATTTTCATGAAGCATTAAATTTTATAAAAAGATACTTTTTAAAAGAAGGCAATCCCGAGGGTCTTGATTTAGAAATTCCTACAGCAGTTCTTACTATATCTAATATTGAAAATCTATTTTTAATGGCAACAGATAGGAAAAATAAAAATAATATTGAAAATAGGCTGTGGTCAGAAGTTATTCTTAAAATAATGCACACTATACTGCATATCGATAAAGATATTAGAGAAAGCCATTTTTCTATTATTCAAAGGCAAATATTAGATCAATTTTATAGATATATAAAAAGAAAAGATAATAAATTATATTTAGATAATGTTAGGTTAGTAGATTTTGAGACTAAGTCTAGAAAGTCCCGGGATAGCTTAATTTTAAAATTATTACATAAGTCAGAAAATGTTGCAGAACAAGTATTTGATACTATTGGAATAAGAATTATTACTCACAATAAATTTGATATTGTTAGAATTTTAAAATTTTTAATAGAACAATATGTAATTATACCTCATAATATTAAACCAAGCAGATCTTTAAATACTTTAATAGATATAAGGTTTTTAAAAAAATCATATAAAAATTTGATAAGAAGAGCTATTAAAAATGATTTAACCGAATCAGAATTTTTGAATGAAATAGAAAACTTAATTCAAAATCCTAATGATAATATGATTCAAAATGAACATTCTCTTAATAGCTATAGGTCTATACAATTTACTTGCAGAAAATTGATTCGCTATAGAAACCCTTTAACTTCAGAATTTAGTGGACTTAGATCTTTGGCTAAAAAAGATAGTAAAAGTGAATTAGCTAAAAAAATTCTAGCTATAAACCAATCTTTTATTTCAAATGAAATTTTATTTTTTTATCCGTATGAAGTTCAAATTATGGATAATGATACATATAATAATAATATGGAAGGAGATGCTTCTTATATGAAATATAAGAGAATTCAACTTAAAGCGGCTACTTATAGAATTTTCTCCTCTTTAATAGAATATTATGGGATAAAATTATAATTCATTAATGAATTCTTCAATCACATTATTTACAGATTCTGGAAAATCCATTTGAGGAACATGATATCCTTCTTCTACTATGTAGATTTGTGAGTTAGTTAGTTTATCATTTAAATAGTATTGTAAATAATTAGGAATAACAATATCTTTGTTCCCTCCAATAATTAATGATGGGACTTCTATTTCTTCTAAATGATCTTTTATTTTATGGTTTTTCATTTCTTTGAGAAGTTGAAAAAATATTTTTGGTTCTAACTCTCCAATTCTTTTGATATAAATATCTATAAATTCTTTTGGTACTCTCTTATAGTTGAATCCTAAATAATGAACTAAAAATTTAGCAATAGGATTCATATAAGCTGTTTTCCAGATTACTTCAAATGTATTTGGATATTTTTCTAGAAATTGTTCTACTTTTGGAAATACATATTTTGTAATATCTGAAAAAAACATTACTTCATGGGGTGCTATAACTGTTCCAGATATTAGTATATTTCCCATGGTTATTTCTGGGTATTTATACGAAAATTCTAAACATATGTTTACTCCCATGCTATGTCCTAGTAAGATATTTTTTTTTGAACCTATATACATTAGTAGTTCATATATGTCATAAGCAATATGTTCAATTTTACATTGTTCTATATTATTTGTTCCAGATGTTTTAAAATGGAATCTATAATCGTGCATTATTATTTGATACCCTCTTTCATCAAAAAAAGGAACTTGCTCTCTCCAATGTTCTATGTTGCATACTAAACCGTAGTTAAATACTAATAATGGCTTTTTATTATTTAATTTCTTAAAATTTTTTATATGAAATATTTCTATATTATCTTTTGTTTTAAAGATATCTGAGTAGTTATTCTTGAACATTTATATTTTTTTTTATATTTGTAAGCTCTAACTTTAAGTTTTTGAGTATTTTAGTTAACTTATGATTACCTATTTTTTTTGATTTTGGTATTACCTTATTAGAAAAATCTTCTATTTCTATATCAGTTTTTCCTATTGTTATTATATCTCCCTTTTTATGATATTTGGGACCAGATATTCTTTTTCCATTTGATAGATAATGTTGTGAGTTTTTATTATAACAAATTAACCCTTTTTCATTACATTGTAGGACAATATGATTTTTATTTATATTAGAATTTTTAACTAATATATTATCACTCTTATCAGATCCTATAGTAATACTATCAAAATAAACTTTTATACTACTGTTTAATTTATTATCAGAATCTTCTTTAATTTTTATTTTTATTTTTATCATAAATACATTTTATATAATATAATGTAATATCAAAAATTTCAATATTAAGTAGTATTTCTTATAATAGAATGTTGTTTCAATTTATTTAGTTTATTTATAATAAACTGGTTATTATTATTAATTAGTTCTTCTATATCATTTCTTGCTTTTATTAAATATTCTTTATCTGTTACAATATTAGAAATTCTAGAATAATTATTTCCTGATTGTATTTTTCCAAAAATGTCTCCTCTACCTCTTATTTCTAAATCTTTTTCAGATATTTCGAATCCATCCTCCATCTCTTCAATAATTTTTAGTCTTTCAAGAGTATTGGATTGAATGTTTTTATCTACTATAAGAAAGCAGAATCCTGGAGAACCACATCTTCCAACTCTCCCTCTTAATTGATGAAGAGAGCTTAATCCAAATCTCTCTGGATTAATAATAGCAATAGTTGTTGCATTTGGTATATTTATTCCTACTTCAATAACACTAGTAGAAATAAGTATATCATATTTATATTCTTGAAAATTCATTAAGGCTTCAGATTTTTCTGCTAGTTTCATTTGCCCATGTAATGTTTTTATTCTTTTATCAGGAAAAAATTTTACAAATTTATCTTCTACATATTTTAAATCAAGTAAATCTTTATTTTCTGATTTATTTATTGCACATACTACTATATATACTTGCTCACCAAGTGACATCCTAGTGTTTATGAAATTTAAAAACTTATCAAAATTTTTAGGGGTTATTATTTTTGTTTTTATTGGTTTCTTTTTAGAAGGTAATGTTTTTATTAATGATATATCCAAATCACCATACTGAATCATGCTTAAAGATCTAGGTATGGGTGTTGCTGTCATTATTAAAGAATGACAGTTTTTTGTTTTTTCTGTTAGCTTTAATCTTTGATTTACTCCAAATCTATGCTGTTCATCTATTATAATAAGGCCTAACTTTTTAAACTCAATTTGTTCTTGTATTAAAGCATGAGTTCCAATAATTAAATCAATATCTCCATTTCTTAGTCTTTCATAAATATTTTTCTTATCTTTTAGTTTTGTACCTCCTAATATTATTTCTATATTGTAATTATTATTTAATACATCATTTATTGTCATAAAATGTTGAATAGCTAGAGATTCTGTTGGACACATAAGAGCTACTTGATATTTGCAGTTTATTACTATAAGTGAGGAAATTAATGCTACAGATGTTTTTCCGCAACCAACATCTCCTTGAATTAATCGTGACATTTGATAAGAAGAAGATAAATCTTCTCTTATTTCTAATAGTGAGTGGTATTGATCTTTTGTTAGTTTATATTGAAATATATTTAACAGTTTATTAAATTTTTTATCAGAAATAATAATTTTTTCGGCATATGTTTCTTTCTTAGCTTCTTTTCTAGATATGACTCTTAATTGTTCTTCAAATAATTCTTGATAAATTAATCTTTCTTTTGCTTTTTCGTATTCTGTATCATTATATTTTTTTTTACCATGTATTATTTTCCATGAATCTTTTAAAGATATAAGGTTGTTTTTAGTAATAATTTCTTTTGGAAGAGGATCTGAAATTTTGTTCCATATATCATTAGGTATCTTGCTAATTATATTATTAATAATTTTAGAATTTAATCCCAGTATATTAGGATAATCAATCATTATTTCACTTTCTTTATAATTGTCAATTTCACAGGGATCATTAACTTTTTTAATAATTGGATTAATTATTTGTTTTTTGTTTTTTTTATAAGGTTTTCCTATAAAACATATATATTTTGTAGTTTCTAATGATTTTCTCATATTAGAATAGCAGTTAAAATACATAAGACTTATAATTTCATCTGAATAATAATCTTTAATGTATACATTAATGTTATGAAGCCTTCCTTTTTTTATTCTTTTGGATTTAAAATTACGCCAAGATTTTATAGATATAATTTTACCTACACCCTTAAATATTTTATCTTCTTCAATTTTTGAAAAAGGTAATATTGAAGGGATATGATTTATTTTTGAAGGTATAATTGATAATATATCTTCAATATAATTTATGTTGTTCTTTTTTAAATCGTGGTAGATTTTAGAAGATTTATTAAATAAAATATCAATTGATAATTTATTTGAATGAGATTGATTCGATTTCATACTCTATATCTCCTTTCGGAGCTTTAACTATAATAATATCCCCTTCTTCTTTGCCAATAAGAGCTCTCCCTATTGGGCTTTTATAAGAAATTTTCCCATGCTTTTTATCTGCTTCTGGTTCTCCTACAATTTTATATATAATATTATTACCACTTTCATCTATTAAAGAAATAGTTGCTCCAAAAATAATTTTTTCAGATTGAATTTTTGATACATCTATAATGTTACAATTATTTAAAATTGACTGTAAGTAAGATATTCTTCCTTCTATTAGAGATTGTTTTTCTTTTGCTGCTTTGTATTCTGCATTTTCTTTTAAATCACCGTGTGCTCTGGCTTCTTGGATAGCTTTCTTTATGTCTTCTCTTTCTACTTTTATTAGATAATCTAAATCAGTCTTTACTTTTTCAAAACCATCTTTAGTGATTGGATGTTTTTCCATAATGTATCCTTAATCTTTAAATAATTTATTAGCATTTTTTATTAAGTCTTCTCTGTTTTTATTTTCATTATTATTGTTACCTATTTTAAAATAATCACAAAAATTAGCTTTTTCTTTTTCTAATACTCTTTCTGCAGATGGTTCTCTGCATTCATTATATGATGACTTATCATAGTAAGTGCACATTTTACAACAATGTATATCAACATTGCAATAAGAGCACTCTTCTTTTCTAGATATACTTTTAGATATATCAATATTTATTATTTTTAAGCATTTAAAGCATTTTATATTATTCATCAGAAATCCCAAGTTTTGCTTATAATTACAACTGGTTTTGCTTGATTATCTATTGTATAAGATATAGGATGATCAAAATATATTTTTGGTAAATTTCTTTTATTATACTCATCGATAGCATTACGAAGATATAGTTCATTTTTATTGTTAGCTAATATGGATAATATGAAATTAATACTGATTAAAATTATACCTCCAGCAAATAATTTTTTATCACTTTTATTTGAGTATCCAGATATTAAACTTTTTATAACCATAGAGCTTCCTGCAGTCCCTAAAGTTATATTTACCCAATTTGTTTTTGTTCCTTTTTGATATTTATCAAGTAATACTTTTGCTTGGGCATCTTTTTCTAAGTAGTATCTAATGCCTTCTCCTTTTTGTGTTGAGTTTATATCTACTAATACTTCTTGATGATTAATGATTGCAGTTCTACTACAAGTTTCAGCTCCAAAACTTTTACTAGAAATAATTAAAAATAATATTATGATATACTTCATACTTTCTTCTATCACTTATTTACCTTATTTCTCAATATTATTATAAATTTTTATCATTGAGAACGCATCGAGTTATATGTTGATTTTTAATATAATAATTAATCTTAATAACAAGTATACATAAAATAATGCATTATTATAATGATTAGCTTAATATTCATTTATGGATATTATTGGTACTAGTAAAGGAATTAGTAAAACTATAAAAAATGTTTCTAGATTAAAAGAAATAGTTACTATTTTTGCTAAACATGGTCTTGGAGATTTTGTATCTATGGGAGTTATTTCTGCCATACCTAATTTTGTGTTACCAAAATCTTCAAGAAGTTTAAAGAGTCAAATAAAAGAAAAAGATAAAAAAGATTGGATAAGAACATTATCTAGTAAACTTAGAATTTGTTTTGAAGAATTAGGCCCTGTATTTATAAAATTTGGACAACTATTAGCTACAAGGGATGATATGTTTGATTCAATTTTTATAGATGAGATGCGTTTGTTAAAAAGTAAGGTTAAGTCAATAGATTTTAATGAAGTAAAAGAACAAGTTGAAAAATCATTAGGAGAAAGTATTGATAATATATTTACAGATATAGATTATACACCTATTGGCGTTGCTTCTATAGGAATTGTTTACCAGGGAAAGCTTAAAAATGGTGATAATATTGTTATTAAAGTTAGGTATCCTGATATAGAAGATAAAATAGAAACGGACTTTAATATATTAAATTTTTTAGTTTCTCATATTGAGAAGATAGGAGAAGAACTGAAATATTTTATAGGGTTAAAAATATTAAAGGACTTTTATTATAATATAAAGAATGAAACTAATTTTTTCCTAGAAGCAAATAATTATAAAATATTTTCTAAAGTCTTAAAGGAACATGATAAAAATAATGTTTTATATATTCCTAAAGTTTATACAGATTATACAAGAGAAGATTTATTAGTAATAGAGAAAATATCAGGAATTCCATTTATTGACACTGAAAGGATATTAGCAATTAAAGATGAGCTTAATGATAAAATGTTAGAAGGATTTAAAACATTTATAATGATCTTTCTAAAAAATGGATTTTATCATGGAGACTTACATGAGGGGAATTTCTTCTACTTAGATAATGGGAAGATAGCTTTAATAGATTTTGGATTAATGGGAAGATTAAGCAAGCAAGCTAGATATAATTTTATAGCTATAATATGTGCTATTTTAACATCTAATTATGAAAACTTAACATATGAGTTTCTTGATGTAGCAGACTATGACTCAATTCCAGATGTAGATACCTTAATAAATGATATAAGAGATTCTCTTTCTCCTTATGTTGGATTAACTACTATGCAAACAAATTTCCCTATAATGATTAAAAGACTGCTAAAGACCCTATATAAACATAAAATATATTTTCCTAGGGAATGGTATATGATATTTAGATCATTAGTAGTCTTAGATGGTATAAAATCAACATTAAATCAAGATTTTGATCTTTTTGAGATTATGAATAGTAATATAAATGATGTATTAGAAAATAATCTCAATAAAGAGAATTTGGCAGAAGAAGTTTTGTGGTCAGCTAGAGATATATTACCAATATTGCGGATATTTCCACGTTATCTTAAATGGTTTATAAAAGATTGGGCGAAAAAGGGGTATACTTTTAATTTAAATATTTGCCGATTAGAAAAATCATTTATTAAATTAAGTAATTCTTTTACCTTTATAGGGTTTGCCTTATTGTCTAGTTCTTTTTTAATAGGTTCTATGATTATATTTGATTATAATATAAAAATATTTTTTATAGGCTATAGCTTAAATCTTTCATATATATTTCAAATATTCAGTGCCTTATTTTTACTTTATGGAATTATCGTACTAAAAAGGTCTAAATAAAATGAGAAAAAAATTCCTAGTATAAAAAAATATAAAATAATTTTTATATATAATTTTTTTTAAACGAATAGATTTGTAGATGAGGCTATTGAAGAAGGAATCTTCAATACCATATATATCAGGGAGGATGTAATGGCTATTCGTATTAATACAAATGTGCCTTCTTTGAAAGCACAGAGGAATTTAGCAAATACAAGTAATATGTTAGAAAGTTCAATGGAAAAATTATCATCTGGTCGAAGAGTAAATAAGGCTAGTGATGATGCTGCAGGTTTAGCTATATCTGAAAATTTGAGAGCTGAAATAAAAGGTCTTAAACAAGCAGCTAGAAATGCAGAAGATGGTATCTCTTTAGTACAAATAGCAGAAGGAGCATTAAATGAAGTATCTAATATAGCTGTTAGGCTTAGAGAATTAGCAGTGCAGTCAGCATCAGATACTATAGGAGATAGCGAAAGAAAGTATTTAGAAGTAGAATATTCTCAGCTTTTAGATGAAGTTAACAGAGTTGCTAATTCTACAGAATTTAATGGAGTCAATTTATTAAATGGTACTGGGAAGATCTTTCACATACAGGTTGGTACAAATAATGATCCTATGGTTGATAGATTGACTTTTGATGCATCAAAAGCAGATATTAGGCCAGAAGTTCTTGGTATGTCGGAGACAGGTGTTATTTCAAAGGAAAAGGCATTAGATTCTTTAGCAGCTATTGATGATACTATTGAAAAGGTATCGGGAATAAGGGCTGATTTTGGAGCAATTCAAAATAGGTTAAAATCTACAATAAATAATATTGCTATAGGTATTGAAAACTTTTCTTCAGCAAATTCTAGAGTCCGTGATACTGACATAGCTAAAGAATCAGCAGAGTTAGCTAAATATAATATTCTTACTTCGGCAGGCACTTCAATTTTAGCTCAAGCGAATACAAAGACTAAGTATGCTTTAGATTTAGTTAGATCCTCTCTTGTTAGTTAGGTAGTACATGAATATTAAGATTACTAATCAAGATAATAATACTCAAAGAGAGAATAAATTTAATAAAAAGAACTCCTTTTTTAAAAAAAAAGGAGTTCCACTAAAGAGTAAAAAAAAAATTAACTCATTTACAATAAGTGATTCTTTAAAGTCTATTATTAAGATGAATTATAATTTTAATAATATAAAAAAATTGTCTAGAATGATAAACAAGAAAATAAATAAAGAATCTTCAGATATTAAAGAAGAATAAAGTTTGATATAATGTTATAATATGAAAAAAAAAATTAATGGAAAAACCGTATTAATATTCGGAGTTTCCTCCTTTTTAGGTTCCAATATAGCTGAAATTTTAAAAAAACACCATAGAGTAATAGGAACATATTATAAAAATGAAGTAAATATTGCGGATGTATTATGTTTTCCTTGTGATATTTTTTCTAAAGAAAATGTTAAATTAATTATTTATTCTTTTAGGCCAGATATTATAGTTTATTGTATAGGTTTAAATTCAATATTGGATTGTCATCTTAATAGTAATTTAGCAGAGGCATTAAATACTAATTCCCTTTATAATATTACTGAATATTCACAAAGATATAAATCTAAATTGATATATATTTCTTCTGCATTTATTTTTGATGGAGAAGATAGGGAATTTTCAAAGATTGATATACCTAATTCTAATACTGTTTATGGAGATACGAAGATATCTAGTGAATACTTTATAGAAAAGAGTTCTATAGATTATTTGATAATAAGAACATGTAAGTTATATGGAAGAGGATCAAATATTTATAAATTTAATTTTTTTGAGAAATTTCAATCTCTAATTAAAGATGAAAAGAAAGTTAAATGTGATTCTTATATAAATATAGGATTTTTAGATGTATTTTACTTAGCTTATATTATAAAACTTTGCATAGATAATAATATTATAAATAAAATACTACACTTATCTTCTAAAGATCATATGACATATTATGACTTTTTTAATACTTATTGTAATGTTTTTGGAATTGATCATAGTATGATAAATAAGCATAAATTATATTTTCCAATTACAAAAAATAATGAAGATAGTGAAGGTAATCTTTATTATAGATTAGATTATTCTGATTTAGAGATTGAGCTAGATGTTAATATGCCAACAATTAAAGAATCTATAGAATTTACTAAGCTAAGGTTTGGTGGCGGTATTTCTTAATTAATACTACTAATTATAAATTCAGATAAATAATGCTTTATAAGGGAGTCTATATCTATAGGCTCACCTTGAAAAGACCAGCTTACTTTATTAAAAGCTCCTAGTGAAGCATTTATTTCATAGGTATTATTATTTATAGGTTCTTTTCCTGTTATCATAAATTTTATAATTATTTTATCATTTGATATTCTGGTGAATATCAGCCTAAGGGAATTTCTAAACAGCATGAAGTCATTTATAGTATTTGCTATTTTAAATATTTTTATTTTTGATGTTTCATCTTTTTTATATTGATTAAATTTTTTTATACATATTTCTATGTTCTTTTTTAGAATTTTCATCAAATTTATTGATGAGTCTTCAAATAATACATTTGGATTTAAGTGATTGTGCATGGTAATCACTCCTGACTGAGTCATATTTAGCTCCTCTAGTGCTAGATTTTCAATCCAAGATATACTATTCTCATTTTCTTCTGGAATCATTTCCATAATTTTATGATGAATAATGGTTACTATGTTGTCAAATTAGTGATAATCAATGTCTTAAAAAAGGTTATGAGCTTGTTGATATTACGCCCGATTTTTAATTCAGGGGGTTGTGATTTTAATCCACATTAGGCTTCCATTTGATTTAATAGACTTGCTCACAATGGTCAGTGATCACTACCAAATATATATTTGTAGGACGAAATAACTAAAAATCGCTCATAACCCTAGTGATAATTATATTATAATTTTAATGAATTAGGCTAGAATATCTTTCATTATAAGTTATTGAAAATACATTAGTTTATAAATAATAATACTTTAATTTCAATAAGTTATTTAAAAAAATTACAGTTTTTATAAATAAATTTAGATTTTAGGGTATAATATAATGTGGAGTAAAGTATTCAGGTATAGGTATGTTTTTTAAGTTTATTCAGCACCTAACCGATAAAAATTTATAGGAGAACTTATGCTTAAGTTATTTATAGATTTTTTGAAGAATGAGGATGGCCAAACTTCAACAGAGTATGTCCTTTTGATAGCTGTTGTGGCTATGATTGTATTTAAATTTAAGGATGTGGCAACTGCTAAATTAAATCAGATTACTGAATCAGTTTTTGAAAAAGCTAATACTTTGGTAGAAGGTATAAAATAGTTAACTATGTATAAAAATAGTGGAATTCCTTTCCCTATAATCTCTTAATTTTTTCTTTTTTAGTATACTTTATATAATGAATTTAGGAATTAAAGGTCAAGCAGTTATTGAATACTTACTAGTTTTTGCTTTTTTGACATTAATTTCTATTAATCTTGTTAAAGGATTAAGCCGGGTTATGAATAAGTCTATGGGTAACTTAAGCTATGTTTTAACTCAGCATCTTTCTGTTGGAGTCTGTAAAGGAAGTTGTTTTTTGGATGCTTTTGGAAATTATAGGGAGCAGTAGGTGAATGTACAAATATATTATTTTTTACTTATTCAATTATTTATAGTTGGATTAGTAGATTTTTTCTATAAAAAAATTAATAATATATGGCCCATAGTAAATATAATTATATTTACTATATTTCTTATCTTTAATCCTAATTATAAATTATCTTTACAAGTTTTTATATACCCTATCCTAATTTTAATATTAGGATTTATTTTATTTGCTTTAAAGATAGCAGGAGCGGGAGATAGTAAATTCCTATCTACATTTTTTTTATTGATTCCAGAAAATTATCATCTAGATTTAATATGTTCTATAGCAATAGCTATAATCACTATAGGATCAGTTTTATTTATTCATACTATTATAAAAAATTTTAATAAATTAGTAATAGCTATTAAATTATTGGAGTTTAAAGAGATTAAAAATTTGTTTAATAATAAAACTCCTTTTTTACCAATAATCTTTATGTCATGGATATTATTAGGATGGAAAAACAAGATTTTTTCTATTTAAAAATTAATAGAGGGCAATCAACAGTAGAATATGTTTTATTGCTGTTAGTTGTTTCAACATTATTTTTGTCTTTTTATAATAGTCGTGCTTTCAGAAGATATTTAGGTAAGGATTCTGAATTTTTTACTCAGATTGCTAATAATATTAAATATAGCTATAGACATGGTCGAAGTGGGTCTGAAGATAAATCTAATTATAGTAATGTACATGAATCTTTTGCATTAGATTCTAGTAGGTCTAGATTCTTTTCCTCAAAAGATTCTTATAAATGAGATAATAATGAGAAATAATAGAGGACAATCAACAATTGAATTTCTAGTAACTTTTATATTTGTTTTTGGATTTGTTTTTGTATTTTTAAATATATCTTTTTTATATACTAATGGATTTTTAGTACATTACGCAACCTATATGTCTAGTAGGGCTTATTTGGTTTTTGATAATAATAGTAAAGAAAAAGATGGTTCTGATGCTGGAGCGGAAAGAATAGCTAGAGAAGTTCTTAATAAATTCGATTTAGAAAAATTTATACCTGCAATAGATAATGTTAATAGATCTACAAAAATTTTTCATCCAGATAGCGGTATTAATAATTTATATGTAGGCATTAGATTTGAGTATCAAGATTATCTGCCTTTGCCTATGTTTACAAAACTAGAAGATCCCATTATCTTTGTATCAGAATCTTTTTTAGGAAGAGAACCCACTCGGTCTGAGTGTTTAGAAAGGATATGTTCGGCTTTTAATTTAATAGATGGAGTTGATAATTGTGAAGTTAATTCAACATTTTCGGATAATGGTTGTTAATAATAATTCAGGTCAAGCATTATTTGAATTTTTAATTTTTATACCTGTTTTATTGATAATATCGGTTCTGATGGTTTCTATGGGAAATGCTATCAATGGTTCTATAAATCAACAAAAAGCAACTAGAAGGTATTTTTTTTATATCGTTAAAAATAATTCTAATTTTCCATTATATAATAACTTAAATATATATAGGGATAGTGGACTAGAATTAGCTGGTATGTTGTCAATAGGATGGGCCGAAAAGATAATAGGAGAAAGTAGATATAGTACTTGTTATAAAGTGGCAGAATTTGGAGAAAGTAGTGATGAAACTTGTGATAGTGTAAATACAGATGAGAATAATAGTAGGTTTATTAGAGTTTATACTGCTTACGGTATTTGTGGACAAACATATAATTTAGGTAATGATGGAGTTTTTAGGAAATTACATACTATGCCTGGGATTTTATATTCAAATTCTTGTACGGTTAGATAATAGGATAAACTTTCCTATACTAATTTTACTTTAATCTATTTGATAAAATTTTAAGTAATTATAATAATTTTGGAGCTATATTATGAATAGTAGAGCATTTACCTTGGCTTTTATAATTGCAGGGTTTTCTATGTTTATGGTTCACACATATATAGAAGATCAAAAAAGCATAATTATAAAAAATTATGGAACAAAAGTTCCAGTTATAATAGCTAAAAAAGATATAAAAGAACTAGAATTAATAGATGATTCTAAGGTTGTTTTAAAAACGGTTCCACAAAGCTTTGCAGAGCCAGGTAGTTTTCGTTCTATAAGTGAAATAGAAAATACTATTGCTACAGTTCCAATAATCAAGGGGGAACAAATTACTAAACCTAGAGTTACATATCCTGGAGCTAAAACAGGTCTGTCAAGACAAGTCAGTGCTGGAAAGAGGGCAATAGCTATAAATATCACAGAAAAGCAAGCAGTTTCTAAACTTATAAAGCCAGGGGATAGAGTAGATATTTTGGCAGCAATTGATTACTCCTCTGGCAGAAAAGATATGCAAAAAGTTAAAACTATACTTCAAGATGTTTTAGTGTTGTCTACAGGAATGAGTATGACTAATTCTATACCAATATATGGAGTGAAAACACCTACAGTTATTAAAAAAATGAACCTCAGTACTTATACTAGATATAATACTGTTACATTAGAGTTAACTCCATATCAGGTACAGAAGCTGGTATTTCTTTTGACATACTCTGGATCACCGCCTTACTTAACTTTGAGAAATAATGAAGATAAGAATGTAGTTAGAATAAAATCAACAGATATTTTTGATGTTGTGGGAGAAGATGATATTGGTGAAGCAAAGAATTTTTTTGCTAGAAAATATAAAACAACTAGGTAGATCATATGAAAAAATTATTTATTTTATTTCTAATAATAACTAATATATATGCACAAGAAGATGTTAAGGAAACTCCTATTGAAATTATTCTGGGGATTGATAGCTTAAGAAAATTAAATTTCTCACCTTCTCCTAAGATACAAATAGGAAATGAATCTATATTGACATATCAACTAATTCCTCAAAAAAGAGAGTTAACTTTTAAAGGGAAAAAACCAGGAAAAACATCTGTAATAGTTCGAGATATAAATGGAGATATTAAAGAAAGATTCTTAGTAACAGTCACTTTAAATGATCAAGCAAAGATTGTACAAGAATTAAAAGACTTCCTTGGAGATATAGAAGGTATAGAAATAGGTATAAAGGGAAATAGAGTTTATATTGGAGGATACATTGTTGTTCCAGGAGATATTGGGAGAGTTGTAATTGTTTTAGATAAGTATCCAGATGTTTTGAGATTAGTAGAGTTATCCCCTCATACTAAAGTAGTTATAGCAAACAAGATGCAAGATGAAATTCATAAACATAGATTAAAAAATGTTACAGTTAAAGTAGTAAATAACTCATTTTGGTTAGAGGGAATAGTAACTTCTAAAGAAGAAAAGCAGTTAGCTTATGACATTGCAGTTGCATATATACCAGATAATATTGAAAGTTTAGCTAGAAGGACAGAAAGTGTTCAAAAAATAAAAAGATCTCCTTTGCAAAACTTTATTCGTATCAATAGTAAGAAAAAGCCTAAACCAGTTCCTAAATTAATTAAGGTTACAACACAGTTTGTAGAGCTGACAAAAGATTATAATAAAATATTTGGTTTTAAGTGGCAGCCTATTTTAAGTCAAGGGCAGGGATCTATTAGTTTTGGTAGAACAGTTTCAGGAGGAGTTTCAACTAAATCTTCGAATGCTTTAAGTGGAACTATTTCTAATTTGTTCCCTAAGTTATCTTCAGCAAAAGCTGCGGGACATGCTAAAGTTATATATTCAGGAGTACTTATTGTAAAAGATAAAAAACCAGCTTCACTATCAAAAAAATCATCAAAACCATTTGCTATTGGAACAAATGAATTTTTAAAATCAGAAGTATCAGAAGCGGGATTTACATTAGATGTTACTCCGACAATACTACAAAAAGAGAAAATTGATTTAGCTATTAAAGTAACTGTTAGTGCTAATCCAGGAGATCCTCCTCAGACTTTATCAAATAATGTAAATACTTCTTTAGTTGTAACTTCAAAAGAATCAGCAGTTATAGGAGGAATTGTTATTAATAAAACTTCTACAGATTTTGATCGTAATCCTCCTCAAGGCAAAGATGATTTTGAAAACGCTAGCCCATTATTTTCTTTTATTAGGTCAAAGTCATATACTGCTACAAGAAGTCAGTTTGTTATTTTTGTCACTCCAGATATTATTGATTCTGCATCATCTGAAACAGATGATATAAAAAGAAAATTCAGAAGAAGGATTCGTTAAATGGTGGGATATATAATTACAGTTATAGGTGCTAAGGGAGGATTGGGGAAGTCGCAGATTGCTGCTAATCTAGCTTTTGCTTACGCAAAAGAAACTAGAGTGAAAACACTACTTCTTGACTTTGATCAAAAAGCAGGAGGAGACCAAGATATTATAACTGGGATGAAATCCAAAAAGACAATTAGGGATTTATCCTCATTTTCTGGGGCTATAAATCCTCAGGTATTACATGAATTTATAGTTAGTAATCCTAATAATGTTTCTTATGTAGGAATGTCTACGGATAAAGTAAAAGCAGATGGTATAGATGCTGAAGGAATTGGAAAATTCTTAAAAGCAATAGTTAATGTGTATCCATTGACTATTATAGATGTAGGATCTAATTTAAGTCCATTAGCTGTAAAAGCATTAGAATACTCTACTGCTATTTTTGTAGTAACTACTCCTGATATATTGGCATTAAACCAAACAAAAAAATTATATTCAGAGATTATTACTATGCTGTTTCCTAAAGAGTTGGTTCTTTTTATTGGTAATCAAATGCAAAAAGGACATCCTGTTAATGCTGAAGTTATAGGAAAAACATTAGGGAAAAGTGTGTTTGTTAGTATTTCAAAAGATGAGCAGTCTTGTGTTTCGGCATTAAGTAAGAGAAAACCAGTTGTTGTATCTTCTCCAAATAGTTTATTTGCTAAGGGTGTAGTTGAATGTGTTAGAAGGTTAATTCAAAAGTCAGTATTAAAAACATTGTCTAATATTCAAAAACCTAAAAATATTGGAAAGGCAGATAAGGGTTCTTCTTCGGCGGATAAGATATCAAGCTCTTGGACAGCATTAAAATCTAGAATACATAGATCACTAGTAGATGAACTAGATTTAAAAGATAGCAATGATAATGATCCTAAAGCTCAACTGATATTGAGAGAAAAAACCAAAAAAGTTGTAGTTGAAATTTTAAATAAGGAAGATACAAAAGGTGTTATAAATAGCAGAGATGATATGAACAGAATTGTTAAGGAAATTTTAGATGAAGCACTTGGTTTGGGACCATTAGAAGATTTATTATCTAATAAGGATTGTTCAGAAATTATGGTTGTTGGAGCTGATAAGATATTTTATGAACAAGGTGGGAAAATTAAAAAATCAGAAATTACTTTTACAAATGATAGGCAAGTTTTAAATGTTATAGAACGTATAGTTGCTCCTATAGGTAGAAGGATTGATGAGAAAACACCATATGTTGATGCTCGTTTAAGAGATGGTTCTCGTGTTCATGCTATTATTTCTCCTTGTGCTATTGATGGCTCTTCGATTACTATTAGAAAGTTTCCTGAAAATAGATTAACTTATAAAGATTTAGTTAATTTTGGTTCTATGACTCAAGAGATGGCAGATTTTCTTAGGATTGCAGTTGAGGCCCATAAGAATGTCATTATAAGTGGTGGTACTGGTTCTGGTAAAACTACACTAATTAATGTATTAGCTAGTTTTATTCAGGCAAATGAGAGAATTATTACTTGTGAAGACTCAGCAGAGTTGGATTTACCACAAGATCATATTGTTCGATTAGAAACTAGACCTCCTACATTAGAAGGAGATGGAGAAATAGATATTCGTTGCCTAGTTAAACAAACCCTTAGGATGAGACCAGATCGTATTATAGTGGGTGAGTGTAGAGGTGGAGAAGCTTTAGATATGTTACAAGCTATGGGAACTGGCCATGATGGATCTATGACAACTATACATTCTAATAATCCTAGAGAATGTATAGGAAGGTTAGAGACATTAGTTCAATATGCTGAAGCAGGATTGAGTCCTAAAGCCATAAGAGAGATGATTTCAAATGCTGTACACTTGATAATCCAGCAAACTCGTTTAGATGATGGATCTAGAAAAGTTACACATATAACAGAAATTGGAGGAATGCAGGGAGATGTTGTAATACTACAGGATATATTTATTTATCAACAGCGAGAAATTGATAGTAAAGGTAAAATACAAGGGGAATTTCAAGCAACAGGTTTTATTCCTAAATTTATAGAGACGTTAGAGAAAAAGGGGTACAATATTCCTAGAGGGTTATTTAATAATGCTAACCAAATAAAACCAAAAAAACCAGAAGTTAAATCTATTGAAAATAAGCAAGGTAATAAAAATACTTTCACCAGTAAAAAAATAAAGAAAAAAGCAGGATGAGATAATGGTTGCTTTCATTGTAGAGATGATAGGAGAAAAAGGATTAATTGCCTTATTAGGGAGTTTAATATTTTTTTTCTGTTTTAAATATAGCTTAAATATTTTTCAATTGATAGAAAATAGAACTTTAAATATAAGAAACTATTTACTAGAGAAATTAAAGCTACTTTTTATAGAGGTAAGACCTGAAGTAATTACATATTCAATACTTGCTTTATCTTTGGGATTAGGAGGCTTAGCTTTTTTTATATTTATATTATTAGGCAAATGGGTTTTGGGGCTTATTGTGTCTGTTATTTTTGGATATATTGGATTTAAATTGCCCAAGCCTTGTATAGATTTTTTTGTATCAAAAAGGATAAAAAAGTATTCATCTCAAATGGCCGATGGATTGACTTTACTTGCTAGCGGAATTAGGGCTGGTTTATCAGTACCTCAGGCTCTTTCTATAGTTGTTGATGAAATGCCAAATCCTATATCTCAGGAATTCAATCAAATTCTTCAACAAAACAGAGTTGGAGTTCCACTAGAGGAGTGTTTTGAAAATCTTTCAAAGAGAATACCTACAGAAGACAATGATATGTTTGTAACCAGTGTTAATACATTGAGAGAAACAGGAGGAAATTTATCAGAAGTATTTGATACTATAGTAGGAGTTATAAAAGATAGGATTCGTTTGAAGCAGAAAATTGATACGCAAATAGCTCAAAGTTTTTTTCAGGGAGTTACTATATTTTGTATGCCATTTTTGATTGGAGGTGTTCAGGCGTTATCAGATCCGGCTTCCTATAGAGAAATATTTACCAATAAAATAGGTTTAATATTGATATTATTAGCATTAATATTAGATATTATAGGGGGTATATTGATACTAAAAATAGTTAAAATAAAGGTTTAAGTGGCTAAAGTTATTTTAAATATACTCCGATACCTAAGGAGGAAGTAGTTTAACAAATATAATAGGAGAGAAATATGAGATTTTTATTGTTTATAGTTTTGTTTCTATTTGCATTTAACAGCATTCATGCAGGTGTTAATCTTAAAAATGGTGGCTTTTATATTTCATACACAGATATCATTGTTCAAGGAAAAAATAATAACCTAAAAATTCAAAGGACATATAATTCAAAATCATCTGGAGTTGGATGGTTTGGTTTCGGCTGGGGTAGTCTGTTTGAGACACATCTGAAGGTATCAGTTGATGGTTCAGTTGTTGTTCATGAAAATGGGCTAGGTGCTAAAACCAGATTTACACCTAAAAAATCTGTTGATTCAACTGCAGCGGCAAAGAGAATTATATCTGCTATGAAACAAAAACAGAAGATAAGTGAAAGTGTTGAGAAAAAATTAATAAATAAACTAAAAAATAGTGCAGAGTTAAGGCAGTCTTACTCAAATAAATATGGAATAAAGACAGAATTGGCAAAGGGAACAGTTCTTTATTCTACTGTTAGAGGTCCTCAAAGAGTTGTTAAGACTTCAAAAGGGTACCAAAGGGTTCATGATAGTGGTAAAAAAGAATATTTTAATAAAGATGGAAAACTAATAAAAATATCTCACTCAAATAAAAAATATCATATAAATATAGTGTATAAGAAAGGAAAAGTTGTACCGGCATATATAAAGGATTCAGATGGTCGTCAAATAGCTTTTACTTGGACTGCGGTTGAAAATCATAAGGTAGTTAAATCATTAAAATCTGTAGGAGGTAAGTCTATTGCTGGGTACAAGTATGATGGAAAAAATCTTAAGTGGGCAAAAAATGTAGCAAATGTTGTTTATGACTATATTTACGATCAAAACCATAATATGAAAGAGATTGTTTATTCAAAATCAGCAGATCCTAAAACTAATAGAAGTACGAAGATTATTTATAATAAGGCAGGATTTGTTAATAAGATAGTTGGAAAAGATAATAATGTTTCTATTTATAAGTATTCTTCAGATAAAAAAAATCCCGATCTTGCTTTCTCTACTACCGTAGAAAAATGGACTCCAAAATCTTCAAAGTTTAATTACAAAACTTTAGCTGGATATAAGAAAAAACTTACTAGTAAGTATGAATATGAGATGAAAATAAAACCAGATGGATCTCGTTATACATATAAGATAGCTACAACTATTAATGGAGTTAGAAAAGAAACAATTTATTCTGAATGCTGTTCCCTTCCATTGAAGATATCAGAAGGAAAAAAGGTAACTACATTTGAATACGATGGTAAAGGAAGATTATTAAAGAAATCTTCTACTAGTGGAAAGTTTTTAGAGCTACAATACCATAAAAAGTTTAATCGTATTACTAGAGTTGTTAATAAGGCTGGATGGACAAAATTCTTTTATGAAGAAAAATCAAATGGAGATGGTAGATTGTCAAAAGCTGTTAATAGTAAGGGAGATAATATGGTTTTTGTCTATGATAGAAAAGATCGTATTAGAAAGATGGTTTATAAGTCTAAAAATAAATCTCCTAAAAATCAGAGCTTTTCTTTTAAGTATAATGATCTAAACAAACCAGTTGAGATTTCTATGAAAGGGGTTGCCAAGGTAAATGTTGCTTATGATGATAATGGGCAAATTAAACGAGTTAATTCAAAATCAGATTCTGAATCTATTTCTAAATTATGGAAAGAATTCAGACATTTACTTGCTATAGTTAGTCCTTCAGGATTATCTTTAGGAATTTAGTTAGGAGTTTTTATGATAAAAAGATTATTCATTTCCTTATTGCTTATAATGTCTTTTATAGTTATTGCTGAAGATAAATTAGGAGAAGGTAGTAGTTGTGAACATACTCAAGATCCTAATTGCACATGCAATGAATTGGCTGCTGCAAATGACGATACTCTTAAAAAGGATTTAGATTCTGATGCTGGTACTGGTGTGACAACTCCATCTGGTCAAGATGAGTAAAAAATAAGTATTTCTCCTAATTAAACTTTGTTTAAATAAATATAATAGAGTGATTTTTAGGAAAAGAGGAATTATAGTATGAAATATTTTATTTTTGTTATAGCTAGTATAATTTATTGTTTTAATGTTTTATCTTTTGAATGTAGCGATGGTTCTTTAGGAGAAGGAATGTGTTTAAGTGATATTGATATTGGCTGTATTGCTATAAATCAAGAAAATAGAAACCCTAGTAGTAAAAATGTTGTTGGTTTAGATGAAGTTGAGGAAGATGATGTTATATCAAGAACTGAAGGCGAATAAAATATCTAATCTATATTATTAAATACATTTTTTATCATTTCTTTTTCTTCGTCAGTATATGATTCCTTATCATCAGATATGTATTCATCTTTTATCGAAGATTTTTTCAAAGATGTGATATCTTGTTGATAATTACTTGTAAGTAGTTTTTTTATAATCTTTTTGCTCGCTTGGCTAGTTTTTACTACATTTTTAATTACAAGTTTTTTATATGGTCTTGATATTTCATTTAAGTGGTTGAATATAGTTTCGTTATATATTTGTATATTAAATAAGATAAAAAATAATATTGAATTTAGTAAAAAGCGTAAAATAAATTTAAATATTTTCATATAGCTTCCTTAATTATAAATTTATGCTCAATTCTTTTTATAGATTGCATTAATATATTTTCAGTAATTGGTTTATGAATTATATCATTAGCTTTGCTTTTAATAAATTCTACTCTTATCGATTCATGGTTTGTAGGAGATACTATTATATAATTACTATCATTACTCTCTATTAATATTTCAATTAATTTAAATCCTGTAATATCATCAAGCAATAATCCTATAATAAATATATCTATACTATTTAATTGAGCCATTTTTATAGTTTCTACTGGAGAATTTAACTTTCCCATGATCTCATAGTTATTTTTCTCTAATATTTTAGAAATGTTATCTATAGTTTCTTGACAACTGTCAACAATTACAATTTTTGGTGGTTTTTTACTCATACATTCTTCTATGAGATTTTACCATATATGTGATTTTTTTTATATTATATATGGTTACTTGCTATGCAGCAATAGAGGATAATTTTTTAATTTTTTTCTTTTTCTTATTAGCTTCCCAGTCTATTATAGTTTCCTTAAAAGCTTCTTCTACATGATTGATCATTACGCAATTTAAGTTTTTTAGGTATTCCTTGGGGATATTTAAGTAGTCTTTTTTGTTCTTTTCAGGAATTATAATAGTATCTATTCCCATTCTAAGGGCAGCTAATACTTTTTCTTTTATGCCTCCAACAGGTAAAACTTTTCCTGTTAGGGTTATTTCTCCCGTCATGGCAATATTTTTTCTTATGGGTTTATTTAGTAAAAGTGATATTATTGTTGTTGCTATTGTTATACCGGCACTTGGGCCATCTTTAGGAATAGCTATTGCAGGGAAGTGTATATGTATTTCATTATTATCAAATATATCGCTGTCAATATTAAATCTATAATTATTGCTTTTTATATATGCAATAGCAGTTTGTGCTGATTCTTTCATTACATCACCAAGTTTACCAGTCATTATAAGTCCTTTACCTTTCATTTTAGCTGATTCTATGTATAGTATTTCTCCTCCTGTAGCTGTCCATGCAAGTCCTGTACCTATACCTATTTCATCTTTTTCTTTTTTCTCTGTTCTAATATAGGGAGCTAAACCTAATAATTTTTCACTACTTTTTTTATCAATAACAACTTTTGCATTACTATTATTACTAACTTTAATAGCAATTTTTCTACAAACAGATCCAATTTGTCTTTCTAAATGCCTAAGACCCGCTTCACATGTATAATATCTAATAATATTTATTATTCCATTATCAAGAAACTTTATATTTTTTTCGCTTATACCATTTTCTTTAATTTGTTTTGGAATTAAATGTTTTTTGGCTATAGTAACTTTTTCTTCCTCTGTATAACCTGATATTTTTATAATTTCCATTCTGTCTCTGAGAGGAATAGGGATATCTTCTATAATATTTGCAGTAGTTATAAACATTACATTAGACAAATCAAATTCTACATTTAAGTAATGATCCTTGAATGTAGAGTTTTGCTCTGAGTCTAAAACTTCCAATAATGCACTTGAAGGATCTCCTTTATAATCACTACCAATTTTATCTATTTCATCCAATAGAATAATAGGGTATTTTGTTTTAACTTGTTTCATAGCTTGAATGAATTTACCAGGCATTGAGCCAACATAAGTTCTCCTGTGTCCTCTTATTTCTGCTTCATCTTTTATTCCGCCTAAACTTATTCTGTAGAATTTTCTTCCAGTTGCTTTTGCAATTGATTTTCCTAGAGAAGTTTTTCCTACTCCAGGTGGTCCAGAAAAGCATATAATAGGACCCCTTACATTAGAGCCTTTTAGTTTTCTGACAGCTAAGAATTCTATAATTCTATCTTTTACTTCTTCTAAGTTGTAATGATCGGTATCTAAAATTTCTTTAGATTTTTTTAAGTCAATATTTTCTATGAATGTTTCATTCCATGGAAGATCTATCATCCATTCTATATATGTCATTAATATGTTAGATTCTGATGAATCAGGATGCATTTTTTCTAATCTGGATAATTGTTTAAGAACTTCTTTTTCTATTTCTAACCCCATCTTTGCTTGAATTATTTTTTCTTTCATCTCTTTGTATTCATTATTGAAATTGTTCTCATTATCACCTAGCTCTGATTTAATGGCCTTAATTTGTTCCCTTATAATATGTTCTTTATTGTTTGATGTGTTGTAAAAATTGTTTATTTTTGTTTGCACAGATAAGATTTCAAGTTCTCTATTTAATAGTTTGTTAACTTTATGTAGCCTTTCTAATGGATCTAGAGTTTCTAATATTTCTTGAGCTTCAGATATATGTTGGTTGAAATTAGATGCAACTAGATCTGCTAGTCTTCCAGGAGATTGAATATCCTCAGCTATGGGTAGAATATCAGGAGATATAATTTTTCCAACAGTTATTAATTTTTCTAGTTGTTCTCTAGTATTTCTCATTTCAATGTATACAGAGTTATCATTTTTATTATATTCGGGTTCTTCTATTTTTTTTAATTTGGTTATATAAAATGGATGTTTTTGTTCAAAATTAATTATTTTTGCCTTAGTTAAACCTTGTATTAAAATTTTAATTCTTTGATCGGGAAGTTTTCTTATCCTCATAATCATAGCAACTGTTCCAATATTGTATATTTCAGACGGTTCTGGCATTTCAGAGATTATATCTTTTTGGCTTGATAAAAATATTAATCTATCTGAATTACTTAGAGAGTACTCAACAGCTTTTATAGATGATTGCCTTCCTACAAAAAATGGTAATATCATAAATGGGTAAACGACACTTTCTCTAATGGGTAGGAGAGGGAGTTTCTCTTTAAATTCTATGTCTTTTCCTTCATAATTTGTAACCATATTGAACCTTTTTATCAACAAGTTATCCAGCTTCTAAAGCACATTGGTAATCTTATAAAAATTAATCGGGGAAATATTTTAAAGTCTTTAAATTATTTATAAATTCGTACAAAAATGCTGGGATTTTACAAGGTAATGTATTATCTGTTATTAATAATTAAACTCAATTATTTTTTACCATTGGTAGTTATAAAACAGGGTTATTATGAGTACAAATATAGGAATTGTTATTTTAGCTGCAGGTGTTGGATCTAGGATGAGGATTGATTATCCTAAGCCTTTAGTTCAAATAATGGGTAGGAGACTTATTGACTTTGTTATAGCTCAATCAAAGGAAGTTATGAACTCTGATTTAGCGGTGTCTTTATCAATTGTAGTTAAATATCAGATGGAAAAAGTCAAAAACTATATATCAAGTAGATATAGCTTTCCAATAGAATTTATTGTTCAAGGTGATCAGTTAGGAACAGGTGAAGCTTTAAAAGCTTATGTTAGAGATAGCTCACATTTTTTAAAGAATGATTATACATTGGTTATGTACTCTGACACACCCTTAATTCAATCAGAAGATATTATAAAACTTATTAAATCTGTTATAGGTTCTGGTTTAGATGGAGGGCTGGCTAGCTTTAATATAAAATATAATAAAGGTTACGGGAGAGTCGTTAGAGAGAGAAAAGGTTTTAGAATTGTAGAAGAAAAAGATGCTACAGATGAACAAAGGCAAATACAGGAAGTTAACTCAGGGATTTATATTTTAAAAAATAGCTATATTAAAAATAGCATTGATAAAATAGAGTCAAAAAATAATGCTCAAGAATTTTATTTAACAGACATATTTAATTTTAATGATAAAACTTTAGTAATAAATTTTGGAAATATTAAGAATTTCTACGGTATTAATACATTTTATGATCTAGAATTAATTACAAGGTTAGTTAGTGAGAGAAAAAACATTTCATTGATGAATTCAGGGGTTAAACTTTTAGATAGTAGGCATACACACATTGAATATGACGTAAGTATAGGTGTTGATACAGAGATAGCACGAAATGTTCATATTTTAGGAAATTCCAAAATATTAGAAAAATGTATAATTGAACCTGGTGTTATTATAAAAGATTCTATTGTTAACAAAGAAGTTCATATCAAGGCATATAGTTATATTGAGAATTCTGTTATTGGGAAAAATTCTGTTATTGGGCCCTTTGCTAGATTAAGGCCTGAGGCAAACATAGGGAGCAAGTCTAAGATAGGTAATTTTGTAGAAGTAAAAAAATCTGATATAGGAGAAAAAGTAAGTATTTCTCATCTTAGTTATGTTGGCGATGCAAAAATAGGAGATAATACCAATATTGGATGTGGTTTTATAACTTGTAATTATGATGGCGATAAAAAGCATAAGACGACTATTGGTAAGGATTGTTTTATTGGTTCAGATTCGCAAACTATAGCACCTGTTGATATTGGGGATGATTGTTATGTTGCCAGTGGTTCTACCATAAACAAGGATATGAGTGATGAGTCATTTGCTATAGCTCGCTCTAGGCAGGTTACAAAAGAAGGTATGGCAAAAAGATTTATCAAGAAAAAGTAGGTAAGATGCGAAGCATAATTACCTTTCATTGTATAGGATATACATAGTTGTTATTGTATCATTTTATTTAGTGGAGAATTTATGTGTGGAATTATTGGCTGTATAGGTCATAATAGCGATTCAGTAGAGATAGTTTTAGATTGTTTAAAAAAAATGGAGTATAGAGGATATGACTCTGCAGGAATAAGTTTTGTCGATGAAAAAAATATAATTCATACTTTTAAAACGACTGGCAGAATTAAAAATCTAGCAGCTAAAATTGATAATTATCCAAATAATACTTCTATGTCAATTGGTCATACTCGTTGGGCCACACATGGGAGAGTTTTAGATTTAAATGCTCATCCTCATTATTATAAGAATTTATCGTTAATTCATAATGGAATAATTGAAAATTTTTCACAATTAAAGAGTGAATTGGAATCAAATGGATATAAATTTATTTCTGATACAGATTCAGAAATATTTTTAGCTTTAGTTGATAGTTATATGCAAGAAGGATATTCATTTTTTGAATCCTTTTCAAAGTCTTTTCAAAGAGTAAAAGGTAAGTCAGCCTTTGTTATGTTAAATAATGATAGTAATGAGATTTTATCAGTGAGAAATTCAGCCCCACTAGTTTTTGGCATTAATAAATTTAATTCTCAAGCTTATGTTTGCTCTGATCCTTATGCTTTAATTGGTAGAGTTGATAAGATGTATTTTACAGAAAATAATGTTGTATCTTCTTTATCTTTAAATAATAATGACTTAATAAGCTTTTTTGAATTAACTAGAGAAAAATCTAAAAGGTATACTGGTAAACCTATAGATATTAATAAGAAGTTATCAATTCTTGGTAAAAATGGATTTGAGCATTATACTATTAAGGAAATTCATGAACAGCCAAGTCTAATTAGAAATCTTATTAAGTATTATTTAGAAGGAGAAGGTTGTAAAACATTAGCCTTAGTATCTAAACAAATAAAGGATTTTCTATATATAACAGCTTGTGGGACAGCTTATTATGCAGGTCTTATAATTAGAGATTTTTTTGAAAAGATAAACGGGATTCCAACACAAGTTGAATTAGCTAGTGAGTTTCGTTATAGAAATATTCTGTTAAATAAGAACTCTAATATACTTCTTATTAGTCAATCAGGAGAGACAGCTGATACATTAGCCGCAAAGTATTTATGTAAAGAGTTGGGTATCCCTAGTATATCTGTAGTAAATGTTGAGGAATCAACATTGGCAAGAGAGTCTGATTTTATTTTACCAATAAAAGCTGGAGTGGAAGTCGGTGTTGCTAGTACTAAGGCTTTTACAGCTCAAGCTTTAGTGGGGTTAATATTATCTTCTTTTATTAAAAATTCAAAAGAAGAATTAAGGCTTTTATCTTCTAGAATTAATTTACTTGCAGATAGAGTAGAGAGTTTATTAAAAAACACTCAATTGATAATAGATATAGCTAGGAAAATATATAATAAAAGGGGATTTTTATATACAGGTAAAGGAATGTATTATCCTGTGGCATTAGAAGGGGCATTGAAGTTAAAAGAGATGGCATATGTTCATGCTGAAGGATATGCTTCAGGGGAGTTAAAACATGGACCTATTGCTATGGTAGATGAAGAGATGGTAAATATTGCAATAGTTGGGCCAGAACTATACGAAAAAACTTTAGCAAATGTTGAGGAAATAAAAGCAAGAGGAGGAGTAATTGTATTATTAGCTCCTTATAATATAAGTGGCATAGAGAAAGTATCAGATTATTTCATACCTTTGAACTTTGAAAATTTAAATGAACTATCTCCCTTATATGTAAATGTTGTTAACCAATTATTAGCTTATTCAATAGCTAAATTTAAAGGCACTGATATTGATAAACCAAGAAATTTAGCAAAATCAGTAACTGTTGAATAATTATTAATATAAACTTATAAAATGTTTGACTTATCACAGTTAAATCCTAGTCAAAAAAAAGCAGTAATTAAATCAACGGGACCGTCAATGATTTTGGCAGGAGCGGGTTCTGGTAAAACTAAAACTTTAGTAGCAAAAATTTCTTACTTAATTAGTAAGATGGATGTTAAACCATATAATATTTTAGCTATGACTTTTTCCAATAAGGCAGCAAGAGAAATGAGAGAAAGAATTATTAAAACAGTAGGTATTGGGGTAGAACAAATAAATATAACAACCTTTCATTCATTTTGTGCTAAGTATATTAGGATATCAGCTAATCATATTGGACTGAGTAGAAATTTTTCTATTTATGATACTTCTGAATCTAAAGCTATAGTAAAGAGCGTATTAAAGCAAAGAGGTATTAGTACCAAAGAAATTAATCCATCGGAAATTCTCTATTATATAAATGAATTGAAAAATAATGGCTATTATATTGGTAGAGAGAATTATTATTATGAAGTGGATGATGACTGTATTTATTTTGAACTATATAAGGATTATGAACAAAAGCTGCATAATTCAAATGCTTTGGACTTTGGAGGTCTTTTATCAGGGATGATTGAATTATTTGAAAAACACCCTTCTGTGTTGAAGACATTTAATGAAAAATTTCGTTATATTTTGATTGATGAGTATCAAGATACTAATAGAGCTCAATTTGATATAATTAAGTACCTTACTAAAAAGACAAATAATATATGTGTTGTGGGAGATGAGGATCAATCTATTTATTCTTGGAGAGGAGCTGATATAAATAATATATTTGATTTTGAAAAACTTTTTTCTAAAGTTGAAATTTTTAAATTAGAACAAAATTATAGATCAACTAAAAATATTATAGAATCAGCATCTTTTGTTATAAAAAATAATAAGCTAAGAAAAGACAAAAAATTATGGACTGATAATAAATCAGGAGATTTAGTTGATATTGTGGAATGTAGTAATGATAAAGAAGAGGCAGATTATATTGCAGATCAAATATCTAAGTATATTAATGATGGAGTATCTCTTGATAATATAGCTATTTTTTATCGTGCTAATTATCAAGCAAGAGTTATAGAAGATAGTTTAAGAAAATCAAATATTTCCTATAAAGTAATAGGAGGTATAAAATTTTATGAAAGAAAAGAAATAAAAGATATTATTTCTTATCTTAGATTTTTAGTTAATGAAAATGATTCTATAGCATTTACTAGAATTATTAATTCTCCTCCAAGAGGAATAGGTATAACAACCTTAAGAAAGTTTGAAGAGGCAGGAGAAAAGCAGAATACATCTTTGTATAGTATTGTTGAAAATATTTTAGAGGATCCTAGTTCATATTCACATATTAGAATGAATAGTAAGTCATATTCATCTCTTAAAGCATTTTTTAATTTATTTTCGGAGGCAAGATTATTATTAGAGGATAAAAAACCAAGTTTTATTTATAAATATATATTAGAAAATTCTGGTTATCTTGATTATATTAAAGGAACTAAAGATTATGAAGCTGTCAGTAGAGAAGAGAATCTCCAAGATTTATTAACAGCAATAATTCAATATGAAAGTAATAATGTTAATGCAGATTTATTAGGATTTTTAGAAACAATTTCATTAGATACATCCTCTGAAGAAGATAATATTTTAGATAATAATATGGGCAGTGTTTCCTTGATGACTGTTCATGCTGCAAAGGGATTGGAGTTTCCGTATGTATTTTTGTCAGGAGTAGAAGAAAATGTTTTTCCTAGTTATATGAGTATAGATAATTCTGATAACTTGGAGGAGGAACGTCGGTTATTTTATGTTGCTATGACAAGGGCTATGAATAAATTAAGTATTACTTTTGCATGTGGTAGGATGATTTTTGGAAAGGTTAATTTTAATGCTAATAGTAGATTTATTGATGAAATACCTGATGAATACTATAGATGGGTGAAGTTAAATGAAGATACAGATAGTTCTAAGCAAGAAAATACTTATGTATGTGATATAAATGATGAAATTTATGAACATGATGATATAATTTACCAAGTAGGGGATGTGCAGAGAGTAAAATATCCTAAGGGTTCTATAATAATACATACTGTATATGGAAAAGGTAGGGTATTTTCTAATGATGGTAGTGGAGAGGATGAGAAGATATCTGTTATATTTTCAAGCGGATCTAAGAAAAAGTTTTTAGCTAAATATGCCCCTATAAAGCTATTAGAATAGTTAAAATGAAGAAGAAAAAGTTAATAGTATCTTTTTTAATTATAATATTAATTATATTTTTGGGAGTATTTTTTTATACTAAAAATAAAATAGAAAATATTAATATAAAAGAGTATTTGATAACTCATATTGAGAAAAATTTGAAGGGCTCAAAGGTTGGCAGCCTAAATATAAAAAGTTTTTCTGTAGGATTTAAAGTAAGAATTAGAGTAGAATCTTTAACGATTTATTTAAAAAAAAATAAAATCCCTCTCTTAAATGTAAAGGAAATATATATAAAAACTCCAATTCTTCCTTTATTATTTAGTAAGAGTTCTGTAAATATTAATTTAGATAGCCCCAAAATATTTTATATTTCTACTACTGGTGAAAGCAACTGGAATAAGACTCTAAAAAACTCAGAAAAAAGGGAAAAAAAATCTAATGTAAAATTTATGACGGGATTTGCCTATCTAAGTAAAATTAATATTAGATTAAATAACGCAGAAATTCTTTATAAAACTAATAAAAATAATGCAAATTTAAAAATAAATAGATTACAGATTAAAAACTTTAACCTTAATAGTAATACAGCTTATGAGATATATTCAGATATAAATATTAATAAGTTAAAGTTTAAAGCTTCATTAATAGGCCAAATAAATATTAGTAAATTTATTAAAGAACAAGCTAAATCTAATACAGCAACTTTTAATATTAGAGATTTTTCATTTAGTAATTTTAATTATCCTATCCAGGATACTAATTTTAATGTGGATTTTGTAAAAAGTAGCGGTAGTATTTTGATTAAGATTGCCGGAAATTTATTAGGTAAAAATAAACTTAATTCAAGAATTTTGTTTAATAAGGATAAAATAGATATTAATGACTTTAATTTAAATATAAATCTATTTAATCTAATGAGGAATTTTAAATCAAAATTATTATCTATTAATGATAGAAACGCTAATTTAAAAATAACAGGAAAAGGATTTTTTGTTAATAGTAAATCATGGAATATGAATTTAAGATTTACAAGTAGTGATAATATTTCTGCTAAAGTTCTGATGGAGGATATAAATTTTAATTTTAAAGGCAATTATAACAAAGATAAATACCATGGAAGTCTTTTAGTTAAAGCTATGGGTGGAAATATTATAGGAAAAATTGCTGGAAACTTATATAAGAATACTAATAATTTTAATATGAAGATAGATATAAATAATACTAAAATTAGTAAGGACTTTATAAATTATATTTTTTACAATAATGCTGTATTGGCCAATAGAAATAAATCTAATTCAATATCAAAAAATAATAAGTCAAAAACACCCAGATCTATTGTAAATAGAGGAGATATATATTTAAACTTAAATAATGTAAAACTAAACAATAGATCTTTCCATGGGAAGGCATCAATATTATTTTCTCCTAATGAAATAGATTTAAATTATTTTAAATTTAAATACCTTAGTGGGAGAGGAGAATTTAAAAATAGAATTTTTAGTACTGGAAAATATTCAAGAGGAAATTTTTATTTTAAGAGTAATAAATTAGATATTTCTTTAATTGATATATTTTTACCTAAGCAGACTAATGTTAAGGGATTAACTAATGGAAGCATTAAAGGAGAATATAGTCTTTTAGATAAGGTTAAATATAGTATAAAGTCAGATATAGAAATTACTGGGGGGAATTTAAATAGCTTGGTAGATCTTAAAAGTTACTTAGGAAAAATTACAGAAATTGTAAAAAAAGTTCCTAATTTAAGTGCTAATGATTATTTTATTAAGACTAATTATGAAAAAATTTATTTAAAGGGAAATTTTAAAAACAATAATTATAAAATAGATAAATTTTCTCTACATGGTTCAAGAAATAATTTTAAGTTAAACGCAAATGGAAATATTAATAAATCTGGTAGATCTTATATGTTTGTGTATTTATACGATAAAAATAAAATGTCTAATAAGTTACAAAAAATCTTTTCAACAGATACACTCCCTATAAAATTTGAAGGGACTGGTGATAATTTAAAACCAAATTATGGTTTTACTATATCAGCATTAACTAAATCTTCATTGAAGAAAAAAGGTAAAAAAGCTATAGGAAAACTTCTCAAAGGTATTTTAAAATAATTTATGATAAAAGCGGCTATTGATATTGGTTCAAATTCTGTGCTACTTCTTATTGCTGAAGTTATTGATGGTAAGATAATTACTGAGATATGTGATTTATCTAATATATCATCTCTAGGAAAAGATTTAGACAGCAATGGTTTATTTTTACAGGAATCTATAGATAGAACAATTGATATTATGTCTAGTTATCGTAATGAAATAGATAAATATAATATAAAATCAGAAAATATTTTTGTTACAGCTACAGAGGCTTCTAGAGTTGCTAAAAATTCTAAAGTTTTATTTAATGAATTGAACAATAAGTTAGGATTTAATGTTCACTTAATAAGTGAACGAGATGAGGCATTATATACAGCGTATGGAGTTTGTTCTGGTAGTAATATAAATTTTAGTCAAATTACTATTGCAGATATAGGAGGAGCTTCAACAGAGTTAATAAAGGTTGATGTAAGTCCTTTTTCTATATTAAATATTATAAGTTTGCCCTGTGGCTCGGTTAGAGTTAATGATTGGAATATTAATGGAACTTTTGATATTAAATTTTCTAATATTTTAAGTGAGAATAATATTAATCCTTATATTAATAATACAATTTTTGCTGTAGGTGGTACAATGCTATCAATTGCTAGAATGATTACAGGTAAGTACTTACAAAATTATCGCATTGATATTACTGAGTTTAATAATTTTGTTGACTCTATAAGTAATATTGATAGTAATGAATTATCTAAAAAATATGAGTTTTTAGAAGAAAGGTCTAGTATTATATCTTTTGCGGGATACTTTGTAGGTTTATTATTTAAAAAGTTGAAGATAGAAAATATTATAGTCTCATCAAGAGGCTTAAGGTATGGTACCTTATTGGGATATGGTAAATTGTTATGAATGATTATAAAACTAGTAACGATATAACAAATTATAAAAAAGATCATGTTTTGTTTATAGAAGGAGAAAGTTCAAGCTTACTATATATATTACTTGAGGGGGAAGTTGGCATATTTAAGCATACTAGAAGTAGATTGATACCAATATCTATTATAAGGCCTAAAAGCTTTATTGGTGAACTTGCAATTCTTACAAACAGTGTTAGAAGTTCTTCAGCTATAGCTATAACTGATTGTAAATTTATGATTATAAAAAAATCAGAAATGCAAAAGGCTTTAAATGGATGTCCTGATTGGGTATCTAAGCTGGTTAAAGCATTGAGTAAAAGATTAGTTGATTCAGTTGCTATTTTAGGAAATAACAATGTTTCTAGTGATATTCGTTATGACTCTGGAAGATTTATGGAAAGTGATATTGATAAGTATTATAAATTAGTTGAAAATCATAGAAAAAATAAAAATATTAAATAACTTTTTATAAAAAATTTTCTGTAACTTCTATAAATTTTTTCTTTGCTTTTTCTATATATTTTTTCTCATTAATAATGGGCATTGTCATAGCTTTAAAAGCTTTTTTAGCATATTCTCTATCAGTTAAAGATAGTATTTTTTTTTGTTTATCCTCGCTCATCCCTCTTAGTACTAAACCTAATACCTCCGCCTTTACTGATGAAAATATCTTTTTTAACTTTTGCTCTTTTGTATTGTTTTTAGTTGTAGAAGGTACTTTCTTTTTATTATTATAATTAACTTTAGATAAATTATCAGCTAATTCATTATTTTTGCACTTTATTTTAGAAATTATTTTAATTCTTTCTTCTTTAGATAAATCTCCTAAGATTCCCCTTACTTGGGCCATACCATCTATATATATTCCATTATTCTCCATTTATTCCCTCCTAGTTGATAAGATGATATTGTTTACCTATATATTATATGCTAGAAGATAATTATATTTGATGTAAATAGGCAATTATGACCACTATTTATATGGAAAACAAAAGTACCATTATAACTAAAAAAGACTTAAATAATTTTAAAGAATATCTACAATTAAATATATCTGATATTACTTGGCAAGGCAGATATCAAAAAGAATTTGATGATTTCTGGAAATTTTTTTTTACTGAAGGTATAACTTTAGGGCAATTAATAAAGAAGTTTGACTATGCATTTAAAGAGTTTAAAACTAGCCACATTTTATCGTGGCTTAGTTGGTTGAGAAGAGAATTTCTTTACTTTGTATTTATTGAAAAAAATATTTCTATTTATGACATTGTTGTTGAGACTAATATTAGTATTAGGGAATTGTCTACTATTTTATGGGAGCAGATTTTGCACGAGTACCCTCAATATGATTATTATCTGAATAATATTTTTCAAATTAGTAGTATATCAGATAAAAAATCATATATAAAGTTTTCAGATATAAAACAAGAGTTGAAAATAGGAAATTATGTAAGTCAAAAGAAGGATAATATCATGACTTCTATTGAGATAACTTTATATAAAGAGTGGAAAGATTTTATAAAGAAACTTAGAAATGATAATAAGGGGAATAGTTTTAGTAGAAGTAATTTAGGTAAGATTTTTTCTTCACAATTGAAATTTATTAGAGATACGGTACTTATAGTTTTAGTTTGTTTATTCTTAGTCTGGGCTATACATAAGGGAAATTATTTTATAAAAGAAAATATCATAAAACAAATTATTGTATTTAGTACACCTGCTCAATATAACAGTGATGATAAGTCTAATGTAGACAATATTAATAGTAGAATTCCTAGTAGTACATTTGATATAGAACATAAGGATATTGATAATATTGATGATAATAATTTTGATGATATTTCTAGGTTAGAAAATGATAATGAGTATAATACAGAATCTGAAGTTGTATTAACTTCTTGGGAAACATCTCCTAGAGATATTTCATCAGCTAATTTAGAAGCTTCGGATTACGAAGAAGTTGGCCAAAAGGGCTATAGAGAAAATAGATATGGTAAAAATATAGTTTATAGAATAATAATGGAGTCAGGAGATACTCAAAATTCAGGAGACAAACTACAGACTTTAATTGAAAGGTATCAAGTATCCCAAGTTGATAGTGTTGAACCGGGAATGGAAGTTCCAGGTGGTATATATTATAATCTTTATGTTCCTGAAAAGTCTCTTTCAGATTTTCTTGCTGGAGTAGAGGAAATAGGAGATAAAATGAATCTTTATAAATCTAAAATAAGAATTAGAAAAAAGGGACCACCTGGAAGAAATAGAGTCTTTATTTGGGTAAAATCTATTTGAGCTACATAGAATTGTCAGGAATGCTAAAGGTATTTTTAAGACTTCTTAAAAGGATATTGGCTTTTGATAGAAAGTACCATTGACGAAAAAATCCTATGATCATTGCCAGTATAAATCCATATACAACTCCAGAATGTGTTGTTTTTTCTACAAGACCAGTATCGTGTGCTCCACCTAGTAAAAATGCAGTTATGCCTAAAGTTAGAATTAACATAACCCAAGGTATTACTTGTCTTTTATACAAATTAGAATCAGAGCAAAAATTTGCTACAGTTTGTATATATGGAGTTAAATTGTTGGGAGGATTTTCAAACAGTTCATCTAAGTTACTTGATGAATTTAACTTTTGGTAAATATTTATTGTTAATTTTGATATTCCTATAAAGTAAAACATTATAAATGCTTGGATAAATATAATATATATTATTAAGGCTATACTGACTTTTATATGGCTTATTTTTATATCAATCGCATTAAATGCTAATAGTACTGTTAA
>CBDEVA010000007.1:0-274793 GCA_965243505.1 Bacteriovoracaceae bacterium | reverse complement strand
CTACAAAAACAGATCAGATTCCATGAGCATGAGTTTTGGAATAGCTGAATTAACTGATTCCAAAGCAAATCAAGAAAAACTAGAATGTTTAGCAAAAGAGCTCACAAGAGATGATGTAGTATTAATTGCCGCCTCGGGAAACACAACCGGCACTTGGTTTGATCCCATACAAAGAGCTATTTTTGATTCAATTCCTCCTTGTAAATATAGTACGGTTATATGTATGGGAGGAGCTTCTGCTGCTCTTACTCCATGGTCGCTAGGGTATAACAATAAATATGTTGGTTATGTTATGCCTTCAGACACTATAAAAATGTCCGCTATGAATGAAGATAAAGTTCCTAGAATTGAATTTTCCTCGGGAACTTCTTATGCCACCTCTGGTATGGCAGGAGCAGTTAATCGTATTATTGCTCTAAAAGGCAAACATAGACTTGATATGAATTATAAAAGAGGACATAGAACTGCTTTTGTTAGATTAATGCTAGAGGAGGCATATGATAGAGAAATTGATGAGAAAAATAAATCAAATGGAAAAGGTTGTTCTGAACTAGGAGGGGTTATAGATATTGTTGAAAATAAAGAAGCTATCCATAATAAAGATATATGTGCATTTTCTGGTTATAGATGTCTTGATAGAAACTATGCTAAGCTCTAAATCTGATGCCATTAACAATGTAAAACTTGAATCTATGGATAGATTATCATGTGGGAAATTAATGAATAAAGGATTTTCCCATACAGAAAAGGTTATTACCAACTTTCCTAAGATTGCTATGTTGAAATCTAAGGATGGCAATGGTGATTATATGCCAAATAAAAGTGATATAGAGACAATGAACAATTTAATTTTAGCGATCAGATTCACGATGAGATAGTAGGATTTGCTCCTGAACTTGAAATTCCTAAGTTTTTAGAAGATATGCTAAAGCAAGTAAAACCTATTCATAAAGATATATTTAAATCTATTGTAACGGCAAGACCCGAGCTTTTAACATATCTTGATGGAGAAATAGATAAGAAGAACTACCCCAAAGAACAGCACAAAGAAATAGATAGATACAATGCTTGTGTTAAAAAAGTACAAGGTGTTATAAAAAAAGTTTATCAAGATATTTTTACAGATTCCAATCAAGAATAAATTATTAAAGATAGTGTTTTAGTTCTACTAAAACCCTTTCGATGCCCCTCCATCAACTAAAATTGATTGACCAGTTATATAACCTGCTTGAGGAGAGGATAGAAATGCCACTAAATATCCTAATTCTTTAGGTTCTGCTAATCTTTTAGCTGGAATTGTTTGCTTTAACGATTCTAAGTTGACTCCTAATTCTCTTAGTCTTTCTGTATCAGTGTATCCTGGCATAATGGTATTGATTGTAATATTATCTTGGGCGTATTCGTTAGCAATTGATTTTGTTAATCCTGATAACCCAGATCTTAACCCATTTGATATCGTTAATTTATCAAGAGGTTCTTTTGCTGAGATAGAGGTTATCATAATAATTCTGCCATATTTATTTTTTTTCATTATTGGTAAGGATACATTTAATGATTCAACTACACTTATGTATAAATTTTGAAACTCCTTCTTCCAATCTTCTACAGATATTTCACAGAAATTCCCTTTACGAGGTCCTCCCGTATTAGTTACTAAAATATCAATAGAACCCATTTTTTTATAAAAAGCTTCAATAACTTTTTTTGCTTCTCCTTCTTTTGAGAGATCTCCCTTTATAATCATTGAAGCATTTATTTGTTTTTGAGTTGCAATAAGATTTTCTTCTGAGCGAGAACATATAGCCACATCTGCTTGTTCATTTATTAAAATTTGAGCTATAGCCTTACCTATCCCAGAAGATGCTCCCATTACTAATGCTTTTTTACCTTTTAGTTTTAAATCCATATTTTAAAAATAATTTTCTTCATTTAAGTTAAGCCATGATATAGCAGATTTGTAAAATAAATATTCTTTTATTTCTTTTGTAAAGGCTGAGTTTTGGATTAATTCTCCAGGATATTTTTCTCCCAGTGGAAATGGATAATCTGAACCTAAACAGATTTTTTCATGACCTACTACATTTATTAAATAGTTTAATGCATCTTTGTCATGCACTAAAGAATCTACATAGAATTTTCCCATATAACTTTTAGGATTTATTTTATTGTCAATTGCACAAAGATCAGGTCTTACATTAAATCCATGCTCTATCCTTCCTAGAGTAAATGCAAATGCACCTCCTCCGTGGGCAAAAGCAATTCTAAGGTTTGGTAATTTTTCAAATACTCGCCAAAAATTGCCGAACATATCGCCAGTGAACTTTCCGCAGGCATTCCTACAAGCCAAGGAAGCCAATATTTTTTCATACGATCTTGCCCCATCATATCCCATGGATGTACAAATACTGCAGCACCTAAGGATTCACATGCTCTTAACACCTCAAATACTTGGGGATCATTTAAATTCCAATTATTTATATGGGTTCCTATTTGGATACCTTTTAGCTTTAGTTGATTTATAACTCTTTCTAATTCTTCAATTGCTAACTTTGTATCTTGCATTGGCAATGTTCCAAGACCTATAAATCTTTTAGGATGTTCATTGACTGATTTTGCAATATGATCATTTATAAACTTTGCAATATATAATCCATCTTTTGCTTTTATGTGGTAATTGAACATAACTGGAATAGTTGATATAACTTGTATATCTATGTCTCTATCATTGCATTCTTCAATCCTTCTTTTGGTGCAATAGCACGATCTATCTATAGTTCTAAAGAGATTTCCATTTCTTATCATATCGGCCTTTTCATCGCCTTTATGAACTAGTTCTATAAAATTACTATCGTATCCGAAAATATCTTTGAATTTTGGAATATCTGGAGGAAGGATATGTGTATGAATATCAATTTTATGCATTACCAAGTCTTTCCATTTTCTGTTCCACAATTTTTACAGATATTATATTTATTATTTAAATAATTATTACAAGCAGCAGTTAATTGTGTTTCGATATTTATTAAATGAAATGACTCTTCATAAAGCTTATTGGAACATTTTTTACAATACCACTGTAATCCATCTACTTCTTCTTTTCTTCTCTTTCTTTCTATTACAAGCCCAACAGTATCCTTTCTTCTTTGAGGAGAATGGGGAACATTTGCAGGGAGTAGAAATATTTCTCCTTCTTTTATCTCCACATCTTTAATCTTTTTATCTTCATCTATAATCTTTAAAGTCATATCTCCTTCTAATTGATAAAAGAACTCTTCTCCCATATTTACATGAAAATCAGTTCTTTCATTTGGGCCCCCTACTACCATTACAATAAAATCTCTATTGGGCCATATCATCTTATTTCCTATAGGTGGTTTTAAGTTTTTTCTATTATTATCAACCCATTGTTTAAAATTTATTGTTTTAAAAATTTCTTGCATTTTCTTCTCCATTATCTATATAGGCAATACATTTTGCTTCTATAGCTATAGGTGTTGGTAGTTTATTTATTTCTACTGTAGTTCTAGTTGGTTTGTTATTTTTAAAATAATTTTTATATATATTGTTATACTTATCAAAATCATCCTTTATATTTGTTAAAAATATAGTTATATCAATTAATGATTCCCATGTGGTTCCAGAATCAATTAGCACTTGATTGATATTTTCAAAAAGGCTATGACATTGAATTTCAATATCATAACCTGTTATATTGCCATCTTTATCTAAAGTTACTCCAGGAATTTCTTTTGAATTTCTCTTTCTTGGGCCTATTCCCGATAGAAATAAAAAACTTCCTACTCTTTTGGCATGAGGATATGGACCTACTGGTTGAGGAGCGGTTTTAGAATTTATCTCTTTCATTTTATTTTCACACAAATATTTTTTGGTTCTGTAAAAAACTTCAAAGAGTCAAATCCTCCCTCTCTTCCTACTCCTGAGTCTTTCATTCCACCAAATGGAATTCTAAGGTCTCTAAACAGCCAAGTGTTAATCCAAATAATTCCAGAATCAATGGCATTTGCAACTCTGTGTGCCTTAGTTACATCTTGAGTCCAAATACTTCCAGACAATCCATAACAAGTAGAATTTACTTTATCTATAACTTCTTTTTCTTCTTTAAATGGAATTAATGTAGAAAAAGGTCCAAATATTTCATCTTGGTTGACTTTAGAATCATAGGGAATATTCTCAAATAGTGTCGGTTTAATAAAAAATCCATCTTTATTTTCTCCAGTTAATTTCATGGCTTCACCACCCAATAGTAAGGTACCACCTTGTTCTTTTGCTAATTTTATATAAGATATAATTTTATTATAATGCTCTTTAGAAACAACTGCTCCTTGCTGGGTTTCAGTATTTAGAGGATTTCCTATTTTTAACTTTGAAGCATTCTTTATAAATTCATTTTTAAATTTTTCATAAATATTTTCTTGAACAAATATTCTAGAACCACATAGACATATCTGACCTTGGTTGGCAAAGCTTGCTTGTATTGCCACATTGATTGTCTTTTTAAAATCACAATCGTCAAAAACAATAGTTGCATTTTTCCCTCCCATTTCAAGAGAGATTTTCTTAAAGTGTTCACTGGCCAATTTGGAGATTGTCCTTCCCGTTTTAGTACTACCTGTAAAGGAAACAGCTTTTATTTCTTTGGATGTTGAAAGGGTTTCTCCTAGTTTTTCTCCTTTTCCATGAATAATATTTAAAACTCCTTTAGGGAGTCCTGCTTCTATACAAAGTTCACTTAATATATAAGCAGTCATAGGAGTAACTTCTGATGGCTTTGCTATAACAGTATTTCCCGTTATTAAAGCAGGAGCAATCTTCCATGTTAAAAGGTAGATAGGAAGATTCCATGGGGATATTGTAACCACTACACCTAATGGTTTTCTAGTTACATAGTTTATTGCTTTATCATCAGTTACAAAACAATCACTTGAAAAGTGAGTTATTCCATCGGCAAAAAATTCAAGATTTTTATATGCTCTGGGAATATCTACAGTTTTGGTTAAAGAAATTGGTTTACCATTATCGATACATTCAGCTTCAGCCAGATAGTCAAAGTTTTCTTTAATTTTGTTTGCAATCTTTCTTATTATATTACTTCTTTCTTCTGTTGAAGTTGTACTCCAAGATGTAAAGGCATCACTGGCTGCCTTTATAGCAAGCTTTACATCTTGTGCATCTGAATCTGCAACATAGGAATAAATTTTTCCGGTAGCAGGATTTACATTATCAAGATAATTTCCTGATATAGGTTCTATTAATTCTCCATTTATATAATTTTTTATTTTTATCATAACTATTTTATTAAAATTGCTCGCACTGGACCAGCATCAGCATTTTTAATTTTAAGAGGCAGAGCTATTAATTGATATACCCCTTCATTAACTTCATCTAATACAATTCCCTCTAAAATGGCCATATTATTTTTGTAAATACAATTATGACTTATCAGTTCTTTGTCATCATGAGGATCTACTGAGGGAGTATCAATTCCCACTAATATTACATTTTTTTCTGCCAGATACTCTATTAATTCCTCAGATAGAGAATTAAAATCATTATTCCATTTATTTGGGTCTTCAAAAGACTTGGTTTTAAATAGTACTCTAGGGGCAATGATATCTTTTTTAATATCTGATATTTTAATTCTTTTTCCCTTATTTATATTGATATCAATAACTTGAACACTGCCCATATAGTAGTGTAATTTTCTCTTATCAATTCCCTGCCCATCTTTATGATAATGATTTGTAGAGTCAGCATGAGCTCCGATGTGCAAAGTTGAACTTATGCTAGATAAAAGAATATTATCATTGTTTTTAAATGATAGAGATATATTTCTTTTAAAGGCCACATCTCCAGGAAATACAGCTGTATCTTCACATATAGTAGGTGTTATATCAAAGTATTCTACATTATCTAAGCTTGTCATAATGCTCCTAGATATTTATATTTCATATACCATAGGTATGAGCAATGAACCAAAGTGAAATAGATAATTTTGCTAATTTACTAACAGAATCTAGATTAAATTCAAATCCCATAGACCAGATTAGTTCAAAAGTTAGTAATTTCTTAAGAAGTGATGCCTATCTAATACAGGAACATGGAATAAATATTAGAAAGAGTCATGGAGAAAAAGTAATTGGAATAAAGATGGGGCTTACTTCAGAAGCTAAGCGTCAACAAATGGGTTTAGACAGCCCACTATATGGATTTTTAACTGATAAAATGAAAGTAGAAAAAAGTTTTAGTTTAAAAGGAACAATTCACCCTAAAATAGAACCAGAAATAGCTTTTTTTATAAAAGATAAACTGAGGTATCCAGTTACAAAAGAGCAAGTTTTAAATGCTTGCTCTCATGTTTATCCATGTATGGAGATTTTAGATTCTAGATACAAACAGTTTAAATACTTTTCTATGGAAGATGTAATTTCTGATAATTCTTCTTCTGCTTTTTTTGTTTTAGGAGAAAGATTTGAAAATTTTTTCAATATTAATTTAAATAATCTTAGCATGAAGATGTTTGTTAATGGGGAGCTAGCTAGAGAAGGAAATTCATCTGCTATATCAGGTGATCCAGTTAATTCAGTTATAGAGCTTTGTAAATTACTTTCAGAGAGAGATAAATTTATAGAAGAAGGTACTATCGTTTTAGCAGGAGCAGCTACACCTGCAATTGATTTAAAAGAAGATATGATAATATCCTTGAAAGTAGATAATATGAAAGATATTGAATTAAAAGTAGAGAAATAATATGTATAAAAAAGTTGATAATAGTTTAGATGCCGCCAAAAGATTAGATAAAGAAGATCCTTTACATAATTTTTCTAAAGAGTTTTGTTTTCCAACTATAGGAGATCCGCCTAGTACATCTTGTACTTATTTTGCAGGGCATTCATTAGGATTAATGCCTAAAAGATCTAAACAGCTTGTTAATAAAGAATTAGAAATGTGGTCAACTTGCGGAGTATTAGGTCATTCAATTGCTGATCCTCATTGGATATCATATCATGAACACATTACTAGTGGTTTTGCTCATATCTTAGGTGCAAAAGAAAGTGAAGTTGTGGCCATGAATTCTTTGACGGTTAATCTTCATTTAATGTTAGTTAGTTTTTATAAACCTACTAAAGATAAATTTAAGATTTTAATTGAAAATACAATTTTTCCTTCTGACAGATATGCACTTGAGTCCCAAGTTAGATTTCATGGATTTGATCCAAAAGATGCCATTATAGAATTAAAACCAGAATTAAACAAAGATACAATTGACGATGAGAATATTCTACAGCAGATAGATGATCTAGGAGAGAGTTTAGCATTGATTATACTTGGAAATGTTAATTATTTTACAGGTCAATACTTTGATATAGAGTCTATAGTTAAAAGAGGACATAAGTATGGGGCAATTGTTGGCTTTGATTTAGCTCATGGTGCTGGTAATGTTTATACAAAACTTCATGATTGGAATGTCGATTTTGCCGTTTGGTGTACTTATAAATATTTAAATTCAGGCCCAGGAGGAATTGGTGGAGCATTTATTCATCAAAATCACCTAAATAAAGAAATTTCTCGTTTTCAAGGATGGTGGGGAACAAATAAAAAAGAAAGATTTTTAATGAAACAAACTTTTAACCCCATTGAGACTGTAGAGGCTTGGCAATTGAGTAATCCCCCTATTTTTCAATTGGCATCTTTAAGAGGTTCAATGGAAATTTTTCAGGAAGCTACTATGCCTGAAATAGTAAAAAAGTCAGAGAAAATAACTTCTTATTTGGAATTTTTATTAAATGAAAATTGCAAAGATTTTTACGATATCATAACTCCCAAAAGAAGAGGTAGTATGCTTTCAATAAAGGTTAATGTCTTAGCAGAAAAGGTATTAAAGAGATTAAATGAAAATAAGATTATTGTTGACTTGAGAAAAACTCCTTATGATATTTTAAGAGTTACCCCTATTGCATTATATAATTCTTATAAAGATGTTTTTAATTTTGTAGAAATTATTAAATCAGCATTAGATGAATAAAAAAAATCAACATATAACTATAAGTGGAGCAGGATTAGTAGGATCTCTTCTAGGATTATTATTGAAGAAAAAGGGATTTAGGGTATCTATTTATGAAAAACTATCAGATATTAGAAAAGCATCTAAAGATTCGGGAAGATCAATTAATTTGGCGATGATGTCTAGGGCAGTGAATGCATTAGATAGAGCTAAAATTGCAAAAGATATAATTAAATCTACTGTTGCCGTTTATGGAAGAGTAATTCATTCAAAAGAGGGAAATCTAACATATCAACCTTATGGAAAAGATAAAAATGAATATAACTTTTCTGTATCTAGAAAAAAATTAAATCAAATACTTATTGATCATGCTGAAAATGCAGGAGTTGAGTTTTATTTTAACCATGAAATTACTTCTGTAGATTTAGATAATAAAAAAGCTATTGTTGAAGGCACAAAAGAGATTGCTTTTGATAAGCTCATTGGTTGTGATGGAGTGAGTTCTCCTATCCGCAAATCTTTAATGAAATATTTTAATTGTGATGATAAAAATAATATAAATTTACTTAGTCATTCGTATAAAGAAATTCTCATGCCAGCAGATATAAATGGAGATTATCCTATAGAGAAAAATGCTATTCATATCTGGCCAAGGGGCACACATATGTTAATGGCACTGCCTAATTTAGATGGTAGCTTTACTATGACTATATATCTACCAAATGAATCGGATAACTACTATTCTTTTGAAAAATTAAAAAAACAAGAAGATGTAGAATTTATGTTTAATAAAGATTTTAAGGATACTACCCTTTTAATGCCAAATTATAAATGTAATTTTTTAGAAAACCCTAAGGGAACTATGGGGACAATAAATTGTAACCCTTGGAATTATAAGGGAGATGTTCTTTTAATGGGAGATTCTGCTCATGCTATAGTTCCATTTTTTGGACAAGGGATGAATTGTGGGTTTGAAGATTGTGTTTCTCTTTTAGATATTTTGGATAAAAGCAATTATAACTGGGAAGAAGTTTTTGAACAATTTAATAAAATTAGAAAATTAAATACTGATGCTATTGCTAAAATGTCATTGGAAAACTTTATAGAAATGAGTGAATCAGTAGGAGATAAGAAATTTATTCTTAAAAAAAGAGTCGAATCTATTATTGAGAGAAATTTTTCTAATATCTATCGATCTCGTTATGCTATGGTTGCTTATACATTAATACCATACTCTATTGCTTATGAAGCGGGAAAAATACAAAATGATATTCTAAATGAATTAATATCTAGTATAGATAATGAAGAACAAGTAGATTTAAATCTTGCAAAGAAATTAATAGAGGATAAATATTTTTCTTATATAAAATCTAAAAATGTTTCTTTAGAAACTTATAAGTATCCTATTTAAAGAAAAAATTTAATTTATTTTTAATATTATCAGGAAGTGTTGGAATGAATTTTTCAGGGATAATAAATGTAGTTATTTCAAATAAGTCTTGAAAAAATTTTCTTTCATTAGCAACTTTATTTAAATAGTGATAACCAGAAGAACCACCAGTTCCTATTTTCGTTCCTAGCATTCTATGTGCCATCATGGCATGGCGGTGTCTCCAAATGGAAAACACCTCTTCAAAGTTCATTAGAGATATTAAAAACTGATATGGAGAGGATAATATAGGTTCATTTCTATATAGAAATATAAACAATGCATTTAATTTAGCAGATTTTGACAGCTTACCATTATCTTTATGATATTTTTCATCAAACACTTTATAGAGAATATTTTTGTTGTCTTCTGGTAGGTTGTTTTCTTGTGCAAACATATCTATAGATTTTTTATATTCTTCTAGAAAATTAAAATTATTATCTTTGGTAAATGGCATTCTATTTAGCCACTTTTCTATTAGTTTTATTAAAGATTCTTGTTTCTCTAGATTATTTAAATGTTCTATTTGCTGTTTTTGTAGCATTTTGTTGAAAAACTTATTTTCAATATCAGGCCTGTCTTTTGAAGTAAGTCCGAGCTTTATTTCTAGTTCTCTAAATTGTATACTTTGAAATCCTGAAGCAGAGCCTAACATATCTCTAAATTCTAAAAAATCTAGTGAGGACATAGTTTCAAGAATATCTATATATGATGTGAATGTTGAAAGAATTTTTTCTACTCTATTTATCCTAGAGTTTATTTTTAGAAATTCTTTATCGGGAATTGAATCCATTTTAAAATATTTAATAATGGAATCTATTTCGTGAATGATTTGTTTAAACCATAGTTCAAATACTTGGTGAACAATAATAAATAAAGTTTCATCATGAGAACTACTTATAGTATTTTGAGCGTTTAGTACTTTTTCTAGCCCTAGGTAATCTTTATAGTTAATATTGTTGTCTTTCATGCTTTTTGTTGCCGTATTTGTTAAGACTGTGTATAAATCATACTTAGTAGTTAGACAATAAGATGGGCCTAAAAAATTTATCAATTATTACCATAATATTTACTTTCTTGTTGTTAGTTTTAGGGGGAATTGTTCATAATACAGGCTCTAGCCTTGCTTGTCCTGATTGGCCATTATGCCATGGACAATTATTTCCAGAGATGGTGGGAGGCGTGTTAATTGAACATAGTCATCGCCTGCTGGCATCTTTTGTAGGAATTTTAACCATTTGTTTGAATTTTATTGTTTTTAGAAACTCTAAATACAAACCATTTAGATGGATTTCAATGACTTTGTTATTTTTAGTTATTTTTCAGGGAATCTTGGGTGGAATTACAGTTATATATAAATTACCTACAGAAATATCTACAGCTCACTTATCATTTGCTACTATTTTTTTTGGATTACTTATTTATTTTCATCATAAAATTTCAAATAATAAAATTATTAAAGTTAAAAATAGTATTTTATTACCAGGAATTTTTTCTAGTTTAATCCTTTTGTATCTACAAATGATTTTAGGTGCATTTATTAGGCATTCAGGTGCTGGTCTCTCCTGTGGAACAGGATGGAAAAATGTTATTAAGTGTTTTGATGTAAATAGTTGGGAAAGCTCTTTTTGGCAATCTTTATCCTCTATGGGACAACTACACATGCTTCATAGATTTTTTGCAGTGGTTGTGACTTTATTTATTATTTTCTTTTCTATTTATGGGATTTATGTAGCTGTAAAGAATAAATATTCTAAAAAAATTATCTTTTATTTTTTGGTATCAATTATATCAGTTATCTTTCAAGTGATTTTAGGTATGTATACAGTCGCCACAGGACTATCAATTATACCTACAACTTTACATTTAGCAGTAGCAGCTATTTTATTTGCTTCTTTGTTTAAAGTGTCTTTAGAGCTTAATTTATTCTCTTATTTTAAATCAAATAATAAAAATAGCAGTTTATTATTAAATATAATTGAACTGACAAAACCTAGGCTTTCAATTTTGGTTATGATCACTTTTATTGCTGGAGCTCTTATGGCACCAGCTAGCATTGATTTATCTAAATTAGCTATTTCGTTTGTCTTGGTTTTAATGATCGTTATGGGAGCTTGTGCTTTGAATTGTTTTATGGAGATAAAAGTTGATGCAATGATGAATAGAACTAAGTCAAGAGTATTGCCATCTGGCAAATTATCAAAAGAAGTTGCTTTGATGTTTGGTATATTTTTATTTTCAGTTTCAATTCCTCTTTGCTTTTTTTTAGTCAATATCAAAACAGGTGTTTTGGGATTGGTCTCGGCGATAATTTATTTAATTGCATATACTCCTATGAAAATTAAGAGTGAACTATCTTTATATATTGGAGCAGTCTCTGGAGCAATTCCTCCAGTTATGGGATGGACATCAGTTACTAGTTCTATTGACGCTATGTCATGGATATTATTTTTTTTGTTGTTTATTTGGCAAATTCCTCATTTTTTATCAATCTCTCTATACCATTCAAGAGATTATATTAATGCGGGAGTTAAAATTTATCCCTCAAGTAAAGGATTTATGTATACAAAGGTATTAATGCTTTTATCTTCGCTATTTTTAGTTATTTTAAGTATTACCCCACTATTACTTACGCATTTTAATCATCTATATATTCTGTGCGTTGCTATACTGGGAGTAGTATTTATCTCAATATTTATTATGGGATTCTTTATTAAATTAGAGCAGGTTAGGGAGTGGGCCAGAAAATGCTTTTATGGAACTATCCTTTATTTGCCAATTTTACTATGCTTTATGATTGTTTTTAAGTTATAAGTTAATAAAATCAAGTAATTGATGTAGTATATTTAAGTAATGGTTTTATCTGCAGCTTTAACTAATAAAAAATATAGCTTCTCAGAGATGATCTCTCCAGAAGTGATTATATCTGAAAATGGTGGTTTAATAGATTGGTTATTTAACTATACTACATTTTTAAATATATTTTTCTTTATACTTTTATGTTTAGGATTATTTGGTTTTGCATTTTTATATAGCAGTAAACGTCATCCTAAACCTTATTATACCTATGGAAATAAAAAACCTCATATTATAGTTGTTACTATTATCGGTGTTGCTGTTTTTTTATCTATAGATCTTAATATAGTTAGAATGTCCAATAATGATTATTTAAATGAATTTATAAATTGGCCTGATGAAAGCGAAGATATTGTGGCAGTAGAAGTTATGGCCCAGCAATGGGCGTGGCATTTTCGCTACGCTGGAGCTGATGGTACTTTTAATACTGATGATGATGTTGTTACATTAAATGATTTGAGATTACCTATTAATAAAAAAGTTGTCTTTCAGATAATTTCCAAAGATGTAATTCACTCCCTTTATTTTCCAAATACTAGAACTAAAGTTGATGCTATTCCTGGAAGAATAACTAGGCTTTGGTATAAATTAAATAGAACGGGAGTTTATGATATTGCTTGTGCTGAAATGTGTGGAACTTTTCACTATCGTATGCAAGCAAAGTTAACGGTATATACTGAGAGCGATTACAATGAGTGGTTACAGGAAGCACAAGAGAAAGCAGAAAATAGAAAAGATCCTAGTAATTTAGACCTTTACTGGGGTTGGAAATGGAAGGTAGCAGATTCTGCAGAATAAATAGGATATAAGTTATGGCATTTTTTGAGCAACACATTCATCCCGAACCAAAAACTTTTTTATCAAAGTATGTTTTTTCTTTTGATCATAAAGTTATAGCTAAGCAATTCTTATTTTATGGATTATTTTTTCTTGCCGTAGGTGGACTTATGGCGATGATGATTCGTTGGAGTCTGGCCTATCCCACTGAAGCTTTTCCCATAATAGGAAAGTGCTTATTTCCAGATACCGATGGAGTTATTCCTCCAGATACCTACGCCATGCTATTTACCATGCATGGAACTATTATGATATTTTTTGCCATTACTCCCATATTAATTGGTGCCTTTGGAAACTTTTGTATTCCTCTTTTACTTGGGGCAAGGGATATGGCATTTCCAACATTAAATATGCTCTCTGTTTGGGTTGCCATGGTAGCAGGGATAGTAATGCTTGCCTCTTTATTTGTTCCACTTGGAGCTGCTCCATCTGGGTGGACTGCTTATCCTACTTTGAGTCTACTTATGGGTAGTCCTGGAGCTGGACAAACTCTTTGGACATTATCTCTATTTTTATTGGGGATAAGCTCTACTATGGGAGCAATTAATTATATTACAACTATTATAACTTTGCGTGCCCCAGGGATGGGGTACTTTGATATGCCTCTTTCTATTTGGGGATTACTTTTAACTTCAATTTTAAATGCCATTTTTCTACCAGTATTAGGAGCGGGACTTCTTTTATTAATTTTTGACAGAGTGTTTGGAACAACATTCTTTTTAGCAGGAGCTGCAGCAACAAGTGGTAGTGGAGATCCCATGTTGTTTCAACATGCCTTTTGGATTTTTGGACACCCAGAGGTCTACATTTTAATTCTTCCGGCATGGGGTATTGTATCTGATATGCTTTCTTTCTTTTCAAGAAAGCCAGCATTTGCTGCTAAAGCTACAGCACTTGCTATGACTTCTATTACAGTTTTATCAATGCTTGTCTATGGACATCATATGTTTACTACTCAAATGAGTCCTCTTTTGACTCAGACATTTATGACATTAACTATGACTATATCTATTCCATCTTCAATATTTTTTGCCAATTGGTTAGGAACTCTTTGGAGAGGATCTATTAGATTTACCTCACCGATGCTTTATTCTATGGGAGTTGTCTTTGTGTTTGGTTTAGGAGGTCTGACAGGTCTTTATCTTGCCACGGTTACAACTGACATTTATCTTCATGATACATACTTTGTTGTGGGACATTTTCACTACACCATGGCAGCTTCGGTATTTTTAGGAGGCTTTGCCGGTATTCATTATTGGATGCCTAAGATGTTTGGAAAGATGTTAAATGAATTTTGGGCCAAGGTTCACTTTTGGCTAACTATGGTAGGACTAAATGGAGTATTTATGTTGATGATGGTGGCTGGATACGCAGGTATGCATAGAAGAATTTATAATCCATTTGTCTATGATTTTCTAAAAAGATTAATTCCTATAAATACAGCTATTACCATTTTTGCTTTAATTTTAGGATTAGCTCAATTTATATTTTTAGTTAACTTTATCTATGCTCTATTTTTCAAAAAAGAAGATGCCAGTGATAATCCTTGGCAAGTGGGAACTCTTGAATGGACAATTCCATCACCTGCACCTCATTATAACTTTAAAGAAATTCCTACAGTTAGATGTGGCCCCCATGAATTAGGCAATCCAAAGCTCACCGGAAGTAAAGACTTTCAATATCAAACAGAGGAGCTTGTAAAATAATGAGTAGTTTATCTAGTACTTTAATTACAAGTGATAAAAGAAAATCCTCAGATGTCGCTATTTATATTGCAATAATTTCCTTTGCAATGCTCTTTTTAACACTATTTTTTGTATATGCTGTTTTTAGATTTACATCTTCTTCTTGGCAATCGGCAGTTAATCTATTAAATATTTCTATCTTTTTGCCAACAATTGCTACAATTGTTTTGGTTTTAGGAAGTATTGTCTATACCATATTAAACAATGTCCTTTTATCGGCAAGTATTTTAAAAAGAAGAACACTTCTTTTTTTATGTTTTTTTTCAGGAATTTTATTTGCAATTATTCAGTTTAAATACTGGATGTATCTTAAATCTTTAGGACTTATGGCAGGAACTAATATTTTTACTTCTATTGTTTATACTTTTACATGGGTTCATGCCATCCATATTGCTTTTGGGCTTTTACTTTTGTTATGGGTGCTCCCACTTTTTAAGTTAAATGTTAATGTCAAAAAATATACATTATTTTTTAAGAATGTGGCTAAATTTTGGCATTTTCTTTGTATTATATGGTTATTAATTTATTTTACGGTTTTTGTTTTATAGTTTTATGAATTTTTTAAAATTATTGACTTTATTAATTGTTCTTATCTCTTCTTCTTGTATTAAAGATGAATTCAAAGAGGGTGTGTTTGTAGCTGGTAATAAGTATATTCAAGCTGAAACTTTAAATAAGGGAAAGAGAATTTACTTGGAGTATTGTATGCCCTGTCATGGAGTCAACGGTGATGGAAAAGGAGTTTCCTCTAAAGGCATGAGAGTCCCTCCGAGAAATTTTAAAAGTGGTCTTATAAAGTTTGGAGATGTGGCATCGGGAGATCTTCCCCATGATGAATCCGTCTATAAAACTCTAAAACATGGTCTTAAGGGAACTGCTATGCTTCCTTGGGATATGAGTAAAAAACAAATGCATGCAGTTTGGCAATATATTAAGACCTTTGCCCCTGATGTGTGGATTGGAAAGGATAAAAAGCTTGGAGAAAAAATTGTTTCCGCAAAAGATCCTTATGGAATGGTCTATAAAGGTGTAGCAATAAAAAAAGGAAAAGAGGTTTACCATGCCGTAGCCAATTGCCAAAGTTGTCATCCTGCCTATGTAACAAAAAAAGAGCTATCGAGTATTAATAAAAAGATAAATGGAGAGACAATAGTTGAATTTGAGGACAATTTATATAAGACCAAACCGGCTGAATCTGAACATGAGTATTTAACAATTCCTCCAGATTTTACTTGGGATAGAGTCAGGTCTGCTAGCACCGTCGAAGAGTTATACTTGCGAATTGCTGCTGGAATTGGAGGAACTACTATGCCGGCATGGAAGGGAACTATTGAAGATCATCAAATTTGGGAAGTAGCATATTATATAAAATATTTAATGGATTTAAAGGATACTCCTAAAAGAAAGGAGTTAATGGCAAAATTAAAGAATCAATAAATTATGGCAACCAAAAGTATATATATTAGAAAAGAATTTTTTATTGAAAGGATTGTTAGAAACCCATGGTTTTGGACCATATCTTTAATTTTATTATTTTCCTACCCTTTAATTAGATCAATCAATAGAGAGCTGCCCAATCCTCCTGCGAAATATTTTAAAATTCCTGAATTTAAATTAGTTAATGAAAATAATAAATTCTTTGGTAGTTCTAATTTAAAAGGTCGAGTTTATTTAGCATCATTTATCTTCACATCTTGTCCTTCTGTGTGTCCTAAAATTACCGCTGATATGAAAAAAATTCAAAAGAGAGTTCGAGGGCTAGGTGATAAGATAGCTCTTGTTAGCTTCAGCGTTGATCCGACAAATGATACTCCTGAGGTTTTATTCAAATATGCCAGAGATGCTGGGGCAAATCCCTACATTTGGACATTCTTAACTGGAGATATTAAAGAGATAAAAAATCTTTTAAACAATGGCTTTAGAGTTGCCATGGGAGATAAAACTAAAAATAGTGATGATATTATTGATATTGCCCATTCTCAAAAAATTGTTCTAGTTGATTATGATGGAGATGTTCGAGGGTATTATTCACTTGATAAAGAAAGTGTTAATAAATTAATGATTGATGTAGGATTACTTGTAAATAAAAAGCATTATCAATCAGACATTAAGAGGATTTAATTATGAGTACCAATACTTATAAAGGTCATACCAAGTTATATATAATTATATTTATAATATTGGCAGTTTTAACTGTGCTTGAGCTTGCCATCCCTGGTTTAAAAAATGTCTCCTATGCAATAAAGGCCACTAGCTTAACACTTTTGGCTGTTGCTAAGGCATTTTGTGTAGCATACTTTTATATGCATTTAAATGAGGAGAGTAGATGGTTAAAGTTTATTGCTGCAATTCCCATAACCGCTGCAATATTTGCCGTTATGGTAATATTAGATTCAGTTTATAGATAGAGGTTTTTATGGAAGCAAAAAAGTCATCACTTGTTGATTCAAAAGTTCAAAGAACTTATAAAGAAGATCATCTAACATTGCCTACATGGTCGTTAGTAGGAGTACTACTTGTTTGTCTTTTTGTTTTAAAAACTTTTATATATATTAAAGATAAAAAACGTCATGGAAAATAATGGGGGTGTAGCTCAGTTGGGAGAGCACCTGCTTTGCACGCAGGGGGTCGCAAGTTCGAATCTTGTCATCTCCACCATTACATACAACAACTAAGGCTAACAACATCTAAAGGATAATCTAATACTATTCATTACTTTTTGTAAGATTATAACCATTTTATTGCATGGGTTTGTTTTCTATTAATCTATTGATTTTATCTTTTTTAAGGATATATTTTCCAGAGAATTTTTCCATAAAGCTGTTTATATTTTCTATTTCTTTGATTTTGTGGTTTTGCCTCCATCTTTCATTAATTTCAGCGATGTAGCTTTCTGGGATTTGTCCTTTTTTAAAAGAAAGAAGTTGTCCTAATATAGTTTTTGCAACCGTTTTGTTAGTAGAATAGAGAAATCCTCTTTTTAAATTATCCAAACCTTGCTTCATTTTTTCTTGTGCTATACTTGATAGTATAGAATCTTTGTTCAAAATAACACTTTCAATTTTTTCAGCTAAATCTACATAAGAATCACCTTTCTCTAATGACAAAGCTTGATACTCTTGTATAAAACCATAAGGATTAACATTTATTTTTATTGGAATTACAGGAATATTTCTACTTTCAGCAAAGCCTACTTCTTGTTCACACCAATTAGACTTTTTAAAGTTTTCTGAAAGAAACGGAACGAATGCATGACAACCTCTCAAGTATTTGTTAATTTCCTCTAGCCACTTTTTTGTTGGTTCAATATCTTTATGAGCTACAAAACAGTAAATCCAAGATGTTTTTTCTAATTGCTCCTTTATTTTCATAACCATATCTACATCTTTATGAGAATGACTTAAAAATAATACTAAATCTTTTCTTCCCAAATCTAACTCCTCAACATTAGGATATTCTTGGATATCTTTTTTTGATTCTTCTGGAAATAAGTCGGTATACATTTCAATAATAGTTTGTTCACTCAATGTTCTGACAAGCTCTATAATTTGTTCTCCATAATTATAGTTGTCTAAGTAATTATAATTTTCTTCAGTTTTTTCAAAATTAGTATAAACTTGAATGAAAGTTTCTGCTTCAATACGACCCATTTCAATAAGCCTTTTACTAATCATACTTATAAATTTAAACTTTTGTATCTTTTGTATTTTACTTATTTTCATTTTTTACCCTATTTCCTAATTTATTTATCTTAAGCTACTGGTTATTATCTTAATTACTAAGACAATAACTTCCAGTTAATTAGACAGCATATCTTTAGATTACTAGTTAAGTAGTTTTATTGTAGAAGTCAACTGTTGTGTAAATTAACTTTTTGGACACCGCAAAATAAACCTTTTAATTTGGCATAAGTCATTTATTTTTTAGTATTACATCATTTTTGAATTTCATATTTGCAATATCATTTTTTCTTGGGATTATGTGGAAAGGGTGCTGCTCAAAATACTGATTAATATATAAATTAAGTAAAAATTGTAATTAATATGATTAAAAAATAAAGAGGGATAAGATGCAATTAAATATTTTTGAAAAGAAGTTAACTGTTTGTAGTGAGTTTAATAAAAAAAATAGTGCTATAATTACGAAAGATATTTTAAAGTTTTCAAAAGAACTTCCAAAGAATTTTTTTAAGTTAATTATTTCATCACCTCCTTATAATATTGGAAAAGTTTATGAAAAAAAACAGGATTTAGATACCTATATATGTTGGCAAGAAGAAATTATTTCTAAACTAGCAAGTCTATTACATCCCAAAGGAAGTTTTTGTTGGCAAGTTGGAAACTTTGTTGATAAAGGAGAGGTTTTCCCTTTGGATATCTTTTTCTATCCAATATTTAAAAAGTTAAATTTGAAATTACGAAACAGAATAATTTGGCATTTTAACCATGGTCTTCATGCTAGCAAGCGTTTATCAGGAAGATATGAAACTTTATTATGGTTTACTAAATCAGATGATTATACATTCAATCTTGATAATATTAGAGTTCCATCAAAATATCCTGGAAAAAGACATTTTAAAGGAAACAAAAAAGGACTTTTAAGTGGAAATCCTAAAGGAAAAAATCCCTCAGATTATTGGGAGTTAATGCAAAATGAATTTGATTTAGGAGTTATTGATATTCCTAATGTAAAGTCTAACCACCCAGAAAAAACAATTCACCCATGTCAATTTCCTATAGAGCTTATAGAGCGTTGTGTTTTGGCTTTTACTGATAAAAATGACTGGGTTCTTGATCCTTTTGGAGGAGTTGGATCAACATTAATTGCTTCTGTTAAACACGATAGAATAGGAATTTCTGTGGATAAGGATTCTAATTATTCAAAGATTGCTAGAGAGCGTATTAAAAATTTTTGTTCTGGAAACTTAAAAATTCGTCCATTAGGAAAACCAATTCATGTTCCTAGTGGCAAGGAAAAGGTTTCTCAGATTCCTAAGGAATGGATTTAATGATTATTGCCGCTGAATATAGTTTAAATAATGGAAAGGATTATATAACTAAAAACTTTCCTGACCAACTAGCAGAAGTTTATAATGTTATCAATTATGTAGATGCATCAAAATGCTTTGATAAAGTCAGTAAGGAAAAGACTATGAAAGGAAAGCTTCTGTATAGTCCTGCTTCCTTAAATGATAAATTCAAAAATGGCTTTTTTAAAAAAGGATGGGTATCTCATAGAGAAAAATGTGATTATCCAACTAATTACTACACAAATGAATATTCTCCTAAACCTTTAAACAGTGGGGCTTTTAGAGATATGGATTTTGTAAAAAACAAATTAGGAGTAGAAATTCAATTTGGTAAGTATGCTTTTATGGTTTACAATGTATGTGCAAAAATGACTATTTTTAGCAATCTTGGCGTTATTAGTGCAGGAATAGAAGTCGTTCCTGTTAAGGGAATGGCTGATAATATGTCTTCAGGCGTATCGTACTTTGAGCAATTTGTTTGGGATTTAGAAAAAAGAGGGACTTCTAATATAGATATACCAGTGCTTATATTGGGAGTTTTTCCTGAAGTTGTAAAATAATTATTATTGATTTAGTCGTAAATTTAAATTCTATATAATTAAAAATTTTATTTTGAATTTGCTAGCAACATTTTTTTATTTAATGGACATATTTATATATTACAAATAATTTTATCCTTGATTATATTAGACATAATTTATGTTATATGCATATAGCCATTCTATGTTACTTATAATTGCAATTATATAATAGTAGTGATAGTAAGAACTTGCTTGCAGATAGATTTTATTGTTGAGCTTCTCAACATGGGAAACCAATGTTAAACCGAGTTTTGTGCTGGTTTATACGCTTTGAATCTTTTATTACCGTCTCAATGGTAAGGCTTTTCGCATAGGAGTATCTGCAAGCTTTTATAATTAACATGAAATCTACTACAATTGTTCAGGATAAAATTCAAAAACTTAGATTATCTAGAAGCCTTGGCGATCTTGCTAGTTTACTTGGATATACTCCTAGTGGTATGTCTTATATCCTCTATAAAATTCCTGAAAATGAAAAATATACTGAATTTAATATTTTAAAATCTAATGGTCAATTTAGGATAATAAAAGCTCCACAAGAAAAACTAAAACATTTGCAGTCTAGAGTATCGGAGCTAATGGAAGATTGTTTTGAAGAGCTTTTTAGAAACACTCTTTCACATGGATTTAGAAAAAAGTATTCAATAATTACAAATGCTCAAATGCATCTTAAAAAACAATATGTTTTTAATATAGATTTAAAAGATTTTTTCCCATCAATTAACTTTGGAAGAGTTAGAGGTTACTTTATAAACGATAGAAATTTTAGTCTTAATGATAGAGTTGCGACTATTATTGCTCAAATTGTATGTCATAATAATGAATTACCACAAGGTTCTCCAAGTTCACCAATTATTTCAAATCTTATAGGACATATATTAGATATTCATCTTTTGCGATTGGCTAAAAAGACAGGTTGTTCATACTCTAGATATGCAGATGATATAACTTTTTCAACAAATAAAAAAGAATTTCCTAAGGAAATTGCAACTAGAGAACATCATACTTGGAAACCTAGTCTAGACTTATTTAAGATTATTGAGTTTTCTGGATTTGAAATAAACCCTAGAAAAGTATCAATGCAGTATCGTGTAAATCGGCAAAAAGTTACAGGTTTAGTTGTAAACAAAAAAGTAAATATTCCTAGTGCATACTATAGAAAGGTTAGAGCAATGAGTGACTCTTTGCTTAAGAAAGGATATTTCATTATTGGTAACAAGAGAGATTTTTGTGAAATCTCTCAAAGGTCAAAGATAACACCTATATATGGATATATAGAACAGCTTAGAGGTATGTTGAGTTACATATACCATGTAAAAAGAAGTTCTGGGAAAAAATATTCTAAAGGTATATGTAAGGTAATTAAAAAATTTATATGTTTTGAAAAATTTCATAGAATAGAAAGGCCTTTGATAATATGTGAGGGAAAGACAGATGTTATTCATATAAAAAGTGCATTAAAAAACTTAGCTAATAATTTTCCTAAAATAGTTGAAAGAAGAGAATACGATGACTTTTATTGGAAATTAAATTTTTTTAATATGTCTTCATCAATGTTAGCAGTATTACATCCGGGAGGAGTTTCAGGATTTAATCACATAATTAATACATATAAAGAAGTTAAAATAAAAACATCCGATAAAGATAGAAAGTTTCCAGTTATTATGTTGTTAGATAACGATAAAGAAGGAGAAAAAATGTTCAGTAAAAATATTAATAATAATAAAACGAAAGAAAAATTTTTATATCTATTTGACAATGTATATTTTGTGTTGCTTCCAAAATTATCAAATGAAAATAGTACTACAATTGAAACCTATTTTGATGAAAAAACAAAAAAAACTGTTTTAGAAGGAAAAACCTTTAATCCGGACAGCAAATTTGATAGTAACAAATATTATGGTAAACAAGTATTTGCAGAAAAAGTTATTAAGCCTAATTGGGAAAAGATCAACTTTGATAACTTTAAGTATCTTATCTATATAATACAGGAAGTTATAGACGATTACAAACTACGAATATACAATTAGTAATGTTATTAATAATTTTAATAGTGGTTTGTTTAGACTTTTATAATTCTACTTATTAGGTTGCAATATCTTTCCTCATCAAAGTTTTTAGATGAAAATTGGCTGTAGATAATTTTAATTATACTTAAACAATGGTATACTGTATTCTTATTAAACATAGTGATGTTTTCTGAGCTATTAACTAAATTATCTTTATAAATGTTTTGGCTTATTGATGACGCATGAATAATTTTAGATAAACTTTTGTAAGTTAAATATTCTTTATACTCATCTTCTCCTATAAATCTTGCTATTTTTTCTATTGGTTTGTTCAAAAAATTTTTAATATTTTTTAATTTAATGATTTTAGAATTATCAAACCAATCAGGACATTTTTTGTATAATATTTTAGCTGTTTCGTCTGATTTGAAAGTATTAGGGCATTTATAGTTAGGATTTTCTTTTAGCTTTTTATTATGATGTCTAAGTTGTTCATACATACCGAATAAATAAAATCTCTCTGCTAGTTCTTGAGATTTTTCATTTTTAAAAATATATTTTAGCTGAAATTCAATTTCAATTGATATCCTATAGTTTGAGACAGATGATGTGAGGAGAAGAAGCTCTTGATTTATTTTAGTGCTTCTTAATATATCGTGAATTTGAATAATAGCAGAAGATATCCATGTTAGTATCTGTTTTTGATCTTCATCAACATTTTTTAATAGAGAGTCAACACTATATGAAAAAAAATAAAAAGTATCTTCAAAAAATCTTTCTAATTCTAGATTTTTTTGTTTTAAAATTATACTTTTTAATTTTTCTTCTAAATTTTTTCGATATTCATCATAGTTTATATTTTCTGATAGCATAGATAGAAACTTATCAATTCTATATTTATTAATAAAGGTTTTTTTATTGTTTATCATTGTATTTTCTTTAATGAAATAAGTAGTATAAAACTTTGTTTCAATAAATAGAATATTTCTTTCAGGAATAATTTATATCTATAGACAATGCAAAGAGTCTTTTCTAAATATCTTATTGAAAGATAGGTAGAATCTACATTAGTAACATCTTAATTTTGTTTTAATTATCCTATGACTTAGTGGGTTATCAACAGCTTTATTTCATATTTGAAATACCTATTTTACTCCAAACTAAATAGTTAGTAGTCTCTTATTAATATGGAAAGAGTTAAAGCTATAGAAAAGCTATCTTCTCTTGTTGGAAGTGATTTGCATCAATTAGGTAAAAATCATCTAGATGTAACTATAGTAAACTCTAAAACTGGAAAGGCTAATAAGGGATGGGCAGGACATATTTTAGAAAGAGAGCTTGGATTACCTCTTAATTCATCAAGAGAACCAAACCTTGGCTCTTGGGAGTTAAAACTCATACCGTTGAAATGGCGAAAAGATGGTTCTTTGACTTATAAAGAAACAATGGCAGTAACTATGATAGATCCAGTAAATGTATTAAAAACCCCATTTGAAGATAGTCATCTTCTGGTAAAACTAAAAAGAATTATAATTGTTACCAGAACAGTTGGAGCAACTTTTTTAGATCCAACATATATTCATTCTATTAATGAAGTAAAATTAGAGGGTGAAGCATATAATATAGTAAAAGAAGATTATGAATTAGTTCGTGTCAAAATTGAAAAAGAAGGTTTTGATTCATTGACAGGAAAGATGGGTAGGTATATTCAGCCTAGAACTAAAGGTACTGGTCATGGAAGTACTAGTCGTGCTTTTTATGCAAGAACAAAGTTTTTAGAGACTGTTTTACCTCCGCTTAACTAAAAGAAAGGAGTAAATATTATGACTACAAAATCATTATTACCCGATAAAAGACATCGCTCCAATAGCTATTCAATAATAGGTTTAAAAGAAACTATTTCATCCAACAAAAAGTCTAATGTGAAAAAAAGTATTCCAATACTAAAATGGGCTGGAGGTAAAGGCCAACTACTGCCTGTGCTAAGGGAAAATTATCCTAAAGAGTTAAAAAACAATAAAATTAAAACTTATATTGAACCATTTATAGGTGGAGGAGCAGTTTTTTTTGATATAGCTAATCAATACAAAATAAAATCTTCTTATCTTTTTGATAAAAATCACGAATTAATTATTTTATATAATACTATTAAATCAAACCCTAATGCTCTTATAAAAGAGCTTTCAAAGATAGAATCTAAATATTTATCTCTTAATGATAGTAAAAGAAAAGATTTATTTTATAAAATTAGAGAGCAATATAATCAATCGCTGTCAGATGTACTACAAGAAATAAAGAGAAATTATGTTATTTCTAAAAGAGCTGCACAAACAGTATTTTTAAATAGAACTTGTTTTAACGGTTTATTTAGGGTTAATTCAAAAGGACACTTTAATGTTCCCCATGGTAGATATGCTAATCCTACAATATTATTTGAAGATAAAATAAAAGTAGCTAGTAAGCTACTACAAAATACTACAATTGCTCTTGGAGATTTCTCTTTGGCAAGACATTGCATAACAAAAGATACTTTTATTTATTATGATCCTCCTTATAGGCCAATTAGTAAGAGTTCTAATTTTACGAGCTATTCAAAAGAGCAATTTGATGATGACGAACAAATTAGGCTATCAAAATTATTTGAACATCTTGATAAAGAAAACATCATGCAAATGATGAGTAATTCTGACCCTTCAAATTATATTAATGACCCATTTTTTGATAAGCTTTATTTTAAATATAATATTGAGAGAATCCATGCTAGGCGAGTTATTAATTCTAATTCAAGTAAAAGAGGAGCATTAACAGAGCTTATTATCAAGAATTATTAAAAATTAATAATTATAGTTTTATTCCAAATATAATGTAAACACACCTCCCTCATTTATCACAAGAGAGGCATAATTTAATTACATTCTTTTAATTATTATAAAACCAACGGGAATTACTTTACCATTGTCATTTACAAATGGTTTTTGAGTTATTAACTTAACTCTCTCTTGTGGAACTGTTGGAAGATCTTCAGATGTATAAGTTCTTCCGCTATCTGTTCCAGCATCAATGGCATATACAGGAATCATTTTTTTATCAATCCAATTATTATTTGCGTCTTTTAATTTGTATCTGCTAACTCCAGCAATCCAGTCAGGACTAGGAGCGATCATTGTAACCATTGAAACATATTCTGCTCCTTCACTAGCTAAAAGTGAAACCATGCTCATTCCAGGAGAGTTAAATGGTCCCATTGCTGTAGATACATGCATTACATTTTGATTACTATTTAATTCTCTTACCAGTGTTCTTGGATTTCCTGTTTCAGCGACAATTTTTAAACCTCTTGATGCTTTTGATCCCTGATAAAACAGCATAAAGTTTTTATTATGAGTTGCTGCTACAAGTGGAGAAAAATGTGGATTTGCTGGAAACATATATGGATGAGTTATCTTGCTCCATGTTGCTGTAAAAGTAGCTAAGTATCTTTCCATGGCATTTGCTGATGAAATAGAAAATATAGAAATTAATAAACTAGTTATTAGTAGTTTTTTGATGATTTTCATTAATTACCTCCTAAATATGATTTTATTATTAGAAAAGTAATTTAGCATGATATTTAGAAAATATCATATTGATTTGCTTTAATTATTAATTGTTTATAAATTGCAGTGCATAATATATTTATATATGTGTAATTTTGAGTGCATAGGGTAAATTGTATATTATAAATTATTTTATTACTTTGTTTAATTAATATTTAAGTTAGTATGTAAATAATCTCATCTATTATTGCTAAGATAGATTACGAGGCTACATTTGTAGCCTCTTGTTTTTCCAAGTTTACAAAAGTTATGGGTGAAATATTTGAATATTATTTTGTGTTGTTTAACTAATATATTGAAATTCAGCTTCATCAATCCATAAAGATATAGTAATAATTTCTCTTTTTGGAATAATTAATTGAATAAATTTATTATCATCATTCTGTAAATATCTAGTCTTCCATGTTACATCTCCATCTATTTTTTCCCCTCTATATCCACTCGCAATAGGCATTATCATAATAGTTTGATCTTTATTTTGAATATTTTTAGGGAATTCTACTAATATTCCAATATATACTTTATTATTGCTTAAAGTTAAAAATATAGCTTTACCCTCGTTTTCAATACAGAAGTTAATAAAGCTATCTTCATGTTTTTTAGGAAGTAAAAATAGTAGTGTAGAATAAAGAAATGTAAGTAATATTCCTGCAATAGATTGATATAGTATTTTGTAGTTATTTATATGGTTTATATTAAGAATATTAATGAGCCAATTAGTAATTATTGCTATAAATACAACGCTTATTAAATATTCCCAATTACTTATAGTTCGAGTATTTTGTTTTGGTTTGGTTATATTATGGTAAAACCAAATAGTTAAATAGCCTGGAACTGCCCATGACAATGAATTTATAGTAAGTTCCATGTGCTATATTTAAGATTCTTGTTTCTTCTGAATGCTTTTAATAATTTTTTCTCTGATATCTTTATTGTTTTTCCACGCTTCTTTAGGGTCTATGAAAGGTTCTCTGACGGTCCCTTTTCCTCGAAAAATAAAATCAATAATACTGATTTTACTACTGTCTTTTTCTTTATTATTAAGCTGATCTTTCATATATTTAATAAATTTATCCCACATGATTATTTACTCCAATTATTATAATAATACCACCTAAATCTTTAGAGGCCCAGATAGGCAGATACTATATTTTCGGAAATTTAAGTCATAAGATTAAAGTTTTTTATTATAGTAATCTATTTTAGTAGTATTATTTTATATTTAATGCATAGCTATGTAGTTATGAAGTTAGATAGTATTAAAAAATCTCACTTATCTTTATCCAGGGTATGGCTTTAGCTATTTTTCTATCTTGAATTTGATCCCCACCATAAATTAAAAATGAATTTCCATGTTCTTTACCCACATAACTTTGATAACTTTTTAAGTTTTTAAAAAAATCATTTTGTATTGTTGAACTTGATTTTATTTCAATAGAATTAATTTTTTGAGCAGTTTCAAAAATTACATCAATTTCTATACCTTTATTATCTCTCCAGAAATAAAAATCTATTGCTTTTCTATGATTCATATTGAATTTTTTCATTTCAGATATAATCATGGATTCAAATAATGCTCCTTTAAAAGGACTTAAGAAGATGTCTTTACTGCTTCTAATTCCTAATAAATAGGAAACTAGACCAGAATCATAAAAATATAGTTTGGGAGATTTCACTATTCTTTTTGAAAAGCTTTTTGTGTAAGGATGTAAAAAATGAATAATGTAACTTTGTTCTAATACAGAAAGCCATGAATTAGCAGTCTTTCTATTGATATTAGCATCATTACAAAGCTCTGTTATATTTAAGATTTGACCATTTCTTACAGCGCATAATTTTAAAAAATTTCTAAATGTTCTTAAGTCTTTAATATTAATTAATTCTTTTACATCTCTTTCTAAGTATGTTTTTACATAGTCTTCATACCATATTGTAGGGTTAAGCTCTCTATCGTAAATAGATGGATAAAATCCTGTAAATATTTGCTGATAAATATCAGAACAGAGTGTATCTAGCTCTAAAATAGATAAAGGCAATAGTTCAAGATTTCCTACTCTACCTGCAAGTGATTGAGTAATTTTTGATAAAAGTCCAAATTGTTGTGAACCTGTTAATATAAATTGTCCCATAATTTTACTTTTATCTACTATCTCTTGTAGGTATGAGAACAAAAGAGGTGCTTTTTGAGCCTCATCTATAATTGCTCCTTTTTGATATTTTTTTAAAAATGAGGTGGGATCATTTATGGCAAAATCTAGATTTGTCGGAGTTTCCAAAGATACATACTCCTTGTTTGAAAATGCTAATTTAGCTAAAGTTGTTTTCCCAGACTGCCTAGGGCCAGTTATGGATATTACAGGGTATCCTTTTTCTAGTGTTTTTAATATATTAAACGCTTCTCTTTTAATCATATTTATATATGGTACAATTTTACCAGTTAACTGGCAAAATTGTACTAATGTCAATATAACTAACTGAAATTAAATAGGGATAACTATATAATTTTGGATATTTATTACATAAGAAAATGCTAGTATAAGAAATAGGCGGTTCTAGGTGTTTAAAAAAAATAATTATTTGAAATTATTGGTTATTATACCATTTAAGAAATGTCTGAGTATTCCGATATTGTATTATTACTAGTGGAGATAAGTATGTTTAATGGAAAAGTAAAAAAGCTTGGAAATTTAGCACCTGTTGAACTTCGTGAATACTGGGAAGATGAAGCTAGAGATTTTACACCTTGGTTAGCAAATGAAGAAAATTTAAAGCTTCTAAGTGAGACAATACGCATTGATCTTGAATTAATTGGTAGGGAAAGGTCAGTTGGCAGCTTCAAAGTTGATATACTTGCAAAAGATACTGATTCTAATAAGTTTGTTGTTATAGAAAATCAGCTAGAAAAAACAAACCATAACCACTTAGGACAATTACTAACATATGCTTCTGGATATGATGCCGTTGCTGTTGTTTGGATTGCAAAAAATATTTGTGAAGAACATAAAAAAACATTGGACTGGTTAAATGAAATGACTAATGATGGAGTTTCTTTTTTTGGTTTAGAAATGGAATTATGGCAAATTGGCGATTCTTTTCCAGCTCCAAAGTTTAATTTAGTATCTCAACCAAATGATTGGGCAAGAAACATAAATACAGCTAACTTCAGTGAAAGAGAATATACTGATACTAAACTGCTTCAGCGAGAATTTTGGCTAGGTTTAATTGAATTTATGAAATCTAAGAATACATTTTTAAGTTTAAGAAAGGCCAGACCTCAACATTGGTATGATATTTCAGTTGGTAGATCTGGATTTCATCTATCATTAACTTTAAACTCTAGAACAAAGTGCGTAGGTGTTGGACTGTACATAGGAGTATCAGAATCTAAATTAGCTTTTAGCTTACTTTCAAAAGAAAAAGACTCTATTGAATCAGAATTAGGGACAAAACTTGAATGGGAAGAGTTACCACATAGAATTGCAAGTCGTATTATTCAATATAATGATGGTGATTTTGAAAATAAGTTATCTTGGAATGAATTATTTAAGTGGTTTCATGATAGGGCAGAGGCATTTCACAAAGTATTTTCACAAAGAATAATATCTTTGGATTTAGATGATTTTGATGTTGCATAGAATATATAGTAGGATGCGGAAGAATTTCAAATTTTATTATGATACATATTAATAAGCTATAATTAAGCAGCTTCTTTCCAGCTAGATTTAAAAGTAAATACTTTTTTTTGTTTAATTTTTTTATTAGAAAACATATTTAAGTCTTCATAATTTCTAAAAGGACCAGCTTTTGCAATAATTAACACCCTTAATAGCTTTTCAATAGGATCTTTCATATTAACAGAGCCTTTTTCCCAACGAGTAACTGTCTCTGGAGTTACTCCTATAAACTGTGCGAAATCTTTTGAAGAAAATCCTAAATGAGTTCTTAAAAATCTTATTTCTTCTGGAAGAAGCTTATATTTTTTATGAGCAATAGTTGTAGCTATAAGATTATGTAATCCCTCTATATTGGGTATAGAAGTTAGTTCTTCTCCACATTTATGGCATTTTTTAATTTCTATATTTTTAAGATAAATGTTTGAAAGTCCAGATTCTAAGTATCTATAAAATTTTTCTATAGTTTTATGTAGTTTAATATTACAGCTATAACACTTCATTTCAGTCCTTCTTTGTGTTGTTAAAAAAGCAATATGTACTAAAATTGACTTTAAGTCAATTCCAGATTACAGTCAAACTAGCTCAGGTATTTTATTGATAACCTAGCTTTTTCTTATAATGGTTATGAGAATTACTTCTTTTGTTTCCCTATCTACTGCCAATGAGAGTCTAAATTTTCTAGTTTCAATAATATAACGATTTTCACCTTCACTTCTGTCTTCTAGTAATCTACCAGCATTAATTACATTAATAGTATCACCCATTGTGATATTTCTTTCCTTTAATCTTTTTTTAAAATGTTTAGTTTGAATTAAATTATTTCTTAATACTTGTTGTTTTATAGCATTATTAATGGATTTTGAGTGCTTCATATAAACATCCTTGTCATTTACTTAATTAACATCTTGTTAATCTTTCTGTAATATAACTGAACTTTTCTGTTATTACAGGCTCTGCATTGCATAATATAGCTTATGTTACTATTTTTCTTTTTACAAAAAACAAAACCAGCAATATCATTTTTATAGGAATATCCTATTACTTTTATATAGTATTTATTAGCATAATTTATTTTTATCTATATACGCAAGACCATATAATTATTAAAATTAAGTATGCAAAACTTTGTATCTAAAGTATTAAAAACAGAGCTATTTTTATTGTTTATTTTGACAATAATTTCTTTTTTGTCTTTATATCCAGATGATATGATTCCTGATAATGCATTTGTAATAACATCTACAAATAAATCTTATAGTTTTATTTCTTATTATTTTATTTCTGCGGCAATGTATGTTGAATATTATACAGGTTTATGGACATTGTTTACTTTTGCTATTTTTTGCTTATTTTATATTTTTATTTTTTCAAAAAGATTATTTATTACTGATACCTTAAATGTTTTTGCATTAGTTATTGCTTGTTTATGTTTATCTTATTGTTTAGCTCCTAATGTACTAGGAGAGGGAATTTTATATTTAATAAAAACTAATTTTTCTAGTAATATTGTGCTGCTGTTTGGAGTTATAGCGATGATTTTATTTTTGTTTGGAACATATAGAGGTAATTTTTTTACTGTAGTTAAAGAATTTTTTGCTTCATTTAGATATGTAAAGGATCCATTATCTTTATCAATATTTCAAAAAACAAAAAGCAAAGTATCTAGTGTTAAAAATAAAATTAGTGTAAATTCTCATTTAAAAATTTTGTCAGCACTAAAAGGAGAAAATGGCAAAGCCTCATCTCATAAAGAAGAACCTACAGATAAGAAAGAGTCCACTATAAAAGAGAAGATTAAAAGTATTAAAAATATTGGAAAATCAAATTCAAAAGCTAGTAGTGATAAGCAGTATTATAATTTAGTTCACAGCTCTTTAAATAAGCCAAGTAAAGAAAAACTAAATGAAGTAAAGAATAGTTATTTTCAAGAGATAAAAAATATAATAGAGCAAAAATTATCTGAATTTAAGATTGATGGCAAAATTATAAATATATTAAAGGGACCAGTTGTTGATACCTTTGAGTTAGCTCTAGGTAGTGGAGTAAAAATCTCTCAAGTTATAAGTGCTGAAAATGAATTGAGTATTGCTCTTTCAGGTACCGCCATTCGTATTGTCTATCCTATGATTGGAAGAACTACAGTTGGAATAGAAATACCTAGAAATCCTAGAACAACTATTAGTTTAGGAGAGCTTTTATCTTCTACAGAATTTAAAAACACTTCCTATCGTTTGCCAATTGTAATGGGTAGAGATGTATTTGGAGATTCTTTTGTAGTTGATTTGTCAGCAATGCCCCATATGTTAGTTGCAGGGACTACTGGTTCTGGTAAATCAGTATTTATAAACTCTGTTTTAATATCTTTGATAGCTAAAAAACTACCTAATCAAATGAAATTAATTTTGATTGACCCCAAACAACTAGAGTTGATGCCATATGAGAATCTACCACATTTGGCATTGCCAGTTATTACTGATGCTAGTGTAGCAGGAATTGCTTTGCGCTGGGCCTGTCAAGAAATGGATCGTAGATACTCTATACTTAGAGAATTTGGAGTTAGAAGTTTAGATGGGTTTAATCAAAAGTGTAGTCGATTGGATAAAAAGTCTTTAGATAAAATTAGACCATATTATAGCGAAGGAACTAAGGATTTTTCTCTGCCTTACTTTATTATAATAATTGATGAATTTGCCGACTTAATTTTAACTAGAGGTGGAAAAGATGTTGAAAATAATATTTGTAGGTTGGCAGCTAAAGCTAGGGCCGCAGGTATGCATTTGATAATTGCAACTCAAAGACCATCGGTTGATGTTATTACAGGATTAATCAAATCTAACTTTCCTACCAGAATTTCCTTTAAGGTTACATCTGGAGCGGATTCTAGAACTATCTTAAGTGATATTGGAGCAGAAAAACTTCTAGGAAAAGGCGATATGCTGTATAGATATGGAACAATTAACAGAAGAGCTCATTCTCCGCTTGTTGAGGAGAATGAAGTAGAGGCATTAAATCGTAATTTATCGACAATTACCCAAGAATTTTTACCTGATGCTATTAAGTTCATGGAGGAGAAAAAGGAGAGAACAGGAGAAGTTTCTCATTTTTGGGAAAATAGTAATCAGTCAGATGATGAACTTTATGATAAGGCAGTAAGCTTGGTTGTGGATTATGGAACAGCTAGTGCATCAATGCTACAGAGGCATTTGAAAATTGGTTATAATAGAGCGGCAAATCTTATCGAAGAGCTAGAGAGAAGAAATATCGTAGGCCCTGCTGAAGGATCTAAGAGAAGAAAAGTTCTCAATGCCAAAGAATTATAAATCTAATTTTGCATAGCATATAAAGTTTAAGTTATCTATAAGCTTGCTCCTTTTATTCCACTGTGTTATCAAGTCTAAACCCCTTAAGTACTTAAGGGAAATAACAGTCATTCTTAGTTTGTGGTCAAGCATACTAAGTAGTAGCTTGCAACAAGGGTGATTAGATTAACCACGAGAGGTATTTTAATGTCTAGAGAAATTCAACTAAAAGATCTATTGGAAGTAGGGGCACATTTTGGTCATCAGACTCATAAATGGAATCCTAAGATGAAAAAGTATGTATACGGGGAAAAAAATGGAATATATGTCATCGATTTAGCACAAACAGTTGATTTGGCAAAAAAAGCATATGACTTTCTTAAAAAAGTATCTAGTGAGGATAGGCCAATACTTTTTGTAGGAACAAAGAGGCAAGCATCAGAGGCAATGAAAAAGGCGGCACAATCATGCGGAGCTTTTTATGTAACTCATAGATGGTTAGGAGGAATGCTAACTAATTTTAAAACCATAGCTCTTTCAATTGATAAGCTTAGAAAAGTTGATCGTATGAAAGAAACTGGTGACTTTAATATGTTAACAAAGAAGGAAAAGGCAAAAGTAGAAAAGGAAGTTAATAAGCTAGACAGAAATATTGGTGGTATTAGAGATATGAGAAAGGTTCCAGGGGCGATAGTTATAATAGATCCTGATAACGAAAGTATTGCAGTTCAAGAAGCAAAGACATTAAATATTCCTATAGTTGCAGTTGTTGATACTAATTGTAGTCCAGATGGTATTGACTATATAATTCCAGCTAATGATGACTCTTTAAAGACTATAACTCTTTTTTCAGAATATTTAGCTGATTCTATAAGAGAAGGAGCAAAGGGAGTAAAGAGAAAAGGTAGTGAGGAAGGTAGTAAAAATTCTTTAGTAGATAATGAAATAATTTCTAAATTTGAAAAAGATATTGATCTTCAAGAATAATTATAAATTTATTAGTAAGTATAGAGGTGTAAGATGGGAATTACTTCAGGTGAGATAAAAAAATTAAGAGAGGCCACTGGTGCAGGAATGATGTCTTGCAAAGAAGCTCTTAAAGAGACAAGTGGAGATTTTGAAGCAGCTATTGATTATTTGAGAAAAAAAGGATTAGCAATGGCACAAAAGAAACAAAGCCGTGTTGCTGCTGAGGGTGCTGTGCATATTTTATTAAAGGATAATAAAGCAGTCATGGTGGAAGTTAATTGTGAAACAGATTTTGTCGCCAAAGGAGATGATTTTAAGAGTTTTACAAAAAATGTAGCTGAATATATTTTGGAAAATAATTTATCAGATATATCGCAATTAAAGGAAGCAAAAAGTAGCGATGTTAGCGACCTAACTATTAAGTGTGGCGAGAAAATTGATATTAGAAGGTTTGTAAATATTGATACTAATGGTTGTATTGGTCATTATAATCATGGCGGTAGAATTGGAATTTTAGTAGATATTGAAGGTGCAAATAAAATAGATTCTGAGCTTGATACATTTACCAAAGATATTTCTATGCATATTGCTGCCTCTGATCCTCAATTTATAGCTGCAAGTGATATTGATGATAATTACAAAAAAAGAGAAGAAGACATCTATGTTGCTCAATTAAAAGCAGAAGGTAAACCTGATAAGATTATTCCTAAGATTGTGATGGGAAAGCTTAATAAATTATCTTCTTCTATATGTTTATTAGAACAACCTTATGTAAAAGATCCTGATATAAAGGTAAAAAAATATGTAGAAGATTTTTCTAAGAAGCATAATTATAATATTGTTATAAAAAGGTTTTACAGAATGAATCTTGGCGATGAGATTGAAAAAAAGCAGGATAATTTAGCAGAGGAAGTAGCTAAGATGACGAAAGGTCATTAGTGATGAAATATAAAAGAATCTTATTAAAAATTTCAGGAGAGGCATTATCTGGTCAAGGGGGATATGGTATCTCTATAGAACCTTTAGAGAGTCTTTCTGGTGAAATAAAAGAATTACATAAAACAGGAGTAGAAGTAGCTATAGTTTTAGGAGGTGGTAATATTCATAGAGGTATTGAAAGTACCTCTAGAACGGGTATGGATAGAACAAGTTCTGATCATATGGGGATGCTTGCTACTGTTATTAACTCTATTGCCCTACAAGATGTTTTGGAAAAAGCAGGAGTAAATACTAGAGTTTTAACTGCTGTTAAAATGGATAGGATTGCTGAACCATATATTAGAAGAAGAGCTCTTAGGCATTTAGTTAAAAAGAGAGTAGTTATTTTTGCTGCTGGTACTGGAAATCCATACTTTACTACTGATACTGCTGCAGCACTTAGATCTAATGAGATAGATGCAGATGTTTTATTAAAAGCTACAAAGGTAGATGGATTATATGATAAAGATCCCCTTAAGCATAAAGATGCTAGCAGATATGATCATATAAATTATATTGATGTTATAAACAAAAAGATTAAAGTTATGGATAGCACAGCTATTACCCTATGTATGGATAATAATATTGATATAATTGTTTTTGATGCATTCAAATCTGGTAATATTATGAAAGTTGTAAATGGTGAAAAAATAGGGACTATAATAAATTAATTAAGGAGAAAAAATGCTTGAAGAAATTAAAACAGATTTAAGTAATTCTATGAATAAAGTACTAGAAACCTTAAAGCATAATTTATCTAAGGTTAGGACTGGTAGGGCATCTGTTAATGCATTGGATGGTATTGTCGTTGATTATTATGGAGCGCCAACACCCATTAATCAAGTGGGACAAATTAGTACTCCAGAGGCAAGACTATTGCAAATTCAACCCTATGATAGAAATACAATAGCAGCTATTGAGAAAGCTATTTTAGCTAGCAATATTGGATTAACTCCTAGGAATGATGGGAATATTATAAGAATTACTTTTCCCTCTTTAACAGAAGATAGAAGAAAGCAACAAGTTAAGAACTTGAAAAAAATTGCAGAGGATTCCAGAGTTGCAGTGAGAAACAATAGAAGAGATAAGAATGACATTGTAAAAGAAATAGAAAAGAAAAAAGAAATTTCAGAAGATGATGCTAGAAGATATCATAATGAGATTCAAGCTATTACTGATAATCATATAAAGAAAATTGATGAAATTGTTGCTACAAAAGAAAAGGAGATAATGTCTATATAGGAGCTATAGTTTTATGAACAGTTCAAAGTCACATTTAAAACATATATCTATTATTATGGATGGAAATGGTCGTTGGGCGAAAAATCGTTCGCATAAAAGGACATGGGGACACATTCGAGGAGCATCAGTTGCCACAGAAATAGTAGAAGAAGCTTGTGATTTAAATTTAGAATCCTTAACACTATATGCGTTTTCTAATGAAAATTGGAGTCGTTCGGAAAATGAAATTAAATTTTTAATTAAGTTATTAAATAAGTTTATTATAAAAGAAGAGAGTAGAATTATTAATAATTCTATTAGATTTAGGGTCATTGGAGAAGTCTCTCCTTTGCCAATTGATATTCAAAAGAGAATTATTTCACTAGAAGAGAAAACAAAACTAAATAAAGGTCTTAGGCTAACCTTTGCTTTTTCTTATGGGGGAAGACAAGAGATTGTAAATGCAGTTAATAAATTTATTAGTACAAATCCAGGCAAATCTATAACGGAGAAAGGATTAGCAAAATATTTGTACAACCCTGATGTGGATGAAATTGATTTGTTAATTAGAACTGGTGGTGATCAAAGAATCTCTAATTTTCTTTTGTGGCAAATTAGTTATGCAGAATTGTGTTTTGTTAAAGAGAAGTGGCCAGATTTTTCTAGAGAGCAATTTAGGGGCATTATTAAAAAGTATAGTAGTATAGAGAGAAAGTTTGGTCATAATAAAGTATTAGATTCATTAAAAGAATCGTTAAATATAGCACATAGAAATAAGGTAGCTATAAAAGAATCTATGGAAACTCTTTAATGCTAAATGCAGAATTAGTTAAAAGAATTATTTCATCAGTTGCTATTCTTGGTATTATTTTTATACTTTATTATATTGGAATGCCATATATTAAAGGATTAGCCATATTTGTTGTTCTTACCTTGTCCCATGAAATTTATACAAATTTTTTAGGAAAAAATTATAAGCATATTGAGTATTTATTTACTCAACTTATGTTGATTGGTATTTTATATTTTTCACTTTTTAGCAATTTTCTTCATTTGTATATTTTACCGCTGTCCATATTTGTTATTTTCTTAAATTTATTGTTTTTATTTTTTATTCGTAATAGTACTTTATTTATAGATGTAATTAAAAAATACTCATTTTTATTTATTCCATTATTTATTGGTGTTCCATTTGCAAGCTCTTTTACGATCTTTTCTCGTAGCGATATGTGGGGGTATTTGATAATCTTAATGTTTTTAATTACCTTTGGAGTTGATACAGGGGCATGGTTTGTTGGTAAATTATGTGGCAAGCATAAATTATGGGAATCTATAAGCCCTAACAAGACTATTGAAGGTTCTTTGGGAGGGTTGGCAATCGGAGCTTTTTTGGCTTATTTGTTTTATTTAGCAATAGGAATTAATTTTCATTTTTCTTACTTAATAATTTTTATTATAATTGGGGTAATAGCTCAATTGGGTGATTTGACTCAATCAAAGTTTAAGAGATTTTGTAATATAAAAGATAGCTCTACTTTGATACCTGGACATGGAGGCCTTTATGATAGAGTTGATAGCTTAATTTTTGTTATGCCTTTTTTTGCTATTTTTATTGATTATGCTTTTTGAGAAAATTTTAATATTTATATGTTTTTTAAGTCCTTTAGTGTTTTTTCATGAGTTGGGACATTATCTATTTGCTAGGCTATTTGGAGTAAGAGTTGAGACATTTTCCATTGGTTTTGGTCCTAAAATACTTAAGATAAAAAAAGGATTTACAGAATATGCAATATCATTGATTCCGCTTGGTGGATATATTAAAATGTATGGTGATGATCTTTTAGAAAAAGATAATATTCCCGTCAGTCAACGAAAATACAGCTTTAATCATAAGAGTAAATGGGCCAGATTTTGGATTGTATTTGGAGGGCCTCTAGCTAATTTTATTTTGGCATTTTTTTTATTTTTCTTTTTAGCTTTAGGTGGTCAAAGAGTTCCAGAGATAAGGGTAGGACATATTTATAAAGAGAGTCTTCTTTTTAAAAAAGGTATTTTGTCCGGAGATGTCCTTTATAAAGTAAATGGGAAAAAAATTGTAGGCTTAAGTGATGTTCTTTTTGAAGAAAATGCTCTTATAAATAGTGTAACTGTTAAAAGAAGAGATAAGCAAATCAAATTAGATATAGATTTAGTAGCAAAAATCTTTTTAAAAGAACTTATGAGTAATCCTAGATTATTAAGAAAGCCAATTCTTATAGATAGTAAAGGTGATAATTATATATTATCTATAGATAAAGATAAATACTCTTTAGATGTCTCGCTTGAAGAATTATCACAAGTTGATGTTAATAAATTATATCTTTTTAAAATAATTAATAAAAAAGATAATCAGAGTGATTATGTTGTAGATAAAAAATCAATTTCAATACCTATTAAGAATGATCTTTGGAAACCTTTAAACCGTAATGGGTTTTACAGTCTAGATACCATTGTTGCTAGTGTTAGCATGGGTTCAGCCGCAGATAAATCTGGTATTAAGGGCGGTGATATTATTACTTCAATTGATGGAAATAATATATATAGCTTTTATCAAATTAGAGGTCGTCTAGAAAAAAGTAAAGGATCTATAACTTTAGGTATTTTAAGAAATGGCAAGTTGTTAAATTTTTCTTTAACACCAGATGAGGTAACTAGAAATAAAAAGAAAGTTAAAATAATTGGCGTATATAGTGCAGGGGAGTACTTAAGAGCTAAATTTATAGAGTTAGAATCTCAAGGGCTTGTAAACTCTTTTTTAGTGTCTTTTCCAAAGACCAAGGAAGGTATTGTTAAAACTATTAATAGTTTTAAGACATTAATACTAGGAGAGACTTCCTTTAGAAATATAGGAGGACCTCTTGCTATTGGAAAAGTGGCATCTGATTCTTTTAATACTAGTTTATCTTATTTTTTTGAATTAATGGCCTTGATTTCTATTCATTTGGGAATAATTAATTTATTTCCTATTCCTATTTTAGATGGAGGGCATATTATGTTTATAATATTAGAAATAATTAATAGAAAACCCTTATCTAGAAGAAAAATGGAAATAGCACAACAATTAGGATTGTCTTTTCTTTTAATGCTAATGATAGGTGCAATTTTTAATGATGTTACTAGATTTTTCTAATTAAATAAATGAAATATAAAATTTTTATCGATTCTTCAGAAGATCTTATTGTTGGGCTATTAGATGAACAATTTAATTGGATTTGTTATAGGGATGATATTATAGGGAAAAGTTCGCAATTTATACATGGTTTAATACATGAGATTATTGATAATAATAAAATTAGTTATAACAATGTTGATAGCATCATCATATGCTCTGGACCAGGATCATATACAGGTTTGCGTTTAGCAGAAGGCATATCTCATATTTTTAAGTTCAAAAATATTTCTACTAAGTATTTTTATCATTTTGAAATTCCCAGTCTAAATGGCATTGATAGTGGAATTTGGGCGTCTAATGCCTTTAAGGGAGAAATTTTTGTATTTAAATGGGATACTAATTCCCATGAGAAGTTTTTATTAAACAAAAATACATTTATAGATAATGACTATAATTGCAATATATATTCTTTAAAAGAGAGTATTGAAAATAAAAAGTCATTTTCTACTATAGATATGATTAAGAAGAATCCTAATAAAATTTTAAAAAATATTTGTCAAAAAAATGTTAAATATACACCTTTTTATTATAGAAGTATAACAGAGGAATTTAAATTATGAAATATTCTTCTTATTTGACTTTTAAAAGTCATATATATAGGTGGATAATATTGTTTATTCTTTGGATTCTTTCCCCTCTATCTTTTTTTGTTTTATTTGTTTTATATTATGGTGTTGAGCTTTTTTTATATAGAAAATATGTAAATAGATATGTTGAAAATGCAAGTGATGTTAATATTTATTCTATATTAGATGGTAAGGTTTTAGATGTTATAGAACATAATAGTAGTTATGAAATTAAATTTAATAATAATTTATTAGATGAGGGCGGTTTGTACTTGCCCTTTAGCTGTGAAATTATGGATGTTCATATAAATATTGCTAAAAGAAAGTCGGAATATACTATTTCTTTAAATAAAGACATAAAAATAATTTTATTTTATCCTCTAAACAGTATATTAAATTCTATGAAAAATTTGTATGTATCGCAGGGCGATAAAGGTAAAGCTAAGGCTAGAATTGGCCATTTTATTCCATATTTTCAAACAAGTCTTTATTTACCTAAAAATTATGAGATACTTGTAGAAAGTAATCAAAAAGTAAAATCAGCAGATACTTTGATTGCTAAAAGAGTATGAATAATTCTAGAAAATTATTATTTTTTCTTCCAAGTATTTTTACTGCTTTAAATGTAGCTTGTGGGTTTGCATCAATAGTAACTGCTTGGTCAGGGAATTATCTTACGGCATCTTTGTTATTATTTTTAGCTTTAATATTTGATTCATTTGATGGAAAAATAGCTAGACTTATTGAAGCTGAGTCGCACTTTGGTGAACAATTTGATTCTATGAGTGACATGATTTCTTTTGGTGTTGCTCCCTGTTTATTAGTTTACTTTCAGTTATTACATAGCTATGGAAAGTTTGGAGCAGCTATAGCTTTTTTCTACCTTCTTTGTGGAGCACTTAGATTAGCTAGGTTTAATACTAATATAGATAAAATTAATTATAATTTCTTTCAGGGCCTTCCTATTCCAAGTGCTGCAATGGCATTAGTTGGAGTTAGTTTAATATATGATAATTACTATATTTTAAAACCTTATCCATATGTATTTTTAATATATATTCCTATTTATTCATTTTTGATGATTTCCAATATCCCATTTTGCTCTTTTAAGGATTCTAATTGGGTTAGAGAGCATAAAAAAGCAGTGTTATTAATTATATTTACTATTTTTATACTAGTATTTTTATTTCATAAATTTATTATATTTATTATTATTAATTTATATGTATTAATATCTTTGCTGTATCTATTTTTTAATAGGAGAAAATTAAGTGAAGCAATTTGGAAAGAGTAATTTACTTTTAATTATTTTATTATTTTATTCTTGTAGTACACCTAGGAAAAGGATTTATACAGTTCCTGGAGATATAACTGAAGTTCATAAAAACTTTAAAGAAAGTAAAAAATCAGAAGTAATTCATTTGCCTAATGTTAAGGAACATAAATCTCATATGAAGGATAAATTAAGTAGCGAATTTCTGGCTGACCAAGATGATATTAATAAAAAAGGTAATAAAATTATAAATGACAGTAGACCTCAGTTAGGAAATTTTGCTTATTCAGCAATGGGTAAATTGGGGAAGTCTGATAATTATATAGAATATGATTATAAAAAAGATAGAAGGGCTATTTATAATACAGGAGATTATTCTTTAAATTTTTACTATACAAGGGACAATTATGATGTAAGTGATATAAATTTTACAAATATATTTATAAATGGCGATGGTTCCTCTAGGGTTGGAACAATACATCTAGGAGTTGATAAATATATTTTCAGAAGTTATGTGAATATGTCTCTAGGAATTAATACTGGTATTGGCTTTAATAGAGGAAGAACTGTTTTTGTAAATAGTAGAGAAATAAGTGATGTTTACATAAATTTATGGACTATTCCTGTTGATTTTTCTGCTAAATTAGAATTGCCATTACATGATTTTTTTAAATTATCTATATCTGGTGGTCCCTCTATTATGATATTGTACCAGGGCAGAAGTGATCTTGATGATAGTAATAAGAAGAAAAATATTATTCAATCTAGTTATGGTACTTTTGCTTTGGGTGAGTTAAAAACTAATATATCTAGGGTTTTTAAATCTACAGGTAAGGATGTAATGTATGATTATAATGTTACTAACTTTTATCTTAATCTAGGTGTAAGATATCAACAGTTTGAAAATTTTAATGATGATTTATCTATAAAAGGTCATTCTTATATAATTGGCTTTTCTTTTGAATATATTTAATTAATATGAAATTTAATTATAAAGTTACTTTGCAATATAAAGGAACTAAGTTTAATGGATGGCAAGTTCAAAAAAAGGAAATACCTACTATTCAAGGAAATATTCATAGCTCTCTAGAGAAAGTTTTAAAATCAAATACTTTTAAAGTCTTGGGAGCAAGTAGAACTGATGCTGGAGTTCATGCTTTAGAGCAAATATGTAGAATAGATATACCTATTAAATTAGAAGAACATTCTTTAAAAAATGCTTTAAATAGTTTTCTAGATGAAGATATTAGAATTACATCGTGTAAAATCTGCTCTACTAAATTTAATCCTATTATTAACGCTATAAAAAAAGACTATGGCTATTTTTTTTTAAATGATATTATTAAAAATCCTTTTGCAAAAGATTATATCTATTTTCACAATATGGACATAGATTTTAGTTTAGTTAATGAAGCTTGCAAGTACTTTATTGGAAAAAAAGATTTTTTAAATTATTATACTTTGGGATCAGATGTATCAACTACTATTAGAGAAATATTTGAATGTAAAATAGAAGATAAAATTATCTCTTCTCCTGGATATTCTTATTCATGCAAAATGCTTTTTATTAGTGGAAATGGATTTTTAAAGCAAATGGTTAGATTAATTATGGGAACATTATTTAATGTTGGTATTAGAAAAGTCTCTTTAGATGAGTTAGCAAATTCTTTGGATGGAAAACATATTGACAAAAAACTAGGGATTGTTGTTCCTTCTCAAGGGCTATATTTATTAAAAGTTCATTATATTGATTAAGCTTAATAATTATTTAATAAAATTAAACTTTTTTATATTTTTCCGATAAGATATTTAATGATTTATTTAAAACATCCTAGTGGTTTTATTAAGAAAATTCCTGAAGGTTTTAGTTTTACAACTCTAATTTTTGGACTTCTTATCCCTTTATTTAGAGGATGGGTTTTTTATGCAATTGCCATATTTATCTCTAATATATTCACCTGTGAATTTACTCATTTTGTATTTCCCTTTTTCATTAATAGTCATTATGCAAAGTATTTGCTAGATAAAGGGTATCGTCCAATGACAGAGCTTGATTCTAAAAAGCTAACTGATTTGGGGTTAAATATCCATATATAAGTAAGTCCTTAGTAGAGAATCCTCTTATAAAGAGTTGTTTTTACAAGTTTTTTATCACTTATTCCACCTTTTGTAAGGTATGCAGTTATTATTGACTTTTTGAGTCAAACCATCTAAGTTTGGAAAATTATTTTGTTTATCACATTATCATAGTTTTAAGTGAGGATTTTTAGATGGATTATAAGATTGAAGATATTAATGAATGTACAAAGAAATTTATATTTAATTTTACTGACTTAAATATGGACTCTGAAATAAATGAGGAAGTTTTAAAAATTCAAAAGAGTGCTAATTTAAAAGGATTTAGAAAAGGCAAGGCACCATTGGACTTAATTAAAAAGACTTATAATCACAAAATACAAGCTAACGCTATAGATAGTTATATTAGAAATAGATTCCTTGATGCAATCAATAAGGAGAAACTAAAAGTTGTTGGATATCCAAAATTTGAAAATTTGAAATATGAGCCAAATAAGTTGATATCTTTTGATGCTTTAGTGGAAGTTTTTCCAGTATTTTCTTTAAAAGATATTAGTAATATTTCTATTAAAAAGAAAAAAGCTAAAGTTTCAAAGGATGAGGTTGATAGATTAGTTAAAAGTTATCTTGAATCAAAATCTGTTATGCAAGAAATTAAAAATGAAAATCATACTATAGTAAATGGAAACTTTGTTGTTATAAATTATAACGGCAAACGTGACGATGGAAAGCAACTAGATGGTATGTCTGATAATGATTCTTTGCTAGAAGTGGGATCAAAACGTTTTATTCAAGGTTTTGAAGAGAATTTAATAGGTATGAAAAAAGGAGATAAAAAATCATTTGATGTTAAATTTCCTGATGATTATTTTAACAATGAATTAAAATCACGAGGTGCTACATTTGAAGTCGAAATATTAGAAATAAAAGAAAAAACATATCCTAAATTGACGGATAGTTTAGCAACTGAACTTGATTTTAAATCAAAAGATGATCTATTAAAAGAAAGTGAAAATAGATTATTAGAACAGAAAAATGTTGAAGTTGAAAATGATTTAAAACAACAATTACTAGATAAAATTATTGCTGATAATAATTTTTCTATTCCTACAACTATGGTTGATAAGCAGAAAGAATATCTTAAAAAAGATATGGAAAACCTCTTAACAAGACAAGGTTTTAATAATGATATGATAGATGACTATTTTAAAAAGTGGGGTGAGGACTTAGATAAAAAAGCAGAAAATCAAGTAAGAGTTGGTCTTATATTAAATTATATATCAAACAAGTACGATATTTCAGTTCAAGAGGAAGATATTAATAAAAAGCTTTCTAGTATATCAAAAAAATCTAATCTTTCTTTAGAAAAAGTTAGAGAATATTATTTAGAGAAACCTGATATTAAAAGAAATTTTTTAGCAAGTTTAAAAGAAGAAATTATTTTTAATAAGATGTTTGAGATGGTTAATATTAAAGAAGCTTAATTTCTATTTTTGTATCTTAGCTTTCATTAATCTTTCTAATTGAAATATATTATTACATTTAATCCAATCATTTCCAGCCCCTCTTCCAACTGGAGCTAATTTTTTAGTAATAATCCTTTCATTTTCTTGATCGTATACTTCGGGGCTTATATGTACCTTCACTACTTCTCCTGTAATAATTTGTCCACTGCCAGATTCATCACCATAGTTTAGGCTATCTCTAAATTTACATTCAAAGTGAATTGGACTTTCTTTTAATCTTTTTGCTTTGACTCTTTCTGAATCAATTGGAGTTAAATCAGCAAATTTAAATTCATCTTCTCCATAAGGAAGTTCAGTAGAACATTTATTTATTTTTTCTGATATCTCTTCTGTTATAATATTTATTACAAATTCTTTTTCTCTTAATATATTTGTAGGTGTGTCTTTTAATTTTCCAGTAGAAGTCCTAATTAGTGGAGAAAATGCTATAATCATGGGTTTTGCACTTACTGCTGTGAAAAATGAGAATGGTGCTATATTATTACTACCGTCTTTATTTATAGTAGATACTATTGCTATTGGTCTTGGTATAATTGAACCTATAAGATATTTATAATTGTTTTTAAAATCTATATTTGTATTAAAACTTAACATTACTTCATCCAACTTTTCCAATATATGTTATTTTCATTACTTTCAAAAAAATCTGATGTTTTTAAAGGATAACGGGCATCTATCATTACTGCATATTCATTAGTATATAATTTTTCCTTTGAATTTTTAAAAGCTTTCGGGTGTGGGCCATGATGTATGCCTTGAGGATGAAAAGTTATATCTCCTGCCTTTATATCATCACGGCTAAAAAAATCACCATCGTGGTAAAACAAGACTTCATCATAATCTATATTAGAATGATAAAAAGGAACTTTTAATACTCCATGCTTATCATCTTCAAGAGGTCTTTTTACAAATGAACATACTACAAAATTTTTGCATTTAAATGTTGTATGTGCTGAAGGAGGCATATGGTATCTATGACTCATAATTGGACAATAATCATATATAGATATTTTTCTAGGATAGACAGAACCTTTCCAGCCATGGGCATCAAGAGGGTTAAATGGGTAAGTTACTGTTGTAATTTTACCTAATCTTTTTATATTAACTTTGTACTGTTTTTTATCTTGTTCTGAACCCTGACTAGCAGTTGGAGTTTCGATAGCTGTTTGATCATATAAAGCATTAGGCCCTAGGATTCCCCTAGATGGATCTTCAAATTCTGATGATGATTCAACCTTTAATCCTATTATTGGGTTTTTAATAAATAATTTATATGTAGTACCTCTAGGTACAATGATATAATCTCCTTCTTTACAGTTTAATTCTCCATAGATAGTTTCCATTCTTCCATTGCCTTTATGTATAAAGTACAATTCATCAAAATCAGCATTTCTATAAAAATCTTCATATGTATTTTTATAGTTAATTAGATTTATTATTAAGTCATTATTATATAGAACAGGAATTTCCTTTGTTACCTTATTAAAGCAATTAGGTAAATTCCTTGGTTTTAGTTCTCCTTCGATATTTGTCCAAGCAACTGGAGGATTTTCATGATATATATGACTGACCCTTCCAAAAAATCCATCCCTACCATGTTCTTCCTCGTATAACCCTTCTGGTATATTTACATGGGCTTGCTTAGTATATTTTCCACTAGATTTAAAATTTTCCATTATATCTTTTCCTTTGAATTAATTGTGTTTTTAAGAGTTCCTATTTTTTCTATAGTTAGCTCTATTACGTCATTTTCTTTAATTTTTTTGTTTAACTCAATGCCACAACCTGTTCCGACAGTACCACTTCCTAATAAATCTCCAGCTCTTATCCAATCTCCCATTGATGCAAATTCAATCATTTCACATACATTATATTTTGCATCTCCACTATACCCTCTAGACCACTCTGTGCCATTAACTTTTGCTGTCATTAATAAATTAGGTTCTTTAAAGTCAAATTCATCATAGGTTACAATTACAGGTCCAATAACAGAACAAAAATCTTTTCCTTTAGAGGGTCCTAATCTAATAGACATTTCTTTTTTTTGTATATCTCTAGCAGAGATATCATTTAAGATTGTAAAACCAAAAATATAATCAGAAGCATTTTCTTTTTTAATATTTATTCCATCTTTAGAGATAATTGTTGCTATTTCTAGTTCATAGTCTAAATGGTCAGTATAATTTGGCCATTTTACTTTTTCATCTGGACCTATAAAACAAGATGTCGCTCCTTTATAATATACAGGCATTTCATACCAAGCTGGTGGTATGGGTTCTTTTCTTCTATCAAATCCACTCTTTACATGTTTTTCGTGAGTAAAAAAATCTCTATAAGATGTAATCTGGTCTAAAGGTGCTTTTAAATTTATTTCTTTTATATCAAAGCAAATAGGTGTTCCATCTTTCATTTTATTTATACCTATTTTTTTTAGAAATAAGTAAGAGGAATATCCTTTTTCTATTTGTTCAATAGGATCTTCACTTAGAGTAAGAACTTTATGCAATGATGATGGTAATATATAATTTGCTCTCTCTATATAATTATATAGGCCAACCCTTTGATATTCACATGCTAGAGATAAATTTAAATCTATAACTATATTATCCTCTGTAATTAAGCCTAATCTGGGAGTTACATTGTAAAAGTTTTTATTTGTGAATGAACATATTTTCATATTATTAAATCCTATTATATCAATAGCTTTTCTAACTACATATGTTTTGATATATATTTGACTTTATATGCCACATTTATAGAGTTTAGTCATGTGCGCATAGCATAATAAATGTTATGAAAGAAGAATATGGAAAATTTTCCAAAAAGCACTTAGCTAAGGTTAAAGAAGGTATCTTGCTATTTAATAAAAAGAAATATTGGGAATGCCATGAGGTCTTAGAAGATCATTGGCTTGAAAATAGAACTGACCAAGTTCGCAATGTTTATTGGGCCATTATTCAAGTTGCTGCTTCATTAATACATTATAGAGATGGTAAATTGTTAGGGGCAGCAGGAATGATATTAAAAGCTAAGGATAAATTAAATAAATGTGAACAATATGATGTTGAGACAAGTTTATTAGAAAATTATTTAAATTGGAAATCTTTTAAAGAACTAGTTTATAATATACCAAATGACCCTAATTTAGAAGATTTTAAATTATTATTTAATTTTAATTTTCCCGATCCTTATAAATGGGAGGATTTATAAGTAAAATATTTAAGGCATACAAATTAACTTTATCTATTTATAAAAAAGATAAAACAATTATATTATATTCTTTAGTTCCATTAATTATAGGGATATTTTTATATTATTTTTTAGGAGTATGGGCATATGAATATTCTAGTAGTTTTATTGATAATGTGAGTAGTGGTATATTTGGATCTATTTTTAAATGGGTTTTTATTATAATTTATTTGTATTTAATTAATTTGACATTTGTTTTTATTGTTAATTTAATATCATGTCCATTCTTAGATATAATTAGTCAAAAAGTTGAAAGCGTTTATTCTGGTAGTAGAGCTTTAGATACATGTAGCATTTCAAAAATAGGAATTATTTTTATCACAGAAATAAAAAAGATTCTTTTTATTTTATTAATTTCCTGTATTTTTTTGTTATTTGGATACATACCTTTATTATCTATTTTATCTTTTTTAGGATTTTCTATATTATTTACTATTGAATTTATTGATTACTCTTGGAGTAGAAAGAAGTTAACATTTAGCCAATGCTTTAAAAATACCAAATCTAATTATTTGATTTATACCGTGGCAGGGGTGTTATTTTTACTTGTAAATACAATTCCTATAATAAATTTAATTATTCCTTCTTTTGGAGTAAGTTATTTTACAGTTTTATATTTAGAATTAGAAATTTAAGATTTTAGCATATCAAGATTATTATCAATAGATAATAATTTATTTTTTATTTCTAGATGTTTTTGTTTTACTTCTTCTATAACAGTTGGTTTTGCATTTTTTATAAATTTTTCATTTAATAATTTTTTATCATATTTTTCAAATTCTTTTAATAGTTTAATACGATCATTATTTAGATGATTTATTTTTTCTTCTATGTTTATATTTTCATCTATTAAAAGAAATATTTCAGTGTTTTTTGTAGGTTTCATTATAGATTTTTTTGGTCTATCTTCTAATATATCTCTTATAAATACATTTTTTAATTTGCCTTGAGTCAGCAGATCATCTTTCCTACTGTTTAAGAAAGACTTTATATATTGTTCCTTTGAGAAAATCTCAACATTAACATTATGCTTAGGTTTAACACCTACAATAGCTCTAAGATTTCTAATAGTGGTTATAATTTCTATTAGGTTATTCATTAATTCTTGCTCTTCTACAAACTCAAACTGTTCATTATATTCAGGGAAGTCATGTATAATTAATAATTCATCATCAGAATCTTTTATGTGTTTCCATATTTCTTCAGTTACATGCGGAATAAAGGGATGTAATAATGCCATTATTTTCTTTAGTGTAAATTTTAATATAGTTGCCCTTTGATTTTTTTTAATAAGTTCTGAACCTTGTAGAATTTGTTTTGATAATTCTATAAACCAAGAACAGAATTTATCATATACAAAGTTATATATAGCTAAACATGCATCATCAAATCTATATATATTAATGGAGTTATTAACTTCTTTAATTGTATGATTTAGTTCTGATATGATCCATCTTTCATCTTGAGTTAATAATCTTATATTTTTTAATTCTTTATCACTATTATCTAGGTATGGATATAAAAATCTAAACGCATTCCATATTTTATTTATAAAATTCCTATGATCTTTTATTTTTTCTATGTCAATATTAATTGTTCTATTATATCCAGAATTAGATATTAATATTAGTCTTAAGGCATCTGCACCATATTCATTTATAACATCAATAGGATCTATTCCATTACCTAAAGATTTGCTCATTTTTCTACCAAATTTATCTCTAATAATTGCATGTAGATATATATCTTTAAATGGAATTTTTTTTGCAAATTTTAGAGACATCATCATCATTCTTGCTACCCAAAAAAATATTATGTCAAATCCAGTTATTAGCGATGTTGTTGGAAAAAATTTATGCATACCTTTTTTTTCCATTGTTTTTTTATCTGGCCAACCTAAAGTACTCATTGGCCAAAGGGCTGAACTAAACCACGTATCTAAGACATCAGGATCTTGTTTAACTTTTTTGGAGTGACATTTAGGACATTCTGTTTCTATATAAGTAGAGGCCCATTGATAATTACATGAGTTACAGTAAAATATGGGTATTCTATGTCCCCACCATAATTGCCTAGAAATACACCAATCTCTTGGTTCCCTTAGCCATGAATAAAAGTTATTTTCCCAATTTTTAGGAATAATTTTAGTTTTATTTGTTTCTACAGCATTAATAGCCATTCTTGACATATCTTCTGTTTTTAAAAACCATTGTTTTGATACCATTGGTTCAATTATAGATTTTGATCTTTCTCCATGACCTACTTGATGGGTGTGAGGATTAACTGCTATTAAGAGGTTGTTCTTTTTTAGTTCTTCTACTAATGGTTTTCTTGATTCTTGTATATTTATTCCTTTAAATTGTAGGCCATAATCATTTAGTGAACCATCTTCATTTATAATGTTCATTATAGGAAGATTATGTCTTTTTCCTATATTAAAATCATTAAAGTCGTGTCCAGGAGTTACTTTTAAGCATCCGGTACCTTTTTCTATATCTACATATTCATCTGCAATAATTGGAACCTCTCTATTGCATATTGGTACTATTGCAGTTTTTCCTATTAATTTGTTAAATCTTTCATCTGCTGGGTGTACAGCCACTGCTGTATCTCCTAATAATGTTTCTGGTCTAGTAGTAGCAACTTCAAGATATTGATCATTGTTTTCCTTAATAAAATATTTTATATGATAAAAATTTCCTTGAAGTTCTTTATATTCAACCTCTATATCAGATATTGCTGATTTTAACTTAGTATCCCAATTAACTATATAGTCTGCTTGATATATAAAACCCTCATTATACAATCTTACAAATACTGATTTTACAGCTTCATTAGCATCATCATCCATAGTAAATTTGTAGTAATTCCAGTCAGAAGATACTCCTATTTTTTTAAGTTGATTGGTAATAATTTCATTATATTTTTCTTTCCATTGCCATATTTTCTTAATAAAGTCTTCTCTGTCATATTCTAGTCTAATTTTCCCTTCTTTTTCTTGTACAATTTTTTCAACTACACTTTGGGTAGCTATTCCTGCATGATCTGTTCCTGGTATCCATAATGTTTCATATCCTTGCATCCTTTTATGCCTTATTAATGTATCTTGAATGGTAAAATTTAAAGCATGGCCTATATGTAATTTTCCGGTAATGTTAGGAGGTGGCATTATTATGCAATATGATTCCTTTTTTTTGCCTTCTTTAGGTTTAAAGCAATTATTATCTTCCCAAATAGAATACCATTTGGATTCTATTTCTTTGGGTGAGTATTGTTTGTTAATTTCAACTGCCATGCCTTATAAATTTTACTATTTTGTTAAGATCATTAAGTAGAAGAGTTATTTGATTATTAGATGATAGTTCTTGTATTACTACTGAATCTTTTTCTATTTCTTTTTCATCAATCATAGCAATGAATTTAGCTTTTTTTCTTGCATTTTTTAATGCTTTATCTCTTTTGCTTTTACTATAATTAATAATTACATAAATTTCTTTTTTCCTAAGTTCATTTGCTAGTTTAATAGAGGCCTCTAAAGCATTATCTACTTGAAAAGAGATATATATATCGTTATTAGGTTTGTCCATATTTGGTAATAAATTATGAGTATTAAGAAAATCTGTTATTACAACATCTCCCATACCAAACCCTACTCCATTAAGTGGTCCTTCTCCAAATATTTCTAATAAATTATCATAAGTACCGCCACCACATATGGCTCTTTTATTTTCAGGGTGCTTATCATAAAGTTCAAAAACAAATCCAGTATAATAAGCTATACCCCTTACAATAGTAGGGTCATATTTTATATATTTACCTATATAAGATGATTCTATTGCATTTGAAAACTTTTTAATTTCTTCTGCTATTTCATTGTAATTGTTTTTATTTAGAAAATTAATTACATCAGTAAATTTATTTAAATTTAAGTATTCTTTTAATATATTACTTTCTTTTTCTGATAAGGAAAGTTTATTAATACTTTTTTTAAAATCTTCTTTTGATATCTTTTTTGCCTTGTCAATTATTTTATATAATTCCTCTTTGTGATTTTTATCTAAATTCATCATTTCTTTTATAACTACATTAGTGATTTTTCTTGAATTTACTAGGCATTCAAAATGTTCTTGAGTTGCACCTAAACTTTCTAATAAGTGTATTAAAATTTGTAATATTTCCAATTCTCCATATATTATAGGAGCTCCAAATATATCACAGTTTAATTGCCAATGCTCTCTAAGTCTTCCTTTTTGAGGATTTTCATATCTCATTAAATTACAAATAGTATACCAGCGTATTGGTTTTACTTCTTCTTTATAAATTTGAGAGATCATTCTAGCTAATGTTGGAGTCATTTCAGGTCTAATAACTACTTCACGATCTCCTTTATCTATAAAATTATAAACTTGCTCTTCAGACAACTCTTGGCCTGATTTTGCTTTGTACAGATTTAATTCTTCTAGTAGAGGTCCTGTGTAATTTTCATACCCAAATAATTTTGAAGCTAATTCCATTTTGTTAAATATATAATCTTGAATTCTTTTTTCTTTTGGAAAAAGATCCCTAGTTCCCTTATAAGGATATTTTTTTATTTTCATGTTTTACGGATACTCTTTTATATGCTTAATGTCAATATAATACAACTTTGTCATTCTAATTTCCAATCGTTTGTAGGAATAGGTAATATTGATGATTTATAATAATTATTTGGTTTAATAATATTAACAGGGGAGATTGATTTAGAAAAATCTGCTTCATTAAGATCCCAATCGTTTACAGGTAATGGTATCTTATTGCTACTGTAATTTTTTATTACAGGTTCAAGAATTTTTTCTGTTTTTATTTTATTAGTCATGTCTTCTTTTTTTTCTTTTATTTGAAAATATATTAATTCTTTTTTAGTTTTGGATTTATCTTTAGATAAAGTAGTAAAGATATTGCTATAATCATTAATCTTTTTTAAGGAGATTTTAATAATATTTTTTATTCTTCTTTCTAATTGTTTAGTGTCTTCTAATATGATTGCTTGACACCATTTTAATATAAAGTTGGTTTTGTTTTTACTTGTTTTTGATTTTTTATTGTCAATAATATTTTTTAAATCTTTTAGGATTGATTGCATTATCCATAATGTAAACTTCTTATTACTATTTTTATTTTTTATTGCTGTTTTAAGTTTATTTATGGTTTCTTCAAGGGATTCTTTTTTTATGGAATATTCCGGTGTATTACTTAAAATTGATTTATATATTTCTGATTTTGATAAAAAGAATATTTCTCCTTTCTCCATTAGAGAAAAATTTTTGTCAATTTGAGTAATTGTATTTTCAATAAATTTTATTTCTTTTTTATCTAGATTATACTTTTGAATAGATTCAATTATAAATGATAATTCCATTGGGAGTTCATTAGAGGGTAATATAATCTTATTAATTGACATTGCTTTAAATGATAATGGTATAATAAATATTATTAATAAATATCTCATATTATTTCTTTATTAAATCTACTTTACTTGTATCACTCTTGCCTTCGATAACATAATATTCACCATTAAATGGCAATAATATTTTACCATCCATATCTATGATTTGAGTTGCATATAGTAGATCACTTAATATATTTACCTTGTTATTATATAATCCTACTACCTCATATTGCATTCTATCTTTATTAGTTCTTTTAATAAAGTAAATAATATCATTTTTATTGCAAATAATATTTCCAATATCATTTAATTTGGAAGAATATATTATATTTTTCTTATTATTTAATATACCTTCTTTAATTATATGAGAGCCTTTATATATATTATCCAGTCCAAATACACCTATAAATAAGTTGTTTTTATACTTACATAATTCTATCTTAGATGATAATCTTTTTGGTTTATAGTAAACTGAAGGTTTCTTATTAGTTAGGTTGTATGATGTTATATATGAATTCCCTTCATTATCAAGATCTGTAAATAATATAGTATTTTCATTTAACATTGCTACATCAGGGATAAAGAAAGGATTTTTTTTATTAGATATTTTAATATTATATTTAATTATGCTATTTTTAATATCTTGTACATATAGCTTATTGGTATAACTATCATAATAAGTAATCCATTGATCATTAAGATGCAATTTAGGAGATAATCCTTTTGATATGAATTTTGCATTGTTAATTCCATAATCAGAAACATATATCTCTTTGGATATTCTTATATTGTAGATAGAATGAAATTTTTCATTCTTTGTTATTATATTTTTCTTTTTATTATATGAAGAATAGACATTGTAGTTTGTATTCTTATTGCCCTTTAAGGCCACTTTCACTGAGTAATTAGTGGAAAACATTAATTCTCCACTTCTATTTTGGTAATAAGTAAATTTTCCAGTATTAGATATGAATCTAATCTTATTTAATTCTTGTTTGGTAATTAGTTTAGGTAAATTACTTTTTCCATAAATTGTATTATAGAATAATGTAGATAATAATACTATATATTTAATTAATACCATATAATGTCCATAGTTTTAAAGGATGATTTTCAGAATAATTTTTTACAGAATTAAATAAATTACTCCAGTTTGTTAGTCTTGGAGAATGAATATCTTCTATAGATGTCCTTATTACAATAAGATCCTCTTTTAAGTTGCTTTTTATGCCATCTAGTATAAATGGAAGTGGATTACATTGGTTTATAGTTCTTCTTTTAAAAAATCTAGGTAGAATATCTTCAGCACAACCTATTCCATGTATTATTTTTTTGCTGTCCTTTAAAAAAGATTTTAATTTAACAGCATTTTTTATAGCAATAGTTTTTATATTGTAGGTTTCATCTAATATAGACTTTATAGATTTTTTCTTATTAGAAAAACTGCTATGTACATATTTAAAAGAAGGTGAACCTTTATATTTTATTCCAGTTATAAGTCTTGTGTCATATATAATCTTTTTTTTACATGTAGTAGTAGTACATGTTTCAGGGTTTATTAATACAAAACATCCTACTTTATATTTTAATAATAGTGGATTATATTCTTTTTCATTTATTATTTTACATTTAGGGTTAATTTTTAATTTATGAAATCGCATAATTGCCTCTGATATAACTTTATCTTCAGAAATTTCTGATTTGTTACTTCCTGGTACATATGGCTTACATACTTTTTCTTTTATAATGCTGTCAAAGTAACATACTTTTAAATCCCATATGTCTTCTTCTTGTATTAGTTTAGAAAATATATAGTTAGTATTACTGTAGCACATATTAGAATTGTCAATTTTATCTTTAGATATATGTCTTATAATTCTGTAGATGTTAGTCATGCCGTGATGATCAATATTTCCTGGACAGTCATGATAATTAGTTTTTAGATTACTTTCTTTAAGTGCTTGTCCTATAGTTCTACAATTTGTCATAGGAAAGAAAGATGGCTTGTTTTTAGTTCCTCTGGATATGCATATTTTAGGATTAGATTTTAATATGGCAGAACATGATTTTATTTCATTTAATGTTAGCTTTTTTTTATTAAATATATTTTTGCATTTATGCTCTATTAGATATTTTGGTTTTTCTCCTGTAATAATATTATTCCATAGACTATCTTCTATATAACTAGAACAAAATCTTGCTGTATTGATTAGAGAAGAGCAGAGATTTTTTAAGTATATTCTCTTAAATATAGATAGCTGCTCTTTGTATAAACTAGCAGTGTCTACTATACTGCTGGCGTATTGTTGTTTTACTGTATCGGTGTATATATTATTTTTATAATTTTCTGCCATATCAATATATTTAGGTATTTTGCATAAATAAGGTAAATATATACTATTTTTCCAAGAATTCATTATTTTTGAACACTCTTTATTTGTTTTAGGAATAGTAAATGATATTTGGTTGAAGATATTACCTATATTATTTATTCTAAAAGATCTAGATATATTTTTATCTTTTATACATTTAGTATTATGTATATAGTTTATAAATTTGTTTGAATCTACTCTAATTGTTTGTTCCTTATTATCTTTATTAGTTATATCAATAAGCAAATGATTTATGGAACCTGATGAATATTTTATTAAGCCGTTATTTAATAATGAATAAAAGCTACAATCTTTATTCTTTATTAAGGAAATGAATCCAGGATCAGAGTGAAATAAAATAGATAGCATAAAAATAGGATTTATTTTAAATTGTTGTTTATTGTCTATATTTTTTTTGTTGTCTTCTATCTTTTTTTCAATATTTTTAATTTGTTTTTTGTGTATATCTAAAATAGCTTCAATAGATTCAATTATTCCAATATTATTGTCTTCTTCACTAGAATGAGCTGGTGTTATTACAGTAAAAATTATGATAAAAGAGTATAAAGCTCTTTTAATCAATAGATTTTGCAAGTATTGATGATATATCTTCAATTTCTAAACTCTCTGTTTCTTTAACTTGATTCTTAGAAGAATTAAAGTTTATAAGACAATATGAGCAAGCACTAGCTAATTTTGTAGCCTTTGTTTCAGAAATATCTTCTAATCTTTTTTTAGATAAATGTTCTCCTTCAGATAGCTCATACCACATGTTTCCTCCTCCCATGCCGCAACAAAGAGAAGTGTCTTTATTTCTTTTCATTTCCTTTATTTTTATTCCTGGAATTGAATTTAGTATAAATCTAGGCGCATTGTATTCTCCATGATGCCTCCCAAGATAACATGGGTCATGATAAGTTAACTCTTGATTAATTTCTTTGGTTGGTTTTAACTTATTTTCTTTTATTAGTTCGCTTAGTATTTCTGTGTGATGGATCACATTAAATTTTCCATTATCAAATAAGGAGTATTCTTTCCCTATTGTATGTAAGCAATGAGGACAATGTGTTATTATAGTTTTAAATTTATATTTATTAAACTGTTCAATATTTTCAATAGCTATTTCTGAAAATGTATATTCATCACCAAATCTTCTTATGGGATCTCCATTACATTTTTCTGATTTACCTATAACTGCAAATTTTACATTAGCTTTTTTTAGTAATTTTATAGTATCTTTTACAACTTTCTGATTTGAAGAATCATATGCTCCTGCACATCCAATATAATATAGATAATCAACATATTCTTCAGTATTAATTAATGGTATATCTAGTTCATTGGCCCAATTAAATCTATCCTCTTGGGAAATGCCCCATGGATTTCCATTATTTTTTATATTATTAATAGCAGTTGAAGCATTTGGTGGAATGCTTCCTAGTGTTAGAGCTTTATATCTTTTTGCTCCCATAATTATATCTATATGTTCAATATTTGCAGGACATTCTTCCATGCACGCTCCACAAGTTGTACAGGCATCTAATTCGTTATCATTGTATATTTTCTTGTCATCCCAAAAATTTACATCATTTTTACTATCTACTGAGATATCTCTTAGTTTGGTAATTATTAGTTTTGGGTCAAGAGGTTTGCTCGCTAAGTTTGCCGGGCAAACTTCTGTGCATCTTCCACATTCCACACATGCTATTAGGTCTAGTTTATTTTTTGCAGATAACTCTGATATTTTACCTAAACCAAAGCTTTCAGCATTTTCATCTTCAAAGTTCATGGGTTGTAAAATAGCTCCTCTGTATTTGGGAGTAACTAGTGAGCTAAATGGCAATATAAACATGTGAGAGAATTTGCTATATCCAAGAGATGCTATAAAGACCATTGTATTTACCATATGTATAAACCATAGATATCTGTAGGAATATAATAAGGTGTTTTTATCAATATCAGTCATTAATGAAGCTATTAACCAACCAATTGGGGCCCATGTCTTTTCTCCTATAGGCATATCATTTGCTACTATTCTTATTCCCTCTATTACAAATCCTAAAACAACAAGAGCGATTAACATTATGTACATAAATTTTTCTTGATTTGGTTTTGATGCAGATAGATAAGAGGGTTTTTGTATATATCTTCTCCAATAAGCTAGAGATATTCCTATTAAAATAGCTATTCCTGCAAAGTCAGCTAAGAATGAAATTACTATATATACTGTACCTTGAAATACTTTAAATGGTGTATCGTAGTGGATGGCAACTAGATCTGTAGCAATCCATAGTATGATAAATCCATAAAAAATTAAACCGTGTACAATGGCAATATACTTTTTCCTATTAACTTTACCTGCAAAGAAAATAGTTTTAAAAAAAGATTGCCAATTAAACTTATCAGGGAACACATTTTTTATTGATAGAGGATTTTTTTCTCCAGTTACAAATATCATTTTTTTGTATAGGCCTCTTACCATAAAAAATAAACTTATAGCGAATAATGAATACATTGCTGTCTTATACTCAGAAGGTATTGCCCACATAATTTCACGAGTTGCTTGCATATATACTCCTTTAAAATTGCAAGTGACTTAAAGCCATTTTAAGGATAACTTTATTATAAATGAATAGATTGAGTTTGAAGATTATAATCAAGTATTTTTGTACGATATTTAAGGAATATATATCAAAATTAATGCAATGTATATTTTTTTTGTTATTTGTTACATCTTGCTCAAGAACACAAATTTTTAATGCTCAAACTTATAAGTTTGGAAAATATGTTGAAAATATAGTTTGGCTACAAGTTGCTGGACTTTCAGAAGAGCATTTAGCTGTTATTAGGTTTATTAAAAAAGATTCTGATAAGTTTACATCAATAGAAAATTCAGAATGTATAGGTAAAGTATGGAATTATAATTTATATGACATTAGGCCATCTGCTTATAATGGGTTCTTATCTCAGATTACAGGTAGTGATAATATTAAGGGGACATGTCAAGATTATAAAAATAATGCAATATGGAAACGTTTATACGATAGAGGTGTTATTTCTGGAATATTTGAAACTAATTCTAAAATTTCAACTATAAAAAATTTAAATAAATGTCCAAATAATGATTTTTTAAATAAAACTATTTTTTGGAAAATGGCTAAGCCTCCAGCAAAGAACTTAAAATTTCATTATCAGGATAATGTAAAGTTTAATTTGAATAAGGTTTATTATGATCAATCTTGCCAAGATAATGGTTGTTACTCTAGCTTATTTGAGAATGCCAAGTATGCATTTGATTATATGAGAAATAACAACCAGTCGTATATGTTTTTATTTAGAGATTTTTCTTATTATGAAGCATTAAAATCTAAAAATGTGCTTAATGCAAGAGGAATATTAAATGATATCGAAAAATTATTTTCTTACATAGCCTCAAAAATTGACAAAAAAAAGACATTGTTAGTTTTGACCTCAACATCAGCTCAAAGATTTGAATTTCCTAAAAAAGGCAAAGAATGGAAAAGTTTTGAAAATAAAGGAAATTTTATAATTTTTAGAAATACTTCATTAATGTCACCAGTTTTTTCTTTAGGTGTAAAATCAGAAAATTTTTGTAATATTTTTAAAGAATATCAAATTTTTAATCGAATATTAAACTAAGTATAATGTTGAATATAAATTTATTAATAGATAATAAGCAATTTTATAACTTAGATTTTATTAATAAGGATTTAAGTTATAGCATAATATGTCCTAATACTAATACAGCTGATAATTTAAGAGAAAGATTAGTAGATAAAATAAGTTTACTGAATATAGATGTTATAACAATTAGTGAGTTTATAAGAGGTTTAGCAAGTAAACTAATAGATAATTTCGAATACAAAAATAGAGCAGATTTATTGTTGGAATTATCTACTATATGGAAAATTAAAAGTAAGAATAATTCTTATGATTTATTTATGAAAACATTTGATTTAATAACGGACTTAAGAGGGTATAGTACAGAGATTTACTCATTTAAAGAATTTCTAAAAGAATTTGATGATAATATTAGAGATGTTATTCCTTTTTTGTGGGCATATATAAAAAATGATGAGCATTACTGTTATAGTGAAATTTCTAATAGATTAAATAGTAGTAATTTAGAAAATAACAATTATATATTTTGGGGATTTTATCATATAACAGGAGTGCAAATTGACTTTATAAATTCATTATCTAATAAAAATAATATTCATTTCTTCTATTTAAATAGTTTGTATGAGCAATCTTATAATTTTGATTGGATTAATTGGATTAAAGGAAATATTATTAAATATGATAATTATAACAATATAGATAATATAAGTTGTATTACAGCACCTAAAGGAAAACTAGCAGATACTTTAAAGAGTTATATTCAACATATTTCTAGTGAAGATAAAAATATAGATATATTTATTTTATCGTCTAACGATAACGATATATTAAATATTCCTTTTAATAATTTTTATTATAAGATTAGAGAAGATTTATTTAAGCAAGATATATTAAAAGTATTAGAAGAAATAAAGATTAAGTTTTTTACTAATAAAAGTAATAAAGTCAAAAATGAAGTCTTTATAAGGTATTTAGATAATAAAGTGCTATCTTATGCTAAATTGAGTAATTATAAAAAATTTAGAATTCTAAAAATTATATCTAGTATAAAATTAATTATCAATAAATGGATTGAATTGTCTAAAGAAAATACTATTATTACTTTTTTTGATTTTAATATTTTTAAAAATATTTTAATAGAAGTAATGCCTAGAATTAATCAATATTCTATGTTTGAAGAAGCACCAAAAAGATATATAAAAACTTTTCAACAAGTTGATAGTTTTAATCCAAATAATAAAACTATATTATATATTACATCAAAAAATGATTTTTTTTCCAAAGAAAATGAACATTACACATTTTCGATGATAGACATACTTAAATCTATTGGGCCTATTAGAAGAAGAGAATTAAGAAGGGAAATTAATATAGAGATAATAAAGAGTATGGTCTTATCTGAGAATACTACACTATTTATCGAAGAAGATCTTTTATGTACACACCCAATATGGAGTAATATTTTTAGTAATATAAAAATTAATAAGAAAGATTTTAAATTTGAGTTATTATATAGTAAAAATATAGATTACTTAGATAAATTTGTTAGTAAAGAACTTATTGATAGAACAGTATCTGCAACTAGTTTGGAAACATATATAGAATGCCCTAGAAAGTATTATTTTAATTATATTAATAAATTATATTTTGAACCAGAAAGAAAAGAAGATTTGTATCCAAAAGATATAGGGAAGTTACAACATTCTATAATAGAAAGCTATATTAATAATTATAATAAATTAAGTCTTAATATTTTTAATAAAGTATGTCTAGAGATCTATAATAATGCTATTGAGGATAAGTTATTGAATATTTTTGTAAAAGACAAAAGATATATAGAAATATACAATGGAGCTCTTAATGGTATAGAATTTTTGATGAATTTTTATAATATTGATTCAAATAGTAAGTTTACTTTTGAAAAAAGTATAGATAATGAGAATATTAGAGGAAAAGTTGACTGCATTATTAAAAATAAACAAGGATATTCAATTTTTGATTTTAAAAAAAGTAAAGTTCCTACAGAAAAAGATATAAAAAACTATATTAAAGTACAATTGCCTTACTATATTTATCATTTAGGAATAAAAAGTGATGATATATATAGTTTTGGTTATATTAACTTAATTGATATTAAAAACTCTATAGTTTTTTCAAAAATTAAGGGTGAGTGTATTGGTGATGTAAAACTTAAACAATTAGATATAGATAATTTTTTGAAAGAATTTAAATCTTATTATGATCAGGTTATATCAAAAATGAAAAAAGATATTCATTTTAATGCTGCTCCAATTAAAAAGACTTCATGTAATTTTTGTTATGTATCAAATATATGTGATAGAGGAGATCTCTAAATATAATGGATCTTTCTAAAGAACAATTAAATGCTATTAATGTTAGTTCTGGAGCATTATTATCAGCAGGGGCTGGTTCTGGAAAAACTTTTGTTATTATAGAGCATATAGTAAGTATTATATCTATTTTTTTAAAAAAAAATGATTATGATAAAGTAAACTATCCTAGTTTAGTAAAAGATTACCTTTCTAAAATTATTATCACAACATTTACAGTTAATTCTTCAAAGGAAATGGAATCTAGATTAATTAAAAGAATAAATACTATGATTGATAGCAATGCTGATGATTCTAATAAGTGGATAGCTGTTAAGGATAATATAGGTTATCTGTTTATAGGAACATTACATAGTTTCTTTTTGAAGGTATTGTCTAACGATTTATTAACTAATGAATTGGGGTCATTGGATATATCTGATGAGTATAAAATAAACGAAAAGATAAAAAAAAGTATAGAAGAATTTTTTATTACTAATATTAATAATAAGAGAAACTTAGATATTATTAGAGTAATTATTTCAGATGATAGTTTCATTAAGTCATTTAATGATATATTTTCTACTCCATCCCTTAGATATAGTTGGTTTAAGCTAGATCTTAATAGTTTAGAGTTAAATCCTGGTTAACGACTTTATAAAACAATGGGCAGCTTTAAGTGAGTGGAAAGATTTATTTAATGGTTACTTTGATAATATAGAGCTACCTGTGTCAGATAAGAAATGGTGTGAAGTTATTAAATATATTTTATCTAATAAGCTGACAGAGTGGGAGGACATACGAAAATTTTTTAATTTTTTTAATAATATCGGTAGGTGGCCAATATGTAATGATACAAACTATAAAAGTTTATTAAAAATGGCAAAATTATTTAGAGATAATCTAAATAAAGTATATGAAGATTTAAAATCCTATCAAGAAGAAGATATAAGTAATTATAAGAATGTTATATCTTTTATGAAAGAAGCTTTTGATAAAATTGATAATGATTATGCTGATTATGATATTATATCGTATTCAGATATTGAATATTATCTTTTTAAAGCGCTACAGAATAAAGGTTTAGCAAAGAGGCTATCTCAAAAATATTCCTATTTTATAATTGATGAATTTCAAGATACTTCTCAAATTCAATTTGATATAATTACTAATATTATTCAGGGAGATTTTTCTAAATTATTTTGCGTAGGAGATCCTAAGCAAGCAATTTATGGTTTTAGAGGAGGAGAATTAAATGTATTTTTTCACTGTAAAAAAAAGATGGGGGATAGTAATGTATTAAACTTAAAATCAAATTATCGTTCTTTAAAAAATATTGTTAGCTTTAATAATAAATTATTTAATATGCTACTATATGAAGGTTGTTTTGATAAATCTAAATTAATAGATCAAGATCAAAAACATGAAAGATTAGAGGAAGGATTAGTTAAATGTTTTTTAGTAGATAGTATTGATAATATTAATAATGATTTTTTAGAGGCTATTTGTATAAGAAATATAATTCGAAAGTCATTATCAGATAATCCTACAGAAGATATCTGTGTACTTTATAGGCATCTTAGACCCTCTAGATATTTAATATATAAATTAATAGAATCTAAAATTAGCTTTACAAGTCAAATAAAAATTCCTTATTTTGAAGATCCAGTACTAGGAATATTTAAAATACTATTAGAAACTTTTTTAAATATAAATCAAAGATTAGATTATAAAAGTACCCATTTAAAATACTGTGAAATTTCTATACAATGTTATCTAGAATATTTGCAAATAAAGCTAAGTAAGTCTATAGAAACTACTATTAATATATTTTTTTCAGAAATGGATATATATGGCATATCATTGGCATTTAAAAAATTTATTAATAGTTTAAATATATGTATATCTTATAATGAAGAGATTTTAAAATTTATATATGATTTAGAAGAACTTAGCTTAAGTAATGTCGAAAAGATTTTAGATAAACTTTCGATTTCTTCATCTAATAGAGAATATGTTAGGGATTTTTATTATGGAGATGCTTCTCCAAGAGTTAAGATAATGACAATTCATAAATCAAAAGGATTAGAATTTTCTCATGTTATAATGGGAGGAATTTACAGTAATACAAAAAGAAGAAGTAACTCTAGTTATTTTGGTAAGAATATAGGAAGTTTTCGTTGGAAAGTTAATAATAGTATAAAAACTTATAAATCGCCTTTTTATATATTAGAGGAATTAGAAAACAGGTTATTAGAGAAGTCGGAATCTAATAGATTATTTTATGTGTTATGCTCAAGGGCAAGAAATAAACTGAGTTGGGTTAATATAAAAGGTAATAAATTAAAGTATAATACTTGGGTTGATATATTAAATAGGTTTTGCCAAGTTAATTTAGATGTAGTTAATGTTGATGATTCTATTAAAATCAATTCAGAAATTTCAAATGTTAAAAATGAATCACCTTTTTTTCATCTTAATAATTTAGGTATATTAGAGAAGATAGGGAATAATTATGGTAGTAAAATAGCTATTTCTTCTGATATTTCTATAACAGGATTTTCTACTATAGCTGAATGTCCTAGAAAATTTTATTTAAAAAATATTTGTAGAATAAATGAAGAGGAATTAGATGCATTATCATTGAAGAGAATTTATTCAAAAGAAGGTAGTATTTCTAACAAGGACAGAGGCTCGAATATACATATTAATATTTCAAAACTTATAACTGGAGAATCTACAGATATTAGTGTTAATAATAAAGGAGATGAAGAGATAATAAAGTGGATTTACTCAAAAATAGCTAGTGAATATAAGACATATGATATTTATTCAGAGAAATCTTTAAAATTCACTATATTTGGATATCTTTTGTCAGGTATATTGGATGTTTTGATGGTGAATAAGAAAAATAATGAAATTATAGTATGGGATTTTAAGACAGGGTATGATAAAGGAAAATGAAGATCCCTATTGGTTACAATTATATTGTTACGCATTTGCTTGCTATAGTATTAAAATTATTAACAAGATTAATAAAATAAAAGTTGGTATTGTTTATCTTGATCAAAAGAAATATTATAGAAAAAGAAACTAATTATACTGAAATAGTAGAGTATATTAGAAGTTTTTGGGGAAAAATTATAAATCTAGATAAAATTAATCAATCTCATTGTAAAAGTTGTCAATTTGATAATCTCTGTAATAGCTAAATTGAGCTATTTAATAATCTGGCTATATGTTAAAATAATATTGCTAATTATATTATTTATAATAAGGGGGGTAAAATTGAATTTTATTAGTAATTTTAAACTAATATTAATATTGGGAATCACTATATTTGTTTCCTCTTTTACTTTAGCTGATGAAAACAGCATATATGATTTTTCTTGGCTAGATTTAGATAAAGAAATATTTGTTCTTCAAAATAGAAAATTTAGAAAGAGAGGTAGATTTTATATGAATTTAGGTGGAGGTCTCACTGTCTCAGGGCCATTTGTTGATTCTAAGTTACTGCAATTTAGAAAAGGTATATTTGTAACTGAAAATTTTGGATTAGAAGTTTTATATACTAAAAGTGATGGTGAAGAAAATAGCACAGCAAAATCTTTAAGAAATGATGGTTTTGGAGGTGCAGCACCATTTAGAAGAATAGTGGAAGATTATTTTGGAGCTATGTTTATGTGGTCTCTATTTTACAGCAAGATAAATACTTTTAATAAAATAATTTATTTTGATTGGATGTTTGGTCTAGGTTATGCAAAGGTAAAAGAAAAAAATAATAAAGATGAATTTTTATTTCAGAACCCTGCGGTTCTTGTGTATGAGGAAGATCATAATGCATTTATTTGGGATACAGCATTTAAGTTCTTTATTACAAATTCATTTGAAATTAGATTAGATTTAACAGTGCTTCATTATAGAGCAAACAAACCTCATTTAACTCAAAATAAAAAGGTTTGGTATTCTAATTGGGATACTGTTTTATCATTAGGTTATTCTTTTTAGTTAGGGAATTATGAAATATATTTGCATAATTTTTATTTTTTTTACATTTTCAACTAATATTTATCCTTCATGGAGCAAGATATCTAATATTCTTTCTAAAAGAGATCAAAGCTTGTATCCACTATTAGTCAAATACTTAATAAATGAAAAGATGTATTTTACAGCTATACCTTTTATGAAAGAGTATCTTGTAGATAATCCAAAGATAAGTAGTAATACTGATAGAATTATCGATGAATTAGTTAATAATGTAGGAATTAAGCAATTTGAAGTATTGCCTACCAATATTCTTAGGAGATCTAGTGCTCCTATTCTTAGATACATATTAGCTAAAAAAATATTTTATGGAAGGAAAATATAAATTAGCGCTTAATTCATTTAATAATAGAATTTTTACTAATCACCCTAGTAGACCATTTGCTCATCATTTAAAGGCAGCAACTTATTCAATTTTAAAAAGATATGAGGCAGCAGATGCTGAGTTTAGGGAATGTTATTACCAGAGTAATAAATATTTCAAAAGATATAAAAGTAAAAATAGAAAAAGAAATTTACTTATAAATAAAGACTTATGTTTAGTTGGTATATCTAGAAATCAATTTGCTAAGAAGAAATTTTCAGATGCTAATCTAAGCTATTTAGATTTATCAAAGAGTTCATATATATGGCCTGAAATCATGTTCGAAGAGGCATGGAATAGTTTTTATTTGAAGGATTATAATAGATCTTTAGGTAAGCTTGTTACATATAAAGCACCTGTTTTTGATTATATATTTAATCCAGAAGTTAATATATTAAGGTCATTAGCTTATATGGAGTTATGTCTTTGGGATGATGTTAATAAAGTTGTAGAGAATTTTTATAAAAAATATTCTAGTGGTAATGATTATATAAAAAATATTCTAGCAAAAAATAAAAATAGATATATAGCTTATTATAAACTAGGGAAGAAAGCACTAAATAGAGATAGGTTAATAAGAAATAAATTATTGAGAACTATTCTTAAAGGAATTTCAAGAGATCCTGCATTTTTAGAATTATTTGATTCTTTTCATAGTGCTAAAAAGGAAATATCAACATTAAAAAAAATGAGGGGTATTAGAGGAAAATCAGTATTAATGGATTCGCTTAGAGAGGCACTTGTTTTACAAAGAAATTTAATAGGTTTTTATGTAAAGAATTCTCTTATGAAGCATTCCAAAAGATTGGATAAAGCTTTTGAGGGAATGAGCTACATAAAGCTAGAAATTTTATCAAGTCAAAAAGATAGAATATATGGAATTAAAATAAATAATAAGAGAGAAAGAGGAGATATAAAAAATTTAAAAAGAAATGAAAAACAATATTTTTGGAGATTTAATGGAGAATTTTGGGCAGATGAGTTAGGTGATTATGTATTTTCATTAAAATCTCAATGTTAAATATCATGGTTAAATTATTAGTATTATTTTCTCTATTGTTTACAGCTCCCTTATTATCTAATGATAAGTTATCAGACCTTATTAAGTTAGTAGATAGTGAAATTCGTGAATTAAAAAGACTAAATAAAAATATAAGAGGGAAAAATCCTAATATTTTATTTAGAATTATTGAAGCATATTTTGAAAGAGGAAGGCTTAAATTAGATTATGAAAATAATAAATTTTTAAGTATTGAGCCTTCTAAGAGATTTAGGATAAATAAAAAAAAATTTCACGCTAGTTCTAGAAGAGATTTCATTACAGCTAAAAAGTATAGTTTTTTTGTTCTAAAAAAGTTTAGAAATTTCAGAAAAAAATCTTACATATATAGTATATTGGCACATATTAGTATAGAGCTTAATGAGCATAAAAATGTAGTTAAATATCTAAATGTGGCTAGAAAACATTCTAGAAGTAAGAAAGATACTGAAAGAGCAAATAGTGTTAAAGCAAACTATTATTTTAATAAAAAGAGATATAAAAAAGCAATTCCTATTTATGAACTATTAATTAAAAATAGGTCCAATAAGTGGTGGACGAAAGATGCTTATAATTTGGCTTGGTCGTATTTTTACATAAAAAAAAATATTCTTTAGCTACATCAATGATGAAAAGGGTATATAGTGAAAAAAATCCAAAATATATAGATATGTCTTCTTTTGCTAAAAATCAATTAGCATATTTTTACGCAGTTTCAGGAAAGGTATCAGAAGCTAAGAGATTTTTTAAAAGTCATGGTAAAGATGTTGATAGTAATTTAATTGCGCTTGGAATTAAGTTAAAAGATCAAGCTAAATTATCATTAGCAAAAAATGTACTTCTTGAAGCTAGAAAGCTTGCAGAAAGAGAAGAGTCTAAAATTGCCATAGATGTAGAATTATTACATGTCTTTGATAGATTCGGGTTGCAGAAATCACATTATGACACTGTAAGAAGACTATTGGTAAATTATAAAGAAAATAAATTAAGTAACAGTCAATATAAAAAATTATTATTTCATGTGGAAAGTAGTGCAACTAAGCTGTATAAACAAGCTGTAGAGTATTCAAATAAAAAGGTGAAAAAAGGTGTTTATAGAATAAAAATAGATTATGCTATAAAATATTACAATATATTAACTGATCTGAAGAAAGAAAAAGATTACCTTTATAATTTTCAAATAGCAGAAATGTATTATGTAGATAATAATTGTATGAAGGCGTTAGATTATTATGATAAATCTTATGAAAGATCTATAGTTGCAAACAATAAAAAAATAAAAAAACTTTCTTTTGAAGGCATGATTGCTTGTTTAGGTAAAGTTAGTAATAAGAAAAGTAGTGTAGTTAATGATTATTATGTTAAATATTACACGATATATGTTAGTAAGAATAGGAACTCTAAAAAGACTATCCCCGCCTTTAGAAAGCTATTTTCAATTCATTTTGCCAATAACAGTATAGATAAATCAGAATATATTCTGCAATCTTTTAGAAAGTATCACCCTAGGAAAGTAAAAATACAGGAAGAAATGCTGGCTAAAGTTATGGATTACCATGTTGCAAATAAAAATAATGCAAGAATTAATTTTTGGTTAAAAAATATTAACAAAGGTAAGTTTGTTGTAAATAAAGAGTATAGAAAAAAATTAGATTCATTGGTTTTGTCTATAAAGTTTAAAGATGCAGATAAACTAAGTGAGAATAATAAGAAACATGGAATAAAAAAATATCTTGAAATATATAGGGAAACTAGATCTGATAAGGTTAGGAAGCGAATAGCTTTTAATATAGCTTCTAGTTTTTATGAAATAGATAACAATATTAAGTCTTTTGAATGGGCAAACAAAGCACTAAATTTAATGAGTTCATCTGATATTAAAAAATATGAGCAAACTTTTTTATTATTTTCAAAAGGTCTTTTTGATAGAAGGCTTTTTAAAAGATCTGCGTATTTATATAATAAATTATTAGAAAAGTTATGTAAGACCCCGTCTAAATACAAAGATATAATGTTTAAAAATAGTAGCTTATTTTATTTAGAAACGGATAATATTAATAATCTTATAAAATTATTAAATCTATCTGGTAATTGTGGAATATCTAAAAAAGCAGTTTCTAATGCTCATATTAATATTTTAAAAACACTAATAGAGAGAAGTGATTGGAATAATTCTTTAAGAATCTTAAAAATAGCTGATAGGCATAAATATAATTGGAGTAGGTTGATATATATTTCATCAAAAATTTATTATTCCATTAGAAAGCCTTCTAAAGCAAAAAAAGAAGCTTTTAAGTATTATAATTATTCAAAAAATAGTAATAAAAAAAGAGAGAAAAAAGATTTAGATGTAATCGCTAACTATTTAATAAATGATTTGAAGAAGGAAATAAAATTGTTCCAAAGTTTATCTATTTCTTATCCAATAAAAAAATTAACAGATACAATTCAAAAAAAGGTTAAGTTGCTTGCTAGAATTAAAAGTATGGTAAAAGGAATCTATGAAATTAAAACTGGTTCAGGATATATTCATGCATTATTTTTATTTAATAAAGAAGTTTTAGAGAATTTTATTGATGAAGTTAGAAACTTTAAGCCTCCCACTGGAAAGGAAAATGAATATAAGCAGATAAGTCTGAGTCTAGAAGAGTCATTAGTAAAATCTTTATCTGATGATTTAAATAATTATAGAACAATTGGTAAAGATAGTATTTCGAAAGGTAATATTTTTTCAAAATATTCTTATTATTTTATGCAGCCTGCAGATTCTAGTATTTTTATTAAATATTTTCCTTTAGAAGAGGCAGTAACTATGGATAAAAGAGGTAAAATGTGAAGGTTATAGTTATATTAGCTTTTATACTATATTCTTGTTCTTCTAATACAAAAAGTAAGAAGAGTAAATCTTTATATAACTTCAATAATGATGGTCATTCAGTCGATATAACTACAAAAAGCAAAATAGTAAAATTTGATATCAAGAATGATTATTTTAAAAAGTCTAATATAAAAAAAGATGTACTGCATAGAGAAAGTATTGCAAGAGTTGATAATAAAAAACTTAGAGCAATTTCCAATAAAAGAGATCCAGTGACAAAAGCTATAGCTTTATGTTATCAAAATAAGTTTAAAAATGCATTTAAAATTACAGATAAAATATATAGTAGTTATAAAAAGCATCCAGGATATTGGAATGCAGTAGGAACTTGTTATCTTTTACTAGGAAAAAAAACTTATGCTCACTTATATTATAGTAAATCCAGAGAATTATCAAAAAATTATTCTCCTCCAGAAAATAATATAGGAGTAATATATCAATTGAATGGAGAAATTGAAAAAGCAGCATTAAAATATAAAAAAGCATCGCAATTAAGTTCTTCTGTTACTCCTAAATTTAATATGGCACAATTGTATTTAAAGTATAATTTACAAGACAATGCTTCTATAATTTTTTCTAGATTATTAGAGAATAGTTCGAGAGATGATGGTGTATTAAATGGCATGGGAACAATCGCTTTGATTAATGGAAACAGTAAGGAGGCTATAAATTACTTTGGTAAAATAAGTAAGGGAGGCTTAGTAAGGCCTGAGGTGGCTCTAAATTATGCTATCGCACTAAAAAAATCAGGTAATAATGGTTTAGCTAGAAAAGTTTTTAGAAATATTAATAAAAAATATATGAAAAATAATTATATTCGTAGATACTATAACTTAGTAGAACGATATATAGGACGATAAATATTATGAGAAATATTACTTTTTTTATTTTTTTATTATTAGTTATTATTATGGATGTTAATGCTCAAGATATGGCAAATAGTAAGGTTTTTAAGATCAACTATGAGTATAAAAAATATGAAAAATTTGATTTCTCTGAATTAAGCATTGATGCTGGAGTTGATTCAGTAGGAGATATTTCTATTCTTAGTAGATATCAAAAAAGATATTCCAATAAATTGCCATATAGAACTAATTTTAATCCAGAAATAATAAGAGGCATCGAGATAATAAGGTAGAGTTTATGCAGTTATCAAAAAGTAAATCTAGGATAGCTTATAAAATTGTAGCAAGTGATGTCAATAAAAATGGTGAGTTAAAGGAATACTTTATTAATAGAAAAAGAGTACTAATTGGTAGATCTAGTGCTTGTGATATTGTAATCAAAGATAGCAGAATAACAGCTATACATTCAGTTATAGAAGTAAGTAATGATGATACTTTTAGGATTTATGATATGCATAGTACCAATGGTACTTATGTTAATGGTAATAGGGTAATTAGCGAAGATTTTAATCTTGGTGACATAATTAGCTTTGGGACATTGGAATACTCACTAAAGAAAGTAGACTCTGCTTCCTCTGATAAAAAATCTTATTTGTCCCATCCAATTTTACCTGAAACTTTTAGAGAGAAAGACAAGGCAGAAGTTCCTAGAATTGTTTATCCTTTAAGTAAAGATAGTAGTATAGAGTATAGTGAGTATATATTTGAGGATATAGAACATTTATATCCAATATTTGACTATAGTAATTATTCTAATGCAGTAGAAGTTATTATTATATTTAATGATAGGATTCTTTCTATAGATTATGTTACTCCTAAAATAGATAAATACTTTTTAGCAGGTTTTAAATCAAAGGAAGATCAGTTAGAATATCCTTATCTTGCAAAAAAAGATGTTATACCTTTTATAGAATTTTCTGGTGATACTCCTTGTATAATTTCACTTAACGGGTATAAGGTTAACTTTATTAGTTCTAATAAGCAGAATGTTAATCAGTCATCTTTTTTATTGGGTACTGATGATATTATAAATTTTAAGAATAATGATATAGAGATATTTGTTAGAAATACTATTTCACCTCCCAAAGTAGATAGTCCGCCATTTTTTAGACTAGATAATCAATTAAAAAAGCTAATAATAATATTTTTGTTACTAGGAATTATGTTTACTGGAATTTTTACTTGGTTAATAGAAGTTGATAAGGAAATTGAGAAGGAGAAAATTCCTGAAAGAATAGCTACTATTTTATATAAATCAAAACTTACGGTTTCAAAAAATGATTCTATTGTGAAGCAGGAAGATAAACCAAAAGAAATAATACAAAAAGCTCCTAGCATGAAGATAGAAAAGCCAACCGCCATAAAAAAGGTAGAAAAAAAAGTAGAAAAAAGCCCTCCTAAAAAGCAAGTTACTAAACCTATTACACAGCCTAAAAAGCAGGTTTCTAAACCCAAACCAGCTAAGAGTAGAAAAAATAATATTAATACTCCTACTAAAATTAGAAATGCTAAGAAAAAAGCTAATACTAAAGGTCGTATTGATGCATTTAAGGCGGATGAATTTAAAAGTAATATTAAAAAGTTATTAGCAAAAGGTGGAAATATTGGTGAATATAAAGTTAAGCAAAATCAAGCAAGTATTGATGAGGGTAGCAATATAGATTTTGGAGTTAGTAATAATGCTAAAATTAAAAAGGCTCAATTAGATCAAAAAGTTGGTAAATTTTCAGATGTAGTGGATCCTTCAACTGAAAATAGTAGTACATCTGATATAATAAGCAAAAAGAAGCTATATACTCCTGGATTATTAAGTAAAACTGTTATTTTAGGTGGGGCAGATCCAGATGTTATTAGAAGAATATTAATACAGAATATACCTAGATTTCGTTATTGTTATAATAAAGTTCTTGATACCTCTAGAAGTGCTATTAGTGGTATAGTTAGATTTAATTTTGTTATTGGTGCCTCTGGACATGTAACTAAAGCCAGTGCTAGAGGCGGTCTTACTGCTTCTATTAGAACATGTGTAGTGAATGTACTTAGGGGAATAAAGTTTCCTGAGCAACCAGGCGGAGGCGTTGTTGAAGTTAATCAACCTATGAATTTTTATCCAACTAAAAATTAGGTATTTTCATTAAGTACAACAAATTTAAATTTAACAAATCCTGCTAAACTACATGTATATAGTATTTTTCTTATTTTCTTGTAGCCAATACTCTTATCAACAAGTAAGTTTACTATGCCAGAGAATTTTTTTGCCTTATCTGTAGATTTTTTTATTCTGTGGACCATTTTTTTCTTTTTAATAAGTTCATTATAAAGTGGAATAATTCTTCTTCCTCCATGATCATACAATCTTGTATCAGTTTGTATATTGTCTATTATTTTTTTGTTATCTACCCATAGAGATTTTTTAGACATCTGTATTGCTACTCCAGCTGTACTTAAGCTTACAGAGGTAGAATCGGGAAGCTTTAGCCCTCTGGGGGGACTAAAAATTATACCAGAAGCATTATAGTTTTTTAGTAAAAATACTAATATTATAATTAAAATATCAAGGAGAGAAGTTATCTCTATATTGCATAGACTATGTTTTTTTCTTGCATTTCTATGTCTTATAGATCTAGTTCTCATATTAACTCTGTATATTTCCAAATACTATATTAGAAAAGAGAGATTTTAATTTCTCTTCAGTACCATCTTTATTTTTAATATATATAGCAGGATCAGTTTTTCTTAATATTCTGGAGGAATCCATAATTTCAACCAATGTTTGATATGGAATATCAATAGTTGGTTCAAAAATTATTGTATTTTCTTTTTTATTTCTCTTTTTTATCCTTATTAATGCATTATGTAGCCTTTCATTATCATATGACCCATCTGATTTTTTAGGTAAATACTTTATTAGGCCCATATTTACCCCTTTATATAAGTATAGACCGCTAGATGTTATTTTTAATGTTAAAAGAAATGGATTCTTTTTTGTTGGTTTACTTGGTCTACTGGATATAATGGGCGCATCACTTGATATTTCAAAAATTTTTAAAAAACTAGATGAAAGTAAAAGAAAAAATAGTAATATAAATATAGAATCAAGTATAGGAATGAGATTTAATTCCATTTTACTAGATTGTCTTTTTCTAGCTGTTGGCTTCTTAATCATTGTTATTCTTTAATATTTTTTGTTCCAAGCATATCTATTAGTTTTACAGAGTACTCATCAATTTCATTTATAATTTTTTGTGATTTAGAAGATAAAAATGCATGAGTTACCATTATTATAATAGCCACTAATAGTCCTAGAAATGTAGTATTCATAGCTTTTGATATACCTTGAGCTAGTAATTCTGCTTTTTGAGTTGCCTCTGCTGCTGCTACCGCTGAGAATGATTCAATTAATCCTTGTATTGTTCCCAATAGTCCTAGTAGGGTAGCAATATTTGCAATTAATTGAAGATAACTTAGTCTTTGTTCAACTTTTGGTATTACCTCTAATGCTGTGGCATCTATAGCATTTTGAATTTGCTCTGCTGATTGATTTGATCTCTTTAAACCACTTTTTAAAACTTTAGGTAGAGAAGCTAAAGAGCCTGAACAAACTCTTATGGCACCTTGAATATCATTTGATAGTACATATCTTTGTAGTTCATTCATAAAGGATGAACCATCAATGTCCATTTTATATTTAAGTTTTAAGAATCTTTCAAATGAGATAGCTAATCCAATTACTAGTACGGCGATTATAAACCACATGAATATACCACCATTTTGAATAAAAGAGGCAACGGTATTTAAAATATTAGTTGTAGCTGACGCATCCATAAAAAAGCTCCTATTGGGTATAAGTTATTAATATATTTTTATTTTATTAAATAATTAACCTATATACTCTAAGGCAATTTATTCCTATGATGTTGATAATTTTAGTTTTATTTCAATTAAGAATAATTTTTTGGAAATAGTTTTCTTTCTATTCCCTCTATGAAGATATGTATTATTTTTATATGTATTTCTTGTATTCTCTCTGTTGATTGGCTTTCTATAATAATAGGGTAATCTACTAAGTTTTTTAAAAGACCTCCACCCTTGCCAAGTAGGCCTATTATTTTCATACCTTTGTTTTTGCTAACTTTTGTAGCATTGATGACATTTTTAGAATTTCCACTAGTTGATATAGCCAGGAGAATATCGTTTTGTTTTCCCCAAGCTTCTATGTATCTTGAGAATATATGTTCATATCCATAGTCATTTGAAGTGCAACTAATATGAGATGGGTCATTTATGGACATTGCCGCTATTGGTTCCCTATCGTCTTTAAATTTACCGGTTAGCTCTTCTGCAAAGTGGGTAGCATCACACATAGAGCCACCATTGCCACATGAGAATATTTTATTTTTATTTTTATGGCAGTTAACCATAAGATTTATACAATCTTGTATAAGATTTATTATTGAATTACTTTCAATAGTTTTTTCTAAAACTAATTTAGACTCTTCTAGAGTTTTTTTAATAAAACTTTCAGAGGTCATTAACTTATGAAAGATCTTCTAGAGTTTTTTTAATTTCTTCTTTGGTTTGATTTCCAACTAGTGTTTTAGTTGCTTGTCCATCTTTAAAAAAGATTAAAGTGGGAATTCCCCTTATTCCGTACTGTTTTGCTAAATCTTGATTTTTATCTACATTTACTTTCATTATTTGAGCTGCGTCAGATACCTCATCTGCAATTTCATCTAAAACTGTAGACAAAGTTTTACAGGGGCCACACCATTCTGCCCAAAAATCTACTATTATAGGTTTATTGCTTTTTAATACCTTGTTTTCAAAGTTAGACTTATCTATTTCTTCTATATTGCTCATAAAATCCTCCTGCATTTTTAACAATTAATTATGTCAATGTATAATACTTGTCAATAAATGTATGGTAGTCAAGAATCTTAGTTGATTTAAGGTAATTTGTTTAGTAATGCAGTATATATAGTTATGAAGAGGGAGTATTTAAAATCAGCATTTAAGGTAGCAAAATTATCGCGGTTGATAGCAAAGTTAATTGATTTAAGTATTGTTTTTTTGCTTTCAGTTCTTCTATATCCTTTAGGACTCATTATTTCTATAATTTATATGGGCTTTTCAGATTATATTTTTAACGGTCAATCCTTAGGAAAAGGATTTATGGGTTTTTCAGTTATATCCTTGGAAGATGGTTCACCATGTTCATTAAATCAATCATTTATTAGAAATCTTCCAATTATTATTCCATTGTTTTTAGCTATTATACCTATTTGGGGTTGGGTCTTATCTGCATTTATTGGGATTTTTTTATGTTGTCTTGAAGTATATTTTATAATTACCCTTGATTCTGGAAATAGGTTGGGAGATATAATGGCAGATACAACTGTTATGGCAAGTAATAATTCTCGTTTAGCAAAACATAAAAAAAAGAGTGTCTCTGTAGTAGGTAAAGATGCGTGTGTTGGCCCTCTCTAATGAAAACTCGCATTATAGTAATTGATTTAAATAATTTTATATTTAGAGCTTTTTATGCTGTTAGATTATTAACTTCACCCGATGGTACTCCTATTAACGCTGTTCATGGAGTATTTTCAATGTTGCTTAAGCTATTTTCTGAATATAATCCAACACATGTTTTTATTGCTCAGGATAGTGGTAGTAGTTCATTTCGCAATGAAATTTATAATGAATATAAGGCCAATAGAGGAGAGCCTCCAGAGGATTTAATACCTCAGTTTGATATCATTAATAATTTAATAGATAAAATGGATTTAACTTATCTTAAAGTAAATAAGTATGAAGCAGATGACATAATTGGAAGTGTTTGTACTCAGTGGAAAAAGTATTTTGATGAGATATTAATTGCATCTAGTGATAAGGATCTAATGCAATTTGTAGGTGATAACATTAAAATGCTTGATACTATGAAAGATAAGATATTTGACAAAAAAGCGGTTTTTGAAAAGATGGGTGTCTATCCTAATCAGATGGTAGATTACCTTTCAATTGTGGGAGATGCATCAGATAACATTCCTGGAATGAAAGGTATTGGAGCTAAAGGAGCAGCAAAGCTTTTAGATGAATATAAGACATTAGATAGATGTATTAAAAATAAAAATAAGTTTACTGGAAAAAAACTTGTCAATGCCTTTGAAAATCATATTGAAGATGCTTTGCTCTCAAGAGACCTTATAAATATTGTCACTGATGTAAATCTAAAGATAAAACCTAATGATTCAAAATATAAATTTTATCCTTCAAATGATTTAATTTCATATTTAAAAGAGCTAGGCTTTAAAAGCACTTTAAAAAAATTAGAAGAGATGAAGTATCATTATGATACCGAGGGAGAACCTGATGATAAGTCTAATTTTTTTCAAGAAGATAATAATAAGTACCAACATCTTATAGTGAATAATGAAAAAATGTTTACTGAGATGGTCAGTGCCTTAAGTAGTACTTCGTCAATATCACTATATATTGTATATAAAGGTAGAAGTATTTTAGATAGTAATATTAAAGCTATTAGTATTAGTATTGACGGTAGCGTTAGTTATTTTATAACAGATAGCTATGTTAATAAAGTTAATCTTGATAAAATATTTTATTTAACTTGGGGTAATGATTGTGCAGAAATTATTAGCTCTGATGTAAAAAAAGATTTTATTTACTTTACTTCTAAAAGTAAAAATATAAGGGCCCAAAGCTTTGATTTGTCACAAGCGCATTATATCTTAAGGCCAATTGGCAATCATTCTATAGAATTTATGTCCCAAGAGTATTTGGGTATATATATGAATGAATTGAAGTCGTCAGATGAAATCGAAGCTTTATCTGTAGATAAGCTTGCTACATATTATGGCGATAGATCATGTTCTCAGTTTTTATTATCTTCTTGGTTTAAAAAGGAATTGTCCAAAGAGAAGTTAGATAAAATTTATTATGATATGGATGATCTATTTATTAAAGTTTTGGCCGATATGGAGAGAGAGGGAATATTAATTAACAAGAATTATTTTAAAAAGCTAGAGAGCGAATTTTCTAGCAAGATAAAAACTTTAGAGAAAAGAATCTCTACATATAGCAGTAAAGATATTAATTTAAATTCCCCTAAACAAGTAGGAGAGTTTTTATTTGAAGAATTAAATCTTCCATCAATTAAAAAAACAAAAACTGGATACTCTACAGATTCTAGTGTCCTTGAGAGTCTTTCCTTTATGAATATTAGTGAAGTACCAGATTTAGTCCTACAGTATAGAGAAATAAGTAAATTACTATCTACTTATGTAATTGCTATTCCAAAATTATGTAATGAGAAAACTGGTCGAATTCATACTAATTTTAATCAAAATGTTACTGCCACTGGCAGGCTGTCTTCAACACATCCTAATCTACAAAATATTCCCATAAGAACAGACTTAGGGAAAAAAATTAGAAAAGGGTTTATTTCTCAAAGAGGTAAAATTCTACTTTCAGCAGATTACTCTCAAGCAGAACTTAGACTTCTTGCTAATTTTTCAAAAGATAAAATTATGATTAAAACCTTTAAAGAGGATATTGATATCCACAAACAAACAGCAGCAGAGATATTTTTAAAACCGCTTGATAAAGTTTCAGAGTCAGATAGAGCAAAGGCTAAGACAATTAATTTTGGATTAATCTATGGACAATCTTCGTTTAGTTTATCAAAACAGCTTAGAATTTCTAGAAAAGAAGCAAAGGGTTATATAGATCAATACTTTAGAAATTTTGGTTCAGTAAAAGAATATTTGGAGTCTTTAAAAGGCGACTGTCAGGAGACGGGATATGCCATAACTATGATGGGTAGAAAGAGATTTCTTCCAGATATTAATTCAAATAATCATGTTCAAAGAAGCATGGCCGAGAGAATAGCTATAAATAGTCCTATCCAGGGATCGGTGGCAGATATTATAAAACTTGCCATGATTGGAATAAATAGAGAATTTTCTCAAAAGAAATTAAAGTCAAAGATGTTGCTTCAGGTTCATGATGAGTTAATTTTTGAGTGTGTTGAATCAGAGATTGATGTTGCTAAGGGTCTTATAAAGGATAAAATGGAAAATATTGTAAATTTAGATGTACCTATGAAAGTAAATATTTCATTTGGTATAAATTGGTTTGACCTAAAGTAGCATAAACTGGAATTTATCATTATTTCTCCATGGTAATTGATATAAAATATATAACTCTATGCATTAATTTGCAAATTTATTTAAAAATTTTAGCTAAAAAACTTGACTTATTTTCTTTACTTATTAGATTTTTAGTGCAAAAAGTATTTGACTAAGCAAGGCATGATTAAATTGCTAGTTAAAAAATTGTAACTTATTGAAAATAGGAGAATTTTATGGAAGTAAGACCTTTGCAAGACCGCGTTTTAGTTGAGCGTGTCGATGAAGAAAAGAAAACTGCGTCGGGAATAATAATTCCTGATAACAACAAAGAAAAGCCAGCACAAGGTAAAGTGATGGCCACAGGTTCAGGACACCGTTTAGAGAATGGAAACCTTAGAGAGCTAGATGTTAAATCTGGTGATATGGTTTTATTTGGTAAATATGCTGGAACTGAAGTAAAAGTAGATGGGAAAGAGTATCTAATTATGAAAGAGGACGATATTCTTGCTGTAATGCAATAATAATTTAATAACTTATAAAGGAGCAAAAAATATGGCTAAAGAATTAAAATATTCACAAGATGCAAGGAATTTAATCCTAGATGGAGTAAATGCCTTAGCAGATGCTGTAAAAGTTACATTAGGGCCTAAGGGTAGAAATGTAATTATTCAAAAATCTTTTGGGGCACCATCAATTACAAAAGACGGTGTTTCAGTTGCTAAAGAAATTGAGCTTCAAAGCAATTTTGAAAATATGGGAGCTCAAATGTTAAAAGAAGTAGCACAAAAAACTAATGACGATGCTGGTGATGGTACAACTACTGCTACACTTCTTGCTCAAGCAATATACAGAGAAGGAGCGAAATTAGTTTCAGCTGGTCATAATCCAATGGAACTTAAAAAGGGTATTGACCTTGCTGTTAAGTCTATCGTTGAAAAAGTTCAAGGTATGTCTAAACAAATTAAAACAAATGAAGAAATTTCACAGGTTGGGACAATTTCAGCTAATAATGATTCAGAAATTGGTTCTTTGATTGCTCAAGCTATGGAAAAAGTTGGTAATAACGGTGTTATTACTATTGAAGAGTCAAAAACAGCAGATACTACATTAGATGTAGTTGAAGGTATGCAATTTGATAGAGGATATCTGTCTCCATACTTTGTAAATAATGCTGAAAAAATGGAAGTAGCTTTTGATAATCCTAATATCTTAATTACAGATAAGAAGATTTCTAGCATGAAAGAATTTCTTCCAATCCTTGAAAAGTCTATGCAAACTAGCAAGCCATTGCTTGTAGTTGCAGAGGACATTGAAGGAGAAGCTCTTACAACTTTAGTTGTTAACAAGTTAAGAGGAACTCTTAATGTTGCAGCTGTAAAAGCTCCTGGATTTGGTGATAGAAGAAAGGAGATGCTTAAAGATATAGCTGTATTAACAGGTGGAACAGTTATTTCTGAAGAGCTTGGAATGTCTATTGAGAATGCAGAACTTGAGCACTTAGGAAGTGCAAAAAGAGTAACAATTGATAAAGAAAATACAACAATTGTTGATGGCTCTGGTAAGAAGTCTGATGTTGATGAAAGAGTTTCAGCTATTAGAAAGCAAATAGAAGATACAACTTCTGACTATGATAAAGAAAAGCTTCAAGAAAGATTGGCAAAATTAGCTGGTGGTGTAGCTGTAATCAATGTTGGAGCACCTTCTGAAGCTGAAATGAAAGAGAAAAAGGATAGAGTAGAAGATGCACTTAACTCAACAAGAGCTGCTGTTGAAGAGGGTGTTGTTGTTGGTGGTGGTTCTGCCCTACTTCATGCATGTTCATCTTTAAGTAACTTAAAAGTTCAAGATGGAAGTGAGCAATCTTTTGGTGTTAACCTTGTAAGAAGAGCTGTTCAAGAGCCTTTAAGACAAATTGCTATGAATGCAGGACTTGAAGGATCTGTTGTTGTTAACGAAGTTATCTCTAAAAATGATGTAAATTATGGTTATAATGCTCGTGAAGATAAATATGAGAACTTAGTTGATGCTGGTATAATTGATCCAACAAAAGTTACTCGTTCAGCACTTCAAAATGCAGCTTCAATTGCAGCTTTAATGTTGACAACTGAAACTATGATTGCAGACCTACCTAAAGAAGAAAATTCTGCTGCTGCAGGAGCTGGAGCTCCTCCAATGGGTGGAATGCCTGGCGGAATGGGTATGATGTAAAATTATATATGTTCTCCCGTCTCTTTGTTTAAAAGAGGCATTTAGCATATTAGAAAAGGAGGGATACTATCCCTCCTTTTTTTGTCAAAAAAAGATTTTATTTAGTATTTTTGGTCAAGTGTTTGGGTAATATTTTCCTATATAAGTTGTATATATAAATATTTTACTTGTATTAATCGATTATAATATTATGAACAAAGAAATTGATCCTAAGTATATATTTTTTATTCAATTAAAAACTAAGTTTCCAAAGGAATTTTTTCATTTAAATAAGCTACTTAAAGACTTATCTATAGATCTTATTCCTATTACACCAGATGATTTTAAAAATATAATTTTGACTAAAAATACTCATATTATATCTTTAGTGGATAACTTGGAGTCAAAGGGACAATTTTTAAAATTTAAAGTGGAATTTTTAGATAAGAGTGTAAGAAATAAGTCGCTAGTTCTCCATCATATTAGTTCTTTTGGGCCAGCAAATGGCTTAAATATTTATACTAAGCAGGGATTTTATTACTACTATAGTTTGCCTGCAAATATCCAAAATCTTATCTGCCAAATTGCAAATAGGTATAATCAAAGTGAGTTTAGCAATAAATGGATGGGTGGTAAGAGAACAAAGCTACCTCAAGTTGGTTAGTAGATAATGGATTGTGATAAGTTAAAACTTTTAATATCTATTGATGCTCAAAGGCTATATGAAAGGATTAAGTATAGGGAAGAGGAATATATGAAGATGTTTTCTCTAAAGAGAACTCGACAACATTTTGAGGGTATATTTTATAGTAGATATGATGGTGTTAAGATTGAAGATTTACAATCTTTAGATGAAGACATAATTTGTGCTATAGATAACTTCTATAGCAAAATAGATGATATGAAGTGGTTTTTAAATAGTACCGAAGATATGCCTGTTATGGTTTCCCAAACAGTGAAAAAGTATATAAATGAAATAGATGAGTTATATGTTGAACTTCAAAGCTATTTGAATTTTAATGCTGAAAATTTATCTCTTGGTACAAATAGGCAATTTTCTGAGATTAAATCATAGTAAAATTGTAATGTTTTATAGAAAAAATTTCCAAAAACACCTTTTACATCAAATTAAAGGCATAATTTTTATATGATCAAAGTTTTTACTTTATTGTTTTTTACTTTTTCTGTTTTAGCAAATGATGGCAAGTTTTCTGGAAGGATTTTCAAAATTAATGAAGAAGCAAAAACTGTGCAAATTAAAGTCGATTTTAATAATGTCAAATATATAAATATTAGAGATCAAGTTCAATTTTGGAGAGAAATTGCTCCTCAATATAGGTGCCACTCTATTGTTCAAGGGAGAACTAATAATTACTTAATGTTAAAAATAGATGATTTTAATAAATGCAGTAAGGAAATTTCCTTATTTGTAGGAAGTTATATGATTTTTTTCAGTAGAGATTTAGTTAATAATATAAAAATGGGAAAATCTTTAATAGGAATATTACTTAAAAAGAAAATAGCTCTAGAGGGAATTGCCCATAGTAAAAAAGTAGAATTAGATTCTTTTATAGAAAAAGTAGAGGCAGTTAATAAAAGATATCAGACATTAAGAGATAAATTGGAGATGGAGTGGAGAAAGCAAATAAGTTTACTTGAAAGTGATAGAATTAATGTAAAGGATGAATACTCTAAAATAAGTATTAAACTAATGGATGTAAATAAAAAATTAGAATTATATAGAATCAATGATAATAACTTATCTTTAGATAGATGGGCACTTGATCCTAAATTATATTATAGAAAATAATATAGTAATCCATAATTTTTATAGATTAGTATTATGAATACTATGCTGACTCCAAAGAATTATTTACTAAGTCTATATAGTTTGATTGGCCTACAAAGATAATTTTTTTACTGGAAAGTTCATTTACACTACTTCTAAACTGGTTATTTTTAACATCATCTAAAAAGCTATTAATTGCACTTATTAAAAGTTCTAGTCTTTCTTCATCTCTAGGTGTAAGATAAACTTTTTTTAGATGGATTTTAGTATCATTATTATGTTGGGAGTAGTATTGATTTACTAGTGATACAAACAATTCCTTTATTTCTTCTTTTTTATTATTATCATTATTAATTTTATCCAGCCAATTATTAATATTACTAGTATTTATTTTATAATGACCGTTATGCTTTTTTACCATAGATCTTTCCATTAGAGATTTAATTATATTCCATAATAGTATTTCATTGATTTTGGTGTCTTCTTTTAGTTGCATTATAGTTTTTTCTTTATTGTTTAAGGATTCAAGCACCATTCTTTCAATTATTAATAAGCCTAAGCTCATATTTCCTCCTATAGTTATTACTATTTATTACTTTTAATTTACTTAGCCTTAATCTTCTATCCATAAATTTTATTATATCTTCGATAGATTCAGGACTTAGATGGTAACAGCATTTTTTAGATAATTCTTCCAAATGATATTTATTTTCATTATTACTAGATATACAATTTCTAAATTTCTCATATTCTTCTAATTTCATTGGACTCCCACTGAGTATTCTGAAAACTCTAGAAATTTGAATACCAGTATGTTCAGAAATCTTTCTTTTAGTGACTTCTCCAAAGCGTTCTTTGTATTCTTTTATAATAGATTCTTGTAGATTCATAATTTCTCCTATTTTTTGTAGATTGATTTATATGTATTTTTTTAAAAGATATAGATCAAATTAAAATATAATCACCGTGGTTACAGAAAAACTTATAATTTATTGATTATTGGATCAGGTATTTATTTATATGTTCATCATGGAGAAAAATTTAATCACTATAACTGCTTATAAATATTAGATGTATATAAGGATTTTACGGAAGAACTAAATAATTATAGTACTTTATAAACCATGTAAATTTTACTGCATCTGTTTAAAAAGCATAATTATTGTTCTATGTATTAAGCTCTTTTTATTAATGTTTATCAATCCAACTAAAGGAGGTTATGGTGGAGCAAGTAGTAAATAATGAATCTGATATAAGTAGAGATAAATGTACTTATATTAAAAGATATGTTGAATCGTATCTAAAAAAGAAAGCTAATTTAAGTCTTCAAAGTTTAGCTGATAGAGCAGGGGTTCCTTATAGTACTTTAAGAAGATATGTAAATAATGCTGGAAGCCCTAATTCTGAATCAGTAATAAAGCTGTTTTATTATATGGGTGAAGATAAGGCTCTAAATAGTTATTTAGAGGAATTCCATCCTGAAATTGCTAGGTTTATGAAGTCTAAAAGTGATCATAATTGTGATGTAGAATTTTTACCTAAAAATTATGCTGAATACTTTGCAGATGATGATTATTTTCTAATTATTTCTTTGGCATTTACAAAATCTGGAACTTCTAAAGAAGAAGTAATGTCTGAATTAGGAAGTTTAGGAGTTGAGAGGCTGGATAGATTGGTTGAAAGAGGTATTATTACCAAAAAGGATAATAGATACTGTGGTAATATTAATGTGTTTAAAACATCTTTTGCTGATACAAAAAAGCAAGTTGAAATGGCCATGCGTTTTTACAAGCTTTATGAGGCTGGAGATATAAATAATTGGATCTCTTTACAAACAGAGTCAATCAATGAAGAAGGTTTAAAAGAACTCAAAAAATTGAACAAAAGACAGTTTTTAGAGCGTAAAAATCAAATCTTTAATAATCCTATGTATAATGGAGATATTAAAGTTTTTAGTTCAAGTGTTTCTAGCACTTTTCTTAGTTATAAAAAAAGTGAGGTATTACAATGAAAAAATTATTATTGCTGATTACATTTTTAATAACTTCTAATGTCTGTTCTGAGATTATTATAGAATTAAAAGATGGGACTTTAATAAGTCAAGAAGATATTATTTCTATTTATGATAACGAATTAGATAATCAAGAAGATTTAGAAATATTACAAGAAGATGATTCTTTAGAAGCTCGTGCTGGTCAAGAATCAGGGGGTTAAAATTTATTATAATGTAGGTGAGGAATTCTTTCCTCGCCTATATAGTTTCTAAATATCCTTTTATGCTATGTGTCTAAGGACATATTTTATTAAAAAGATATATAATTTTTAATATGTTTAATTTAATGACCTTTAATATTAGGTTTGATAATCCTGCTGATAAAAAAAATTCTTGGAATAGTAGGAAAGAAATTTTAGTGGAAGTTGTTAATAATTTTTGTACAGATATATTGGCAACTCAAGAAGGAAGAAGGCCTCAGTTAATGGATTTAAATGACCTTATATCTCTTAAGTTAGTACAAAATCATAGAAATTGGATTGAAGATAGAATGTATCCTTGTATCTTTTTCAATAAGGAAACTATTGATGTAGAAGACAGCGGAGATATATGGCTTTCAGAGACTCCCAATGTAGTAGGTAGCTCTTCATTTGGGAGTATGTTTCCTAGATTATGTACTTGGATTAAAGGAGTTATTAAAAAAAGTAAATTAGGGTTTTTCATGGTTAATGCTCATTTAGATCATGTTCATGAGGAGACTCGAATAGAGCAAATGAAGGTATTGATTAAGGAGTGTAAAGCTGCTAATGATTCAAATTTACCATTTATAATTTGTGGTGATTTTAATCAATCTCCATTTTCTGAAATTAGAACCCTTTTAATTAAAGGAATTTCTAATTTATATGATCCTTGGATTGAATTTAAAAAGCAAGAAGAGACAACATTTCATAAATTCAAAGGTAAGTTAAATAAAGAAGAAGAAGGAGCAAGAATCGATTGGATTTTGCTTGATAAGGCTATTAAAACGCAGTCAATTGATATAGATAAGTATTGTAAAAATGGAAAATATCCTTCTGATCACTTTGCTATTAAAGGAAGATTTTCTACGCTTTAGCTATTTCTTTTCCAAGAAGTACAAAGGTTTCCATTTTATTTTTGGTATTTTCTAAAATATCAAGAGAAGGTTTCCATGCTCCTTTTTCTCCTGCAATTAAAACTGAAGATGCACCAAATAAAAAATATCCCTTTTCATTACCTCTTTTGAATTCTTTTAATTTATGTGTTTGAATTATCTTTCCAACACAAATCGCACCTACTTCTATATACGCTAATTTTCCAAAATTTTCTGTATTAATGATACTTATATGTCTTTCATTGGTTATAAATATATTAGGATATTTATTTACGGCCATTGGGTTTACTGAATTAAGTTTACCTGGAACTTTGTAATTTAAAATAATTTTTCCATCATCGGGGAAATGAAATCTATGATAATCAGTAGGACAAAGCCTTGCTATAATTAATGGTCCACTTTTGAAATGGCCATATTCATTGGAATTTAAAAGATAAGAAGCTTTTAAGTATTCTCCTTTAATGGGAATACTTAATTGCTCATTTACCTCTTCAAATCCATAATACCTAGCTTCACATGGTGCTGGCATGATATTTTTGCTCATTTCAAATATTCTTTTTTCACTTTTAAATCTTCTTGTAAAAAAACTATTAAAATTTGAGTATGGATCTTTTTCATTTCTTCCATTCTCTGGCATATATTCATCAATATTTATGGAAAATTTTTTTATAAATGGTTTTATTTTAAATTTACTTAAATAGCTGTTTTGATATATACCGTATAGTTTACTAAATATAGGAAGAGCTAAAATTTTATTTAAAATTATTCCTATCTTGCTTTTATAAAGTAGGTTTACTCCAAATCCGCCATATATTTTTTCAGCTTCAACTTTTGCTTTTTCTCTGTTGTAGTATTTAATTTCCAATTTTATTTTTTCTCTTATTTTACTAAAATTAATACACTATAACCTATACTTTTATTATTAGCTGCTCGATATGCAACGCATAAGTTTTTAGATTTAACTATTTAATTTTAAAGGAAATATTTTATTTTAACTATATAGTAAATATAGCTTAGTTATAATATTATTAATTAAGGATAGTTTTGAAAAAGTTAATTAGTTCAATTTTAATATTATTTTTACTCTTTCCATATAGTTTACATGCGGAAAATTATTATGCGGGAATTTCTGCTGATGTAATTTATGGTGACTTTGATGATTCTTATCCATCAGGTACAACTGCAGACATTGATTCTATAAGCTTTGGAAATAGTATTAGCTTTATAAAAAGGTATGACCAGAGATTTTCTATAGAATTTAAGCAATTATTTATTTATGGATACAATGCAAGAGTTGAAGACAATTATGGGGAAATTTCAGGATTTATGACTAGTTTTTCTCCTACCATTTGGGCAAAGTGGGATTTTTTACCACAAAATACTGAGATTTATGGTTTTTTTAGATTTGGTTATAGAAAATTAGATGGCCTATCTATTTTAAATAGTAATAATAGAAGTAGCAGTGGATTTTTTATTGGATTAGGAGGAGGGCTTACTTACCCACTGAGAGAGGCAATTTTTTTATATGGAGAACTTGCAGGTTTATATCCTACTGATTCTCAAGAGGATTATGTATTTTTTCCAATTTCTGTTGGATTATTGTTTAAGTTTTAAGATTCATTTTAAATTGGCTTAATTTTTTTATATTCTAAGGTTTTTAGAAATTTCTCCTACAATACATTGAAGAGACTTTATATTGCGATTTTCCATTCTGTAGATAACAGAGAGAGTATCTTTAAATTTAGGAGCTCCGTTAATAGTCATTATATTATTTCCTGCTATTTTTTTTGCTATTCGACTTGGGATAATCCCAATTCCTGCACTAGCAGCAGTTAAGTTTGCTATATTTTCAAGATTTCCACTTGTAATGACTCTTGAAAATTTTAATCCTCTTTTTTTGAGTTTTTTTAAAATATCCTGAGTTTGTATAAGGGCAGGATCACATAGTAGTATAGCATCTCCAGACCGGTAATTAAGAATCTTTTTTTTCTGTTTTGTGCTCCATAAAGTGACACTATCTTCAAGTAAATTTTGAATAATTAAATCTGGATGTTTGATAGGGTTAATAACTAGACCTATATCTATTTCCAGAGAAATTACTCTTTCTGATATATTTCTAGATAAATCATGGTGTAGGGATAGTTCTAAGTTAGGGTATTCTTCAAATATATTAGGAAGAAATTTATCAAGAGTATAAAGTCCTACAGAGGGGTGGCATCCAAGTGAAATTTTGCCGCTTACCTCATTAATAGAGGCGAGAGCTTCTGATTTTAGTTGTTCCCAATATTGCATCATAACTTTTGAATGCTTTAAAAGGCTTTTTCCTGCAGGAGTTAGATAAACTCCTTTTTTTGATCTAATAAATACTTCTGTTTTAAGCGATAGTTCTATGCGTTTTATAGCGAGAGTAAGGGAAGGTTGAGAAATACCAATTCTCTCTGCTGCTCTAGAGAGGTTTTTAGTTTTTGCAATTTCTATAAAATAAGATAAATCACTAGGAGAAATCATCATAAGTTTTACCTATTATATTTATTATATATTAATATTTTATTTATATATAGCCGTAATGTAAATTAAATTAATAAGAAAGCAGAAGAAATTATGGTAAAAAATCTGAAAATCATCAATAATAGAGAGCTTGTAGATATTATTATAGGAAAGTTACTTAAAATATCAAATTTTTATAGAAGAGATAAAGTGCATCAAAGTGAACTAAGTTTTGTTTATTATTTTAAACTAAATACTGCAATCACAATGAAAGAGAAAATTTATTTTGTACTTCCTGCATTTCCAGCGAAAAGTCGTAATCGAAATAAAACATATTCTAGTTTGCCAGATTATGGAGAAGTGGCATCATTAAAGATGTTAAATGGTTTTGCAGCTGAAGTATCTGAGTTATACAAGCCAGGAGTTGAAATAATAATTTGTTCAGATGGAAGAGTTTTTAGTGATTTGGTTGGAGTTACAGAAGATGATGTAACTTTATATAAAAAAGCAATGAAAGATATTGTTAAAACTTTCAAGTTTTCTCATATTTCATTTTTTGGTTTAGAAGATTCTTATTCTTCTAAGATGAGCTTTAGTCAAATGAGGTATATCCTTGAAAGGGATTATGCTAGAGATTTATTCTCTATCAAGCAAAGTGTAAAAAATGAAAAAAGGATGCTTTTAATGTTCAATGGAATACATCGCTTTATCAAAGAAGATTATTTATTTATCAAAAAAAGTTTATCAAAAAATCAAATTAATAAGCTTTCTAAGGAAGTGGCCTATAAAGTTATCCAAAGGTCTAATGCTTGGAGTTCTTTAGTTGAATCTTTTTTTCCACAAGCAGTTAGGCTTAGTATACATCCTCAAGAGGTTTTATCAGATAAATTTCCTATAAAATTATTGCCATGTAAAGAAAATTGGGGAACTCCTTGGCATAGGGTTGCCGTTAAAAGTGGTAATAATATTAAGCTCATGAAAACTCTTGAAATAAAAAAAATGGGGGGAATTCTAAAAAAATATTTAAATAAATATGTTTATTTTGAATTAGGAATAAGTGTATGAGTTTTTTTGGAAAGAAATATAGTATTAGTAGTTTGGATAATTTATATAGTTTAGCTAGAAATCTTAGAGCTGAGGTAAATAAATATAAGCTTATATTAATAAAGGTTCCACATTTGCTTGAAAAAAAGCAGTTTATAAAGTTTTCTTTTCTTGCTTCGAGTAAAGATAAAATTCAAGAGAGTTTTATATCTTGGGATTTTGGAATACTAATGGAATTAAAAGAAGACCCTTCTTCTCCAAACTATCTTTTTTCTAGGGAGAGGGTTCCTTTTCATTGGGATGGGGCATTTCACGAGGTTCCTAATATTTTAGTATTTAATAGTCTTATAGATATGGAAGGAGGAAAGACTTTTTTTGTAGATACTGAAAAAATAATATCTGATTTAGAACAAGAAGAAATTGAAGAACTTTCTAATTTAGAAATTTTATATTCGACTAAAAAATTAGCACATTATGGAGGAAAAATATCTCAAAAAGCTATTATTAAGCATCCCATAACAGGTAAAAATATTATTAGAATTGGAGAGGAAGTTTTAACAGAAAAGAATCCCGTTAAAAGAAGGGTGGTTAATAATGTCAGTTTTGATTTAGTGAAAAAAGTTGAACAGATGTTTTACCATAACAAATACTTTTATGCTCATAAATGGTGTAAGGGAGATATTTTATTAGCAGATAATTTTTCATTATTACATGGGAGAGAAGATTTCATTTCATCATCAAATAAAAAGAGGCATTTAAGAAGGATTCAAATTAGGTAGGATGTTAATGTGATTACAGCAAATACAAAAATTGTAAGAGATGGCCAAGGTTTTCATGAGTTTAAAAGAAAATCAAATCCGTATACATTTCATAACGATTTTTCAGAATATGTAAAATCATTTGGAGATATTTATTTTTGGTCAAAAGGAAATTTTCATGTAATTACAAAAGCAGATCTTGCAAAAGATGCTTTACAAGATCCTGCAATCAGTTGTGATAGAAGTTCATTTTTTATATCAAGAATGCCTAATTTAGATTTAAGTTTAATTTCAAATTTTTTTGATGTAGTTTCAAAAATGATGGTTATGAGAGATGGAGAGGATCATAAAAATAGAAGAAGTATTGCAACCTTTGGACTCAATGATGAATTAATTGATCATTACTCTAGAAAAATACCCTCGTTTATTGATAAATTTGTTAAAAATCCTCTCAGAAATGAAGAGATTGATTTTGTAAAAGATGTTTCTAGTAAATTACCATCCTTAATTCTTGCAGAACTTTTTTGTATTCCTGAGCAAGATAGAGATTTATTTTATGATCGTTCTAATATTATGACAGGTTTCTTTGGAGGAGGAAGTTGTTATGAGAATAAAGATGGAATGAGAGTTAATAAAGCAGCAATTGATTTAAAGCAGTATTTTAGTGACTTATTAAGAGATAGGAGAAATGAATTAAAAAATGATTTTTTCTCAGGGATGTTAAGAGTAGCAGGTAAGTTTAACTTTAGTGATGAAGATTTAATTTCACAGGCAATTATGATGCTTGTTGCTGGCCAAGTCACAACTACAGATCAAATGAATAATATAATGTTTCAGCTATTAAATCATCAAGAGATATTAACGAAAGTAATAAAAAATAAAAGCTTAATTCCTAAAATGATTGAAGAGTTTAAGAGGCTCGATCCAGCTGTAACATTTATATTTAGAGTAGCAAAAGAAGACACAATAGTAGGAGTTCAACCTATTTCTAAGGGAGATACTATATTTATTAGTACTCATTGTATTAATAGGGACGAGTCAATTTTTAAAAATCCTTGCAAAGCTATGCTTAATAGAAAGTCTAATAATCATTTTTCTTATGGCTATGGAGCTCATTATTGTTTAGGAGCAAGGTTAGGTAGAATAGAAATGAATAAATTATTTGAATATCTTCTTAAAAATTATTCAAGTATTAAAATAGGAAGTGGAGAAGTCGTTAGAGATCATTATTCATTGTCTTTTTCTGGTTTTAAAAATTTACCTATAATTTTAAAATGAGTCTTTTGAGCCAAATAGTATTTGATTTTTATCAAGATGTATATGCTAATTATTTAGTTAGAACTGATAATTTACTTGGCTTTAGTAATGAATATTTTAATAATCCAATTATGACTCCTAATTTTTGTATTTCAACATCATGTAAAAAAGAGGAATTTGAGAACCATAAAAATTTATTAGGACGAGATAGTTACTGGTGTAATCATTTTTTTTCCATAAATAATAGCTATGTAAAGGAAAAAAAGAAATTAATGTGTTTACAATTTATTTTAGAACTCAACCAAGTTAAATTTAAGGCAAATAAGGAACTCTCTATATCTATTGTATCTGATCCTTCAGATGATTTAATAGAACAATATAGGCTTTTAGTTCAAGAAAACTCTTATGATCTAAGCATTTCTACTCAGTCGAAAATTCACAAAGTTTTAAAAAAATCAAAAGCAAATATTGAGTATTTATTTTGTAAATTTAAAGATGAGTTAATAGCTGGCTACTTAATAGTTCATGGAAAAAAGTCTTCCCTTTTCATTAACGCTTTTGTTGATTTTAACTATAGAAATAAGGGGATAGTAAAAGAAATTCATGCAAAGGGAGTTAATCACTGTCTAACTATGGGCCAAGAAGCTATATTTTACTGGACCTTTAATAATAAATTAAAGAACAAGGGATCAAGTTTTGAAGATTTAAGTGTACATAGCTTATAAATATTTATAGTTTTATTAGATCTAACTACTACCTACAATTTTATGGTACATGTAAACTATTGATTTTGTTGTGTTTCTGTGTTTTTCTACAACTTTTAATGTAAAAATTTGCTATTTAATACAAATTATTATAAAATTATTTGCACTAAAGTCTGAGTAAATATGACAAATAAATCTGAATTAAAAGAAAATTTTGAATTTTTAAACAGTGAAGTATGGCTGAAATATACCCAAGAACGCTACCTTCCGCTTAATGATATTAAGTATAGATTAGACAAAGCTAAAGTAAATACTTTTGAATGGAATAAATTAAAATACAATATCCAACTTTTTAGAAAAATGGGAGCTATTCCATTTCTTATTTCTTCAATCAATAAGAAATTTTGGTTTTTTCTATCAGATTCTATTAATAAGAAGATTCATCGGGTAGAGGTACTAGGTAACAAACTATTTGAAAAAATTGAAAATCAAGGAAACTTTAAGGAGGCATTTTTAACTAACGCAACAGTAGAAGAGGCCATAACTTCTGCTATATATGAGGGGGCAAATAGTACTAGATATAAAGCAAAATCATTAATTGCATCAGGCGATAAACCTAAAAGTAAGGGTGATTTGATGTTAATTAACAATTATTTAGCAATGAAGTGGATTAAGGATAATTCAACACTTTCTCTAAGTAATGAGATAATTTTAAGAATACATAAAATAGTTTCTGATAATACTCTGGAAGGTGATGATGCTAATTTTTGTGGAGTTTTTAGAAATGATGTTGTTTATATTGGAAATCATCAAGGTATTAAGCATAGTTTAATAAAGGATTCATTAAAAGAGATTATAGAGCTCATTGATAATCATCCAAGATTTTTGCATGGATTATTAAAAGGTATTATTCTTCATTATTTTATAGCATATATACATCCTTTTTTTGATGGAAATGGAAGAACAGCTAGAGCTCTTTTTTATTTTAAAGCAATAACGAATAATTTAAAGTTTGTAGAGCTCTTGTCAGTTTCAGCTGATCTTAAAGAACATGGAAAGAGGTATGAAAAATCATTTGATTTAGTTGAAGATCATGAAAATGATATGACATACTTTATTGATTTCTGTTTAGATTCATTATTGATCGCTCTGGGGAAGGTTGAGAAAAAGATAGCTTACTTAATTGACATATCTTTATTAAAAAAAGCACTTGGATTAAGCCATAATCAAGTTTTTCTTCTTCAAATCATGGCACTTAATAAACATAGAGCTATTACTATTGAGGAGTATGCTCAGAGGATAAAGAAATCTAGAGAATTAGCAAGAAAAGAGTTAAAAGAGTTATTAAGGTTAAATCTCCTAAAAGAAAAGAATAAAGGAAAAAAGCTTATATACTTTGTAGATAGGGACAACCTTAGGAATAATGTTTATAAAAATCGTTCTGATAATTAAGTTAAAATTCAATAAAATGATTATGACTAAAAATTACCATAAATCTATTGAACGCTTTAACTAATATTAAAGTCATCTTTTCCTACATTAATGTACATAAGAATTATTCCTTGAATTGTAAACATTCTAAAGGCTGGATCAAGACCATTCCAAGAATCAGACTGCCACATGAGAAACCATTCTCCACCAATAGTAATAAATGCTACTAACCATAATAACATTCCTATTATGCATGAAGTTGATGCAAACTTAATCGACTTTATAAATAGATTTTTATTTTTTCGGTTTTGATATAGCTTTATACCGCTTATAAAAGACATTATAGCTGCTATTAACTCCCAAAGAATAATGGTTATATAAAATACATGATGAATAAATGGAGATTCAATAGATCTCCACATCATATTGTTATTTTTAAAAGTCGTATCCATTGATAAGACATGTTTAACAAATTCAAAGTTAGAATAATAATCAAAAAAGTTTCCAATAAAAACTAAGAAGAAATATAAAGAAGTTGCGAACATGAGTATCGATTTAGTAATTTGAATCATAACTAATTATATTCTCAATATTTTGTATGTAAAAGTGATGCTTTAAAATTAAGGTGGCAATCAGTCCTGGGCACAAATTATTCAAACCCCTATAATTATTGGTTATTCAATATTTATAACTACCTTAACAGAGGGGGGGGGCTTACTGATTCACTCTGCATTTTCTGTCTCACCCATTTGAACGAGCTTGTTCCAATCACCAAAAGGGTCTTTTAGCTTTTTTATAAACTCAGCACTATAACTAAGCTCTTTGTCTGTTAGTAAGCTCTTTTCAAGAGAGTCTTTTATATTTTTAAGAATATTGCTTTTTCCAATAAAGACTAGCTTTTGAGAGCGGTCTCCAAAATAAGGATGCCAGTTTTTTTTGATGTATGCTTGAGACTCTTCATCTTGAGGCCATTTTTCTTGTGCTACACTTGTCCACCAGAATCCTTTAGGCTGAAATTCCCTAACTGTTCCTGCAATTGCCATCTCTGCCATAAAATCTGGTTTTGATGCAATCCAAAAGTAGCCTTTTGCTCTATAAAGGCCTGGAAACTCTGTGTGTAAGAATTTATGAAAACGCTCAGGATGAAAGGGCTTTCTAGCTTCGAATGAAATGGATGAAACCCCGTATTCTTCGGTTTCAGAGTTTTCTTCACCCCTCATTATCTTTAGCCATCCTGGTGACTGTGAAGCTTTATCAAAGTCAAAACGGTTTGTATTAAGAATTTCATCCATAGGGACTTTACACTTTGAGGTCTCAATTATTTTAGCATCCGCATTTAAGGAACGGATAATACCATAGAGGTGTTTTAACTCTTCTTTTGTTACAAGATCCGTTTTGTTGAGTAAGATGACATCAGCAAATTCAACTTGGTCAACTAAAAGATGAGCTATTGATCTTTGATCTTCTTTGCTAAGCTCTATCTTGCGATCTTTCAAATCCTCAGCACTTTGATAGTCTTTTAAAAAATTAAGAGCATCAATAACAGTCACCATAGTATCAAGTTTGGCAATCTTGGAGAGAGTATTGCCATTTTCATCTTCAAAAGTGAAGGTTTCTGCTACTGGAAGAGGTTCTGATATACCAGTAGACTCAATAACGAGGTACTCAAATTTGTTCTGTTTTGCCAAGTTATTAATTTCCTTAAGAAGGTCTTCTCGTAGCGTACAACAAATACAGCCGTTACTCATCTCAACAAGCTTTTCCTCTGTTCGAGATAAGCTTGCTTCTGCATTTTTAACCATTTCAGCATCGATGTTGATTTTGCTCATGTCATTAACAATGACAGCTATTTTCTTCCCCTCCCTGTTGTTCAGGATGTGATTCAGAAGAGTTGTTTTTCCTGCTCCTAAAAACCCAGAGAGTACGGTAACTGGAAGCCGATCTACGGTATTACTGTTAGTCTGCATATTTACCACCTTGAAATCACTGGAAATCTACACTATATTCTTATTGCAAGTCAATTGCAATAAGGAATGAAATGCAAGTAGCTTCTATAGAAAATATGATTTTAAAAGATAATGTGGTTCTTAAAAGACGGGAGCCTGTACCTGAGATATTAGAATATCTAAATGATGGCCTTAGTCAGCTAAGGTCCTTAGATTACTATATTGAGGGCATATTTAATAAGGTTGAACTTTTTGAAGTTCTTGATGAGGACCTTCCAATTAGTTGTTTTAGCATTGGTCGGGAACTATTTATTAACGACATGACTAATCTTTGTGAACTGTTTTTTAAGCTTACCCAAAGCAAGAGCATAAGGTTTCAAGTAGAGATAGTAAGGACAGATATGTGTCGCTTATTTCATGTAGATAATATGAGGCAGCGACTTCTTTGTACTTATATAGGGCCAGGAACAGAGTGGCTAGACCATTCAAATGTTTATAGAGATGGCTTTGGAAAAAGATGTAACGAAAAAATCGTAAAAGACTTTGAAAAAATCAATAAGGCAAATCCCTTTGAAGTATTGATATTGAAGGGAGCAATGTATGCAGGAAAAGAATTTTCTACTGTTCATCGTTCCCCTCCAATTGAAAAAGACTTTAAAACAAGAGTCCTGCTAAAAATTGATTAGTATAAGAGCATTTAATCATCCTGAAAGACAACCAAATCAAAGGTATCCTTCGCATATCTTAAAAAAGTTAATCAATATGACTTTGGAAGCAAGAAATGGCTCCTTAAAATATTAAGAAGATCGGACGAGCTTAACAAATAGTAAATAGCCTTTAGAACACATTCTGCCTCATACTATCTTTTTCAGAAAACTACTTGAATTTAATTGATATTATGGGTACTCAAAAAGGGTACTGATGTTTTTTATAGTACCTAAATAGCGGCGATCTTTTGGAATCAGTGAGGTATCTAGTTGCTAATGTTTATCAGGAGATTAACTAAATGATTAATTTTTCTAACACTTACGAAAAACTTCCACAGAATTTCTATGAAAGAATACATCCTGAAAAATTCCGTAATCCAGAACTTATTTGCTTTAATGATAAACTAGCAGCGGAACTGGCAATCGAGTATCTTGGGGTTTCTAAAAAAGAACTTGCTAATATTTTCTCTGGTCAAACAATTCTTCCTGGCTCAGATCCTCTTGCAATGGCGTACGCAGGTTTTCAGTTTGGACACCCTGTTTCCCAACTTGGTGATGGCCGTGCCCATTTATTAGGAGAGGTTAAGGGGTATGATATTCAACTTAAAGGAAGTGGTAGAACCAAATTTTCTCGTAGAGGCGATGGGAGAAGTGCTTTAGGTCCTGTCTTGAGAGAATATATTGTTAGTGAGGCAATGCATAGCCTTGGAGTCCCGACTACTCGTGCCCTGAGTGCTGTCATTACTGGAGAGCATGTTGTTAGACAAGATGGTCCAGAGCCTGGAGGTATTTTTACTCGTGTAGCTGCTTCTCACATAAGGGTCGGTACATTTCAGTATTTTGCTTTTAGAAATGATCAAGAATCCATTAAGATATTACTTGATTACTCAATAAAAAGACATTATCCCGAACTTATTAAGTTAACTGATTATAAGGAGAAGTCTATTTACTTGCTTAAAGCTCTTATTGAGGGCCAATCAGAACTTATATCTAAGTGGAGTGCTTTAGGGTTCATTCATGGAGTGATGAATACTGATAATTTTTCTTTAGCCGGAATTACAATTGATTACGGTCCGTGTGCCTTTATGGATGAATTTAAATTTGAGAAAGTTTTTAGTTCTATCGATCAGAACGGGCGATACTCATTTTTTAATCAAGTGCCGATAGCTAAATGGAATATTCTCAGGTTTGCTGAATGTTTGTTGCCTTTGATTGATAGCAACCCAAACACTGCAACTAAAATAATAGAAAATGAAATTTTGGACTTATTTCAACAATTTGAAGAAAAGAGGATGTCTCGATTTGCTGAAAAGCTTGGAATTAAAAATTATCAAAAATCAGATGAGTCAATAGTTTTGAGTTTTTTGAATTATCTAGAAAATGAATCTATTGACTTTACTCTAGCTTTTAGAAATCTTCGAGATTTATTTTCTGGTGAATCATCTTTTTTCCCAGAAACGCAGGAGTTAATTGATTTCATTGGTCAGTGGAAAAACCGAGTATCAAATGTAGATCATTTGCATGAGATCAACCCAATCTATATCCCACGAAATCATCAAATCCAAAAGGTTATCGAGGATGCTTATAGAGGAAATTTTCAATCTTTTCATAAGCTTTTAAAGGTTACTGCAAATCCCTATGTCACTGTTGAGGAATACAATGATTTTTCACTAGGCCCAAAATTAAACGAAAGAGTCTACCAAACATTTTGTGGAACTTGAATTAATGGAGTGACCTGTCAGCATCGTGGGTATACCTATATTTGGTTTTTGATATGACCTAAAACCTGCAAAGTGTTAATTATCCTTATTGCAATATGATTGCAATAAGGATAATTTAAGAGAGTTAATTAGAATTAGGAGCAAAATATGGATTCACAATCTGTGCTTTCTACAGATTCTGGTAAGGGAAAAAATTGGCCAGTAAAAGTAATACAAGCCCAATGGCTTGGACAAACCATAGCTAGTATTTGTTGGATTTGTAGTATGTTTACATATGGAGTCGAAACTACTGGGGACTACTTACAATTGATTGCTGCATCGGCTTGGTTGTTTGCAAATATTGTAAGTCTTAAAGGGTCTGAAACAAGTTAGAAAATCAGACAATACTTCAAGGAGTAGCTGTTTTTAGAAACATAATAATTTTTTAAGTGAATATATGAAAGAAAGTAATAAATCTTTTGGTAAAGAATTTGATGTAATTATTGTTGGAGCAGGTTCCGCTGGATTAGGAGTTGCAATTGTCTTAGAAAAGCTAGGGATTGAGTATGTCGTCTTAGAAAAAGATGTGCCTGGTTCTTCATTTAGAAAATGGCCTAAAGAGTCTCGCTTAATTTCTCCTTCTTTCACTGGAAATTTTTTTAAGATGCCTGATTTGAATGCTATTTCACCAGAAACTTCTCCAGCTTTTAGTCTTTCAACAGAACATCCAACTGGAAATGAGTTTGCAAACTATCTTGATAGCGTTTTGGATTATTATGGGTTAGTAGTTCAGACTAGCATTGATGTCAAAACTGTGAGGAAGAGAGAAGATTTTTTTATCTTAGCCACTAGTAATGGTGAATACAGAAGTAAATATGTTATCTGGGCTGCAGGAGAATACCAATACCCTAAAAAGAGAGCTTTTGAAGGAACTGAGTTTTGTACTCACTTTTCTGAAATAACATCTTTTTCAGATTTGCAAGGAGAAGAGAGAATTGTAATTGGAGGTTATGAATCGGGCTTTGATGCAGCCATTAATTTAATTAAATCAGGGAAAGAAGTAACACTTCTTGATAGCTCTAATTATTTAGAACTGGTAAGTAGTGATTCAAGTTACTCACTCTCTACATTTACTCGAGATCGAATTGATAGCGTTACCGATGGTTTATCCTATTACGATAAAACAAGAGTAGATATGGTCGAACATCATGATGATAATTACATTGTAATAACTTCAGATGAGATAGAGTTTAAATCAAAAAATAGGCCCATTAATTGTACAGGATTTGATACTAGTATTTCTCTTGTAAGAGAATTATTTTACCATGATAATGGTTATCCATTACTGAATAACTTTGATGAGTCCACGAAAACAAAAAACCTGTTTTTAGTAGGTCCTCAAGTAAAGCATGGTAATGCTTTGTTTTGTTTTATCTATAAATACAGACAGAGGTTTGCAATTGTTGCTCAAGAAATTGCAGAAAGACAAAATATTTCTGTTGAGCTTTTGAAAGAAATTATACAGGATTATGAAAGACAAAATTTTTACTTAAAAGATTTATCTTGCTGTGATAATGAGTGTATCTGTTAGAGCTATATCTATTTGTGATTTCAAGATATCCCATTACTTTTCAGTCAACTGAAACATGAAATCCTTGGAAAAACATTTGATCTGTCTTTTGACAGTTTGGTTCAAAACTCTTGTTTCAACCTCATATAGTTCAGGCTAAATCACTGTAGAGCATAACCTTTTGATCTCTGATTATGTAAATTAATTTTTCAATATACTTGGTTGTAAGTGTTTTCATCTATAGCCCCAATCTTGATGTCACAATTTGTGATATCAAGTTTTAGTTGCGTATATTAATAACTTATTGATTTTTTACTTATATAGAAAATCTTTAATAAAATGATTGATATTGCTAAATAGTATGATAATATTATCTTATAAAGTCCATAAAAAGGGATTTATAAGATAATATTATTATACTATAGGTTAATATGAATTATTATGAGATGACTAACGATAGGATTTTATTTGAACTAGGAAAGAGAGTTCAAAGAAAAAGACTAAATAAAAACATGTCACAAAGCCAGTTAGCTAAAATGGTTGGTATTTCAACAAGAAGCATTTATTTGATGGAATCAGGTAAGCCAGTTGGATTAAAGGTTTTTATAAATATATTAAGAGGCCTTGATAGTTTAGATGAATTAGATTCTTTTCTGCCAGAGGTTGATATAAGTCCTATTGATTTGGCAAAATTAAAAGGTCGAGTAAGACAGAGAGCTTCTAGTTCAAGGCCTAAGGAATAAAAATGGTAGATGTTGCAACTGTAAAGATTTGGGAAAAAATAGTAGGGGTCGTTAGTTGGAACGAGAATAAAAGAGTATCTCAATTTCAATATGAACCAAAATTTTTACAAGAAGAAATAGAATTATCACCAATTCATATGCCTTTAAATAGAGGGAGAGAAATATTTAGCTTTAGAAATTTAAATTATGATACTTATAAAGGACTTCCTGGACTTCTCGCTGATTGTTTACCAGATGATTTTGGAAATACAATAATTGATGCTTGGCTTGCCCAAGAGGGAATTTCAAAAGAAGACTTTAGTCCCGTTGAGCGTTTATGTTATATGGGTAAAAGAGCAATGGGAGCGTTGGAGTTTTCTCCTATAATTTCAAAGATTAGTTTAAATAGTTCAGAGCCAGTACAAATTCTCAACCTTGTAGAAATTGCTAATGAGGTTTTAAATAAAAATCAAAGTTTTAAATCCAAAATAAGCAATAGCGAACAAGAAAAAAAACAATTTTTAAAGGAAATAATTAGGGTAGGAACTTCTGCTGGTGGAGCAAGACCTAAAGCGGTAATTGCTATAAACGATAAAACTGGAGAAATAAGATCAGGACAAGTTTCTATTCCAAAGGGTTTTGAGCATTGGATTTTAAAATTTGATGGAGTTTCAGGGGATGGACTTGGAGAACCTGAGGGTTATGGCAGAATTGAGTACGCTTACTATCTTATGGCAAAAGATTTAGGTATAGAAATTAATGAGTGCAGGCTTTATGAAGAAAATCAAAGGGCTCACTTTATGACAAAAAGATTTGATAGAGATAACGGAGTAAAACACCATATACAATCATTATGTGCTATGGCTTATTATGACTATAGACTACCGGGGGCATATTCATATGAACAAGCCTTTCAAGTGATTAGAAAATTGAAAATGTCTCATGAATATACTGAGCAATTATTTAAAAGAATGCTTTTAAATGTTGTCGCAAGAAACCAAGATGATCACACTAAAAATATTAGTTTTTTGTTAAAAGAGAACTCTGGTTGGATACTTTCTCCTGCGTACGATATAACTTATTCTTATAAAGCCGATAGCAAATGGGTCAGTGGCCATCAAATGACTATAAATGCAAAAGAAGATAATTTTAATTTAGGAGATTTTAAAATTATTGCTAATTCTGTAGGTATAAGAAATTGGAAAGAAATATTAGAAAAAACAATTGAAGTCGTAAGCAATTGGGAGAAGTACGCAAAAGAAGCAGATGTAAATCAAGATAAAGTTAATGAAATTAAAAGTAATCATAGGCTTAAATTTTCTTGAATTAGGATAAGTTCTTTTGCGGTGGATAACTTGGTATCAATATTGACTTACTCATGTAGTCATTGTGAAATATCTAACTATATTTCATAAACTATTAAAAATATTACAACTTAAATTTTTATAGAAATATGCAATAAGAATCTTTTTCAAATTTGAAAAAGTAAAAGACATTTCTTAAAAAACATATGAGTATTTTATAAAAACAGGAATTTATATGCTTGAAGTAGAAAAACTAAAAAAATCCTCACTAAAAAAATCCTCACTAAAAAAATCCTCACTAAAAAAATCCTCACTAAAAAAATCCTCACTAAAAAAATCCTCACTAAAAAAAGAAATATTAAAAACTTCCCAATACTACTTTAAAACTAAAGATATTATTATATATAACAAAGATATTTTAAAAATAAAAAATATAAAGCCCTCTTCTATTGATCTTATAGTTACTTCTCCTCCATATAATCTAGATATTCATTACAATTCAAATAAAGATAATATTTCTTATTCTCAATACTTACAATTTACTCAAAATTGGCTTGAAAAATGCTATAATTTAGCGAAAGATGATGGAAGATTTTGTCTTAATATACCATTGGATAAAAATAAAGGAGGTCAGCAGTCTGTTTGCTCAGATATTACAACTATTGCTAAAAAAGTAGGTTGGAAATATCATTCAACAATTATTTGGAATGAAGGAAATATATCTAGAAGAACTGCTTGGGGTTCTTGGATGTCAGCTTCAGCTCCTTATGTTATTGCTCCTGTAGAAGTTATTCTAATTTTATATAAAAATAGCTGGAAAAAGAATAATAAAATTAAGAAAAATGATATAACCAAAGAAGAGTTTATGAATTGGACAAATGGACTTTGGACATTTTCAGGACAAAGTAAAAAGAAAGCAGGAGGGCACCCAGCTCCTTTTCCAATAGAACTTCCTAGAAGATGTATAAAGTTATTTAGTTTTGTAGGAGATATAATTCTTGATCCTTTTTTGGGAAGTGGATCAACTCTTATTGCAGCTAAGTTAAATAATAGAAAAGGGATTGGTATTGATATCGATAAGGATTATTGTAATATAGCTGTTGAGCGCATAAAAAAAGAAGTTGCTTTTATTCCGCAACCTCTGAGGATATGAAAAAAAATAAAAAGCTAAACATATCTCAGTTAGATTTGCTTATGGAATTTTTTAAGAAAAATCCAAAAAGAGCTATTAAGCATCCTGAAATTGTTGATTGGGCCACTAAAGAATGGAAAAAGAGAAGTGGCAAGATATTTAGAGACCCTGATAGAGGAATTAGATCTCTTTATCAAAAAGGTTTTCTTATAAAAGAAAAAAAAGGTATTTATCGTTATGATCCAGATTATGTTATAAAAAAGCATTCTGAAGATTTTTCACAAAAACAAAAAGAAGCTATTTTCAAAAGGGATAAATATAAATGTGTTATTTGTGGAGCAGGAAAGAAAAATGGGGTAGAGCTTCATGCTGATCATATAAAACCAAAAGATTTAGGTGGAAAGGCTAAGATAAGTAATGGACAAACTCTTTGTTCACAACATAATTTTCTCAAAAAGAACTTTAAACAGACAGAAACAGGTAAGAAAATGTTTATTAGTTTATATAAGCTTGCAAAAAAAAGAAAATAATAAAACATTAGAAAAATTTTGCTATAATGTACTTAAGGTTTATGAAAAACATAGAATAAATGGACATATTATTTGGAAAAAATAATAATTTTATTCTAAAATATAATGAACTAACCTATTTGAAACAGTCGCTCTTCTCCCTTCATAGTGGATAGCTTTAAAAAATATAGCAAACAACATGACAGCACTACCGCCATATTCGAGTTCTTATTTGTCATGATAAATCATTATAGATGTTCTCACTTTGATACTAAAATCTATTTCCGTTATGCTAACTTGACTTCTTATTGTTAAAAACACTCAGTAGGGACAATCCATGTTGCAAAATGTGTTCATGAATGGTTCAAGGGTAGTTAAGCTTTTTTCTTAGTTTCCAAATTATTGGCTAAAAATAGATAAAACATATATAATCAATTGACTAAATTTAAAAAGATTTTGTGTCTTTTAAAGATAATATTAAAAAAACTACAAAGTGGGCGGAATCAAAAAAGATTATTAATGAAGATTTATCTATATAAAGTTAAACATGATACTGGGGCTGCTCCTTGCATATATAAAGGACTATTGTCTCTTGGTATCTGCAAACCATGTATTAGATCATCTTGTGAGCCTCCTAATAGTTGGATTGTAGGTGTTGGGGCTAAAACAACTATTGGAGAAAGACTAATATATGTATCAAGAGTGACAGAAAAATTAACTGGTGGTGAGTATTACAAAAAGCAAAAGTACTCTGATAGACCGGACTGTATTTATCAATGGGATAAAGAAAAAGAAGATTTTTTTGTTAAAAAAAATGCAAAATATCACAAAGATGGAAGTGGAATAGGAGGAGATCTTGGCGAGAAAGAGAAGGGATATTTAAAAGCAAATGTTCTATTAAGTAACGAATTTGTTTATTACGGAGAAAAAGGAACAGAGGAATACAAAAGAAAGTATCCACTAATAAAAGAACTAGTAGAAGAATTAACTCAAGGACATCGAGTTAATTATCCAGAAATTCTTAATAATGAACTTAAATCCCTAATAAAAGATGCTATGAGAGAACAAGACAAATATGTTAATAGTTCTCCATCAGAAAAAAATAGTAAGAAAATATATTGCGAAGGAGAAATTATTTATAAATGTGAATGTAGTTGATTAAAATAATTTTTAGTAGAAAGAGGTTTGGTTGTCTTTCCTGATACAAAGGATTCAGAAGGTAGATTCGTAATGGATCGAAGATAATTGGGGCGAGTGGTCGACTGGAAGAGTTTAGAGCCGTTTGATTGAAAATTTTTGCAGCGTAAAATATGTTTTTGGGAGATAGGAGTATGCTTGATTTCTATTTTAAGCTCATCCAATTCTTATGGCGATATTGCTAATCAGGGCTTTATCTGGAAAGGCTTTAGGAAATTTATGTGTGATTATGCTTCAAGATAAACTTTTTATAACCCATTGAAAATATTGATTTCTTAGGTTTACTTCCTATTATGCCTTAAGATAAATTTACAAATAAAGACAAATTATGCTACTTGAATAAATTTATTTAATGAGATAAACTTTCAAGGTATAGCTTTATCATTCTAATATTAAGGAGAAATTTATGTCTGATTTAACTAACCCCTATACACCGGGAGCTGGATATACTCCTCCTCACCTTGCTGGAAGAGAGCAGGAGATTGAAAAGTTTAAAAAAATTCTTGAGCAAGACAAAATCTTGAAAAATCCAATTTTCACAGGTCTTCGAGGAGTGGGGAAAACTGTACTGCTTACAGAAATTGGGCCAATTGCAAAAGAATATAATTGGGTTTGGGTGGGAAAGGAGCTAGCCGAGTCGGTATTTGTAAGTGAGGAGACTATAGTAATGCGTTTACTTGCGGACTTATCATTTTTTACATCGACTCAAGGACATAAAATTAAAAAAAAGCAAATGGGTTTGGGAAATGAAACCAAAGAGGTTATAGAAAAATTTAATTTAGCTTTTTTAACAAATTTTTTTCAAGAACAACCAGGACTATTATCAGATAAGATACAAGCTACATTTGAATATGTATGGCCTCTACTTGAGCAATCAGGGAAGAAAGGAATAATTTTTGCTTATGATGAGGCTCAGATTGTTACAGATCAAAGAGAAAAAGACCAATATCCTCTATCAATGATGTTGGGATTATTTCAATCTCTCCAAAAAAAGGGAATGAGATATATGTTACTTCTTTCAGGTCTTCCCTCGTTATACCCAAAGCTAGTTGAAGCTAGAACCTACGCAGAAAGAATGTTTGCAGTTCACTCGTTAGGCAACTTGAGTAAATGGGATTCAAAGGATGCAATTGAAATTCCTCTTGTGAACAAGAAACTCCAATTTACACTTGATTCAGTAAATAAAATCATTTCATTGTCAGGGGGCTATCCTTACTTTATTCAGTTCATGTGCCGAGAATGTTTTGATCATTTTAAACTGCAAATGGAATTAAATCCAGGCCGTGAGCCATCTGTTCCTATTGGTTTAATAATGGCAAATTTGGATTCGAGTTTTTTTGCTGGAAGATGGGCAGGGATTCCAGAGCGTCAAAAAGAATTTTTATTTATCATTTCAATAATAAATAAACTAGAAGAGCAATTTACTTTTTCTCAAATACAGGTATCTTCTGATACGAATTCGGCAAAATGTGGAATTAAGCCCTTTAATAGGGGTGATATTGCACAAACGCTAGCCCGTCTCACAGAGAGAACAATACTTTATAAAGTTAGCCACGGTAAATACTCATTTGCTATCCCTATGTTTTCAGACTTTATTCAGAGACAGTTTCAAAAATAATATGATATAGGCTAAAACTTTAGCCAATAGAAGAAATATATGTGGGCTGATGGTATGGACGCTCGCCTTTTTAACTCTACTTGTTTGTTACTATCTAAACAAACCTCAAATTAAATAAAGATGAAAGTCTTCAATATCATTATAAAAAACTTTCAACCTATTAGTTGGTGTGGCTCCCGGGAAAAAATGGGGTGGCCGATGGGACTTGAACCCACGACAACCAGAATCACAATCTGGCGCTCTACCGACTGAACTACGGCCACCGTTTATGCCTCATTTAAATTGTTACAATAGTTTAAGTCAATAATTTTATAGATTTATCTTGTTGACTTTATGCAATATGACTAGTATATTTATGGGCTATAAAATGTAGTAAATATTGTATTAAAGGAAGGTATATATGTTTTTAGCAAAGTTTTTTATTTTATTGTTTATATCTGTTTTAACAATGGGTGCATCTGCTAATTCAGTTGGAATTACAACATATCCTCTAATTTTGCAAAAACATATCTTTTCTGCTGAATTCAACGGGGTAATGTCTGAAGGTGGAGGTTTTGGGTTACAGGGCCGCTATACAAGGCTTTTAAACGAAAGAACAATTATGGATGGTGGATTTGGTTTATCAGCAGGAGATAGATCAAATACAATCTTTTTAGGAACAGCATATGAGTTGTTTGCAGATTATCAAAAACAACCAAGAGTAACAATTAGGGGTCAATGGGAATCTGCCAATGAATATGATTCTCATTATAATATAATAACCTTTACACCAATAGTTTCCAAAGGATTTGTTATGGGTGGTAAAAACTTTTTTCCCCATATAGCTCTTCCATATTCAATTAATTTAAACTCTAGAAATGCTTCTTACAAAACAACTATAGCTACTACTATGGGTATTTCTGGTAATATTCCTGTTGAAGGTTATCAACATTTAATTGGAACATTAGAGGCCAGATTTTCTCTAAACAATAGTTATTCAGGATTATTTGCAGGAATTTCATTTCCTGTAGATATTATTAGGTAGGTGGAAAAGCCTTCAATAGTTTTCTCTGATTTTGATGGAACATTAACCTGTGGCAGATCTATTAATAATCGTCTTTTAGAGATAATAGCTTTACTTGAAAAAAAAGATATTCCATTAATAATTGTTACTGGGCGTTCTGTATTTTGGGGATATTTTCTTTTAAGTCATTTTCCATATTTAAAAACAATTATTACAGAAGGTGGCGGTGTTTTGACAAAAATAGAAGACACCAAAGATGATTATAATTTAATTGATAAGTTTTTTATCTCTCAAAAGGAAATAGATAAACTTTCTAGAATAACTGATAATTTGAAACAAGAGTTTGGAGAGGAGTGTTTTTCAAAGGATTCCAAAGGTAGAATAACTGATAGAGCAATTCCTCTTTCATATCTAAGAGAAGATATTCAAAGAGCTAGAAATATTGAAAACCTATTAAAAAAAGAAGGAGCAAATTTTACATTTTCAAATGTCCATCTAAACTTTTGGATTGGAAATATTAATAAATATAGTACTATAGATTTTTACTTAAAAGAAAATAACATTGATGAAGACTCTTGTGTTTTCTTTGGAGATTCCTTAAATGATGAAAGTGTATTTAAAAATATGAAAAACACTATAGGTGTTAGCAATGTAAAAGCTGTTTTAAATAAATTAGAATATAGGCCTAGTACCATTTTAAAGGGAGAAAAGTATCAAGGAGTGGAAGGCGTTTATAATTATCTTTCAGAATTATTTATATAATTTTCAATTTCTGTCTTTAACTTCTTTTGTAAATTTTGAGCGTCAACTTTTAATTTGTTTTTTATAAAATTAACTAAATCCTCTGAAATAGGAGCTAAAAATAATTTATTATTAAAATATATCCCCATAGCATGAAGAGCATGTCTTGGAAGCTCCATAAAATTATAATCTTCATTGGTTGCGAGATTATCTTTGAACTTCTGAAATAATTTAAAACTTCCCATATATAATTTATCTCCTAGAATTGGAATTGAACAGCTTGCAGCATGAACTCTAATTTGGTGTTGTCTTCCTGTTATTGGAAAAGCAAGTCCTAGTACATATCCTTTTTTTTCTTCTACTATTTTAAATCTTGTAAGAGCAGGTTTTCCTTTATCTGAATTTTTATCATAGCTTTCTATATAAACTCTATTGGTTCCCTTTTTGCCATAACTTAATCTTCTATTTACTTGAAAATTATCTTTTAAATTAAAATTTGATGTTTTTTTACTTATAAAAAAATATGCTTTTTTAACTAAATTATCTTCAAACATTTTAGTATATTTTGTAGAAGCCATAGAATTTTTTGATAAAATTAAAGCACCAGAAGTCTCTCTATCTAGTCGGTGGATGGAATGAACTTTTTTATTTAGTTTTTCTCTAAAAAATACTGTAGCACAGTTAAATAGATGTCTTCCGGTGGGATGAGTGCTCATATAGGGAGGTTTTGATATGATTAGTAAATCTTTATCTTCAAATATTACCAAAGGTCTTATATCTGTATTAATTTTTTTGCCATTCCAATATTCATCTTCATGAACTGTTTTATTGAAGATAATTTGTATTTCATCATTTAAGTGAATTTTATTGTTTGGTTTTAGTGAACTATTTCTTGATGTTATAGCTATTTCTCCACTTTTTATCTTTTCTTTTATTTTTTCACGGGATATTCCAGATAGTTGCTTTATAGCAAAATGATCTAATCTCATTCCTTGATATTCACTACCAACTTTGTATATTGCTTTATATCTGTCTTTTTTAAATTCCTTTAAAATATTAGTCATTTTTTAGTATCTTTGCTTCATTAGATACTTTAATAATGAAATAGCTCCACTTTGGCCATATCCATATTGATTTTTTAAGTTATCAAGGGTGGTGTCTATTTGCTTTTTAATATCATTATTTAATGATTTTAAGTCTTTATGATCTTTTTCTTTTTCATAGTGAATTAGGTTTTCATATATATTTTCAATTACCTTTTTTTGTTCATTGTGGAATGCTTCTTTTAGTTTTTTGGTAATATCACTTAATACTTGGGTGTAAACTATTTTTTGTCCAGGATTATCCAGAGAATAAGCTCCAAGCTTTGATAGAAGATGGGATCTAAAATTATCAGAGTTTTCTTTTAATTCTATATTATTTTCAAATTCTTTAATAAAAAATTGGTTATACTCTTCAAATTTTCCAGTGATATTATTTTTAATTTTTTCTCCTTTAATATATGCATTTATATTATTTATATATTTGGAAATATAATCTTCATAAGATCTATCATCAATCATTCCCAAGCTATCTCTTAATTCTTTATCAAATATATTTAATTGATACTCTTTTATTAGATCTATAAATCTAGCGGTATTATGATAATCTTCTCTAGGGGGAATACTATTGAAATCATAAGATTCATTATTTAATATCTTTTTATCAAGATAATCAATCACTTCTATAAAGGTTATATTTTTATATTTTCTAGCTAGTTTATATATAACCTTTTTAATTTCCCTAGGTGATAATCCAAATTTACCTTCATATAAATTATCATTTTCAAATTCATTTATTATTTCTTTATAATGACTATCTATTAACTGCTTTGATTCGACTGTTATATTTGAAGGGTAATCTTTTTTTGCCAAAATTAAAGCTTTTTCAAGTGGGTTTATTTTTGTCATAACATCTGATAATTTTTTACTTTTATAATTTTTTGGCTGTGAGGGACGAAGTCTAGTCATAACTGCAAATAAGCATAATGTACTTAGGGCATGAGGCTCAAAGTTAGATTTATATTTTATATTACTTATTTGTTCGTAATATATTTTTTTCTCATCTTTATAGTTTGTTAAGTAGGGAACACGAATAAAATTAAATCTTTCTTTGAAGGAGTTAAAATCAGGATGTTGTTTAAAAGCATTAAAGTGAATTTCATTGGAAGTTCCAATAAATAGAATATCAAGCTCTGTTAAAATTCCTTGAAGATTTATATGTTTATTTTCAATGGTTGTTAAAAGATATTTAAAGGTATCAAGGGGTCTTTTTAATAGGTCTGAATATTCTAAAATTCCTCTATTGGAAAATATTAACTCTCCTTGGATGGAAAATAAATTTAAGGATTGTAAACTAGGAGGAAGGCTTGCTAGTCTTTTATCCATAGTAATTTGTTGCATTCTAGCATCAATATGCAATTGAGGCTCTATCGTAGATGCTCCAATTGAATAGCGTTTACTTATATGTAGTCTTTCAATTCTTATATGTTTTAAAACATCTTGATGTTTACCTTTATAGTTTTGTAAGAGGGCATCATATATTACATGATTTTTTTTAGATAAGTCACTATTGTATAAATAAGATTTTTTAACTGATTTTAGATAATTGGGGTTATCCGAAATCAAGTTATCAATTAACTTTCGTCTATATTTTGTTGGAATCAATAAAAGTGGATGATCATTTAATTCAGAGTGAATAATTGCACTTATATGTTTATCTTCCAAGTATGCAAAGCTACTTATTTCATCATTATTTTGGTAGGACTTAAGTCCTAAAGTTCCCTTAGTTATATTTTCAATGGGAAATATCCAACTAAAGGTATAAAGTACCCCTTCATCGCATTCTGAATACTTTTCAGCACCTCTCATTAGCCTTTTTACAATAGATGTTTTTGCTGAGCCATTGGGGCCAACTAATAGAATAAATTTATTATTAAATCCCTCCTCTTGAAACATAACAAGTTCATTAACTATTGCTTCTACAACTTTTCCTTGTCCGAATACAGAATTTGAATTGCTATCTTTTTCTTCAAATAACTTATAAGTTTTGTCTTCTTTTAGCCCAAAGTAGGTGAGCATATCTAGAATGTATTTGTTACTAGTTCTACATTCTCTTTTAGGGTTTTTTTGATAATTTCAAGATATTCGTCAAAGGATAAAATTTTATTTTGTTCCTTTATATCTTTGCTTGCGTCTTCTATCCATTCCATATTTACTGGCCCAAATTTATGGTCTACTAATATAATTGTAAGGGGCGTCTATTATTTATGCAAAGGGTTAAAAAGATACATATATTTATAGTGGTTTCAGTTATTTTATGTATTTGCTTGTTGTTTTTTATGCATAACTCTTCAAAAATACGAATTACTAGAGCTCAGAGGTACAGAGTTTTATTGAAGGCATCAAAGAAGCTAAATGATATATGGAAAAATGCCAGTATTAAGTATCCAATTGAACAAAAAAATTGCCAAGATATTTTACCTTCTCTTGAGAGTGTAGGAAGTCATTATCTAAAGTGCAATCCTTTATTTTTGCTCTGTTATTTTAGAAACAAGGATATAGAGATCAATCACAAAGGTGATAATTATAAAGTTTCAGTTATATTTGGTGGTTCTTCTTCCCATAAAAGTAGGTATAAGATTGTTACAAAAAACAATACATCGGGTAAGCATCTTCCACTATATGGATTGTCTGTAAAGTTAAATTTAAGAGGTGCCTATAATATATCACTTCCAATTATTTTAAAAAATTCTTGTAATGAAATTAAATTAAAAAGGGGTATATATGCTTATGGAGTTTTTGATCCAAAGGTTTATGATTGGAATTGGGATAATCTTGGAAGAAACATCATTATTGATAGATTTAAAGTAAGCAATCAAGACATAATTGATTGGTTAGAATTTAGTGATTATTTGTTTAAGGATAAGGTAATACACAGCAAAGCTTTAGAGGACTATCCTAAAGAAGCAACTAAATTAACACTAAAGCAGATGAAAGATTATTGCTCTTTTAGAGGTAAACAGCTTTTAACAGCACAAGTGTTTGATGCCATGGCATTTCATCCAGGAGATTATACAAGTGGCAGTATTTTTACAAAGGTTAGAAGTGGATATCCTTGGACTAAAAATAGGGATACATTTCACACTATGGCAATTTCAGGAAAAATTATGCATAAAATAGATCATTGTAAATATATTTACTCAAAGAGAGTGTCTTAAATTAACTGCTTATAAGTCTTATTCAACGGATTCGGTCTCTTGGGCGGGGGTTTTTCAAATTTTAGGTGGTAGTATGGAGGCAGTTAGAAATCCACTTGAGCCAAATAAAAACCTCATTCCTTCAAGTTACCATATTGAATTACTTTCTTACTGGCATCAGATAGGCCTTAGAGTCAATTGGAATGGGGAAGATAGGGATTTAAAAAGCATTGATTGGTTAGGAGGGTTTTCTTATGAAGAAAACAGCTACGATATTGGATTTAGATGTATGAGATATGAAGAAAGTGTTTAGATTGTATATTATTTTTATTTTATCTCTTTCATCTTGTTTTAAAAAAGAGAATTTAAATGATGCTATTATCTTTGAAGATAGAGTTTTTGAATCTTTAATTACAACTTATAATATTTCGTTTGCTGATGCCTCTATTGTCAATTCTAATCAGATAATCTCAGCACCTGCGGGTTTATGGCTATTAATAGCAGAATTTATTTCTTTTTCAGATAGATTTCAAAATGATCAAACGCTGTGTGTTTTTTATAGAGTTCCTATGGTAGATTTGGGAGAGCTTCTCATTACTAAAAATAAAGCTGGCAAATGTCTAGGCCATATAGGAAGTGATGATAAAAAGATTGCAACTTTAAGGGATATTAATGGATTAAAGGTGTCTTTCAAAGATGATAAGGATAATTTTTTCTCTATTTTTAGTTTAAGTTTTTTCAAAAGTGGAAAGTCCAAAGAAGTGCAATTTATTTTAGGTAATATCAATAGGGATAAAAATAATTTATTGACAATTATGCCATCGGTAAATTTTTATAAAAAGTCTGATAAAAATTATAAAATGATGGGAGAATTACAAGATAATTATAAAGAAAAGACAGCAATTGCTTGTCATAAGGTAAATAAAGAATGTAGTACAACTTTGGATTTTAAATGTGATAAATGCCGTTATGGTTGGTATGAAGTTGTTAATGTATCTTGTCCTCAAGGAGGAGATAAATACTGTGGACAGGAAAATTGCGGAGAAAAAGGCTCTCCTGCTTGTGCTAGAGGATTTTCTTATATAAAGCAAAAATTTAAAAATGTGTGTTTTAACGATAGTCCTTTTGGATTTTGTAACCAAGGGTTATCGCCAGTTTGTGATGATAATAGTGTCCTTATTTGTATGTAATTATTCGGTTGGAAACCCTGATTCTACCCATTTTAAAATTCCACCTTCTAAATTGTAGAGATTGGTAAAACCTTTTTCTTCTAGTAGTTTACATGCTTTCATACTTCTTTTACCACTTCTGCATTGACAGACAATTTTAGAGTTCTTATCCATATTACTTAAGATTTCATTAGTTTTTTCTTCAAAATTACTAAGAGGAATAAATTTTGCTTCTTTAATATGAGATTCGTCCCATTCGCCTTGTTCACGGCAATCAATTAAAATTAGATTATTGCTGGATAGTTCATCTTTTAGTTGGTTTACAGTTATTTTATTTATCATATCGTTGAACTCCTTTTGAATTCTTTTTTACCATTTATAATTATGGTCTGTGATTATGCAAAGGGTTATAATATGTATAAGTTTTTTGACGAAGAATAATACCTTTTTTAATATTTTTATATGAATTATTTTTTTAGGAGTACTCATGAAAGTTATTACAGTTGCAAATAATAAAGGTGGAGTTGGTAAAACTATGCATTGTTATCAATTAGCTTGTTATTTAGCTTCAAAGGGTTTTGGTGTACTGGCCATTGATCTTGACTCTCAAGCAAATCTAAGCAGTACCTTTGGAGTAAATGTACAAAGAACTTTAATACCAGAGTGGTTAATAGGAGATGTATCTTTTAATGAGGTGGTAATTAGACCTGAGGATAATAGTAGTTTTTATAAAAATATCTCTCTAGTTCCTGCTAGTAGACATTTGTCTAATTTATCTAAGCTGCTTATTTTATCTGAGGCGGAGATAAGAAAGGATGCTGGAAGAAAGGAAAGGCTTTTAAAATTAAGATTAGAGCAGGTAAATGATGATATTGATTATGTTATAATAGATACCCCTCCAATGCTAGGAGATGAGTTAATTATGTCTCTTGTTTGCTCTGATCGGATTTTAATTCCGACACAGGCTCAAGATTATAGTATTGATGGGTTAGAAGAATTACTTGATACATTTGAAATTATAAAAGATACTGAAAATAGAAAAATGCAGTTTTCAATAATACCATCTATGGTTAACAAAAGAAGAAAGATTGAAAATCAAAGATTAGATGAATTAGGGCAGGTATTTCAGATTACTCCCTCAATTAGGGATCTTGTTCAAATGCAAGAATCTATTTCAACAAAAAAACCTATTTGTTATATGAGTGAAAAGTCAGAAGGACATAAAGATTTTAAGGCATTATGGAATGATTTAGGATTATGACTTTTAATAAATAATCACAGGGAAGGAGATTATGGTAAAGAGTTTTGAAAAAAGAGAGCCAAAAAGGGATAAAAATTTTATCAATTTAGCTGATGGAATTACATCAAATGTTTTTTTAAAGACAGACAAAAGATTATTGGAAGGTACAAGGATTGATGAAATTGCCCTTAAGGAAATTATTGTAGCTTCACAGGTTAGAACTAAGTTTAATGATAATTCTATCAAAGAGCTAGCTAAAAATATTGAAATAAATGGTCTTATACAGCCATTGGTTGTTTACTATAAAAATGGTTACTACACTTTAATTTGTGGTGAGAGAAGATATCGAGCAATGACATATCTTAATATGCAAAAATGTACTTGTTATGTTCTTGAAAACAAAACTAGAGAGGAGTTAATAGCTATTCAATTTTCTGAGAATTCCTCTAGAGAAGAGTTAAACTATATAGATAAGGCAGATGGGATTTTAAATTATCAAAATGTAACCAAGGCATCTGAGAGAAAAATTACCAAGGCACTTGGTATTTCTAAATCAGAGGTTCACAGAAGTCTTATGATTGCTAGAATGTGCAGTGGAATAAAAGAGGCAGCAAAAAAATATAATATAGAAAAGTATGTACTTATTGAGTACGATGGCGTAGGGGAGTCTGATTTTAAAATGCAGCTATATAGAAAGATTATTAATGGAGAGATTGTCAAACGTAGCCAAATAAAGAAAGAAATTAAGGAATATGCTATGGGTGGAAACCAAGTTGTTAAGAAAAAAACTCGGTTGCCAAAAAGGCCTATTACTCCAAAAGGTATGACGGCAAATGCATTTTTAAATGTTATGAAGAAGAATATTTCCCATAACGATTTGAAATTTGATAATGAATTCAAAAAAAATCTAGATATTTTAATTGAGAAAACTAGTGAATTGGTCGAAAACTAATTTGTTAAAGTGTAGCTAGCTTATAGATAACTAGCTTATTTTAGGTAAATTAGGGGGCTTTTAAATGAACTGCAAGCTCTTATTGGCTAATTTTTGTTTTAGTATTAGACATATTTTTGTCTTTTTAGTTTTTTTACTATCTTTATCTGTTATGGCGGATAGAAGGCCAGCTAATTTTATACCTAGTGATGATATTGAATCAAAACCCGCTGAAAATAGAATATGGTTACAGAATGTCTTTATTGATGGCAAACATGGTGTTTTAAAAAATATTAGATACAATATCAATACTTGGCAAAGGAGAGATTCTTATCGCAGTTCTTGGGGTATGGAGAATACTGGTCTTTACAGATCTCCAAGCAGGGGATTTCAGTTTAGATTTTTAACAAAACAAACACTTCGCTATTTAGACAAGAGAGTTTCTGGTGAAATTAGAGAGGCAAAGGAGGGAAGTACATTTCACAATATTGGTCATGTTCATCGCGTTTTTAAATCAAACAGCACAAAGAGTCTTGGAAGGCATGTGAGTTTAAAGTTTAGAGTTAGGGTTCTTCAAGGAAAAGTATATATGCTTTTGAAAAACCCATATGTGGAAAGTAACACCACAATTTATGTAAATGGTCGGGTTGGAACATATGTTGCTAGAGATATTAGTTCGCTTGGTGTTAAGACTAAACTTGAACATATACTAAATAGTGGAAAAACTACTTTTAGTTTAGATAGACCTCTATATGATAATTTTACTGCTAGATTTTCCTCTATTTATGGTGATGATACTTTAAGCAATGAGTCATCAACTAATAGAAGAGTTGAACTTATGTATGAGAATTCTTTTTAAAATTATAGTGACACCTTAAAAGTCTTTACTTAATCTCTTTATAAATGAGTCTTCTAGAGAGTCAGTTATACAGAGATGCCCTAGAGCAGCTTGAAAGTTCTGCTTCTATTATGAATCTTGATAGAAATATTTTATCTAGGTTGCAATATCCTAAAAGAGCGTTAGTTGTCTCCATTCCCATTAGATTAGATGACGGTTCGGTTAAAACTTTTATGGGTTATAGAGTTCAACATAATATGACATTAGGCCCAGGAAAGGGAGGAATTCGCTATCATCCCAAAGTTTCATTATCTGAAACAGCGGCACTTTCAATGTTAATGACATTTAAATGTGCTCTTGTAGGATTACCTTTAGGTGGAGCAAAGGGAGGCATTGCTGTTGACCCAACAGATCTTTCAAGGCAAGAGCTTCAAGCTTTAACTAGAAGATACTGTACAGAACTTAGTATAGTTATTGGGCCAAACATTGATATTCCAGCACCTGATATTGGAACAGATGAGCAAACTATGGCTTGGTTTTTAGATACTTACTCTCAGATAAAAGGTTACGCAATTCCAGGAATAGTAACAGGTAAACCAATTAGCGTGGGGGGATCTTTAGGAAGAGCCGAGGCCACAGGTGTGGGAGTATATTATTGCTCTGAATTTGCTACTGAAAAAATTAAAAAACCTTTAGGTAGTAATACTACGGTGGCAATTCATGGAAGTGGTAAGGTTGGATTAGTTGCTGCTCAAAATTTTGCAAACAAAGGGGTAAAAGTTATTGCTATAAGTGATATCTCCGGAGCAATTTATTGCCCAGATGGAATTGATATAAGTAGAGTTGAAACTTGGCTTAAAAGTAAAAATTATTTAAAAGACTTTAAGGGATATGATCATATTAGCAATGAAGAGTTACTAGTTTTAGATGTAGATATTCTTGTTCCTGCGGCAATTGACTCCGTTATTAATAAAGATAATGCAAGTGGTGTTAGAGCAAGAATTATCGCTGAAGGAGCAAATGGGCCCATAACTCATGAGGCCTTAAGCATTTTAAATAAAAATGGAGTAATGATCATTCCTGATATTTTATGTAATGCCGGAGGTGTTATTGTTTCTTATTTTGAGTGGGTACAGGGGTTACAAAACTTCTTTTGGCAATTAGAAGAAATAAATAGTAAATTATATCAAATCCTAAAAGGTGCTTTTGATACTGTCCATAATTGTTCCGTTAAACACAATATTGGCATGAAAGATGCTGCATATGTTGTTGCTTTAGATAGATTACAAACAGCTATGAAAAATAGAGGAATTTTTCCTTGTTAAATTTTATTGTCTTAGTTTCATTTTTTCCTTTTTTAATATTTGCACAAATATCTAAAGTTAAATTAATGGAATCAAAAAAAATAGCTTTTGAACCTAAAGAGGTATGCAAAGATTTAAAATATCGGCATTTATTATTAGTTGAAATTGTAAATTCTCACCAAATTGATTGTATGGGTAAAAAGGTTGATGTTCAGAATTATTGTCGAAAAAAATTTGCTAATAATCCAAAATTTTCTAGAGGGTATGTAGATAAAAAAAGCAAAAAAGTTATCTGCCAAATGGCTAACGCTATTTTGTTGTCTTTGAAATGTATTAATAATTATAAGAAATTATGTTTAAATCATAAAAAAAGTTGTATTAACCTAGGAAAAATATTTGCTTATAATTTAAATATGTATCATAGCTTTATCTCTAGAGATAGAGAACTTCAATGTCATTTTTTAGCTAAAATTTAAAATAATAATTTTTAAGTTATCTTCTATGATTTTAGCTTATATTGATAATATTTTATTTACTTCTAAAAAGTATGGCAGATATTCTGTTCTTTCAACTAGGCATTTTTCAAATGCAATAGGAGTTACTCTTCCATTTTCAAAAGCAGTTACTACTGGATTTTTAAATGATAGAAGAGATTCTACTGCTACAAATCCCATTCTTGAAGCTAAAAATCTATCAAGTACAGAGGGGTTGCCTCCTCTTTGGATATGCCCAAGAATACATATTTGAGTGTCTAAATTAAACTTTTCTTTTAAATATTTTTTTATACTTGAGCTTACTCCTGCTTTTGCTCCTTCAGCACATATTATAATGGAGGATCTTTTTCCTCTATTGATTCCTCTTTGAACATCATTATAAATTTCTTGGTAGTTAACTTCTTTATTGGGCAGTATTATATTTTCTGCTCCTGTACATATTCCTACATGTATAGCAATTGCAGGAGACCTTCTACCCATGACTTCTATTATAAAAGTTCTTTCATGGGAATGAGCAGTATCTCTAATTTTATCTACAGCAGATACGGCGGTATGAACCGCAGTATCAAATCCAATTGAGTAGTCAGTGCCTGTGATGTCATTATCAATGGTAGCGGGAATTCCTACTACGGGAATTTTATGTTCACTATACAATGCCCATGCTCCATTGAAAGATCCGTTTCCTCCAATTACTACTAGAGCATCAATTTTATTTTTATTGATAATACTTGCAGCTTTTTTTCTGGTTTCTTCTTTATAAAATTCTTGGCAACGAGAGGTATGCAAAATAGTTCCCCCTCTTTGCATGATATTCCCCACAGAGGATGCATCTAGTAGTTTTATATTTTCTTCTAATAATCCACTATATCCTTTCATTATTCCAAAGGGTTTAATCTCATTGTATATGGAAGTTCTAACTACTGCTCTGATAGCACAATTCATACCAGGACTGTCTCCACCACTACAAAGTATTCCTATGTTTTTAATTTTATTTTTCATAATTATTTAAAAATATTTATTCCTTTAAAAGATTTAGGTTTTTTATATCCCATTATATATAAAATAGTGGGGGCTATGTCTTTTAGTGAAAACTCTCCTTTATTCATAGGTATTTTTTTATCTTTGAGTTTTTTATCAAAAATGGCAAAAGGTACTGGCGCATTTGAATGAGAGGTGTGAGGGGTATTATCTTCATAAGTCATTTGATCACTATTTCCATGATCTGAGGTTAATATCATAACTATATTATTTTTCAAACAACTCTCCATTAATTGTCCAACACAGTCATCTAGGTATTCAATAGATTTTACTGCTGCATCATAATTGCCAGTATGTCCAACCATATCAGAATTTGCATAATTTACTAGATAAAAACTGTATTTTGTGTCTTCTAATTTTTTTAAAAGATTTTCTGTTACTTCAAATGCACTCATCTCTGGTTTTTGATCATATGTTGACACATCTTTAGGAGAGTTAATTAAAAGTTGTTCTTCTTTGTTAAATAGTTTTTTTCTACCACCGTTGAAAAAATATGTTACATGGGCATATTTTTCTGTTTCTGCTATTTTAAATTGATAGAGATTATTATTGCTTATAAATTCGCTTAATCCATCTTTAATTTCTTCTCTATTAAATAGTATTGGCAGATCTAGATCATCTGGAACATAAGGAGTCATACAAAGGTAAAAAGCTGGCATATAGGGCCTATCAAATTCTTTAAAGTTAGGATCACAAAGAGCTAGAGTTATCTGAGCGGCTCTATCTGGTCTGAAATTTAAGAAAAATACAGAATCTTTTGCCGATATAGAATAATCCTTATCAAATAGTACTGGGGTTATAAACTCATCATATATTTCCTGTTGGTACTGAGATGTTATGTACTGGGCAGGATCTATATTTAAAACTTTTCCTTTACCTGTTAAGGTATCATAACAATTTTTTATTTTTACCCATCTTCTATCTCTATCCATACCAATAGATCTGCCTTGCATTGATGCAAAATAAAATCCTTCTATATCATTTAGTTCTTTTATGTACTTTTTTCCTGAATCTCTAGCGGTATCTCGACCATCCATGAATGCATGGAAAAATATTTTTAAATCCTTATATGATTTTAATATTTTTATAACTTCTTTTATATGTTTTATGTCTGAATGCACTCCTGCATCGGATAATAATCCCATTAGATGTATTCTCTTGCTACCTTTTTGAGAATGGTTAATGAGTTTTTTTAACACCTCCATGTCTTTAAGGGAATTATTCTCTATGGCCTGGTTAATTCTCACTAGATCTTGCCTAATGGGTCTTCCTGCTCCTATGTTCATATGCCCTACTTCCGAGTTTCCAATTATTCCTTTAGGGAGGCCTACTTGCTCTCCGCCAGCATTTAATAATGTTAAAGGATAATGAGAAAATAATTTATCAAAATTAGGAGTTTTAGCATCTTTAATGGCATTTTTTTTGCTATCTTTATTGATACCATAGCCATCTAATATTACTAAAAGAATTCTGCTATTTAAATTATATATTGTATCCATATTATTTACTATATTGAGTATGTTATACCTATTGAAGTTTCTAAGTTTTTTACTTTTGAGTTATCACTATATTTTTTATTTGAAAATGATGAAGATATATTAGAGCTTAGGCCTTTAATTAAACTATAGAAATTATAGCTATATGTTGCAGTTATACTGGTATTTGTGTATTGATAGCTATCATTTTTATTTCTATTGTTCATAATGGATATGCCAGTAAAAAATCTACCTTTATCTGAAACTATCGTTTGATTAGATACAGATAGAATAAATACTAATGATTTATCTACACCTAAAATTAAGCTTTCATCAGTTGCAATTCCCATATTGTATGTTGGTTTTAAATATCTATTTATAATATAGGGGGAAAAAGTAGTTGATATTGACCTTTTATCTGCTTTTATATCACCTCTATTGGTAGTTGTAAGAGATAAATTGTATGATAAAATACCTTTACTTAAATTATGATTATATCTTGAACTAATATTGTTGGAGTAATAATATCTTGAGAAGCCTTCCTCTCTACTAGCTTTTGTTTGGTAAATAGTATGCAAAAAACTAAAAGATAAAGATGATTTTAATAGATTATTAAAGGTTAGATTAGCACCTCCGTAATAGTATTTAAAATCAGCTAGTGCCCTATCTTTATTTATAGCTTCGCTTAATTGTATCCCTGAATAAAAAGTGGATGCTAGATATTTAGCAAATCTTTTTCTTTTTATTAAATCAATAGATTTATAATTGTAGGCACCTTTAACTTTCCCATATCTTGCTTGATAACCAACGGTAGTATCAAAATTATTTACTTGTTCTTCTGTCAATGAATGAATGTTTGAACTACTGGCAACAGAATAATTAAGCAGAACTGAAAATTCTGATGAATAAAATTGATCTAAATAATTTTTAGCATATTGTTTAAGAGAGTGAGAGACATTTTTAGAAAAATATACTGATTTTAAAAATGTTGCAGCTCCAGTGAATTGATTTTGACTAGCAAGCAGATTACCAATAGTAAAATTTATCTCCTGTTCTTTATCTTTTTTCTTTGTTTTGTCTAATTTTAGATCATTTCTTAAAGTTATTAAGTTTTTTAATAATTTATTATTATTGTTATATATTCTTTTTAAATAAGAAGTAGTTTCTAATATTTTATGATAATTAAAAAAACATACTTGAAAGTATTTTTTATATTGCTTAGCCAAAATATCTTTTCTAAATGTATTATTCTTATCTTTTTCTATATCAGTAAGTAATATTGCTAAATTAAAGTATAGATTTAAAGCATCTTCTGATGGAATAGGAGAGTTTTGTACTGCTAGCTTTACACTTTTTTCGTCTAGATTGGCATTTATATAGTAATCACCATGTTTTTGAATGATAGTTGAAGTATATACCTCTACTGCTTGGTGGAATTTTTTTCTTTTTAAATAATACTTGGCCAGAAAGTTATAGGATTCTATGTGAAATATTTTTGAGTTGATATTTTCAGAAATTATTTTTAAAGCTATATCATCAGATCCATCAATTTCTGCTAGCTCTGCTTTTGCTAATCTAAGCTCTAAAAGTTCTTCGGTGCTAATTGCTAGTACATTAGAGGATATAATTACTATTGGTATTATATAAGCTAGGAATCTTTTACTCATTTGTAACCTTTTGACTTTGCATTATATTGTATTATCCTTATCCATACGATTATAAATTTTTATACTTAGATGCCAATATAAATTGTCAAAAATATATAGGGTTTATAGGTATAACTTATTGAAATTGCTTTAAAAATAATATAAGTAGTAGAATATATTAAATCTGCTAAAATTAAATATTATGAAATTGTTAAAATTATTATTAATTTTATCAACGATTAGCTTATTTGTTAATACAGCTTTTGCTAAAAATATTGGCAGGATTTCAAAAATAAAAGGTGATGTCTTCTATGGAGTTAAGGGTAATATTAAAAGGAGTCAATTAGGTGCCAATGTTAAATTAGGAGATACTCTTATAACTGGCGTTGATAGCTATGTAAAAGTTATCATGAAAGACGATACTATCTTTCAAATGGGTTCCCATACAAAATTTGTATTTGAAAACTTTGAATTTAAGACTAAGAAAGAGCGTAAGGCAATATATAAACTTCTAAGAGGAAAGCTTCGTAGCTTATTTACAGTAAAGGCAAAAAATAGAGATTTAATTATCAAGACACCTACTGTTTCTATGGCCGTAAAAGGTACAGAAATTCTTTCAGATGTCTATAAGGTAGGTAATGACATTAAGACAGATGTAGCACTTTTAAGTGGTAAATTAGAGCTTAGAAAACCAGATGGCATTAATGCTGATTTTAGGAGAGTTATAATGAGGCCAGGGCAATTAGTTACATCTACAGTAGGCATTGGCGGTAATATTGTTAGACATAGATTGGGTAAAATTCCTAGAGAGTTATTCAATAGAATTAAATCCAAGAAAAATCAAAAAGATTTATTTTTCAATACTGCAAAACCAGCTAATTTTGGTAAAAAAGGTAAGAGTAGTAAATCTGCTGATGACAAAAAAGAGGAATTTGAATTTGAAATTGACTATAAACAAGGGGATAAAGGAGTAATTAAAGGTACCCGTAAACCTGATGATATTGGCTTTGATGGTAAACCTAAGAATTTTAATAAATCCATAGATGGAAAAAAAGAAAATCCAAAGGATAGAAGTAGGGATTTAAAAGACGATGATAAGGGTAAGTCAAAAAGTGAAGATAAACCAAGAAGACCAGCGCCAAGAAATACGGTAAATAGGCCAAAAAGTGGAGGATTAGATATTAGCTCCGATGGATCAACAAGAGGATTTGAGCGAGATGCTCATGGAAATATAAAGGGTATCGGTACTCCTAGGCAGCAAACTAACCCAGGAAAACCAGAGTCACCAACACCTAAACCTCCACCTCCTAAGAAAAAGGAGGAAGATCGAGAATTAGGACCAGATGGCAAGCCTGTGGAGTATGGGCCTGATGGAAAGCCTAAAAACCCAGGAAATCCAGGAAATAATGTAAATAACTCAAGTTAAAGTCAAAAATAAGGATTAAAGTATATTTAAGTAGTTAATTTTAATGACTTTACTCTAGATTTAAAAAATTAAATATATTTTTTATTTATCCGATTAGTTAAGTACTATGAAGTATATTATAGCTGTTTTATTTACTACGCTTTTGTTTTCTTGCGGGAAAAATAATAAAGGTAGTACAAATAGAGACTCATATGGAAGCCATCATAGAAGTGGAGGAGGGGGGTCTTCATATAATTACGGGTGTCCTAGTGAACTTATAGATGTAGAGGAAATTAGAAGAGATGTAGAAGAAGATAGATTCTTTCGAGAGGGTAGCTCTGTGTATGCTTATAATAAGTCATTATGTGTAAAGGATACAGATTTTTGGGTACAAACAAATATGGATTGTAAATATAGAGGAAAAGATATTTCCCACCCTTTTGGCAGTAGTGAAAGTAGTATTAAAAGTTCAATACTTAATAAATTAAACAGAGGTAGCGTATTATGTGCTTTTAGAGAAGGCAGTACCAGATATAAAATAATTTTTTCTGGAGGAAGAAATTATATGATTCTTGATAGAGATTACGAAATTGGTGGAAACCCTGTTAAATATTATAAGTACCAAGGAAGATGTAAAAGAGAAATATTTCATATCCCTCATATAGATTGTTTTGAATGTGAAACAGAGAATGTATATCCTTGTGATTAATTTAAATGGCTTTTTTTGTAGACCTAAGAGACATTCAGTTTAATTTATTTGAATATCTTAAAATTGATAAAGATTGTCATCTGGATATTTCCGATCTTAAAGAAATCCATAATCAATTTATTAAGTTTGTAACTGATAAGATATTTCCTACCAGAGTTGATGGAGATCAAATAGGAGTATCTTTGACTGATAAAGGAGTTATAGTTCCCGATAGTTTTAAAAGTGCTGCCAGTGACTATTATAAAAATGGTTGGTTTGGGATGTATTTTAAGGAAAATTTAGGAGGAATGGATTTACCAGAAGCCTTTATTGCTTCATGTACTTCTATCTTAACTAGTGCAAATATATCAATGTCAATTTATTTTATTTTAAGTAAGGGTGTTATAGAGGTTATAAGTCATGTAGCAAGCGAAAATATAAAAAACAAATTTATCCCTAGTTTAATTGAAGGTAGGTGGGGCGGAACTATGTGTTTGACGGAAGCTGGAGCGGGAAGTGATGTCGGTGCTATTTCGACTATGGCCACTCATGCAAAAGATGACATATATAATATAAAAGGTCAGAAAATTTTTATATCAGGAGGAGATAATAATTTATATGAAAATATTATTCATCTTGTTTTAGCAAGAACTCCAGATTCTCCAGAGGGTTCAAAGGGATTGTCTATATTTGTTGTTCCAAAATATTTGATAAATGATGACGGTAGTATTGGAGAGTTAAATAATGTCAAATGTACTAAGGTAGAGGAGAAGATGGGCATTCATGGATCTTCAACCTGTGAGTTATTATTTGGATCAGATGGTCCTTGCAAAGGGTATTTGCTTGGAAAAGAGGGAGAGGGAATTATCCATATGTTTATGATGATGAATGAAGCTAGAATATATTGTGGATTACAGGGAGAATCTCAAGCATCACTCGTCTACGAGCTTACTAAAAAATATGTACATGAAAGAAGTCAATTTAATAAAGAAATTATACAGCATCCGGATGTAAAGCAAACAGTTCTTAAAATGAGAGCAATGAGCAGGGGGCTTCGATGTTTTATATTTTATATTTCAAGTCTAATTGATAAAAAGCAAATGGAATATCTCTCTCTTCTAACTCCAATTTGTAAAGCATATTGTTCTGATGAAGGATTTAATACTTGTGTAGATGCAGTTCAAATGCATGGTGGTTATGGCTATTGTAGAGAATATTCTATTGAACAAGCACTAAGAGATGCAAAAATATCTTCTATCTACGAGGGTACAAATGGAATACAGGCAATAGATTTTGTTATGAGAAAAATTATAAAAGATGAAGGCAATACATTTAATAAATTATTAAGTGAAATAAATTCCGATTTATCTAATAAAGTAGAGTCTATCTGGCCAAAGGAAATAGCTGATATGAAATTCTTTATAGGTCAAACTAAATCTATACTAGAGTTACTTGCAAAGTGTATGAAAGAGAATAAATCAAATATTGTTTTGACTCATTCCACATCATTTTTAGCCTATTGCGGAAACTTAATTATTGCATGGCAATTGCTAAGATCAGCACTAGTGTCAAAAGAATTTATACAATCGGCCAACAATGAAGATAAAAGCTTTTATAACTCCAAAATAGATGATTACCTTATATTTTGTCGTTTTTACCTAAGTAAAAACTTATCTATAGCTCATAGCATTCTTAATTATGATATGGATATATGTTCAATAGAAGTTTAAAAAGTGATACAATTTCTTTGATTATGAACATAAATTATTTAAAGGTTTTTTTTAATGGATTTGGAAAATATTTTCCAGGAAATAACAAATTTTTCTCAGGAGACACACGGTAGTTCTAATTATTATAAAGATAATATTTACTTAGAGGGAAGTGATCAAAAGGAGTTTGCTCCTTTTAAGTATATTCAAAAGAAAGTCGTAGGTCTTAAATCAGAGGCATCTTTATTTGAAAAAGGATTTGTATGTGATTCATATGAATTATTTCATAGTAGTGATTTTTGTAGTTGGTATGAAAAACAGTTCTCTAGAGAGCTAAAAAGTTCTCTATCAAAAAATATTCATATTTATAGCTTACCTGATAATAAAACTATCTTTGATTCCATAGAAGATGTTTATAAAAATTATAGTATCTTACGAGAACAACATATTTTAATTAATAATGAAAATTTACCGGTACAATTAGGTGAATGGTATGCAAAGTGTATTTTTGGTTTAAGACAACACAAATCTACTTCTCAAAGAGGTTTTGATTTTTACATCGGAGATAGAAAGACAGAAGTTAAGATTCATTGGAGTGATTTTTCTTCTCCTAAGGGATTAAAATTGAGAAAGTCTCTTATTAATTTAAGTGAAAATTGTATTTTAATTTATATGGCCAAGAATTTTATGATTAGGGAGATTTCTTTTTTGGATTCTAATTTTATAAAGAGAAAGTTTTCGGGTAAAGGTCATACTATCTTTATAAAGGATTCAGATATTAGTCCTTATTTTTTTAGTAATTCAAATAAATATTATAATAAAGTATTAAATAGTACAGCGTTGCTTAAGTATGCTACACCTAATTTTGCTTTAAAAATTTCTGAATATTTTCAAAATTAACTTATTATAATATTATTAACAATAAGCATAAAGCTATTGTTATTATAGGTGACTGCAAATAATTAATTTGTCTTTTTATAATTTTTTTTATTTAATGCATTAAGAGCTTATGAAATTTCTAATTTTATTACTTTTAACTATTTTATCTTTTAATACATTATCAAATGATAAAGATAAGTTTCATAGTTTAACAGCAGGAATGTTTACATACTGCCTTATAAAGGGAGATATGCCTTATTGTTTTGGAAATAACTACTATGTTCGAGGCTATGCTTATGCTGATAAGAAACTTCGCTATGCCTATCCTCCAAGAGGATTACACACAGGAGGAGTTACTCAGATTTCTCTATCTGGTGATGAATTCTATGGTTGTGCTATAAAAGATGGCGGAGTTTGGTGTTGGGGAGGAAATTCATACAACAGTTTTCTTCAAGAAATTGCTTTAAGGCCAGAAGCTCTACCTGTAGTAAATAAGGATGTAACGGCAATTTCCACATCTTCTGGCTGTGCTTGTGCTATTAAAAAGGGAGCTCTTTATTGTTGGGGCAGAAATGATCAATGCCCTTTTACTCTTACTTATGAACAAAGAGAAAAATATAAAAATGGAATGTACTATATTGTTCCCATAGAAGGTATGCAATCGGGAGTTACTCATGTCTCCGGTAGCAATAGATATGGTTGTGCCACAAAAGATGAGGAAGTTTATTGTTGGGGGATAAATAATAGAGCAACAATTTCTGAGAAAAATTTTAAGTATGGTGAGAGAAATTCATTAGATGTTACAAAAATTACAGGACTTCCCAAGGGAATTATTGATATAGTTGCCAGTTCCTTTTTTGCTTGTGCTTTACATAGAAGTGGTCAAGTTTATTGTTGGGGTATGGCCATAGATGATGGAAATAAATCTGGATTTATTGAAGGTGGCTCTAAAGAAGCTAAATATTTTAAAATAAAATATAAAACTAAGTTGATTGGACATAAATTAACCGGAAGAGGTAGAGATAACAATGATTCTTTATGGTTTATACCAGAAGCAGTCCCTCACCCACTCTATCCAAAAGGCTCAGGAGTTACAAAGATTAAACATTCAGAGGAATTTATCTCTGTTTATAAGGGTAAAGATTATATTGATAGTATTATTGGCCCTGGAGGATATATAAACAAAGGAAGAGAGAGTTGAATCTGGAGTAAAAGTTAATGAACTGTCTGCACATTATGGAACATGTGCTATTGAAAGCAATAAAACTAAAGTTCTCTGTAATCTTACTGGATCTGCTTATACTCCTAGTCTTTATTGTTCTACATATCGCTGTGATAGAGATCCTATAGAGGTATGGAGAGAAGTTGAGTTTGCTCCAGCATCTGAGATTCAAAGAGTTTACTCTAAAAAATGAAATTAATCTTATATTTTGTTTTTTATTTATTAATATAGAAGTATTTATGATTAATAATGACAATAAGTTAGTTATTAGAGTTTTTCCTTGTAGCAGGTAATGTAGCATAGCAATAAGTGATTTTTATTATAATATCAATAATTGGCTTGCCTTTATTAAATTATTTTTTATAAGATTTTAGTTATATGAAATATCTGATATTAACAGTCTTGATTGGATTTTCTTTACAATCATTATCAAAGGATAAGTTTCATAGTTTAACAGCAGGAAGATTTACATACTGCCTTATAAAAGGAGATATGCCTTATTGTTTTGGAAATAACTACTATGTTCGAGGCTATGCTTATGCTGACAAGAAACTTCGCTATGCCTATCCTCCAAGAGGATTACACACAGGAGGAGTTACTCAGATTTCTTTATCTGCATGGGAGTATTATGGTTGTGCCATAAAAGATGGAGGAGTTTGGTGTTGGGGTGGTAATTCATACAACAGTTTTCTTAAAAGAATTGCCTTGCAACCAGAGGCTTTGCCGGTTGTTGATAAAGATGTAACGGCAATTTCCACATCTAGAGGTTGTGCTTGTGCTATAAAAAAGGGAGCTCTTTATTGCTGGGGCGATAATGATCAATGCCCTTTTACTCTTACTTATGAACAAAGAGAAAAATATAAAAATGGTATGTACTACATTATTCCTATAGAAGGTATGCAATCAGGAGTTACTCATGTCTCTGGTAGCAATAGATATGGTTGTGCCATAAAAGATGAGGAAGCTTATTGTTGGGGAATAAATGATGGAGCAACAATTTCTGAGAAAAATTTTAAGTATGGTGAGAGAAATTCATTAGATGTTACAAAAATTACAGGACTTCCCAAGGGAATTATTGATATAGTTGCCAGTTCTTTTTTTGCTTGTGCTTTACATAGAAGTGGTCAAGTTTATTGTTGGGGTATGGCCATAGATGATGGAAATAAATCTGGATTTATTGAAGGTGGCTCTAAAGAAGCTAAATATTTTAAAATAAAATATAAAACTAAGTTGATTGGACATAAATTAACCGGAAGAGGTAGAGATAACAATGATTCTTTATGGTTTATACCAGAAGCAGTCCCTCACCCACTCTATCCAAAAGGCTCAGGAGTTACAAAGATTAAACACTCTGAAAGGTTTATTTCTGTTTATAAAGGTAAAGATTATATTGATAGTATGATTGGAACTGGAGGATATATAAATAAAGGAAGAGAGAGAGTTGAATCTGGAGTGAAAGTTAATGATGCAACTACAAAACATGGAACATGCGTTATTGAAAGTAGTAGAACTAAGGCACTTTGCAATAACACTGATTCTGCTTATACTCCAAGCCTTTATTGCTCTACATATCGCTGTGATAGAGATCCTATAGAGGTATGGAGAGAAGTTGAGTTTGCTCCAGCATCTGAGATTCAAAGAGTTTACTCTAAAAAATGAAATTAATCTTATATTTTGTTTTTTATTTATTAATATTTTTTAATATAGAAGTATTTGCTAATTTAACTCTTAAGTATTCAGAAGATAAGAGATTAATGTTATATGATTGCCAAGGGGATAAATGTACTTTTAAAGAGAAGTTAAATGGAGATAAACTCAATAAATTATCTAAAGATATTGAAGGCAGACTTTTAATAAATAACTTTTTTGGAGAGAACAGAGCTTATAAAATTTTATCTGCTTCAGAGGATAAATATAGCTCTATTACAAAAGATTATGTGGATAATATTTTAAAAACTTATGAACTTCTTGATGTAGTTGATCAACTACAAAATGTAGATAATATTTCTCAATGTAGTCGTAATCAAAAATTAGTATTAGCTCAGGTAGATACTCCTGTCCCTCCAAACGCAGTTAATTGTTATCCTTTAACACCAGACTCTCTAAAAGAAATTAAATGGAAATGTAGAGGTTCTGTTGTTTCTTTTGGAAACAAAAGTCAAAAAGACTTGGCCTGTAGAAAATATTCTAATGTTATAGGAGATGAGTTTTGTAAAAATGATAAGCTTCTTGAAAATACAACTAATAAAGGTGATGAGAAGAGATCATTAGTTGGTTTTTTTAAAGATCATAAAAGACTAAAAGATTCATTAAAAAATACTAATGCTACAGTTGAGCCACTTTGCTCTAGTAAGTTAACTGACAGATTAAAAGCTTGCAATGAAGCAAAAGAGAAAGATGAGAAAAAATATAATGAATCATTAAAAAAATGCCCTCTACATCCATGTAATGATGGTTGGAATCTTAGAACAATTGGGCTTTTGAAGTGGAATGAAGATAAGAAAAAATATGATGATTATGAAATTATACGACTAGGTGATGAAAAAGAAGCTGAATTTATTAATAAAGGAAGCATGCCAGAAATATTCACAAGTACCCTACCTCCTCAATCAGGAGGCAGAGGAATAAATATAGCTTTTATGGAGACTGGGGCTGTCTATAAATATAAAACAAACAAAGATGGAAAATTAGAAGCAATTGTTCACCCTGATATAAGAGAAGATCAAAGCACATTGGATGTTATAAGACAAAAAAAGCAAGATATAGAAAGAATCAAAGAAAAAATAAAAAATGAAAAAGATAAAATAAAAAGAAAAGAATTAGAAAAGCAATTAGCAGATATTGAAAGTAGATATATTCCTTTAAGATTAAAAAGAGCTGAATTTAAAAATGTGCTAGATGAAGATAAATCTGGCAAAGAAATGGAAAACTTTAACCAAGATATGAGGCCACTAGCTGAAGCAAAGTATTCTGGAGGATTTGCAACTCCTAATCATGGAATTAATATGCTTGCTAATGCAGTTGGAAGTAGAGAACATAGTCATGAAGATGGAGATGATGATCATAAAGTTATAGGTTCTGCCCCTGATGCCTCAGCTTCAGTTTATAGAACTCATGAGTTTCCTGTTATATCATCTAAAACACTACCATCTGTTAATGAAGGATTAAAAGATATTCTTAAAGAAAATAGGAAACTAAGAGAAACAGTTAATAATGTTATAAAAGAAAATTTAGATGTTGATGCCAAAGAGCTATGTGGTATTAGTCATTATAATAATCTTAGCAATTGGGGATGTTGGAGAGATATTTTGGCAGTAGCAAAATGTGGTTCAGAGATTATTGGAGAGGGAAGAAATCCAGATATAAAAATGGTTATGAGTCATTGGAAAGCCAAAGGTGCCATTTCAAATATTAAAGAAGCTGATATTAATATTTGTAGTAATATTGTTGAGAGTGCAAGTGATTATTATAAAAACAAAACTAGCATTGTTAGTATGAGTCTAGGAACAAGAAAGCTTATAGCTGATAATGATGATTTTAGAGAGTTGGAAAAAGTTACTAAAGAACTTCAAGAGGATGGAGTTGTCCTTGTTGCCGCTGCTGGAAATACTACTGAAAAAGTCGGAGTTGAGTTTGCACAAAGAACTATTGTTAGATCTGTAGCACCTTGTTCATTTGAATGGGTAATATGTGTTGCAGGAACTAATGCTTTGATGACTGCATGGGGAAATGGATCTTATAATCGTTATGTAGACTTTGCTCTTCCAGCTGACACAATTAAACATGCTCATGTTATTAATACTGGTGATCCTAGTAAAAGACAGTTTTCGTCAGGATTTACTTCAGGAACTTCTTATGCAACATCGGCAATGGCAGGACTAATTGCTAGAATGTTGAGTTTGCATACCCCTTATGCTCTAGATACCAAATATCCTCAAGATTATAGCTTAACATTTATTAGAGAATTATTTGATAGAGCTCATAGAAATCAGGGAAAATGTGATTCTGTAAAAGCTGGTGATATTGCAGAAAGCAGTAATAAAAGATGTGCTTTTACTCCTGTGAAATGCAGTAATTCTGTTGATATGTGTGAACCAAAAGTAGAATTAGAGACTTTTTCAAGCCCATCTTGTTTATTTATAAAAACATTTGGAGCAGGACTTTTTGGTTCCTTTGATTATGGTTTTGGCAATGGATTACTGAGTGATTTTGAAGCTATTATTTCTCAGAACATTGATAATGATGAAACTTTTGATAATACTATTAAAAATTCTTATATAAAGCTATCAGCTTATAAGTATTTTATGGATAAAATAAATCAAGAAGAGATAAATACTAAATCTGCTAATTTTATTAATAATCAAAAATCAAATAAATATACAGTATCAAATAAAGATATAGCATCTTTAGCTTTAATGACAGGAAAACCCAATCTAGCAAAAAAGATAAATAGCTTGTCAAAAAAAGTGGATTTTATAAAACTAAATAATGATAACATTGACAGACCTTTTCCAAATACTACTAATTTTTTACCTAGTGGAGTTGAATATGCATTATCAAAAGAGGAACTAAAAGAAGCTGCACTTATACAAGAACAAGCTATATATGCATTAAATGAGATAAATGACAAAATTGTACATGAAAAGAGATTAGCAAAAGAAGCTAATGATATTCAAGATGATATTAATAATTTTTTAGCAAAAACTGGTTTATCTGATTACGAGTATCTTTTAGGCATAATTATGTCTCATAATTTAAATTATTTAAATTATGTAAGACATCCAGATCATGTATGTAATTATCAATTCAAAGAACAGTTTAAAAAGCTTATTGGTAATCAAGAGTAATATATAAATAAAATATGAGGTGAAAATATGATGCAAAAATATATTTTTGTAGTAGTTTCATTATTTTTAACTACTTATAGTCTTATTTTTGCCTTGCTTTATTATTTGACGCAATATACTTAATTTCAAAAATGAAAATAGCCTTTTTTAAAATGCATTTATATTGTTATTTTGAATTTAGGTAAAATTATGATTTTTAAAGAATTTATATTGAAATTTGAAGAAATAAAGAAAATAGGCTTCATTGTAAGCCTTAGAAGAGGTAATACCGGTATAGGATATACTTTAGAAACAATGCTTAATATTAGTGAAAGCAATATAGCATTACCAGATTTAGGAGATATAGAGCTTAAGTCAACAAGAAATAATAGTAATTCATTAATTACATTATTTACCTTTAATAATAAAGCATGGCAAATGCGGCCTATGGATGCAATAGATAAATATGGAAGTGTAGATTGTAATGGTAGAAAAGGAATGTATTACTCTGTTTCAAGAACTCCCAATAGTGCAAATCTTTTTTTCTTATTAAATGACAAAGAGGTTATAGTTCAACATACAAGTGGAGAGATATTATTAAAGTGGTCAATTGATAGTGTTTTAGAGAAGTTTGAAAAGAAGGTTAAAGCGTTAATTTTAGTACAAGCAAGGGTTGAGGAGCGAGATGGGAAAGAATATTTTCATTATTATAGGGGACAATTGCTTAAGGGAACTACAAAGGAAATTATTCGTAGTGCATTTATTGAAGATAATATTATTATAGATTTGAGACTACATGATAGAGGAACTGAGTCTGCAAGGAATCATGGTACAGCATTTAGAGTTTATGAAAGAAACCTTAGTAGTATATACTCAATTATAACAGACTTGGAGGATATGAAATATGTATAATGTAGTTAGAAATAGTGATTATGATTTTACTAGGGAAAATTATTCTTCAAGGTTTCCTAATTTACATAGGTATCCTGCTACTATGTTGCCGCAAATAGGGATAGAAATTTTTAAAGAGTTAAGAATTAAAAAAGGTTCTATGCTCGATCCATATTGCGGAACTGGTTCATCAATGCTTGCCGGAGCTCTTTCAGGTATAACTGAGTTCATGGGATATGATATTAATCCGTTGGCAATTTTAATTGCTAAAGCAAAATATACAAAATTGAATATTTCAAAAGTACTTCTATATAAAGAAAATATTATTGAAGCTATTTATAATGGATATAGTTATTTGGATTATCCCGATATTACAAATATTAATTTTTGGTTCTCAAAACGAGCCGCTCGTGATTTGAATACTATTAAATATGCAATAGAGTCTGAAGTTCTTGAATCTAAATATAAAAATCTCTTCTTAGTTGCTTTTTCTGAAACTTGCAGAAGTGTCTCCTACACTAGGAATGATGAATTTAAGCTATATCGTATGGATGAAAATAAGATGAAGTCTTTTAATCCAGATGTCTTTGAAGTATATATTAACAATTTAAATAAAATTATTGATATATATAGTGAAAAATATTTACCTATATTGAATAATAAAAAATTTAATTTTAAAAATGATAAGTTCTATAATAATAGAAATAAATATGATGTCATACTAACAAGCCCCCCTTATGGAGATAGTAGAACGACCGTTGCTTATGGGCAGTTTTCAACTCTTTCAAATGAATGGTTAGGAGTATCTGATGCAAGAAAGATCGATAGAAGACTTATGGGAGGAGTTAAGTCTGACACTATTTACAAGAAAGGAATTTTAAAAAAATATATAAAGAAAATATCATCTATAGATATGAGAAGGGGGCTTGAAGTTTCGAGTTTTTATTTTGATTTGGAGAATTCTATTTTAAAAGTTAGTAAAGGCATAAAAAGAAGAGGTTTTTCTATATATATTGTTGGCAATAGAACAGTAAAGTCAGTTAAGCTTCCAACTGATAGATTTATAGCGGAGCAATTTGAAATTAATGGTTTTAAACATTTATTTACTTATAGTAGAAATATTTCAGCAAAATCAATGCCATCAAAAAATTCCCCAACTAATAAAATAGGGAAAAAGATGAAAACAATGCATAAGGAATATATTGTTGTTTGCCGTAAAAAATAATAGAAATTAACAGGTAAAGCTTAACTAGTAGAATAAATATCATAAAAAGAGAAACAAGCTTATAGACATTATTGTCTAAAATAGACAAAGAGAGTCATATTAAGATTTTTAAGCATATAATAGAAATTTATATATTTTATTTTATATACTAAGTTAATTAATCTTTAGCTTTGGTTATTGGTAAAAGTATCTATACTTTAAATAAGCTTTTTAGCTTTTTTATTGTTGACATATATAGTTATTCATATGAGCTATATAGGTTGTTATGGCACTAAGTAAATGTTATTATAACTAACAATTTTAAGGGGTTTTAGTATGAAAGGGGATATATCAATGGCATCTATAAAGAATGATTTTAAGGTAAAAGACATTTCTCTTGCTGAATGGGGTCGTAAAGAAATTGTAATAGCTGAAAGTGAAATGCCTGGATTAATGGCATTAAGAAAAGAATTTTCGGCATCAAAACCTCTTAAGGGTGCACGTATTGCAGGTTGTCTGCATATGACTATTCAAACGGCAGTATTAATAGAAACTCTTATTGAATTAGGAGCAGAAGTTCGTTGGTCTTCTTGTAACATCTTTTCAACTCAAGATCATGCGGCAGCAGCAATGGCCAAAGGGGGAGTTGCTGTTTTTGCTTGGAAAGGTATGAATGAAGAAGAGTTTGATTGGTGTATAGAGCAAACCCTTCATTGGCCAGATGGTTCCTCTTTAAACATGATTCTTGATGATGGCGGTGATCTTACAAATATGGTTTTGGATAAATATCCTAAACTCGTAAAGGATATTAAAGGATTATCGGAGGAAACGACTACAGGTGTTCATCGCCTATACGAAAGAATGCAAAAGGGAACACTTCCTTTACCTGCTATTAATGTGAATGACTCTGTTACTAAATCAAAATTTGATAATCTCTATGGTTGTAGAGAATCTTTAGTTGATGGAATAAAAAGAGCTACAGATGTTATGATTGCTGGCAAAGTTTGTGTAGTAGCTGGTTATGGTGATGTAGGTAAAGGCTCTTCTCAATCACTTAAGAGTCTTGGAGGTCGAGTAATTATTACAGAAGTAGATCCTATTTGTGCTCTACAAGCAGCTATGGCGGGGTTTGAAGTTATGACTATGGATGAAGCCGCAAAATTGGGAGATATATTTGTAACGGCAACAGGATGTATTAATGTTGTAGATTCAAACCATTTAGATTCTATGAAAGATGGGGCTATAGTGTGTAATATAGGGCATTTTGATTCAGAAATTAATACCTCATACCTAAATGAAAACTCTAAGATAAAAAGAGAAGAAATTAAACCTCAAGTAGATATGTATACCTTTGAAAATAAAAAGAGAATTTATGTTTTAGCAGAAGGTAGATTGGTAAACCTTGGATGTGCTACAGGCCACCCATCTTTTGTTATGAGTAATTCATTTACTAATCAAGTTATGGCACAGATTGAATTATGGAAATATAGCGATAAGTACGGAAATAAAGTCTATATGTTGCCAAAGCATTTAGATGAGAAGGTTGCCCTTCTTCATTTAGATAAATTAGGTGTAAAGATTGATACTCTTACTCAAAAGCAAGCACAATATTTAGGAGTTAATTCTTCGGGGCCATTTAAGCCGGAATACTATAGATATTAGATGGTAAGCTTATGATTTATATAGGTTGTGATCATGCAGCTTTTGAAATTAAACAGCAAGTCTTAAATTTACTAGATAAGAATAAATTTAATACAAAGTATTTAGGAACAAATTCATCTGATAGATGTGATTATCCTGATTTTGCTATTAATGTAGTTAAACAAATAAAAACCTCTGATGATAGAGGAATTTTAATTTGTGGCTCAGGTATAGGGATGTCTATGGTTGCCAATAGATTTAAAAATATTAGAGCGGCATTATGTAGAACTATTGAAGATGCAACTCTTTCAAGGCAACATAATAATTCAAATGTACTATGTTTAGGTGCTAGAATAACTAGTATTGATGATATTTACGATATTATACTTGCTTGGCTAAATGAAGGTTATCATGGCGGTAGGCATGATAATAGAATTGATAAATTTAATCTATTAGGACAAAATGCTTAAAGAATTATTCTTTCCTAAGAAAATTATAGAAAAATTTTTCTTTATTATCCTTATAATGATTTTTTTATTTAATATTATTTTTTTAGATAAATACTACAGTCTTAAGTCTTCTTTTACTGATAATCTAACATTATTTATGATAGTTTTAGGGATTATTATGAATTTTTTTAGGGCCTATTCCCTTACTCCTTTTAGAGGTAAGTTTTTTATTATTACCTTATATTTATCTAATTTAATATTAGTCATTTACTTTTTAGATTATGTCTTATGGTTTGGTCTTATAGAGCCAATATTTAATATGCCATATTCATTACTGAGTAGCTCTATTTTTGGATCTATTTTTATTTTCTTTATATTATCTTATTATTTGATATTTCCATTATTATATTTATATATAGAAAAATTTAGAGTCCCTGTTAATATAATAGGCTTGCCTATCCCTAGATTTTATCATGGGATTTGTTTCATTCTTTCTATTATACTTAGTCTTTTAGCTCCTCTTAGTATGCAATTGTCACTTCTTCATATGTCTTTTTTTATTATATTAATATTAGTTTTTTATATGCCTTTAAATAGAGAAATTTTTTCTAGAAAGGTGCTAAAGTATAATTAATCGCAATTTTTATTATTGCATTTTTCTAATAATTTTTTTCTGTATTTTGATGCTACTTTATAAAATAAATCTATTGATTTTTTACTCATATCCTTTTCTATTAACCATGCAAATCCAGAAGTAGCAGGCATAATACTTATTAAGTGTTTTATTGCTTCAGCACCTCTATAGATTAGGCCATCACTTTCAATAATATGAATTTCTTCAAAGCATTTCTCTTTATCTAGAGATGTAAATTGTTGATATATTTCTTCATCATGAATAGATACAAAACTAAATTTTTCACTACCTTTTAACTTTTCAAAAGTTTGTTTGAATCTATTACATAAAGTGCATTTGCTGTCATATATTATAAGTGGAGTGGAATACGATTTGTCTTTACTCATCTAACATTTTCCATCCAGACATCTTATATCTTCGGGATATAATTTTAAATATTGATTTTTTGGCATTTCTATCTATTTGTGCTTTTTTATATGCCTTATCGTAGAAATTTAGTATTTTACTATTTGATAAGTTTCTACTTGGTTTGGAATTAAATTTATTTAGCATATTACCAAATAAATTATTACGACCACTAGCCTTTCTTTTATTAACTAACCGTTTACTATTGCCAAATGTTAGCTGTCTATTATTTTTATTTGAGGATTTTCTTTTTTGAATGGCCCTATTTTTTATCATATTAGAGTATTGTTTCATCTTTGGTGTATAAGGTATTGATGCTATTTTTCTTGCTAGTAATCTAGGAGCCCCCATTTTTTCTAATGCCATTGCTTGACGAGTTTGAGTTTTATTTAGAGGTATAGAATTACTATCTTTTTTATTTTTTGCTAATCTGTTAATTATTCCTTTTACTAATGCTTGTTTCCCTACACTTGTTTGTTTTAGTTGTCCATTTTTTAGCTCTCCATTAAATGCACTTTTTACTTCTTCTCCTAAAGGAGATCTAGCAAAAGCATTTCCTAAACCTGAAACTTCAGAATTAAGTCCTGATACAATTTTAGTACTAAGACATGAATCAGTTTTTCTACATTCACATAAATTGTCTGCCTTTAAATTCTTATCAATACATGAAACTTTAATAGAAGTTTTTTTAACTTTATGTTTATGATTATATGGATTGCAATACTTTTGATCATTTTTTGTCTCTTCTTGTGAACAATAGCAATTTGTCTCTGTAATGGGATTACAATTGCCGGCTTTTGGAAGTCTATTTGCTAATTTTTTTAATTCATCAGCATAATTTTCATTTTGACTAGAATCACTAAAGAAAAATCCAGTAAGAAGAGCTGCTGCTCCTGTTTTTAATAGTACTGACCAACTTTTTGGATCTACTCCGCCGGCAGTAATCATATATGCATAACATCCAGTAGTTGCCCCCCAACCAGCAGTTTGCATTTTTGCAATTTTTGCCTTTTCTTCATGTGATCTCGCTGCCTGATATAATAGGTCTCTTTGAGCATCGGCACTATTTTTTGAGGACGAGTGTTTTATTTCATCTTTAGCTGATGAATCCATAGCAAATGCTACTACTTCAGTTCCAATAGCAATATATTGACAATAATCTGCTCTGGTTTTTAAATCTTTTTTTCCCCCAGCATTTACTGCTTGAGTTGTTTTAGTATCTTGCATACCAGATGGAAGGTTTGTAGAGTTAGAAGAAGGTGTACTGGCGCTTTGGTCTTTTAGAGGTAATCCACCTCCTTCTTTAAAAGACATGGCCCCAATTACTAGAGCATATGCTTTAGATAATGCCTTAACTGTATCTGAGTTTATACCCATAAAGGTAGTTTTTCCCTCTCCTTGGCAGGCAGTACCCTCTTTATCTATTTTTTTACAGCCTTCCTCTAGAGTTCTATTTAGCAAACCGTGATGAATGTATTCTTTGCTTAGCTTTCTTTGAGAATCTGTTAGATCTAGCTTCTCTGATTCTGTTTCTTTGGAGCTTTCTTTTTTACTTGGATTTTTTAATTTAACTGCTTGTCCATAGCTTAAAGTACAGTAAAGTATCACAGTGGCTAAACATATATAATTTTTCATAAATATCTCTAATTTTTTCAGTAAGTTAACTTAGGTTCTATTTTAACATATAAGCAGTAGATATATCCCCAAATTAGCTATATTTTATGTAAAAACAGCTAGTTATGGGCAATATTTCTTAGAAATTAGGTAATTATGTATGCACATTAAGTAGGCAATTGTTGCTTAAAAGCCATTTTCAAGTCCTTCTATATTTATTTGAACATCTACTATATCACCTATTGATAGGTTTTTAGCATATGGAATACTTATAAATTTTCTATTGATGGAAGCTATCATAATATCATAATAATTTATTTCTTTACGGGATATCTTTTTTGTAATTTTTCCTTTTAGTGAGTTATCACTATAATTATTGCTAATTTTAATGGTATTGGGAGGTATATATATATCAATATTCTCACCATTGGGATTATTTTTAATACAAATTTTGCCTAATACAGTATTTGCTTGTTTGTTGTTTGAATCATATCTTGCAGGGAGGAAATTTTTAGTTCCAAAAAAGTTGGCAACAAATATAGTTTTAGGGTTGTATATTAGATTTTTAGGAGTGTCTATTTGATGGATAACATTATTATGTAATATGGCGATTCTATCTCCTATTTCTATAGCCTCTTCTTGATCGTGCGTTATAAATATAGTAGTAGTTCCTTTTTTTGTAAGGATATTTTTTAACTCTGGAAGAAGTTTTTCTTTTATTGTGGTATCAAGGTTTGAAAATGGTTCATCCATTAATAGTAGTTTTGGATTTGGAGCTATGGCCCTAGCTAAAGCTACTCTTTGTTGTTCTCCTCCAGATAATTCGTGAGGGTATTTATCTTCAAATTCCTCTAATTCCATTAAAGAGAGAAATTCTTGTAGGATACAATTCTTTTGGTGATTAGAGAGTTTATATAATCCATAAGTAATGTTTTGAGCTACATTCATATGGGGAAATAAAGATGCATTTTGAAACATTAGTCCAATATTTCTTTCCTCTGGAGGAATATTTTTATTTTTATTATATATTACTCTATCATCTATAATAATTGATCCATTGATTGGATGTTCAAATCCTGCAATACATTGGATTAATGTCGTTTTTCCACCTCCACTAGGGCCTAGTATACAAAAGGTTTCTCCCTTATTTAAACTAATATTCACAGCCTTAAATACGGTATTATTACCATAATTATGTTCTAGGTTTGATATTTTTATATATTCATTCATGATATTTTATTTTCAACATAATCTAAAAAATATATTGATAAACTTCCAGATAATACAAGAAACACGCCGGCTAGAGAAGCTCTTTCCCATTCTCCTTCAGAAGTTAATTCATATATTTTGACTGACAATGTATTCATGTTAAATGGTCTAAGGATAAGTGTTATGGGCATTTCTTTAATAATTTCTATAAAAGAAAGTAGCATGGAGGAAAAAAATACAGGACTTACTAAAGGAAAATGAATAGTCTTTATAATATTAAATTTAGACATTCCCATACTTCTTGCAGATCTTTCTATATCAGTGTGTATACTTTTAATGGCATTATTTTGGGTTCTAAATCCAATGGCTAAAAATCTTATAAGATATCCTAATATTAAAATTATTATAGAACCTCTTGAGACCCAACTTATATTAAAAATATTTTCTATTGATGAAAAGTATATAAATACTGCTACAGCAATTAATATTCCTGGTTGAGAGTATCCTAAGAAAGAAAGGGGTAATATATTTTTTACTACATTTGTATTATATCCCTTTTTAATAATAGAGCATATAAACCCTATAATGGAAATTGTAAACCCTCCAACAATTCCTAGAATAATGGTATTTAATAAGATATTCCAGTAATTGAAAGACCATTCACTTTCAATAGCATCTAGGGCCCATATAATCATTTGAGTTATAGGGATAATTGATGATAATAAGACAATTGTAAGGGCAATAATAATTATTATTGCTTTACCAATAATTCCATAATTAAATATATTATTTTCAATATTTTTTCCTTTTATAGAAAAAAACCTAGCTTTTGTTAATGATCTCTCCTCTGCTATATATAATATAAAAGTTATTAAAGCTAAAATTAAACTTAGTCTTATAGCTGTTGGTAATGAAAATAATCCAAACCAAGAGGAATAGATAGTTGTAGTAAATGTATTATAATTAAATACAGATACTCCTCCAAAATCAGCTAAAACTTCCATGCATATAATAATGAATCCAGCTATAATCCACGGGCGTGAGTACGGAATAACCATCTTTATTAATGTTCTGAATTTACTAACTCCCATAGATCTTGATAATGCAAACATATTATTATTTGCAATAGTAAAAGCATTTTTCGCTAATATGTAAACATAAGGATAAAGGGACAAGGAAAATACAATGATTATTCCCCATACTGATTTGATATAGATATAATTGTTAATGTTTATTCCTATGCTTCTAAGATATGTAGGGATATCTCCTGAATACTCAAACATTCCAACATATATGAATGATAAAACATATAATGGAAAGGATATAGGTAGTATAAATAAATAATTAAGTACCTTTTTAAAGGGAATATTAGTTAAAACAATTAAGAAAGCTAAAAAACATCCTATGATTATTGATAATATTGATACTCCTATAACTAAGTAAAAAGTATTAGGAATTATTTCCCATAAAACATTAGAAATTAGAAATTCCCATGTATTATAATCTTCTTTTTTTAAAAAGACAGCTTTTGGAATTAGATATACAATTGGACCAAAGCAAATTATAGATAGTAATATGGTAAATATATTAGCTTTATGATACTTAATGATATTTAACATCATACATAAGCTTTATTGCCTGCTTTTGTAAATTTCCAGCGTATATTAAGTTATTCTTATTTGGCTTAAATTCTCCCCAAGATTTTACCACATTATCACTGTTTATAAATTCGTTTAGTATAGGATACTCCATGTTAACTTGGGCAAAATATTTTTGAGCATTATTTGAAGACAACCATTCTAGAAATTTAATAGCCTCTTTTTTATTTTTACTATATTTTATTACACCTGCACCTGATATATTTACATGTACGCCGTATGACTTTTGGTTAGGCCAGAATAATTTTACATGAGTATTAGGATTCTTTTTAATGTACCTACCTAAATAATAGGAGTTAACTATACCTACATGACATTGTCCAGAGTCTATCGCCTTTATTATAGAAGTATCACTTGAAAATATCTCTGAAATATTACTTACCCAATTTTTTACTGTATTTTTTGCTTTTTCATATCCTAATTCTTTTATCATCATAGCAACTAAAGATTGAGTATATATTTTCTTTGATGTTCTTAGGCATAGTTTTTTATTCCATTTATCAGATCCTAAGTCCTCATAAGTTGAAAGCATAGATGTGGGTACATTTTTATGATTATATACAATCGTTCTAGCCCTGATAGAAAATCCATACCAAGTATTGTGATTATTTCTTAAATATTTTGGAATGTTTCTATTTAAAACATTAGAATTAATTTTAGCAAATAAATTATTATTGTCTGCAAACCATAAATTTCCAGCATCAACAGTTAATAATATATCAGCCATAGTTTTTTCTTTTTCTGCCTTTATTGACTCAATTAATGCTTTAGCACTTCCTGTTCTATATCTTATTTTTATACCTGTTTCTTTCTCATATTTCTTAAAAATATCTTTTACAAGATGTTCTTTTCTAGATGTATAAATTATCAATTCTTTGGATTTTGATAAGCAATTAAAGGAAATTGATATTAATATTAAAAATAGATTAAATTTCATAAATTACCTTTTAAACTAAATTCAGCTAATCAAAGCTAGTAATAATTGTGTATTTTGTCAAATATTGTTTTATAAGTTATTGATAAGTATGGTGTTATTGCTATGGGTTATGAGGCTTGTTTGTTAGAGAACTCATAGTGATTCTCTTTCTTTGTATTTAATTGTTTTAAAACTTCAACTCTTTCATTTATGCTTAGGCGAAGTTTTAAGAGTTCAGATATATAATTTGCAATACATTTAATTGAACTTACATTCATATTAAACTCACTTAATTCTTTATTATCTAAATTAATTTCTAAAATATCTTTTTCATCTTTATATGAAATCAGTGACATAAATGTATTTGGTTGAGAGTTATTTAATGGTATTGTTATCATTACATTTTTTAAGTATTGTGTTTTTACCATTCTAAAAGGTGTATTAGGATCATTAATATTTGTTTTAAAGAATTTCATGGCAATCCATTTTTGTAATTTGTCAGATGTATTTAAAGAACTATTTCTTGAACCTAAAACAATACTTGCTTTTTTACCCGTATTAAAAAATTCTCTAAATTCTTCAGCAGTAAAATGTTTTTTATCATCAGTTAAAAATGTCCATGTTGATTGGCTATTTATAGCTCTATAATACCCATGTATTATTGCAGAACTAGTGGAACCTAGTTCTTGATGATAAACCTTTATATTTTTATCTTGTATTTGATTTAATATTTTAGCAGTTTTATCAGTTGAACCATTGTTTATAATAATAATAGAGTGATCTACTTTAGAAAATTGTAATATTCTTTCCCAAGAATTAACTATTTCTTTAATATTTATTTTCATTATTATGAGTAGTTATAACTAACGAAATATTATCCATAGTACTTTAATTATCGTTTAATGAGTTTAAAATCTTTATTCTTTATAGAGCAGTTTTAAAGTAAGGTTTTGTAACTGGGTTTGAATAATTTAGTTAGTTAAAATATGTAGTAAGTGAAGTAGGAGGCTTTATTATGAAATTTATTTTATTTACCCTATTGTTTTCCTTTAGTATTTATCCTAGCACACATCCAATTCAAGATTTAGAGAGCAATAGTCCAGCTTATATAACTTTGGGAAAAGATGCTTACGAAATTATTAGAGGGCAGTTAAATTCTTATAGTTTCAAGTCTATGCAACAAAGTAATGATTCTGTAATGATTCTGATCAACCAGAAAGAAGTGCCAATTATATCTCATATGATTCATCAAAGGACAAAACGCTGTGGAGGATTTATATTTCACAGTAATATGAAGGATGCTCAAAAAACATTATATCCTAATATAGCAAAGACATACTCATTAAATGCTATTTTTGCTGATTACAGTATTGATCAGTATGAAATAGTTGAAAGGTTAATTCCTTTAGTTGAGGAGAGATCCATTAGAAGCACTATAATTTCTTTATCAAAATTTAAAAATCGTTATTATAAATCGGAACATGGAGTACAATCTTCTAATTGGCTTGGAAAATTATGGAAAAGTTTTTTTAATGGGAGAAATGATGTAAAAGTTGAGTACCTAAAGCATAGTGGATGGCCTCAGTCTTCAGTAGTTTTAACTATTAAAGGCTCAGTTAGACCAGATGAATATATTGTGGTTGGTGGTCATGCTGATTCAATTTCAGGTGTTTTGTTTCCAAGAGGTAATTCTATGATTGCTCCAGGAGCAGATGATAATGCATCTGGTATCGCCGCAATAACTGAAGCCATTAGGATTTTAGCAAATACTGGTTATAGGCCTAGTAAGACTTTACAATTTATTGGTTATTCTGCAGAAGAGGTTGGTTTAAGAGGATCTGGAGAAATAGCTTCTATGTACAAAAGAAAGAATATCAAAGTAAGAGGTGTTTTACAGCTTGATATGACAGCATTTAACAAAAATTCTAGTCATCAGATTTCTTTGATTTCTGACTATACCAATAAAGAACAGAATGAATTTCTTGGTAGATTAATTGATACTTACCTTCCTTCTGTTGTGTGGGGTTATAGTAAGTGTGGCTATGCTTGCTCTGATCACGCTTCGTGGTATAGAAATGGATTTCCAGCATCATTTCCATTTGAGGGCCACAGTAGAGACGCTAATAAAGCTATTCACACAAAGAGAGATACTCTAGAGACTATTGGTGGAACAGCTAATAATGTTGTTAAATTTGCTAAATTAACATTGGCTTATTTAGTAGAATTAGATCGTTAATATTAAATTTTTACTTTTGGGTATTTTGATTATGTAATCTAGATAAGATGAATAATCAAAATACTCCACAACTTCCAGATTATAATGTCCTAAAAGAGACTATAGATTCTAGAAAAAATGTCGTAATTAAGCTTTATGATTTAGATGTGGAGGAGATCAGGGATACAGAGGATGCTAAAATTTTACTTAGATTCTATGAGAAAATACAAACTAATATAATAAAATTATTTAAAAATTATCCATCTCTTATTTTTATATTTGAACAAGAATATATTCCTATTGAGTATTTTTTTAAAGAAGAATATATCGTAGAAAATATTTTTATTGATAATTTTCTATTTCCTGAGAAACAATTATTTGATTTTGAAACCAATGGTAAAGTTGATGCAGATAAAATAGATGAGCATACTAAACATATAAATGATTGGATAGAATCTTGTGAAAACAATCATAAAAAAACTATTGAATTTTTAAAGGAAAAATTTGATTTAAATTTAAATTTCAAAGAACTATCTTGTTTATGTCCAGAGTGTTTGGGAAAGTACAGAACTAAAGTATTAAGTGAAGCTTTTGAACAATGTCTTGTATACATAAGAAATTCTGAAAAAATTATTAAAAAAAATATAGATAGTAGTCTTGGAGAATTATCTGAAATTTATTCTGAATTAATTTTTAATCTTGATAAGATATATAATAATATTAGAAAAAAAGTCAAAAGATCATCAATAAATAAGATAGAAAATCAAGTGAAAAATGAAATAAAGGCAGTTTTTCTGTATCCAAGTGATATTGCTAAAGAACATATTAAAAATGTTACTAAATTTTTAAGTAGATTCTTAGTAGGGGAAGGTTACAATGAAGATTTATTAACTGATTTAGATTATAATAATTTTTTTAAAAGATTATCTAGAAATATATGGAGAGGAGAAAAGTATTTATTACGTGAGTTTAATAAATATATTAACTCTATAATTTTTTTAAAGAGAAAAGATATTTCAGGTAATATTTTATGTGATTATATTGGAGAGTTTTGGATACATTCCCAGGCAAGAGCAATTAATAGGAAGATTATATATCATATGGGGCCTACTAACTCTGGAAAGACTTATCAAGCCATTGAAACATTATGTAGATCAAAAAATGGGTGCTATTTAGCTCCTCTTAGACTTTTAGCTACAGAATTATTTGATAGTATGAATAAAAAAGGAGTTATTACTACATTATTGACAGGTGAAGAAGTTATAGAACTTAAGGATTCTACACATTACTCATCTACTATAGAAATGGTAAAGCTACAGCAAAAGGTAGATTGTTGTGTTATTGATGAAATTCAAATGATTAGTGACCCTCAAAGGGGTTGGGCATGGACTAGGGCACTAGTTAATGTAATGGCAAAAGAGATACATTTATGTGGAGATCCTATTGCCATTGAGCTAGTTGAAAAAATAGTTAAGTTATGTGGAGATACATTGGAGATTAAAGAGTATCAAAGAAAAGTTCCTCTTAGATTAGAAGATAAGTCTATAATTATTAAAGATTTAAAGAGATATGATGCATTAATTGTATTCTCAAGAAATAATGCTTTTAAGTTTAAACTAAAGCTAGAGGACTTAGGATTTAAAGTTTCCATAGTTTATGGAATGTTATCTCCTGAAGTTCGCAAGGAACAAGTTAGAAAATTTGATATAGGTGAAACAGATATAATAGTGAGTACTGATGCTATATCAATGGGAATGAATTTGCCTATAAAAAGGATAGTTTTTTCTACATTAACAAAATTTATTAATTCAAAAGAGTTTATTATTTCAAACTTAGAAATAAAACAGATAAGTGGTAGGGCAGGACGATATAAAAGATTTAATAATAGTTATGTTACTTGTCTGTCATCAGTAAATAATGGTCTAAATATTATTAAAAATGCTCTGGATACTAAGTTAGAACATTCTAAAGAAGCTATGATTGGTCCAGATTTAGATATTTATTTAAAAGTAAATAATGCACTCAAGGAAAATGGGTTTAGGGAGTTAAAGTATTCTGAATTTTTAAGACTATTTAATACCATAGATTTTAAAAAGCCATTTTACTGTGTTGAATTAAATGAAATGATTGAGCTTGCTGAAATAGTAGAGGATATTGATCAAAATAAGAAATTGTCTTCTGAGGAGATATTTGGCTTTATTTGCGCTCCAGTTAATATGGGATTGGTAGCTCATATTCAGTACTTTGTTTCCATAGTAACAAGATACATAAATGATATTATGATATCTTTTGAGCCTATAGACTATGTATCAAAAGATATCGATTATTTGGAAACATCTATTAAATGTGTTGAACTCTTTCAGTGGTTAGCAAGACATTTTGGCAATGATAAATTTCAGTACGACTTAAATGTTGTTTTGAATAATAAGTCAAAAGCTATAGATCAGATAAATCATCTTTTATCAGAAAGTATATTTAAGAATAAAAATCAATTTAGAGGTAGGAACTATAATAGGTCTAAAAGGTTTTCTTCAAGGCCAAATAAACGGTTTAAAGGTGGGAAAAAGGCAAATAAATACAATTACAGGGCAAAAAAGAAAAGAAAATCCTCTAAGATGCGTAGCAAAAAGTACAATTAGGAGAAATTTTTCCATGTAGTCTACACGGGTATTTGTTATAATATTCTAGCAAGCTATAAATTAGGCAACAGTGAAGAAATTAGAAGAAATTTTAAAAGGCTTTAGGAGTGATTTAGATCGTTATAAGGAGTTCTTTAGAAATCTTCTTAATAAAGGAAAAAAAGGGGAAAATAAATCTAGTGATGGTCTTAAAGAAGAGAGTATTTCTAAATCAGAGAAGGAAGTTCAATTTGATGTTGAAACAGAGACGGAAATTGAAAGTGTAGATCAAGAATTAATTGGTGATAATGATGATAATAAAGAAGGGCTTGTAAAGGAAAATACTAAGAAAGCAAAAGAAAAACCTGCTAATAACAAAAAGCAACTTATAATTAGAGTGGTAATAGGGGGAGCAATTTTATTATTGGCCCTTCAAATGTTGCTTGAGGAGGAAGAGGTTCCTGTTCCTAAAGTAGTAATTAAGAAAAAAAGACCAAATAAAAATAGGGAAATATCTCCTAAAAATGTAAAAAAGCAAGTTTCTTTGGCAGAAAAGTCCAAGAAGATAGATGTTCCTTCTAAAAAAGATGATATGGTAGCTCCTAAAGAGCAGGTGGAGGTCAAAGAAGTCGATAAAAATGCCAAGGTAGAAATGCCTAATAAACAGTTAAAACCTGAAGGTACTAGTGAAAGTAGTGATAAATTAAAATTGGTGACAGATAAAGATAAGATAGAAGTTCCTAAAGAGCAGATAGAGAATAAAGATGTCAGTAAGGAAGTTAAAGGAGGAAGTGACGATAAATTAAAATTAGAAGCAGAGAAACCTAAAAAAGATGATATGGTAGCTCCTAAAGAGCAGGTGGAGGTCAAAGAAGTCGATAAAAATGCCAAGGTAGAAATGCCTAATAAACAGTTAAAACCTGAAGGTACTAGTGAAAGTAGTGATAAATTAAAATTGGTGACAGATAAAGATAAGATAGAAGTTCCCAAAGAACAGGTAGGTAATAAAAGCACTAGTAAAGAAATTAAAATGGTATCAGATAAGGAAGAAAGTGATATTAGCAAAGAAGTAAAAAAAGAAGATGCTAATTTAAAAAAGGATGATCAATTAGAAATGGTAAAAGATGAATCAAATATAAATAATGAAAATAAGTTATTAAAGGTTAATTATGAAAAAAGTGATATGAAATCAAGCTTAGAAAATGAAGGTAGTAAAGATAATGTAGATAGTAAGGATAATAAAGAAGATAAGTCAGACATACCAAAAAATAATATGGAAAAAGAATTAGATAATGTTGTTAAAACTTTAGAAGCTAGTGTTGATAGTAGTAAGAAGATGATAGATAATATTGAAAAAGATACGGTATTAAAATATGTCGAACCTCCAAATTATCAAAGAAACGGAAGAGGACTGGTTTATAATTGTAAGAATAAGCATTGGGCATGTGTTGATAAGTTAAGCTATATCCAATGTAATGAAAATTATAAATGGAATAGGCAAAATGTTAAACCAATAGAATGTGTTGTTAAAGATGTTTACTCTTCAAATAAGGATTGTAGGGTGGTTCAACTTCATTATATAAATTCTAGTGAAGATACTAGTTTTTGTAGTAATGAAAAAGAAGAGATGAAAGAACAAGAAAATCAAATAATAGTTCCTGCTAATTAATAATTATAAGATCAATTAAGTTATGATATATTTAAGAAAAGAGATGAAAATATTACATAAGTTTATATTTATAATAATATTATTTTTCAGTTTTAACACCTATAGTTATGATAGTAGTAGTTGCTTTACTTCAAATTTTGATAGCCTTTTAAGCAATAAATCTTTGTATGGACTATTAAAATCTGATCTAGTTTTAAAAAAGCAAGGATGCCTTATTGAGTTTTTTAGGAAGCGTTTTTTTATTTTAAAAGATATTTGGAGAATTGATCTTTGTCGTGAGCCAATCCATATAAAAAAAGGTGCTGATAATAATATTAGTGTTTATAAAAGAGATGGTAATTGTACTAATAAAAGTAGCAATAGCACTTATTGTAAGCAGACTGAAACTCTTATTAAAATAATTCGGGACGAAGCTCTTATTTTTGCTAAGGGAGACAAAGAGGTTTTGTCTGATGATCATGGAAAATTTTATTGTGTTTACCTGTTATTACATTCATATTTAAATAAAGGTGTAATCTTTAGTACTCGCAGTGAACCTATTGATTTGCTTAATAATATTAAAAATAAATCTAATCTCTTACAAAGCAGTTCTAGTGAAAGTATTAAAGAAGATAATTCTAAAGACTCTAAGACTGGATCATTTTAAAGCATTTTTTATATCATTTATTAGGTCATTATAATCTTCTATGCCTACTGATATTCTTAGCAAATTATCATAAATTCCTATTTTTTCTCTAACCTTTTTTGGTAATGCTGCATGTGTCATCAGAGCTGGACTTTCTATTAGGCTTTCTACACCTCCAAGACTTTCAGCTAGGGAGAATAATTTTAGCTTTGATATAAACTTTTTAACATTAGTAAGATTTCCTTTGATTATAAAGGATATCATACCTCCAAATCCATTCATTTGTTTTTTTGCTAGATTATGTTGAGGATGAGATTTTAATCCTGGATATATAACTTTTTCTACTTTTGGATGCTTTTCTAGGAATTTTGCAATTTCCGTAGCATTAGATTGGTGTGCTTGCATTCTAATGGATAATGTTCTTATACCTCTTAGGGTTAACCATGAGTCAAATGGTGACATTGAAGGGCCTATTGAGTTTTGTAATGCCCATAATTCTTGATACATTTTATAATCATTTAATATGATTGCTCCACCTATTATATCTGAATGTCCATTTATAAATTTTGTTAATGAATGCAAAACTATATCTGCAGATAATTTTAATGGATTTTGAAAATATGGGCTCATAAAAGTATTATCTATGACAGTTATTATTTTATTTTTTTTACATATTTGAGTTATTTTTTTTATATCTGCTATTTTTAATAATGGATTTGTAGGAGATTCTAGCCATAACATATTTGGTTTATATTTTTGTACAGCTCTTTCTACAATTTTTATATTTGTCATATCTATTGAATAAAATTTATGAATATTATTAAAAACAGTTTTAAATAATCTATATGTTCCTCCATAAACATCATCTCCAAATAATATAGAGCTATCCTTTTTAAGATTATGCATTAATAGAGAACAAGCAGACATACCACTAGCGGTAACTAATGCATATTTACCATTTTCAAGTGATGCTAAACATTTTTCTAGACGAGTTCTAGTCGGATTATGTGAACGAGAGTATTCGTAGCCTTTATGTTTTCCTGGAGATTTTTGAACATATGTAGAAGTTTGGTATATAGGAGGCATTATTGCACCTGTCTCTTTGTCAGCTTCTCCTCCACTAATAACAGTTTTTGTTTTAATAGATAAATTTTTATTCAATATATCCATGCTTTTCCATCCATTCGTCATTATATATCTTTGAAGTATAACGATTTCCTGAATCATGTAATAGTACTATTATTTTTTTAGGTTTTTTTAGTTTTTTAGCGTATTTAATTGCTCCACATATAGCGGCCCCAGCACTACCTCCTGCAAAAATTCCTTCTTCTTTTAATAATCTTCTAGTCATTATAAAACTTTCTTTATCACCAACTACTTCAAAACTATCGATACAGTTAAAGTCATAATTACTCGGAATGAAATCTTCTCCAATACCTTCTAATACATAAGGTTTGGCCTCTATTATTTCTCCTGTTTTTGCGTAATGAGCAATTATTGAACCTGAGCAATCTATTCCTACAACTTCAACATTAGGTAACTTTTCTTTGAAATATTTTCCACATCCAGATATTGTTCCTCCTGTGCCTACAGCAGCTATAAATGTATCAAAGTCTCCATCTGTTTGTTCTAGTATTTCTGGAGCTGTCCAATTGTAATGAGTCTCTCTATTGGTTAGGTTGTTATATTGATCTACATAAAAAGAATTAGGAGTAGTTTCAGCTAGTTTTTTTGATACTGAATAATAAGAATTAGGGTCATCGGGTTCTACATCACTAGGACATATGACAACTTCTGCTCCAAATGCTTTTAAGTTGTCTATTTTATCTTGAGATTGTTTATCCGCCATTACAAATATACATTTACAATTATTTACTATGGCCCATATAGCTAACCCTACTCCAGTATTTCCAGAAGTTCCCTCAATAATAGTTCCGGTTGGTTTTATTTTTTTCTCTTGTAATGCTTTGTCCATCATGTAGCATCCAATCCTATCTTTAGTTGAACCACCTGGATTTAAATATTCCAACTTTACATATATATCTGAATCAACTTCTTTACATACAGAGTTTAGTTTTACAATTGGTGTATTACCAATTGCTTTTATGATATTACTTTTAGAACCTTTCATTAATTCCATTATTTTAACTTTTCTATTTCTAATGTTTCGTATCCACTTGCCAGCGTTGCCAATCTTGCAATAACTGAATAAGTAGCTTCTTTGCTTTGATGATCATTATTTTCTCTTATTTCACTTATACAGTACTTCCTAAATATCATTCCTTGAGAATTTAGGTTGGAGTTAGATGTTTTTTTAGAATTAGTTCTCATAAATCCTCCAACACTTTTACCACCAATTAGATATATTGTCACTTCAGCAGGATCGTTATTATATTTTAAGCAAGTTTCTATTCCCTCTTGTATTAGCACAGAGTTAAATTTTATTTTATTCTTTCCAATATCCATTTTATTTCTAGTTTTTCTATTCATGTGTATTATTTCTTCTCCTGATTTTACTACTATTATTCCCATCCCATATGTGCCTTTATTAGCTTTTACAAATACTTTGGAGTCTTTACCTATATTATTTATTAGATGGTCTACATTTTTTGCTAAATAGTCTAATCCTTCCTTATTTGAAAAATCAATATTATATATACTTTTATATTTAGCTTGTAATAGATTTTTATTGATTGAGAATTTATCTGAAAAATTATCTATTACTTCTTTATAATGTTTAAAAAACTTTGCTTTTTCTCTATAATGCCAGCCTAATTTAGGACTAGGTATTACAATAGTCTCTATGCTTTGAAAATTTTGTTTTATTGGATTAGATTGGTCATTATTTAATATAGTTAAATCTATATTTTTATTATTTGCATTAATAAAATCATCTTTTATTTCTGCTTTATGAATTTCTACTTCATATTTTGAATGAGAAATTATTTTTATACTTTTTTGGTTATCATCAAATAATTTTTCATCGAAACTTATAAGTGTTGAATTAAATCCGGCATCTCTAATTATTTTATTTAATATAGCTATATTATCTAAATAAAATTTATTTTTAGTATGAGATTCTACAATTATAGCAATATTTTTTGTTTTAGAATCTCTTTCTTTTAAAATCTTCGAGAAGACGTCAGTACAATGATTTAAATCATATGTGCATAAATTATTAAATCCTGCAGGATACATATTATGATCTATAGGTGCAAATTTTTCGTTACTTTCCCTTATATCAGTACTGCAATATATGGGGATAGGTAATCCCTTCATTTTTTCATTTATATATTGGTTAATCTCATTCCAGTTTTTTGATATAAAATCTTCTAAATCTATTTTATTTTCTATATGTTTCATATACTGGCCCATTGACTTTTTAGCCCAATAACTTGTTGCTTAGGATCTTTTTTTAATATTTCTGAGAATTGAATTAAATTTTTAAAATTTTTACTTGCATTATCTTTTATACTCTCTTCTCTTTTAATCATAGTTTGTTTTAATTTATAAAGAATTGGGTCATTATTACTGACATCCCACTGATTTAAGTACTTATGTAATGATTTATTTATAGCTAAATATTGATTACCATATATAATATTTGATATAGACTTGTGTAATTTTATATTTTCTTCATATTTTTGATGTTCTGCACTTGTTACTAAAAACCAATTTAAACTATCTTCTTTTATTAATAGATCTTGAAATTTTAGAGCATCCATAAAAAATGATTTATTTTTATGAACTATTGATAATGCTTGTAAGAATTCTTCGATAAAATTTGAGTCAGTTAAATGTTTTAGATAAGATATTAGCTTTCCAATAATAGGTTTAAATAAAACAGTTAATTTGTTGGGGATTGATAATTCTCCTATATTGATTTTTTTTATTAGATCGATATTTGTCTTGTTAAAGAATTCATTTATTTTATCTGTTGATTGTAAAAAGTCTATAAAGTGTTTTCCTGGAGGAGTATCTAGTACTATACAATCATAATTATTATTATCTAATTGATATTGTATTTCTATGATAGACATAATTTCATGCATACCTCCATATGATGAAGTAATTGTCTTTATAATATTATTATTTAAGGCATCAGTACTTCCTATTCTAGAAAAGGTATGTACTGGATTCATCAATAGTATATCAAGATTAGAATTTTTCAGTTCGTTATCGCTATTTGCAGTATTGATAATTTTTCCAGAATCTTTATCCTTTATATTAAATAAATCCTTTAATCTTTTGGAAGGATCAATAGTTATTAATAATACCTTTTTATTAGAGGATAAATATAATGCTCTAGATGTTGATAAAGTAGTTTTTCCAACTCCTCCTGTGCCACAAAATATTTCTACTTTTTTATCTTTCATAGTATTTGATTCATAAATGGTATTAAATTATTTATTATATCCTTTTTATTATTGGATATTATATGTGGTATATATGCTTTTATTTGGTCTTTATGCTCTTTTGCCATCTCTCTTTCTATATTGATCTTCTTTTGTAAAAACTCAGGAGCTTTTTCATAGATTTCATTCATATCTCCTAGGTAATTATTTATAATTAATGTCTCCTGTCCTATATTTGGCATTTCTAGTGATGATTTTAAATCTGACACTTCTTGAAATGACATAGCGCTTGGAATTGATAGTACAATAGTTTTAAGTAGATCTTTTTCCTGTATAAAGTTATGCATTCTCTTGATATCATCTACGATGACTCCATATTTGAAAATTTTTCTAAAGACATTTGGTATATGAAATATATTTAAAAAATGTCCTGTTGCAGGGGAGTCCATAACAATGATCATATTTTGGTTTTGCTCTAACATGTCCATAATATGTCCTAGATAGATCATTCTTTTTACATTTGATAACATATTGGCAATTGATCTAAAAAATGCTCTTTTTACTATCCATGAGGCAATTATTTTAGAGTTTAATTTTTTTGTTATGTATTGTTTTGCACTATTCTCCCAGTCTAAGCCTAAATATTTAATGTTTAATTCATAACATAATTGTTTATTATCTTGCTCTGGACAGCAATAATAAACTTCTTTTTTTTGCAGACTTAAATATTTAGCAAAAGCAAGGGACACATATGTCTTTCCAACTCCCCCTTTACCTGTGAAGAGATAGAAGCGATGCTTTTTCATTTAAATTCCTCTTTTTTATATTATAAGGAGAAAAAACCTGTTAATAGAAATTTATAATAAGAACCTTCTACTTTAGGGCCATATTCTTGTCTGACATCAAATGGATTGTGATAGTGAAGTAGAACTCCTATTTTTACCCTATAATTTAAATTTAAGTCTGCACCAATTCCTGCGTGATTTCCAAATACAATAGAAGATGATGAAGTTTCATATTTATCTCCATCTACATTTCTAGTTACCTTGGGAGTGTAAAAACCAAAACCTCCCATTACATAAGGAGAGAAAGCATCAAATTGATATATTTTTCCCTTTATTCCTAATGCTACTCCACTTAATCTAGAAGTTCTCTTTCTATATTGGTGGTTAGATACATGAAGATTTGCAATAAAATCAAATGAATGACTAGCCGTATAATTGTAAAATACTTCTCCAGTTATCTTTGAACTACCATTTTCGTGAAAGTCTCCATTTACAAAAGTTTGTCCTATCCCAACGCCGATAGCGTGAGGTGAAGACATAATACCCAAATAAGGGCTTTTAGGGGCTATAATTCTATCAGATGATTCTTTTCTTTTGGAACTTTTAAATTTTTTTTTATTGGCCAACTTTCTTTCAATTTCTTGGGCCTTTTTTTCAGAAGTTAATCCCTTTATACTTATGCTATCTTCAGCATTTGCTTGAAAACATATAATGCTTTTACTTGCTAATAAAGTAGCAAGTAAAAGCGCTTTTTTTATATATTTAAAACTTAAAGGAATCATTAACACACTATTACCCTTATTAGTTAATAGTAGTGCTTGTTGTTGGCTCTAATGGCTTAGGGCCACTTATGTGTTGTACAGAAGCAGGTTGTTGTGATTCAGTAACATTAGATTCTTCATTTGATGCGGAATCTTCTTCTATTCCCTCTAGACTTCTAATATACCCTGTAAATATTCCTGCTTTTGATCTGATAACTCTCTTAAGAAGTTCTGTATCACCAGCTTTTGTAGATTTTCTCTCTTGATCAAAAAGAAGTTGGATTTGAGTAGTATAAGTGATGTCGTTTTTAGTTTTGTTATCAATCACTTTGATCTCATGTCCTTCTCTGATGATTTGAGCAATTTCTTCTAGTGTTACATAACAGCTCTGATGAGTATCATATAGCTTTCTGTTTTGGTACCTTTTGATAATTCTTACGTCGTTCATTTTCTTCTCCTTAAAGTTGTTAAAATCTATATAAATACTTTGCCTAAACACAGCAAATTATTACTTATTTAAGAGTATTTTCAAATAGTTACAAAAACTTTGGGTATTATTTTATTTTTTGCAAGATTTCAAAATACCGACTAAACATATACAGTTAATTTTGATGCGTCAATATATAAATTCAGTTTTTTAAATTAATACATAATACAGTTATTTCAAGTGGTTATAGGTTTTTGGTAAAGGAAAATTATTCCTTAAGAAATTCAAGTAGTTAGAAAACTTTATGAATTCTCCCTTAGATGTCGTATGAGGGTTATGAGAATAGGAGTTTTATTAATAACTTTACTCAGTGGCTGTTCGTCAATTTTACTACAAGATGGAAAAGATAATAAGATTTCATTGCCTGATATATCAACTAGAGTATCTAGGGCCAATTCAAAGAGGGAAGTAGAGGAACTAGTTAAGAGTGTAAAAGATAAAGGAGATAGACAAGAGGTTAATTATCTTTTAAGTGGACTCTATTTAAAGGCAAATGACGCCTCAATAAGAGGTAAACACCAAGTAGCTAGTTTTTTTTATAAAAATATACTTGAGCTAGCACCTGATAATGTAGATTTTAAAAAAAATTATATTGTAGAATTAGTTCGCTCTAAAGAGCTTGCTAAAGCAGAGAAGCTAACAAAAGAGCTGTATATTAAAACCAACGATCAAAATGTTGGTTTTATGTTAGGGGGAATTTATTTAGCAAGGAAGAAATTAAAGGAGGGGCTAGCGATATATAAAGCAATTGTTAAAAGTAATCCCAAGAGTGAAAATGGGTGTATTATTTTAGCTAATGTTTTTTTGATGAAAAGCGACCTTAAAATGGCTGAGAATTTATTAAATAAATGCCTTTTAAATATTAAAGATAGTGCTGCTTTGTATTACCATCTAGGTAGAGTTTTTGCCATTAAAGGCAGTGATAAAAGTGCCCATAAATACTTTTCTAAGTCTTTAAAAGTTGATCCTAACTATTATCTATCAGTTGTTGCTAAGGGACTTTTATATGAAAAAAATGGAAAAGTTAATAAAGCAATAAATCTATATAAAAATACTTTAAAAATGCAACCACAAAATCATATTGTATTGCAAAAGTTAGTCCAAGTTATGATTGATACTAAAAGTCCCGTGCAAGCCATTTCTTATATGGAGAGGTTATCAATTTTAATGCCTCAAAATTATGAATTAAAACTAAATATGGCAGTGGTATACATGAGTCAAGGAAGATTAGATGATTCCAAAGATATACTACACGATATTCTACTTGCTAATGAAAATTTTGACAGAGCAAATTTTCTACTTGCGTCTGTTTATTATGAATTAGACGATTCAGAAAGAGCAATAGAGTTCTTTCATAAAGTTACAAGGGAAAGCTCTTTATATATTAGAACTCAGGTAAGAATTGCTGAGATTCTTAGCTTTAATGCAAATAGCAGTACAAATAGCTTAGAGGATAAGGAAAGGTTTATAGATTTTATTCAATCTGCAATTAAAGAGGATGATCTTAAATTTGGGATGAGTTTTATTCTAGGAAAATTTTACGAAGAACAAGGAGAGCTTAATAAAGCTATTGAGTTGATTTTAAGTATTAGAGAGTATGATGAATATAGTTCTAAATTCGACTATTATTTGGCATCTTTATATGAGAAAAATAAACAATTTGCACAGTCAAGGGAAGTTATTTTAGAGCTGTTAGAGAAAAATCCTAATGACGCTCACGCTCTTAATTTTGTTGGATATTCTTTACTTGAAGATGGTAGTAGTGACTATGGTAAGGCAATAATATATATTAAAAAGGCTATAAGTCTTAAGCCAGATGATGGATATATTAGGGACTCTTTGGGGTGGTATTATTACAAAATAGGAGATCTTAAAAAAGCACTAATAGAGATGAAAAAGGCGGTCAGTATAGTAAAGGATGACCCAATAATTAATAAACATTTGGCTATTATTTATGAAAGTTTAAAAAAATATAATATGGCCGAAAAATTTTATAAAAAGAGCTTAAAATATTGCAAAACTTTAGCAGAAAAGCAAGAAATCATAAAAGCATTAGAGAATTTAAAAAATCGTTCTATTGCCTCTGGAGAGTAGTCCCCATATTTGTATCTTTTTTATTTTCTTGTACTCTATTTAAATACTCAGAGGATATAAAAGATAAGAATATAAAAAATATCTTAAAAAAGGTTTGTCTTCAAGGATATGGAAGGGGGAGGTTAGAATTACAAGGACATAAATACTTATTTAAGTATCAAGCATTACTTAATAATAAAGATAAATTGTGGAAAATAGCAGTAGAAGTTCCCTTTAAGGAGGTTGGATTGATTGAATTTGATTTTAAAAATAAAAAATTTGTCTTTCCCCAAAATATAAAGCAACAGTTACAAGGATTAAAATACTATATAAGGTCTAATATAAAAATATTGGCATTTTTTTTAGATTTTTACTCTTTAGGAGGCTTAAATTGCAAACAAGAAAAGATATGTAACTTTAAAAATGGTACTATTTTTTGGAGATATATATCTGATAATCAGTTAGAGATAGAGTTTACTTATGATAAATCTACCTTAGCATTAAGGCTTAAGGGTAGAGCTAGTGATAGCTTATATAGCAAGCAATCTTTTATTTTTAGTACTAGTAGCTCTGCCTTGGTACTAAACCTCTTTCCTACACAGTGCAATTTATAGATTGGTAATCTTTGTTGATCGTAGCGTTATTACTTAAATATCGTAGAAAAATTGTCACATATTTATATATTCTATATACTCAGAGCTTATAAAAACAGGTAGGGGGTATAGTATGAATTTTTGGATAGCTTTTATAAGTGCTATTTTTATAACATCTTGCAATAAAGAGGATTCCAAGGAACCAGTTTTAAATTTAGTTTCAGGGGCAAAAATCAAAGGCATGGATCCTATCTATGCAAATGATGCTTATTCAGCTAGAGAAGTTACCCGAGTTTACGAAGGACTTTTAACCTACCACTATCTAAAAAGACCATATACTTTAATTGCTAATTTAGCGGAATCAATTCCTAAACCTTCAAAAGATAAACTTACTTATATTTTTAAAATAAAAAAGAATGTATTTTTTCATAATGATAAAGCTTTTAAAAATGGCAAGAAAAGAGAATTAGTTGCAGAAGACTTTGTATACTCTATAAAACGCTTAGCCGATCCAAAATTACAGGGATTGGGTTGGTGGTTACTTGAGGGAAAAATTAAAGGGCTAAATCAGTGGAGAGAAAAGTACGCTGATAAACCCAAGGTTGATTATAGTGAAGTAGTAGAAGGTCTTAAGGCCTTGGATAGATATACTCTACAAATTAAACTTGCAAAACCATTTCCTCAATTTCTTTATGCTTTGGCCATGCCCTTTACTTTTGCTGTGGCTAAAGAAGCAGTAGATTATTATGGAAAAGAGTTTTTAAACCATCCAGTTGGAACTGGGCCTTATACTTTAGAAAGGTTTACTCAGAGTAATAAAATTATATATTACAAAAATAAAAATTATAGAAAAGTATTGTATCCATGTGATGCTTCTAGTGAATTTAAGCAACAGGGATTGCTAAAAGATTGCGGTAAAACTATTCCCTTTGTAGATAAAGTAGTTGTTAATATTATAACAGAATCATTGCCTCGTTGGTTAAATTTTCAAAAGGGAAAATTGGATTATGTTGGTATACCAAAAGATAATTTTGATACTGCAGTTCCTGATGCAAAAAATCTTGCTCCAGATTTTATTAAAAAAGGTATGAGTTTAAATGTGACACCTTCTCTTGATGTCACCTATATTGCTTTTAATCACGATTTGAAATTGTTTAGTAATTTAAAATTAAGAAGAGCTATGTCTCTTGCTTACAATGTTAGTGATGCCAATAGATTATTTTACAATAATACGGCTATTGCTGCCCAATCAATTGTCCCTCCAGGAATATCTGGACATATAAAATCTTATAAAAATCCATATAAAGGTTATGGCACAACTTCAAATTTACAAAATGCCAAAAAATTATTAGCGGAAGCTGGTTATCCTAATGGCAAAGGACTGCCCATTATAACTTACGATACACCTAACTCTACTGTTTCTCGTCAGTTTGGTGAGTATTTTAAAAAGCAAATGCAAAAAATTGGCATTAATATTAAAATTTCTCAAAGCCCTTGGCCAGAATTTCAAAAGAAGATTCAAGATAGAAAAGTAATGCTTTATGGGATTGCTTGGGGTGCAGATTATCCTGATGCTGAGAATTTTCTACAACTTTTATATGGTCCTAATCGTTCACCTGGCGCCAATGGTTCAGGATATGATAATCCTAAGTTTAATAGGATATTTAAAAAAGCAGTTATTATGAGTGATTCTCCTAAGAGAACTAAGCTCTATGAGAATTTAAATAAGATGGCGGCAGAAGAAGTTCCTTGGATATTTGGAGTTCATAGGCAGTCTTATACTTTATATCAAGGCTGGTTGAAAAATTTTATCTTTCATGACTTTGTAATTGGTCAAGAAAAGTATCTAAATATTGATCTTGAGTCTAAGAAAAAAATACTTAAGATGCTTTAGGGAGTAATAACAGTTTGAATCTTTATATTTATGTTATCCGTCGACTATTATATGTAATTCCTATTTTATTAGGGGTATGTTTAATAATATTTTTGCTATTTAATGTTGTCTCTCCTGATCCTGCACTCATGATGCTGGGAAAGCACGCTACTGCTAAGCAAATTGCGGAAATTAGAGCAGAGCTAGGACTGGATAAGCATTGGTTTATTCAGTATCTTGATGTTGTAAAATCGGCATTTACCTTTGATTTTGGTCGTTCTTGGTCTACTCGTCAGGAAATTATTGAGATGATTAAGGTAGGGTCTATCCCGTCTTTGACATTATCCTTCCCTGCATTTTTGTTAGGTACATTACTATCGATTTCTATTTCTTTATTAGTAGCTTTTTATAGGGGAAAACTTATAGATAAGTTGGCAGTATTTATATGTGTTGCTCTTATGAGCATATCTTCACTAGCGTATATATTATTTGGTCAGTATTATTTTGCCTTTAAATTGGGCCTATTTGAAATATCTGGTTATGAACATGGGTTTCCTAGTTTTATTCCCTATGTACTTTTGCCTATAATAATTTGGGTAATATTGTCACTAGGCCCTGATGTTAGAATTTATAGAACAATTATTTTAGATGAAGTTTATCAGGATTATGTAAGAACTGCTAGAGCAAAGGGCCTAAGAGATAAAGCCATTATGTTTAAGCATGTTTTAAAAAATGCCATGGTTTCTATAATAACTTATGTAGTTATTCAAATTCCATTTCTTATATTGGGAGCTCTTCTTTTGGAGAGTTTTTTTTCTATCCCCGGGCTTGGAGGGATTACTTTAAATGCAATAAATTCCTCTGATTTTCCTGTGATTAAAGCAATGACAATACTAAGCTCAGTAGCATTTATTGTCTTTAGTGTTTTGACAGATGTTTTGTATACTGTAGTTGATCCTAGGGTCAGACTTAAGTAGAGGAGTAAATTTTTTTGAGTACATTAGAAATTAATAGTATAGAAAATAAACAATCTAAATCCCTACTAAGACATGCTATTGATCAGCTTTTAAGAGATAAACAGGCGATGATCTCTATATTTATAGTTTTTGTCTATTTTGCTATCTCTATATTATCGTCAATGGGAATTTTGGTATCTGATTGGTCAAAGGAAGTTGGTCCATCTTATGCTCCCCCTTCCTATGAGCATATATTTGGTTTAGATATTTTTGGAAGAAGTGTTCTTGCTAAAACTATTAAGGGAGTGGAAGTGGCCATGTCAGTAGGACTAATTACAGGAATTATTTCCATGGTAATTGGAGTGGTTTTAGGATCCATCGGTGGATACTTTGGTGGTAAAATTGATGAATTTATCTTATGGTTTTATACTACTTTTACATCTATTCCCAATATAATGCTTTTGGTTGCAATTACTTTTATTTTAGGAAAGGGAATTCTATCGGTATATTTGGCCCTTGGTCTAACTAGTTGGGTAGGACTTTGTAGGTTAGTTAGAGGGGAGGTTATTAGGCATAAAAATAGAGAGTATGTTCAAGCGGCAACTGCTATTGGAGGTAGTAATTTTAGAAGATTATTTATACACATTATTCCCAATATATCCCATATTGTTATTATTAACTTTTCCTTGCAATTTCAAGTGGCGATAAAGTCTGAAGTTATTCTTTCGTATTTAGGGTTAGGTGTACAAGAGAGGCCTAGTTGGGGAACTATGATTGATGACGCTAAACTTGAGTTGGCAAGAGGTGTTTGGTGGCAATTGGCGGCGGCAACTATTGCTATGTTTATAATCGTTCTTGCATTTAATATATTAGGTGATGCCTTAAGAGATTCACTAGATCCTAAATTAAAAGGTAAATAGATGTCAGAGAAGATTTTAGAAGTAAAAGATTTAGAGGTTCAGTTTAAAACAGAATATGGATTGATTACGGCGGTAAATGGAATATCTTTTGATGTTTATCGTGGTAAGACTTTTGGAATTGTCGGGGAGTCTGGTTCCGGTAAATCAGTTTCAGTTTTATCTATTATGGGATTAATACCCAATCCTCCTGGTATTATTAAAAACGGGAGTATTAAGTTTGGTGATAGGGATTTGCTTACATTAAATGAAGATCAGATGAGTACAATAAGAGGAAATAAAATTTCTATGATTTTCCAGGAGCCCATGACTTCATTAAATCCAGTATTTACTGTTGGAAATCAAATTAAAGAGGTTTTTAAATTGCATCAAAAAGATATTCCTGCCTCTGAAGTAGAGGTAAACATTATTGATCTATTTAAATTAGTGGGAATTCCTGCTCCGGAGAAAAGAATTAAAGAATATCCCTATCAACTTTCTGGGGGAATGAGACAAAGAGTTATGATTGCTATGGCACTTGCTTGTCGTCCTGATATATTAATTGCCGATGAGCCAACTACTGCTCTTGATGTGACGATTCAAGCACAAATTTTAGAATTGATGAATAAAATTAAAGATGAACTTAATATGTCTATTATTTTAATTACTCATGATTTGAGTGTTGTTGCAGAGATGTGTGATAGTGTCGCTGTCATGTACTGTGGTAATATTGTGGAAACTTCCGATATAAAAACTCTTTTTAGTAATCAAAAACATCCTTATACAAGGGGATTGATTGAATCAATTCCTAGTATTAAACAACATAAAAATGACCGATTAAAAACTATAGCTGGTTCTGTCCCATCTCTACATGCATTACCTGATGGATGTTATTTTCAAAACAGATGTGAATATGCTTCAGAAAAATGCAAAGGTTCTGATGGTAGTCCAAAATTAGAATTAGTTAATAAGAATCATTATGTTAGTTGCTTTCATCCATTGGAAGATCAAATATGAGTGAATATCTTTTAGAGGTAAAAAATTTAACTAAAAAATTTCCTATAAAGGGGGGCTTTTTTCGACGCATTGTTGCCAATGTTAATGCAACTAATAATGTTAGCTTTAAAATTAAAAAGGGAGAGACTCTTGGATTAGTGGGAGAATCCGGTTGTGGAAAAACTACATTGGGTAGATCAATTCTTAGAATTATTGAACCAACTTCTGGAGAAATTATTTTTAAGGGAGAGAATATTTTAAATTATGGCCCCTCAAAGATGATGAATATAAGAAAGAGTATGCAAATAATTTTTCAAGACCCTTATGCCTCTTTAAATCCCAGAATGAATGTCGGAACTATTCTATCTGAGCCATTAAATATTCATAAGCTTTCCACTGCAAAAGATACTCGTCGCAAGAGATTGCTGGAGTTATTAGACCAAGTTCAATTGCCAAAAACGGCATTAAATAAATATCCTCATGAATTCTCTGGTGGTCAAAGACAGCGTATTTGTATTGCTAGAGCATTAGCAGTATCTCCTGAATTTATTATATGTGATGAGCCAGTATCTGCTCTAGATGTTTCAGTGCAAGCACAAGTTATAAATTTATTAATGGACTTGCAGAGAGATTTAAAATTAACTTATTTATTTATAGCTCATGATCTTAAGGTGGTTGAATATATTTCAAATAGAGTAGCAGTTATGTATTTAGGTAATATTGTAGAGATTGCCCAATCTGATGAATTATCATCAAGTTGTTATCACCCTTACACAAAAGCATTGTTTTCAGCGATACCAACTATTGATTTTAATTCAGATAAAAAGAGAATAATTCTTCAAGGAGACATTCCTAGCCCTATCAATCCTCCTAGTGGTTGTCATTTTCATCCTAGGTGTTGGTTAGCAGATGATGAGTGTAAAGCTTCTTATCCCCAAGAAAGCTCTGCAAGTTCTACTCATCAATTTAAGTGCTTTAAATCTGGTGTAAAGTAACTATTTATCTCATAAATTAATCCTTATATATATAGTCAAGAATATACCGAAATTTTTCACTTAAGAGTTTATTATTCCGAAAAGTTTTAAGTATGAGTGTGCAAAAGATAGAGCAATTAATAGAGGGGATTTCCTTTAGTCGTTTTTCCATGGCAGATGTCTTTTTGGTAATTAATTTAAAAGACACTAAAAAGAAAATTAAATTAATTTCATGTGGAGATTTAATTAATAGAGATTACTTAAATAGGTTTATAAATAATAGTTCAAATATTGAACTTGAGAATGTTGCTGATATAAAACATATAGAAACCTATTTAAATATATTTAAAAAATTAGAGCAGTCGTATAGTTCTTCAAATAGAGAAGAAGTTAAAATTCAAGCAAGAGAAAATATTATGAAATGGATTAATTCTATTTATTCAGGTGGTAATAATTTTTCTCTTATTGATTTAGTTATAATATGTGAAAAGGCCTTTTATGATATAGATAAAAAAACAGAAGAGTTTTTAATAGAAGAAAACTTATGTTTATATGAAAGAGCTATGATATTTTCATCATTGGCTGTGGTTATGGCAATAATATCTGGCTATATCGATTATAAATTTTTGAAAGATTTTTATAATATATCTTATTTTTTATGTTTTTCTATGAAAAGCTTTTGGAAAATAGATAATCATAATCTCTTAGATAGACTTAGAGTTGAGTCTTCCGATAATATAATTAATGTCGTAGGAGATGTTAAGTTAAAAAATATATTAGAAGAAATAGATAGTTTATCTACTAAGTTTCCATATAGTGCTAATAATAAAAACTTATTTAGATTGTCTTCTATGCTTTTTGAATGTGTAGATGGTAGTGGATTACCCAAGCAAGTTTCTTTTAATGAAATATCAGATTTAGAGGCAATAGTGATTTTTTTAAATCATTCTGTAGCATTTAAAAAATGGAAATATTCTCTTAATGATGGAAAAGAATTTTTTAAGAGTATATTTGAATTAAATAATAAAATGAAAAGGAGATTTTTAACAAATAGGTTAGATAATTCACTGGAAAGAGCATTGAGGGATGTTGTTTAGGATATGAGTGAAAAAAAAGTTATATTAAAATTGATCGATAATATTCCTGAGGAATTAAATGATATTATTTCTAAATTTGAGATTGTGTCTGATCAAGATAAAAAAGACATAGACTACATAATTAGCGATAATCTAGAAAAGATTCCAGAGGATTATAAAGGGTTACCAACAGTTGTTCTTTGTCAAGATGACATTATGACTGAATTTGAAAATAATATTATTGCTTTTAACAAAAACTTACTTAGCTCACCATTTTTTTTAATTCCTATCAAGAGATTTTTTGATGAAGAATATTCTATTCACCTAGAATCATCTTATGGTGAATTATTATCAAATATTAATCTATTAAAAATAAATGATCCATTGAGTGTAGGATTTTATAGTGATGTAATTACGGAAAAAGCATATAATAATAACATTAATCTTTATCAAGTTAGAATATATTTCACTTCTTTATTATCTTATTTAACAAGTTTATATAAAAACGACTTTATAGATTTTGCATTTGATGTGAATTATGGAAGTGGAAGTGATTGCTTTTTAGTTTCTCTTAATATTGATTCTAGTAGATTTGATACTAGCAATGTAAAAAAGGATTTATTAAATAAAAATAATAATTTGATTCTTTGTTCTCAACAATGTAATTTGTTTGATATATACAATTTGGAGAAAACATCTAAAATAGTCTTTACAGCATTATGGTCAAAAGATAATTCAGCAAATAATGTAAATTATTCTAATGTACTTATTCAGAATATATCTGATCTTAAAGGTGGTAATATTTCTACAAGTGAAATAATTCCTGATTTAAAATTAGTAAAAGATGGCGTTAAATTTCAAAAAGATAAAATTGTTGAAGATGTTATCACAATACAAGCTACAGAAGACAACTCTAGTTCAATTGAAAGCCTTACTAAGGAAAATGAAAAAGATAAGCATTCTATAATTTTAGAAAAATATAAACCTACAGAAGCTTTAGGAGAGGAGCATCGACAAAATAAAAAGGATAATTACAAAGAACAAGAAAGTATTGAAAGTAAGCATGCAGTTGTTAATGAAGATGATTCACAAGAGATAAAAGATAGTTATGTAGATGTAGAAGAAAAGAAATCACAGAATGTTAAAGATAAGCATAGATCTGTAGGAGGAGGAGGTTTACAAAAAACAAAGGATAGGTCCATAGCTTCAAAAGAAAATAAAGTACATAGTGTTAAAGATAAACTCAGAGTTACGAGCGGAGGATGTCAACAAGAAACAGAGGACGGTTATACAACTGTAAAAGGAAGTGGCCAGCAAAATATTAAAGATGAACATAGGATTATAAGCGGAGGATGTCAACAAGAAACAGAGGACGGTTATACAACTGTAAAAGGAAGTGGCCAGCAAAATATTAAAGATGAACATAGGATTATAAGTGGAGGAGGGCTACAAGGAAAAGAGGACGGTTATACAGTTGTAAAAGGAAGTGGTCAGCAAAATCTTAAGAAGGACTCTAATTCTTTAAATATAGTAAATAAGAAAAATAATCAAAATGAAAGTAGAGATCAGATAAATAGGTATAAATTACAAAGTGATAGTAGCACTAATTCTAACAAAGTTAGTGAATATCAAAAGAAGGATAATGCTTTAGAGATAGAGAAAGAAACAGATAATAGTTCTACAATAGCTAAAGAGAATGAAGTTAATAATAAAAAGGTTAAAAAATTACAGGAAAACCTTGATAAGTATAATTTTAAGTATAATCAAGCTAAATCTTTGATAAATTTATTAAAAGAAGAGAATAAAAAGTTAAAGTTTAAGGTTAAATCTTTAAATAAATTAGAGAATAATAATAGTAAAATTGATTTAGAAGCAGCTTATGATGTAAAAAAAGATGATGATTATGAAAATAATTTAATAGATAGTGTTGTAGAAGATATGGAGAGAATAGAGAAAGAAGAGAAATTATATGAGCGAAGATTAAAATCAGCTCAAGATAACTTTGATAAGAATTTAGAAGATAAAGAAAAAACAATTTATTTTTTAAGAAAAAAAATTGATGCTTTAGAAAAAGAAAAAACTAGTACTGAATTTGATAAGGAAGGTAATTATTCATCTAATGATGGACATTCGTTAAATATAAATTCTAATAATCAATTAGAAGATAAAGACAAAATTATAAATGATAATAGTAAAGTAATTAATAATCTAAAAAAGAAGATAGATATCTTAAACAGCAAGCTCAGTCAAAAGGATGAGGATTCTAGTTTGAGAGTTAGTTCTTTATCAAATGATAATCAATTATCCTCTAATATTGATTCCAATAAACAATTGGAAAATAAAGATAGGATTATAAAGGATAAAGATAATAAAATAAAATCTCTGAGAGAAAGTGTTGAAATTCTAAATAAAAAATTAAATGATAAAGAATTTAATTTTAAGAAAGTAGACTATTCTCAAACTAACAAAGACGAAGAGTTAATAAAGAAAACTTATGATAAACAATTAGAAGTAAAAGATAAGACAATTAATGTTTTAAGGGGAAAGGTCGATGAATTAGATAATCAACTAAATAAAAAAGGATTTGAGGCCAGTAAAGATACATCTTCAACTATAAAAGATTATGATAAGCAATTGGAATATAAAGATAAAATTATACAAGATAAAGATAATAGAATTTTCTATTTAAGGAAAGAAATAGATGAATTGAATAAAAAGTTAAAAGAGAATGATAATAAGGTTAAAACTAGTCAAAGTAATATAATTAATAATTTAAACGCAGACATAGATAAACTAAAACAAGAAAATGCTAAATTGAGAAAAAGTATTAGTATGCATTCAGCAAGCAGTAAGACTTCTGATAAAAAAGAAGAAGTTGAGTTGCTAGAGAAAAAGATTAGACATGTTACAAATAAGCTCGAGGACATGAGAAAATTGAATAAAGTCCTTTCAGAAGAACTTGCTGATAAGAAAAAAGATATACATAAGTTAAATACAAAAAATAAAAATCTTGAAACTAAAATAGGCTCATCTGCAGACAAAAAGAAAGCTTCATAGTTTTAGTTTATTTTGCAAATTATTTAAAACTTTATAGTATTGTTGTTTCAAATGGTAATTTCAATTTCATAACCTATCGGATATTTTATTCCGACTTCATCACATTGCTAAACAAAGCTCTAACTTAAACAGTAATAATTTATTTTTTTTCAATAAGTTATAGATATATACATCTAAATTGTCCCAAAGTAGTGGCCTTGATGTTGATAAGTGATTATAATTAATATATGACTCGCCACAATCTGCGGAAGTAGGGAAAAGAACCTTAAAATCTTTTTCAACTGTAACTTTATTAAATTCTATCTTGAGGTCTCTGTAGTTTTTGGCTTTTTTATTTTTGAAAATGTTCAAATATTCTCTTTTTATAACATATTGAAATTACATATGAAGATTGTAATTATTACATAGTATGTATTCAAAATATAAGATATTGATTTAAATTTGGTAAAACTTAATTAAGTTTATTAGTTTTTTGCAAAGGAGAGTTTTATGAAAAAGTGTCTATTAATGTTTGCCATGTTTTTATATCTTAATAATGTATATGCTCATGAGTTTAATGGAGTATGTCTGTTAAAAGTATTTCATTCACCTGAAAGAATTTCCAATAATAAATTAAATAGAGCTTATTGGGATGTAAGTCTTTTGTTGATTGAAGTTAACGATGTCGACGGTATAAAAAACAAAGAAATTACAAAATCTTCTTTTATAAAAACTGAGGGTAATTTCAAAGCTGAAAGGCAACGAATTATAGCATTAGCAAATGTCCTTAAAGAACAAGGCACATGTAGTAAAGTTATTCAATAAAAAATAAATATAATATTAATACTTTAGAAAATAAGAAGGGGATTTATTCCCCTTCTTTGTGACATATAATAATTATAAATTTGAGTTCAATCAGCATTTTGATTGGTGCGAGAAAATAGAATCAAGTTTAGAAGTTGTTCTTCCTTTCTCTCAAGAAACTAAAGAGGTTTTAGATGAGATTTTAGGGGTTTGGAAGACTTCAGAGAAGATTAAGCAAGCCTCTTTCTGAAGCTTTATAGTGAAAGCTTTTTCGATTAAGTCCAGAGAACAAATTTCTAAGCAGGAGAACAAAAAGGAGGTTTTCTTGTATCAGAAAAGAACAAGCCAGAAAAAAGAAACTCCAGAGGCTAAGGCTTTAAAAAGGCTGAGAGAAGCTCAAGGGCTTTCTATGAGGGAAGTAGCTTCTTATCTTGGAAAGTCAGATAGCTACATCTCACACATAGAAACAGGTCGTTTGGATTTTCCTCAAGGTGATATTTTAAAACGACTTCTTGGGTTTTATGGGGTTTCATCAATAGAAGATTTTAGACAAAAGGTAAATCATCACAAAAAAGTAGAGATTAGGAAAGAAGAGCTTTCTTTTGTTATTAAAAAAATGAGTGATGAAAAAGTAGAGATTTTAAGTCAGTTTTTAAGTCTCTTGCTAGACCAAAGAAAGGAGGAGCTATGTTTCAAATTTTTTCAATCGTTAAGATAATAAAGGCTATAGTCCTGTTTTTTGCTCTTTTTATTCTTCTAGGAAAGCCTGAAATCCCTATGAAGATGATTTTGGAGTTGCAGATTGAGACTATGAAAGTGATTGATTCAGACTGGGGATGCCCTGCTGTTTTTGATAAGAAAGTTTGCAGATAATTACACCTTATATTGTATGGTCATCAACTATGCCAATGTCCATATTTTTAGATAAAGACTAGGAACTTTTGTCCTGATTATTACTAAACTCATAAAGTTTGAACTCTAGCTCTCCGACACAACTTATATAGAATAAGTACAAAAATAAATAGATAAAATTAGATAAAAACATTCAGGAAATATTAAAAATGGGAGTAAAAAAAGAAAAGCTTTCTGATGAGGCTGTAACTAAAAAAAGAATAAAGCTTGGTTTAGTTTGGGATGCGAAAAAAGAACCAGAAAAAGTTGTAGAAGATTGCAAAGGAAATTTGCCAGTTCTAAAAGAGGTTAAAGGAAAAGCTATAATTACAGAAAAAAATCAGCCTGCGAATCTCATGATAGAAGGCGACAACTATCATGTATACCCATGAAGAAAAAATAGATGTTATTTATATTGATCCGCCATACAATACAGGTGCTAAGGATTGGAGATATAATAATAACTATGTAGATAAAGAAGATAGTTACAGGCATAGCAAATGGTTATCTATGATGAAGCCTAGGATAGAGCTTGCAAAAAAATTACTTACTCAAGATGGGTTTTTAATTTGCTCTATAGATGAAAATGAAATTCATAATATAAGACATCTTCTAGATGAAGAATTTGGAGAATCTAACAAAGTTGGAATGGTTACAGTTTTACATAATCCTAAAGGTAGAAATCAGTCAAGCTTTTTTTCAGAAAATAGTGAGTTTATGTTAGTATATGCTAAAAATAAAAAAATTGCACAATTTAACAAAGTTGCTCTTCATGAAAATATAAGATGTACTTTCAACCTAAGTGATAAATATGGAAGATATAGATTAGAACCTTTTATGAGAGCAAGAACTTCAAATTCTAGAGAAAATAAGCCAGATAATTATTACCCTATTTATGTGAGCAATGATTTAAAAAAACTTACTTTAAACAAAAAGCAAGGATATAAAAAAATTCTTCCAATAGCACCTAATGGAAAAGAATACTCTTGGAAAAGAATGAGAGATTCATTTGAAAGAGATAATAGAGGAGACTATTTTTGTGTAAAAAAAATCTCAAATCGCCTTGAAATATTCCATAAATACAGAGAGCAACAGGTATTTAAGAATGTTTGGACAGAAAAAAAATATCAATCAGAATTTAATGGAACGAATCTTGTAAAAGAAATTTTGGGAGAAAAAAAATTTGATTTCCCTAAATCTTTATACCTGTTGATAGATATTCTTAAAATCACATCTAAAAAAAACTCTATCATATTAGATTTCTTTGCAGGCTCAGGAACAACAGGACATGCAGTTTTACAAATGAATAAGGATGATGGTGGAAAAAGACAATTTATTTTATGCACAAATAATGAAAATAACATATGCAGTGATGTCACTTACCCAAGAATTAAAAATGTCATAAATGGCTATTCTTTTAAGGGAAAGGAGGGGAAAGTTTTATTTGAGAAAAACATTAGTCTAAGCACCTTTCAAGATGATAATGCAAAAAAATTTATACAAAAAATTAATGATCAAAAGAAAGCTTATAAAAATACTTATACCAGATTCCAGAATAAATTTGAAAAGAAAACATTTAAACTAATTGGTGAAAAAGATATTAGAGATAAAAAGGAGGGGCTAGGTGGAAATCTGAGGTATTTTAAAACGGATTTTATAGAATCTAAGGGAAAAGCCTTAGATAGCATAAAAAAGAAACTTATTAAAAATTCGACCGAAATCCTTTGTATAAAAGAAAATGCTTTTGAAAAAGTAAAAGAAAAGAAAGGTTATAAAATTTTTAAAAATAACAAGATTTTCATGGGTATTATTTTTGAAAACTTAAGCAAAACATATCTTTCTGAGTTTAAAAATGAAATCAAAAAAGTTAATAGGCAATCTTCTGTATATGTTTTTTCTTTGTTTGGGGAGGGAGTATATGAAAATGAATTTAATAAGCTTAAAAATGTCAAAGTTGTTCCTGTTCCTGAGGCTATTATGAGAGTCTACAAGAGGATTTTCTTTAATAGGTAAAAAAATGGAATTGAGAAATTATCAGGAAAACGCTATAAAAGAAATTCTGGAAAAAAGTAAAGAATTTCTTCAAAAAAATAGACCTAAAACTATTGTTTTTCAATCTCCGACAGGCTCAGGGAAAACTATAATGATAGCAGAGCTTTTAAAAAGACTCTGCTCTCTAAGTGAGTTCAAAGATTCACTCTCTTTTATATGGACAGCTCCAAGAAAACTGCACGAGCAAAGTAAGGATAAGTTATCTAGCTACTACCAAGAAACAAGAGATCTGGAATGTTCTAATTTTGAGGATTTACAAGATAGAAAAATTAATTTTAATGAAGTCTTGTTTTTTAACTGGGAAAGCATCAATAAAAAAGATAATATCTATATAAGAGAAAATGAGAGGGATAATAATTTAAGTGCTGTTATTGAAAGAACTAAAAAGATTAGAAAGATAGTATTAATTATCGATGAAAGTCATCATGGAGCAACAAGTACTATTTCTAAAAATTTGATTAAAGATATGAGTCCAGATTTAACGATTAATGTTTCTGCAACTCCTCCTAAAATAAATCATGATTACATTAAGAAAGTTGACATTGAAGATGTCAAAAACGAAGGAATGATAAAGCAAACTGCTGTTTTAAACGATGGTTTTAAAAATGAAAGAGAAGGAAACAATATTTTTTCAAATTTAAAAGAATCAAGTGACCTTATTGTTTTAAAGGAATCTCTTAAAAAAAGGGGTTTTCTTTTAAAGTTATACAAAAAAAAGGACTTAAATATAAACCCCCTTCTTTTGATTCAATTGCCTGACAGTACAAGTCCTCAAAATGATTCTTATAAAGATAAAGTTAAAAAATTACTTAGTGAATGTGGAGTTACCATAGAAAATGGAAAACTTGGCATATATCTTTCAGAGGACAAACAAAATCTTGATAAAATTACAAAGTCTGATAGTGAAGTTGACGTTCTTATTTTTAAGCAAGCTATTGCTCTTGGTTGGGATTGTCCGAGAAGTCAAATTTTAACGCTCTTTAGAGAATGGTCTAGTCCAACATTTTCAATTCAGACTTTAGGTCGAATTATGAGAGTTGCTGATATAAATCAAGAAGTTTATACTCAGAATTTTGATCCATTAAATCATGCCTACGTCTTTACTAATCTACCTGAGATTAAGCTTGATGATGAACTCTCGCAAATGTACACAGCCATTTACAAAAGCGAAAGAAAATCTATTTATAAATCATTAAGGCTTTCTTCTTGGCATAGAGTAAGGCACAGAGAAAAAACAAGATTTTCCTCATTATTTTTAGAGATTTTTGAGGAAGAAGCAGTTTCTTATGGGTTAAAAGAAAAGGTAAAACTAGAAAATCAAGCCGTAAAAGGTCAAGCTATTTCTGAGACAACTTTACAAGATCCAAAAGAAATATCAGATGTTTCTGGAGATCTAGTACATATTGAAAATGAAGAAGAGTTAGAGAAAAATTTTGATAGTTTTGTTGAAGAAGTTTTAAAGGAAGAGCCTAGCTTTTTTCCAGAAGAACGCTCTATTGGTTACTTAAAACAAGCAATTTATGATTTCTTTCAACTTGGCTTTGAGCTTGATATTGGTGAAAATTACAGTAAAATAATAAAGGTCATTCTAGGCCAAGATAATATTGGTCATTTTAAAGAGGTTATAAGAAAATCAAAAGAAAGCTACGAAAAGAAAGTTAAAGAAAGAGAAGAAGAGCGAAAAGAAAATACTTGGGAAGTTCCTGAAATTATAAACTATAATGGAGAATATGAAGAAGGTGATGTTCAAAAATCTATCATGAAGCCCTTTTATAGAAGAGAGAACTCCTCTCCCCCCGAAAAAGAGTTTATAAACTATCTTGAAGAGAAAGACAGTGTGGAATGGTGGTTTAAAAATGGAGAAAAGGAGGCTAAGTTTTTTGCTATTCCTTATGAAGAAAATGGAAGGCAGAAGTTATTTTATATTGACTTCATAGTTAAGCTAAAAAATGGAAAGATCGGTCTTCTTGATACTAAAGGGAAAGGTAGTACAGCCATCAACGCTAAAGAAAAAGTAAAAGGCCTTAAAAAATACATAGATAGTTTAAACAAACCTCATATTTTCGGAGGTATTATCATTTTTGAGAATAATTATTGGAAAATATATCATGAAGAAGATCAAGATTATGATGTAAATAATCCTAATAATTGGGAGCCTTTAAACATTTGAATTGTCTGCTCAATGGGGCTAAGGAAGAAAAAATGAAAACAAACTTGCCTACTACTCTTAAGTCTGTTCTAGAACAAGGAGAAAACTCAAAAGTTGAGTTTAAAGAGAGTGTCTCCTCATTAGACAAAGCTATGGTTGCTTTTGCTAATGCTGAAGGTGGTAAGATTTACATTGGTATCACTGATAAAGGAGAAATTAAGGGTATAAAAGTTACTAATAAACTTAAAAGTCAGATAAAAAGCATTGCAAGAAACTGTAGTCCAAAAGTTCCTATTACAATTAAAGAACTTAAAAAAGAGAGAGTTTTGGTTGTTGATGTTAAAGAAGGTGAAAATAAGCCTTATGGGTGTTCATCAGGGGCTTATATTCGTGAAGAAGCTACATCTCAAAAACTAGACATGGAAGAGTTAAAAGATTTAATAAATCAAGAGGGGGATACAAAGTTTGACACTTTGATATGCAAAAATTTTGATTATAATAAACATTTTGATAAAATAAAATTTTATTCTTTTTTAGAAAGAACAAACATCTCCTACAGGAATAAAAGAATTATTCAATTACTGGAGCATTTAAAAGTGGCTGAGAAGAAAGGTGGTAAAATTTTATTTAATAACGCAGGAGCTTTGTTTTTTTCTAAAAATTTAGGAGAACTTTTTTATCATACAGAGGTATCTTGTACTCTCTTTAAAGGGAATAGAAGAAAGCATGTTATTGATAGAAAAAGGTTCAATGAAGATTTAATTACAAACGTAGAAGAAGCACTAAAGTTTTTAGAAAAGAATTTGAGGCTAGAGTATAAAATTACTTCAAGAAGCCTTCAAAGAGAAGAAATTTTAGAACTTCCTAAAGATGCTTTAAGAGAAGCCCTTATCAATGCTGTAACCCATAGAGATTATTTTAATGATAGACCTTTTGTTACTGTAGAGATATATGATGACAGAGTTGAAATTTGTAATTTTGGAGGACTTCCTCGTGGAATAACAGAAGAGGATTTAGGGGAGGGAAAAAGTCTTCCTAGAAATCATTTAATTGCTGAGCTTATGTTAAGGGCTGGCTATATTGAAAGAATGGGAATGGGTATCCAAAACATGAAGGAGCTTATGGAAATAGAGAGGCTTGAGCCTATTAATTTTAAATTTGCAAAGTTTACAACACTCACCTTTCCTAGGAAGCGTCTAGATAACGAAACTGCTACTAGGGACATTAATGTCCCTAATGTCCCTAATGTCCCTAATGTCCCTAATAATGTCCCTAATGGGCTAGGATTAAAAGGCAGGTTATATGACTTATTGAAAGCAATAGAAAACATGAAAGACGGCACTTTCCAACCCTCTGAATTTGCTTCTAAGCAGGGAGTTGCTTTAAAAACAGTTAAGAGAGATCTTAAATTTTTGAAGGATAAAGGCTTTATTCTCACTGAAGGAAGTACAAGAGCTACAAAATACAAAGTCACAGAAAAATATAAAAAACTAAAGAAAAAACTTTAATCCTTTCTCTTTTTAAAAAAGTTTCCAACTCTGGAAACTTTTCCACAGGTTCTGTTCAGAGCTGAACGTTTTTTCTTTAAATCCGTTCAGAGTTGAAAACTTTTTTCTTTTCAAATCTTGCTTTTTTACCCATATAGCCTTTAGATAATGCTATGAATAAAAAAGACCTAAGAAAGCTAAGAAGAGCCTCTAAAAAATGGAATAATTTCAAATGGGAAGAATATCTCAAAAGTATTGAATACAAACCCAAAGAGAGCTTTATTCGCCCTAAACAACTTGAATCTACATTCTATAGACCCTTATGGGAAAAAAGCTTTAAAACCAAATACAGACCCTATATCCCTTTACTAAAAAGAGCTATGAAAAAGCTCACACCAAAACAAAGAAAAACTCTCAAACTTCTTTTTTGGGAGGGCTTATCAGAGAGGGCTTTGGCCTTAAAACTGAACCTTTCAAAAAGTGGAGTTCGAAAGAGAAAAGACCTCGCAATTCAAAGACTTAGGAAGGAATTTCACGATCATGGGGTGACCACCTCCCCTTATGTAGAGGAAGTTTTTTCTTTAAAACCCCCTAAGCCTATCTATTTCAAGACCTCTTTTGAATCTCTACACACCAAAACTTTAAGGAAAAAAATCTCTTGAAAACTTTAAAAAAATCTCATTTTTCATGAAGAAAAAGAACTCAATTTAAGAAATTTTAAACCAAAAACAAGGCTAAAAAAGGAACTTTGAAATGATAGTTCAAATGAAAGTATACTTTCATTTCAAAAAAGCTACTATCATTTCAAAATGGAAAATAAAGTCTTGTAATTCTTACTGTTTTTAAAGAAAGATGCACCTGCCTTTTCAGACAACTACCCGTGACCCCGCCCTCCCTACATAAATTTCGGGAGCACGGGGTCACGGCTAGCTCAAAGGCAGGTGCGAACGTACAGGTGGGTATATACCGAAGACATGGGTAACACTTTATACCAACTCTCGACACAAAAGCAGGGGTGTAGTATGTATCCATCATGTAAAGTAAAATATAGAAGGAGATAAAATTATGCAAAGCCCGAGAACATTTATAAGTTTTGATTATGACCACAATGAAAATGAAAAGATTCTATTTGCAGGCCAAGCAAAAAACTCTAGAACGCCGTTTGAAATCAAAGATTGGTCATCAAAAAGTAGTCTCCCACAATCTCAATGGGAACAACTCATAAGGGACAAAATCAACAAATGTCACCTAATGATCGTTCTAGTTGGGCGAAGTATGAGATCTGCCGATGGGGTTGAAACAGAAATAAGAATGGCAAAAGAACAAAATGTTCCTTTTTTTGGCGTTTATGTAGATGGTGCTAATCAATATTCAACTTTACCAAGTGGATTAAGGGAAAATAGAATAATTTCTTGGAACTGGGATAATATCGCAAATGCAATTACTCAAATGATGGGAGAAGGTAAAAATAAATGAAAAGAGCTCTTATAGTTGGAATTGATGATTATAACGACTCTCCTTTAAATGGTTGCGTAAGAGATGCTAAAAATATTGAAGCTTTAATTTCAAAACATGAAGATGGAAGCCCTAACTTCGATTCTAAATTAATAACTTCAGATACAGAAGAAGTTAAAAGATCATCATTAAGAGATGCTATAGATAATTTATTTAAACATGAAGCAGAAATGGCGTTTTTTTACTTCTCTGGTCATGGGACTTCAAATAACTTAGGAGGTTATCTTGTAACTCAAGATGCAAAAAAATATGACGAAGGCGTTAATATGAATGACGTTCTTGAACTCGCAAATCAATCAAGCATTAAAGAGTGTATATTGATGTTAGACTGTTGTTTTAGCGGAAATCTTGGAGCTTTGCCTCAAGTTAATAATTTAAAAACAATTAGAGAAGGGATTACAATATTGACTGCGAGCAGACCTCAACAAGTAGCAATAGAAGGTATTAATGGAGGGCTTTTTACATCTCTTGTGTGTGAAGCTTTAAGTGGAAGTGCATCTGATCTACTTGGAGTTGTCACAACGGCAAGTATATACGCCCATGTTGAGCCAATTTTTGGGGCTTGGGAGCAACGACCTTTATTTAAAACTCATGTCTCTAGGCCAACGCCAATTAGATTTTGTAAACCACCAATTGAACAAGAAATTCTTAGAGAGTTGACTTCTTTTTTCCCACAATCAACTGATAAGCATAGTCTTGATAAAACCTACGAACCCACAGAAGATCCAAAAGGTCACGAAAATGAAGAGATATTTAAAAAGTTACAAAAATATTGTAGTAATGGTCTGGTTGTTCCAGACAGAGAAGACCACATGTATTATGCAGCTATGAATAATAAAAGCTGTAGCTTAACACCAAAGGGACAGTTTTACTGGAATCTAGTAAAAGCTGGAAAAGTTTAGATAGAATTCATGTCTAAAATTTAAAACTATGTTCTTGCTTATGTCTTACAAGACTGTCTGAACCCTGTTTTTTTATCGTATAGAGAAAAGGAGCCAAGAGTCATTCAAGAGAGCTAACATCATTATAATATTTTCCCTCTTATCAGGAGTTTTTAAAAAAGTACCTGACTGTATATCAACACAAAATTTTTCAATCAAAGCTTACCTCTTACTAAAACCAACTTTTAAAATCAAACTAAGAAAACTCCCTTAAAACACCTCAAACATAAAATTTCAAATACGTAGGAGAAAATAAAATGAAAAAACAAAAGCTTACAAAAAAACAGTGCAAATCCTGCAAAGCCTACAAAAACCCCACTGAATTTTACACCAAAGGAAAGTCCCTCGAATCATCTTGCAAAGAGTGCAAGAAGAAAAAAAGAAGAAAAAACTACCTCTTTCAGAAAAAATCAGATGAGCTAAGTCGCTTAGCTGAAGCTTCTCTTGTTATCATAGAATCAGAGAAAAAAAGAATCGAAAGACAACACAAAATATTAGACCAGATTTTAGAAAAGTATGAAAAAAATGACCACATCAAAAAAGTAGCCTAACCGAAAGGAGAAAAGTAAATATGAAAAACAAAAACATAAAAGTTAAGAAAAAAGCCATCCAATTTTTTAGAGTCAGCTCCAAAAAGCAAGAAGAAGGATTTTCTCTCTCAGCTCAAAGTCATTTAGCTAAAAAGTATGTCAAAGAACACAACTTCCACATCATAAAAACATGGTCTGTTTCAGAATCAGCTTCCAAAGAAAAAGACAGAAAGCATTTCTATGAAATGCTTAACTTTGTAAGAGAAAACAAGATCAAAGACATTATTTTTGATAAAGTCGATAGAGCCTGTAGAGGTTACAAATCAGCTTATCTTGTAGAGGAACTTATATCGGACTATGAAGTAAGGTTTCACTTTGTAAGAGATCATCTTGTAATTGATAGAAACTCTCCCATAAGTGATAGAGATAGGTTCGGAATAGGTGTTTGGATGGGAAAACGCTATTCTGAAAACTTAAGAATGGAAGTCATGAAAGGTATGGAAGAAAGAAGAAAACAAGGCCACTGGAATCACAAAGCCCCTGTAGGCTACATCAATGTAAGAAAAGGAAAAAGGCATGGCACTGTAGAAATTGATCCCAAAACAGCACCATTTATAAAACAAGTCTTTGAAATGTACTCTACAGGAAACTACACCCAAAAAGAGCTTACAAATTACCTTCAAGAAAAACTCCCCCAAAGAAAGATCAAAAAATCTATGGTAGAGATCACCCTTTTAAACCCTTTTTACTACGGCTTTATGAAATACAAGGGAGAGGTGACAAAGGGAAGGCACAAACCTTTAGTTTCAAAAAAGCTCTGGGATAATTGCCAAAGAATAAGAGGAATAAGAGCTTGCAAATTTAAAAGAAATGAAATGAAAATAAAAACCCTAAAACCTCTTATGGGGATTTTTCACTGTGGGGAGTGCTTTTCTTCTATAACAGGAGAGGTGCAGATAAAACCAAAGGGACAAAAATACATCTACTACCACTGCGGAAATCAAAAATGCCCTGAGAAAGGAAAAAATGTAAGACAAGATAGACTTTTCGCACAAGTTTTAGAAGGCTTTAAACCTTTTCAAAACATAAACCAAGAGTTTACAGAAAAATTCCTAAACTCTCTTAAAAGTAAATCCCTTAAAATAGACTCTCACTTTGATAGTGAGTTAGAAAACTTAAAAGAGAGGAAGCTAGACTTGAACCAAAAGCTTAAAAAATTAGAAAATCTTTATAAAAAAGGGCTTCTTGAAAAAGAAGATTACGATGAAATCTCAAAAATCAAAGAAAATAAGCTAGGAGAGCTTGAAAGAAAACAAAATGAAAAATCAAGCGAGAACAACTCTTTTTTAGCTTCCACGAAAAAGGTTATCGAACTTTTAAAAAAGTCCTATGATTTTATGAACTTAAGCGAAGATGCGAGAGCTAAAGCAAGGTTAGCTAAAATAGTGCTTTCGAACTCTCTTTTAAAAGAGAGAACCCTTCAGATTCATTATGAAAAATCGTTCGATAACCTAGTAAAAAGCTTGACAGCTCTATCATGGTGCCCGAAGAGGGACTTGAACCCCCACGCCAAAAGCACTAGATCCTAAGTCTAGCGTGTCTACCAATTCCACCATTCGGGCAAATATTTTACGATGTTAAAATTTTATTCTTAGCATGTCTAGCTGTTTTAGTATGCATAGGGTCTACAATATAGTTACTAGTTAGGTTATTATAAATCGTTTAAGTAACTAGGAGGAGTTTATGTCTAACTTAGATGGTACAAAAACACATGAAAATTTAAAGGCTGCTTTTTCAGGGGAGTCTCAAGCAAATAGAAGGTATCTTTATTTTGCAAAAGTTGCAGATGTTGAAGGGTTTCCAGAAATTGCTAGTAATTTTCGCGAGACTGCTGAAGGTGAAACAGGTCATGCTCATGGCCATTTGGATTATTTAAAATTAGTGGGTGATCCTGCTACAAATCTTCCTATTGGAGATACTCGTGATAATTTAAAGGCAGCAGTTGCTGGTGAGACTCATGAGTATACTGATATGTATCCTGGTATGGCAAAAGTTGCTAGAGAAGAGGGTTTTGAAGATATTGCTGATTGGTTTGAAACATTGGCAAAAGCAGAAAAGTCTCATGCAGGAAGATTCCAAAATTTATTGGATTCAATTAACTAGAATAAGATAAAAATCTAGTACATGGATGACGGTATTATTTCTTATTCTCCCACTGAAGGGCTAAGTTATGATCCTAACGATAGACTTTACTGGGATAAGGGAGCTCTTTCAAAGGAAGTCGTACGTGTATTTGAAGTCTGCCATGGCTGTAGGATGTGCTTTAAATATTGTACAGTATTTCCTAATTTATTTGATTATATAGATAATAAATACGATGGAAGCGTCTCTAAAATAACTGAAGCTGAAACTGATAAATTAATGTCTGAATGTTTTCATTGTAAACTATGTGAAGTTAATTGCCCTTATACAGTAAGGGATAATCATAGTTTTCTTTTGGATTTCCCTAAGCTTGTCAATAGGTATATGGCAGTTAAATTTAAAGAAAAAGGAATGTCTTTTAGAGATAGAATCCTTGCTTCTGCTAATGCTGTTGGAAAATTATTTAGAGCTAGTTTAGGACTAGCTAATTATTTAAATAAATTATTTGTTGTTCGTTGGATTATGGAAAAAACTTTGGGAATACATCGAGAAAAACTATTGCCACCATTTGCTACTACTACTTTTGAAAGTTGGTTAGCTAGTAATGAAAAGCTTAAAGAATCAAATACTAATTACGATGCTGTATTATTTCATACTTGTTATGTACAAAATAATGAGCCTCAAATAGGAATAGATACTGTTGAGGTTATGGAGAGAAATGATATAAATTTAGCTTGTTCTAAAGGTTTTGAATGTTGTGGCATGCCTTATTGGGAAAAAGGAGATTTAGATACCGTTAGAAAATTGGCAGAGAAAAATATTTCAAAGTTATATCCTTATGTGGAAAATGGAGCAAAAGTTATCGCAATAAATCCTACATGTAATATGATGTTTAAAAACGAATACCCTTATCTTGTAGAAAGGAATCTTCAAGAAAAAGCTAATAAGATTTCAGAAAATGTCTATGAGCCAAGTGGATATCTTTGGTCCTTAAGAAATTCTAAAGCGCTTAAACCTATTGAAAGTGATCATGAAGGTGATATTGCATTTCATGTACCTTGCCATACTCGACATACCTATGCAGGATTTCCTACTATGGATCTTATTTTAAAATTATCTAGCAAGAGACTTAAAACTGTTATGGAATGTAGTGGTCATGATGGAACTTATGCTTTGAAAAAGGAAACTTATAAAAACTCTATTAAGTATGGTAAGCGTTCATTTGATGCTATGAAATCAAAGGATTGCAAGGTGTGGATTAGTGATTGTCCCATGGCTGCTACTCAATTTAGACAGCATGCTGGCAATAAGGCATTTCACTCTATGACTTATATTGCTGGCCAATATAGAGGTGATGAAATAGATGATATGGGAGAAGATAATTGAGACATGTTACAAGAGAAGATATTATTGATTATCAAACTTATAACGAAATTAGAAGTAAAGTTCGTCAAGAAATCTTTAAGATAAAAAGCACTAGAAGAATACATGTAGGAGATAATTTAACCTTTATATTTGAAAATAAAGAAACCGTTAAATATCAAATACAGGAGATGCTTTTGGTAGAGAAAATTGTAAAGGAAGTAGATATTATACATGAAATAGATACTTATAATGAATTATTAGGTAAACATTCACAGCTAGGATGTACATTATTAATTGAAATACCTGATGAACAACAGCGAGATAAAAAATTGAGAATTTTGAAAGGCTTAATGAATCATATTAAACTTAATCTTGAAGATAATACTATTGCACCGATTTTTTATGATAAAAGACAGGAGTCAACAGATAGGCTTTCTTCAGTACAGTATTTAATATTTGATTGTAATAATATTCCTCCAGTTTCAATTTCAGTAGATCATCCTCATTATAATGCTCATTCAGAGTTAACTCCTGAGCAATATAATTCATTAAAACAAGATATGCGAGTTTAGATGAATACGAAAAATACCATTATTTTTACTGGAGGTGGTAGTGGCGGCCATGTAGTTCCTGCTATATCTATTATTAATTTTATTAAAATCCGTAGAAGTTATAATTTTTTATTTATTGGTAGTGAGCATGGGATTGAAAGAGATTTAATTGCTTATTATGGATGGAATTATAAATCGATTTCTACAGGTAAACTAAGACGTTATACCTCTTTGAAAAATATAATAGATATTTTTAGGTTTATTAAAGGAATTATAGACTCTTTAATTATTCTTATGGATTATAAAAATAATACTTCATTAGTTATTTCTATGGGAGGGTTTGTTTCGGTTCCTGTTGTGATTGCTAGTAAAATAAAAGGGATAAGTATTTTTACACATGAACAAACAATTAGAGCAGGGCTTGCTAATCGTATAAATTCATTTTTTTCCAGTAAAGTATGGGTGTCGTTTGAGGAATCATTAAAATATTTTCCTAAAATGAAAACATTTTTCTCTGGATATCCTTTACGAGAGGAATTTAATTATAATTCTAGTGTTATTTGTTATGACCAAGTCTATTTGAGAGATATTAATAAGCCATTTTTACTTATAATAGGTGGTGGTAATGGTTCCAAGTTAATCAATGATATGATTTATAAGAACTTTAAACAATTAACAGACAAGTATTTTATTGTTCATCAAGTTGGAAAAATATTTATTGATGAATTTATTAAATTAAAAAATGATTCTTATCGACCTATTTGTTTTATTTCTGTTGGCATGATTGAACTATATAAGAGGGCAGATATTATTATATCTAGAGCTGGTGCTGGAACTGTTCATGAATTATTAGCATTAAATAAAAGAAGTATATATATTCCTCTTCAGATAGCTCAAAAGAATGAACAATATTTCAATGCAGTTAAGGCTCGTAATTTATTAGGATCAATTATTTTAAAAGAAGAACTCCTATCTAGCATAGATATTCTAGATGTTTTAAAGAGGTTTCAAGAAGATAATGAAAAAAGAAAACAAATAGAATATAAAGATGGAATGGAATATATTTTAAATGATATAGATTATATATTTTGTAATAATTAATTTTTGTTTAATCTTTTAATAGCATTATATAAGTTTACTCTCCCATATTTTACTTTATCATTAAGTGATTCTAATCTTGTTGAAGATTTCATAATGATGTCTTTTAATTCTACAACATTTAATTGTGGATTATTTGATAATAACTCTGCAGCTATAGCTGATACTATAGGAGCTGATGCTGATGTTCCAAATGCTCTTAAATATTTATCTCTTAGAGCAGTTGTTATTATATTATCTCCTGGAGCAGCTACATGAATGGTACTCTTTCCATAATTAGAATAGAATGATAATTCACTTATTTGGTTAGTTGCTGCCACAGATATTAAATTAAAATTCATATGTGATCCTGGGTATCTTGGATTTTTATCTACATTTAATTTAGAGTTTCCTGCTGAGTTAACCACGAGAACTCCATATTGATTTCCTACATAATCTATTGCTTCATAAACAGCTTTTTGTTTTTCGCTTATTACTTTTGAAAATGAGCAATTAATAACTCTGGCTCCATTTTCAGCAGCATAAATTAATGCTTCAATTACATCGACATCTTTTTCATCTGCATTATGTGGTACTGTTTTAATTCCCATTATTTTTACATTAGATGCCACTCCTGTAATTCCAATATTATTATTTTGTTCTGCACCTATTATTCCAGATACAGCAGTGCCATGGGAAGATGAAGTTTCAATGCTTGAAGTGGCTATCCCTAGTCTATCTCTTTCTAAAGTATTTATGCCGTAGACATCATCTACATAACCATTTTCATCGTCGTCGATGTTATTATTTGGTATTTCATCAGTATTTATCCATATATTATTTTTTAGATCTTGATGATTTACATCAAGTCCTGTATCTATTACAGCTACAATAATAGTGTGTTCTGGATTAGATATCTCTTCTTGGTGTACTTTATTAAAGTTTATTCCATGCTTTTCTTTAAAGAACCATGAATCGGATATTTTGGGATCATTGAATAGGTTATTATCATATTGACTGTTGTGATGATTATTGGTTACTTTGCCCTTGTGAATATAATCTCTTTGTGTATATATAATTTGCTTATTATTTTTACTCTCTATCTCTAATTCTTTTACATTATCAGTTTCTATTACATAGACATTTTCAAATAAATTTCTTGCACTTTTTAAATGTTTAAGTTTTGGAAATTTTTTATTATCTTTTATTTTGATTATTAATCTACTAGGGTTATAGCTTAGTTCTTTTGCGTATAATTCAAATAAAAAAGCACTTATAATTATAAATACTAATGGCTTCATAAATACTGAACATTAGGTATATCTTAAATATATATATAATAAAACTGTTATTTTCTAACAGTTCTAAAATTTAACGATGCTGAATTTATGCAATATCGCTTTCCAGTTGGCTCTGGGCCATCATCAAATATATGTCCTAGGTGGGCATTGCATCTACTACATACTAGCTCAGTTCTTTTTAAACCTAAACTGTAATCATCCTTAAAAGTTATATTTTTTTTATTAATTACATCGTAGAAGCTTGGCCACCCAGTTCCCGATTTATATTTTGTTTTAGAAGAAAATAGCTCTAATCCACAATTAGAACAAGTATAGGTTCCTTCACGCTTTTCATCCCAATATTTTCCCGTAAATGCCCTTTCAGTTCCAGCTTCTCTAGTAACATAATACTGCAGAGGTGTTAGGTTTTTTTTCCAGTACTCTTTGGTTTTACTAACCCAATCTACTTTATCTACATTTAATCCTATTAGGTGTGAGGAGATATCTTTTTTATCAGCATTAATTGATTTTGGTTTTGATTTAAATATTTTAGCCATAGAAATACTTAGTACGATAATTAAAATAAGTCCTAATATTTTATAAGTTAAATTTATACACAACCTCCTATTGATTGAATAGGATTATAAAAGTCTTTTTCTGTTATCCATAATACTATAGATTTATCTTCAAATCCTAATTTGGGAATACTTAATGTTGATTTATATATGTCTTTTTTTAAGCTCATTTTCATATTCCCTAGCATCGTTACAACAAAATTATGTTTTAGTGTTTTTCCCCTATTTTCTCCTTTCTTTACTTTATGAGTAATTCCATTTCTTAAAATTGCCCAATGTATGTAATGATCTTTTTTATTAAGGTATATTGGCTTAAAGCTTACATGATATTTGTTTTTTTCTTTAATAGCCTTAATTACTCCAACCTTTTTTCCATATCCTTCTGTAGAGATTTTAAAACTATTATGTTCTTTTCCGTTTATTATAAAATTTGGAGTATATACTGTGTCTTTATTCCATTTATTAAAATATTTCCTTTGTCTTTCTGAGTACTCTTTTTTTGCTAGAACATCTTTCCAGCCTATATAGTCCCAATAATCTACATGAAATGCCATGGGATTAAATGTTTTCCATAGATTTTTATTATCTTTAAACGAATTTACTATTCTTTCTGCTGGTGGACAACTGCTGCATCCTTCAGATGTATACAGCTCTATTAATTTTAGCTTATTTTCTGAACTTATTAGTTCCTTTGTATCGCATTTGGCATGTATTTTAAAATTACATCCAAGTATTAAGATAATTCCTAATATATACTTATCTATATGTAGGGGCTCCATCGATATTTTTTTCATAAAATGATGAAAATTTTTTCATTTGATTACAGAAAGATTTTGCAAGCTCTTTAGCCTTATTATTAAATTTATCCTTATCTTTCCAAGAATCTATGGGGTTTATCATTTCATTAGGAACATTATTGATAGTCTCTGGTAAGCTTAAGTTAAATATTTTATCTACTTTTGTATGAACATCATTAAGATTTCCCTTCTGAATTTCTCTTATGATATTTCTAGTTATCTTTAATGGAAATCTTTTTCCAACTCCATATGAACCACCAGTCCATCCAGTATTTATAAGCCAAGTCTTTATATTAAATTTTTCTATATATTTTCCAAATAATTCTGCATATTCTTCTGGATGTCTTAGCATAAATGGAGCTCCAAAACAGGGCGAGTATGTTGCTTTAGGTTCTGTAATTCCAATTTCTGTTCCAGCTACTTTAGCAGTGTAGCCTAGCACAAAATAGAACATTGCTTGTTTTTTAGTTAATTTTGCTACTGGAGGAATTACTCCAAATGCGTCAGCACAAAGTAGAAAGATATTACTAGGAATTTTTCCCATAGAAGTTTTTTCATAATCTGAAATAAATTCCAATGGATAAGATGATCTACCATTTTCGGTAATACTTTTATCATTAAAATCAAGTTCACCGGTTTCTTTATTTATAGGTACATTTTCTACTAGTGCCCCAAAGTTATTAGTTGCTTTAAATATTTCCGGCTCTTTTTCTTTTGATAGCATGTAGGTTTTGGCATAGCAACCACCTTCAAAGTTAAATATACCACTATCACTCATACCATGTTCATCATCTCCAATTAGTAAAGTTCCAGTGTCAGTAGATAAAGTTGTTTTTCCCGTTCCTGACAGGCCAAAGAATACTGAGACATTATTATTTGCAATGTTTGCTCCAGAGTGCATAGGTAATATACCTTGTTCTGGAAGTATATAGTTCATAACAGAAAACATGCTCTTTTTGATTTCTCCTGCATATAATGTTCCAGTTATAATAGTTACCTTCGTATCAAAACATGTGGCAATTATGGTATCGTTATGGTTTCCAAATTTATCTTTTGTAATCTTTAATTCTGGTGTATGAAGAATTATAAAGTCTTTAGATTTATTAAATTCTTTTAATGGGTCTCTAAATAGATGTTGAGAAAATAGGGCGTGCTGTGGGTGAGTAGTTATTAATCTTACACCAATATTGTATTTAGGATTTGCTCCTACAGAACGATTGGTAACATAACATTCGCTTTGTTTACTTAAGTAATTTTCAACTTCCACTTTAATTTTTTTAAAATTATCAGTACTCAAAGAAGTTAGGTTGTTTTCCCACCAAATGGTATTTTTAGTTTTTTCTGATCTTACAATATAGCGATCATTTGCTGAGCGCCCTGTGTATTTTCCAGTCATTACAACTAAGGAGCCTTCTTTTGAAAGAGTACCTAGTTTTTTTTCTATGGTGTGATTGACTAGAAAATCTTTTTTGGGATCAATGTATACCTTATTTAAATTTTTTAGATTCATGTTTTCTTTGTGATTGACTACTTGATTTAACATCTTATTATTACAATTTCCATTATTTAGATTAGTATTTTATAGCTAAGTGTAATACAAATTTTTTATATATATCAATATTATTATAGGCATTGGTAATTTAATCTATGACTATGAGATATTTTTCTAGTAGATAATAGTAATTTCAATATATTATAAAATCCTACTGTAGTTTAGAATGATATTGCAATGCATATCATTAATACTATATGAGTTCTTTAGGATTATGTCGGGTTTAGGCTTGTTCTCTAAGGATTATATTAAATAAAAAAGCCCCCATTTGAAATTTTTTGGAGGCCTTGGCGGATAAAGTTTTAAAAATACCTACAGGCTTGCTCTGTTTCTTTATGTTCTCTAGTACAGCCATGCATACTACATCCACCACCCTTGTACCAACATCCGTGCATGTTACATCCTCCGCCTTCATACCAACATCCATGCATACTACATCCTCCGCCGGCTCCATATGCTCCATACATATTTTTATATTTACATTCAACATTATGCCACTTTTCCTTCATACACTTAAATTTATCAAATTCATCCTGAATCCTACTGCAATCGTCCCGATCTCTTTCCCCCCTTCTATCTCTATTTGTATGTTTTAAAATTCTTAAGGCCATTCTTACTTCTCTTCTGAAGCACTCTGCTTCACCTCTCCAAGTATCTCGATGTACGCAAATAGATAAAGAATCTTCTAAAATATCGGATGCTCTTTCTCTATTGATAGAAGCTTCAATGGGTAACAAGCTTATAAAACAAATCCCCATAGTTAAGATATAATTTTTCATTTTTTCTCCTTTATTTCTTTTGCTTAAGTAGAAAATCTTTTTATATTAAAATGCTGATTTTGGCAATAAAGCTATATATGTAAGGTAATATTGAGTATACATATATCCTAATTACTTAAAATTATTTGATTAGCAAATAAATTATGTATGTATTTTTTTATAGATAAAATGAGATTCATTTGATCAATAGCGATTCATAAGCCTGATTCCTTTTGAAACAAAGATCTTTGAAGATTGACCAATCATCTTATCTACAATAATTGCTAAAAGTGCTGCAGGTATAGCACCAAGTAGTATTAAATTGGTATTGACTGTGGCTACACCTCTAAATATTGGATCCCCTAAGCCTCCAGCACCAATAAGTGCTGCCAAAGTTGTTGTCCCTATGACAATTACAGCTGCAGTTCTAAGTCCAGCTAAAATTACAGGAAGTGCTAGAGGTATTTCTACTTTAAAGAGAATTTGAAAATTGGTAAGACCAATTCCTTTAGATGCTTCAATATAGTTTTTATCTACCCCTAATATTCCGGTATAGGTATTTCTTACTAGCGGAAGTAGTGAGTATAAAAACATGGCCAACAAAGCAGGAGCAAATCCAATTCCCATTATAGGAATTAAAAATCCAAGTAATGCAAGACTAGGAATAGTTTGAATAGTATTAACTATAGGAAAAACAATTTTTCCAAGATATTTATAACGAGTAAGTAAAATACCAGTAGGTAGTGAAATTAAAAAAGCAAGAGCTAAGGCTCCAAAAGAAAGAGAGAGATGTTCAATTAATAATTTAAGTAGATAGTCTTTTTTTTGAAGCAAAAATTGATATAAACCATCTTTCTTATCTACCATTTTTTTAAGTATACCTTTTTTTACTAAAAATTCTCTAGCTACTTCATTGGGTTCAATTTTAAGTCGATCAACTTTATCATTCATTTCAATTATTTCATCTTCGGTAATTAAATTTTCCATTATGTTAAAAACTTTTTTTAATACAGGAAACCTTTTTAAGGTTTTATCTTTAGCAAGTAGAGATACAAAATAAGGTGGAAAAAAATTTAGATCATCTTTTATAAGACGTAAATTATAAGCCTTAATTCTTCCATCTGTAGAATAGGCAACAATCATGTCTACTTTTTTATCTTTTATTGCAGAATACATAAGTCCTGCATTCATAGAAATTATGTGATCAGATTTAAAGTTTAAGTTATATTTCTTTACAAACTTATGGTGACCATCTTTTCTTTCCATAAACTCATAGGCACCGGCATATATATAATTATCAACTTTATTTGATAACTCTGAGATAGAACTTATATTTTTAAATCGCTTATCATTTTTGCGAATAGCTAATGCATAGGTATTATTAAAGCCAATTGGTTTAGACCAGACAATATCCCATTTTTTTCTAAATGATTGGCTAACAATTTTATAAACTTTTTTTGGATCTCTTTCACCATCCATTTTTAGTATCATGATATAACCTGTACCTGTATAATCAGGATAAATATCAATGTCATTATTATTTAGAGCATCAAAAGCTATTTTAGTCCCTCCAAGGCCAAGCTTTCTTGTAACTTTTTGGTTAAATTTTTCTTCTAGGATTAAGGCAACCATTTCACTTAATATAAAAGACTCGCTAAAATTTTTTGAACCTATTATAATTGGATCTTTTGCCCAAATAATTTTCATAGATAAAACTATACTTAAAGATAAAATTAATTTAAGCATTTTAATGTCCTTGAATAAAGTCTTTAACAAATTGATTATTAGGGTTTTCTAAAAAATCCTTTCTATTTCCAGATTGAACTATTTTTCCTTTATTCATCAAAATTACTTTATCACCAAGCTTAAAGGCTTCCTCTAAATCATGAGTAACAAGAAGAATGGTCTTTTTTAATTCTTTATTTAGGTGAATTAATTCATCATGCAAAGAGTTTCTGGTTATAGGGTCTAGAGCCCCAAAAGGTTCATCCATCAGTAAAACAGGAGGATCTTCCATTAGCGCTCTAGCAATTCCAACTCTTTGTTGTTGACCTCCACTTAATTCCACAGGGTAACGATTAGCAAAGTCTTTAAATGGCATATTTACTGTATTCATAAGTTTTTGTACTCGTTTATTTATAAATGATTTTTTTCTTTTTAAGATATTAGATAAAAGTGAAATATTTTGTTTAACTGTTAGGTGAGGTAGAAGTCCAGCTTTTTGAATAACATAACCAATTTTTCTTCTCCATTTAATAGGGTTAGAGTTGTGGTGTTCTTCATTTTTTATTAAAATTTTACCTTTGGTTGGTTCAACAAGTCTATTTATCATTTTTAAAGTCGTAGTTTTTCCACATCCACTTGTCCCAATAAGGCAACCAACTTCTCCCTTTTTTAACTTAAATGAAATGGCGTCAACAGCCTTAACCTTGTTAGTATTATAAACTTTTGTAAGGTTCTGTACTTCAATCAAAATAAATCCTTTAGCTTAAATCTACCATATGAGTTGAAAACAAGCGAGGCCATCTGCTTTAAGAAAAGCATCTAAGAAGCTTTAATAATCGTTGCTAAAATGAAAATCATTAATTTCATAGGTGAATAAAGATAGTATTTAAAAGTCAAAATATATTGCTCTACAATTTTAGGTTTCAAATAACATAATTTACCAGATAGGTATGGAGCGTTTTGTTTTAATAGATGATAAGCTAATTTGATAAGTTACTATTTTTACTTGATTTTTTATTAATTTTTAAGGCCATTAATTTTAGATTGTAACTTAGGTTAATCACATAAGCTATTGAAATCACAAGGAAAATTTGTAAATATTACATGGTTTTTAATTACCTTATGACTCCATGAGTTATGCATGATAACTTTAGTAACTCACTACTTTTTTATAAGGGAGGTTTTATGAAAAAAGTAATTATTACATTATTATCATTTTTATCAATTGCCCATGCTGGTACTACTGTTTATAAGAAGTGTCTTTTATCATATGAAAGATTTTCAGCAGGATATGTTATTGGAGGCTCTAAGGGGATTGGTATATTAACATGTAAAGGAAATCATAGAGAATTTCCTATTAAGTTATGGGGGTTGAGCATTGGTTTTCAAGGAGGGATACATGAGCGTAAAGGTTGTATAGAGCTTGAAAATGTTCGTATTAAAAACGGAGATTGGGATGCAACAAATCTATCAGTTGGTTTAGAAGTGGCCTCTATTATAGGAGGTTCTATATCAGGAGGATTAGTTTTTGATGCTGAATCTGGCTCTTTATTAAGTTTTGCTGATGCTGATGGCGTTGGAGAGACAGGTTTTGGACTAGGTGGTGGAATAGCTGGGATAGCTAGTTTTATGGAAATTATAGAAAATCCTGGTAGTGAATTTTATGACGATGTAGCTGAAGCTGACTTACATTCTTGTTCTTATAATAAGTAATATAAAAAATCTTTAATTGATATAATTAGAAAAGAAAGCAAAAATAAGTGATTATTTTTGCTTTCTTTTTTTAAGCTTTAATTTTTGATTTTAAATTTCTAATTACTACTTATATTATAAAAAAGAATCCGTATCATAATGTGACTTTCTATATTACTACCTCTTTTATCTATTATTTAAAGAAGGGATAAGAAATATAATAAAGAATACTTAAAATGACTGCATTTTAGATAATTATTTTGTCTAGAAAAGTTTAAACCTAATTTAGGTGGAGATAAGTTTAAGTAAAAAGAAGAAAATGATTTTGTTTAATAATATGTAGTATACTTTTTTTATCAAGTAAATATGTAAAATAATGCACTGGTAAAAGTAGAATTAGTTTATAGAAAAAATAAATATAGTTTCCATTGCTAAACTAAGGTGATAGTATATATCAAATATTTTTCTATATTTTATTAACATTAGAGGCAGAATTTTTATGAAGTTTATTTTTACCTTATTTCTTTTATTATCATTTAAAGCTTTTTCTATTAACTATAAATTAACTAAGGTCGATGAAATTAGTTCAGATAATGCAAGGGTGCTTGTTGATGATTTATACGATCTTATATTGTCTCTTGAATCTGAAGATCACGCTAAAATGACATCTACTAAAAGAAAAAAGACAAATGAACATTATCTAGATTTATATTATGACTCATCAAAAAAAATAGATGAATATTTAAAGGATACATTTAGAGATAATATGGATAGACTTTGGGAAATTGAGATTCCTTGGAGATTGCACAGAGCTGTTAAAGCAGTAGACAAGGAAAACCAATATTTAAGATGGGGTAATGCTGCAGCTTTAAAGGATATTACAAGAGATAGCAGAATTTCTGATAAATTAAAACATAGCCCACGGGCTAACTTATACTTTGATGATATAGCACATAATAAATTTGATCGTTTTATTACTGCTACTGATGAGTTTATTAATCGTAGACGCTCTTTTGATGTTATAAGTACATTTAGATTTGGAGCAACAAATTCATCTGATACTTTTGGTAAATCGATAGTAGCTGGAGATCTAGTTTCAGACAAAGGTTTTTTATTCAGTGGTGCCTATCCTGAAAGAGTGCATAGATACTTTATGAATCTAGCCAATCATGATGGAGGAGCTGTCTTTAAAATTATAGGTAGGGCCTCTATTCCTCATGTTATTGTTGATAATGATTCTACTGATACTGCTAATAATAAAGGTTTCAAAGAAGCTGTTTATAAGCGAAATACTATTTTTAGAGTTTTGGTAATCTTGGAGTTTGAAAAGAAGTTTAAGATTTTTTCTAATAAGAATGTAGTTCTAGTAGTTCTAGAAGAAGTGTCTCTACTTCTTAATAAAGGATATATGGTTAAAGATATCTATTCAGGAAAGATTGTTTATTCGTATCATTAAAAAAGTGATTTACTAGCTTTAATTAATGGGAGTTAATGGGCAGTATTCTTCTATTGGATTATATCTAGGGATTATATACTGGTCTATTTGATAGCACTCTTGTATTTCAAAATATGGTTTTTTAAATAAAGATACTTGAATATTTCTATAGCATGGATTTAAATATTTAGTATTAAATGTTTGAATATTTTTATAGGCATTATTTATAAGTTTTTTATTTATTTTTTTATAGATATTTCCTAGTGTGTCTTTTTTTCCATTTAGGTGATTCTTAAATGTTTTTTTACTACTTTGTTTATTTAGAGGGTATTTTGTAATAAGCTCCGAGTGACAACTTTTCATATTTGAAAAATTCAGCTTCATTTTTTTGCGTTTTAAAGTATAGGTACTTAAAACCTCTAAATTTGTTTTAAAATTATCCCATCTTTTATAAGGAATGGGCGTTTCATAGATATCTTTATTTTTTGATATATATTCAGAGATAGCGTCATCAGCATTATTAATACTTGTCCAAGGACTTAATACTAGATGAATTATTTTTCCATGATATGAGCTAGTCATTTTAATCCTTAATGAATCTATAAACCTTTTTAAGTTATAGAATCCACTTATATTATTTATTCCACCATTTGAGATATTTAATAGCTTATTTAATGTTTTTGTTGACAATGGAGGGATCCCCAAAGTTTTATAGTGTATAGTAGTATTTCTTTTTATTACTTCTTTTTGTACTTCATTAAAGATATTAGGAATTACAGGATTTTCGTAACTTTTATCAACTACTTGAAGTAAAGCATTCTTTACTTTGCGGAAAAATATATCATCTACTTTTGGGTTTTTCTTATCATATTCAATTGCCATCCATAAAGAGGAGTAGTAACTAACACTTGATATAAAATAGGACAAACAGCTTTGAGAAAATTCAAGCAAGTTACCGTTTTTTAGTTGATTTAAATATCTGGGTTTTATTTCTACATCATAAGGATTTTCTAGGGTTTTATTTGAAAGTTCATGTAATGATACTTCTATTAATCCTCGATTGATATTTTTAATGTCTAAGAAAATATTTTGATAATAATCATTGTGAATAGAGTTAACTCTTTTTGGTAAGTCATAAATTTTTTCAAATAAAGTATCATTTTCAATTTTTTTAATATTTAAGTAAAAGTCTTTTATTTCTGATATTTCTAAATATGTTTGATCTATACAACTTGTACCTGAAGAATAAAAGTTTTTTGGAGAAAATCCTTCAAGAATAGAAATATTTTGATTGTTATCCCAAGCCCTAATGTCATCGCTTATATGAATAGTACTTAGGTAAGAGGAAAGAGATACTCTAAGTGGAATAATAATCATAAAGGTAAAAAATGTTATAGTTTTTAATAACTTAATTTTTAAACTCCTAAAGCACAAAATATTATTAGGTAAAGTATAATATAATTATTATTAAAATAAGTATAGTACAATTATTATAGTAAAGCTCTTTTATCAAGTTTATATTAAAAAATATTATATATGATGCATACAATTTAGGCACCATAATTACTAGCTTGACATCCATACATTTTAAAATATTATACTCTTTATGCGTTTGTTTTTTATTATTTATTGTTTATTAGGAATGTATGTTATTTTTCCTAGTAAGTTATAAAATTATTTTTTAGGAGTAAAAATTATGAAGTTATTTTTATTATTTTGTTTATTATTATTTTCTAGTTTTAATATTAACGCTGCATCAAGGGTTATTCAAGATAACCGTCTTGATAGTTTAGGAATTACTCCTAGTTTAGGTAGAGGGTACTCCATATCAACAAACACTTATCAAAGTCAGTGCATTAGTACTGTTAGAACTACACTTCCATCATATGATCTTACATATAGTTTTAAAGAAATTGATGTAGATTGGAAAACTTCCTTTAAAACATCTTCAAGAGTGGATGTATCTTTTTCTCATTTGTTTATTTCGGGGAATGTTTCTTTTACTACAGAGCAAGAAGGTAGCGATACTTATCATTATCATCATATGTTTGTAGAAGTTGGTGTTAATAGTTATTACTACTCTATGGATGAGGCAAATAGTTTAATGAGTTCCTCTGCACGTGATTTGCTGACCAAAGGAGATGTTGTTGGTTTTTTTAGCTCTTGTGGCCCATATTATATTCGTTCAATTGGACGACATTCTAAGTTTTTAGCTATTTTAAGATATAAAACAACTTCTCAGACTAGGGATTACAAGTTTGAACGTAAGGTTAAAGCTCATTTAAAGGGTTTATTTGGTAGTAGTAGTGGAAATGTCTCATCTGATACAACAAGTGAATTTCATCAAGAGATTTCTACTAAACAGTTAAGCATCGTTGTTTGGGCACAAGGTCTTGGGAAGAATGAGCTAGCTGACATTATTCCTACAGATATAGATAGTTTCAAAAGTTCAGTTAAGCAGGCCATTAGAACAATGCAAGACCCTGATTCTGGAAGAGTAACTTCTATAGAAGTTGTTCCATGGGTTGAAAATACTGAATTTCAAAATTTAGTAGAGCCTGAATCCAAGAAAGATAAACTTAATATTAAGAAAAAACTTACTATTTTAGCAAATTCTGAACTTGTTGCTGAGTTATCTAGAATAGATAGAGATTTATTGGATCAGTATCAAAAGGCTTCTCTTTGTCGCAATACCCTTAAAGAAAATTTTTCTGATGTTACTGCTATAGATTCTGATTCACATATTTATGATAAAGAGAAAGTATTTTTTAGAGATCTTACTAGGCCATCACTACAAACTGCTGAAATAAATTTAAAGAAATTTGAAGAAATTCTATCTGCAGATAATGTATCTGCTTATCTAATTGCTAATAATAAGTTTAACTATGGTACTGATAATGTCCCAGATGATAGTGTTGAATTAACTACTGGAGCAGTTCATTGTATTAACCAGATTCATGATGGAGGAATTGATAAAGTTCACTTTAGTAATTTTAAGGCATGTAATTTGGCTCGTGGTAAAAATGTTCCCCAATCTATATTTTTAGACAAGTATTGCTTACCTAGTCTTGCTAGGGTAAAACCATAGTAAATAAAAAATTTATTTTAAGATTTTAATAAAATACTACTCCCCCTTTTATATAGGGGGGAGTAGTATTTTTGTCTTTAATTTAAACTAAGTTATTAATGGTACCCACCGTTTCAAAATAATAGAACACCTTAAACCATTAATAATAGGTAGAAAAGTTAAGGTGCAATGGTGGGAATTAAAGACTTAAGTTTGCATAACTGGTAATATTGCACAGAGTCGGCAACCATATGAAATTAAGTTGCTAAATCTTTAGTAACCTAGCTGTAATTTTAATCAAGGAGAAAAATTATGTTTTCAATACCAAAAATTGTAGGAACTGTAGTAGTATTATTTTCATTATTTATATTTATAGGAAAATCTGATATTCCCATGAAGATGATATTAAAACTTCAAACAGAAACTTCTAAATTGCTTAATTCTAGTTGGGGAAGTCCCAGTGCTTTTTATAAAAATGGTAAATATACTAAAATTAATTAGTATAAATTTTAGGTTTATAATAATTCCTCTATCATATCCTATATATTATTAAATCTTCTAAAAACCTTAATTGTTTCATAAACTAAAAATGCATATAAAACTTTATAAACCATAGTTAAACCATATAAAAATGCACAATTAGATTTTATCTTTGCCAATGGATTCAATAAATGAAAGAATAATAAAAAATACTTGTTAATAGCCGTATTATATAAAGGTTGCTCTAGTGTATTTCCAGTGATTTCTATAGGCAAAAAGCTAAAGAAAAATGTAACAATAACTAGAATACCTAATGGCCTAATCCAAGACGAATCATATGCTGTAAACCATTTTGATACAAAAAAAATAAATCTATCCTGTAAGTTATCAAATCTTCCTGTTCTTTTTAGATCATCATGTTGCATCATTTTTATTAATCTAGTTAATGCCATATCTTGAACACTATCATCTTCAACTTTTCTGGTTTTGCGCAATTTTATTAAATTGTGAATGACCTCACCTATTCCATTATGCTTTATGTGCTCTTTCAATCCAAAGCGATAACTTTCTAATCTTGGAGCTATATGTATATATCCAATCTTATTTCCTCCTGTGATTTCTACATTAAGCATTTTTCCAGTACTAAAATATATTTTTGAGATATTATTTTTTAATATTTTAAAGTCAACTACATCATTATCATAATCGGTTATAGTTTTGATTTCTTTAATATTATTTTTATATAAAAAGCAATAAAGAACAGTTCTTGTTGTACTGCCAATGTGTATAGAGCAATATATTTTATTTAATAAAAATAATATTAATGTTGAACAACTATACCTTATATTTAAGGTGCCACCAATAATATTATTATTAAGAAAAATAATCGGTATATCAAAATCTGAATTTTCAAATTTAATATTAGTATTTTGTGCAATATCTATTTCCATATTATTCACTAGTAATATATGTTTAAAATTAGGATTATAATGCCTTCCTGCATACTCTACAGAACGATATAAGCTTTCAAAAAACCAATCCCCTTTATATAAAACTAATATATTATCTTTGTACTTATTATTAAGCTGTATTTTTATATTAGAGCTATTGCTTATAGTCTTTCTGAGTTTACTTAATATGTCTTTTAAAATATTTTCTAACTCTGATGCATTGATAGATCTTTTTTCAAAAGAAGTCCACTTTAGTTTTATAGATGCTAGGTGAAACCTGTAATCAAATATATTCATATTATTTAGATAATAATTTTGATCTTAAATTATAAGTTTATAAATATAAAATATTATTTTAGCCTCCACCCTCAGTTCCACCAAAATCTCTTTTCACCAAATTTTCGTAATTCTCAACTTCTTCATTATTTAATATGGACAAATCTTCATAAGTAGAACCTGATATATCATAAATAATATAGGTATTATTAGAGCTATCATAAAGATAAATAATATTATTATAATCATCAATATAATCTAACTCAATGTTAGAAAGAACCATTTGAGATAAAAACAACAAAAACAAAACAATTATCTTTTTCATTGTAACCCTCCTTCAATATCAGGTTGCTCTAAGGTGTCTGCCATAAGAGTAACATAAGAGTGAACTTTCTTTTTAGAGCTAGGATGAGATTCTTTATGCAGCTTTCTTAGCTTTATAATAGCTTCATCAATAATAACTTTTTGTCTTTTTACCTGCTCTGGAGTTAACTTATGACATAAAAACTTAATTTGACTATCAGAAGTTTCAGGAAATTTAGAAAAATAAGTAACATCTTTAATTAACTTCTTAGTAGTTTCATTGTCTATAGCAAGATTTTCTTTTTTTCCTGTTATAGTTCCATTTTCATCTTCAACTAAAAACCCTTCTTTTAACATTTTCTTTAGATCGCTTAATGCAAACTTATCTAATGTCTCCTCAACTTCTTCTCTAGTTGTTCCACCTTCATTGTGAGCTAATACTGCAATTATACGAGCGTTTTTAGTATCAAAGGAGATTGACTCAACAGGAGAGCTTTCCATATCTGATAAAATCATAGATGAATATCTTTCTCTTAAAAATTTTCCAAGATGTCCATTAAGGTTTTGCAAAATATCTCCAACTCTTTTTCCCCTATTCATACCAAATACAATCTTTCTGGCAATTTCAGCAGAGATACTCTTTTCTGTAATGCCTTTTAAAAGATTCCATACTGTACTTGAGCTTAAATTGTTCTGAGTACAAAATCCATTAACGCTTACATTTGACTTGTTTTCTATATAGCTCTCAAGTAAAGTCTTTAATTCAAATACAACTTTACAATGGTCTATATAGTTTTCATTATCATTAATATAAGAGTTAACAGATGTTTTATTGTTTTTACTTGTAGTCTCTAACATAAAACTCCTTTATTTAATTTATCTCTATATAAAAGTGGTTTTATATAATCAACTCCTACAAGATAATTAATCTACAGAGTTGTATAAAATCACTTAAATTTTGTTCAACTCTGTATATAACTCTGTAGATATGTAGTCAAGACAGTGCATCATTTCTACAACCCTGTAAACTATTTGAAATCATTAGCATTTTTTACTTGATTTAACCAAAGCGAATAAATAAAAACGCCAAAATGGTTAATCAAGGCATATCTCTATTTTGAAAATAAAGACTAAAAAAAGGAGATCTAAATGGAAAAATTAAACAAAAAACAACTAGCAAATTTAAGGTCAGAATCTAAAGGCTGGACACATAATAAGTGGGAAGAGTATCTACAAACTCTAGAACACCAAAGATCTGAATCTCTAATTCATCCGGTAAAATACGAAGAGCTAAAAGAAGAAAATCCCTTTTTATGGGAAGATTATGAGAAAAGTGATGAAAATAATGATCTAATTTTAAAGCTAAAGGAGGCATTTAAAAACCTAACTTTTAAACAAAAAAAGGTGTTAAAAATGCTCTTTTGGGACAACTTAATTGATGAGGAAATTGCTGAAAAAATGGGGACTTCTCGAAGAGCGATTAGAAACATCAAAACACAAGGATTACAAAGACTTAAGTCAATTTTGGTGCCGCTGTCCCCTTATATAGAGGGCGGAAGTGTGTCTGACGCCCTAAAATCCATTTCAAAAACTAACTCTTGTGACTCTTTTTTTAAACCTCAAAAAGAAGGAGAAAATTATGTTGCTTGAGGAAAGATTAAACTACGCCCTTGAAGATTTAGAAGAGCGAGAAAGGATTATAATTTATTGTCGCTTTTGGGAAAACATGAGCATTTTAGAAATTGCTAGATTCTTGGGAATTTCCTGGCACAAAACCTATAGCATCTTAAATAGCACTTTAAATGAACTAAGAGAACTTCTAAACCAAGACCCTGATTATTATTTAGAAGATGTCGCTTAAACATAAATTAAAAAAAGGAGAATTTATGAAAAAACTTTTAATTTTTACTATAGCTGTTTTTAATATTTTTACAATTTCTGCAAAAGAGAAGAAGATGCCTTTTTACATCACTTATAACAAAAGAGAAAAAGAGGCAAAAAAGCTGTTAGATAACTTTGCGTTGTTAGGGACAGAGTTTGATAGGCATTTTTTAATAAAGCTAATTCATCAATCAAATCCTTGTACTCCACTAAAATTCAAAGAATTTATGCAATTATGCCTCGATGATGATGGCACAGATAAGACCATTGACAATTTATTTAATTGACAAAAAAGGAGAATTTTTAATGAATACAAATATTGTTGATATTAATAAATATAAAAATAATCCACTAGAATATAAATCTTTTGAAATATTCAAAGGTATAAAAGATAGAAATGGCAGAATTATTAAAAAGAGAACTCTTGGGCAAGCAAGACTGTTTAAGGGAATTAATACTTACCATATATTTATAAAGACCATGATAGGAGCTAGATTCTTTCTTCTGCCAGAGAGTAAAAACTCTCATAAGTATGAATATGTAATTTTAACTAGAGAGATAAGCCAAAGAGAAGATAGAAAGTATTACTGGAATAGTGTTGGAGAGGGAATTATTTTAATGGGAGAAAATGCTGGTCTTATGAGGCTTAAATGGGACTTTTTTGATAGTGATGATATTTATATGAGACTTGAGCCTACAGAACAAATATCTGTAGGTTCTTTGGCATAAGGAGATTTAAAATGATTAAATTAAAAAAATATATAAAACTTTTAGTTCCACTTCTTGTTTTAATACAAGGGGTGGCATTTGCAGGACTTGAGGCGTCTTTGATTAGTATAAAGACAAAGCTAATTGGAGTAATTTTACCTCTTGTATCTGTTATTGGTTTAGTTATTGCTACATTTAGTTTTATTACAGGCAATCCCAATGCCAAACAACATATTATCTATGCTTTGATTGGCTCTGCTATTGGGTTTGGAGTTCAGAGTATTGTTGACTTTATTAGTTTTGCAGTCTATTAGTGCTATATGAATTTAGAAGATCATAGGGAAAAATTTAATAAACGCTGGAATATTTCTAGCGATTATACGCCAGAAGAAGCTTTTAAAGGATTTAAAAAAAGAATACTTTATCTTCTTAACAACATTGATTCTTTAGTGACAAATGAAGGTCATATAAGTTTTTGTCAATATTATGCTATAGAGCCAAAATTTACTGAAGTTACTGTATACGATGAAATTCTCTTAGAAAGTGGCGAGCCTAAACAAATAACAATTATAAACTACTTAAAACAATTGAAGTTTTCTGAGTTTCTTCGATGTATAGAAGTTATTCATAGTTTAGAAAAATCTAAAGAATATGGAAAAGATAATTTGAATGAATATTTATTTAAAGAAATATCAACTTTGATTGAATATTCTTCAGGAGTAAACTTTCGCTTAGGAAAAGATAATAAAGGTTATATATTTTTTTATAAATCAGGAGAAGAACTCTTAGACAAGAGAGTCGTCAACCATGCTCTTTCTTTTCTGAGAAATGATGAAAATAAGTTATTTGTAGAAGCTTTAAAGTTTTTTGAACAAAAGAAATATACTGACTCAGCAGAAAGACTGCGTAAAACTATAGAGAGTTTTTTGCGATATAAGCTAGAAAATAAAAAAGGCCTTAAAGAAAACATTAAAGAGTTGGGAAAAACATTAAAAAATAATAAAAGTGATAAAGATATAAGAAAGGTCATTTTTAGTACTTTCGGGTATTTAGATAATTACTTCAATGATAATAGCAAACATAAAAGCAAAGTAGATGAAAACGAAAATGAATATCTTATTTATCAATGTTCTTTATTAATGAACTATATTAATAGATTGTTATAATATTATGAATTAATTTGCTGTTGAAAACATATCCTCAAAACCTGAATTGTTACCTCTAAAAAGAGAAGATTTTACTACAGAAGATGCCATAAATCCTCTAGCAAAGTTTTTATTCAATTTACAGTTTCTAAGAAGAAAATGTACAGCATAATCCAATTCATTTTCAATACTTATCTCGGAGTAGGATAAAAAATCATTTGATAACCACATAAAGTTTTCATCTATAATATTTTTTGTGTATGTAGATTTACCATTTCCTTGATTTTTATGACAGATTTTAATTTCGCCATTTATTTCTCTTCCATAGCATAATGAAAATGTTGTATTAAATCCATTATCATTCCAAGCATCAGGAATAAGGTTGATTTTATTATCTTTTAAATAAAAATTACAAATATCTTGATAAGAATAGTTATATATAATTTTTTCTGGAATATACATATGAAATCCGTCGTATCCTTTGTTTTTTAAAGTATTTAGATATGTTATATTTTTACCTTGATTTTCTCCTAAAATATTCATATTCGTTAAATTATTAAGAATTTTGTTAAATATTTCATTAGTGTTATCTTCATTAAATGGAACATGCAATACACCACAAGACTGTTGTGTAGGCATGAGTCCCCAATGAAAATCTCTTGTATCTCTGTTGCCTAATATAATAAATGGTTTTTTTAGTGCTAATGCCCAGCCTATTTCCTGATTACAAAAAAAACTTTTTTTGGAAGCACTAGTGGAGTACAATAAAAAAACATCACAACTTTTTAATTTATCTTTTATTGATCTAATATAATTAGAGCCACTTTCTATATCGGCGTGGGCCAAAAAAAATTTAATATTATGCCTAATGAATTTCTCTCTTAGTCCTATTAAATCTTTTTTATCTTTATCAGAATGTGAAACAAATATTTCTATATTCATGATTAAGTGCAAAACTACTTTTTGTTACTAAACTTGTCAATATTTAAAAGGATTTATATGAATTTACTTATATCAAAAATTCCTAGAAGTCTTGAATCAAAAACAAAACTTCTAGGCTTTGAACTTGCAGATTTGCTACTGATATTTCTATATTTATCAATAAGTAATTTCTTATTTGGTCAAACATCTCTAAAGCTACCCTTGGTATATATTGGAACAATTGCTATTTCTTTAACACTATATTTAACAAAAAAAGGAAAACCAGAAAATTATCTCCAAGATAAATTATCATATATTTTAAATCCAAGCATCTTCTCAGCAAATCTCTCTGATAAACAGTATAAACCTTATTTTAAAAGGGAGATTTATGAACAAACCAACATCAACAAAGCTAAAAGACTTTAGTGAGTTTCAAAAAGAACACCTACTAGTACATGAATTTCCTTTTTGGGACTTCTTTGAAAATTCTGTAGCATTATCAGATAGCACTTTAGTTCAAGGTCTAAAGCTACAAGGCTTAAGCATTGAAGTATTAGATGATAATAGTTTAAACTCTATAACCCTAAAGCTTCGCTCTTTTTTAAATGGACTTTGTGATAGTACAGAGGTTAGTTTTTTTATTGATAGTCATTCAAACTTTTACAAAGAGATAAAAGAGCATAAAAGATTTAAATCCATTAATTTAAAAATAAATCAAGTCTCTGAAGATAGAATTAAAATGCTAAAGAACAGCATTAAAAAAGAAGACATTTTTACAAAAGATATTTATCTTTTTATTTATAAAAGAGCAGGTAATTATAAAATAAAGGGAAATTTATTTAATTTTTTTAAAAGCAAAAGTCACTTTAATAGTGTTACAAAAAAAGAACATGAAAAAAGATTAAAAGCTCTAAATCAACTAACTGGTACAATTTCAAACAACTTAGATGATATGAGAGTTAAGGCTAAAAGACTGGACAAATATCAAATAAAAAACTTGTTATATAAATTTTTAAACCCTCAAAGATGCAAATTTATACCACTGCCAAAAGAACACAATAATAAATTAGAGCAAAGTCCAAGAGAGAGTCTTTTGTTTTCTGATTTTATTATTCAACATAAGGATATTTTTTATGATGAGCACTATCACAGAGTTTTAACGCTAAAGTCTATGCCTGAATACACTCAAAGCACTCTTGTATCAAAGCTAATTAATTTGCCACTGAACTTTTCACTATTTATTCATATAAAGCTGCCAGAGCAAGAAAAAGAGCTCTCGCTTTTGAAAATGAAAAGAAGAATGTCTCATTCTATGAGTATTTCTAAAAATGGAGAAGCTCATGATTTAGAAAGTCAGGCACAGGCAGACTCAACAGAGGAACTTCTAACAGAGCTTATTGAATCTGGGCAGAAGATATTTTCATTTCAACTAGCTATTGTAGTCAAAGATAAAAACAAAGAATCTTTGAGCTTTAAAGCAAAAAAATTACTTAATGCTTTTAGAGCTTTAAATGGCGGTGAGCTACTAGAGGAAAATATAGCCTCATTTAAAGTTTTTAAAACTCTTATTCCACTTGGCAATATTGCTATGGCGAGAGCTAAAAAAATAAAAACAAACAATTTAGCTGATTTTTTACCTATCTATGAAAGCTATCGTGGAGATGATCAAAAACCAATATGTCTCTTTAGAAATAGACAAAGAACATTAGTTAAATATGATCCATTTAACTCCAAGCTTTTAAATTATAATTGCCTTGTAACAGGAAGTAGCGGTTCAGGTAAGAGCTTTTTAAATAATCTTATTTTACTTCAATCAATAAAAGAGGATTGTATAAACTTTATTATAGATATTGGTGGAAGCTACAGAAAGCTTTGCAGACTTATAGGAGGTCAATATGTGGACATTACTCCACCAAATCTTCATCAAAAAAAGGAGGTTGCATTTAATCCCTTTAAGTTATCAAAGACAGAATCTTATCCCTCACCTAGAAAAGTTAAATTTCTACTTGCTATGCTTGAGAATTTATTAACAGATGAAGAAGGAGAAAAACTTCCAAAGTTGCAAAAGGCACTTCTTGAAAAAGAAATTGATAGATTATATAAAGAAGTTAAAAATCCCAGATTAACAGATTATTGCAACCTTTTGAAAAATTCAAATGATGAATCTTTAGTTAAATACTCTAAGATGCTTTATTCTTGGACAGGTGATAGACCATATGGAAGGTTACTTGATACAAATTTAAACTTTGATCAACAAAATGACTTTGTAGTGTTTGATTTAAAAGGATTATCAAATTTTCCTGATTTGCAAGCTGTTATGATTTTAATTATAACCGATTTTATTTTAGATAGAGTTGAAGCTTGCGATGGTAATACTTCTACTAAGAAAAAGAGAATTCTAATGGATGAATGCTGGGAACTTTTAAAGGGAAGGTCTAGCTCTAATTTTATGGAATATTGCGTGCGAACTCTAAGAAAAGCAGGAGCAGGAATTACATTTATTACTCAAGGAATTGAAGAGATTAAAACCCATGAAATTGGACCTGCTATTTTAAATAACACTGCTACAAAGTTTATATTGATGCAAAAAGGAGATTTAAGACCTATAAAAGATATTTTAAAATTAAATGAAAAAGAAATTTCATTAATATCTTCTTTAAAAAGCAGAAAAAGAGAATATTCTGAAGCTTTTATGATTAATAACGAAAGTAGTGCTATTATTAGAATACATCCCTCTGATAAAGAATATAAAATTGCAACAACTAACTTTGAAGATAATAATACTTGAGTGGTTAAGTTTTTAATCAATTTTTCCGTATATATAAAAACTATGCCATCTAATATAATTAGTATTTATATGAAACTAAAATTTACTCTTTTATTTATTATTAGTCTTTTTATTATTGATATGGCACTAGCAGAAAATAAAGCTAGGATTCATAATATTGTAAATGGAGTTGATCGGGATAATTTTTGCTTAATCATTGGAGATATTCCCTATTGTTGGGGAAATAACTCTGCAGTAAATGGTTATAGTTATGGAAAAGGCAAGAAAAAAATTCGTTATGCTTATCCTCCAAAAGGATTACATACCGGAGGAGTTACTAAGATTGTACTTCCTCAAAGTGGAGAATATGGATGTGCTATTAAAGATAGAGCTGTTTGGTGTTGGGGGGATTCTAGAAAATTAGGGCCAGTGTTTCCATATATGTCTATAAAGAGAGCAATAAAAATTCCAGTAGTAGATAAAAATATAATAGATGTTGAAACTGGAAGTTGGTGTGCTTGTGCCATTAAGGCAGATAATAAACTTGCAAAATCTGGAGCGTTGTATTGTTGGGGAGATCCTGATTATGTTTGTCCTTTTACATTAGAGGAATATAACAAAGCCAAAAAAACAACCAATACAAAAATAGTTCCCATTAAAGGTATGCAATACGGAGTTACAAAGGTTGCAATAAAAAATAGACATGGCTGTGCTATAAAAGACGAAGAAGTTTATTGTTGGGGAAGAGATAGTGATGCAAGTGTAGGAGTCGGAGTTAAAGCTTTTATTAGAAAAAAACACATTACTAAACCAAATAAAGTTGTAGGACTTCCCAAGGGAATAATTGACATTGCTGTAACTGGATATTTTAGCTGTGCTCTTCATAAAAGCGGTCAAGTGTGGTGTTGGGGAATGATGACTAATGATAGAATTGCAATGGGATTTATGGATATAGACAGATCTAGAAATGGGAAACTAAATCCACCAGAGATAATTGAATTTAAAAAAAGACATAAATTAAAACTTGCCATGGTAAATTATAGTAACCCTATGGATGATGGCAAAATGATGTGGCTTGCACCAGAAGCACTTCCTCATCCAAAATATCCAAAAGGATCAGGAGTTGTAAGATTAAAACCTGATTATGAGCTAATGAGTGTTTATAAAAAGGGTAAAAAGATTGTCGATAGTTTTATGGGAGGATGGGCATTTAGTATAATATATGGTGATAGAGATGAGTATCAAAAAAGAGTCACAGAAAATGCCAATGAAATTGCCACAGGTTCGGGAACTTGTCATATAGAAGATGAAAGCAAAGTAATGTGTAGAAGCAATAAAAGATTTTTGCCAAGTAGGTTCTGCACTGAATATGGATGTAGTAGCACGATAGATCTAAAACAATGGCAACAAGTAGAATTTGCACCGGTGAATGAACTTAAAGATGCCTATGAAAATTAATACTAATAATGCTAATAAAGTTAAAAATATTTACATTTTTATTTTTAATTTTTATTTATAATAATGCTATAGCTGGATATAGCTTTAAATATTCAGATGATGGAAAGTTATTTGTTTCGGTTTGTAAAGAAGATGATTGTTCACCTTATGGAAAGGTTTCAGGAGAAGAATTTAGAAAAATCTATGAAAGCAATACAGGAAGAAATGCCACGATAAAATATTTAGGAGAAAATAAAGCTTATCTTATATATAATGCCTCTGTTGATACATATAAAACAATTACTAAAGATTATATAGACAGTGTTGAATATGCAAACAATATAGCAAATGGACTGATGTTAATAAATAATAGAGTTCACAGTGCTCCTATGTGCAGAGATAGAGCACTAGCGTTAGCTGATAATACAAAAGAATTTTCCACGCCTGCTCATATTCAATGTCATCCAGATTTAAATAAAATTAATGATAAGGACTTTAATGTTGAATGCTCTTACACTGCAATTGTTTTTAAGAATCAATACAATAAAAATCAAAGTTGTAAAGACCAAGATAAATTAAAATATTTAAGCAAAGAGTTTTGTAATAGCAAAGAATTATCAACAAGTGCAAATAAAATTGATAAAGGTTTTGAAGTAATATCTTTCTTTGATAAAAACTATGAAATTAAAAATAAGTTTGGAAAATCAGCACAGGTTACAGCAGTATGTATATCTACTGCCAATAGAGATAGAATAAAAGTGTGTAAAGAAAAAGATGTGCCAACAAATCTTGAAAGCACATGCCCATTAAATCCATGTAATTCTATTTGGAATCATATAATGACAGGGGTTTTTCAAAAAGATAAAAATGGTGGTTATTCTGATGATGCTATTGTAAAGCTTGCCCGAGATAGATATGAAGAATTAGAAAAAACAAATAAATTTCCAAGATCACTATTAAAATCTCTGCACCCAGACGCTCAAGGAAGAGGCCAAAACATAGTACTTCCTGATGTAGGAATGACTTATGCAAAAGAAAAAGATGAAGATGGAATTGTAAAATATAAAGTTCATCCAGAGCTATATGAAGATGCAGAGACAATAAAAAAACTTAAAATAAAAGATAAAATTAAAAAAGATAGAGAGGGTTTTATAAAAAATCTAATGAGCAAACAAAATATTACAAGAGATCAGGCAGAAGAAAAAACAAATGAACTCTACAATGAGTACATTCCTCTAAGACTTAGAAAAGCAGATTTTAGAGATTTTACGGCAAATAATGAAACAGAAGAGGTTGAGCAAAAAGGAGGAGCTGAAGATAGAGGTGAAGGGCTTATGGGGCATGGAACTCGTATGGCAGCAAATATGGTCAGTGCTAGAGTAAAGCCTGATGAAATAGCAGGAGCTCAAACTACTGTTGGTTATGCAGAAAAAGCATCTGTTATAATGTATAAAACACACACTCATCCAGCCATAATAGATATATTTGATAGTGAACTTAAAGGAGTAAATAGAGGATTAAAGAAAACTTTAGAGAATAATAGAAATTTGCAAGCAAATGTTAATAAATCTGTAAAGAAAAACTTTGGAATTGAATTAGGTGATCATTGTGGAGAAAATCATCTCAAGGGATTAGGTGATTGGGGTTGTTTAAGAGATGTATTAAGTCATCTAGGTTGCTCTTCTGATGATATTGGAGCTTTTGTTGCAAATAGATTAAATAAAGAAATTGCTATCTCTGATGTGGTAGATAAAAATAAAAAATGCCAAGAAGCAGTAAGTTTAAATAATAAATACTATAAAGATAAAGCAGATATTGTTAGTATGAGCTTTGGTACAGATGATTTTGTTGCAGGAGATGATGATTATAATGAGATGAGAAGACTATTAAAAGAGCTTCGCAAAGATGGAGTTGTTTTAGTAGCTGCCGCAGGAAATGATGCTGATGTCCCTATAATAAATAGTATTCAAAGGGGTTTATTTAAAAGATCATCACCTTGTATATTCGAAGATGTAATTTGTGTTACGGGAAACTCTGCCTATATGACTCCATGGCGAGGAGGTTATAGCTACTTTGCTGGAGAGATAGCACTTCCGGCAGATGCACTTTTGACTTCGGCCACTGGAAAAAGTGGTGATTATACAAACTTTGATGTGCATTTTTCCTATGGAACCTCTTATGCTACTTCGGGGTTTGCCGCTTTGGTTTCTAGAGTTTTAAGTTCTAATGGAAGCTATGTACTAGATACCATGTATCCTAAAGGTTATGGAGTTTCACTTATAAGAGCAGTACTGGCAAAGGCAAAAAAAAATGATCAAAAAGGCTGCAATAAGTTTACATTAAATACAAAATCCTCTGATAAAAGTGTATGTACCTTTACACCTGTTACTTGTAAAATTCCTGATGCTGAAAATCTTTGTGGCCCTAAAGTAGATGTAGATACTTTAAGTGAAAGATTATGTAAAGGCAGAAGAGGAGAAGGTTTTGGACATGGAATTTTGACAAATTTTCAAAAGCTAATTACCAATGATTTACCAAGTGTTAATGATGTTAAAGATAAAAATCTAGAATTAGTGGTAAAAAATAATATAAGAGAAAACTTTGATGGAGCTAGAGATGTTGTTAATAGAGCTACAATAAAGAAAAATTTAACAACAGATCATTTAAAAAAGTTAGCCATGTTAGGTGATAATAGTAAATTAGCAGAAAACATAGGTAACGATAATAATGCACTAGCTTTGTATGAATTAACTTCTAACGAGAGAAAAAGCTACTTTAATATGGGAAGATATGAAAGAGAGATATTTTTGAATTTATCACTTGAGCATAAGGTTGCATATACAGCTATGGATGAGCGTGAGAAAAATAGAGTTTTAAATATGTATGAAGGAGAGAGAAATGCATATTTAGATGAAGATAAGGGGACTAGACAATATGCCATGGGTATGGATTGGAATGAAGCTAGAAGATTTATACAAACCCCTAAAGCTCAAAGAGGTTCTATTTTTCCTGATTATGGACCTTTTATTGCCATAGAAAAACCAAAAGATATAGATGATCCTACAGCAATAGTAGCACCTACAGGGCCAAGAATAGATATAAAAGATAAAAAGGATAAAAAAGAAATTACAGAGCCTAGTAAATTCAAAGATGAACAAGTAAAGGACGATAAAATAAATGAAAGTGATTTTAATACATTAGAGAAGACAGCAACAATGGCAAAAGACGCTATCGATGAGAAAGAAGGACAGGATAGAGAAGATAAAAGGATTGCAAAAGAGATAAAAATCTATAATGAAAATGTAGATGAGTTCTTAATTAGTGTGGGTGATAAAAATAAAAAATACAAAGATATTCTTTTGACTATTTTAGAAATTTATCCTGATCTTAAACAATATGTTAATTATCCAAATAGTAATCGTCCTTGTCCTTATAATTTGCAAATAAAATTTAAGAAGCTTATTTCCTCTCAAGAATAATATATACTTCAGAATTACATATTTGTAATAATTTTTAACTTAATTAAAAGGGTTTTCCAACTTATCCTAGTTTAACTATTAAAGTTGGAAACCTTTAATTTAAAAATAAACCTATTTTTTTCTAGTGTACTCATGAGAATATCCATAATAAGGTCCTGAAGTTTTTGGTCCTCCCGGATGAGCATTGGATTTTCCATTTTCCCAAGCTTGAGCCGCTGATTTACTTGAAAATCTCTTTATAATTCTAAAATTTTTAAATCCATGATAGTGATTTCTTAACTCAGCTTCTCTTCTTTTGGAATCATTTGTTATTCCATGTCTTATTTGCATAAATGTATCACCTCCTTTTAGAGATATTGTTAATACTATTTTAATTATAATAGAAATATCAATTAGACATAAAGACTATATGGCCTACAAAATCTTAGGCTAAATAAATTGTAAAATAATAAGGAGTTAACATGAAAAAAACAACTTTTATATTGTTATATTTATTCTCAACACCTACTTTCTCTTGGTGGGGAGGAGATTTAATCTATCTTTCAAAAATATTACAACAATCAATTTCTCAGCTCACTCAATTACAAAAGATAACAGGAACAAACAAGGAAACTTTAAAACTTTTGCAAAACACCAATCGTGGTCTGCACCAAGCTATGTATGTAGAAGATACAATAAATAAAACACTAAAGGCAGGAACTTTTTTTAAACTTAAAAATTTAAATGAAAGCATTGATGCAGTAAAAAATCTATATGGAAGGATTCCCAAAACAAGTGAGTCTGAACTGCAAAAAAAGACTGATTTAACGGTAGCTGAAAGCTTTCATCTGCACAATGAAGCCTTTAGGTATGCAAACAAAACTGATGTACAAGCTCAAAAAATCAAACACTACGCCCATAGAGCATCTAAAACAGGGGCAACTAAAACATTACTTGAAGGACAAGCGGTGATGATTCATGTGTTAAATCAAATTTTAAGAACCAATGCTTCACTTTTGAAAATTCAAACCCAAAGGTTAGCTTTTCACAATAAAGAAAATAAATTAAACTCTCGTCAGTTTCAAGTGCAATACTCAGAATTAAGTCATGCCTTTGATAATTTAAAATACAGCTATAATCTAAACTCTTTTTAATAAAATTAAAAAAAATATAAAAAAAGGGGCAATATGGATAATTTTGAACTATTAGCTCCCACTGTCCAAAGACTATATTATGATTTAAAAAATGTTTACTTTTTAATATTGCCTTTGTTTTTTGCTATAGCTCTTATAATAACTTGGTTTAGTGGAAGTGGAGATTTTATTGAAAAAGTTAAAAGAATATTTATAGGAAGTATTCTTTTAATCTCTTTTCCTGAAATTACTCAAGCTATTTTAGATATAACAAATGGTTTAGCTGATAGAATTGATGATATGAGTGGACTTGAAAACTTAATGCAAAATGCAAGTGCAAAGATGAAAAACTATCAAAGTCCAACCTTTAAAAGCTTGCTGGTATTTGGTGATATGATGATCTCAGCTTTATCTTATCTATCATATTTAGTACTCTATTGTGCTAGATTTATAATGATTGCTATTTATCACTTTAGCTGGTCATTTTTAACCATACTCTCGCCTATAATACTGCTGTTTCATGTGTTTTGTCCTAAAATGACGATTAATCTCTTTAAAAGTATGATTGAGATCGCCTCTTGGAAAGTTGTTTGGGCGATACTTTCTGTTGTTTTAAAGTCTCTATCTTGGGCAGATGTTTTTAAATTAGAGGGACATTACTTGACATTGATTGTTGCAAACTTTGTCATTGCCCTTTGTATGGTAGCAACTCCGCTTGTTGTTAGAAGTATTGTAGGGACAGGTTTTACCGCTTTTACAAGTTCACTTACTCCTATTGTTGCTATGACTATGGTATCAACTAAAACTAAAGCATTAAAGTTAGCACAGTTTAGTAGAAACCTTATAAAAAAATAATTTTTTTAATTTTTATATAATTTATTGGAGTCATTTTTCGGGGGGGGGGGGGTAGATTTTTTGTTTAAAGTTTTTTTCTATATAGACGATAAAAAATACCTAAATAAAAAAGGAGCAAATTATGAGTAAGTTTATAAGTGATCTAATACATGATTTAGCTATGGAGAAATCTAAAAAAAGTAAAGTTTGGCATGTTTACCACACTTATAACTTAGAAGTTATGCATACACTTGAAACTAAAAAAGATATTTCTAAATACCAAAGTTATCAGTCTAGTACAGATAAAAGATTAGGAGAAAAAGATGATATCTCAGTAGCATGGGTAAAAATTGAAAAAGACGAGAACAAATATGTCTATGCAGGAATTTACAAAAATACTCAGAATGATATAGTAGAAGGTGGGAAAGGCAGAGATTACAAGTGCAAAAAAATCCTCAATGCATATGACTGTCTAATTGGTAAACTTGTTATTCATCTTAAAGAGATGGTTGGGAGAAATTTTATTAAAGTTAAAAAGATTGATGTTATTAATGAGCATATACAAAATTCCATAGGGACATATCCTGGTCATAATAAAGTTATACTATCTTTCAGTGAGCTTAAGAGTGCTATTCTTAATCCAGATTATAAGAATAATTGGTCAAATGTTCGGGCCGTATATCGTTGGGTTAATAAAAAAAATGGAAAGATGTATATTGGATCAGCTTACGGAGAAAATGGCTTACTTCAGAGAATGGAAGCTTATGCCAACAAATCTCATGGAAATACAATTTTACAAGAAGCAAATCTGGAAGATATGCATTTCTCAATTATTTATGCTCAAGACAAAGATTATATAACTAAAAATGAAATTCTTGAAAAAGAGTATCGAGAAATAGAGAAAACAATGAGTTATAAACATGGTTATAATAGTGGAACACTGAAAGATAATGAGGATAGAATTAATAAGCTTAAAGAGCAAAAAGAGTTTGGTTAAATCTGGTATGTTTAGCTTAAGCTTTGGATTAAATAAAAATTATTATCAAGGATGTAACTTCATCTCTAAATTAATTTATAGAGTTTTTATTTAATACTCTTTCTTTTTTAACGGGGAAATAGTTTAATTTTTTTCAGAAGCTTCATTGTTTAATTTCTTCGAATAAGGTAAAATAGATGCTGGTTCCAAGGAATCAAAATTAAAATTTCGTTTTTCTTCTTCTGTCATCAATAACTTATTTTCCTCTGACAGTATTTTTATAATGTGCTTATATTTAGTTCCATAAAGGCTTTCAAATATTTTAATTGCCCTTTGGTACTTATTTTTTTTAGTTTTTTCATTAGGTAATTGACTAGAATTCCATAATTGAATAGCAAGGATTTCCTTTGATGCTTTTTTAATATCTTGAATTTCTTTGTACTCTTGATTTGCTTTTTCTTTAATGTCTATAAAGGGTAGAGTTACTCTTTCAGGTTCAAAAAGTAAAGCTATTCCCACAAAGAAGCAAAGTAATAAACTAATTGAACTTCCATCAATTCTGTTCTCAGGGTGCTTGTAGATATTCCAACATAAACCGATAAGCCCACTAATTATTAAGATGAAACCGCTCTTCTCCCTTCGCAGTGGATGGCAAAGTATCAATATTATTTTGATCATGTATTAACAGACATGGATCTCCTTTAAGTTAAAATAAAATTTGTAAAAGATAATTTTAAAGATTCAGTTGAAGCTGAAGATATGTCTAAAATTATAAAAAGCTTGGTATATACAATTGAAATTGGAGTCGATAGTGTAAAGATTTATTACTATGCTGGCCAAGATTCATTAGGAGTTCTAGCAAATTTTCCTAAAACTCCTAAAAAAGTGTGTTCGAATAGCTTGACAAGTGGTACCGGAGAAGGGACTTGAACCCCCATGACCTTGCGGTCAACGGATTTTGAATCCGTCATGTCTACCATTCCATCACTCCGGCTTTATTTGCATATTTTACTAATTAACTTTTTTTATCAATCATTAACAAGGGTTAAGTATAATTTTTATGAGTTTTAATCTTTTTATTCACTGTGCAAAGTTATTTTTAAATACTTATTGTATTAATTAGGTATTTAGTTTAGAATTTTTCAAGTTTATTAGGTGACTACATGAGTAAAAAACAGACTAAAAATAATAACTGGTCGTATAAAATTCAGTCTATACTGCAAAATTGTCAGGAAGAAGTTGTTAAAGCTACTAATATTGGAAAAAAGATGATTTTTGCATCTAAAACAAATTCTGAGTTAAAGGATGCTTATGAATCATTGGGAATTCTAGTATCAAGTGAAATAGCAAATGGAAATTTAAGTTGGGATAATCCTGAAGCTAAAAAATTAGTAAAACTTATTGATAAGCACAAGAAAAACTTAAGTTCTATTGAAGATGAAGTAAATGATATTAAATTTTCTTCTAATAAAAAAGACCTCTAATCTTTTCTATAAAATTACCGTACAAAACTAATAGGGTTTTTTAAGGTTGCAATGTAATAATTTTTAAATATTGTAAAAATTTCTGTAATTCTTACTTTAAAAATTAGAGGCAAGTTAAAGCAATTAAGAAAAAATGCCGAAAATTAACTGATGAATTTTATTAATCCACTTGTAAAAATTATAATTCTGTTTTTTTTCATTTCTTGTATAGATTTTAAGTTTGATAAAAAATATCGAAGTATCTCATCAAAGACTAGTGCAAAATCATGCAGTAAGCTATTAATGAATCTCATTAAAGAGACTTCTTATGATGAAGCTTCTGCAAAACAATTAAAGGAATCATTTAATAAGTTCTTTAAAATTTCTCCAGAAAGAATTTTAGGCTCAAAGGTTCCTAGACAAAAAGATATTGAGGATTTAAAGAAGATATTAACTAATTTTGAAGAGATAAAAAAAAATATAAATTTTCCTACAGAGAAGGATGAGATTGATTTTTTTGGAAGAGTATTTGCTGAAAGTCAGATTTATAAAAATCATTTTTCTACTTTAACAAATTTTTCAAAGAATACTTTAGAAATTAATAATCTTAAGGTTTTAGAAATAGAATTTTTACTTTATTTTAGAACTTTAGTTGAAAAGTTTAACTTATATTTACCAAAAAATGTTCAATTTAAGCTTGGCAAGATAGAAACAGGTAATTATCTAGAAAAATTAAAATCTGAAGCTAGGGAGATTGTAAGTAACCAGAAAGTTATTTTGAAGGATTTATTTCATACAACTGGTTTTAAAAGTCTTAATGAATATAGAAAGCATTTAGATAAAAATCGTTCTTTATTTGGAGATATTGTAGATGTAATAAGAGATGAAGATGTTGAAATATCAATTAAAATACCATCTGATAAAAGATGGTGGATTCCTAAAACAGGAATTCATAATAGGTATGTTACAAGAAATACTACAGAAGGGTATTCTGAGTTACAAAGAAAAGTATCAGAGGCCTCAATGTCTGGAAAGAGCTTTAAAGATTATTCTTTGCTTAATAATGATATTAAGCCTAAATATGGCTTATTGAGTCCTAAAACAAGTAGTAATATTAAAGCTGTTGATACTAAGAATTATGCGAATTATGGAGATGATATTTATATTTTTGATATAGATAAAATTAGGGATAGAATTACTTGGACTCCAGGTGATAGTTTAATACGTCATATGTATGCTAATAATAGTCTATACCAAGGTAAGGTTATGGAGCTTGAAAGTTGGGATGATTTGTTTTTACCGTGGGAAGCTAGAGAGTTGTCCATACCAAATTTTAATAAAAAATATAATAATGGTAGACTTGCTTTATCTAGGGGTGAATATGGTACAAAGGGTAATTCGATAGAGATAGGTTCTAGAAAAAAGCTTAATTTTAGAACTAATGATATGTCTGGAGATTATATGGAAATACAAATTTGGGGACCAATTAGAATAAGTGATATTAAAGAATTTATTTTTAAAGAAAATCCGCCAACGGGTGAATTTCTAGAAGAACTAATAGAGAATAAAGTAAAAATTTTTGATGGGCGCAAACAGTTTCCTGTTGAGTGGAAACCATATAACTAATCTAATTTATTTAATATAAACGATCGCAAATTATTAATGCTTTTTATATCTTTTGTGGATGTAGTCAACACATTATCATATATTTTCTGAGCTTTAATTAATTCTATAAATTTATCAGCCTTATATCTGTCACTTTGGTTTTTTAGAGTGTCCATTTTGGTTAAGATTAAATTTTTTTCATTTTTGAAAAAATTTATCCATTTTATAAAATGATTGTCGCTTTTTTGTTGTGGATGACGGATATCTTGCAGATGAAAGATAAAGACTTTGTTATTAGCTTTAATTAAGGAGAAAAAGTTATCAATAAGTTTATCCCATTTATTAAACATTTCTTTGGATACTTTTGCATGCCCATATCCTGGAAGATCAAAAAAATAGAATTGAGTGGATATTTTTCTATCGTTAAAAGGCTCAAAAGTAAAAATATTTATAGATTGAGTTTTTCCCGGTTTTTTGGATATATATGCAAGTTTTTTCCCAAATATAGAGTTAATAAGAGAAGATTTTCCAACATTGGATCTCCCTATAAAGCAGAATCCTTTACAATTACTAAAGTTTGTGGCCAAAGCGTTGACATCGTCTTTTTCTGCCAGACTTGTCAAAAAACGGGGATTGCTAGTTGTAAATCTGTCACTCATAAGAATTTAGATAGCATTTAAAGGTAAAATATGGCCAGTAAAGATTATTTAAAAATTGGAAGTTACATGGATATTTTTCCAATACATGGTAGGTTAAAATCTATAAGGCTTAATAGGACTGTTTATAATATATATTCTAGTAATTTAAAATTCATAGAAATTGATAGCAATAATATATATCTTCCGTCATTTTGTAATGAATATTTTGAGATTCAATTATCAACTATTAATAGATCAGATATTGATTCTATCTTTTTGTTAGAATTAAAGAAGGGAAACCCTTTTAAAATAAATGGAAATTATGTTTATAAAGCATTGGTTTCAAGAGATGATATTATAGATATTGAATATAATAAAATAAGATTTAATGATAATAATGAGATAATATCACAAGAACAAAAAAATTTACTGCCTTATAAAAAAGTATTTAAATCATCAATAAATATTTTACTTGAGGGAGAAACAGGGACTGGTAAAAGTAGACTTGCAAAGATTATACATAAAGAGAGTGCAAGGACAGGTAGATTTATACATGTAAATTTATCAGCATTTTCGCCTAGCTTGATTGAATCGGAACTATTTGGACATATTAAAGGATCATTTACAGGGGCACTTTCCAATAAAAGAGGAGCTTTTTTACTATCTAATGGAGGAACATTATTCTTAGATGAAATAGATTCTTTATCATCTGAAATTCAAACTAAGTTACTTTTATTTTTAGATGATAATAAGATTAGACCAGTTGGTTCTGAAGACGAGGTTAAATGTGATACTAGAATCATATTTGCCTCAGGACGTAACCTAGATGACTTGGTTGATGAAAATTTAATTCGTAGAGATTTCTTTTATAGGATTATATCTGGAGAGAGAATAAAATTAAGACCCCTTAGAAATAATCCTGTTCTTTTAGAAGAGTTATTAAATAATTTTTGTTTTCAACATGATGTAACTTTTTCTAATGGATTAGTAAAATTTTACAAAACCTTAAATTGGTATGGAAATATTAGGCAATTTTTAGGTCATTTAGAGAGAAAGAGAATCTTATCTGTAAATAGAAAGTTGTATTATGATGATATAGATAAAAAACTTTTGGTAAATGATTTTCCTGTTGAGTCTAATGAGAATTTTTTCTCATTGAAAGAATTGAGAAATAAATATGCCTATCATGTATTTAATTATTTTGATAGAGAACTATTAAAAAGTTCCAAGGTATTAAAGATTAGTAAAGCTACTATGCGAAATTTAATTAATGAAATAGAAAATGGTGTTGATAATTAATTTGATATTATCTCACTAATAAATACATTATTAATTTTTCCTTCTATTTTATTTTTCATTATTAAGTCATTTAATTCTCTTTCTATTTTTTCTTTTATAACTATTTTTCCATCTTGGGTGAGAGGAAAAACTTTTTCCATAGTTTCCATAGAGGTATTTATTCTATCTATAACCATTTGGTGATTATTATGAAAAAAAATTCTAGTGTATCTATTGGAAGTTTCTACATAAACTTTTATAGTTGTCTTTGAGAGTTTACCATAAATATCATATGATAAGTTTCTAGGAATATATATTCTATCTATACTAAAAATTTTATCACCTACTTTGTAATATTTAGATCTTACATTTATAGGAGATGGAGGTGCATTACTAGCAATTTCTCTTGATATACCATGTTTGATTTTTAAACTATAATATACTATTGCTGATATTGATAATATTATACCAATAGTAGCAATTGATACTGTAGAGGATATTCTAATATCAACATTATAATTCTCTTTATATAATTTATATTGATCTACTAAAGTTTTTTTTAGTTTTGAATATGAAAATCCATCTCTTTGTAGAGCTATGATGAGTAAGACTATATATGTGAAAAAAAATCTTAGATGACCACAGGTGGAGCGAATAAATGAATGTATGTCCTTTTTACTTTTATTCCAGTCAAATAATTTTTCATCGGAAGTTATATTTATATCATGCTCTTTGATTAATTCAGTTATGGGCCTAAAAAGCTTTGAAAGTTTTGAATTTATATAATTTTCTATATTTCTCCACAAATTAAGTGTAGGCCACTTTATATTTTTCCAATTAATTCCAAATAGACTAAATTTCATATAATTTCCCTAAGTTAGCTATCGGAAAATATATCTAATTAATTAAGTCGGTGAGATTATATCTTATGATTTTGGTTTGTTTTTTATATGTATAGGCAATTATTAACAATTACCACTATCTATCTATTAAATACTTCCCTCTTTGGCGAAATATTATGTGAATGGAAAAAAGGAGTATGTATATGGGCCAATTGGTTATTATCTTTTTAGTATTTTTAAGTAGTTGTGCAGGGGTATTAAGCCGCCGTAGTGTTATTCATGACACTAGGTATATAAGTGATTATTTTGTTCCGGGAGAGGATTTTGAAGTAATTCCTGGAGATAAAGGATTTTATAAGGACTCGCCTATAAATAATTTGAGAAAGAATCAGTTAGCAGGAAAATCTATGGAGCAAAGAAGTGAGTATAATGCATTAGTTAAAGAATTAAGGGATAAAGAGAACAAATTAACTAGTAGTGAGTATAGATATTATTCTAGTGTTAGGCCTCATTTAGAAACGGTATCTGAGAAGATATACTATTTGAATTTATCTGCCTATGATAAACAAAATTATATATCAGCTAAAAAGACGGGACAGTTAAAATTAATGCCCGGATATGCTGCAACTTATAGAGGTAGCAATAAACTAGCAGATAAGAAAAATAGAAAAATATCTTCAAGCCGTCCAACATTTCCCATAAATGTTGCCGATAGCAGTAGAGAAAATCTCAATATAGGCCTTGGTATGACGAAAGAGGATATTTATAGGAGATGGGGTAGGCCAAACTCTATTGATATCGCAGGTGATCCTAGATATCAAAATGAGAGATGGTCTTTTTATAGAAATGGAAAAGTTCAACAGGTATTTTTTTATGGTGGATATGTTGAAGGTTGGAAATTAGATTGATAAGGTGCTTCATGGAAAAAGCAGGTGGAAAAATAATATCTATAGTTTCTCCTTCTGGAGGGGGGAAATCCACTTTAATCAAAAAGCTTAGAAAAGATTACTCTCAACTAAAGTGGTCTGTATCATGTACTACTCGCTCAAAGAGGGAGGGAGAGGTTTGTGGTAAAGATTATTTTTTTATAAGTATAGAAAAATTCAAAGAAAAAATTAAAAATAATGAATTTATCGAGTGGGCATTAGTACATGAAAATTATTATGGCACTTTAAAATCATTTATAGATGATAGTATAAATAATAATGAGAATATTATTTTAGATGTAGATATTCAGGGAGCGGATTCTATTTTAGATATTTATCCTAATAATTCTTATGTAATATTTATTTCACCACCTTCTATGGAAAAATTAAAAAGTCGTTTAGAGTCTAGAGGGGTTAATTCCAAGGAAGAGATAGAAATAAGAATTAATAATGCTAAGATGGAGATGAAAAAAAAGCATAGTTACGATTATTGTATAGTTAATGATAATTTGCATGAAGCATATAATAAATTTATATCTTATATAGATAAGATAATAGAGAGTTAGAGCTTGTATACAGTATTGAACTTTTCACATGATTCAAACTTAGATATAGAAGATATTATTGCAAAGCTAAAGGGATATTATCCAGATGCTAACTTTAATATGCTCAAGAAAGCGTATGAATTTGCAAAGGAGGCCCACAAAGGGCAAAAGAGATCTTCGGGAGAAGATTATATTATCCATCCGATAAATGTAACTATGACATTAATTAAATTAAAAATGGATATGGATACCATCATATCGGGGTTATTACATGATGTTCTAGAGGATTGCGGGGTAAGTGAAAAAACTCTAGAGGTTGAGTTTAATTCTAATGTAGCAAAGATAGTTATAGGTCTAACTAAAATATCTAAAATTAAATTTCGTTCTAAGGAAGAATCTACAATAGAGAACTTTCGTAAAATGATAGTTGCTATGTCTAATGATATAAGAGTTATTATTGTAAAATTAGCTGATCGATTAAATAATATGCTGACTTTAGAATATCTAAGCGTTGATAGACAAAAAAGAATAGCCCAAGAAACTCTTAACATATATGTTCCTCTAGCAGGTAGGATGGGTATATATTCAATAAAGGATGAATTAGAGGAGTGTTGTCTCAAGTATCTTCACCCAGATATTTATAGCAGATTAAAGGAGAAAATTTCTAATAATAAGAAGTATAATGATGAATATATAAAAGAAACTATAGATGAAATAGTTAATAAACTCTTGGAATATTCGGTAAAGGCCGTAGTAAAGGGTAGAGTTAAAAAATACTACTCTATTTATAAAAAGATGATTAGCAGTAGGATAGATTTTGATCAAGTACAGGATATTTTGGCATTTAGGATTATAGTTGATAATATAACTGAATGTTATAAAGCACTAGGTATTATCCATTCTGCTTATAAGCCAATTCCTGGACGTTTTAAAGATTATATAGCGATTTCAAAAATTAATGGATATCAAAGTTTACATACAACAGTTATTGGGCCTAAAGCTGAAAGGATTGAAATACAAATTCGTACTACTGATATGGATGAAGTTGCAGAGTCGGGGATTGCTGCTCATTGGAAGTACAAAGAGGGAATATCTACTATAGGATCTAAATTAGACTGGACTCAGCAATTGCTTGATTATACCCAGCAATTATTTCATGGAAATGAATTTATTGATTTTGTTAAAGAAAGTTTGGATGTAGGTGAGATATTTGCTTTTACACCTAAAGGAGATGTTTATGAATTAACTGAAGGTGCTACTCCTTTGGATTTTGCATTTCATATTCATACCGATGTTGGAATTCATTGCATTAGTGCAAAAGTAAATGGAAAGATTGTTCCCCTTAGATATAGATTGGAATCAGGAGATACAGTTGAAATTATTACTAGTGAAAATCAAACGCCTTCAAAGAATTGGCTAAATATAGCTAAAACTTCTAGAGCTAGAACTAGAATTAGACAATGGTTACTAAAAGTAGAGAGAGGAAAATATTTAAAAATAGGAGAAAATATTTTAGATAAATCTTTAAAAGTTTTAAATCTTTCTCTTAAAAAGTTTGAAAAAGAAGATTATAGTAAAGAAATTCTAAAAAAAATTAAAGTTAATAGTTTTAATGATCTTTATATTAAGCTCGGTTCTGGAAAGATATCAATAAAAAATATATTAAAACATATACCTTCTTTTAACTCTGAAAATAAAGATAGCATTAATAAGGATTTAGATAAGATAATCAAAGATTCAAAAAGAATTACCTCCTTAGCTAGAGATAAGGCCAATCAAGATAATTCAGTTTTAGTAGATGGTATGGATAATCTTATGCTTAGGATTGGAAAATGTTGTCAACCAATCCCAGGTGATTCTATCATTGGATATATAACTAGGGGAAGAGGTATAACTGTCCACTCTTCAAATTGTTCTAGAATTTCTCAAGGAGAACTTGAAAGAAAAATAGATGTTCATTGGAATGACAAATTTCAATTCAAACATGCCGTTAGCATTAGAGTTGTAACATTGGATCACAAAGGAGTATTATCTCAAATATCTGAGGCCATTACCGGTAGTGGTATTAATATTATAAGTGCCACTGCTAAATCTAATATTGATAAAAAAGGACATTTTCTATTTAAGATAGAAGTTGAAGATTATAGTGAGTTATTAAAAATAATTTCAAAAATAGAAACATTAGAAAGTGTTATCTCTGTATCCAGAATATAATTTATTTAGCAGCAATTACTTCAATTTCCACAAGGCATTCTTTAGGAAGTTTAGAGACCTCTACGCAACTTCTAGCGGGATATGGTTCTTTAAAATAACTTTTATATGCATCATTAACTTTTGAAAACATATTTAAATCTGTAAGAAAAATTGTTGTTTTTATAATATGTCCTCTTGTTAAGTTAACGGATTCTAATAATCCGTCTATATTATCTAGTATTTGTTTTAATTGATTTTCAAATCCCTCTTGTAATTGCATGTTATCAGGATTTAACCCTATTTGCCCTGAAAAGAATATGACATTATTATATTCTACTCCTTGGGAATATGTTCCAATTGCCTCTGGTGCTTTATCTGTTTTTATAATTTTTTTCACTTTTATAACCCTTTATTTATATTAGTTTATCATTTTCTTTTAATAATGCTGTTAAGGTACACATATTAGCTATTTCTGTTACATCTGCAGATCTTTGAATAATATTTACATTTGATTTCATTGGTACAAGTATAGGTCCTATAGCATATGATTCTGTTAATTGCTGAATTAATTTATAACTTATATTTGCTGAGTTTAGTTCAGGGAATATTAATATATCTGTAGGTTCTTTTAGACAGTTAAATTCAAATATTTTATTTAAGATTCTATCATTTACTGCAAAGTCTGCTTGCATTTCTCCATCGACAATGAGTTCGGGCCGCTTTTCTTTTGTTTTTTTAACGGCTTCTTTTACTTTTTTAGCTGAGTGATCAGAACTTGATCCATAGCTTGAAAAACTAAGAAATGCTATTCGAGGATTTCTTTGCATAAGATTTATAAATAATTCAGCAGTATTGATAGCAATTTCTGATAAATCCTCTGAATTTGGATTTATTTGTACTGTGCAATCTGCGAAAAATAATATTCTATTTTTAAATACTAGGATATAAATACCCGCAGCTTTTGCATTTTTTTTGGTGCCAATTACATTAATTATAGGTATTAAGCAATTTGGATATGAAAGAGTAGGGCCACTTATTAGTCCTTCTATTATTTCATATTTTACTAACATTGAGCCAAAGTAATTGGTATCTTTCATTAGGGATTTAGCATAATACAAATTTACTCCCTTTCTTTCTCTAGACTTTGCTAAATGTGTATAAAATTCTTGGTAATTCTTATGAAGTTTTGGTTCTATTATTTCTAGGTCTTTTAGATCTGCTAGACCTATTTCATCCATTTTTTTGTGAATATTTTCACTGTTGCCAAGTAGTATAGGTTCAATATAGTTGTCTTTTCTTAAGATTTTAACTGCATGTAGAATTCTAGAGTTAGAGCCCTCTGCAAATGCTAATTTAAATGGTCTTTTATTTTGAATAGTTTTAGTTTTTAGTTTATCTCTTAGGGATTTCATAAATTGCCCAACTGTTCCCAATCTATTTCTTAATTCAGAGGAATACTCCTGAAGGTCATCTATATTTTTGGTTGCTTCTTTAGTTTCCATTGCTGCCTTGGCCACTGCTGGAGCTACCCATGTAAGAACCCTAGAGTCAAACGGTTTAGGTATGAAATACTCTCTGCCAAATTTAAAGTCTTGATTGGAATATGCTAGTTTTACTTCTTGGGGAACTTCCTCTTTGGCAAGTGCTGCCAAAGCTTTTACTGCTGCTAATTTCATTTGATTATTAATTTTTTTTGCTCTAACATCTAATGCTCCTCTGAATATAAATGGAAAACCCAATACATTATTGATTTGATTGGGAAGGTCACTTCTTCCAGTGGCAATATATGCATCATTTCTAACCTCCTTTATATCATCAGGATGTATTTCTGGTTTGGGATTTGCCATAGCAAATATTATTGGATTAGTTGCCATACTTGATACCATTTCTTTTGTTAAAATTCCTGCTATTGATAATCCAATAAAAGCATCTGCCTTTTTGATGGCCTCCTTTAAAGTCCTAGCAGATGTTTCTGATGCAAATTCTTTTTTATATTCATTTATTTTTTCTTTTCGATCTTTATATACGACCCCTAGAGAATCACACATTATGATATTTTCTTTTTTAACCCCAATATCTGTAAATAAGCGAGCACATGATATTGCTGCAGCACCTGCCCCACTAAAGACAATTTTTACTTTATTTATTTTTTTCTTACTTAGTTCAATAGCATTTAAAAATCCTGCAGCTGCGATTATTGCTGTTCCATGTTGATCATCATGAAACACAGGAATGTTTAATTTTTCTTTGAGAATTCTTTCAATTTCAAAACATTCTGGGGCTTTGATGTCTTCAAGATTTATTCCTCCAAATGTTGGCTCTAGTGCTTGGACAGTTCTAACAAATCCATCAATGGTATCTTCTTTTATTTCTATGTCAAATACATCAATATCTGCAAACTTTTTAAAAAGAACTCCTTTTCCCTCCATTACAGGTTTAGATGCAAGAGGTCCTATATTACCCAATCCTAAGACAGCACTTCCGTTTGAAATTACTCCTACTAGGTTTCCTTTAGATGTGTATTTATATGCATCTTCTGGATTTTTCGATATCTCTAAGCATGGATATGCAACGCCAGGGGAATATGCTTTAGATAAATCTTGTGAACTTATAGTAGATTTTGTGGAGATTACTTCAATTTTTCCAGGTTTTCCTTTTAAGTGATACTCTAGTGATTCTTCTTTATTTTTATCCATGTCTTTTAGGATAACTTTTTTACATTAATTTATACAACCTATAATTTTAATCAAGAATATTTTTTTTTATGTTTTTAAATATAAAGTATCCAACTAATCCTATAGTTGTTGCAAGGCAACCTATATATAACTCATCTATATTTTTCCAAAAACCTTGGTGGCTTGTATTAATCCAATAGCTAGTTGCTATTACTCCTATTATAGATGAAAAGATAAACTGATTATCTGTGATTTTTTTAGGAAATATATAGCAATAAACTAGAGGCAATAGCATACATGAGGCAGAATAGGAGCCAAAAGTTTTCCAAACCGCCTTTATGTTTTTATCAAACACAAATGCAAAGATTAATCCTATAATTCCGACAATAACAGTTCCCATATGATGAAAAAGTACATTACCCTTGAACCTTTTAGGTGCTAGATCATAGGATAATGTAGTTCCTGCCATAAATAGATATGAATCAATGGTAGATAGTATTGTAGCTAAAATTCCTGCTAAGAAAAAACCCTTTAAACCTGCAGGAAGTACATTTATAGAGTATAGAAGGTATGCATATGATGAATCAGTTTCAGGCATTGTTGCTCTTGCATACATAGCTCCTAAGGTAGTAGATATATCAAAAATACACCATATAATAGTTGAAATTATTATTCCATTTTTAGCAGTTTTTGTTGATTTAGCGGCAAAGCATCTTTGATAAAAGTTAGGGTCTACTAAGGTTGATAGAGCTATAATTCCCCATACAAATATTTCTCCTAATGATTGTCCACCTGATAGAGATAGATGTTTCTCCGGTAGCTTTATCTTTAGAAATTCAATTCCACCAAATGTCTTTATAGAAAATAGTACTACTATTATAACACTAGAGCACATTACTACAAATTGTATTATGTCAGAGAAGACTACTGCTCTTAAACCTCCCCATGTGGAATATAATATTACTACTATAATTCCTGTAGTGGCCATTATCCAAAATTCTTGTCCAAATAATAATTGCAAAAAAGTACCTAGGCTAATTATGTATACAATTGGAATTACATTAAATAGATTAAAAACAGCACTAAGTTTTTCTGATTTAGGGCCTATCATTTTTCTTATTAGGTCGGGCATAGTTACAGAATTATATGATTTTATTTTTTTTACTAAGAAAAATGCAAAGATTAGATAAGTTACATACCAGAATACTCCTTGAGTTACAAAACTATATATTCCGTATTTAAATGTAATTTCAGTTACTCCGAAAATTCCTCCATACCAAGTAGCAACTAGTGTTGCTATAAACATTGGAAGAGTTAGTCTTCTTCCCATAATTAAAATATCTAGTAATGATTGTTTTTGAGATTTAATATTTGTTAGTTTTGTTTTAAGGTACTGGCCATAGATAACAGATATAAAAGTAATAACTAGTACGGTTATAAATATTATCCAGTCGATTGATGATAGATTATTAATTATACTTGTATTCATTTTTATAAATTATTAAAACTCTCTTGCATACTGTCAATTATATTTCATATTTATGTTGTTTGAGTAAATATAGCAAGATTGATAGTATAATTACATGGATTTTCTCACTGAAATAAGAGATAGAGAATTACTAGCTCAAGTAGTTTATGAAGATGAATTAGTTGATCATATAAAATCAAATCAAGTGGCATATACCGGATTTGATCCTACTGCTAAAAGTCTCCATGTAGGGCATTTGCTTCCTATTGTTAACTTAGTTCGTTGGCAAAATTGTGGGCATCAAGCAATTATTCTTTTAGGTGGAGGAACAGGATACATTGGTGATCCAACGGGAAAAGCTAAATTGAGAAGTTTTATTGATATGAATGAGATAAATTTAAATATAAAATATATATCAAAACAACTTAATATATTAATTAACAATAATTCAAATAGGAAAGCAATTATTCTAAATAATTATGATTGGCTTTCAAAGTTAAAGTATTTGGATTTTTTGCGAGATTATGGTGTTCATTTTTCAGTTAATAAAATGCTTACAGCAGATTGCTATAAAACAAGAATGGAGACAGGGTTATCATTTTTAGAATTTAACTATATGTTATTGCAGTCATATGATTTTTGGTATTTATATAAAAATCATAATTGTACTATTCAACTAGGAGGAGATGATCAATGGAGTAATATTCTAGGAGGAGTGGATTTAATTCGCCGTATAGAGAGAGGAAAAGCTTTTTGTATTACTACTCCATTATTATTAAATTCATCAGGTGTGAAAATGGGAAAGACAGAAAAAGGTACTGTTTGGCTATCTCCGGATATGACATCACCATATGATTTTTTTCAATATTGGAGAAATATTGATGATAGGGATGTGATTTTACTTTTAAAGAAATTGACCTTTTTATCAGAAGATCAAATTAGAAAAATGGAAAGTTTAACTGGCTCTGAATTAAATAAGGCCAAAGGAGTCCTTGCTTTTGAAGTTACTAAATTTGTTCACGGAGAAGATGAAGCTAAAAAGAGTCTTGATATGACAAAATCTATTTTTAACTCAAATGCATCATCAAAAGATGCACCAATTATTTCATTTAATAGAAATGACATAAAGGGTGAAGTACACCTTTTGGATGTCCTTAAAAAAGGGAATATTTGCAAATCAAAGAAAGAAGCTCGTAAGTTAATTGAACAAGGTGGAATTTATGTTAATGATAATAGAGTTGATAACATTAATATTTCTTATACTTTAGAAGATATAAATAGTGGAATAATTATCCGAAAAGGCAAAAAGAAGTATTATAAAATTATAGTGGAATAATAATTTTGAATAAGTTTTATATAACTACGGCAATTGACTATCCTAATGGTTCTCCTCATTTAGGCCATGCCTATGAGAAAATAGTTTCTGATTGCTATGCTCGATGGTATAGACTTTTAAATCACAAAACTTATTTTTTAACAGGCACAGATGAAAATGGACAAAAATTACAAGAATCAGCTAAGCTTGCGGGAAGAGACACTAAAGAATTTGTCGATAGTAATGTTAGTAGTTTTATTAAACTTTGTAATGACTTAAATATCTCTCATGATGACTTTATTAGAACTACCGAAGATAGGCATAAAAGAGTATGTTGTGATATTTGGAATAGATTAAATGATAATGGAGATATATACTTTGGAAAATACTCAGGATTGTACTGTTTATCATGTGAAAATTTTTATAGTGAGTCACAAGCTCCAGATAAAATTTGTCCCAATCATTTTAAGCCGCTAGAAGAAAAGAGCGAAGATGGCTATTTTTTTAAAATTAGCAAATATTATGATTTTATTTTAAATCATATAAAAAATAATTCTAATTTTATTGTTCCTAAAAAATCATCTAATGAAATTATAAATCGACTAGAACAAGAACCCTTAAAAGATATTGCATTTTCTCGCTTAAATAAAGGATGGGGAATAGAAATTCCTAATAATAAAGAATTTGTTATGTACACTTGGTGTGATGCGCTTGTTAATTACTATTCAGCACTGGTAGATAAAAAAGTCCAAGATAAATTTTGGCCAGCAGATGTTCATGTTATAGGAAAAGATATTACATGGTTTCATTGTGTTATATGGCCATGTATGCTTCATGCTATAGGAATTGCTCTACCAAAGCAGATCTATGTTCATGGGATGATTTTGGCTGAAGATGGTAAGGCAATGTCAAAAAGTCTTGGAAATGTTATAAGTCCTGACTATATATTAGGAAAATATCCAGTAGATACTTTTCGCTATTATTTGCTTAGAGCAATACCCTCTCTTTCAGATGGCCTATTTTCAGAAAAAGAATTAGTAGACCGTCATAATAATGAGTTAGGAAATGATTTTGGTAATTTAATTATGAGAATACTTAAGCTTTCTATAAAAAATAAATTGATTGAAATTGAAGGCTTAGGAATGGAAAATGAACTTCCTTATGAAGAGACATTTGAAAAGATGAAAAATTTTATGACCAAAAGAGAACATAATAAGGCATGCGATTCTTTGTGGGAGTATATTAATAACATTAACCAATATATTAATAATAAAGAACCTTGGAAATTAAAAGATGATCCTGAAAAATTTAAATCAGTGATTTATAATTGTGTTTATGCAATTCATGCTATTTCAGTACTATTATCACCATATATGCCAAGTTCATCCATAAAGGCATTAGAGTGGATTGGAATAAGCAAATACTGTATAGGAGATCTAGAATTTGGAAAGATTAATTATAAATTAACTCAACCGAAATCATTATTTAGTAGGATAGATTAATAGTTTTCCAATACATCATCGTCAAATTTATCTTGAGCTATTCTAATTTTTTTCTTAAAGTTTTCTATAAGTTTTTTCTGATTACTTTCAGTTAGTAATTTTTCATCATTATATATGATGGGATACAATATTTCTTCTGAAAAGTATACGGCAGCATCTCTGCCATATTTTGTAATTATAAGGTTTTCCCATACTTGTGATTCAGAATCATTTATTAAACTTGCAATAAATCCAGGCTTTATGTGCCTATTGGCTACTTCTTTTATAATACTTCCAGCAAATCCATCTAACCCTAAGTCGTGAGAAAATTGCCAAGCTATTTTTCTTCTTATTAAATCAGTATTATCTTTATTATTATTTAATATTTCTACATTCCATATATAACCAATGACATCTTTTAGTAATTTATTACCAATTTCTGATTTTACATCTAATATTCTTAATATATTTTTTTTATCTTTAAATTTATCTATGTATTTACTAATGTTTATTTCTTGAGCAAAGAATATAAATAAATTAGAGTGATTCTTTTTTAGTGTTGATAACATATCTGTTGTTATTGAAATCATCTCTAATTTTGCTATATGTTCCATTATGGGAGATTGTAGTATAAAATCTTTATAATACTTCCTTGCTTGCTTTTTAGATAGTGATTCATCTTGTTTTATTAAAAAAGATAAAAATTTATCTAAAAGAGGCATAAATTGAGCTATAGCTATATCAGTATCTATCTTTTTTACTCTAAAGGAGTTTTTTAGTAATATTATTATTTTATTAGTTATGTGTTGATGTTCTATAATAACATTACTTTTTAATAGAATGAATAATGTATTTATTAATTCAGGAGTAATTAAACTTATTACATCTTGTTTATACTCTTTAAAGTTTTCTAAGATTTTCTTAATACTTTCATGATTTAAAACATAATCTTTGGTAAAATTTGTTAGCTTGATAGAGATAGTTTCATTGCAATTAGCAACTTCCTTTTCTATTGATTGAAGATTTATAGAAATTATATTAGGGTTAGAGCTCTGCTTACTGTTTGAGTGAGGTTTTAGGGCTTTTATAATAACATTTTTTACTGTTTTAATATTTTCTACTACCTCATCGCTAGCGTTTATATTGGAAATAATACTTTGGTAGCAATTGGCAGTATCTGAAATAATGTCTAGATTATTATTATTCTCTATGAGGTCAATATAATTTATCAATTGTTCCTTTTTTATCTCAAAATTCATATGTGTAAAGCTATATAAAAAACATGTTGTTTTGAACTCTTGATCATAGTTATCACATAGATCTAGATAATATAGTGAATCTAAGATATTTTTTTTATTTCTTTCTTTAAGATATATGATATTTTTTAGCTCATTATGTAATATATCTTTTACTGATAACTCTTCTTGGGATTGCAGCTTATAGGCAATAAGATTTATTATTAAAAGTATTATTAAATACCTTATTAACTTATACATAACTAATTTCCTCTGTCTTTAATTATCGGTAGTCTTTTTTATAATCTTTAAGAGGCTAATATATTGAAATTATATGGATTTTAAATGATTGCACTCTATTAAGATAAGCAGCTTTTAATATTAAAGTTTTTATCCATATTGGCCGTTAATTATATATAGAGCATAAAATTAAAAATCATATTATTAAGGAGATCGATATGTTTAAAAAAATTATTATTACGACCTTTGCAAGTTCATTATTTTGTTTAAATGCTTATGCTATAAGCTTTGCAGCTAAAATTGTTTCCAAAGAAGCAGATAATTTTCTTGGTGTAAAATTATCTAAGCTTGCCATTGAATCTGGTAGTAATATTGGAAGTGATGCAGGAAGTAGTCTCTCTAAAAATATACGAGAAGCTACAATGGCTATATATAGACTACTTAATCCCAATGTGGCCCCTATGGAATTGTTTAAAATGGCCGATGATATAACTGGAACATTAAAAATTGCAAGGAGTAGAACAAAAGATACAACTTTACAAAAAACTATTGATGACGCTTTAGCTATCCTAAATAAAGATGCTGATAAAGTTACTGATAAAGAAATAGTAGATTTTTCAAATAAACTTAACACTGTCGTAAGTAAATTTTCCAATAGGACTGGGACATATTTGATGTGTAGTTCATGTGTTGATAGTACGCTAGCGGGAATAGGTGTTAAGTATGTAGTTAAAGGTGTTAAAAATACTAATATAGTAAATTTATTGAAAGACACTATCCCAAGCAGTGGCAAACAACTAGATAGTTTTCTTAAAGGATTAATGGCAAAGCATAAGATTTCTACTAGTTATACTGATATGATTAAATTAAGCGATGAAGTAGATAAGAAAAATTTTGCATTATTTTTAAAGTTATATGGTGAATCTTCTGATCGTTTCAGGGAGTTAGGAGATGCTATATTTGCTGTAACTAAAAAGACTTCCAGTGGAAAGTATAGCTTCTTTAGCAGTAAAGATCCTAATAAATTATGGAGAATATACAATACATATTATGATTCATCATATAACTTAGGTAAACAAGAATTGTTCGAAGAAATGGAGGCTATTACAAGAGTTATAAATTCTGCTGCTAAAAGTAAAGGAACAAAGTCTACAGAACAAGCTTTTTATGATTCTGTAGCAAATACTTTTAAAGATGCAAATGCATTAGAGAAAAGAGTTGCCAGTAAAAACTTAGATGAGTTAAAAAAACAGAGATGTTTTTTTAGATAAAATTTTAATTTTTCAAATATTTTTTAAAATCCTTCTACATTATTTCAAGTGTAGAAGGATTTTGTTTTATTAGTAGAACCTTCATAGCATTTACAAGCCTATTGAACTCATTAGTAGTTTTATATGAAGAAAATTTATTTATAAAAAATAAGATGTCTTTTTGTTCTTTAATAGATATATTTAGAATGCTTTCACCATCAATAGCTCCCCATATAGTATCTCCTACAGCTTTCTCATAAGGACTTGATGGGTTAAACAATATTCCTCTTAATCTTGCTTGGTCTATATTGAGTATTTCTTTGGGAAGCTTATTTGAAAACTTTTTATTATTAATTAATATTTTAAATTGTTCATATGATTGAGCTGCCATATTTTTTTCTAACATAGCATATTTTTTTGATATATTTTTTGCTACTTCTTTAGGACTCTCTTTTTGTAATTGAGATACACTTTGGGAAAATGCTCTAAATATAGATATAGTCTTTATGCCCCTAGCATTCTCTCTTATGCCCAATGTACTTTGTGCTACTATTTTATGTGTTTCATATACTAGTCTTGATCTAGATGTAAAATATCTTCTCATAAGTGTTCCATCACTAAAAATTCCCAGCCCAGGAGTTCTTGCTCCTTTGATTAATCCACCTGTGGGAATACCTCCAAGAAATGTAATAAAATGAGGTGCCTCTTTTAACCTTATATTTGTATTTACAAAGAAGCTAGTAAAGTCTTCTATATTATCGGCCACATATCTCTCTAGTTTAAAGTTAGGATTTTTTGCTCCTTTTATAAGATCTTTTTCTATTTTCAAAAGGGTACTTGAATGTTCATCTATATTAGAGTAGATCATTTTTTTTATACCATAGATAATATTTTTATAGATAGATGACTTTCCTCCTGCCTTTTTAGTTGCTTCATATGCTTTAATATTTCTCATAGTTGTTTTTGCTTTTTTAATTCTTTTGGTATAAGAGCTAATAAATCTTCTCATTTGCTTGGGATCATTGTTAAAATGTTTAGAGACTATTTTAGCTGTTTGTTTATCAATTTCTAGCGGTTTGAGTGTTGAAAGTGTTGAATTATTTAGTTTACTAGAAATTCTACTAGATATTGTAGTTTTTGTCTTTTTCAATAAATATCCCATTTTTTCTATAAGTTTACTTTTGGGCAATTGATTAGTGTTCACTAAATATCTTATTTTATTTACTTTATTTATCTCTGAGCTAACAATGGATTTAGAAGTAGTTCTATTTAGTTTTAAAGCATTTAATGAATATTCAATTTCCACCTCTCTTAATGCATTTGAACTTTTAGATAGTAATCTCCCTGTTTTAGCTGTCCTTGCTACCACTCTAGTTCCAGTTGAAATTGCTCTAGCCGTGGCATTTAAAAATGGAATGACAAATAGAGATTCTAGAGCCACCCATCCCCAGCTATATGATACCTCTTCATTACTATCAACATCGGCAAGCCCTATCTCTTCCATAGCTTTTACATGTTCCTGATTAGTTAAGGATCTAACTTTTCTCTTTGTGACTCTATCTGCTAGTTTTAGTTGTAATCCCATACCCGATGCTGCCAGAAAAGGCAGTGCTACGGCAGCAACTGAGCATAATGTTCCTACAGATGCTACACAAACACTTGAGATAACTATTGCAGATATTATTAGTCCAACAGAACCTAGGGCATAAGGAATGTCTCCCAGTTCTTCACTAAATGACATTACAGCGTCCATAACATTCTCTGGAACTGATGGAAGACCAGCTATTTTATTTAGATGATTTTGAGATTTTGTTGAGGAATAAAACATAGTTTTTAAACCTTCTTCATCGTTTGTATCTAGTTCACAAAAATTATTTAGACTTTGATACACATCTTCTTTCTTATTTCTAGCAGCTGTTTTTAATAATATAGTATATAAAACTTTTTTATATTCGTTATCTAATGATAGAAATACTACTTTAGTTTGAATATTCTCTGGTAGTTTCATTTCTTCTACATAATTTTTAAATAATCTTATTTGTTCATCGATATTATTTCTTTCTAGATATATTGCTTTTAAATATTTTCCATGTTGGCCTAAATCACTACTTGAAATATTATCTATTTTATCTAAATCTTCTACATCAATTTCTTCACTAATATTTTTTTCTAGATATTTTAGAACATCTTCTTTTGTTAAAAATGTATTATAGCTGATATCTTCAATATAATTGTAATAAGGCTTATCTTTTTCATCTTTATATGAAAATAAACTACTGCTGTTTTCATTAATTTCTTGGTAAATATCATTCCATAGGGCTTTCTTTTCATTTTTGCTTAATAGATTATTTCCATGATTTATTGATATTGGATTTTTAATTTTTAGCATTCCTGCAGCTTCTTGTAATCGATTTTTCATTCTATTTACTAGAGTTGGATTGCAATTGTTTTTATTGTTTTCAAATTGATCTACTGCAATTAAATAGCTTAATCTTGTTCTGGCCCAGGGATTTCCAACATCCATTTGAGATAGGATAAAATCAAGTTCACTAGGTTTAGCAAAGTCAAATTCATTGGTATAGTCTCTAAAGTTAGACCATAATTTTTTTAAAAATTTGTAATCTTCTTCTAGATTTTTCTCTTTTAATCTTCTTATTGGAATATAGTCGTGATTAAAGACAATATATTCTAGCTTTTTAATGACATTTAATAATACTTGATTTGGTTCATTTACTCCATTTGCACATATACTAGGCGATGAATGACATGCTTGTCTTATGGCAAGTCCTATCCTTGAGTTTTTAGAGATTGTTTCTAAACTTTTTGATTTAATAAACTCCAATAGATTATTTAATGCCCAATGTCTCCACACTGAAGAACCGTATAGCGATGGCATATCTATTTTGATAGTATTTTGCTCTAGCTGACTCTTTAGATTATTACTCATTAGTTCCATGTAATCTAGCGTATTATTTTTAACCATTAACTTAGCTAGATATTCAGATAGATTGAGCCACTCTACATCTAACTCTATTTCTTCTCCGTCTTTTGTTATTTTGTATTGATTTGCTTTTGTGAAGATTCCTTGAGGTTGAGCTGCTGGTGTTACAATTTGTTTTAGTATCTCAAAGTCTTCAAAATCTTCTTTAGTGGTAGAACCCATAAAGTGATTTCCCCTAGGAGCTGTTTGATTGTAGGACTTTCTATAAGCTTTTGATTTAATGGTGTTTAGTTTTATAGCAATTATTCTATCAAAGAAAGTAAAGTCATCTATATCCGGTTGTGAATGTAAAAAGCCACTGTTTTGTGATTTTTTTGCATAATGATATTTTTCAAAAGGGGCCAGACCAGAATATCCTGCTGCCGTTGGATCCTTGTCTATATTGTATAAGTAGTACTCATAATATGCTCCTTCTTGAGGATCAACTATTAAGGCATTTTCACTTAGTATATTCTCAATAAACTTTTCTCCAGTTCCTTTTGGCATATCAAATTCCATGGTATTTGGGGTGTTTTTAGGTAGATGTTTCATGCATGAGTTTGGAATAGTTATCTTAGATTTTAATTTGCCAATAGTATTGTAGATTTGCATCTGTGAGAACATCATATGCATACTCATCCATCTCAAAGAGGTTAGGTAATTTCTTTTGGTAGGTGCCTTTAGAAGAGTCATCATATCCCTTTGTAAAATGGCATTAGGATCGTAGTTTAATTTTGAATTTCCCCATATACTATCCTCCACCTTTAATCCAAATGGAGCAGTTGTTGGATCTATTCCCAAAGATAATCCTCTTTTCATGCTTTCATCTTGCGTTAGATATGGTGGTACATCGGGAAGCAAACTTGTGTAAAATGATGAGGCGTCTGACTCGCCACCTATATAGCTTTTATTTATAGTAATGAAGTCTCTCATTGGTAGAGCTACTGAATCTAAATAATGCATTAAGATTTCATATTTTACATATGGCTCTATATCGTATGTAAGATACTTCTTGAGTATTGATAGATGCCCTTGTGCCTCTTTACGTAGTACTTTTAATTGTGGATCATCTAGTCTAAAGATCGGAGGTGCTTTTTTATCTTTTTCATATTTTATAATTTTTTCTGCTACTTTATTTAGTATTCCAGGAATTTTTTTATTTTGACATGATGGTTCCTTATTATCCTTTTTTTGAGGTAGTGTATAATAATTACAAGTATGATCCTCGTAGTTTTCAAATGATTTTTCTACTAGATTATCTAATTTTTGCTCTTTGACATCAATTGAATTTTCCTCTGAGTAATCCTTTAAATTGTCATCGACTTGTTGATTTTCTTCTATACAAGTATTTACTTCTTTACCCAGTAGTTTTTCTTTGAATTCTTTTAGCTTTTGTTTATATTCGTCTATATTAATAGACTTTTCTTGAGCTACTGCCAAAGATGATATAGAACCTCCTAAAGTTAGCTGAAATGACACTAAAAATACTATTGATATCTTTGATATTTTTTCCATATAGCTATATTTTTAATTATACTTCTGTATGGGATTAGCTTTTATAGGCAATAATTGTAGGATTTTTATTTGATAATATTATCTGAGTTTCTTTCTCAATATTTTACCTACATTGGACTTAGGTAATTCTTTAACAAATTCAAAGTGTTTTGGTACTTTGTACCCTGTTAGGTTATCTCTGCAATGAGATATTAATTCTTCTTTGGTCAAGCTATCATCATTTAAAACGGCAAATACCTTAATAGCCTCACCTGTTTTATCATCTTTTATTCCAATAGCAGCACATTCTACTACTTTTTTATGAGTAGATACTATAGCCTCAATTTCATTGGGGAAGATGTTAAATCCTGATACGATAATCATGTCCTTTTTTCTATCTGCTATCTTTAAAAATCCATTTTCGTCTATATAACCAATATCTCCTGTCATCAGATAATTATCATCAGTCATAATTTTTTTAGTTTCATCAGGGCGATTCCAATAGCCTTTCATTACCTGTGGCCCCTTAACGCAGATTTCTCCAATTTCATTAATAGGCATATTTTTTCCATTTGAATCTTTGATTACAATATCAGTTTCAGGCAGGGGAAGTCCCACTGTCCCATTGTGATCTTTGTTATCTATTGGGTTTATACATACAGCAGGAGATGTCTCAGTTAGTCCGTAAGCTTCAATTATTGGCATTTTTGTTATATTTTTCCACTTATCTGAAACATCCTTTTGAATAGCAGCTCCTCCTCCTAGAGTTAGACATAAGTTTGAAAAATCAAGGTTTTTAAAATTAGGATTATCTGCTATGGCATTAAATAGGGTATTTACTCCGGTAATTACACTAAATTTATATTTATCCATCTCTTTTATAAGTTCATTTATATCTCTAGGGTTTGTTATTATTACATTGGTTATTCCTAGTTCAAATAAGGCAAAACAACATGCTGTCATAGAGAATATATGATAAATAGGTAGAGGACTTATAGCTACTCCATCTGATTTATATATATTTTTTATCCAGCTATTTATTTGCATTGTATTTGAAATTATGTTTTTATGAGTTAATTCTGCCCCCTTTGAAACTCCCGTAGTTCCTCCTGTATATTGTAAAAAGGCGGTATCATCTTCTTTTATATCAGGGGCTTTATAGATATTTTCATTGCTGTAGAATAATTTGCTTTTTAAAGATACGGCATTTTCTATTTTCCACTTGGGAATCATCTTTTTTACATATTTAATAACGCTATTTACTATAAGGGATTTTGGAAAGTCTAGAAAATCTCCTATATTGGTTGTTATTACATTTTTAACATGGGTATTTTTTATACATTTCTCAAGAGTATGGCATGCACTTTCAAATATTATAATTGTTTCACTACCGGAATCTTTTAATTGGTGTTCAAGCTCTCTAGCTGTATACAGTGGATTTACATTTACCACCACCATTCCTGCACGAATTATTCCATAGGCAACTATTGGATATTGAAGTATGTTTGGCATCATTACCGCTACAGCACTTCCCTTTTTAAGCCTTAGATTGTTCTGCAAATATGATGCAAATTTTAAAGATAATTTATCAATTTCAAAATAAGTATAGCTCTTTCCCATGCAGATAAATGCTGCCTTATTGCGATACTTTTTAAATGTATTTTCTATTAGTTCAATAATTGAGTTGTGTCTTTTTGTATCCACACTAGTTGGAACATCTTTGGGATAGCTTTTAAACCACACTTTTTCCATTGGCACAAAGTATATCACATCTTTAAAGCCATTTATTATACTTGAATGATTTTGTATGTAATACTAGAATAATAAAACATTATCGGACTGTAGCGCAGCCTGGTAGCGCACTATTCTGGGGGGATAGGGGTCGCTGGTTCAAATCCAGTCAGTCCGACCATTCTTAATAATAGACAAATTATCGAACGCCTCACCCCCAACTCCAAACTCCATCCTTTCATCACCTTTGTATTGCACAGCAAGCCTATCTTTATAGACAATTATTTGAGCAATTACATTTGATAACAATCGTTTTTTCTGATGAATATCAAGCTTAGGTAACTTTTTATTAACAAGCTTTAAAGCAGAGAATACATTTTCTGTTGAAACTAGTCCTTGTGTTAATTTAGCTTTTTCTTCTTTTAATCTTTCGATTTCTTCCTTAAGAGAACTTAATTTTTTAGCTAGAACATCAATTTTACCTAATATAATATCCTGAGTCTGAGTATTGGTAGCTCTTGCTAGAGATATTGTTAGAGCGTCTAAATCCGCTTCTATAGCTTTTAATTTCTCTATTCTAGATTGTATAATGCTTTTTTGGTGTTTAATTATATCTTCGTTTTTTGAGGTATTATTTTTGGCAAGTTCCAATAAAAGCCTTTTATCTGAAACAATATTTTTAACTCTAAAATAAATGGCCTCTTCAAGGTTATGTGCTGGAATGTTTTCAATATGGCATCTTAACATATGCCTATTTCCACGAGTTGTCATTTTTCTCTTATGTCCATAATAAAAATATTTTTTATCTCTTCCATGAGCACAAACACCAACAAGTTTTTCTCCACATAGTCCACAATAAATTAATCCTGAAAGAACATAAATATGATCCCCTGTTCTTCTTATATCTTTTTTGTTCTTTTCCAAACGAGATTGAACATCATTAAAAAGCTCCTTAGAAATTATTGCTGGCCACTGGCTTTTGTATACTTTATATAATTCAGATTGATTAAGCTCAGATTGATCTTTGCCTCTATTGCATTTATTAAGTTCTCTTTTTCCAATATATGCAAGATTTGTAAGTAGTCCATGTAATGTTCCTGATGTCCAACGATTACCACCTTTTGTTTCATCTTTTTTATTAATATAAGACTTTGTAGTATATTGATTTTGATTTAAAAAATTTAATGTCTTTGATAAAGAGCCTAACTCTAAAAACTTTTTAAATATTAATCCTACTATAGGTTTTTCTTTTTCATTAACAACAAGATGACATTTTTTATCTGGGTGAGGATCATAACCTAATAACCTCTGCCCACCATTAGTAAGTCCTCTTTCAGCTCTTGCAACAACTCCATGTTTTATTCTTTCTACAGTTGTTTGTCTTTCAAATTGAGCAAAGCTAATAGCTTGAATCACCATTAACTCTCCCATTGCAGTTGAAGTATCAAAGTTTTCTTTTAAGCTAAAAAATTTAACTTTGTATTCTTTAAGAAAATCCCAGAATTGACAAAAGTCTTTAACGCTTCTACTTAACCTTGAAAGCTCTGTCACAACAACGGCATTAATTTTTCCTGAGACAATATTCCTACACATCTTTTGAAAAGCAGGTCTATTCATATTTTTCCCTGAAAGATCTTTATCTGTATAAGTTTCTACAATCCTGCCCCAGTTTTTTTCTTGGTTATTTTTCATCTTTACAAAGCCTTTAATTCTCTGAGGATGAGAGGTTAAAGAGCCTTCTTCTCTGATTTCATCACTAGGGGAGAGTCTAATATAAACTGCTAATTTATATTTAAATTTTGAATTATTTAATAAATTAGCCTTTTTGGAAGTCGTTGAAATTTTTTTTCCTCTTGCAATCTTCCTCCATAAATCGGTGGAGCATTCTTGCGAGTTCTTTAATTCTTTCATTATTTTCTTCCTCACTAAGTTTATAAAGTTCAAATTCAATATTGTCTAGCATGGGATATTTCTTAGAGTAAGTTTTCTTTTTCCTACCCATTAAGACTCCTTTTTGCCTAACAAATTTTTCTATAATTGACTAGGCCATTATTTTAAAAAAATAATTGGATTTATAAGTGCTTTAAAACAGACTGAATTTCCTTGATGGTTGAAAGATTTTTACTTGATCCTAGCTCTCTCATTAGAGCTTTAGCATAAGATAGGGGATTTTGAGCTTCCTTTACAATCCTGTCTATATGCTTTGCGAAATAGGTTTTTTGATAGTTTACAATTATCCATGAGGTAAGCTCTTGCTTTTTAATTTTTGTTTTAGAGGTTTTATTTAAAGTTTCTAGCATTTTAGTTAGGGATTTATTAGCTGATTCTGTAATGGCGATTTTTGATAATTTTTTTATCACAAATACTCCTTTTTTTTAAATTTTTGTAAATTAATTTCTTATTTTAAATCTTATCCTTACTCCTACAATAAAAAGATATAAAAGTATAAAGGATAGAATAGATTGGAAAGAGCAAAGTAAAACAAAAGAAAAGCTTTCTATATTTTCATACTTGTCAGATGTTTTTCCAAAGGGAAGCCATCTCATAAATAATAATATATTTAGTAATGAAATTTGCATACTTTGATAAAAAGAATTTATCCACACACAACAATAAACAAGAGCAAAAAAGAAAAAAGAGCCAATCAACCACCCCAAAGGTTTAAATAACGAAAGACCGTAATTATTAAAACAACTATAAAGAAAGGAATTAATTGCCTCTGTAATAGTTTCTTGTGGTCTATATTTTTGCTCATAAGCTTGAAATCGTATAAATTCCATATTACTTCCTGTTTTTTTAAAGATTTCACTAATTCTTCTAAAATTATTTGAAGTAGTTAATGATTTATTTTTAATATCGAATTTTGCTTTGAAAAACGAAAAGTCATCACAGGGGACAAGCTCTTTATGGTTACATATTATTTTAGGGGCATCCAAAAACGAGCACTCTAAGAAATGTATTTTTTTTGCCACAGAGTCTAAATTTATTTCTAGTTCCCCAAATTTACATCTCTTTGCCTTTATAATGTCTAGATAATTATTATTTATTAATCTATCAAATCTTAGCTTTCCAAAACTACTATTATTTAAATAAATCTCCCTATTTATCAAAGATATTTCGCCTAAAATTTTTGTATTATTTAATGTTATACAATCGGATATAATAGTTTCTCTATTTGATACAGAAAGTTCAATATTATCCATTTGATTTACATGCATATTATTTAAACTGTTAAATTTAACCCCAAGCCTGTTATTGCTTGCAGAGTAAAATTTTATGGTTTTCTCTTCTGGTTTCTCATTACTACTATAAGGAAGACTCGGTTTGTAGAACATCTTTATGAAGTTATTTTGATTTGAATTACATATTATCTTTATAGCACCACTTGGTCTTATAGGAAAAGTAATCTCTAATTCAGAATTTTCACTTACAAGAATATCTGTTTCATCTGCAGAATATCTATATAGATGCTTTAATATTTCTTCATTGTTATTGTTCATTAAGTGTTTGAGTTTTATTCGTTAATATAGATGTATATGTTCGGTACATACCCCCATCTACCATATATCTGCCTTCTAGTCTAGCTCCTGACCTCGCTATCCCGACAGTATGGAGGGAGAGGGAGGTCAGGAGCGATAAAGACGAGAAGGCAATGTTTAAATATTAAAATTACTTTTAAATTCAATTGATTAAATAAATTCAAAATCAAATATAGTTTTTACTAAATGAAAGTAACCCTGTTCACAAACTTCTCTAAAACTTTCATTTGAATTTTTATAACTTCTCAAAATTATTAATGGAAAATTCTACATTTTCATCACAAAAAATACTATTTAATTTATTTTTCAAGATATCATCAAGCAGACAAAAGTATATATTATTTAATTGATTATTGTTCTTAACTAAAAAGTTCTCTTTTTTAATCTTTGTTAAATATTCTAAAAGCTTATTTCTAATTTTTTCACTCTTGCTTATATAAAATACACAATCCCAATTGGCCGAAAGAAGATGCCTTGGAAAAATATTCTCATATCTTATCTTTGATTTTAGATTCAACTCCACCTCTAAAGCTATAAGTAATGTTTTATCTTTAACTTTAAGATTAAATAATCCATCGGGAATTTTATCTGATATTTTATAGCTATTCTTTTCTTTACATCTTTTTAGTAGTGCTTCTTTTATCTGATATTCAGCAATAAAATTATCAATCAATGGACTTGCAAGGAGAATATTTTTAACCTTATTGACCATAAGATCATGATTGTATTTTCCTAAATAGATATCTTTTTTAATAACAGAAGCAGTAACATTATAACCATAATCTATCAAAAGAATTTGCCCTTTTCTGCTAACTCTATATCCTGTCCTATGACAGCGAGATATTTTTATTTTTTCAATAAATCCACTTTTTGTCAGTTTAGAAATTCTTCTATAATGATTTCCGTCTTCTTTTTTTGAGTTAAAAAAATTAGAATGAATCTCCTCTGCTGTAGCAAATCCTTGCGTGGAAATATAATATAATATTTTAATATCTCGCTCTTTTAATCTTAGATTATTCACCTTTTATCCAAAAGATATAATCCAAATTCACTATTTATATCTGGATATTTAAAACTAGAGTTTTCTATCTTTTTGGACTTTAAAAGCTTTCTTTTTGTAATCTTTCTAGATTTTTTAATTTTTCTTTTTTGAGAAAATTTTGATAATTTAATTTCCGACTTTTTCTTATATCCATGAGCTTTTTCTCCAATAAATGCTCCTGATAATCCTCCTAACATAGAACCAATAGCTTTATCTTTGGAGACAACTCCTCCAATAGTCGCACCAATGCTTGCCCCTAAAAAAGAGCTTTTCTCTGCTGTTGAGCAAGAAAATAGAAGAATTAAAATTGTTGATGTTAAAATTTTAAAATTCATTTATCTCTCCTTTTAGCTATTTTATAAATAGCATCATTTTTGTTATTAATTTTTAAATTATTAACAGATTTAAGCTTTTGTAATTTTTGATTTTTTAACATGGGAAAATATAATTTATGATATAAAACTTCATCATTCTCTGGAATGTTGACAATACCCATACCTATAGGCATTTTTTTGAACTCATTGGGATGAAATATATACTCCTCTACCTTTCTTATAGTTCCTCTTCCAGTTTTGTCTTTGCCAAATATTCCATCATCAGTTTGTTCGGTGCTTTTATAAGAACTCCTTGTTCCAAAGCATTTGGCAAAATAATCACAGGTTTTTGGATCATTTAACCTCATAATTACCTTTAGGTTGGTATTAGTAAGCACGATATCGGCAAATGATGAGCTTACTTTTTCAAGATCCCCTAGGGATTGATGGGAAAAGACCATAGAGACATTTGCTGATCTTGATTTATTTAAGAGTCCTGCAAATCCCTTATAGATATAATCTTGAAAGTCATCTAAATAGACACTAAATTGCTTTTGACTGCTGCTTTCTAAATGTCTTCTTGAGACTGCACTTTGCAAGCATTGCAAGATAAGCTTTCCAGTAGCAGAGGCAAGCGTTGGATAGAGCATAGTAGGCAATTGAAAGTATAGAATTTGATTTTTATTTAAAGCTTCATTTATGGATATATTATCTTTGTTATTCTCAAAAAGACAGCTACAATCACCAGTTGCAAAATGAGACAATTGGGCATCAAGACCACTTTTTCTTTTCTCTCTTTGTTCATCTTCCAAAGAAATAAAGTTTTCAATGGCAGATTTAATTTGAGAACTTTTGCAGCTTTGATTATAAATTGAAAGCTTATCTATATCATTTAAAAGCAGATGAATTAATTTAAAACTTGGAGCTTCTCTTTCTTTTACTGCACTTACAATATTTAAAAAAATCTTGTATTGAATATTTTTATAATACTGGCTTTCAAAATTAAATGCTGAAAATACTCTTTCAGCTACTTCTATATTGGAAGCTCCATCTAAAGGATTAAAGCTATGAGATTTTTCTACATTAAAAAGAGAAAATAATTTAAAATTACTTTCTCTTTTAAAATGCACTATATAGCTATAGAGCTTATCTAAAAAAGAGTTATCACTTTTTCCATCAATAATTAAAACGCCTTTTTTATCTTTAATGTCTTGAATAATCCAAGGAAGTATTACACTTTGGGTTTTTCCACTTCCAGTTGTTCCTATAACTTGAGCATGGGTAGTTCTAATTTTATCAGAGATAAATACAGCTTTTTTATTATCAAATCCTAAAAAGAACTCTTTTTTATTCTTTTTATCTTGTTTAAATACTTTGTATGCAAAAATTACCGCAATTAAAATTAATAAGATTGGTAGAATAAAAATGTAGTAATTATTTAGTAATCTATATAAATATACTATATATGGAGAAAATTTATAAATTAAAGCACAAGCCGTTAGTGCCAATAAACTAACTTCTACACCATAAGAATTATATTGGCTCATAAGGATACCTTTATGAAAAAAGATTTAATGTTTTATTTAAATAAGAAAGATATTTACTAGTTTCTGGTTAAATTTTTTTGTTAATAAGTTAACTATCTAATGCTATTGCTTTGTGGTTCTCTCAAACAGTTGGCATGTGCCACCACCTGTTATTTCTATCTCAATTTTAGTATTAGGTTTATTCCATATATTATTAATTAATAACTCTATCAAGGATATATCCGAGTGCAAATTTTCGAGACTATCTATCAAATCTGTATTAGCTTTAATTAATTTTTCATCTATTTTTCCAAAAATTTTTTTAGCCTCTTCATAATCAATTACAAAACCATGTGTTTTATATTCTTCTACAAGTTTAGTGGCAACTTCCTTGATTATATCTTCTCCCTTTTCAGAATAATTAATGTTTAATAATTTTTGAGCATATTGTGCAGCTGACTGAGGGACTCTTGTAAGCCAACCCAAAATATGTAGATTAATTTTATCTTTAATAAAGCTTGAAAATAACTCTGTAGAGCCTGGATATTTTGTAACGACTTGAGCAAGTGTATAAAATGCATCTTTGACTCCAAGAGCAGGTAACCCACCACTAAGTTGAGGGTCTATTGGGCCTAATTCACTAAGAGGTCCCATATGAATTTCATTTGCTCCCATTGATATCAATGTTGCAGCAGACTTAGCTCTACTGGGTATTCCTACAATAAAGTTATCTTTTTTAAATTGATTACAAATTTTACTAATTTTAAAGGCTGGCTCTATTGAACCCCCAAAACTGTCTAGAACTAATAAAACATCTTTTTTTCCTTTTATATTATCGTCATTTTTATCGTCACTTTTATCTTTATTTTCCTTTAAGGAATTGTAAATTTGGCCTAAATGATAATCTACGATCATATCACTCCATAAGTAAACAGTATGAAACTTTGAAAAATTTTTATTAGTAAACTCTTCAAGATATTTATTTATCTTTTTTTTAATGCCTTCTTTGAAATCAGAATAGTTTGATTTTTTTGAATCAAATAAATATTTTAAAACTTGTTCAACCGGATTTTCTGAATTTGATTTCTCTTGTCCATTCTTCTGAAAATTCTTTTCTTTTCCATCCATTATCGCTTCGTTCCCAACCTTGATCTCTTCTCTCTCTAGATTCTTTTTGTTCTTGTTTGCCATAAGCTGAGTTATTTACTTCCTTAATTGCAGTTTTTATTGTTTCAATGAACACCTCTAGCTCCTCTTCATTTTTACCCTTATGCAACAAAGAAAAAAAATCCTTCGTAATTTTATCAAAATCTTCCATGATTTTCTCTTTAATGAGTATAATATAAAGTTATTAACTCACTACTATATAAGGATATGCTAACATAATTAATATAAAATTTGTAATAAGTAAAGATTCCTTATAAAAAGGTTTTAGACAACTTAAGCTAAATTAATATAAGATAAGGTGCTGTTATTATTATTAAAAACAAATATTTGGACAGATTAAAGCCTTCAGAAACAAATTTTAAAGAAATTATCGAGCTTTTTTCACTAGAACATAATATCCTAATTCATGTTTATTTCTAAAAGCTCTTTGGATTATAGTCTCAATATTTTTTACTAATAATTCTAGCAATATATCATAGTATTTACAAAGCCCCCTCACATTTACAATGTTCATTTGTTAATTCAATATAAAATATTTCAATATTTCTAATATAATTTTCTGCTACTTTTTTCCAATTTTTATCCCAACTTTGCACTTCATAATAATCTTGATTTTTTACTTTTGGAATCCATAATTTGTTTTTTTTAGACAGTTTCTTATAATCTTCTTTTCCGTTGCTTTTCATATAATCATAAATATCAGTTCCATCAGAAATCTTAAAAATAGTTCTATTTCCTTTTTTGAAAGCATCCATGTTTCCACTTAGCCTATCATAAAGCCTTTTTTCCAGTAGCAGGACCTACATAAATAATTCTTTTTGGATTTGATTACTCATAAATATAAAGATAGATACCTTTCTTATCAATATCTTTATAGATTTAATTTATATTATAGCTAGATTATATTACTCCACAAAGAATAAATAATGAAAAACTCAGTTATAAAAATATACAAAAATTAAACTTCTATCTTTGACTTCTATACTAGCATTTACCATTTGATTTTCATTTGCTTTATCTTGAGCATAATCTAAAAATGAAAGAGACAATCCGCTTAGTATGGCATTTTTTAAACTTGCAACTTCATGTATAATTCCACCCCTAATTGATTTTTTCTTAAGCCCCTCTGATACTCCTCCTATAAAGTTTGATCCAAACCTTGCTCCATATTTTTTTAACTCTCCTGAGCTGTACTTTCCCCTAACCCCAAAGCTTCCGTCTTCCATAAAGGCATTGGCATTAATGGAAACTCTTTTGCCATCAATTACTAGTGTATTAAATTTAATATTTAATCTTTTAGTTGCAGTATCAACACGTCCTCTTCCCAAAAGAAGACTTTCTGGTTTTAATTTAAAGTCATAGTTGTATTCATTTGAATTTGAATAATTGATAACCTTTGCTCTAACAAAAGTATGATCTTTTGAAGTGGCGATAACTTTTCCTAAAATTTTTGCTGCAACTTTTGTTCCAATAAGCATATCTTTGTTAAAAGATGATTTTTTATCTGTTTTGTCTAATTTGATAGATCCTATTTTAATACCATCATATTCTGGTTTTTTATATGTTAAATTTTTAACTTCAAGCTGATTCTCTTTAATATTTAAATAAGAGATATCACTTCTTTTTATATTAGATATGTTTTCTTTTTCAAAGATAGAACCTAAAATAACAATAAATAAAACAAAAAGAGTAATTATTATTACTAGATTTTTTACTTTTAGAGTTCTTTTTTTGCTGAATTGATTTTTATCTGTTAAAAAATATTTATCAATTTTTTTATAATTAAAGCTCATAAAAATCTCTCTTTTTTAATGCTCTAAAGTAGAGATAAGTTCCTCGCTTGTAATATAGACTCCTTCAGGGTTATGTTCTGTTCTTTTGCCAAATTGATAGTTTATTTTAAATGTCATTGGTTTTGTTGCACGAAGCCCATCAACTATTAAGATTCTATCGCCTGCAACTTTAGCTTGCCTGTTTTTTATATCAATTAAAATAGGAGATGAAATATAGAACTTTTGAATAATTTTTTTCTTTTTTACAATTTTTTGATGGTTGTTATTTGCCATTAAAAATTCTTTTTTCTTCTCTGGTAAAATAAATTTTGAGCTTATATATAGATTCTTATCAATAGTTTTATAGTTAAAGTTTTGTTTTATATTTATAAAAAGAGAAATTGCTCTTTTTATTTCTTCTTTGATGAAAAGTTTTGATTCTTTTGAAACACTAATTACTTTTGATCTGTTTTTGTCTACAGATACAATTAAAGGGTTTTTATTAGATAAAATTATTATAGAGGTTGCTAGAAAAGATATAATAATGATTGTAAATAATAAAAAGTATTTTAATATTAGGTTTTGACTTTGTTCATCCGCCCAGATTTCAAAGTATTTTTTATGTATATGAGGTTTCATATATTATCTCCTTATAAAAATTAGAAATTATTTTCTTATAAAGTTTCTACTAAACTGTGCCAACTTTAATGCTTTAGTTTTGGTTGATACCATAGTCATAGCAACAATTGGAGTAAGTGAACTAGTAAAAGCTGTAAACCCAACTCCTACAATACTTCTAACAACTAGTGGAGTTGCTATCATGCAAAGAGATATAACAAAATTCATAACAATTAAAGTTAAATAATTTCCCTCAATTTCAGTAGTTTTTCCCCAAGATAGAGCTTTTAGCATAACAGATAATATCGCCCATACAATCTTCCAAGAAGCGATCTCAATCATGCTTTTAAAGAGATTTAAAGTCATCTTAGAAGAAAATATATGAAACAATAAAATTATAGGAGAGAGTATTGTTAGAAATGACCAACTAAAGTGATATATTGCCACCATAATAAATCTAGCACAGTATAAAATTAAATAAGACAGATAACCAAGAGCTGCAATTAAAAGATCTCCAAATACAAGCAAACTTTTAAAACTTGGACTTTGATAAGAGTTTATCTTGTCCCCTGCAAGCTTCATAATGTTTTCAATGCCACTTAAATCATCAATTTTATCAGCAAGAGTATTTGTTATAATTAAAATGGAATTAGTAATTTCAGGAAAAGAAATAAGCAGTATTGTAGCAACAAAAGCTCTTTTTACCCTATCTATAAAATCAAAGCTTGATTGAAAGTAAGTTATTATTATGGAAGTTATAAAAAATAAAGGTAAGAGAATAAAATAAACTTCTTTTAATTGAAAATATAAGCTCTTTGCTACAGGAGCTAGTGCTGTAAAGTTATCCATTTTTACCTCTAATTTATTTAAAGTTATGATCTTATTAATTTTCTAAAAATAAGCTAAATTATAATTGTAATTTAAATTTTTAAAAGCATTACCTAACTCAGAGTATTGCACTTGAAATTGTCTTGAATTAATCTTTTGATTTTTATTATATAGAGCAAGCATCTGAGATTGAATCTTTAACAAAGAAGCATTAGTTCTTAAAATTTGATTTAGCGTGTGTATTATTACAGCTTGTCCCTCAAGTAGTGTTTTTGTTGCACCTACATATGATGCCTTGTGAGAGTAATGTTTAATTCTCTGAGCTATTTCATCGGTGTTTTTAGCATATTTATAGACTTCATTATGATGTTGAAAGTTTTCAGCGACAGTTAAATCATTCTTTTTTTGTAGCTCTGATTGACTTGTTTTGGGAATCCTTCCATATAGATTCTTTACTGTATTAATGGTTTCATTTAAGTTTTTAAGCTTTGAAAATGTTCCTGCCTTTAGAGTTCTATTAATGGAGTCTTTTATATATATAGCTTCATGAACACCTCTGTTTGTTTCTCTTAGTATATTTAAAGTTTCTTCTCCAACTCCTGTAATTTGCCTTAATTGCTCTAGTTGATAAATTGATTGTTGTAATATCTTTGATAGATATACTAAATCTCCTCCCCACCAAGAAAAAGTAGGTGTTGAAAGTAAATATAACAATATAAAGGTTATTTTTTTCATATTAACTCCTCATTATTTTACAATTTCTTTATTTCAAGATACCATGAATATGAGTTTATTCATGGTATCTTGAGCCAAAAGGCCGTAAGATTTTGTAGGCCTTCTAGTATTTAATCTAATTAATATTTCTATTATAATAAATTTAATATTAACAATATCCCTAAAAGGAGGTGATACATTTATGGCAAAAAGATACGGTATAACAAATGACCCAGAAAGAAGAGAAGCTGAGTTAAGAAATTCTTACCATGGATTTAAAAATTTTAAAATTATAAAGAAATTTTCAAACAAGTCAGCAGCTCAAGGTTGGGAAAACGGAAAACCTAATACCCACCCAGGAGGACCGGATACTTCAGGTTCTTATTATGGATATTCTCATGAATATTCTAGGAAAAAATAGTATTATTTGCGTATATCCAAAAAATACTAAAAAAATTTAAAATTTTCCAACTCTGATAGCTAGACTATACTGAGTTGGAAAATCCTTTTAATCAAATTAAAAATCATTACAAAAATATATTTCTGAATCATATATTAGTCTTCATATTTATATATTATTCTTGAGAACTAATAAGAGCTTTAAATTTCATTTGAAAGTTATAAGGACAAGGGCGACTACTATTTGGAAAATTAATATACTGTTTAAGATCAGGATAAATTTCTAAAATAGTCAAAAGAAGATCTTTGTATTTTTTATTTTTATCTCCCATATTAATTAAGAACTCATCTACATTTTCATCATAGATTTTCATCTCCTCTGCAATCCTTTTATCTTCTCTATTCTGTTCTTCTTTCTCCTCTATAGCGTCTTTTGCCATGGTTACCGTCTTTTCTAAAACTGCAAAATCATCTTCATTTATTTTATCATCCTTTACTTCTTCATCTTTGAATTTATCAGGCTCTGTGATTTGCTTTTTGTCTTTAATATTTATTCTAGGCTCTGTAGGAGCTACTATTGCTATAGGGTCGTCTATATCTTCAATGGCAATAAAAGGGCTATAATCAGGAAAAATAGGGCCTCTTTGCGCTTTAGGTGTTTGTATAAATTTTCTAGCTTGACTCCAATCCATACCCATGGCGTACTGTCTAGTTGCCTTATCTTCATCTAAATAGGTATTTCTCTCCCCTTCATACATATTTAAAACTCTATTTCTCTCCCGCTCATCCATAGCTGTATATGCAACCTTATGCTCAAGATTAAAGTTCAAAAATATCTCTCTTTCTAATCTTCCCATATTAAAGTAATTTTTTCTCTCGTTAGAAGTTAAATCATACAAAGCTAAAGCATTATTATCTTTTCCAATATTTTCGGCTAATTTATTATTATCACCTAACATTGCCAGCTTTTTTAAATCATCTGTTGTTAAATTTTTCTTTCTTGTAACTCTATTGATAAGATCTTTGCTTTTATTGATATTGTCTTTAAGATTTATTTTTACCGCTAACTCTAGATTTTGATCTTCAACATCATCAACACTTGGTAAATCATTGGTAACTAGCTTTTGAAAATTTGTTAAAATTCCATATCCAAAACCCTCTCCTCTTCTACCTTTGCACAGTCTTTTACTTAAAGTATCTACATCTACTTTAGGACCACAAAGGCTTTTTTCATCAGGAATTTCACAAGTAACAGGTGTAAAAGTACATGTATTTTTATCAGAGGATTTTGTATTTAATGTAAATTTTTTGCAACCTTGTTGATCATTTTCTTTTGCATTTGCCAGCATCGCTCTTACTAGTGAGACTCCATAACCCTTGGGATACATGGTATCTAGTACATAGCTTCCATTAGAGCTGAAAAATCTAGAAACTAAAGCCGCAAATCCAGAAGTGGCATAAGAGGTTCCATAGGAAAAATCCACATCAAAATTGGTATAATTACCATTTTTCCCAGTTGCCGAAGTCAAAAGTGTATCTGCCGGTAGTGCTATCTCTCCGGCAAAATAGCTATAACCTCCTCGCCATGGAGTCATATAGGCAGAATTTCCTGTAACACAAATTACATCTTCAAATATACAAGGCGATGATTTTTTAAATAAACCTCTTTGAATAGTATTTACTACCGGAATATCAGCATCATTGCCGGCGGCGGCCACTAAAACCACTCCCTCTTTGCGAAGCTCTCTTAATAGTCTTTTCATCTCGTAATAATCAGTATTTTTTGCAACAGCTTTATGTGTCCCAAAGCTCATACTAATAATATCTGCTCTATCTTTATAATATTTATTGTTTAAGCTTACTGCTTCTTTGCATTTTGCACCTTTATTTTCTACAACAGAGGGGGTAATTTCTTCATTTAATCTATTTGCAACAAATTTTCCAATGTCATCAGCAGAGCAACCTAGATGACTTAATACATCTCTTAAACAACCCCAACCACCGAGTCCCTTGGGATGATTTTCTCCGCAATGATCACCTAACTCAATTCCAAAGTTCTCTTTTACCGATTTACTAACATTTGCTCTTAAATTTTGAATATTATCTAAAGTTTTCTTTAATCCTCTATTGACCCCTTTAAGATCATTGTCAAATATATCTATTATTGCTGGATGAGGATGTGTTTTATGCATTACAACTGAAGCTTTTTCTGCATAACCAACAGTGGTTTGTTTACCAGCTATTTCTTCAGGCTTTTTTCTAGCACTGACCATATTTGCTGCCATACGAGTTCCATGTCCCATCAGACCTTCACCTTTATCTTCTGCTGCTCTGTTTTGCTCAACACCCTCTGTTTCATTATTTGTCGTAAAATCTCTAAAGTCCTCTTTTCTAAGCCTTAGAGGAATATACTCATTATATATCTCATTTGTTTTTTCCTCTGCTTGAGCTCTTGTAATATTTTGTTCACTCATTAGATTTTTTATATAACCCTCTCTGTCTTTTTTAATTTTATCTTTTTCTTTAAGTTTTTCTATTGTCTCTGGATCTTCATAGAGCTCTGGATGAACTTTGTATACAGTATTGTCATTTTCATCTTTAGTTTTTTTATAAGTCATTCCTACATCAGGAAGTACTATCGTTTGACCTCTACCTTGAGCATCTGGATGAAGTTCTTCTACTGATTCTTTTGGGTACTCCTCACTATCTATTAATTTTTTATATCTAGCTTCAGCAAGCTTTACAATAGCATCATCAGAATAATTACCATCTTTATCTTTCTGATAAACTCCTGTCATTATATGATTCCAAATAGAATTACATGGATTTAATGGGCATGTGCTTTCAAGATTTGGTGGTACATCTTCTTTTTCACATACTTCTATTCTATCTCTATTTGCAGTAGATATACATATTGGTGTAACTTGTGCTAAATCTCCAAATTTATTTTTAATCTCATAGTTTTTATCAAAGAAAGATGTTACTTCAAAACCTTTATCAATTTTATTTGCACTTGTTGATAATTTTTCACTACTGCAAAACTCTTTGCTTAAATATTTTAATTTATCTTGATCTCTGCAACTTTGATTTTTATTGTATTGATTCTTAAAAACAATTGCAGTGTGAGAGCATTCAACATTAAAGTCCTTATCATTAATTTTATTTAAATCTGGATGACATTGAATATTAGGAGGTGTGGAAAATTCTTTTGTATTATCAGCTAATGCTAGTGCTCTGTCTCTGCACATAGGAGAACTATGAACTCTATTATTTATTAACATTAGTCCATTTGCTATATTGTCTGCATATTCAACACTATCTATATAATCTTTAGTGATTGTTTTATATGTATCAACTGCGGCATTATATATAAGATAAGCTTTATTTTCTCCTAAATACTTTACTGTGGCACCTCTTCCAGCATCGCTTTCATAGATTCTCCTGAACTCTTCTCCTGAGACTTTTCCATAAGATGTACATTTGTTGCCATTGCAAATTGAAACAAGTAATTTTCCTTCATCGGAATATTTAAAGCTATATCCAGCTATAGCACTATTATAAATAAAAATTGAAAATAAAAATGTGAATATTTTGAACTTTAATATCATTAATCTTCATAGGCTTCTTTTAATTCTGACACTGGTGCAAATTCTACTTGTTGCCATCTTTTTAAATCCACCATACTTCTACAGCCATATTTAGAGCAGTACTTACTTGGCAAAAACCTTTGATTGCTTCTACACATTACTTTGCTCTCATCTTCTATGTGACAAGTGCCCGAACCTGTGGCAATTTCATTGGCATTTTCAGTGACTCTTTTTTGATACTCATCTACATCGCCATAGATAGTGCTAAAATCCCAATCTCCCATAAAACTATCGACAATATTTTTACCCTTTTTATAAACGCTCATTAGCTCATAATCAGATTTTAACCTTACAACTCCTGAACCTTTTGGATACTTTGGGTGGGGAAGCGCCTCTGGAGCAAGCCACATAAGCTTTCCATCACCCATCGGGTTGTCAAAATTTACCATTACAAGTTTTAATTTATGTCTTTTTTTAAAGTCAATTATCTCTTGTGGATTTAGCTGACCATTTCTAGCTCTATCTATATCCATAAATCCTTGGGCACCTCTATCGTTGGTCATCTTACCCCAACACCACACTTGACCATTTTTATGAAGAGCACAGCTAAAGGAGCCAGTAACGGCAATATCAATTATTCCTTTGGGAAGCCCTATTACTTTATTTGGTTTATTAATATGTTTTTCTTTAATAAAAGCTTTTACTCCAACTCCTACGCTTCCATGAATATCCCACCCCCAACAATAAACCTCTTCACCCTTTATAACACAGCCATGAGTGTCTTTTAATGCAACCTTGGTAACTCCCGACTGCATATCTTTAATGGGAACTATTTTTGTATTTGTTGTTTTTTTGGCTTTGTTATATTCCTCTAATGTAAAAGGACAAACATAATCAGGATCTCCCCAACAATAAAGCGTTCCAGACTTTGCAAGCCTATTATCTCCTTTTATTGCACAAGAACACCAACTTCCAGTTTCAATATCTATTATATTTTTATCTACTACTGGAATTTTTATTGCTCTTTTTATAGACATATATGGAAACACTGGCCCTAGTTTTGTAGAATCCCCCCAACACCAAACAGCTCTATCTTTAATAGCACATCCATACTCGCCACTTTGAGGAAGAGCAACCTTGGTAACACCTCCGGTATGTAATCCTTTTGGAGGATAGGCATAACGAGATGTTTTTTTGCCTTTTCTATAGCTATAACCATTTACAGCAAAACTATCTCCCCAACAATAGGGAATATCGCCAATAAGTAAACAAAAATTATCTAATTTTGCCCCATTTACAATGCTATGAATTTTAGCTTTATTCTCTGCCAAAGTTGTATTTATAATAAATAAGCCAATTATAAATAATAGAACTATTTTTAGCTTCATATAAATACTAATTATATTATATTGCATAGTTTTTATATATACGGAAAAACTATTTATAAAAATTAATCAGTCAGGTATTTTTTTGTCTTCAAAATCAGTTGTCGCAATTTTATACTCCTCATCAGAGGGATAAACTCTAACAACTGCTTTGTTATCATTATTAATCATAAATGTTTCAGAATATTCTCTCTTTATACTCTTTAAAGAAGATACTAAGCTCATCTCTTTTTCATTTAATTTTAAAATATCTTTTATTGGTTTTAAATCTCCTTTTTGCATTAATATAAACTTTGTAGCGGTATTATTTAAAATTGCAGAGCCAATTTCATGATTATAAATCTCTTCAATCCCTTGAGTTATAAATGTTATTCCTGCACCTGCTTTTCTTAGTGTTCGTACACAATATTCCATAAAGTGAGAACTAGACTTTCCCTTTAGAAGTTCCCAACACTCATCCATTAGAATTCTTTTGTTTTTTAATTTATAGTTATCTGATTCAATTTTACCTAAAATAAAATCAGTGATAATTAAAATAATAGCAGATTGTAAATCAGGAAAACTCGATAACCCTTTTAAATCAAAGACAACAAATTCATTTTCAAAATCAAAACTATTTTCATTATCCAAAAGCTTTCCATAAACTCTATCTCCTGTCCAAGGATAGAGCATCTTTGCAAATACATTTAAATCTCTTTCATTTGAACTCTCAAGTAATTTTTTTAAATTAGAAAGTTTTGGATTTTTAAATTTTTTGTATAAAACATTAATCTGCTCTTCAAGCATTGCCTTTTGAAGCTTTGTTAGCTTTTTATCTTCTTGGTCAGTTAATATTATCTCCAAAAATGCCAGTAAAAATTTAATCTTTCTTGAACTTAAAGATTTTTCTGATAAATAAAAGGGATTAAAGACAATATCTCTTTTATCACTTAAAGGTGCAATATCTACATATTGCCCATTAACAAATTTGCAAAGTTTTCTATAGCTTCCCCCAATATCAATAATAAAGGTTATTGGATTTGTCTTTAGAGATTGCAGAATAATTAAATTGTTTAAAAAGCTCTTTCCTGAACCACTGCTACCGGTAACAAGAGTATTATAATTTAAAAATTGCAAGTCAAATGGATCATATTTTACAAGAGAGTTTTGCCTGTTTCTAAAGATACAAACTGGTCTTTGTTTGAGTCCTTGATAAAAGCTATAGATGGGCAAAAAGTCTGCTAGATTATCTGTTTTTATTCTCTTTGCCCTTTTCATATTCAAATTGGCAAAAGGAATTGTTGTCTTAAAAGTTTTAAATGCTCCAGTAGTCTCCTCTAATGCTTCAGCACCATTTAATCTTCTGAAGGAGTTTAAAGTAGAGTTTGCTTTAATATTTAGCTTATCTATCGATTTATCCTTTACAACAACTACTAATTGAAAGAAAAATATCTTTTGTCCAGATTCAATGATTTCTCGCAAAAGATCTTCGGTTGAGTTTACTTGAGATTGACTTTCAAGGTCACAAGCTCCTCCGTTTGATGAGTTAACCATTGAATGTGCCATTTTTCTTTTTGTTTGAAGAATTGATAGCTCTTTTGATTGAACAGGTACTTTTATATGTATAAATAGAGAGTATGGCATAGATAACTCCATAAGCTTTGAAATCAAAGATGCATGGGTATATTCAGGCAGAGTCTTTAGAGTTAATACTCTATGGTAGTATTCATCAAAGAATATGTCTTTGTATGTGCAGATTAAATCTGAAAATACAAGCTGCTCTCTTGGAGAACTCAAAGATAACTCAGGCATAAGATTTAATTCATCAGGTGTAAACTCTAGTTCTTTATGATTATTATTTTCAACAGGAGTATCAATATACTTTGATCTTTGAGGATTTAAAAATTTATATATCAATTCTTTAATTTTATCTTTGTTTAGTATTTTAGATTTTATTTCCATCTGCTCAAGTTCTTTAGAAATTGAAGCTGTAGTTTGTAGCAGATTTTTTAATCTTTTATCATGCTCTTTTTTTGAAACTGATTTAAACTTCAATGGTGAGCTAAATAGGTTTGAAATAGAGTTTTTGTTTTTATAATCTGTCCTTTTATATACAAATAGACAAGTATCTCTATTTAAAATGGATTCATCTTTGATTTCACTCTCTAGCATATTTAATCTATCATCTGTTATACTGTTTATGTTTTCTATATTTGATTTTAGACTTTCATGATTTTTTAAAATTTCACTATAATTAAAATTAGAATCTACATAGAATGAAATTTCTGTTTCATCATTTAGTCCATTTAAAAAAGATCGCAAGTTTTTTGCAAGAGAGTTTATTTTGTCATCGCTGAATGTTTCAATGCAAATGCCTTCGATTTTTAATCCACAAATCAATGTTCCATCAGATAATGCTAGTGAGTTTTCAAAGAAGTCCCAAAAGGGAAGTTCATTTGCAAGAGAGTGCTCTTTTTTAAATTCAGAGAAATTTTTAAGAGGAGTTGATATTTTTTTGCTCATAAGACTCCCTTTTAAAATAAGGTTGATATTCTTTATCAGGGAGATTTGCACAGAATATATTTGGATTTATTAAACTTGAAATAAGATCAGATAAGTAGTTATCTGGTTTTCCTTTTTTTACAAAGTATAGTATTGCAGAAAGAGCTATAGTTGCTATATATACCATGGGAGTTTTTAAAGATGTTTGTCCAAATAATAGATTGCTTATTGATAGGTAGACAAATATTAAGAGTAAGTCTATTAGTTCAAATCCTAGGAGTTTTAGTTTTGATTCTAGATTTCTAGGGGTTTTTGATATTAATAAATTCATATAAATCCTTTTAAACATTTATAAATTATTCTTTCAAGTGCTCAAGGTAATCGTCGTTATATTTTTCTGGATCCGAAAATTCTAGCCTTGCTTTTTTCATAGCAAGAATTAATTTAGGAAATTTTTCTGTATCAACTTTGTTCTTTTTCACTAGCTCTTCAAATCTACTTAATATTTTTTCAATATCATAAAAATATATTTTTATGGATTTAACATGAATCCTAAAAGTTTTTCCAGCACTTGAGGAGACAGATCGTAAAACTAATTGATTTAAAAAAAATATAAAGTTATTGTCATCTTTTACATATTCATTCAGCCAGATTTGAGCAACTTTTTCATCCAGCTTTTTCCACATAAATACAATTCTTCCTAAATGCATATTATTCTTAATTTTATCTTTATTGTTACAAAGAAATTCTAGAATTTTATCCTTTATCCAAATATTATCTTTTTCTCTGAAAAGATCAAAATGAGTCTTATCTTCATATCTCTTGAATAAAATATCTATGGGTAAAAATATCCCCAAAGAACTATTCATAGCTTCTAAGAATAATTCATCTCGCTTATTTATTAATTCTTTTCTGTTTAAATTATACATAATAATTTGTCTTATGACTACTAGTGGTGATAATTCAAAAAGTGAAATATATTTATCACTAACAACATCACCTAAACGAAATAGCATTCTTAAAAACAATTGAATACTTTCTATAGGAATATTGCTTCTATATTGAATATAAGAATAAAATCCTTGCAAAAACTTTCCTAATTTTTTTTCATCATGTAATAATGAAAAACTATGAAATAATCTTTCTTCATTGGAAGATATCGCTATTATATGCTCAAAGTCACGCTCTAAAAAACTTTCATGCTTTATAAAGAGAGTAAAATATTTATCAAAATGTTCTTTATGACAGATTCTTTGGTTAGCTAAATCTTCACCTTGAGGTGTTGTTCTATGTTCATACACTCCAAATGTAATTTCAGGAAATAGTATGTCTACAATATTTTTTGTGCTTCTATTAAAATCTTTACTCAAATTATCAAATATATTTTTTATTTCATCTTTATCATAAAAAAGATTACTATTATAAGAATCATGAACAAATATATATTTATTTATAAAAATATTTTTATAATGAGCTGGCTCAAACATCTTAAGAGTATTTATCCCTACTAAATCTATAAAATTACCTTCAAAAACATTTCTTATGTAGAGTTGTTCCATGTCGAATTTTAATATTGAAATAAATCTCTTAATATCTCTTAGATTTTTAAAATAATCACATAGGCTTCCATACAAGAGCTTTGTCCAACGATCTTGATCAAAGTGATTTGATGCTTTGTATTTCTTAATTACCTTGTCAAGCTCTCTACAAAGGATTTCATCTATTTCGTGCTTTGATATAGAAGGCAAGTCAATACCAACTTGAATTATTTTTTCTAAGTATCCTTTTCCAAAATCAACACCATTCTCTTGTAACGAGTTTTCAACAACACCTCTTTGAAACAATGTTAAGAAAATAATATTAGGAAAATCTAAATTTGATTTTATAACTTTAAAAAGCTCTCTTATTTCGTTTGGATAAAGACGGTCGATATCATCAATAATTATTAAAATAGATTTATCGTATTTTTCTATTAACTTCTTTAAATCACTCTTGCTATCTTCTAATGATTTTTCTTCTTTATTATAAAACTTGTCTTTTAAAAGATTACCCAATAGTCCCCAAAGTAATAATAAAGTAAAAAGCACAATAATAAAGAACTGCAGTTTAGGACTTTCCTTAAAAAAATAATTTGTAATAGGCATTCCACAAGCGGATATGAATACAAAAATTCTTTCCATAGTATTTGATAAAAGATTAAATACATTATTTTTAGGAAATAGTATGGCAGAATATTCTTCTAGTTTTTCAGATATTTTTTCACCTTTATCATTTTTTGAGACAACACTAGATAGCTCTTTTATTAAAGTTTTTGTTAGATTTTGTGAGTGTCCCCACTGCCATGGATTAAATTCTAATATTTCTATATCTGTTTTTTGGAGTTTATTTTTAAGTAGATTCTTAACAGAAGTTTTTCCATCTCCCCACTTACCATACAGCCCAATAATAAGACTTTCTTCTCCTTTCCAGTTTGATATAGCTTTATCAAGTTTTTCTACAAAATCTCCTCTACTTAATAAATCTTCTGAAGAGTTTTCTATAGGCCTATCAGCATCAAATATATGTTCTTTAGAGTTATTCATGTAGATAATTTTAATACACCGTAAACCTAATAAAATCAATTATAGAAGAAGCTCCAAACCCTATAGCAGAGCCTACTACAGCATAGACAATATGTTGTTTAGCATTAGGGTTTCCAGAAATAAAACTAAAGGTAGCAACAACAAGTCCTATAACAGAAACAAGTGGCAATATAACTCCTGTAAGCTTTGATTTAATGCCAATTAAAGAGGATTCCAAACTTGCCAATGCTACTCCTTGAAGTAGCATTGTTAATAGTCCTGTTATAAATATAACAAAAGAAAATTTTTTAATAAAATTAATCATTAAATACCTCCTTCTTTGTCTTCAATTGTATTTAAATTCATATAAATATTATCAGAGTTAAAAAAATCCCAAGTAAGTTGCATAAGACCTACATTTGTCCCCATTAAAATTTTTCCCTCACCAACGCTATTCCAATAATATTTTCTATCGGGATTTAGACTATTCTCTCTTGTTAAAATAACATATTCATATTTTTGAGTATTTCTTCCTTCAGGGAGCAAATAAAATCTAGAATTTAAAAGTGTTTTAATAAAAACATGATAAGTTTTTGCTCCTTCAAATATTCTAGCTTGCCCTAGCACTCTCTTTCTAATTACTTTACCACTAGCATCTTTAAATCCTTTAAAAATTTCATAGGATTTGCTCTTTGGTTTTGTATCTAATTTACTTTCTGTATTTATAATATTTGATTTTAAAATCATCTAATTCTCCTTTTTAAAGCTATATTTAAAAAATAATTTTCTCCTAGATTAGATATTTGTTAAAAAATGCATCTCACTATTTTTATCAATACATATTTGAACAACAAACTCTTTTTCTAAAGCACAAGGATTATTTTTTTGTTTAACTAAAATCTCAACTTCCCCATTCTTAAATGAATCAGAGCTTTTTAAAATGTTCATATGTTTAATAACTTCTTTTTCATGATTGTAATGGGCAATTAAAATTTTCCCTGTTTTATTTTCTGCATTTGATAAATTTGGAAGTACAATAAAAAATGCAATCATAAAATTAATTAATAGTTTCATAAAGAACCTCCTTTTGGTTGATATTTACGCAATATCTTTAAATGAATAATAATCTGGTTTCTTATTAAGGACTTCTCTTAGTTGTTCTAATGTACTAGTTAAAAGCTTGTCGGTTTTGCTCCATGACATTCCCAAGAATCTAGAAATCTCTAGGATGCTCATGTTCTCCCAAAATCGACAATGGATAATTACCTTTTGTTGATCATCTAAATCTTCAAGAGCGTGATTTAATCTCTCATCAAGCAACATCATTTTCTCCTTTATTTTTAAGTTCAAAAAAAGAGTCACTAGAATTAGTTTTTGAAATAGATTTTAGAGCGTCAGATAAACTTTCCCCCTCTATATATAGGGACAGGGGCGATACTTTGTTGCAAAAATACTTCTTAAGTTTCTGTAATCCTTGATCTTTTATGCTTCTAATTGTTCTTCTAGATCGGCGGAGTTTTATGGCAATTTCCCTACCTGTTAAGTTATCCCAAAAGAGCATTTTTATGACCTTTTTTTGTCTAGGAGTAAGTGTTTTTAATGCTTTTTTTAAATGAGAAATAATCTCATCATTTGAATTATTTTTCTCATAGTCTTCCCATAAAAAGGGATTTTCTTCCATTAATTCTTCGTATTTATAGGGGTGAATAAGAGTTTCAGAGCATTCAACTTCGAGGGTTTGAAGGTACTCCTCCCACTTTTCAGATGTCCAATTTTTAGACTTTGTTCTTAGCTTTTGTAGTTGTTTTTTACTTAATTTTTCCATTTAGATCTCCTTTTTTTATTCTTTATTTTCAAAATAGAGATATGCCTTGATTAACCATTTTGGCGTTTTGATATAATTGTCCATTTTGAACAAATCAAGGAAAAAATATTAATGATTTCAAAGAGTTTCCCACTTGGGAAAAATGATGCGGTGATTTGACTAAATGTTTCCCGAGTGGGATAACTCAGTATCCCGAATGGGATAAAAAAGGGCAAAATGTTTCCCGAATGGGAAACTATTTTATTTGCTGGCTTGATAACTCTGCCACTTTGGCAGTATATCAGCAAAAGTTAAGGAAACTTATGTTAGAAGTAGATAATAGCAGCAACAAACAACCTTTAAATAATCACTTTGATTATAAAGAAAATATTGATTATTCAAAAGTGGTTTGTGAGCTAAGAGAGTTATTAGGAAATTATTTAGGCAAAAACCCTAATGTCTCAGCTAATGGATTTTGTGCAAAAAATAATCTTAGCTCAACTACTATTAATAATCTTTTAAAGGGGATAACCCAAAAAAAGATATCTGCTGAGAATGCAAGAAAGATTGTGTGCGGAATGAATATGGGAAAAAGCATTGGAGCAATTTTAAAGTCAACCAGTGGCCACTTAGGTGAGTTTTTAAGGGAGAGATATTCTTCTTTAATTAATTCCAATGAAATTGAAAGTGTACCATTACAGAAAATAGATGCTTTAAATACAACTAATAAAAGAATAATTTTTATTTTAGCTTCAAATGAGCTAGGAACAAATAGAAGTGAAGTAGAGAGAACACTAGGTAAGTTTGCACTAAGAGATTTAGATAAGATGATTGAAATGAAGTTTTTAATAAAAGATGAAAGAGAAATTATAAGGGCAAATAAAGAAAACTCTAAGGTATATGTTAACAATGATATAACAAAAGAAATGATAAAAGATTCTACTCATTTTTCTAAATTTCCTGAGAAAGCGAGTAGTCAAATAAAGTTTTTATGGAATAATTTAACTCCTGAGCAGTTGACAAGACAAAAAGAAATTATTGATGAAGCGGTTATAAAATTAAGAAGTTTATATAATGAAGAGCATTCATCAACTAACAAAAAACCTGCCTTTGTTAGTTTAATGGCAGATACATTTACTCAATCTGAAGATGTGGAGGAATTACAATGAAAATAAAAGTATTCATTTTATTTTTAATTATGATAAATCAATCTATTTTTGCATCTTTTGAGAGGAATTATAATATTGATGGTGATTATATAGGAGTTAATTTTAACAATGAATATATATATAATCTAGATATATATACCTTAGAAACTCTTCAAGAAGAATATCCTGAATTAACATTAGAGGAGATTTTGTTTTCTGTTAAAGATATAGTTGGTAGAGAAATGGGTCCTGGTGGAGGAGAAGGTGGGAGGTAATGCTACTAATATTAAGATTGTAGAGTTGTTTATAGTTACAGACAGATTAATTATAAATAATCATATTCACTTCATAGGACCAAGTAATTTTATAAAATCTTATAATTTTAACTTGATGGCTTAAAAAAAAAGAAATAAGATTAGGACAAATGGAGAAATTTAATCGTTTAAGATATATGACTAAAATAGGGGGACTAGGAAATATTTTACCATTGTAAATATTTGAGACCTATATGAGTAATAATAAAATAAAAAGGAGAGTAAATTGTTTAATTCACCTATGATTGATACTGTTGTAGGATTAATGTTATTTTTTGCTATTATTTCTCTTTTAGTTACATCTATTCAAGAGTGGATTTCTAGTTTTTTAAAGTTAAGAGGAAAAAATCTTCAAAATGGAATTGCTCAATTGGTAGGGGATGATTTTGCTAAAGATATTTATAGTCACCCACTTATGAAGACAATGAAAGAAAAAAAAACTTGGTTTTGCAAAAATCCTCTTCCTTCTTATATAAAATCAAAATATTTTTCCCAAATACTAATTGATGTTATTAATCCAAACAAGAAATTATCAAACAAAGAAATTGTAGAGATTAAGGAATCTATAAATAACTTACCAAACTCTGAATTAAAAGATATACTTCAAATGTTTCATATGAAAGCTAGTGATAATATTGAAAAATTTGAGGATTTTATCTCTGAATGGTTTGATTCAACTATGGAGAGAGCTTCTGGTTGGTATAAAAGAAGTATTCAACGGTGGCTTTTTTTAACTTCCTTTGCCTTAGTTGTTTTTATAAATGCAGATACATTAACTGTAGGAAAGACATTATGGGAAAATCATCAGATTCGAAATCAAGTAGCTAGTATTGCAAAAGATATGTCCCCATCTGAATCTCAATATAATAAAAAAAGAGATATTATAAAAGAAGTAAATATCTTGTTTCCTATTGGCTGGGATAATGTAGTGTGGGTTGATGATTGTTGGAAAAATATTTTAAACCTTTTAAAATTATTTACTGGATGGCTAATTACTACTTTTGCAGTATCTTTAGGAGCTCCGTTTTGGTTTGATTTAATAGGAAAAGTATCTAATATTAGAAAGTCTATAAAAGAAAAGTATCAACGGTACACATAAAGGAGCGTATATGAGTACTATAACTGCTATCCATGTTTCAAATTTTTTTACTAACAAAGCAATTAAAGAAAATAGTCCTCTTTCTATTATGCAAGCTTTAAAACTCACTTACATAGCACAAGGTTTTCATCTTTCTTTAACAGAAAACTCTTTTTTTAATGATAAAATAGAAGCTTGGAAGTATGGGCCAGTTATAACAAATTTGTATTATCATCTTAAACGTATAATGGATGAAAAAGTATATTTAATAAAGGAAGAACAGGATGTAAAAGTTGATTTTAATGATAAGCAAAATGATATCCTTAAAGTAGTATTTGGAAAATATGCTAAATTAGGGGCATGGGAATTGTCAGAGTTAACACATAAAACAGGAACTCCATGGGAAGAAACTTACAAAGATAACCCGAATAGTGAAATTGATATTGATTTAATTAAGAAACACTTTAAAGGAGTCATTAATAATGACTCCTTTGTTATATTGCTTTCTTTCGTAAAATATGGCTAAAGATATGTCGTCAGGGCCGATTGTTAACAAGTATATTAAAAAATTAGATGATGTATTAGATGATAAATCAGATAGTTATTTTTATATTTTTCGAGGACAGCCTAGTGAAAGCTATGAACTTGATTGTACTGCCTCAAGAAAGTTTAGTAATACAAAAAAAGAAGATAAAACCGTACTAGTAGATAATCAAGTCAAATTAATTAGCCAACTTAGAGTAAAAGGATTTGGGTTTTCTAAGGCAAAGCAGAAGCGTTTTCATGATTTAGAGTTTTTGGCAGATCTAAGACATTATGGAACACCATCATGTTTAATTGATTTCACTTCCAATTTCTTAATTGCTCTATGGTTTGCCTGTCAAAAAGATAAAAACCAAAAAGATAAAAACCAAAAAGATGGTAAAATTTTTATACTGAATTGTTATGATGTTAAAAATTTTTCATTGGTTTCATCAAAAAAATTAGAAGAAACAATTGATTATCTTTTAGGTGATAAATTTAAACGACTTTGGTATTGGATTCCAGAAAGATTAAATCAAAGACTTACAGATCAAGAAGCTGTTTTTGTTTTTGGAAAACCAGTAATACCTGACACTTATTTTAAATATATTTTAGTAGGGAAAGAAGACAAAGAAGCTATATTGGATGAATTAGAGAAATTTTTTGACTATACGAAAAAGGCATTATTTTCTGATAAGTATGCTCTTGGAGAAATTTATAGTGATAATAATTAGCTTGATCCCTTAGAGGAAGCTGTTTATTATGTACAGACAGGAGACTATGAGAAAGCTAAAAAAGAGTTATCTAGAATAATTTATGAATCTGAACAGAATAGTGAGAAAAACTCTTTATTTCTAGAAGGACATTTTTTAAATGCATTCGCAGGTATGGAAGATATAAAAATGAAGCTGATGAAAATGGACGATGAAAAGGATGGCAAAAAAAGCCTTAAAGATATTCATGACTCGGCAAAAAAGCATATTGAACATTTAGATAAGAATAATAAAGAAATTCCATACATAAATAGCTATAATATATGCACTAGTAATAAATACAAAGAGCTGGAAATAAAAGGAATAAAAGAAGATTTTAAAAATAGACTTAATAGCCATTTAATTGAAGGGGAGTAATAGTTAATTTAGTTTCTTTCTATTTTTAAAGATAAGCTTTGAATGTAGTGTATTAGGTCTCATAGGATATAGCTTTCTATTGATACATTGATATTGATTGCTATTGTGATAAAATTAAGAAGCTATAGGCAATATTTTAAATTCTAAGAAACTAATGTTTATAATTTATTTCTTCTAATGGCCACTATCATTAATTTCTTTCTATATGTATTTATATAATGATCAGACAAAAGTTTTCCCCATACTTTTGTAAGAATATATCCCTTAAGTCTAAACCAAAAACTTACAGCATTAAGTAATTTTACATTATTATAATTTCCTGTTTTGCAGTTTGATAAATATCTCATATCTCCACAATGGTGATACCCACCCATTTTTAACTGAATCCATTTTCCACAAATTGGAGTAAATTTCAAAACCCAACTTAATATAGATATGAAATCATGTCCAAAAGGAAGCATCGTTATAGCATCAGCAGCATTTACCAATCTATAAATAGGGGATTTAATTTTTAGTGACCAATTTACATCTCCAACTCTTGGAGAGCCAAAAGTATAACAAGCAGCTATTCCTCCTTTATGTTTAATTTTTTTTGTGGCTATTGTTGCCAAAGCTCCTCCCAAACTATGACCAGTTAAAAATAAAGGCAGTGTAGGAAATTCTTCTAAAACTGTTTCAATATCCATAGCTACATTATCAAAAGCCTCTTTAAAACCTTGGTGTATTTTTCCCTCATCACCAGAGTGTGTTTGAAGTGCATTTATGTCAGTTTTAATATCTTTTATGGAAGTAGCCTCAGTTCCTCTAAATGCTAAGGCAATAAATTTATTACTTTTTACAAGTATAGCTTGGGTACCATTTTGATCAAATGTTTTAATGAGTTCTAATTTCAAAGAAATTAATTCTGACTTTAAAGTTTTAAGTTCTTCTTCATGGTCATATCCAACAATATCAATTAATTTAAGTAATGATTTCTTTTTACTTTCATTAATAAATTGTAAAATTTTTTCTAAAAAATACTTTTTTTTATTTCCAGAAAAGAGAGGGTTGAATTTAATATACGCCAATTCTGATAAACAAGACATAATCCATGCAGTTCTATCGCTATAAGCCTGTCTATAGGAGGGAATTTCTTTATTTAGAAGGTTCTTAATATTTTGTTTATCTTCTTGAGTTTGGGTAATAATTCTTTTCATTTAATTTTAATACACCTTAAAGCTAATAACATCAATAACTTCTAAATTTTAATCTCTATAGTAGAACATTAGAAAATTACAATTTTGTTTTCCAGTAATTATAAAACTTTTTCAAACTTTTATGACACCAATAGTTGGTATTTTTTCTATTTTTGAGCTCTTTAGATTCAAAATATTTAGCAATTGCATTAAAAGAAAGTCCATCATCACTCATTTCTATTATTTTTCTACAAAGTTGTATTTCTCTTTTATTTTCAACGAGTCTTCCATCAACAACTCTAAACCCAAATGGAGGATTAGGTGCTCGATAATTTTTTGGATTTGTTAAGGAATATTTTAAGTTTCTAGTAGGGGTTTGTGCTTGCCTTATTTTTTCTAAAACAGTAGATTTGCTAACACCCATTTTTTCAGAAATTTGCTTTAAAGAAAACTGATACTTGTCATATAATTTAGAAAAATAATCTGGATCAAGCTTTGTAGGAATACTATAAAAGTTAAAAATATCAACAAGATATGAATTTTTGTCTTTTACTCTGGTTTTTCGACCAAGCCGTACACTGTGCGGACTTTTGACCGCTTCGACCCCACTTTCTAAGGACATTTTATTTTGACCAAAGTACTCCACCCCAAGACCCTCTTTATAAACCACAATCTTCTTTATGACTCTTGAGAGAAGCTCTTTTTTCTGTCGAGGGGTAAGCTTAGGGAGGGTTTTATTTACAAGCTTAAGAGCAGAGAAGATGTTTTCTGCTGAGATGACATTTTCTCTAAACTGAGTCTTTTCTTTTTTGAGAGCTTGAATTTCGTCTTCTAATTGAGATTTTTTCTCACTAAGAGCCTCAAGTTGTTCTATGAGAAGAGCTTGAGCTTTCTTGTTTTCGCTTCTGGCAATGGCCTGAGTTAAGCCCTCAATATCTTTTCTTATGTTTTTTAGTTGTTCTAGTTGAGAGTACATAAGACTTTCCTTTGTTCTAAGAGACTTTTGATTTTGAGAGGTGTTGTTTTTAGCTAATTCTACTAAAAGGTCTTTGTTTTTAGAAAGCTCTTTGATCCTAAACATAACAGTTTCTTCTATAGTGTGAGCAGGTACATGTTCTAAGTCACATTTTTTTAAATGTCTGTCTCCAAGGGTAAGCATTTTTCTTTTGTGTCCATAGTAGAAGTATTTTTTGCCTTTTCCATTGCTACTTCCTTTTCCTACAAGCTTATCTCCACAGACTCCACAGTAAGTAAGACCTGAAAGAACATAGCAATGATTTGCCTGCCTTAATTCTCGCTTGTTTCTTTCTAAGAGCTTTTGTACATCATAAAAAAGGTCTTTACTAACAAGAGCAGGCCATTTGGCATCATAGACTTTGTACCTTTCAGAAGGTGTGAGTTCTGAAGGGTCTTTGCTTCTGTTCTTTTTGTTAAGCTCTCTTTTTCCTAAGTAAGTGAGGTTTGTAAGAACAGTATGAAGGGAAGTTCCAGTCCATCTTGTTCCTCCTATTTTTTTTCCTTTTTTGCTTGTGAAAGATTTAGTGGTGTAGCTATTTTCATTTAAGAAGTTTAAGGTTTTAGAAAGAGAACCTAGTTCTAAGAACTTTTTAAAGATGGTTTGTACTAAAGGCTTTTCTTTTTCGTTGACTATGAGGTGGCATTTTTTAGTAGGATGAGGGTCATGACCTTACCCCCAAAAACTGGCGCACTTTCAAAGAGACTGTTATAGATAACACAAGGGGTAATTTTATGGGAAAAGGAGCAAAGTACAGCACAGAAAAGATAATAACCATGCTAAGACAAGCGGAGATTTTAGAGGGACAGGGAAAGTCATTAGATGAGATTTTACGAACATTGGGGATAGTAAGATCAACACTATATAGGTGGAGAAAGGAATTTGGTAATCTATCAATAAATCAAGCAAAAAAATTAAAAGAGTTAGAAGTTGAAAACTCCAAACTAAAGAGATTGGTGGCAGATCAAGCACTAGATATTTTAGTTTTAAAGGACTTTAATCAGGGAAAGCATTAAGTGCTGATGAAAAGAAAGAAGCAATTAATAAAGCAATAGAGAAGTTTAAAATATCCAAAAGAAGAGCTTGTAGAATATTTAATCAGCACCTATCAACTTACAGATTCAAAAAGAAAGAAAAAAAAGATGAAAAGAATTTAAAAAAGGATATTATAAAGCATTGTCATAAAAATATTAGATATGGATTTCCTAGAATTATAAAGCTGTTGAAAAATATTGATAACTGGCATGTCAATAACAAGAGAGTTCATAGGATCTACAAAAGTGAGAACTTGCAGGTAGCAAATAGAAAGAGAAAGAAGAAAAAGCATATTAACAATACAATATCGATTGGATTAAAAGCTAAATATAGAAGTCATATTTGGAGTTATGATTTTGTATCTTGTAGAACCTACAATAGTAGAAAGTTTAGAATACTGACAATAATTGATGAATATACAAGGGAGTGCTTGGCACTAAAGGTTGAAAGGAGGCTTAATTCTAAAGATGTATTGGAAACATTAGCTGATTTATTTTTAATTAGAGAAAAACCTAAATATATTAGAAGTGATAATGGAGCTGAGTTTACAGCTAAGATTTTAAAAGATTGGTTGAATGATTTAGGTGTAAAAACTTTATTTATAAACAAGGGTAGTCCTTGGGAGAATGGATATAATGAGTCTTTTAACGGTAAATTAAGAGATGAATTGCTTAATTTAGAGATCTTTTATTCTTTAATTGAAGCAAAGGTTTTAATAGAAAAATGGAGGTTTGAGTATAACTATATTAGACCTCATAGTTCTCTAGGATATAGACCTCCTATTATATTGACTGATTGCTATAACAAGAGTAAAAGTGATGAAGTTGTCTCTTAAGATCTGTGCCAGTTTTTGGGGGTAAGGTCAAGAGTTATTAGTTATAGAATTGAAAAAAGGTCGAGCAAGTGATTTAGTGATAGGACAAATTCAAAGATATATGGGGTTTGTTAAGGAAGAGCTTGCTGAGGAAAACCAAAAAGTTAAAGGAATTATTATTGCCTTAGAGCCTGACTTAAGGATAAAAAGAGCCTTAACTGTAATTAGCAATATAGATCTTTATATTTACAAGGTTAATTTTAGCTTAAAAAAATCTAACTTATAACCTTTTATTTTTAATATAGATTTTATAGGACTCTACATTTATAGGATTTTATAGAAAGCCAGTTATGATAGAAAAAATTAAATTAAAAAATATTGCTAGCTATAAAGAGGAAGCCCTCTTAAAAACTGACGCTGATAAAAAAATCAATCTTATGTATGGATTAAATGGCTCAGGAAAAACAATGCTTTCTGATTATCTAAAAAGTCCAAAAGAAGAAAATTTTTCAGATTGTACTATTGATGGTTTCAATAAGAACAGTGAAAGAATAATGGTTTATAACCACACATTTATAGATGAAAATTTTTATGAATCTGATGTGCAGTCTGGCATCTTTACTTTAGCAAAACATAATAAGGAGGCTTTAAAAAGCATAGAAAGTGCCGAAAGAGAAAAGAAAGACTTAAAAGAAAGCATTGATAAGCAAGATTCTATTATAGCAGAAAACCAAAAGAAGGTTACAAATATTGACCAAGTGATTGAACTGATAAACAAGCACTTTCTTGATTTTGGTATTCAAGATTTTAAGATAATAAAACATGAGGATGATAAGTACAAAATACAAAGAAATGGAGAGGCCGAAACAGAGTTTAAATCTTTCAGTGAGGGAGAGAAAACTGTGATTAGCTTTTTGTATTTTGTAGAGAAATGTAGGGGGAAAGAAAGTCAAGAAGATACTAAAGGAAAAATTATAGTTATTGATGATCCCATCTCTAGCCTTTCTCACATGTACGTATACAATGTATCTCAGATAATAAATAAAGTTTTTTTTGAAGAGTCAAATAATTTTCTTCAAACTTTTATTTTAACTCACAATCTTTATTTTTTTAATGAGCTGATCAAACTCTCCAGAGATTCTTCAAAGCTATTTAGAGTTTTAAAAAACAATACTTCTAGCTACATCAAAGAAATGGAAAAAACAGAGATACAAAATGAGTATCAATCTTATTGGTCAATTATAAAAGACTTGGAGTATGAAGATAGTATGCCAATAGTAGCTAATGCTATGAGAAATATTATAGAGTACTTCTTTGCTTTTATAGATAAATCAGAAAGCATAAATAATATTTTTCAAAAGCCTGAACTTGATGATAATAAATATCAATCCTTTAAAAGATACATAGATCGAGAGTCTCATTCTGATCCAATGAATATTTCTGACTATAAAGACTTTAAATATGATATTTTTAAAGAGGCTTTTAAAAAAGTTTTTGAAGTAACAAAATATAAGGAGCATTATGATAAAATGATGTCATAATGTGTGATAAAACCTCTGCAATAGCTTCAGCTTAGAAAAATTTTCCCATTTATGCAGTTAGTAGTCACTTTTATTAAACACTGATGGGTCTCGCCGAGTAGAAGAGGGGGGTTTTCACCCCCTCAACGCTCACAGAACCGTATGTGAAAGTCTCCCTTCATACGGCTCTTACATTCCAGAGTCATTATGGTTTTGCTATTTTCCAATGATAAAACAGTGTCGGCTCTCTCCGTGCCACTGACTTTATCCACTTGTAGGCTTTCCGATAGCTTCCTCTAAATCTTTTAGCGAATTCTTTGCCCACTTTGCTAGCATTCCATTTATTATAAACCAG
>CBDEVA010000006.1:0-372170 GCA_965243505.1 Bacteriovoracaceae bacterium | reverse complement strand
AGGAAGTAAGCTAATAATTATAGCGATAACTGCCATTATAAGGTTAAACTTTCTTGTTTTACTGAAGGGTTTATCCTCCAACATTTTTTTTATTTCCAAAGGAGGGGGCGGTGGAATATCAGACTCCCGAATATTTATTTTAACTAAATTTGGTGACAATTTAATGTTATAGGTCAAATAATTTTTTTTATTAACTTTGCAAATTCTATCTTTAGAGGTAATTTTACCTTGATCAAAGAGTATTAAAATTTGCTCTTTAGTGTATGGGCCCTTTTTAATCTCTTTATCTATTATAAAAAAGGATGCTGTTTGCATGATAAAATTATATGCTAAACCAAAGAGAAAAAGAACAAATTAAAAGTTACTTTACAAAAGAGAAATCAAATAACCTATTTTTACTGTCTCCTTCTGATATAGGAGTTATAAGAAACCAAGGAAGAAGAGGTGCCAGATATGCTCCAGAGGCAATAATAAATTGCTTTAAAAAGATGACTATTTATAAAGACAAAGAAAAATATTTTAAAGAGTTTGTTGTTTCAAATTATAAGTTAGAAGAAAAAAACTTCGATTGTGGTCAAGAATTAGAAATTGAAAATATTACTCAAGCAATTAAAAATGGCCATAAAAATATTATTCATATAGGTGGCGGTCATGATCATATATATTGTCTATTAAAAGCTATAGCAAAAGGAGAGCCTATTCACATAATTAATTTAGATGCTCATCTAGACACTAGAATTGATAAAAAGTCCCATTCGGGAACACCTTTTAGACAATTTTATAAAGAATTTAAGAATATGCGCTTAACTCAAATTGGAATCAATCATTTTAGTAACTCTTATAAAAATTATACAAATATTAATAATATGAAAGTAATTACTATGAAGCAATTAAAAGAGGGTTCTTTTAATTTTTCAAAAATAGAAAACTTTCTAAAAGAAGAAGTAACTATTTCAAAAGATGATATAACTATTTTAAGTTTAGACTGTGATGGAATTTGTAGTTCTATTATGGAAGCAGTAAGTGCCGTTAGCCATTATGGAATTCCACCACATACTATAATTGATATCTTTAATTTTTACAAAAAGCATTCAAATAACTCTATTGTTGGTATTTATGAATATAATCCTATATATGACAATTTATCACAAAAAGGAGCTCGTTTTTTAGCAGGCATTATATATCAAGTTATTTTTTAAATTTTACTCAATAAAACGGGTAATAACATTATTTATCTTTTTAAAATACTCTTTGGCATCTTTTATATTTAAATACGGGGAAAACGACATACGGATAGCTGAACTTGCCTCTTCACTGTTATAGCCCATGGCTAGAAGAGTTTTACTAGGAATAATAGAGCCCGAAGAGCAGGCAGAACCAGAACTTACCGCAATATTTTCAATATCCATAGCAGTGGCAATTAAATCTGCTTGTACTTTATAGATAATTAGGTAAATAGTATTAGCATTTCTATTTTCATTCTCTCTTGCCACAATCTCTCCTTTATTGCCAATCAACTGCACTAATTTATCTTCAATATAATTTTTTGCTTTTAATTGTTCATCATAATTATAATTCTCATTTATATCTTTTAATGAAAGTGTTATAGAATGAGCCCCTATAGGATTTTCTGTTCCTGAACGCATTCCCTCTTGCTGTCCACCACCATCTATAAAGGCAGTAAATTTAAAATTATCAGATACTATAGAAAAGCCTGTCCCCTTTAATCCTCCAAATTTATGGGCAGAATAAGTATAAGCATCTAATTTAAGACTCAAATTAGTAAAATCTTTAATCTTTGCAACCGATTGAACAGCATCTATATGCACAAAACAATTTGTCTTTTCTTTGATCTTTTCAGCCAATTCAAGTGGCCATATTACCCCTGTTTCGTTATTAACCCAAGTAAAATTATAAAGCACATAACCGCTACACTGATTAATTTTTTCAATAATCTCATCAACATTAATATTACCAAGTTTGTCGGTTGAAATAGCATAAGTATTATCACCATTTAGTTTAAGGTAATGACATAAATTTCTAATACAAGAATGGTCTGTCTGATTATAAAAAAAAGAAAACTTTTCCCCTCTTTTTCTATAGTAATCACTCATTCCCTTAACTAAAGTATTTATCCCCTCGCTAGCTCCTGAGTGAAATAAAACCCTAAAACTACTACCTGACAGAGAGAAAGTATTACTTATTTCTTTTTTAGCGCCATTTATGTAGCTTCTTGATCTTTGTCCTAATAAGTGAGTTGAGGAAGGGTTTGCAAAAGGCAAATCCCCACACTCTAGCCATTTTGTAAACGACCTAGTGTATGGAGATGTTGCATTATAATCAAAATAGTACTTCTTAAAGTCTCTACTGGTTTGCCTCTCCAAAGGAATCCCTTGATGCAGAAATAGGCTCTTGAGTATCAACCGAAATTTTTCCGTCATCTACGGCGGCTTCACCAGCTGCCTTTCTAGCTAAATCACCTAACGAGGTAGTAGTTAAATACTCACTCATAATACGACCTAGGTTTTGAAAGTAATTCCTAGAAAGTTTAAATTCAAGGGTATTATTGGTTTCATCAGAACCAATAATGTCTCTAGCGGGATCAATATTCTCACCCACACAGTGTAGTACATCCTTAATGGAAATTTGATCCATAGATCTAGCAAGTACATAACCACCGCCAGGCCCTCGAACTGATTTGACAACTTGTCCTTTTCTCAACTTTCTGAACAACTGCTCTAAATAATGCAAACTAATAGTTTGTCTAGTAGAGATCTCCTGTAGGCGAACGGGATTTCCGTCGTTATGCAATGTGAGATCAAGCATTGCTCTTACTGCGTAACGTCCTTTTGATGTTAGTCTCATTGGCTCCTCCATAACTCCAATTTATTAATAAAATATTTACTATAGTAATAACCCTTTAAAACCATAGCATGCTAATGTTACTTTCAACTGTCATAACATTAACAAATTACATAACTATTATGCGGTTATTTTATTTTTTAAGTCAATAATATTTATTAATTAAATTAAGACAATAACTCTTAAAATACTTTACACTATGTCATAAAATCAACATGGTAGATTTTTGAATAAGTAAAACCTAACTTAAGTATAAATTACAATATTATCAATGACTTTATAACTTTCAACTACATAGACACAAAGCGACCCTTAAGAACCAATAAAGTAAGGTGTAAGGTATTTTGTATGTTTTGAAAAACTATTTTAAATATTTCACTTTGTAGGGGCATCAACCTTGATGGTCCTACATTCCAAAAGTTACGAAAGTAAATTTTATAACTTATAAAACTATTTATTATAATTTTTTAATTTATATAAGCCATAATCTCTAAAATTAATAGAAATATTTTGTTTAATAGTTAATTGATAAAAATTAAAAGTATCTAAAAAATATTTTAAATAAGACTCCATATATTTTGTTCCCCATTCAATAAAAAAATAGTCATTACCCTCAAGATATAAAGGAAGTTCTAATGGAGTTATCTGTGATGCCTTTTCAATACGATAAAAATCTGCATGAATTAATTTATCATGAGAATTTATAATCGAATATGTAGGACTAGTTATATTATGGATATTTAAAATAAAAGAGGCAAACTTCTTTACAAAGTAAGTTTTTCCACTACCAAGTTCTCCCTCTAAAAGAATTAATGCCGGTTTTAAAATTGACTTTGAAACATCTTTCACAACCAATAATAAATCATCTTCTTTTACATCAGTTAAAAGAAATATTTGATCTTTTTTGATATTATACATTATAGCAAATGAGATATAATAGCATTTTCAAGCTTTAAACAAATATTACTGGCAACTTCTTTATTTGCACCTTCAATCATAAACCTTATGACTGGTTCAGTTCCTGAATAACGAATTATAACTCTACCCTTTGTTCCCACTGTTTTATGTGCTTCATCGATAATTTTCTTAATGGGAGCAATATCTTCAAAAGGAGTCTTACGAGAAACAGCAATACTTTTATTGAATTGGTTATACATAGGAATATCAGACACTAGTTGACTAATTGATTTTTTGTAATATTTTACACATTCAACTACCTTTAAAGCCGCAATACAAGCATCACCAGTTGTAGAGTATTCTGAAAAAATAATATGGCCAGAATTTTCACCTCCTAGAAAACTACTATTTCTTATCATATCCTTAATCATGTAACGATCTCCTACATTTGATCGATAAAAATTTAATCCCAATTTTTTACAATATTGTTCAAGACCTAAGTTACTCATGATAGTACCCACAACAGTATCTCCCTTTTTTAAAGCACCTTTATCCATTAAAAATTTGCAGTAAAGTGCAATCAATTTATCTCCATGAACTAATTCTCCATTTTCATCTACAACTACTAATCGATCACCATCCCCATCCATACAAAGACCGATGTCTCCTCTATATTTGACAACATTTTTCTGTACACTCTCAGGAAATTGAGAACCACATTCATTATTGATATTTATACCATTGGGATTAACTCCAAAGGATATTACATCTGCTCCTAATTCTTCAAATATTATAGGGGCCACCTTATAAGAGGCACCATTTGCAGCATCTAGAATTATTCTAATACCTGTCATATCAACGTTTTCAGAAAATGCTCTCTTAACATGAACAATATAACGCCCATATATTTCCTTTAGACGTTCAACTCTTCCCAGTTCTTTACCCTTTTTAATGGGCATAAGCTTAGGATTGAAAACTAAACTTTCAAGCTCAAGTTCAATATCATCTGATAATTTATAACCTTTGGAATCAAAAATCTTTATACCATTATCACTAAAAATATTATGAGATGCTGATATCATGATTCCCGCCCGTGCTCTCATAGAATAAGTCGCAAATGCAACTCCTGGAGTTGGTAAAGGACCGGTTACAATAGCTCTACCACCTTGGGAACAAACTCCTGAAACAAATGCCTCCTCTAACATATAACAACTTCTTCTTGTATCTTTTCCTATTACAATTTTTGTATCATGATCTTTATGTTCAAGGGAAAAATGATGAACAACTGCTCTTCCCAGTAAAAATGCCATATCTCCCGTCATAGGATAAATATTTGCCTCACCTCTAATACCATCTGTTCCAAATAATTTTCTTTTCATAATATTTAATAACTCCTTACTACTCTTTTACCAAAACTTGAATAAATTGGGGATGAATTTTTAAAAGATGTACTCCATCTGGCAGAATTGTCTTTAATTTAACCTTTACTCTACCTCTGGCTGAGGGAGGTATTTCTGCTAACACCTTAATGTCTGAGCTTTTTAGACGCTTTGTATTATGTTTTGGGACTAGAACATCTATGCTAACTTTTCTCTTCCATCCCTTTATAACTGGTCTTTGGCTGACAATAGACACTTTGACATTCTTCAAGGTCAAATTGGCCCTGTTAGGACGAATATTATATAAAAATTCCACTTCTTTTAATTCTTCTGTACCATCTCCAAAGCTAACTCGACTATCTATTTCCCCTAGTGGAATTTTAACTCTATCAACATTACTTTCAAGACTTAATAAATCAATAGGAGCTGTCTTAACTAAACTTATATTTTTTATAACACTATATGCTCCCTTAATTAATATCTTATCAGGATTGATTTTTTTATTAACAAGCTTTAGAGAACTTGAAAGTTTTCCAATTATAGATGGTATAACTGGCACATACTTTTTTAATTGTTTTTCTAACTTAAACTCTATCTTTTCAGGAATAATTTTTGTTATTTTAACTGAAAATGGTCTTATGACATTAGACTCTCGGATTTTAACCGTAAATCTTTTTCTATTTGAATACTTCTTTAAATCTATAAAAACTTTATTCTTATTTGGATTAATTTGGTTTAAAAAAATTCTTGCACCTTTCATTCTTACCGTTATTTCTTTAGGAACAAAGTTAATTAAATCCATGTTAGTTGGTCTTATTACAACCAGAGGTAATTTTTGTTCTACCTCAAACTGTTCAGAATTAGTAACATAAAACCATAATAAAAGGGCAAAAAGTATGGACAATAGCTTTAATACCCATTTTTTTACAATCATGCCTTTTTCCTTTTAAATAATTTTTGTTTTTTATCCATATGTGGTTGATTCTTTAAATAAACTTTTTGCAAATACTTTCTTAGCTGCATAGAGTCAGAGCATGAATACAATTCCCCTGAAAAACAAAAAGTAATACTGCCTGTTTCCTCACTGATAACTACTGCCATACAATCACTATTTTCGGTAACACCTACAGCTGCTCGATGTCTAGTTCCCAATTGTTTTTCTATGACATTTTGAGAAAGAGGTAAAAAACAGCCAGCTGCTGCAATCTTATTACCAGATATAATAGTAGCACCATCATGTAATGGTGAATTGGTTTGAAATATTGAATATAGAACATCGGCATGAATTTCTGAATCCATTCTAGTTCCCGTGGCAATATAATCCATTAAACCTTGAGTACGTTCAAATACAATTAAAGCTCCAATTTTTTTACTGCTTAATATTGAACTAACTTCAATAATTTCATCTAAAAATTTATAAAAGTATTGCTTTTGACGACCAAAAAAGGATTTATTAATTGCTATTTTTGCTAGAGCAGATCTAAATTGATCTTGAAACAAAATTATGACAATTATAATAAAAGAATCAAAGAAGTGAGTTAGTATCCAAGTTACTGTATACAAATTATAATTATATCCAGCTATAAACAATGCCAATAAAAATCCTAATCCCATCAGCATTTGAAAGGCCCGGGTACCTTGAATAATTAAAAATACTTTATAAGTAAAAAAGGCAACAATAGCTATATCTATCATGTCCCTAGCGCCTAAATAGCTAAATATTATATTAAATATATCCATTAATTTTTATCCTTAACTAATAAAAGTCTTCGGATAATTTAAATGGGCCCTAAAAATTATGAAAAGAAACTATATATTGTGAAAAAAATTTCCTAGCATTATCATGTTTCTTTCTTTCTGATTTGTCATTTTCAATAGCATCCTAACCTCCGTAACCTTCGATGAGTAATCAAGGGAGGGTGCAAATTTAATCTTCAATTTGTGGGTAATATGTTGATTAAGCTGATTTTCCGTGTAAAAATCTAAGTTAAATCACTATATTTATAACTTACTGAAAAAAAGAAATTATTACTGTTTAAGTTAGAGCTTTGTTTAGCAATACAATGAAATTGAAATAACCTTAATATTTACAATTTATAATTAACATCTTTAGAGGATGATAGGATACTTCTACTTTTTTTTGTTTTTTTATAGAAGAGTATAAGCATTTTTCCCATTTTTCTGGTGCATTATAAAATGCTGCCTTTTCTAAAAAGGTAATTCTATAGAGTTTTCTTTTTGTAGAATAGCTCATACTAGAGACTATTAACTTTTCCTTTAAATTTTGAGCATTAATTGGTGGAGATAAAATAATGGTAAATACTATTAATAAAAAAATTTTCATAATTTTCATTCATATTGTTTATATTTTTTCATGACTTCTATGGCTATCTGTAAATTTTCACTTTCTTTGACATTTAATTCTCCATGGGGTCGAAATGGGTTAGCCGAAGAAAATGCAATAGTGGCCCTTTGATATGTATCAGTATTAATTGGCAATGGAAATGAAGTATATAAATCACTACCTAAAGCATTTTTGTTCATAAGAGAACTCCATTCTTCAACACTTAAAGGTTTATCGGCTATAGCAGGGTCTATAACCATTCTTTGAACTTCATTATTGCCCTTATCGACATAAACAATAGGTGCTACATGATATTGCCAATGAATATTATCTTTAGGAATTTGCAAATCTCCATTAATCCAAACCTTTCCAACATCTATTCCTTCTTCTTGAAATCTTCTAGCAACAAGGTGGGCCCTTGAATAACATCCATCTTTTTTATATTTCCAAGCAATATCTTTCATTTCTTTAGCTTTGTTAAACAACTCTCTTACTTTATCTAAAGATATTGTATTTGGATTGCTTTTTTCTTTAAAATTTGAAAAAATATCATATGATGAAATAGCTTCATAATTATAATATATGCCATTTATATTACAGTACTCTTCAATATTAATACTTCCAATTTCTGCAAGTTTGCTTAATATTTTACCATTTGCAAACTCAACTAAGTGGATTAATTCTTTTTTTGAGATATTTTCTCTTAACTTAGAATACATTTTATTAAAATGTAATAAAGCTGGCTCTTTTGATTCACAATATAATTTTTGTAATTCTAATATTAATTTTGTTGATGAGTCTGTTATATTTTCTTTGCCAAATGGTGGTTGATATTCATTTAATTTATAATATTCATCATAATCAGGATTTCTATCATAGATAGGATATTGTAAAGATGAATTTACTATTGAATTTATATCTACTTTTTCTACAATACCATTTTCTGGCTCTTCTACTAAAGCAAAAAGACCATCTGAAAATACACTAATATTATATTTTTTATTATTTTTAATAATTGGATCACATTTTAAAAATCCACATATATTTTGTCTATACTCTAATTTTTTGTCTTTAAGGGGAGCATCTTTGCCTTTTTTGCAATTTACTTTAATATCATCAGCTAAATTCACAACAATTTTCTCTTTGTCTAAAGTAGATAATAGTAATTCTCTATTTTGCTTATAATTTTCATTATACTTAGAAAGTATCTGTTCAAATTCTTCATTTCCTTTTTCTCTAACATATTCAGTAGTAGCTCTAGCAAAACTATTAAGACTTGCTGAATTGCTATTTGTATTTTCTACTTGAGAATTAAATAATATAGCTAAAGCTGAATTATTATATATTGATTCTAACGATGCCTTTGCTTTAATATCTGGAGTATTTGGAAGCTCATAAAAGACTTCCATTTCTGAAAAAATAACTTTTCCGTTATCTAAGGCTTCAACTACTTCATATGTTTTTAATAACTCTGGACTTTTTGAGTTTGCACCAATAGCCCTATAATTTTTACTAGAGAGTTTATTATTTGAAAGTTTAGGAATATTGTATACTAAAATAGGCGATGTATTTTCTCTTGGACAAATAAACCCAATGTCACCCCCTCTTTTACACTGTAAATAGCCCTCTTTATCTTTAATTTTTATTTTAACTGTATTTTCTGTATTTGCATTAATACTAAAAACTACAAAAAGTAAATATAGCGATATTTTAGATAAATTCATAGATTATAAAAAACTAGTATTATCATGCTGCTTTCTTTTGCTCTGACTTGCCATTTTCCATAACATCTCTTTTGATTTCTCTAGTCTCTTGCTCTCTTTTATCTTCAAGACGGCTAAAGGCTTTTTCAACTAAAATTAGCTTTTTTCTCAATGCCTCTCTACTGATTCCCATTTTGTTTGCGGCCTTAGACTTATTGCCATTGCATTTTTTTATCTCTGAATAAAGCAACTCTCTCTCCACCATCGCCAAGCGATCTTTTAGTGGAACATCACTATCTCCTACATGTGGAATATTAGAAAATCCTCTCAAGCTTTTATTTTTTAAATAGGAAATAGTTGTGGATTTTAAATCGACATCACTAATTATTGATTGATCTGGATTTAATACAATAGCCCTTTTAATACAATTTTTTAACTCTTCTATGTTTCCTGGCCAATCATAATTTTGAAGTCTTTTCAATAAACGAGGAGAAACCTTCTTTGGTAGATAACCATTCTTTTCACAAATTGTCATACAAAAGTAATTAATAAGTTCAGGAATATCACTTGACCTTCTACGAAGAGGATCAATATTTACTAAAAATTGAGAAAAATATCTATAAAAGTTTTTATCAAGGTCTCCACTTGCAACTTTTTCATCTAAATTAGGGCAACTAGTAGTTGCGATAAATCTAACATTTAAAGTCAATTTTTTATCATCTACTCCTTTATCTTTAAAAATTTTACAAAGCTTCTCTTGTATTTTAAGAGGTAATTTATCAATATCTTTTAAAACAATAGTTCCCCCCTCACATTCAACTAATTTGCATTCATTGCTACTACCAAAGAAATATTTACTTAATTGCTCTTGTCCTTCCTTACAATCAATATATATAATCTTTTTAAGGCCTCGATAACTTTCGCTATGTAGAATTTTTGCATATAAACTCTTTCCTACTCCAACCTCTCCGCAGATTAAAATAGGATAATCAATATCTTTAATCTTTAAAATGGAGTGTCTTAGTGAACCAACATGAGGAGCTTTTCCAATAATTACATCTTTTCTATTAAAAGGATATGAAAAATTTCTAACACTAGAATTTTTACTGGTTGGGTTAAAATTATGATATATACTAGACATAATCATTATTAAAACTTTCATAGTTTTTTCATCTTCCGTACTAAACTGCTTCTCATTTCTTTTATTTATCACTTCTACAACACCCACATTTTTACCTAAATTATTCTTTATAGGGTAACAAATTATTGATTTAGTTTTAAAATTGTATTTTTTGTCAAAATAATCATTAAATCGACCTTTATTGTTCTCTACATTTAAATTCAAAGGAATTCCAGTAGTAAAAACCATTCCAGCAATACCAAAACGATAATCAAAGACTAAATCTTTTTTATTCATCCCTAAAGAGACTTTTGCTTGCAATTCATTTACATCGGGATTAATCAAAAATATGCTAGCTCTAGCTGCATTCATTAAACGAACTGCCTCAACAAGAATATTCTCTAAAAAATTTTCATCAGAACCAAAATTTACTATATCTTTAAATAAAGATACTAAAAGTGTGAAAGTCTCTAGACATTGATCAGAACTTGAAAATTTTTGTCCAAAAGCGGAATCCATCAAACACTCTCTTAAACGCAGAGAGGAAAATCCCATAATATATTGTTTAATAAAACTATTAATTTTAGCACTATCCTCATTAGTGGAATCAAACTTTACTCCATAGCTAATTTGCTCTGAATTTAATGTATCTGAAAATGATCTAACTATCTTTCCATCTATATCCAAATGGTAACGCTTATACTGCATAGAAATTACAACTATAGTTCCTACAGGAATATTTTCTTTCGTTGTAAATCCAAGCCCAGTTATACTCAAATCGGTAAGCTGAGCATCTTCAACATAACCTTGTTTAGAATTGATATCTTTTTCCAAAAGAAAGCGAATATTATCGGCCTTTTCAACAGGAATACGAAAAGAGTGATAAAATCTAAATGCTGAAAGGCTATGGTACATAAAATTTCCCTTATATAGTATCGGTATTAAATCCTTACAATTTTAAAATAAGTCTAATTAATAGACTAAAACAGTTTTATAATGTTAAAAATAAAAGTCTAAAATACAGATCAACTTATAAATGGCTTCCATTCAACCTAAATTTATTGCCTTAAAGATTCTCCATAATTCTCCGGCTATATAATATAAGGAAACTTTTCCAATGAAACTCTTACTTATTATATCAACTTTATTTATTATAACATCATGTACTTCTTATAAAAAAAGAACTAAAACCCCTGAGAATTTTAATAATTTTGCCTTAGCAAAGATCAAAGAAATAATGATCTTAACCCCAAAAATAAGTACAAAATCAAATAATAATTATTTAGGTTTCAGAAAACGCACTGTTGCTAGTGATAATAGTTGTAGTAACTTTAACGATTGTCTTCAAAAAGCTAAAAAAGGGTTCGCCGAAGCTCAATTTGATTTAGGTAGAATATATTACAATGGTTATGAAGGAGTAACCAAAGATTATGAAAAAACTTTTTATTGGTTTGAACTATCAGCCAAACAAGGGCATGTAAATGCCCAATTAAGCTTAGGTCTTTTGTATCACCTTGGTAAAGGAGTCACTAAAAATCATAGAAAGGCATATAAGTGGCTTTTGATATATAATCCTAGTTTTAATGAAACAGATGTATACGACATAATAGAATATCAAAAAGAACACCTAACAGAAGAAGAAATTACTCAAATCCAACAGGAAGTATCTACATTTAAACCACAAAAGCAAAATAATTTCAAAAACTAATATAAAAGTTAAAAAACTTATTATAATAATATTATTTCTTTAAAATTAAATATTGCTATATCACTTTAAGTATGTGGCCAAAATTCCACCCACTGCAATAATAGCTCCTATAATCCATAATGTATTACCATAAATCTTGCTAATTAATTCACTCTGAATTTTATAATTTAATTCAACAAGTTCAACTTTAGTAGAACTTATTTCATCTTTAAATTCATTTTTAACAGAGTTTATATCTTCTGTAAGATTACTTATTTCCCCCCTAAGATTCTTTTCAACAGTACTTATCTCCTCTCCAAGGTTTTTCTCAACAGTATTTATCTCCTCTCTAAGGCTTTTCTCAACAGTACTTATCTCCTCTCTAAGGTTTTTTTCAATAGTATTTATCTCTTTTCTGAGATTCTTATCTGTAGAATTTATATTATCCTTTAAATTACTCTCTAAAGTAAATAAATCCTCTTTTGTTATAGGTTCTTTATCCATAATACTATCCTTATTTGCCATTAGTGTCATGCATATTCCTCCTTTGTAACACACTCATAACTAATGTAAAGTATGCAATTTTCTGGCCAGTTATCTTTTTGTAAATACTTAAGATTAAAGAAGTTTATTTTAGGAGTGATTAAAAATTGTTCGAAGATAAGCAAATAGATAAAAAATTATGATAATAAATAATTAAAGCTTAAAATCCTTCGCAAAAAAATATCTCGAGCATATACAAATATGAAATCTAATAATATTTTTAAGCACAAAAATTCAAATTAATTAAGAGATTAATTCTCTTTTTTTAGAGCAATTATTCCGCCTTTTATGGAATGAGAAATGGCGTAGATAATTGCAGACTTAAATCTTTTCCAGTATAAATCCGATTTTTTATAATCGCTACTTGGAAGCTCTAAAGTATATGTGGGAATATGTCTTTCATTTCCAGCATAATTTCCAAGGCTACCAGGAAAGAATGGATAATTTTTTACTTTATAACGAGATGCTCTTTTGCTCATTTGAATCAGAAGTTGATTTGCCTTTACTCCAACAACATCTCCCTTGCTCCAACTGCTGGGACCATCATAATCAAGCATAGTCAACGGAGCATGAACTGATACAATTTTATCTGGTTTGTAACGCTTAATTAAATTAACTTGAAATATTACTTCTTGTTCACTCATAGCATATTTCCCAGGAAATCTACGAGGATCTTTTCTATAGCGATTTTTCCACAAAAAGATTGCATCTTTTTTAAAATCAGCTGTTGGAAAATTGCGATTTAAATCTATACCATTACCATTTACTCTAGTAGGATTTTTTTTAAAAAATCCCTCAGGATTTACAATGGGAGCAACAACTACAATCTTATTATCAAAGAAATTATTGTCCTTAACTTTTAGTTTATCCAGCTCTGCTATAATGTCATAACAAAACTTAGCAGGAGTGATCTCATCACCATGAACCGTACATAAAATTATAGTAGTATTGATATTTTTTAAATTTATACTCTGCTCATCTCCATAAATAGTCCAAACAAGTGGATATTTTTTCTTACTAGTTTTGCGAACATATTTCCAAGGGATATTAGCACACTTGCCCTTCTGCCAACTATAATATTCAAACCATTTATCCACCTCTTTACAATAGGGAAAAATAGTAGCTTTAGTATTATCTGATTTTATACTTTTGCTAGTTTTCTTAACTGTTTTTTCTTTGCTTATATCATTAAATAACAGCTTTATAGGTGAATAGGTACAACCCCAGCAAATAGCTAAAAAAATTACTAAATAAGCTCTATAACCAATCATAATTATCTAAATTAACAAAAGATAGGGTACTAGACCAACTTTATTTATCAAAATTAAAAGGTAGAAAAATAGAATATAAAATTCACCTAACCATCTGAAAACACAAGAAAAACTATTAGATATTCAACATATAGCACTATAATATTTTGCTATAATAAAGCTATGAAAAAATTTCCCTAATGTAAGGCAAATTTATAAATAGTGCTGATAGTTTCGATAAGAGATATTATGGGTAACAGTAAAAATCAAAATCCAACTCCTTTATCGCCGCAAATGGCAATGACCTTGCTTAAATCTACACAGTTTTCAAGTCATTCAATTGAATTAAAAAAGATTCCTAAAAATGAATTAATTGAAGTTGGTTTTGAAAACAATATAATTGGACCAATTCACTATAAAGAACTAAAAGCTTTAAGTATAAAATATAGTGTATCTCATCTATTGAAAGTTCGCCTATATAATAGCAAGAATTGGATAAATATATACAATCATCCCATGTTTGAAAGGAGGACCAATCATGCCAATGCCCCATTATTCTCAGATAAAGATCAAATAAAAGTATTAGTCGATGGTCAACAAGTAAAAACTATGACCATAAGAGACCTAACCAAAGCTATATCAAATAAAGATATTTTATTTACTGATTTGGCATCCATAGACAATGGAAATTCTTGGATGAAAATATGTCATATTGAAAACTTTGATCGTAGAGAAATTGCTAAATTTGACTTACCATCTTATCCAGATTCGGTCTTAAAATCAAATATTCAAGAAAAAATAACAGAAAAAGATAAAGAAAAAACTGATGAAGTTGATGCCATGGTATCACTTGCTTATACTTCAAATATTATAAATGAAGATGTAGATAGTAATTCAATATTAAAAAAACCAAGTAGTAAAAAAACTATTTCTATACTTGTTATAGTCTTGATATCTACAGTATCTTTGTTATCAATAAATCAAGAAAGCAAAAAGGATTTAATTTCAAAAGCAAATAGATCTATCTCCTCTACGCCTAGAACTAATAAATATAAAAGAAGAAATGTAAAAAGAAAGAAAAAAATAATAAAAAGAGAAATAGCAAACATCCCAAAAGCAAATACAGCAAAAAATAACAAAGATATATTTTACTCTCTTCCAAAAGAAAAAGATATTGACGATAAAGATATATTTTTAAACAGCAATGAGGAAAATGTTGAAGTTGAAGAGATGGATCAATCTTGGATAGTACAACTAAATAAAAAAATAAAGAAACTGCCAAATGCTGAAAATGAATTATTAGAAGATGATGAACTTATAGGGGAAGACAATGATACCTCTGAATTTAATGAAAGATTACCCGCTAGTGATACAAAAATATATCAAGAAAGCCTTGATGAAATAGAAGAAGGCATATATGAGCTTGAACAGTAAGAACTCTTAATTATCCCTTTTACTATTATTTATAAAGTATAGAATCAACATGACCCTATGCATACACAATACATGTAATTTTACATAATTAAATTTTAATATATTATCTATAGCCCTACTGTGATAGGTTACTGGTAGTGAATCAAAACCTAAAAGCATTGACTGCAAATATGTACTCTCCAAAAAGAGAGGAAAAATTATCTCCTCTTTTTATAAGTGTTGAAGGTATTGATGGTTGTGGTAAAAGCTCTCAAGCCAATTTAATTGCCAACTATTTTAAAGAATTAAAAAGAGATGTTACCTTATTATATGAACCAGGTGGAACAGAATTTGGAGACGTTTTAAGATCAGCTATTTTAAATTCAAGATCATCTATTGATCCTCTAGCGGAACTTTATCTCTTTGCTAGTTCTAGAGCACAACTTTTAAAACAAAAAACTCTTCCTCTTTTACAAAAACAAAATAATGTTATTATTTATGATCGTTATATTGATAGTTCTCTTGCCTATCAAGGATATGGAAGAGAATTAGGAATTGAAACTGTTCTCAAGGCCCACCAGTTTTCACCATTAAATATCCTTCCTCATATAACTTTCTATATAGAAGTAGATATAAAGACTTCTAATAATCGTCAAAAAGATAAAAATAAAGACTATTTTGAAGCTGATAAAATAGAATTTCACAATAAGTTAATTACTGGATTCAATAATATAATAAATATATTTCCTAACAGAATAAAGAAAATAAATGGCATAAAAAGTAGTGATGAAATATTCAATGATATCAAAGAACACCTTAAAAACTTATGAATGATCATATTAGTAAACTATTATTAAAAAAATGGGAGGAAAACTCTCTCCATCACTTTTATATTTTAAAAGCAAAGTCTAGTAAACAATTATCATCTTGGATAGATAATTTATTGATAGACATTGTAAAAAGAGATCCTAGTACAAAAAATAAAGATTCTTCTTTTATATTAAAAAAAGGGCATCCAGATCTAATTATAATTGATAATGGAGAGGATAGTTATTATTCAATAGAAAAAAATCAACTAAGACCTTTAATTGAAATAAGTAAATATAGTTCTTTTGAATTAAAAAAAAGATTTGTCATAGTTAAAAATTGTCACTTGATAAAAAATAATTATGCCAACAAATTATTAAAAATCTTAGAAGAACCCCCTCTTGATACAAGTATTTTCTTTCTAAATCCTCACCATCGCCCTCTTTTGAAAACACTACAAAGCAGGGGGATAACGCTGCAAATACCGCCGAACTATAAACATTTACCAAATGCTGTATCCCAGCCCCCTCTTGAATACTTTCAAAATCTTTTTGCAGAACAAAAACTTTTAAATAAGGCCACATCTGAGGGGTTTATCGAATATCTAAAGGATTATAACAATAAGGGACAATTAATTGAGGCATTAAAGAGATATCCTAAAATATCTAATGAATGGCTCAAATTAGTTCTACACTATGAATCACAGATATCTCATAAGTACCAGAAAAAACAAGAGCTAATAGATCACTTAAAATGGTTTGAAACATCAAAAGTATTTAATAATTCCGCTCTTGAGCGTATTCATGGTATTTTAGGAATTATTTTTGAGAAGCATTATTAGACAAACTGTTTTACATAAAATAATTATATTATTATGACAGAACAAAAAGTTTCTAAATTCAAAGAAGGTCAAGAATTAGATTTTATTCGTGTACGTTTTCCTGGCAACTCTTCATCTTTTGCCTTTTTAATTGGTAATAGAAAATATAGTTACGGGCAAAAAGTAGTAGCAATGAGTGATAGAGGAATTGATGTAGGCTATATAAATTCATTCCCCTATAAACTTAAGTTTAAAGAAGATATGTTGCCCATTGAAACCATAAAAAAAATAGCTACTGAAGAAGACATAAAAAAACAAAAAGAACTAGTAGATAAGCAGAAAAATGCTCAAACAGTTTGTATAGATCTAATTAATAAACTTAAATTGGAAATGACAATAACTCATGTGGAAATAGTACAATTTGGGAAAAAAGTTGTGTTTTACTTTGTAGCTCCTAATAAGGTTGATTTTCGTCAATTAGTAAAAGGATTAGCATCAAGCTTAAGAATGAAAATCGAACTTAGACAAATCTCTGTGCGTGAGAGGACAGCTGCATTAGGCTCTATTGGAACTTGTGGATTAATGACTTGTTGTTCATCATTTTTAAAAAACTATGGGACAGTAAACATTAAGATGGCAAAAAATCAAAATCTTTCATTAATGCCTAGCAAATTAAATGGAGTTTGTGGGCAAACAAAATGCTGTGTAAAATATGAAGATGAAGTATATACAAACAAGAGGAGACTTCTTCCTAAAGAAGGAAACTTTATAAAAACTAAAAATGGCGATTGTGGTAAAGTTTTGCGATTACATTTACTATCTGAACAATTTGAAATGTTAACTGATAAAGGAGAAATTAATCGTTATAGTAAAAAATTATACGACAAAAACATTAAACTTGCGGCTAACTGGAATTTTCCAGAGAACTTTGAGCATATAGTAAATAAAACCTCTCAGTTGATTTCAAATTAAAGATAAAAGTATAGCATAAGTAATCTTATACTAAAAATTACAACTTCCCGGCGTTAAGGGAAAAGCAATTACATCTTTTACATTTTTAATTCCAGTGATAAAAGAAATTGCTCTTTCAAATCCCAAGCCAAAACCAGAATGGGGAACAGAGCCAAATCTACGTAAGTCTAAATACCAGTTCAAAGGTTCTTGTTTCATATTTAACTCCTGCATTCTTAATTTTAACTTCTCAATGTCATCTTCTCTTTGAGAACCTCCGATAATCTCCCCTACTCCTTCCAATAGTACATCCATTGCCGCAACAGTTTTTCCATCATCATTTTGTTTCATATAAAAAGCTTTGCAATCCTTAGGATAATCAATAACAACAACAGGTGCTTTGAAATATTCTTCAGTTAAAAATCTTTCATGTTCTGATTGTAATTCAGAGCCCCAATTAACAGGAAATTCAAATTTCTTTTTTGTATCTTTTAACAAAGAAATGGCTTCCGTGTAACTAACTACTTGAAATGGACTATTTACAATCTTCTCTAATTTTTTATAATGATTATCAAGAGTAGGATCTCTAGATAATAAAAAATGCATTTCATCAGGACAACTTACAAGTGCATAATTAATTAAATATTTAATATACTCAATGGCCAAATCTATATTGCCTTTTAAATCCATAAAAGCTACTTCCGGTTCAATCATCCAAAACTCTGAAAGGTGTCTACTTGTATTTGAATTTTCACTTCTAAAAGTAGGGCCAAAGGTATAAACAGCTCTCATGCCAAGAGCTATGGCCTCAGCATGTAATTGTCCAGTAACACATAAATTTACTAATTTTTTAAAATAATCTTTATTATAGTCAACTTTACCATCAACCAAAGGAAGGTTGTCTAAATTAAATGTGGTTACACTAAACATCTCCCCCGCTCCTTCTGCATCAATACTAGTTAAAATGGGGGTATGTAGATAATAAAAGTTTTTATTAGAGAAAAACTTATGAGTAGCCAATGATAAGTGATGTCGGATTCTCATAATAGCAGAAATTGTGGAAGTCCTTGCTCTTAAGTGAAGGTGTTCTCTCAAAAACTCTAAAGGAAGTTTATTTTTTTGCAAGGGATAATCCTTACTAACGGTTCCCATTATGCTAACGCTATCTGCGTGCATTTCTATATCTTGTTTACCACCTTTGCTAGCAACTATTTTACCACTAATTACCAATGAATATCCCATGGTTAAAGATGTTATAGTATCATAACTTTCTATAGTTTCATCAATTACAATTTGCAGATCTTTGTGACAAGAACCATCATTAATAACCATAAAGGAAAATTTTTTTCCCTTTCTAAGACTTCTAACCCAACCACCAATACTACACTCTTTCCCAATAAAATTACCTTTTAAAATATCAACTATCGTTATCAGTTGCATTTATAAATAATCCTTTAAAATATCTGCTAAAGTATTTTTATTCAGACGAGTTCCCTGACGACCAACTAAAAAACTTGCTACTTTACATGCCATAGTAGCAGCGGTTTCATAATCTCTTTTAGAGATAATAGATTGTAAAAACACTCCTGCAAATATATCCCCTGCTCCATTTGTATCTATGGCATTAACTTTTGGAGCATCAACCTCATAAAATTTGCTACCATCATAAACAGTAGCACCTTCTGCCCCTTTAGTAATGGCAAAAGATGAAGCAATACTTAAGCAGTTACTTATGGCCTCATCTATATTTTGTGTTTGGGTAAATTCAAAGAGTTCATATTTATTACAAAAGAGCATATCAAGTCTTTTGCTTTTATCAATTACTTCCTTAAAATGATCTCTAAAAATGGAAATTAATGAGGGATCTGAAAGAGTTAATGCTATTTTACAATTTGTCTCTCTAGCTATTTCAATAGCCTTTAAAGATGCATCTACGCCCTTTCTCTGAGAGAGAACATAACCTTCAATATACAACCATTTTGACTTTTCTAAGTCATCAAAGGAAATATCATCAACTGATAAGTCTGCTGATATGCCTAGATAAGTATTCATACTTCTATCTGCATCAGGGGTAATCATTACAAAAACTTGTCCAGTTTCTCCTGTTTGAGAAATTGATTTTTCTTTAGAGTAAGTAATTTTATTTTGTTCTAGTTCTTTTCTATAACAATCACCACTTTCATCACTTGAAACTTTAAAACAATAAAATACTTTGGCGCCTAATTGACTCATAGTAACAACAGTATTTGCTGCTGAACCACCACAATTATAGTACTTCTTTAAATTACAAAAACTATCAATGAGTTCTTTTCTTTTATTATCATCAATTAGTGTCATGACACCTTTATTGATTTTATTTTTTTTCAAAAAATCATCAGAGACTTTTATCTCTGTGTCTAAGAGAGCATTTCCTATGGCAAAGACATCGTAATTAAACATAGTTACACCTAACCTAATGAATTCAATTTTACTAGTTTTAAATGTATAATTGGTATTAGCACTGCACAAATAGGAGATAAAATGAATGGTGAATTTAAATTAATTGCAGAAAATACGGATATTGCCGTCAAAAGTGCCCCAGTGGGAACGCTAGCGTGTAATTGTTCTATTATATACTCTAAAAAAAGTGGTGAGGCTATTTTAATTGATCCTGGTAATGATTCTAGTATTGTATTAGATGAAATTGAAAAAAATAATCTAAAAGTTAAAAAAATCATTCATACTCATGCTCACTTTGATCATATTGGGGATAGCAAAAAAATTCATCAAAAAACTAATGCCTCGATATACTTGCACAAAGGAGATGATCTTTTATATAAACAATTAAAACTGCAAGGACAATTATTTGGATTTAAACTAGATGAACCGGCTGAAGACTATGAATCTTTAGTTGATGAGCAAACTTTTTCATTTCAAGAGAAGCAATTAAAAGAATTTTTAAAAACTATCTATACTCCTGGACACACTCAAGGATCGTGTTGTTTTTTTACTGAATACTTTAGTATTCCAATATTATTTTCAGGTGATACATTATTTCAAAACAGTATTGGTCGTACTGATCTTCCTGGAGGTGATAGTGAATCTATCATTAAATCTATAAATAAAAGACTATTACCTCTTCCCGATGAAACCAAAATAATTACTGGCCACGGACAATCAACTACTATTGGCCAAGAAAAGGCCTATAATCCTTTTTTAAGTTAATATATAATTTTAATTATGAAATTTAAAATAGTATCATTAGCTTTAACTATCTCTGTCTATACTTATGGTTGTCCAGATTTTAGTGAAAAAACAACTGAACTTATGGACTCTCACCTAAAGGAAACCATAGAATTATCTAAAAATATTGATGTATCAGATAGAGTTCAATATTACTTAAAAATGTATAATCAATATTGTAAAGATAATAATGCTAGAAGCAATGAAAATATAAAACTTCACAAAATAAAAATTCAAGGAGCAATAAATGAAGCAACAAAAATAAAAGATAGGATAAAACTAGTTATAAAGACAGCTCCTCCAATAGCAGAAATAAAAAGAATAGAATTTCTAGAAAAAATAGCAAATAAAGATTTTATCAATGAAGAAGAAGTTAGCCATTTAATTAAAGTCGGAAAAGAAAATGCTAAACCTCAAGAGAAAACTTGTTCAAATATTAATAATTACAGAGAACCACTAAAGGGAAATATGCGCCATCAGGACGGAATGGGCTGGTGTTTTGCCTACACTGCAGCAGATTTACTATCTGATAAATATAAAAAATTTATATCAGCTATTGATATAAGTAATTCCTATCAAAAGCACCCTAAAGTAATAGAATCTTTAGGCAAAGAGATTCCTGCTTCCTCATTTTATAGTGGACAGATAGCTGCAGCACTAATAACTCCTCAAAATAAAGGAGGGGTATGTTTAGAAGAAGATGTTGATTCTCGAGATTATTTAAATGCAGAAAATAGTAAACTCATAAATGATCTAATGGAAATTGAAAACTTTGTATTTTATAAAAATAGAGAAATTGCTATAAGCTGTGAAGAGTTTAGATTAGATATACTAAAACTTTTTCCAAATTTAAAATTATATGAGATTGCAAAAATAATAAATCAAGCAAATAGAGTAAACATCTTAGACAAATTAATAGAAGAAGCATGTAATAGTAGAATAAATATAAATATTCCTAGAGATAAAATATCTTTAAAAACAATAATTAATAACCAAAATAATATAGAAGATATTATAAAAAATTTAGATCAAGCTCTTGAAAGCAAAAATATTGCAGGCATTGTATTATACAACTCTATATATACAAACCCAATGCTTCCCAAGACTCAAGAGCAATATCATTCAAATACAGTGGTAGCTAGACGCTTTAATAAAAAAACCCAAATCTGCGAGTATTTACTAAGAGATAATGTAGGAATAAATTGTTATAAAGGATGGAATCAAAGTTGTGAAAATGGAAATTATTGGATATCTAGAGAATTATTAAAAACTCATATTGTTGACAGTGTATATATTAAATAATTTAATGTTTAAAACATACCAAATATTTAAAAATTAAAGTATAATCTTATCTATGAAAACTTATATAAAAATTATAATTTTAATCTTTTCTATTTTGTTATTTTCATCGTCTAAAAAGTGGGAATGTAAAGCAATACCAGTCAGACAAAAGGTTGCTGGAGGTTATAAATTCTCAAATGAAGAAATTTGTAAAATTGATAAAAATACATTTGTTTCTAAATCATGTTTTAAGAAGAATTGCCAAGCATTAAAAGAAGAGCTTTTAGCTGTTAAAAGAAAGGAAATATATTCCCAAAGAGGCACTCCTGGTTTTAAAATATGCTATAAATTAAAAGCAATGCCATATCTGATTGATTATATGTGGGAAACAAAATGGATCCCTGCTAGTCGTTGTATGTTCAAAGACAAATCATTTATCTCTACTGAATACCTGACTAAAAAGCATAAGCCACATCTAATATAATTGCTAAAATTCCTAAAGAACAACAGTATAAACTCCGAAACTTACTAAGGTATACTTATATGAAATTATTAGCAATTTTTACTTTTATTTTGCTTTCTTTTATCTTAAGAGCAGAAGAAAAAACCTATATAATAAATAAGTCAATTGATGCTATATATAGAAATAAAAGTGGCAATATTGTATATAATCCAAGTATAAAATTAAAAGCTAGTAGTAATGAAAATAAAACCATAGTTAAAACGATACCAAATCATAAAGCTCCTTATGGTTATATTGCTATAAAGTTATTAACTTTTATCAAAGGAGAACCATTAGAAAAACATTCAAAAATACTATATGTTTCAAAAAAATGGCTTAATCTAGGTGGGCGATTACTCGATATGAAAATCTTTACAAAAGCAAATAAACTGCTAGATAATATTACAAAAGGAAACTTTCCATGTAATATTAAAGATAAAGAAAATTTAACTACTGAAGAAAAGAAATCCAAAAATATTAGCATTAATAATAATAAGTTTCCTCTTCATACGGAAGAGGCAAAAGCTTATTTACATACAGATATTTGTGATAAAATGGTAAAAGCTAAAGTATATAATAGCAAAACAAACTGTTGTAATACAGAACTATTGTCATCCTACAAAAAATCAACAAATGAAATTATTAAAACCTTTGACAAAACAAATCCATGGGCAACTGATGAATATACCAAAACCAATGGAGTTGAAAGATTAAAATTCATCCATAATAGAACTGGTAAAATTTTAGAAAGAATAAAGAGCTTAGATCATAATTGCAATAGTAGCTCTAGCAAAACAAGTTATATAAACCAAGCTCACTGTATAGCTCCTAATTTAAATCCTAAAATTATTGCTTGTATTATAGAAAGAGAAACAAATGTTTCTAATTATAGTTTTACTACTTTAAATTACACCTACTGTAATAAAGGAATATCAAACAAAGAAAGCATTCCTTTTACATTTTCAAAAGATGGAAGATTTGCTTACCCAAGTAAAGAAGCTTGGCCACGATCTACGGCTCATGGACTAGGCCAACAAGTATTTAGCTCATTTAATTCATTTAGAAAGGCAAATATTATGCCTTTAATAACTATTAATGACAGAAATTATAGAGCAAATTATTCTAAAGATAACTATAATTTACATAAAGAAATGCAGAAAAATCCTGATATGCAAATTGAAGTTATGTTAAGACATATAAATTATCTATTAAAAGCCTATAAAGGAAATGTCATAAAAGCAGTAGCAGAATACGATAAGGACAATCAATCAAAATATATACAAAAGTTTAAAGAATGCTATAAAAAAGATTACATTAAAGATACTAGTAAACAATATAGGAGAACTATTTCTCAAACAAGTAATTGGTAAAAATAAACAAAGGAGAATGATGTATGAAATTTTTAATTTTAACTATATTAATAACAAGTCCTTGTATTTTTTCCCAAGAAAAAAGATTTATAAGCTCAATACAAGGAACACAAAAATTACCATTTAAAGTAAAACTAATAAAGACTAAGGAAAATAATTTAGATGTATTATCTGTATATAAAAATGAAAAGAAAGAGCCTATACTTAAACATACAGCTCCTCTTATAGGAGTAATTCTTCTTGAAGCGTCAGTTTTAAAATTCAAAAAGAGGTCAATCTTGCTTACTAGGTGGACCAAAGGAGCTCACTCAGAAACTCTTTTACTTATGGATTTGGATAAGCCAAAAGACAAGGTAATTTACTCTAGTAATTTTAGCTGGCCATTTTCTTATAACATAAAAGATAATATTTTATATATAAAAAGTACAGATCATAATAATCAACCAGAAGTTACAAAGTGGAATCCATAAGAAAATTAATTTTAATATTAATACTACAAACTGTCTATGCTAATGATTATCCTAACGAGAATGAGTTAATTTCTTGGATTAATGATTGTAAAGATCACTTTAATGCTACTAATTTAGATTATTTGTTAAATGTCGAAAAAAATCTATCTCCTAAAAATCAATGCTTATATAAAAATCTTTTAGCAACTAAAACACAATATCCTTTAGAAAATAATTATATAAAGCTATTGAAAATAATACAGTCGACTCATTCCCAAAAGGAATGTAGAGCAAAGATATTACAATTTATTAAAGAACACTCAGTATGGAAAGATCTTAGTAGGGCCCAAAAACTGAAAACTATTGAATACATGTCTGCATTATCTATTTTAAGCCTCAACCACCATTACTATAAAGTAAATTGTACCTTAGATATTAACCCCGACTTCATCACATTGCTAAACAAAGCTCTAACTTAAACAGCAATACTTTCTTTTTTTTCAATAAGTTATAAATATATACGCTCTAGCTGCTCTCAAGTAGTGCCCCTTTGACTATACAGCTTAATTATAATTTTTTATCTTTAAATATGTGTCTATGATGCTTGTAAAAAACAACCTCCACTTAAAAGATTATGTTGTAACCAAAAACCTATTTCCCCCTTAGATAAAAACTAATTTAAAACTCTATTTTTTATTGAAAATTAAATTTTAAAATCATATCTATAACCTAAATTGTAGTGCCCTTGATGCTTCTAAGTGCTTGTAATTATTATATGACTCGCCGCAAACTGAGGAAGTCGGGATAATCTCCCATATAATGATCTTTTTTGTCATTAACAATCGTGTATTCATAAATGGGAATTCCCGTTTGTTTCAATTTGCTGATTATTTTATTTCTGTCATGTTTCATAAACTTATCAATAAATTCGTCTTCAATAACCATAGCAAAGGCTTTTTTCTTTTTTGAAGAAAGTTTTTCAGGAATTAAAAAATAATCAATATCTTCAAGCCCCACACCTCCCCAAATCTGAGCTTCAAGCCAATTTCCTTCACTCAAAGAAATAGGTTTGTTGCTTTTAAATTTTAATGTTCTAACATCTTCTTTTAATTTTGCATCAACATAATTAAGTGGCGAATCATATAATCCAGAATCATTTCTTGTCCATGTTACCCTTGCTTTAACTTCTTTTTTTAAAACAGCCCCCAAAAAGCCAAAATATAGAGCATTATTAGCAATAGGAGTTGGATACTTTTCTGGATTCTTTCCAAGTTTTCTCAGTTTAGTTAATTCAATAAATGCATAAGTAGGGCGAATTAAATGCGATGGATGTTCTAGTTTTAAGGAGTTTTTACTAACTGCACTAATTTTAATTCCCGCTATTGTATTTTCCCACCCTAACCTATATTCTTTTTGATACCCCCAATTTTCTTTCAAAAAACCTTTATTTATTAAATCTCCTAATTTAATTTTATCTGAAACTTCATATCCTGTCATAAATCTCTTCTGTTCTAAAATGCCATCAATAGCATTAGGATTAAAGAATGTCGTTAATTTTGTATCATTGTAAAAGTCATAAAAATATTTACCGCTGAATTTATTCATGCTTTGTCTATTAATTCGTTCTACAATACTCGCACCTATTAATTTAGGATCATATTTTTTCATGACATCAGCAGGTAATTGATCTTTATTTTTTAAACTTAAAATCTTCTTAATATAAGGAATGTTATTTGATTTTACTGTCGCAGGAATTCTTTTAGAAATAGGTTCTTTAGAACAAGAAAATACTAATATAATCAATAAAACTAATGTTTTCATAATTAACCTTATTATCTATCGGAGTTTGTAAGAAAAATTAAAGATAAATAAAATCACTTAGATTTTAGTAGGATGCTTATTTAAAAAGGTAGAAAGCCTTTTAAAATGGTCATCATCTCTTTGAGCAATTGCTTGATAGGCGGCCATAAAGTCTAAATGAGATTGAAGATTTGCATCACTGTATGCCTGCTTTAGAGAACTTTTAATCATAGAAATAGACATTGAACTTCCCTCTATAATTTTCTTTGAAAATTCCCTAGTTTTCTCTTCAAGTTTATCGTGGGGGTATAACTTATTAACAAATCCCATTTTATAGGCATCGTTTGCTGAATAAAAATCTGCTGTCAAAAACATCTCCATGGCCTTGGCATAACCTACAGCTCTAATTAAAAAAAATGCTCCTCCATCTCCTGAAATTAACCCCAATTTAGAGAAGGTAACGGCAAAGCTTGCTTTATCGCTAGCAATTCTTAAATCACACATAGATGATAAATCAAAACCAGCTCCTACTGCCGCTCCGTTTACCATGGCAATAATAGGTTTATTTAATGATTCAATGGTTTGGGGAATCTTTTGAATTCCTTCTTGATAAAGGCATCTAAGTTCATCTGAAGTTCCAGCAAACATTTCCTCTTTGTTTTGCATAGCTTTTATATCTCCTCCGCTTGAGAAATATTTTCCCTCTCCAGTTATAACAATTATAGAAACTTGTTTATCTTTTTTAGCATCATTTAAACAACTAACTAATGATGAAATCATTTGCAAACAAAAGGCATTACCCTTTTTAATATTACTTAAAGTAATCCATAAAACTCTATCTTCTAGTTTTGTTTTTATATAATTCATATTTTTTTTAATTTTAAATTAACTAAATTTGAAAGGCTAGGTTTATTTAAACAATTCAAAATAAAATCTGTTGCCTTTAATAATTTATCTAAATCAATACCAGTTTTTATATTCATAGATTCAAACATATATACTAATTCCTCGGTAGCAACATTTCCACTAGCACCTCTAGCATATGGGCAACCTCCTAACCCTCCGGCTGATGAATCAAATTTATAGATGCCATTTTCTAGAGCAACTAAAATATTAGCTAATGCCATAGCGTAAGTATTATGAAAATGCATAGTAATGCTACTAATGGAAATTTCTGATTTTATATTATCTATTAATCTATTAACTGCAAGAGGTGTTGCCACCCCAATAGTATCTCCTAAAGAGATATCCGATATTCCTAGTTGATATATATCCTTTATAATAGCTTCGCTATTTTTTATTGAAATTAAATTATCGTAAGGACATCCAAATACCGTAGAAATATAACATCTAATATTTAGATTATCTTTAGTCTTTTCTTTAATTTTTTTTATTTGTTTAAAGCTTTCTTTTAAAGTCATATTAGTATTTTTTAAACTAAATTTTTCAGAAGTTGCTGTAAATAATGAGATATTCTTAACATTACAAGTCATCGCCCTCTGAAGTCCCTTTTCATTGGGTATCAGACAATACAAATTAGCGTTAATATCACTAGCAATAGCTTTGTATAATTTATCAGCATCGCTCATTTGAGGAATACTGCTGGCCTTTACAAAGCTAGTGGCCTCAATTCGATCAAAGCCGGCCTTATCTAAAAGACTAATAAATTTAATTTTATCATCTAAAGATATACAAACTTTTTCATTTTGTAACCCATCTCGAGGTCCTACTTCTATAATTTCAATTTGCTTTTTTAAATTTTCAAACATCGATTAAAGATCCTTTAAGAGTATAAGTTCTACTCCCTCTTCTATACTATCTCCTATACTAAAGAGTATTTTATCAACTATGGCATTTTTTACAGACAAAATAGTATGTTCCATTTTCATCGCCTCTATTATTAATAAAGGCGTACCTTTTAAAACCTTATCACCAGCCTTAACTAAGATCTTTAAAATTTTTCCTGGCATAGGAGAAAGCATGCTATTTTCACTAACCGCTTGTGATACTCTATTTTTTCTATCAATAATAAAGTCTTCACCATCTACAACTACATGATTTTCTGATAAAAATACAAAATATTTATTTCCATTTATATTTAAAATCATTCCTCTATTGTTTTTCTCTATAGCCTCAATATTATAATTTACACCATCTATTTCAATATTATTATTTTTAAACTCAAAATAAATTTTTTTTGAATTAATAACTATTTTATCTTTCATAAAAGTCTAAATCCTTTTAAAGTCTTCCATGGAGAATTATCTTCTACTTCTTCTTGGCATACATATGATGGTTTATTAAAATAACTATATATGGTGGCCACTAATTTTTCATTATTTAATTGCTTTTTTAGATCTTTACTATTATCAATTATAAAATTAGTAGAAGTATTGCCTTTTAAAAATTGTTTATGATTTAATATTCTAATTAAATACTCTCTATTGGTCTTAACCCCGAGTATTGGCAGCTTTTTTAAAGCAGATACCAATAAATCAATACATTCATTTCGACTTGTTTCCCATGCAATAAGTTTTGCTAACATAGGATCAAATTCCATCATAATATTATTACCGTCTACATAACCACTGTCTAATCTAAGGTTTTTATTCTCTATCTTACCAAAATAATCAATTGCCCCACTAGTTGGTAAAAAATTATTATCGGGATCTTCTGCATACAAACGAACTTCTATACTATGTCCCTTTGGAGTAATTTTATCTTGAGATGGCAATTTCTTATTATTTGCTACATCTAATTGTAATTTAACCAAATCAAGACCTGTTATTTTTTCAGTAACAGGATGTTCCACTTGTAAACGAGTATTCATCTCTAAGAAGTAAAAATTTCCCTCCTCATCCAATAAATACTCAATAGTACCCGCTCCTATATAATTTATACCCTTTGTAATATCTACCGCCGATTTTAATAGTTTTCTTCTAATATTATCATCTTCACCCTTAAAAAATTCACTAGGACTCTCCTCTAAAATTTTTTGATGTCTTCTTTGAATTGAACACTCTCTTTCAAATAAATGGATGGCATTGTTAAATGAATCTCCAAAAACTTGCACTTCAATATGATGGGAGTTCTTTAAATATTTTTCAATTAATAACCTATCATCAGCAAATGCAGATAATGCCTCTCTTTTTGCTGAATCTATCGCCATCTTTAAATAGTCTTTGCTTTCTACAATTCTCATGCCCTTACCACCACCACCGGCAGATGCCTTAACTAAAACTGGATAACCAATTTTTTCAACAAAAGATAAAGCAGAACTTAAATCAGTATATTCTATGGCCTCAATCATGGGAACTTTTAGCTCTTTCATTAAAATTCTAGCTTGATTTTTATCTCCCATTTTTTTTATTACATCATAATTAGGGCCAATGAAAATTATGCCGGCATCTACAACTTCTTTAGCAAAAAGAAAATTTTCAGATAAAAATCCATATCCAGGATGAATGGCACATACATTATAATCTTTAGCAATATCTATTAACAGTTTACGATTTAAATAAGTATCCAGAAGATTTCCATCTCCCATGCAAACACTAATATCGGCATTAGTTACATGTGGTAGGTCTTTTTCCTTTTTAGTATGTACTGTGACGACTTCAATAGATTCTATTTTGCAAGTTTTTATAATTCTTACAGCTATTTCACCTCTATTGGCAATTAAAATGCGTTTTATAAGCCTCACTTTATATGCCAATTTGCAGTTCGTTTTTCAAGTAAAGCACTCATCCCTTCTTGACCCTCTTTTGAAACTCTAAGCTTTGAAATAGTTCTGCAAGTATCCTCTACTATATCTACAGTATCTGGAGCAGATTTTTTTCTACAAACTCGAGATATTAACTTTTTGATCTCAGAGCAAGCATTAGGTGCTGCTTTTAAATAATCCTCTATAGTTTTTTCAAGTTCTTCCTCTAATCTATCTTTTGGCACAACCCTGTTAACTAATCCCATATGAAATGCAATATGAGCACTAAACAATGCTCCTGATAAAAACCAACCTCTTGCATGTGCTTCTCCAACTCTAGCAATAACGTAGGGAGAAATAACTGCTGGAGCTAATCCTAGTTTTACCTCCGTAAATCCAAACCTTGTATCATCACTAGCTATAACATGGTCACAAACACAAACAAGACCACTTCCCCCTCCTAATGCCACCCCATGAACACAAGCAATAATTGGCCTTGAAAGATTATTAATAGTTTTGAAAAAATTGGCCAAATTTAAGCTATCCTCATAGTTTTGTTTTTGACTATAATCAATCATTTTTTTCATCCAATTTATGTCGGCACCAGCACAAAATGATTTCCCATTTCCTCTTAAAACTATAACTCTAACACCTTTATCATCTTCAATTGCATTAAAACACTCAATAAGTTGCAATATTAATTGATCATTAAAAGCATTATGTACTTCTGGCCTATTTAAGCTTATTATAGCAACTCCTCTTTTATCTAAACTATATTGATATAATTTTTCGCTCATAATTTATTACATCCTAAAAATTCCATAATTACTTTTTTCAATGGGATTTTTTAATGCCATAGAAAGAGCCAGACCTAAAATATCCCTAGTATCAACTGGATCAATAATCCCATCATCCCATAGATTAGCAGAAGAGAAATAGGCATCACTTTCTCTTTGATATTTATCTAGAATTGGCTTTTTAAACTCTTTTACTTCTTTTTCATTCATTGTCTTCTCACCTTTAAACTTTCTAGTCTCTTGATTTATAGTAGATAAGACATCCGCAGCTTGTTCTCCTCCCATAACAGATATACGAGCATTAGGCCACATCCATAAAAACCTTGGATCATATGCTCTACCACACATTCCATAATTACCAGCTCCAAATGAACCTCCAATTATTACTGTAAACTTAGGAACACAAACCGTTGATACTGCCGTTACCATTTTAGCACCATCTTTTGCAATTCCTTGGTTTTCATACTTTTTACCAACCATAAAGCCAGTTATATTTTGTAAAAATAAAAGCGGGATATTTCTCTGCCCACAAAGTTGAATAAAATGTGAGCCCTTAATTGCACTTTCTGAAAATAAAATCCCATTATTTGCAATAATACCAATGGGGTAACCATGAATATAACTAAAACCACAAATCAAGGTAGGTCCATAATTTCTTTTAAATTCATGGAATTTTGAACCATCAACTAAACGGGCAATTACTTCTCTTACATCAAAGCTAATTCTTGAACTAGTAGGAATTATCCCATAGATATCCTCCATAGGATAAAGAGGTTTTTCAACCAACTTTTGAAGATATGGTTGTTTTTTTAATCCTAAATTTTCTACAATATCTCTAGTAATTAAAAATGCATCCTCTTCATTTTCTGCCAAATGATCTACTACTCCACTATTTTTTGCATGAACATCAGCACCTCCTAACTCCTCAGCATTAACATCTTCTCCAGTTGCTGCCTTTACAAGAGGTGGACCACCTAAAAAGATAGTTCCATTACCTCTTACAATTATAGATTCATCACTCATAGCAGGGACATAGGCTCCTCCAGCAGTACAAGAGCCACAAACTACAGATATCTGAGAAATTCCCATGGAAGATAATTTCGCCTGATTATAAAAAACGCGACCAAAATGCAGCCTATCGGGAAAAACTTGATCCTGAAGTGGTAAAAAAGCCCCTCCAGAATCTACTATATATATACAAGGTAATTTGTTCTCAAGTGCAATCTCTTGAGCTCTTAAATGTTTCTTTAATGTTAATGGAAAATAACTACCTCCCTTCACTGTACAATCATTTGCTACAAAGATACATTCTCTGTCAGCAACTCTACCAATGCCTGTAATTATCCCCGCAGAATTTACTTTTCCATACTCCTTATAAAGTCCCCATGCCGCTAGTGGACTTAATTCCAAAAAAGGAGAGCCTTTATCTAAAATTTTATAAACTCTATCTCTTGCTAAAAATTTGCCTCTTTTTATATGTCTATCTCTTGCACGCTCTCCACCCCCCTCTTTAACACTTAAAAGCCTCTCCTTTAGTACATCACTTAGGTCTTTATGATGTTTACTATTTTTTTTAAACTCTGCACTATTTTTATTAATCTTTGACGCTATAATATCCATGGCCAGTTATTATAAAAGGCATGGGATTAAATGTAAATTTACAGTTAATAAAGATCTTTATTTGGAACTATCTATGGCATCATTTAACTGTTGAACTCTAAAGAGATCTCTAGATTTTGGTTTTATTTCTTTGGGTTTATTACTTTTTGCTATTTCTCTATCTTTTCTAACTTTATTACTATCCTCTCTCTTATTTTTTATTTTAACAACTTTGTCAATATCAATCTCAACAGTACCATCCTTGTTTTTAATCCTCTTATAAATACTATAAGTACCATCTCCCATATCTACTAAAACTTGTGAAATATTATTTTTATTGAAATATATTGCTAAATCTGTATCGCTAGATACAACATTATAGTTAGCACTTAATGAATTAAATTCTTCCGTATCTACGACTTTTATTGAATCACCTACTGTCAAACTAAATGCATCTGCTGCAGATAAATCTTTATAATTTTCTTCAGATAAACTAGTAGTTGAAGTGTTACTACTACTAGAGGCAGTACCTCCTCCTAAACCAAGATTTGAAAGAACACTACTTCTTGGTGTAACTGCAGGAACATTTACACTAGAAATACTATTAGCTCTTTTTTGTGCTCCTGATAAATTTGCTTGAGGAGTAATATTTTGCTTATCTGATGATATCAATTGTTCTTTAATCTTTTCTATTTTTCTTATTTCTTCTTGTTTTTTCTTTAAAAATTCAAATAACCTTTTGCCTTTTTCTGCTTGTGCTAATTTAGCTCTTTTCTTTCTTTCATCGGCTTCATTTTCTGCGCTCTCTTTCATCAATTTAGAATTACTCTCAAACTTTTTAAGCATTTTCTCAAAGTATTCTTCATCAGTCATATTTTCATAGTTTTCATCTTTATCAAAAGATCCACTTTTTAAGTCGTTATATATTGAACTAATCCTTCTTCCTATATCATTTCTATTATCAGATGGATTACTATCAAAGGAATCATAATAATCTCTTTGAGATAAATTTGCAGAGTTTACACTTTCATTACCGATATAACTAGCATAAGCTACATTAGTATTATTAGGAGGAATAATATTATCATTATATCTTTTTGTATTTAAGAAATTATTAATATTTTTAGTCCTTGAGGTTGGAGATTTAACAGCATAATTATTACTAGGAGCTATCTTAACTTCAGCAGACTTAGGTTTATCTAATGATGATTCAATGTCCTTAAAAGAGTCAACTGCTACTTTTGCATCTTTTTGAGCTTGAAGGATTCCTATTTCATCAAGAGAAGTGTCCGAAGGTAATCCTCTTGCACTCCCTGCAAATCCTCCTAAATTAAAAAAATCATCATAATCATTTCTAATTTTAACTTTATTAACTGTTGCTAATTTATTATTATATTCTGACTTTTTATTTATTTTACTAATTGATTCACAATTTATAATATCTGTTAGACCTAAAAAATCAGCTATACTTTTATCCTCCGAAAAAGGTAAATAAGTTTTTTTTATATCATTACAATTTTGTTCAGAAATTACATTTTTAACTCTATGCTTAAAACAAGCAAGTCCACTTATAATTTTTTCATATTCTTGCTCTTCTTCTTTCTGCTCTCCCTTATCCAATTTTATATTAGCAAAAGAGAGTAACATATCCAAGGGATCAATTTCTCCTCTCGAACAATACTTATGAATATTTTTGTGATATTCATCACAATATTTTTCAAGGGATTTATCAGAAGATATTTTATCTTGTTCCTTTACATTTATACTATTTACATAATCTTTACCTAAAACAGAGTATTCTCGTATAAAAGCAGTCTCTTCTTCTGAACATTTATAATTTACCATTAGAGTATTTAAATCTTCTAAATAAGAGGCTCTGCCTCTACACAAGCTAAAGATATTTGTAAATTTATTCTCTTTATGTTTACCGATAATAGCTAATTTTTTTTTATAATTATCAAGGTTATATTTTACTGTTTTAGCTTTTTTTTCTACAGATAATCTAATTACTTCTTTTATCTTTTTAATTCCTTCTTCTTTTCCTCTTTTATTATAAAATTCATCTAATTTTCTTTTGAAAATACTTAAATCCTTATTATCTTCATTGCCTAAAGAACAATTACAAAAGTTATTCATACCATCATCTATATTCCCATCTTTATCTAAAAAGCTATAATTAGGAAGAGGACAATTATTTACTCTATTGGTAGTATGAACAATAGGAGTAAAAGCAAGAAATCTAGGTTCAAAAGGAACATTATCTCCTTCACATCTCATAATCCCACTATCTTTAGGATCATTAAAGTCTTTTAAAAGATTTTGAAGGTTTCCTTTTTCTTTATTTCTACTTTTGTCTATATCTACTAATACTGATTCACTATTTGCATCCGCTTTTTCAGTAGTTACTTGTTTATTGTCATCGTCATCTTGATTTTTGTACTTTACACAAATCCCCTTTAATTTTCGCTTACATTCCTTCTCACCGGCGAGAATGCCTACTGTATAAAATAAAGGTATAACTATAAGTAATATGGTTAATTTTTTCATATTTATCATTATATTTTAGTATCTGTAGTATTCGACTATTTTAGTATAAATCTTTAATTTTTTATTCAATTGGCCTTATTTTTACTGCCTAAAAAAGTTGTCAATATTTAATCTTTTATTCTGTATAAATACTATAATCAATAGGGTATACACATCTAAAACCTGTATCATTAGAAACTGCTTTTGGAAGAGATGTAGCATCAGATAATGAACTTGATGCTGAAACACTTTGAATAGCACTAGGATTTCCTATTACTACCGCCTCCACCAAGTTATTATTTTGATTAAAAACACTTGTTACATTCAAAGCACTATCATCTGTTAGACAGCCTAAATCAATAGTTATAGATTCTGCAGCAGTATTTACTGTTATAGAATTAGTACAGCCACCATTATTTACAATTAAAATAGAATAATCTTCACCATCTAAGGTAATTGCTCTAAAACCAATATCACCAATTACAATTTTAAACTCTCTATCATTTAAGGAAGTGCTTATGCTAGATAATGCCTTTGATGTATCTATTGTCTCTACTGTTGCCGAACCATCTCCTGTTACAATTGCTTCTACATTAGAAGAATTATTATTAAAGATAGTGACTACATTTGTAGCAGTATCGGTTGCTATACAACCCAAATCAATAGTTATAAGTTTATCAGCAGAACTCGTTGTAATTCCAGAACCAGCACAACTGACATTGTCTACGATAGATATAGAATAATCCTTAACTGTTTCACTTGTGGCCTTAAAACTAATCTCTCCAATTGTTGTAACAGAATACACACCAATTACATCATTACAGGGTTTTATGGAGAGGTTCCAAATACCTGCAGCATTTTCATCTCTATAATTACCCCCACTACTTATAGCACCACAGCGACTACTTTCTGCCAGAATATGGTGACTATTAATTGTAGCTTTATCTTGATGTAGATTTGCAGATAAGATTCCAGAGGTGGGGCCAATCTCTAGCATATATGGAATTACCACACTATCTGGGTTATCGATTAAAAAGTCAGTATAAGCGGGAAGTCCCATAGGAACAAAAAAGCTCCCTGCTCCATAGTTTTCATCACTTATTATCCAATTAAGTAAAATACCATCACAATCGGTACCATTTGATGAAGCACAAGGCCCAGTCTCTCCATCTAAATTCCAACGAGAAAAATCATCAGATCCAGTACCTGGTCTAAAGTCATTGGTAGTTAAATTGGTTAGAGATAATGAATTCCCAGAAATTACGCTGTCACATTCAGATAATGAACAGGTAATTCTATCACTACTCCATTCAGAGACATTTCCAATTGTATCTTGAACGGCAAAGTTACTATTACATGCAATTGTCTTATCTGAACCAGTAATTAAAGATCTTATATCAGAGGAATAATTCCCTGGCAGAGAGTAAAAATTATTACTATCGGGAATATCCACATCAAAAAACCCAACTTCTAGACCATTTGCTTTGGAAGTATTACATTTAGAGCTACTATTTAAAGATAGTCCCGTCTCTCTTGCATTAATCACATTAGTTGATAGAGAGCTATCCCATATTGAATAGGTAATTTGCTGTTTTCTAGACGGTAATCTTGCAGTAACAGTTGCTGTATTAATTCCCATAATAGAGATATCTGATCTCTGAGAACTTGCACAGAAGTTTGCAGCTTGTAATTGAGTTAACCACACCAAAGGAGGAAGTTTTCTCTTATTATAATTTTCAAAAAAGTCTACTCCAGAGATACTCTTCCAATCAGTACCTCTAGTTGTAGAAGTGTTTACATAACATCTACCTGAACTTCTATTGTAATAAATAGCACCAGTATCGGCAGTAATAGTTCCATAAGGTTCATCTTGACCAATACAGCTTCCATCATCAGTTGAGCAATCATTTCCAGATGTAGTCGAAGTATAGGCACAACCAGCCTCAAATCTATCTACCAACAAATCATAACCTATATCATATCTATTGCTACCAGATGCCAACCCCGTATCTCCTGGACCTTCATATCTACAAGAGAAATTATTATTGGGATCAACTTCTTTATTCATCATGCTGCAAATTCTTTGATTAACTATCCATCTGTGAACAAATGACATATTATCAGGAGGAACTAAAACTCTAATGGTTTTATAGTTCTCTGAGGAATCAGTGGCAATATTTTGAATAACAGGTCTTACTTGGTAAAAGTAAACTGTACCCGGAACAGGAGCAAAAGTTGAATTTATTGCATTATCCAAGTAAGTCATGACAACTGCTTTACTAACAGGTTCTCTGTTTATTGGTTTTTGAAAATCAAACTCCTCTGAGGGTAATTTTCTATATACATTGTAATGACTTGCAACAGCTCCACCCAATATATTAAAGGCATTAAAAACAAGAGTAGTCTCTCCAGTTGCAATATAAGTTTGCCAACCATCAGGAAAATTATTTGCATCGGGGCCATCAAAACTCCTATAACATATATTATTTTCTTCATCCCAATAAAAAGAGTTTAAATTACTAGGATTAAAACTAGGGGCACCATTTCCTCGGCAATTCAATCCCAGAGAACTACAATTTGGTTCATCAATAGTAGTACTAATCATGCACTTTGTAGAAAAGTTTTGCCAATTACTATTTCTAACACCAGAAATTGTAGTACTTGAAATAATCCTTTGAGGAGAATTTAAGTTTTTATTTTCTGCCCTAATTAATCTTGATGCTACCGAGTGATTTTCTATAGCAAGGATAATTGCATTTGTTGTACTAATATTATCGGCAATAGTTACATTAATATTATTTCCACTAACTGAAACTACTTCACTCCCAGCTACACCACCTGCTATATAATTTAAATTGATATCTGCATTTGTTAAGGGATAATAATCAATATCCCCTATAGAGACCGCAACACTACTTTTGTCTATTTTATAGCATTTATTATTTGTTTTATCAAAATAGATAGTATCAAGATGATCAGGATCAGCAGAATTATTGTTAATGGGGCTTGAATTACCTACACACTCTCTACCATTTTCACAGCGATCTAAGCTATAGCTACATACATCTTTATCATTATCAACTACCCTTGAAAAAATATCTGTAGATGGTCCAGTGGCCATTATATTTTTCCAACCTCCATGATGAGAGCTATAATTATATATGGTGACATCAAATTCAATTTCAGAGCGGTTATTTCCATCGCTTATAGCTATAGTGATAGTTGCTGTACCATTTTGTCCATCACGAGGATCTACTACAATCCTAAAGTCATTGGCATCAGCACTTGTCGTACCATCATTTAATAAAATAGGCATACTGCTAGAACCATTACCAATTAAGACTCCTCTATAATAAAAATCAATTTGTCCCACTGGAATTAAAATACTATTGCTACTTGTAACTTCTACAATACTCATCTGTTGATTATTTTCATTGGCATCAGGGCCACCTTCATCAATTTTTAAATTATCTATTATAATAGGAGATTGCTCATTTGAAATTTGATCACTTATATGTCCACTGGAAACCACCCAATTATCTGGAGATAAAAGATCACTTCTGTAACAAATGCTACTTTGTGAATCATAATAGTAGATACCATCTCTTGTGGGCGTTATCTCTCCTATAGGAGAACTTGTGCCTACACAATTGGCAGTGCCACACTCAGGAGCTTTGCTAAAGCTACTATATTCACAAAGTATTGGATTATCATCAACCGGAACAATTGAAATATTAACTACTCTATTTAAGGAATAATAATCAGTACCACCAACTCTTTTGTGGACATTATATGTAAATTTATCTGCAACATCTACAGAGCCCATTAAATTATAGTCTCCTGGTGCAGAATTAAAAATAGAGGTATTGGTAGCAGTCGCTGTAATTAGTGAAGTAACTTCATCTGGGCCATTATTGATAGCATTTGCAATGCTAGAGGTATTTGAATGATTTCTTTTATAAAAGACTACTACTTTATTATCTCTATATATTGAAAATTCAAGTCCACGAATAGTTGGAATATCTATAAACTCTATTATTTGAGAACTAATAGAGCTTCCATACAATTTAGAATTAATCGTTAAATCCCCTAATGTTAATGTAGCTCTACTTGGAGAAGCCACTACATCACTAATATTCCCATTATAAGGGCGATAATTACAGGATAAATCATCATTAGCACTTGCATTTAATCCCAGACAATCACTCAAAGTTCCATTCTCTGGCATAGATACAATATTATAGACTAAGGTATCGCCACTTTGATCGACATCAATTGCTGGTAATAATTGAAAACTAATAACTCTACCTATATGATCACTAGATTCTAAAAATCTAATATTACCATCACTATCAGTATTTACCCCAACACTTGCAAGGCCATGGGCAAAGGGAACATCGACAACAGGATTAATAGTAAAAGTAACTGTTTGAGGATCTGAATAATAAGGAGTCTCATTGGAGATTAAAACATAATCGAAACTTCCACTTGCAAATTGATTGTTAATTGCTGTCAATCCAACTTTACAAACTGAATTGTCACAGAGACATTGGGAAGATAGATAAACTTTATTTGCATTTGTAATATAGCACCCAATAATATCCCCTGAATTATCTGGATCATAACCTGTCAATGTAATTAACCCATCCCCCACTGGATTATTATCATCAAAAGAAGTATCTTCATCAAAATTACCAATACTAGTTAAAGTTGCAATGGGACTATCATCAACAGGATTAATAGTTATAGTTACATTAGCAATTAAAGAAGCACCTCCATCGGGATCAATTACTCTAAAACCAAAACTATCTGTTCCATTGTAGTTTAAGTTAGGAGTATATCTAAAATCTCCATTGGCATTTAAAAAATTAACTGTACCATTTGCAGGAACTGTTGCTAACACAAATTGTAAAAGGGCCCCAGCAGGATCTCCATCGCTTGCATCCTCTACTACAACCCCTAAATCATTTACTAAATTTAAGTTAATGACCTGATCTTCATTAATTGTTAAACTTGCATCAGTTGCAGTGGGAATATCATTAATACTAATGATATTTATAGAAACTCTCTTAAGGTCAGATTCTCCATCGTTATCAGTCACTGTATACTGAAGGCTGGATTCTCCGTTATAATTTGCTGTAGGACTTAAATCTACAAAGCAAATACCGGTGTTTGTACATTGGCAATCAATTTGATTAATAGATAACCAATCCCTATGCTCATTAATAGCTTTAGGAGTAACAAGTAAAACATTTACCCAAGAGGTAACTTGGGTATTTGCAAGTAGTGCAGTTGTAATATCGGTAGAAGTTTGATTATTATATGTAATATCTATATATCTTCTAGTGACAGATCTACCATTTAAATTTGCATTAGTTGTTGAGGTATTAATGGAAAAGGTTGACCCTCTTATAATTCTTACAAAAATATTATGAGGATCATTTAAGCTATTTACTGATTCAAATAATATTCCCTCGATAATTCTTCTCTTAACAAGTCCTGGTGAGTCTGAGTAAACTCTACAGCTAGTTGCCAAATCATTATTGATATCAATATACTCTAAAGATTTTCTTGAATTTAAACTCTGGTCATCCTCATCTATTTCAAGAATATCAGTAATAGGTGTAGGAGGCATCTCTGTTATAACAATCCCTTCACAAGTTCTACCTACAGGATTAAATTCGGTTCCTGGGCGACAATCTACTTTTCTCTCACCACCTCCCATACAAGAGGTAATCAATAAAATAAATATAAAAAGTGTTAAATTTTTCATATAATCTATCACTAAAACTTATCGAGCTAAATGACCCACTTCTTTAAAAGTAACAAACAAACCAAATTTATTTTATATAGTATTTAAATGAAATTATTCAGATATTTTTAACTAGTAATTTATAATAAAGATAATTCTGACAATACTGCTATAGATAATCGATATCCAATATAATCTTTTACTATGTTATTATAGTAATATGAAATACATTTATATAATTTCTCTAGTTTTAATTTTAACGATAGAGGTATCTATGGCGGCAGAGAAATTAGTAATTATTCAATCGGTATCAAAAGATGGAAAATCATTTGTTATAAATCATGGTAGTTCTGATAACTTAACTGTTGGCGTTGAAGCCTTGTTTACCAACAAAGGATCCAGCTATGCCGCCAGAGTTGTAAAAGTATCAAAATACCATTCTGCTTGGAAAATACTTGAAGACAGAGCAAGAGTTCCATTTCAAAAGGATGAATTTGTAACCTATACTCAATCAATTGAAAACATTTGGTTAGAGATGCCAAAAGTTATATATGATAAATCAAAATTAGGGTTTGTAAAAAAAAGTAGCTATATTTTTAGATTTAATAATACTCTTTCTATTTCTGAATCTATATCACAAACTGAGTCTTCTCGCTTTATAAGAAGAAATGGTCTTCAAGCAGAACTTGCATATAATAAAGAATTTATGCCTCACTTTTCATATAGCTTAGGAGCAAGAATTGATAGAGAAGTTTCTCATTTAGAAAGGCCCATTATCTCTATTCCTTCAACTAGAATACTTGCGACAGTTTCCATGGAATACCATTTAGATAAAATTAAAAAATCTGATAATAATTTCTTTTTTACTCTAGGTTCTGCTATGGGATGGTCAATTTCAAAAATAAATAAGCAAAATGCCTCTGGAATTGTCATTATATTACCCAATATAAGCGTAGGACTACAGATTCCTTTGAGAGAAGTAGATGCCATATTAATAGAAGCGGGTGTTGAGACAATTATTGCCAAAGAAAAACTACCTTCTAACACCCAAAAAACTCATGTAACTAATGCTAAATTAATTATTGGTTATAAGTTTTAAATTTCTATATTCTAGCAATGCTTATCCTATTTTGTGCTAATATGCAATCCAATTGCATATTAGCACAATTTAAATAAATATAAGTTGTGAAAAGATAAAATTGATACAGCAATATTTATTCAGATAATTCTATTATTATAAATAACCCTTAAAACATTATTTTTTATAAATAACTCTATAAATTAAACCCGCATGATCATCAGAGATTAATAGACCTCCTTTATGATCGACAATTATATCAACTGGACGGCCTAAAACTTTTTCACCTGCTCTTAAAAATCCATCTATAAATGTACTATAAGAAATTACTTTTTGATTTTTATTGAGTTCAATTAAAGAAACCTTATACCCAATTTTTTTACTGCGATTCCAAGAACCATGTTCTGCGACAAATATCTGATTTTTATATTTTTTAGGAAACATATCTCCAGTGTAAAAACGCATACCAAGTGGTGCAATATGAGCTCTAAACTCATACATAGTTGATATAAACTGCTTACATTTTTTAGTATTATAAGTGGGATCAACAATATCTCTGCCATGGCAATAGGGAAAGCCAAAATTGTTATTTTTACTTGCCTTGGGCAAACGGTTTAGCTCACAAGGAGGTTTTTCATCTCCCATAAAATCTCTTCCATTATCAGTAAACCATAAATCTCCAGTTTTGGGATGCCAATCAAATCCAATAGAGTTTCTAACTCCAGTGGCAATAGTTCTACGAGTTTTATTTTTTAAATCTATCGCTACTATGGTAGCAAAAGGCCTCTCTTTTTTACATACATTACAGGGAGCACCGATGGACATATAAAGAAGACCATCTCTAAATGCCATATATCGCCAACCATGGTGAGTTTTACTAGGTAGATTCTTATATACTACTAAGTAGCTAAATTTTTTATTTTTAATTTGTGACTCTATATTTGCAAACTTTAAAACTCGATGAACTTCTGCTACATATAAATCTCCCCTATAAAAGGCAATACCATTTGGCATATTTAAATCTTTAGCTAAAGTATAAATATCATCGTATTTAAAATCATTATTTCTATCGACAGCAGCATATACATTTGATCCCCTACGATTAGCTACAAATAAAGTCCCCGAGGGACTAAGGGCCAATGAACGAGCATCAGGAATTTTAGCTGCTACTGATATATCAAAGCCATCTTTTAAGTTTAACTTTTTTAAATCAAAGCTGCTTATCTCTGGAGATTGCAAAAGAGAAATAGCGGCAATAATTGTAGTCTTTGTATTTACCCAAAGCTGATTTAAAAAATCCATATTTTTATAATAGAGGTTTTTTAAAAAATGGCCATACTAATTATAAAACTACAAAAATAGGGAAAATATATAAAAAATAAATATGAGTATTTTTGATAGGTGTAGAAAACACTCATGAGTATTTTTGACAGGTGTCAAAAATATAGGTATAATATAATTTAGGAATATTTATATGGAAAGGTATTTAAAAAGACCCATTATTGAGGATTTAAAGAAAAAGATGGTTTTCATCGGAGGGCCAAGGCAAGTAGGAAAAACTACTCTTTCCTTTTCTATTGCTCCAAAAAATTACAAATACCTAAACTGGGATATTGTAGTTGATAGAGAGTTTATTTTAAAACAAAATTTTCCAACAGAAAAATTCATTATCTATGATGAAATTCATAAATTTCCAAAATGGCGAAATTATATCAAAGGCCTATATGATAAGTTCAAAAGTACAAAAAAGATCCTAATAACTGGAAGTGCTCGACTTGATTATTATCGATACTCAGGAGACTCATTACAGGGCAGATATCATTATTACAGACTCCACCCATTAAGTGTAAAAGAACTTAAAATAAATAATACTAGTGATATAAAATCCCTTTTGAAATTAGGTGGCTTTCCTGAACCCTTCTTATCTGGTTCTGAAAGAGAGGCAAAGAGGTGGATGAGAGAGTATAGAAGTAGGGCCATATATGAGGAGGTATCCAGTTTAGAATTTACCCAAAACCTATCACAAATGGAACTTCTTTTAATGAGACTTCCCGAACTAGTTGGAAGTCCACTATCAATTAACTCTTTGAGACATCAATTACAATTAAGTCATAAAACAGTAGCAAAATGGTTAGACATTTTTGAAAGAATGTATTTTATCTATAGATTAGCACCATATAACTCCAATAAATTACGTTCTGTAAAAAAAGAAATGAAACATTACCATTACAACTGGGCAGAAGTATTAAAAGAAGGTGCTCGTTTTGAAAATTTAATGGCCAGTCATTTGCTAAAATGGGTGCATTATCAGCAAGATTATAATGGAGAAAATATAGAATTGTCATATTTTAGAGATACAGATAAACGAGAAATAGATTTTATTATAGTCAAAGGCAACAATCCAATATATGCCATAGAATGCAAACTAAAAGAAAAAGAAATTTCACCTCATCTTAAGTACTTTAAAAATAAATTTCCCCATGTAGAATGCTTTCAAGTGCATTTAGAAAATAAAAGTGAATATATATCAAAAGAAGAAATTAAAGTTATAAACTGTAAAAACTTTTTAAATCAGTTTATTTAAGTGCTTTTATACTTTAACCTATACATAAAAGATTAAATTTATCTAATATATAGATTATGAATTTTTTTCCTATATATTATTTTTTAATATATAAGATAATAAACTTATAAGTATTATCATGGTCTATACTGAGTTACAATTTATTATAAAAGTTAAAAGTAATAATTATAATATTAATTGGTTTTGGACTAATAATTTAAGAGGATTCATAGGAAAAACTCTTAAAAGGAAATTTTGCATTTTAAAAAAAACTCCCTGTAATAAATGCGTAGTAAGAAGTAATTGCTCATATTATCAAACTTATGAAATAGAAAATAAAAAATGGAGAATATCCCCTCCCAACAAGGAAATTCTTAAACTGGGAGATAATTTTTCTTTTAAAATTATTTTATGGGATAAAAATATTAACTATGCTCTGCATATTATAAAAGCTATAGAAATATTTCAAAATAGATTATTAAAAATAGATAAAGTCAATAACTTTAATAATTGTATATATAATAATAAAAGGATATTATCTGATATAAAAACGAGAAAAATAGATGGCTTAAAAGATTCATTATCCTCAAATATAATCCTTAATCTTAGAACTCCTTTAAGAATTAAAAAAAATAAAAGACTTATAACCAATTTTAATGAAAAAAATGCAAGCAGTATCTTTAATCTAAAATCTAAGAAAGATATTAAAATTATTAAAATATTTGAAGATTGGATAGATTTTAAAAGATATTCTTACAGACAAAAATCTTATTTAAGGTTAGGTGGAATAATAGGAAAATACAAAATTATTGATAAATCAGGAGAACTTACTTCCAATCTTATGAAAGGGCAAATTTTAGGTATAGGGAAAGCAAAAACATTTGGATTTGGAGATATTACTCTAACAATACTAAATTAAATGGGATTAACGCAACAACAAAAAGTTCAAATTGCTGGACTCTTTCATGATATAGGAAAAGTGGGAGAAAGAGCTGGGGTGGATTTATCTGAGACTACAAAAAAATCAGAACATGAATATTGTCCTTTAGATAAAAATAAAAAGTATACTCATAAACATGTTTTATGGACTTTAGAATTCTTTGAACAAGTATTTAGAGAAAATTTTCCTGATGATATAGAAATTAAAAACATTATGCATTGGGCCTCATTACATCATCAACACCAGCTTAGTGGTAAAGAAGAAATTGCTGTACAACTAGCTGATAGAGTTAGCTCTGGCCATGATCGTAACAGTAAAAAAGAAGATTATACTAAAAACTGGAGAAAATGGAGTAAGCTTTCTGCTACTTTATTTAGCATTAAGGATAAAAAAGATAGCAAAAACAACAAAATTCATTATATCAAACCAGTTTCTTGTGATGATTATAAGTCTCTAGAAACTCTTAGAAGTGATTTTCTAAGTTGGGACAAGGAAAAAGAAAAAATTTATGAACTTTATAAGCCCGTATGGAATAATATGATTGAAGGGTTTAGATATTTTTATAATCAATATAAAGAAGGAAAAATAAACGAATATCTTCTTATTAGTTGTTTATGTGAACTACAGAAAAAATTTTTAACATGGGTTCCAGCTGCTACTAATATATGTACACCTAACACATCTTTATATGACCATCAAAGAACAACTGCTGGTTTTGCTCATTGCTTATTAGAAAACAAAGAAAATTGTAATTATTTATTAGTAGAGACTTCAGGAATTCAAAAATTCATTTATAATATATATGAAACAAAAAATGCTGCAAAAATTTTGAGAGGTAAATCCACTTTCATAGAGATAATACCTGAAATAATAACTTATCGCTTATCTAAACTTAGAATTACAACAGCTAATGTACTAGCTAATAATGGCAATTCTATTTGTTATATATTACCTGCCACAACAAACAAAAAAGCTATCGAAAATATTCTTAATAGTTTAAAAGAAGACTTATATAAAAAATATTACTCAATTGGAATTGATTATGTACTAAAAGAAAACATTTCTTATAATGAGTTTACGAAAGATAGAGTAAAAATTTTACAAGATGAAGTTTTCAGTGAAATTGGCAAAAAAAAGCTGTCCCCTATATCTTATTTAGGCTCTGATATATGGACTAAAATTAATAAAAATATAAGTGAGTCAAATGGAGAACTATGCAGGCATTGTAAAAAAAATATAGAAAAACCTAACGATACAATATGTGAACAATGCGAAATGCTAAGAAATATAGGAGAAAAGGAAGTTAGAGAAGATTTTAAAGTCAGAGTATTAAGCTCTATAAATGAAGATACCAATAATAGTTTTAAAATTTTTAAAGATGTATATATATCGTGGATTGAACACGAAACTAGTCTTACAGAAGAAAAAGAACGATTTTCTATCAAAATTCTTAGATCTCTTGAATCAAAAGAGGATTTTAAATTTTTACCAACATTACAAGGATACTATAGCACTAGTGCTAAGACTCTAGATCTAAATGAAATGAGTGAACACTCAGCTTATTTAGCTATGGTTAAAGCTGATGTAGATAATCTAGGTGAATATATAAAAGATAAATGCGAGTCAACGGGAGAATTAGCTTCTTTAGGAGGTCAACTTAATTGGTTTTTTAAAGGAAGAACTCAAAGAATAATTAAAGATAATTTTAAAGATGATATTTATCCTGTTTATATTGGTGGTGATGATTTTTTTCTAATAGGGAAACACTATCAAATGGCAGAGTTAGTTAATAAAATTAAAATTGAATTTGATAATCTTAGTTGCAATAGCTTAGGCTGGAGTTGTAGCTATTTATTATTCAAATCAAAGACTCCATTGCTAAATCTATCAGACACTGTTGACAATAATCTTGGAAAAATTAAAAGTACTAAAGGTAAAAATCAAATATATTTTAATAAAAAAGAAATGAAATGGCAAAAGTTAGGAAGTATGCTTAAATTAAAAAATAAGTTTGAAAAATTAAATGAACAATTAAGCGAAAATAAAGATGAAGATATAGTTGGTTTTTATAGAAGAATGCTACAATTTTCTAATTCTGCAAGAAAGAAAAATCCAGAAGAACAAGATTTGATATGGCAATCTTATTATCATTATTATCTAAGAAGGAAATTTCCTAAAACTAGAGATGATGAAGATAATAAGACATTTATAGAGATTGAAAATATTTTTAATGTTTTAAATGAAAACAAAGAAAATTCTATTTTTAAAGAATACTATGCCTATCAAGCATTAGAGTTTCACTTATTAGAACAAAGGAGAAAAAATGAATAAGGATAAAAATTTTAAAAGAAATCGTCCTAAATATAATAATGGTAGAAAAAACCAATCGAAAGCCCATACTACTCCCTCTCCTCCTGTTAACCACGATATACCATTGTGGATAAATAAAGATGATGAATTTGTAAACAAATGCGAAGAAATTGCTAAAAAATTTAAACCAGGGCAAAAAACTCAATTAAGAAAATTCTATGATAAATTTAACGAAGCTTGTAATATAAAGAATATTTTTCAAATTCAATTACTACGCTCTCAATTATGTTACCAAAAGAATAGGTCTGTTATAGAACAAAATATTGCTGATTTCATTGAGCAATTAATAAAATATATAGACGATAAGGAAAAAATAGAAAGAGCTAAACTTTGCTTCGAATGTGTATGTGGATTCTATAAATAAAAAGAGAGTATGATTTTATGAAAAAATTAACAGGAAAAATTAAAGTTATTACAGGGATACATATTGGAGCAAATAAAGATTCTATTGGAATTGGTGGAATTGACTCTCCAGTTATAAAAGATATTAAAAATTATCCATATATACCAGGTTCATCTTTAAAGGGGAAAATACGCTCATTGTTAGCAAAAGGACAAGAAATTAAAGATGAAAATAAAGAAATGCGTTCCACTTTCGGAACTCCAGATCAAGCAGGTAGTGTAATTTTCAGAGATGCTTTCCTGTGTTTAGAAGATATAGAAAAATTTAAAGATAAGAAAAATAAAATTTACGAAGAAAAAATGGAAACAGCTATTGACCGTTCTAATGGTAAAGCAAAAAGAGGTTCTTTGAGAACTATTGAACGAACTATAACTGATATATCCTTTAATCTTGAAATAATAATTAAAAAAAATGAATGTATAAATATTGTAAAAGAGGGGTTAAATCTCTTAAAAGACAGCTATATTGGTGGTATGGGAACTAGAGGATATGGCCAAATAGAAATAATCAATATTAAAGAAGAGGAAATTGTTTGAATAGATATTCTATAGAATTTGAATTTTATAAAGAAACACTACTAGGTTCTATACCTAAGTCTAGCACTATTTTTGGCAGTTTATGTTGGTCAATTAAAAAATTTGAAGGTGAAGAAAAACTCAAATTATTTTTAGATAAGATTGAAAAAAATAAAGGGCTAATTATAGGAGATTTACACCCTAAAGAATATAAATTAATTCCTATAAATGACAAGTTGCCTTCTGATTATAAATTCAGAAAAAAATGGAAAAAAGCAAAATATTGTAAAACTAAAAAAATCTCTCTTACTAGAGAATTTATTGATAGTATTTTGATCAAAGAAAGTTTTTTATTTAATGATGATGATTTTTTCAAAAAAAATTATATTGCTAGAAATAATATTAAAAGAACTATTAATAAAGAAAATGACTCTAATGTAGAACCATATCAACTAGAATCTTTTAACTTAGAAAGAACTAACTTGTTTGAAGCAGTTGTTGATAGTGATATCTATGATAAAAAAGAATTAGAAAAATATTTTTCTTATGTAAAATTTTGGGGATTAGGTAAAAAAATTACAACTGGATTAGGAAATATAAAAGAAATTAGAGTAAAAGACATTACTATTAACTCTTTTAGGGGGGCTTGCATGGCATTGTCTAATTTTATCCCTAAAAAGAATGATCCGCATAATGGTTTTTATAAAATAGACACCACTCCCTCAAGAGGACTTGATGGCACAATATATCCTAAGATTACAAGAGTGCAATCTAGGTCATTGTTCTTTTCAAAAGAGCAAATATCATATTTCGGTCGTTGCATTAGGCTATCAAATAATAGATTAATTTACGGTATATCTCCTGTAGAAAATATAACATATGAAGCTTAAAGTAACTTTTAAATGTTTAACACCTATTTTTATTGGATCTGGTGAAACTATTAGCTATATTGATATTATTTTAGATAATAAGACAAGCTATAGTTCCCAAAAAAGCTTATATAGAATATCCTATAAAGATATACCTCCTAAATTAGAAGGTGAATTTTCAAAGTTACTAGAAAAAGATGAAGCGTTTAGAATACCACCACTTTATAAGAAAAAAATTAAAGATTATTCCCTTAAAAAAATTCCATTAGGAGATAGTGTTGATAATGAAATTATAAAAAAGATAAGAGAATCAGAAAGTGGGAAATTAAATAATCAAGTTTTAATTAATATGCTTCCTATACGACATAATAAACCCTACATCCCTGGTTCTAGTATAAAAGGAATGCTAAAAACTCCATTTATAAAAAACAATCTTGATATATTTAAAGAAGATAATAAAAATATAGCCAATGATCCATTTAAAGATTTTTTAGTTAGAGATTCTAACAATGAAAACCTTAAAATTAATATTGGAGATATAATTGTTAAAAATATTTATAACGAAGTAAGTAACATCCCTTCTTACTACCAATATATTTTGCCTGATAGTACTTTTGAATCTCATATAATAGATAACATGAATAGTAAATATAGTTTTGATCAAGCTCATAATTTCTATATAGATGTCTTTAATAAACTAAAAAATGAAGTGTACTATAAAGATAAAGAATTATGCCCCATTCCCATAAATAATATCAATATAAACAATAATGAGTTTCTAGTTTCTATAGGGGGATTTGGTGGCATACATACTAAGATAATTAAAGAAACAAATGAAAAGAAAAAATCATTTAGAAGAAGTGTTAAATGCAATATGCCAATAGGTTGGTGCAAAGGAAAATGGGAAAAAGTTTAGAAAGCAAAACTCTTTATGTATTAGAACAGGGATCTATTGTTAGTAAACATAAGGATATCCTAGTTGTGGCTTCTGGTGGACAAGAAATCACTAAAATACCTATAAAATCCTTAGGTGCAGTAGTTTTATTTGGCCCAATACAAATTACCACGCAAGCTATACTAGCATTAAGTGAATCAGATATTGCTATTTCCTTTCATACTGTAAGGGGGCAATTTCGCACTTATTGCTCCCCTGCGTATTCAAAAAATGTACTTCTAAGAATGGAGCTTTATAAAATTTCAAGCAATAAGGAAATTTGTCTTATGTTTTCTAAAAAAATGGTTACATCTAAAATAAAGAACGGCATGTCATTATTACAAAAATATCACCTATCATCGAGGAGTAAATTTAATTTTAAAAACAAATCACAATTTGAAAAAATTTTATTAAAAATAGATGGTTGTACTTCTTTAGAATCATTATTAGGTTTTGAAGGACAAGGGGCTTCTCTTTATTTTGATAGCTTTAAATGTTGCTTTAAAGAATCTTATTTATTTAATGGTCGAAAATATTTCCCTTCTCCCGATCCAGTAAATGCTTCATTATCTTTTGGCTACTCTATGCTATCAAGAGAAATACAATCTTTATTAATAGCCCATGGATTTGATCCATATGTTGGAATTTATCATAAACTTAAGTATGGAAGAGCCTCTCTCGCACTAGACCTAATGGAAGAATATAGACATATAATTGTCGACAGACTTGTTTTGCGTCTTTTTAACAAAAATATATTTGATAAAGACGATTTTTTTGAATCATCTAATGAAGGTGTTTTTTTAAAAAAAGAAAATATAAAACGCTTCATAGAACATTATGAAAACTTTCTAAATAAAAAGAAACACTTATATCAGGGAAAAATTAAGAGCTATAGAGAAATTATCCGCTTAAAAGTTGAAGAGTTCAAACGAATCGTAGGGGTAGAATTTAACTATGAACCATATTTATATACATAATGAGGGAATTATATGTCTAGATATATAATAAGTTATGATATTAGTGACGATAAAACCAGAAATAAAGTTGAAAAAATTATATCAGGATATATTTATAGAGTTCAATATTCTATGTTTGAAGGCATAATATCTCAAAGAAGTTACAGCGATATTAAAAAAAAGCTATCTAAATATCTACTAAAAGAAAATGATTCTATTCGTATCTATAAGGTTTGTGAAAAATGTACAACTCAAATTTCATTCTTTGGTAATCCTAAAATTATCGAAGATATGAATTTTATGATAATATAAAAGGAGGAATAATTATTGAAAAAGGTTATAAATGTAAAAAATATGTATTTATAAGGATTTAGCTAAGTTTTTGTTGGAATGCTTCATATTTTTTTAAAAAAAAGGAGAGATATGTTTAAAAAAGCTTACTTTTTTAAAATAGTTTCAAGGCTTTATAATGATGGCCATCTGAAAGAAGACCTCTAACGGGGGGGATTGAAGCGAAAATGTTTCGGCCATCGAAATCTCTAACATATACAATCTGAAAGAAGACCTCTAACGGGGGGGATTGAAGCACATTATTTCGCAGCCCCTAAGATCAGTTTCTTCAGCTTTATCTGAAAGAAGACCTCTAACGGGGGGGATTGAAGCGCTATTAAGTATATGTCTTCTTTTCTATCCAGCAAATTAACATCTGAAAGAAGACCTCTAACGGGGGGGATTGAAGCACGCCTTTTTTATCTCTTTCAAGAGCTTTGTTTTTTAATCTGAAAGAAGACCTCTAACGGGGGGGATTGAAGCTTTGACAAATGAAGAGTGTCTACTATTTTAATGTTATCTCTCATCTGAAAGAAGACCTCTAACGGGGGGGATTGAAGCGGTCATGACAGAATGACAAATACAGGGGTTTTGTTTTTATCTGAAAGAAGACCTCTAACGGGGGGGATTGAAGCAAAAATGTAATAGATAAACTTGAAGCGCCTGTGTTATTTAATCTGAAAGAAGACCTCTAACGGGGGGGATTGAAGCGTCTCTATAAGTATTTGTTCTACCTGTCTTCATACCATCTGAAAGAAGACCTCTAACGGGGGGGATTGAAGCAAAACTTAAGTGTATCTTTTCCAAACAGTGTAGAGGCATCTGAAAGAAGACCTCTAACGGGGGGGATTGAAGCTTTATCTGTTAGCACATCCCTCTTAGATGCTAACTATCTGAAAGAAGACCTCTAACGGGGGGGATTGAAGCAGAAACCCGTGCATCCCCAGAAACCCGTGCATTTCATCTGAAAGAAGACCTCTAACGGGGGGGATTGAAGCGGTAAATCTTTAAAATCTACATATTTGCTTGTATTGCCATCTGAAAGAAGACCTCTAACGGGGGGGATTGAAGCATCTCCATAAACCCGTGCATTTCCACAAACCTTTGCATCTGAAAGAAGACCTCTAACGGGGGGGATTGAAGCTGATGGGAGCATCTAGACTTAAATATGACATCTAAATTTACTAAAAATATAAAAAATTATATATAAATAACATGAAAACTCTTATTCTAACAGTAGGTGGTTCTGAGAAGCCAATAATAAAATCAATAAAAGAAGTTAAACCAGATAAGATATTTTTTATTTCAACAAAAAAAAGTTCCCCCACAATTAATAAACTAAATTTAAAAAATAATTATAAAATATTTGAAATCAATAATGAAAATGATCTGTCGGAAGCATTTAAAATTTCATCAAAGGCTTATAATGAAATAGAAAGGGGTGAAATATTTGTTGATTATACTGGAGGTACTAAAAATATGTCTGTTGGGTTATCACTTGCAACCTTTGGAAAAGGGATTAAATATATCTATATAGGAGGAAAGGAAAGAACAAAGGGAGGGGTTGGAACTGTAAAATCAGGAACTGAGGAATGCATAAATAATATTGATCCTGCAGAGATATATTCAATAAATATATCAAAAAAAATAGAAAACTTCTTTAATAAAGGCAAATATAAATTAGTTTATGATATTTTAAATGAAGATATAGCTAATAATATAACTATAAGTACATTTGGAATTATAAAGCAACTTTCTTACTCATTATACCTCTGGGAATCTCAAGCATATCAACAAGCATTTGAAGAATTTAATAAATTTATAAAGACCAATAATTCTAATCCATTGTTTAAAATAGAATTTAATAATGAATTTAAAAATCACTTAAAAACATGTACCGATAAAAAATCAAATGGTCTTATTGAAGATATGATTGCCAATGCTGAGAGAAGACATCAAAATGGTGAACATACAGAAGCTGTATTACGAATTTATCGTATTATAGAGTACATTGGACAAAAAGAATTTGAAAAGGAATTTGGTTGTAAAACAGATAATATAGATAAAGATAAAATAAAAGAAAGAGTGGCAATAAAAAGTAATAAAGAAATAAATGAAACTATTGAAAGTCTTAAAGGAAATACTGGAGGGCAACAAAAAACATATAAACTATTAAGCTTTATAAATAACGAATTAGGTAAGGGTTATATGAATAAAGAATGTGAATTTAATAAGTTTGGGAACGCTAGAAATTATTCATATTTAGCTCACGGGTTTAAAATACTAGAAGAAAAACATGTAATAAAAGGTTTCGAATTAATAAGAATTCTTTATAACTATAGTAATATTAAAATAAATCCACCCCAAATAAAATTTAAATTATCTTTTTAACAAAAAATCCAACTTCATCATATAGCTAGGGAATTGACATCTTTATATTCTACAGAAAATACACTCTCCCTTTTCCCTGTCCTCTAAATTTTATATATCCTCTATCGACCATTCTCTTCAAAAGTGTTTTAAGCCCTCCCCTAGTCATAGGGGTATTTTCTAAAATAAAACCTATATTGCAAACTCCATGTCTTTTTAAAATTTCATAAACATCTTTCTCATTCTTATTCATAACCGTTACAGGCGATTCTTTGTCCATAAAAACTTTTAAAATCTCAGTTTGTTTATAAACAGTTTCAGCAAAGTAAGAAAGCCATTCATCATATTTATGATTTTTGGTTTGGAATGATCTTTGAGTTTTTCTTAAAGAAAGATAATACCTTTCCTTATTGTCCTCTATAACTTTTTCATGAGATGTATATTGAAACCATATGTAGCCATATTTTAACATAAGCCAGATAGTTATAATTCGGCTTAGTCGACCATTACCATCTCTAAAAGGATGAATAGCTAAAAAATGAACAATAAAAGTGGCCACTAAGAGAAGGTAATGAAGTTTACCTTCTTTTTCAACCTGATGAAAATCTTGAATTAAATTTCTCATAGCAGATAAAGTTTGTGGACCAGGAGGTGTGGTCTTAAACCAAACCGTCTCTTTTCCTGTTTCTAAGTTTTTCTCTACTACATGATTAGGAACATCTTTATAGGCACCTCTTTGTTTTTTAGGAAGCTCAGATTGTGTTAATTTGCTGGTCAAAATTTGATGAAGCTCCCTTATGTTTTTTTCAGAAACCTCTAAATCAGGATAATTTTCATAAACATAATTTAAAGCTTTGATGTATCCCCCAACTTCTCTTTCAGAACGAGAAGACATCTTTGAAATCTTACATCCTTTTTCCAAAAATTCTTCAACTTCAGAATCACTTAGAACAGCACCTTCAATCCTTGTAGAAGCTCCTGAAGAAGTAATAAGAGTTGTTTTCTTTAGGCGTGTAACCAATTTAGGATTCAATTTATGACCTAATTCAAAAGCTCCATGAAACTTTTCTATCTTTGTTAACAATTGGTTAAGATGAGGAGTAATTCTGTAATCTCTTATTTTCTTCATGAGTTTTTGTGCTCTGAAAAGAGTTCTAAAATAGCTTTGCCTTATCGCTATTTTAGCAAAAAAACTAGTTATCTACAACCTAAAAACAGCCGAAAAACAGCCATATTTATTCTTTAGTGATTTTATTGCCATTTTATGGGTATAAATTCTATAAACTTTTTTACAAAAAAGGAGTATCCTTCATAGCATATAGGCCACTCTATACTAGAAATATAAGTTACAATTTTTAAGTGATTTTGTATTCTGGCAAATAAAGGTTTCTCTTGAACCCCCAAGCAGTCTTTAAACAGTCGATAACTCTAATAAAAAATATTTTTCTTACATTTTTTATAATCAAAAAAAGATCTCATGATTCCTTGAAGCATTTATACAAAAATTTTGAATCTACTGTCCAACATTAAAGATGTTAAATAGAAAAAATTTTCACATATCTTTATAAGGAAGACATATATGTCCATATTTCACAAGCCTTTTAGTGCCTGTGTAAATTAAAAAAGAGTCTTTGTTATCAGGGTTAAGACTTTTATAGAAATCAAGACCTTTAAAAAGATCATGATTTAGAGTTTTTGTGGTTTTGATTTCATAAGAGATAATTTGATTTCCTTTATCTTCTAAAAGATCGATTTCATTACCTGTATTATCTCTAAAGTAATAAAGAGAAGGATCTTCTAAAGAGTTGAATTGGTGTTTTAGCTTTTCAATGATGATGAGATTCTCAAACAGAGCTCCCTTTAAAGGGTGAGATAATATATGACTTTCTTTTTTTATTCCCAAAAGAGAAGAGGCCAACCCTACATCATAAAAATAAAGTTTTGGACGCTTTACGATTCTTTTTCTTAAATTTTTAAAGTGAGGATAAAGAAGAAAGATAATGTAGCTAGCTTCTAAAATAGAAATCCATGAATCAATGGTCTTACTATCAACGCCTATGTCATTTGCAAATTTTGTTTTATTTACAATTTGTCCTGTAAAGCTTGCACAAAGTTTTAAAAACCTTTCAAATTGTTTTAAATTTTTTATTTCCTTTATATCTCTTAAATCTCTTTGAATGTATGTATTTATGTAGAAAGAAAGAGCTTCTTTGGGATTAAGATTTTTATCGATAATTCTAGGATAAAAACCACGATATAAGAGTTTAGTATAGTCATCTTTATCCTTTAACTCTTTCATAGAAAAGGGAAGAAGAATTACAAGAGCTGTTCTTCCTGCTAAAGATTGGGAGATTATGCGTGTAAGCTGGAAATTATGACTTCCTGTTAAAATAAATTGTCCTGATTTTTTATTTTTATCTGTGATTCCTTGGATATAAGAAACAAGTGAAGGAACTTTTTGAATTTCATCAATAATCATATTTTGAGATTTGTCTAAAAAACCTCTTGGATCAATTTGAGCCTCCTCTCTCGTGTCCAAATCTTCCAGAGTACAATAAAAGTAACGAGGAAAGCAAAGTTTTGCGAGAGTGGTTTTTCCGGATTGTCTAGGCCCTGTGATAGTAATAACAGGATATTGCTTTTTAAGCCTTAGAAGATGCTTTTCTAGATGTCTTCTTATTATCATGATTTTATTGCCATTTTATGGATCTAATTCTATAACCTTTTTTTACAATTATGGAATGCGATTCCGATTTTGTAAAGGGGTTTAAACTGTAAATATGCCATAAAAAAGGAGCAGCCTTCATGACATGTAGGGAACGCTCTATACTAGAGATATAATTTACAGTTTTTAAGTGATTTTGTGTTCTAGTAAATAAAGGTTTCAAATTAATAAGAATTTTTTATAGCTATAGTAATATTAAAATAAATCCACCCCAAAATAAAATTTAAATTATCTTTTTAATTATACAATTGCTTTAATTTGTAGAACTTAAAAATTCCACTACATCTTCTTTTTTATTTAACTGTGCTAAATCCTTTGCAGTTTGTCCTTGATCATTTTTTTTATCTAAGATTACTCCCTTATCTATAAGTAACTTTACAACATCAAGATGACCCATAAGAGCGGCGTAGTGCAAAGCTGTCCACCCTTGCTGGCTTAATTTTTCTAAACTAGCTCCTTTTTCAATTAAAAATTCTACAACTTCTATATCACCTACAAAGCTGGCCCAATGCAAAGGGGTTTGATCAAAATTACTACCTTCATCAATATTAGCTCCATTAGATAAAAGAAAATCAGCTACTTCAACATGTCCTTTGATTATAGATGTATGAAAAGGAGTAAATTTTAAAGAAAGAGTTTTTGCATGAATATCCTGGCTTTTCTCAAAAATTTCAGAGACTTCATCTAAATCTCCGTTATAAGAAGCTTTGTGAAGTTCTGTAAATCCATGGTCTTTTAAAAGTGCCTGAGTATAAAATTTTTTGGGATCAGCTCGCATCTCTTCAACCTGACCTTTATATTTAAAATAGGAAAATCCTATAAAAAGAACAACTATAATACCTAAAACTAAAAATATTTTTTTAAAGTTCATACTATAATTTTCGGCATTTTATGAAAAACACTTAAAAAGCATCTTTCCACCATTTTTAAACAAAAAAATTAGTAATCACCCATTATTATAAATAAAAAATTGCCCAGATAACAACTTATTGTTATTTGGGCAAAAATGGGTATAACTACCTATTATAACAGGGAAATATTTAGATCCCAAAGGCCCAATAATCTCATGTAAGTCTAGAATAGTTGAAAGAAATAACCACAATCTATAATTTACTAGGCCCTAATGTAGAGCTTAAGTTGAGTACATAGAAAACCAAGAGATAATCTTTTTAAATTTTATTTTGAAACCTGTTTATAGATGACTTCAAAACCTTTAGAATCGGTAGCAGCTATTTCAGATAACATCTTTCTATTGATACAAGCACCACTTTTATTTAAATCATTTATAAATTTAGAGTATGAACCTCCAAAAGATTTAGCTGCTGCGGAAATGCGAGTAATCCAAAGTCTTCTCATGTCTCTTTTGATAAGTCTTCTACCAATATAGCTGTAATGAAGGGCCCTTTTAACCGTCTCAACTGCCATACGAAACTTAGTTCTTCTTGAAAAGTGAAACCCACTTGCTCTCTTTAAGATCTTATTTCTTCTTTGTCTTGCTTTAAATCCTCTTCTTACTCTAGACATAAAATATACCTATAAATATGGAAGACATCTTTTAATGCGAGCTAAGTCACATTGGTGAACATAATCTGTCTTTACTGCCCTCTTTTTGGCCTTATGGGGCTTTTTCTCTAAAATATGGCGTAAATTTGCTCTTTTTCTCTTTAATTTTCCACTAGCGGTTCCCTTAAACCTCTTGGCCACAGCTTTTCTAGTCTTCATTTTTACCTTTGGCATAATATCTACCCATTTTTCATACAACTGCTATAGCTAACACTAATAAGGCAGTATGTAAATAAAGTTAATTTTAAGCTAATCTTTCTTGGCCCTTTTTTTCTCTTTTAGCCTATTTAGCACCTTCTTTCCAGGTGCCAAAATGGTTATGGCCCTATTTCCCATCATACGAACTTCACTCTCAACTATTGCATCTTGATTTACTATAGTCTCTATCATGGAGTTAAATTTATCGATTCCTATCTGCTTATTCATCATCTCTCTACCTCTAAATCTCATAACTAATTTGACTTTATCTCCCTGATTTATAAACTCCATAACTCTACGAAGTTTAGTTTCAAGATCATGGGACTCAATATTGGGCCTAAATTGTACTTCCTTTAAAATAGATGTACTTTGCCTCTTTTTATTCTCTGACGCCTTTTTTTGCTTATTATATTTATACTTTCCATAGTCTATGACTTTTATTACTGGAGGATCAGTATTTGCAGATACTTCCATTAAATCCATCCGCATGTCCTGTGCAATCCTTCTTGCCTCATGTATATCAACTATTCCATACTGAGTACCATCGTCTCCCAACAGGCGACAACGCGAAACTCTAATTTCCATATTTAATCTAGGTCTAGATATTCTTCTACCTCTATCACGTCTAAAATCCTTTCTAATAACAACCTCCAAGTAAATAAAAGGTATTGTTAAAGAATGTGTGATACAAAATAGACATTGTTACTAAAATATCAAAATATTTGAAAAAAATAAACTGCCACATCTAGAGAAAATTTCATACTTTTAAAATCATCAATAGTTTTTATCTTTAACTGCCAATTGTTATATAACTGATATCCCTTATTAATCAACTCACTGCGAAATAAATTTTCAGCTTTAAATATATCTTCTGATAAAAGATAGCAATCTTTTATTAAAAGCTTTGCTTTAACACCATAAGTGGGGCCAAAATCTTTTTGAAAGAGGTCTTCAATCCTCTCAGAATATCCCCCGATTTCCCTGCCAATTAAAAATTTGTGACTCTTAAAATCATCACTTGTGCTTTTATTTAAAAAGCTAAATACTACATCATTGCAAAGCCTTGATAGATTTGACTGAGTATCAATATAGTCATCTATATCTCTTATATACTCTGTCCAATAATTTAGCTCTTTTAATTCACAAGTTTTATATAAAAGGCGAGAATTTTTTCTTAAGAAGGAAACAAACATAGATTATTTAATTAAATTAAAGAGTTCTTGACGAGTCTGATTATTTTCCAAAAAAACTCCTCTTAAAGAAGAAGTAACCATAGAAGAGTGTTGTTTCTCTACTCCTCTGGCACTCATACAAAAATGCTTGGCCTCAATTATGCAAGCTGCTCCCATGGGACTTAAATATTCCATTAAAGAATTGGTGACTTCCATACCAATTCTCTCTTGAATCTGTAATCTCCTTGAAAAAACTTCCACTAAACGTGCAAGTTTTGAAATTCCCACAACAGCTCCTCCTTTTTTAGGAATATATGCCACATGTGCCTTACCTACAAAGGGCAATAGATGATGCTCACAAGTTGAATAAAAATCTATATCTTTTAAAAGGACTATTTGGTTATGAGGAACTACATTATCTTGCTCAAAGGTAGTAAAAATTCCTCGAATATCTGCTAGATATCCTCCAAATAGACGATCCCAAGATTTTACAATTCTACTTGGTGTATCAACTAATCCCTCTCTTTTGGTATCCTCTCCTAAATATTCAAGGATATCTACAATTGCTCTCTTGGCCTTTTCTTTATCTCCAGAAAATGTTTTCATTACATTCTTATGGTAAACATAGTAAAGTCTGTCAAATCCTTTTGATACTTTTCTATCAAGTTATGAAGACCTTCAGGATTTATAAATTTAAACTCTCCCTCATTTTCACTAATTAATCCTCTATAAGAAAAGTAATCAATACTATTTTTAAAGGTTATCATCGATTTTGCTTCTGCCCTTCTCACCAATCTACCAAGCCTCTGTTCTTCCTTAAATACATATGGCACTCTCTTTTTAAAGAGTTCATATTTTACTGGAACATTAAAATTATTCGATAGCTTTTGTAGGGCCTTTAAAGACACATAATAGGATTCTATAATATAGGTTAAGCTACATCCAAATAGACCAATACTTTTTACAATATCATATTTTTCTTTGCTAGAAAGTTCTACTAATTCCTCCAATGAATTTACCTCTCGTCCAATAGCATTAGATATAATTTTTATAGTTTTTAGAAAAAATTCCTTAGTAGTTGGAAGATAAAACTCTTTAATAAATAATCTTCTTTGAGTTATAAAGAAGTTCTTTATATCAGTTACATTATTTAATTCTCCTCTAAAGAGATCGATCCATGCCATATTTATTATACAAGGAACTATAAAGTGATGAATAATCATATTTTTTAAATAGAGCATTTCCGCTCTACAACTCTGCTTAACAGAATAATAGACAATATTATCCCCTTCATCTCCTATAATATCAATTTTCTTATTACCTATGAATATATCCATAATATGTTTAATAGTAGCTTCATAATTATCCTCATAAAGAGAATTAGTTATAGGTAAATTATATTTAATACAATATTGAATAATAGATTTTGCCCTAGCAATAATATCTTTCCATGCTAGAGCTCCACTTGGTTCATCTAATAAAATCATAGACAAAAGAGAGCCCGGTGTAATCACCATATTAGCGCCTACTTGTCTAAAGCAATCAAAGGCCAAATTATAAATATCTTCTCTAGTTGTAACTCCATATGGTTTTTTTTGTACATAAGATGGTCTTCCAAGTTTTATGTGAATATTTCCAAAACGATACATAAAAAGCTTAAAAAGTGATAGCAATTGCTTGGAGCTTTCCTTTTGCTTTTTCTTGCCAGATAATTCCTCCGATAATAGCCTCATCTCTGCTATATACTCATGAGCAATGGAAATTGGAACAAATACTAGCTTATTACTAGTATCATCAATATGAGAGTAGGCATCTATTAACATGCGATATAACCCAAAGCGAGGAGAACGAAGCTTTCCTGTTCTAGATCTTCCGCCTTCAAAGAAAAATTCTATAGGATATTTATTTTTAATTAAGTAGTATAAATACGCTTCAACTGTTAACCTATATGTCTCACTGGGAAAAACTCTTTTTATAAAAAAACAAGCACATTTTCTAAAGATACTACCAAGGGGAAATATATTTAAATTATCTCCTCCCGCTACATAAATAGTACTATTGTATTTTTTAAATAATGCATAACTAATGGCTATATAGTCGGCATGAGATTGATGATTAGGAACAAATACCACTGTATTATTTTTAAAAAGTTCAACCACATCAACACCATTTTCATCAAAATCTAGTCCATCATAAATTTTAGGAAAGATAATATCCAAAAACTTCTCTCCAAAATTTATAAGCCTTGGAGAGACATTAGCTTTAATCCCATCTAACATAGAAAGAATTTCTTGCTTATTAGTTCTAGTTTTATCCATAAATTGCTTTAATCGAGGATAAGATAAAACTACATCTTCTAAATTATTCATCTTTTAATCAATAGCTTTTGCAAAGAATATCGGTATGATTATATATAAAATAACATCTCTTATTAGATAAAATAAAAAAAAGTAAACAAATGCCTTGGGGGACTTTTTCCATAAACGCTCAATACCTAAATACTGTGCCTTTTTACTCATGGAGACCATAAAACGTGTTTTACCATAATTCTTAATAAAGAATTCAATCGCTCCTTCAACCTTTTTATCAAAAACCTTAAATGTATTGATACAGTATCTATAAATATTCACAAGAACATACTATCAACACATACTATGGCGTCAAGGAAAACTCTCCTCTATATTGAAGCATAAACACTTTTAATGTATAATAATTGTATGAGCTTTGAGGTATTCATTGGATTAATGGTACTTGTGTTTTGGATTATGTTACCGGTATCTATAGTTTGGTGCATGACAGAATTAGACGATTCTATAATAGACGATCATCACTGAGTTTCCCTTTTTAGCACATCTATAATTTTTTTATAACTCCTTTTTTGGTACTTGTTATCAATTTCAGTAAATATATCATCATGTGAAAACTTATGTATATCATCTAGCATATATTCTACTATCTCTTCGCAAACCATAAAAACTTTAGAAAAAGGAGAGAGATTCTCAGGAGGACTATCATTAAACCCAATACCTGTAAGGCTTCCATGATGTTGTAATATTAAAATCTCAGCTCCAAATGGTTTATTTGGAAACCTCTTTACAATATCACAAGCATCCAAAGCATGATGTAGAACTTGCCTCTCGATCCCTTCCCTTAAACGAGAAGTTTTCAAGCTAATATTAGAATTAATTTTTGCCATCCTATCATCAACTAAAGTTAAATCGTGAAAAAAGCATAAAAAACAAATTTGCCCATGTTGATCTGCACTTCCCCAACCAAGACCATTTATAACTTTACTACATAGTACCGCTGATAAAACCGAATGTTGATATAGATAACTATCTTGGCACTTTTTTAACTTCTGAATAAAATCATGTAGAACGATACTAGTTTCTACCATAGTTTCAATGGATTTAATGGTCTCAAGAGAAGTCCTTACAATATCTGGAGTAATACCAAAAGACCTCAATGAATGGTGAGCAATAACAAAAGAATCTTTAGTACTCTCAATACGATCATCTAAAGTTATACCCTCGCTACTGAGGATTTTTCTCATATCCTCATTAAATTGCTGCATTAATTTTACGCGTTCAAACGCCAAGACAAAAAATTCAAATTTTCCATGATAATGCATTTCACATATCAAATTGGTATCTAATGCATCTCCTGCTTGCAAAAATGGCTCATATTGCTCATCATCTACATTTTTTTTATATACAATTATATTAGTCATTTTAATAGTGGTTAGAATTTTCCAATCAATTTTAAAAAATGTACTATGATATTTTTCTGCCATCTGCTTTGAAGAAATCATTAGCTCATTTGCCGCAGTTCTAATAACCATTCGCCACATATTTTTAGGAATAACTGTAATATATTTTTTCAACTTATCATCATCACCTAGTGCTATCATAGCTACATCTGCCGAAATAGATTTTATATAGTAAAATAATTTAATGGCACAGCTCTCACCATCAATTATATCTTCACAGACAATTATATTTATATCATCATTTTTTTTTAAGAAATCTATTGCCTCATCAACAGATTTACATGAGAAGGACTCAACACCCATATAAATTTTAAAATTCATGGTATATAGCCTAGTAATAGAGCTATCTTTTATAACAAACAATGCTTTCAAAGGAGAATTCATAGAAATATTATACTATAAAATTTATAGAGCTTTTATAGACATTCCCGAGTCCACATAAATAATCTGTCCAGTAACTCCCTCTGAATAAGGCCCTCCAAGCCATAATGCTACTTTTCCAACATCATCAGTAGTAATATTTCTACCAAGAGGGGAATTTTGCTCTACATGGGTAAAAATTTTCTTTAATCCTGAAACTCCTGAAGAAGCCAGTGTTCTAATTGGACCAGCTGAAATACAATTTACTCTTATATTATCCTGACCTAAATCAGCTGCTAAATAGCGAGAACTTGCCTCTAATGCTGCTTTTGCCACACCCATAATATTATATCCAGGGACTACTTGTTGTGAACCATGATAAGTCATAGCAATAATTGAGCTACCTTTATTAAATAAATTTTTCATAGCTCTTGATAGGGCAATTAAAGAATAAGCAGATATGTCACATGCTAAACTAAAACCCTCTCTAGAGGTTTTATAAAAGCGATCTTTTAAGTCATCTCTATTTGCAAATGCTAATGAGTGGACCATTACATCAAAGCTCTTCCAATTTTTTTCCAAAGTAGAAGCTAAGCTATCATAATGACCATCACATGTAACATCCATCCGACAGGTAAAATCGGCACTTATACTTTCAGCAAGAGGTTGCACTCTTTTTTGCAAAGCCTCATTAAGATAAGTTAGAGCAACACTTGCACCATGACTTTTAAATGCCTTGGCAATTCCCCAAGCAATGGATTTTTCATTTGCAACTCCTAAAATTAAAACTTTTTTACCCTTTAGATCGTACATGACAAAATCATCCTTATTTGGCAAAGTATGAAAACAAATATAAACAAAGTCAAACTATTATGACAAAACAAAAAAAATCAAATGCCCTTTTAGATCTTTTATTTAATATAGCAATTCCTGCTATTATCTTGTCAAAATTTAGCAATAATGAATATCTAGGGGAGGTAAATGGTTTTATAATAAGCTTATCTTTCCCCATAATTTATGGACTTTTTTCATTTTATAAAAGTAAAAAGATAAATATATTTTCTGCTCTTGGGTTAATTAATGTTCTTTTAACGGGAGGAATTGGTTTAATGAGATTAGACAAAAATTGGTTAGTCATAAAAGAAACTGCTATCCCTCTTTTTATTGGAATATATATTATAATTTCTCAACATACAAAATATCCACTAGTCAAAATAATCCTACAACATGCACTTGATTTTAAAAAAATAACCCAAGGATTTTCTGAAAAATCGAGTATATCTGAATTTGAGTCCATGTTAAGATTTGTATCAAAAGCAATGGCAGCAACTTTTTTTCTATCGGCAATGCTAAACTGTGCTCTTGCCATATATATTCTAAAAGGAGAACCTGGAACTGAAACATTTAATGTAAGCTTAGGAAAAATGACAGCTCTTTCCTTTCCGGTTATAGCTATTCCTTGTATGATTGTAAGTGGATTTATATTTTTTTATATATTTAATACTATTAAAAATAAAACTGACTTAGAATGGGAGTCAATTATTAAAAAATAATGGAATATAGATACCTTCACAAAACAAATATTAAGGTTAGTGTTCTCTGCCTTGGAACTATGACTTGGGGCCAACAAAATTCGTTGAAAGAAGCTATAGAACAATTAGATTATGCGTTTGATGCTGGTATTAATTTTATAGACACTGCTGAAATGTATCCTGTTCCACCCAGAGAACAAACCTGCTATAAAACTGAAAAATTTATTGGCAATTGGGCTAAATTAAAAACCCATAGAGATCAAATTATTTTAGCAACTAAAATAACGGGTCCAAGGTTTCCAGAGCATATAAGAGGTGGAAATTCTAGATTCACAAAAGAAAACCTACACAAAGCACTAAATGATAGTCTTAGTAGATTAAAAACTGACTATATAGATTTATACCAATTACATTGGCCAGAGAGAGTGACTAACTTTTTTGGCCAGCTAGGTTTTACTCCAAATAAAAATGATAAGTTTACTTCTCTTGAAGAAGTTCTATCGATACTAAATGAATTAAAAAATGCAGGAAAAATTCGCCATTATGGGATATCAAATGAAACACCATGGGGAGCTATGAAATATTGTGAGATATCCAAAAGATTAAACTTACCACCTATGGTATCTATTCAAAATCCATATAATCTATTAAATAGAACATATGAAATAGGCTTAGCAGAAATTAGTTATAGAGAAAATATGGGGCTCTTAGCATATTCGCCTATGGCATTTGGAGTTCTATCTGGAAAGTATTTAAATGGTAAAAGGCCTAAAAATGCAAGACTAACATTATTTAGTGAATTCAACAGATATACAACTACTAAGGCCATAAAAGCCACAGAACTATATTGCAAGCTAGCAAAAAAATACAATATAGCTCCTTCTCAAATGGCATTATCTTTTGTTACAAGCAGGAGCTTTTTAACAAGCAATATAATTGGAGCAACAACTACGCAACAATTAAAGGAAAATATCCAATCAATAGATATTAAGCTACCAACTGAGCTATTAAAAGAGATTGAAGAAATTCATAATAAAATTCCCAATCCTTGTCCTTAAAATATTTTATAATTAACGATTTCTATTGTCTTTGACAGATTGTTGTATTCTCTTTTTAGAGGCAGCTTCTTTTTCTTTCTTTCTAAGTGATGGTTTTTTATACTCTTTTCTATCACGGTATTCCCTATAAACTCCAAAGTATTCACACATTCTCTTAAATTTACGAAGACAGCGTTCAATTTCCTTATTATCAACTATAATCTTTACATTAGAGTGTTTAGACAATTTACCTCCAAATTATTTTAATTAAGCCATACTATCAAAAAATAATAGATTTTCAATAACTTAAGATAAATATTTTAACTTATGATATACTTTTTTAGTGAATAGCGTATATATCATACTAATATTACTGGTCTTTACCCCAAGCTGCTCAAATATACCTATAACCTCAAATGCTGGACATAAATCTTTTTCAACAGATGTAGAAGATGAATTTAAATCCATAGAAAATACAAATATTCATAATCTATATAAAGAAATGAGACTTAAAAATTGGGAAGCATACAAAAAAGGTGGAAAAATTGCTCCCATATACAAGAGAAAAACAATAAAAAAAGCAGACTTTAAAAAAGTACCTCAAAAACCAAGAAGTAAAGCAAAGCTAAGTTCATCTGCCAAACTAGAAATAGGACAAAATATTGAATACTTTTGTATAAAATATCCAGATTCCCATAAATATGAAAATACAAAACAATGTCATAAATTCGCTCATAAACTCTTAAAAAAATGCAAAGAAAGACATAAATTTTCTTCTAGAAGAATAGTCCGATGTATAAAAAATAGATTAAAAAGAAGTCCTTAAAAGGCTCATTCTAAATCTAGATAACTAAAACAAAAATTACCAAAAAATAAAAAAATAGACTATCTATTTTTTATTTACAATATAATTTATAATATCATTGCTTTCTTTTTCAATAGCATCTTTATTGGTAAAAGAAGAAATCTTAGTAATATCTTCAAAAAAATCATCAACAAATGAACTATCATTAGTTTTATCATCTAAATATTTAGCTTGATTATCAATATAAGTAACTAAACCTTTTTTAAGTAAATATTTTTGAAAATCCACATATCTAATCCATTCATGATGTAAACTTACAATCTCTCTAACAATTAAAGAATTATTTTTTTCTATCATTTTATTAGTTTTATAAAAATACTTTTGCCTAAAAATTTCAACAGATAGATTCTCTATCGAACGATTTAATAAATCTATTTCTATACTAACTTTAGCTTGATTACTATTAAACATTGAAGATACAATATTTCTTTCATTACTTTTTTCAGAAATATATGATAACATATCCCAATAACGACTAGGAATATCATGTAGTGGATAAATAGAGCGAATGGCACTAGTTACAAAGTAATAGTACTCTCTCTCATAATGATGTAATTGCTCCAGAAGATTGTTGAATTCGTCATTACTATAGTCTATAGAGTTAGTTGCAGTAAGACCTTGATATATCTCTGGAAATTCTTCTTTTATTTTATTATTATTGTTATAACCTTCGATAGATCTAATAATATCTAAACAAGCTTTTGACCTATTTCTTAATTGCTCTTTGTTGGCCAAAACTTTTTTCCCATTCTTATGAGCAAAATGAGTACAAAGAGGATATAAAATATTTCTACTAATATCTAATAATTCATTATTATTCTCTAAACTTTCTAACAATGCCAACTGAATATTTGTCCCTGGCATTAATTGAACATCAAATAAATTTCTACTAGATCTATATAGTATAGTGTATGTTAGAATATAATTCACAACTGCAAAAGACACAAACCCTAAACTTAAATATGTTAAATTTCTTAAAGAAAAAAAATTTCGAAGTCGAACATAATTCTTTCTTGTCTTATCTTTATTACTAATATACTTTTGTGTTTTAGGTCGCAAATTTGCTATTAAGGTGGCAGTCGTTCTTATAGAATTTGAAAATATATTAATTTTTTTCAAAAAATTAGATCCAAACCTAACTGCTCTTTTTTTTGCGGCTAAAACTTTCCTCTCTATTCTGGTCTTAAATAGATTTGTTATAAAATCTACAGAATGACTAGTTATAGATCCAAATGCCATAGAAAGAATCCAAGAAAATAGAATTTCTTTTTTATACTCACTTATAATATCAATATTATCAAAGGATATATTTTTAATAGAATCCCTATAATTAAAAGTATTACCTTTTAATTTTGCTTTAAATTTGTCTCTATAAATATAATTGTAAATAACTCTCATATAATAAACTTGATGTAGACCATTATAAATATATAAAATAGAAAATACTGTTGATATCCCTATAGCACTAATAGCATGCGATATCGTAGCATTTGCTTCTAAAAGAATCTTAGATAAAACATTTTTAAAAAAAGTTGCTATTGCGGATCCCCACATAGAAGCCATAAATGCTTTTTCATGAATAATTTGTTGAATAAAAGGATTCATACCTAAATCCACAGGATCAGAGATTACTTTTTTTTGATTATTCATTACCTCTTCAATTAAGCTTATATTGCTAGTAAATTTCTCTCTATTTGTTGTAGATAAGCCATATTCACCTAAAAAATCAGATATCTTATCCAATAAACTAGTTATACCTACTCTATCAAAATTTGAGCTAACTAATTTACGACGGATATCGTCTCCTGCAAGATCTTCTTGTGTGCCAGCAAAGAAGGCATCAATCTGCTTGAATGAATCATCACTACTATTATTAAATTCTAATAATTTTTTTGTTTTAGTCTCTGATGCTAACTTTCTATGAGGTATATTATCTAATCCTTTGAATTCTAGGACTAAGTTTCCATCTTCTCCATATCCTTTGAGTTTTAAAACTTCTAAAAACTTTATATAAGTATAAGCTTGGGAGGCTAATATTATATTTTTTATATTATTTTCTTTAATTGCTACTGAAATATGATATTTCATTTTTATGGATAGCTCCTCCATCCATAACTTATATTCTTTCTGTGACGAAGGCATGGTATATATATTCCAATTAGTTTTAACAGAAGAGTTTTTAGATACTTTATTTGATTTTTTAAACTGTTTAATCCAAAGTTTTAATTTTTTAGGATTAGAAGTTAATTTATTAATAGAAGTTATATCTGAAGTAGTTAATTTATATATTGGTTTTTTTCTTTTATATATATCATCTACAATATTTTTCTTAATAGGTTCTTTTTTAACATTTTTAATAGGTGAACTATCCTCATCAATATAAGTATATACTTGAATATTGTCTCTAGTTTTAATCCAACCAAAAACTAATAAAATAGCACAAAAGCATCCAATTACTATAGATAATTTTTTATACATTAGTTCTGTATCTCCAGCTTAACTTATCGGATACAAAAGATAGAAAATTTAACTAAAAAAAATTAGTCAAGCAAAAAGCTTACTTAATTTGTAAGTTAAATAAAACTTAAACCAGAAACTCAATATAAAGAAAATTTTTGCAACAAGCCTCTTAATCTAACTAAGAGTCCTTCTAACCCAACTTCATCAAGTTCTCTACCAAATGAAGATCTCCATTGAGCAGTTAAGGAAGTACCATCTATTCTAATGTCAATTAATTTCCAATTTTTACTTTTGTCATCAAAAGTCAATATAAAGTCTACATTATGAATGTTTGTAATTAAATGAACTAATGTCTTAACAGTAACAAGTTCAATATTGCCAGCGTTTATAACAGACTCTCCTTTAAACTTTACATCTATAGATCCTAGTGACACTAAAAGACCTCCATATGTCTTAGACATAAGAAGAACCATTAACGAAGAAAATTCTTTTATCTGACTTTTGCTAGCTTTTTTAAAGTGCTTACCAAGGATTAATTTAGATAAGAATTCCTTATGAATCAACGGAGTAAATATTTCATAAAGCTTCTTATCAAATAAATCTGGACTTTCTGATCTCAATTCTCTAAGGTCTTTTATAGAATTAAGTATACTATCAACAAGGCCATCCTTTACAAAGTTTCTAGCAGAACAATACTTTCCCCTTTGAATATCATCATTATCTGACATTCCAAAATAGCAATCATCAGTAGCATAACCTACAGTTGAAAATATACAAAATATTAAATATAAGATAGTACTCTTAATTATAAACATAAACTAGTTCACCCCAATTGACCTCATAATTAAACCTAACAGTTTTAATAAGTTAAATCAATTTTACTACAATAATAACTAGTAATATTTACACTGCTATATGTAAATTCAAATCTTTACACATCGCTTTTTAGCTTTTCTCCAAGAGTTCCGCTAACTACATATGATTTTCCATCTATAATCTTTATGTAATAAACTTCACCATTTTTAAAGTGATAAATCCTCAGTTTAAAGTCACTTTTTCTGTGCTCAACCACATATTTTACAGATTCTTTATCATTGTATTTTTTCAATAATTCTCCTATCAAAGATTTATCTCCCGACATAGTATTAGGATCTATATCAAATTTATAGATAGATAAATATTTAACATCATCTGTCCCAACCAAAGCATCTAATATATTGTTTAATTTACCTGTATTACCTGTACTTTGGGCAGATGATATCATAGAGCCAAGAGAGCCTCCTCCTCCAGAACTTACTCCTCCTCTTGTTGATTTTGCTCCTCCTCCTTTAGATGCAACTCCTCGTGTTTTCTTCCCTTTGCCCTTAATATCCTTTCCTTTAGCTTTAGCTTTTTCTTCTTCATTCTCTCCTTTATCCTTTCCTTCTTCGCCCTCTTGATCTGCATCAAACTCTTCCGAAATAGCATCTAAAACCTCATCATAATCAGATGAACTATCAATAATATCATTTCTAACAGCTAAACTTCCTCCTGACCCTATATTTGAGAGCGAGCCACTACCAAATGAGTTAGAAATTCCTGAACCCGAAGATGACGAAACACTTCTACCAATATTTTCATTCCTATCTTTATACATATTATCTCTTTGAGCTCTTAAATCAGATAAAACATCATTAAATTGACTTCTATTTAAACTAGAACTGCTAGGACTAATATCATCCATATGTTGACTCAAATATTCAAGAGATTTCTCTACATCAGCTACTTTTTCGTCAATCATATCCAAGGCATTATCTTCTGGAATTCCAAGCATCTTAGACACATTATCTGCAACATTCTTTTTAACACTAGGCTTTTTTAAGGATTTATATCTACTTGCCAAATCTCTTAAAGTATTTCTACTAATTTTTTGATTATGATTAATCCCTAGAGCTCTTTTAGCACTTTCCATCCTTGATGGATTTCCACTTTTAAATCCAGAATGACTTGATTGTGAAGCAGTAGAAGAACTATTTCTAACTTCAGAAACAGCTGAAGCACCAGCACTAGCTCCTTGAGAAAGTTCTTCTGACACAATCTCAGAGCTTAATGACGATTCTTGCTTTGTTAACAATTTATCACTGCTTTTACTAGATGACTCAAAGTTGTCCACCTCTTCTTCCAAGGCAACAGCAGAACGTACACCTACAGCAGCAGCAATTGCAGCAGATGAGTTTCTATCATCACTTCCATCTTTACTTTTGTCTTTATCTTTCTTTTTCTTATTATTTTTATCTTTTCTATTTTTCTTTGAATCTACATCAGCTCTATTATTTTCGCTATTAGGCTTATTTTTATTATCTCTTCTATCATTATTATCACTTTTGCTATTATCTTTTTTATCATTTTTAGATGTATTATTGCCTTCATTACCGCTATTCTTATTACCATCAGTGTTATTTTTTCCATCTTTTCTAGGCTCACTTTTACTCTTTTCGCTACTAGCTTTCTCTCTGTCATTACCTCTATCAGAACTACTCTTGCTTTCTTTTTCACCAGAATTATTACGACTATTATCGCTATCATTACGAGGATTTCTACTATTATTAGAATCATTGCTTCCACCTCTGTCATTAGAACCCTTATTGTTAGGATTTCTACTATCAGTATTTCCTCTATTTTTATTATTAATACTTGATTTGTTTTTATCTTTTAAAAACTTTGTTCTTCTTTGCATTCTTTTTGCCTGAGCAACTTTGCTTACAACCACGGAAGTCATTCCCATTTTAGTAGCTCCAGCAGCTCCACCTGTAGTAGAAATAGATGCATTAGGTAAAAATTTATTTGCTAGTTTTAAGAAAATCCTTTGTCCATATTTTTCAGCTAATAAAAGAGGTTTTTCTATTGTATGAATAATTTTAACTGTTTTAACTATTGGAGATGAATGTCTCGCCATATTCAATGTTTTGTCATGTACTTTGGAAAAGGGTTTCAAAATTTTATCTTTATATTTAGATTTAGCTACTTTTTCTAATTTTACTTGATTAATGGAAGCTTTACTGAGTTTGCTTTTATTAGCTACTTTGCTACTTGTTCTATGAAGCTTAGTAAACATCGTAGATTTTTTTAATGCAGACATTACTTTAGGTAAGGCAACAGTAATTGTTCCTGCCATTATACCTACAATTAATAGTTCTCCTCCAATATGCCCAAGGACTGAACATACAAGTTGTATTTTTTGAGCTGGTTCAGTGCAATCCCAAAGATCCATAGCAGATTGATGTGGAGCTGGTTCAACACATGTCTCTCCCTCCCACCTTAAACACATACTATTTTCTGCTATAATACCAACGATAGAGTCTCCTAGTTTAGAAAGAAATTTTTTAGTTCTATCCAATTTATTATCAGAAGCTAAAAATCTCCCAACAGCTAATGTCTTTTGCTTTACACTATAAAAATTTGACTTTGTATCTGTCCACATCTGACTAAAATCTGTATTCCAAAGATACTTTCCAAATCCTGCAACTTCTCCCAACAAATCACCTGTAGGCGATAGAAGATTTTTTAAAATAGTGGCACCACAACTGTGTTCATTTTCACAAGAGCTAGGAAACCAACCCATATCTCTGGCCCAACGTGAACTAAAAGCAGAACACGCTAGAGCTTCTAAAAATCCTTCATTTTTATCTTCACATTTAAATTTTTCAGCTATTTCCCCTGCATTTGTTATATGTCTAAGGGAATTTACAGTATTATAATTAAATTTTTCTTGGCATTTATTTACACCATACCCATATTGTAGTTGAAGATTTTCTCCATGAGTATCAAAAGTGTCCAAAGTATCATCTATAATATCTTGCGTTTTCTTTAAATTCTCAGAAGCTGTAATACAATTATAATTTAATGCTTTATTATATTTACTTTCAACACTTGATTGTGAATTGTCATCATTTGATGGTGAACGATCAGTTAATGATTCTTGATTTTTAACTATTTCTTCTGCATTAGAACTTTCTGATTCTAAGCTAGGACTAGTACAAGAATTTTCAAATTTTTCTCTAGCAGATCCAAATTCTTGAAGGCATTTTTTAAAGTTTTCTTCATCTTCTGGATTTTTACATGATTTAAAAAAGGAGTCATTACTGGCCAAACTAGAAACACCTATTCTATGGGCAACTGGCAATGCTTGTTTTATTTTATCAAAATCTATGTTCTTTTCTTTGTCCTTTAATAACTCACCTCCTGCTTTTAATTTCAGCATCGCTCCCGTACAGTTATACTCAGAATTAATTCCTCTGCTTTTAATATTAAATTCTGGTTTTTGAACTATCTCACAATTTTTGTTAAAATTTTCATATATACCATTAACTGCTTTTGATACTTCATTAAAGCATAAAAGACTATTTTTTATTTTACATATACTATCTAATTGGTCTTTTACATTATTACTTATATTATCCAGAACTTCTTGTGGTGTGCTATCTGAAGCTATATAGTTTTTACCTATATATGTTTTAATATCATTTCCCAATTTTTGTTCAACAGAATCTCTTGCCTCAAAGCGATTAGCTATATCATCAAAAGAAGCTTTCTCTTGATTAGGCAATGTATCAAATATAACGATATCTTCCTTAACTTTACCTTCAGCTAAATCTTTATACTCTCCTTTCTCAATACTAGTGTAAATATTATATAAAATCCTAGTAAAGTTTCTGCAGTCTAATTGATCGTCATAATTATTTGTGTTTGAGCATTTATCTCTATAACCTTTTACAACCTCTAAATTACTCGATCGAAGATATTCTTCAGCTATTTTTTTATCACTTAAGACTTCTGCTTGAGAATATATAATTTGGCTAATTAAAAGAGAAGCAATTAATAATGATATTCTAAAAAATTTATAAAAAAACATAAATTGCTAATCGGATTTTAAAAAAAAATTATTTAAGATTTTTTTAAAATGTCCGTAGAGGGTTGTAATGTATGAATACAAGCAATATAACTAAAATAAATATAATATCTATTATTACTACACTAGTTTTTTCTAATCCAGTATTTTGTAAGCAAATTATATTTAATGTAGGAAATCAGAAGATGAGTACTAAATATGATGATAAGTATTGGAAAAAGCTTCCCAAATATCTTATGTCTGATATGGCATTTTTTGGGGCCAAAAAAAAGGGAATAATGCCAATAATTAGAATCCATGGCCCTAAAATAAACAAAATTTTAGATCCTAAAGAATTAAAGAAGAATAAACAAGCAACTATTAATAAGCAAAAACAAATTGTTAAAAAAATTACTAATGGAAAAGCTAAAGTGATAAAAGTAATTCCCTATGGTTTTAAAAAATTAAATAAAATAAATACTCATTATTCAAGTATAAAATATAAAGTCAATAAAGATATATATAACCAACACACTTATGTATTTAATTGTAACAAAGAACTGGTACTGATGTATTCAATACTAACCGACAATCAATTAAGAGATAAAAAAAAGTCGTAAAGCTATTAATGAATTAATGAATAATCTAAAATGTCTTAAAAATTAAGCCGGTAACTTTATCGATACAAAACTCCCCTTTCCAAGGGTACTTTTAAAGTGAACTTCTCCATCATGCCCCTTGATAATTTTATCTATAATCCAAAGGCCAAAACCAAGTCCTGTCTTTTTCCCCTCTTGTCTTTCAATTTTAAACCCTAAATCAAATAATTTAGATAAGTTATCATCTGAAACACCAATTCCCGTATCTTCAACATAAATTTCAATACAATTATTATTATTTTTAACTCCTATTTCTATATGCCCATTATCAGTGTTTTTATAGGCATTTTCAATTAATTCATTTATACATTGAAATAAACGATATTTATCCGCACTGATTTTACAATTATCAACATTTCCCAATCTAATTTTAACTCTATCTTTTTTATTAAAAACTTTCTTTGCCTGTGATATACAGCCTTCTAAAAATTTACTTAATTCTAATTCTTCCTCATTAAAATAGTATTTATTTACATTTTCATCAAATGTTAAGTTAAAGTCTCTTACAAAATTCTCCGTCAATTTTATAGAATCACCCATAATATCTAAATATTCTCTAGAATCATCAGAGAGTTCATCAACATCACACAAGAGACTATAAAAACCTGATAACCCTGCAATAGGGGTCATAATATCATGTGCCACCTTTGATAAAAATTTCTCTCTTACTAATCTATTATAATAAAAACTAGTTAAATTTACACTCAATTGAAAGAATTGCTCTGATGACAGTTCATTAAAAAATAATACTCTATTTATATTTTCAAAATCTTTTATATCATCATATTTAATATCAGAAATTATAATTAGATTTAAATTTTTATCAATAGAAAGTATTTCATCCATAATAATCTCTACCTTATCAATAACTACCAATTTTATAGGTTCTTCCTCTTCAATAAAAAGAATTATTTTATCTTTTCCCTCTTCTGCATTACTAGCTTTTATAAGTTCAAATTCATAATGATTAGTATTTTCTCTAAAGAAACTATGCTTAAATGGTATTTTTATAGAATTATCTTTAAAAAACTTCTCATACTGATCAAAATCCTTACCTTCACCTATTAGCAAAATTTTATCCATAATTTTGACCTTCTCTTTAAGATGCCATATCTAGATTCTTAGTAGTTGCCGATCTTAACCTTTTTATATATTCATCTGATAGGGCTATAAAAACTCCTTTTATACAATAATAATTATCTAATTTCTTACATTGATATAATCTGACGATAAGAGGTTCGGGATTTTTAAGAATCTTCTCTAGTAAATTTGCCTTTAATTGAATTCTTGCCTTTACCGGCAATTCTATTGGAGATTTAAAACATACCTCTAGTTCTGAAAGAGAAATTAAATTTATTTTAACATTATCAGCATCGGCCCTTAATATCTCTCCATCAGAATTACAAGCCGCTCTAAAAAATGATATATTATTCTCACCTAATAAAAGAATATTAATCTTCTCTAACAAAAATCTAGAGTCTGCTGGCTTTACAATATAATCATCAGCTCCTAGACTTAAACACTTTCTAATTTTTTTTGTTAAATTCTTTACTGTTAGCATACAAATTTTAAATCCTCTTTTGGCCTTAATATCACTTACTCTACGCAAGATATCTGTTCCACTAAGCTTAGGCAGATCTAAATCAAGAAGTACTAAATTGACATCTTTATTTTGCATAATAATATCAATGGCCATCTGGCCATCTGATGCTTCCAACACATTGTATCCCTCTTTTTTTAATAACTTAGATAAAAATAATCTAATATTATCAGAATCCTCTGCAATTAGGATTTTAGAAGCTCCAGCTCTAAATGTTTTTTCGTATTTTTCCATGTTAAGGTTATAACGGATATATTTGGAAAAACTTTAGTAAAACATTCAAGTTATTTCCAATGTATTTTTAAGAACTTATCTCGACCAGAGCCTAGTCTATACAACTTATATCTTATAGGATTCTTTTTATAATAATTTTGGTGATATTCCTCTGCTATATAAAACTTTGATGCTGGAAGTATCTTGGTGACAATTGGCCTTTTAAAGCGTTTAGAAGCAATCAAATCCTTTAAAGACGCCTTGGCCTGTATTTCTTGCTCATTATTGTGATAAAAGATGGCAGCTAAATATTGGGAACCCCTATCTACAAACTGCCCACCAGAATCTGTGGGATCAATTTGTCTCCAAAATATAGATAGAAGCTTTTTATAACTGACTTTAGTCCTGTCAAAGTGAACCTCCACAGCCTCTACATGCCCAGTTTTTCCACCTGAAATATCCTTATAAGTGGGATTTTTAGTATTTCCTCCTGTATAGCCAGATATGGTTTTGATAACACCTTTTTGCGTATCAAAGGGTTTCTCCATACACCAAAAACATCCACCCGCAAAAGTGGCCTTATCTATATTGCCAGCAAATAAGCTTGCACTTATAAAAGTTAAAATTAATGATAATCTATTCACATGTCCTCTCTCTATGGGCCTTGAGAATCTTTTGTTCAATATCATCAATTGATAATTGATTTAAATTATCTTTTGATAATTTATCTTCTGGAATATGAGCAAGGGCAGAGATATTTTGATATAAATTCAAAAAGCGATTAGCAGATACTTCATCAATCTTTGAAACTGGAGTAAAATGAGGCGTTGTCTTTAACACCTGAGGATACTCATTTATTAAGTTATTAATTGATTTTAAAATTTCAATAAAACGATCAAGCTCTCTTTTATTAAAAGATTCAGTGGGCTCAATCATTAAACCATATGTTTCTGGAAATGCCACAGTTGGGGCGTGTAATCCATAATCTAAAAATAATTTTCCAATTAAGGGAATAATTTGAGATTTATTAATTAAAACACTTTCAATGCGCTCAAATGTATTATCTGAAATAGTTAAAATAAATTCATGCATTACAGGCCCACAATTACTCCCACTTGGTAACATAGGGTATGTATCCTTTAGTTTTTTATATAAGTAACGAGCAGACAATACTGCAATTGATGACATTCTTTTGATACCATCACTACCTAGTGCCTTTAAATATGTATAACATCTAACTTTATGGGCAAAATTTCCAAAATGTCGATGAAAGCTACCAATGCTATTTTTAGGCCTTTGAAAATAATATCCATGTGAATTCTTTTTAATTTGGACTCCTGGAAGGTAATCCTTTAACTTTTCACAAACGGCAACAATGGCATCCCCCGGACCGCCTCCTCCATGGGGTATAGACCAAGTCTTATGCAAATTATTATGAACAGCATCTACTCCCAATTTTTTTAAATCCACAAAGCCGGCAATAGCATTCATATTGGCACCATCCATGTAAACAAGTCCCCCTACGGAATGAATCATAGAAGAGAGCTTTGAAAAGTTTTCTTCAAATATCCCTGAAGTATTGGGATTTGTAACCATTGCTCCAGCAATTTTATCACCATACTTATCTATAATCTCTGTTAGTTGAGCAATATCTATCTGCCCTCTCTCATCTGCATCAATAATAATTTGTTTATATCCTGCCATAGTTGTAGTAGCAGGATTTGTTCCATGAGCAGATTTTGGAATTACAATGATATTTCTCTTGTCTGCCTCATTATTATCACCATGATATGCCTGAAAGATCTTAAGTCCAACTAGCTCTCCTTGAGCTCCAGCAACTGGCTGGGTAGTTACAGCATCAAGACCAGTTATGCTTTGAAACATCTCTTGAATTTCATATAAAATCTGTAGAGAACCCTGAGAGTCCTCTACAGGCACTTGAGGATGAATATCAGTAAATCCCTTTAAATTTGCAGCATAGTCATTTATATAGGGGTTGTACTTCATAGTACAAGAACCAAGCGGATATATATTCTCATCGGGACTTATATTTTGTCGAGATAATTTATTATAAAAATTAAATAATTCACTATTTTTAAAATTAGGCAAATTAACGATATCTTGGCGTTTAAAATCATTTGGAATATCAATTACTCTTTCTGAATTTTTTTTCTCTTTGAAATAATCATCAAAGAAATTTTCAAGTAGCAGTAAATCACTCTCTTGTTGAACATCAGTGAATGATATCAAAAGTAAATTCTCTAGATCATTTATTCTGGAAGAAACATTAACTCCTAAAAAAAGACCATGATCACTTGCTGCCTTTATTACATCATCTACATCAGCTGATAATTTTAAAGTAAATTCATTAAAAAAAGCTGAATTTTTAAATGCAAGCTCTACTCCTTTATAGCTGGTGAGCTTTTGGCAATACTTAATCGCCCTATCTCTGGCCAACTTACAAGCTCTTTGCATACCCAACTCTCCACGAGATAGTATCCCTGCCCCAGCTAGAGTTGCCAAAAAGCTTTGATTAGAGCATATATTACTGGTTGCTTTCTCTCTTCTTATATGTTGTTCCCTAGTTGATAAAACCATGCAAAAACACTCCATGCCTTGGCCATCAACTGCTTTTCCAACATAACGACCAGCAGTTGCACGAATTGAATTTTTATCATTTAAATTATACCTAATCCCAAAAATTCCAAGTCCAGGGCCACCAAAGTTTGGAGAGAGAGCTAAATGTTGGCCCTCACCTACAATCATATCTACTCCCTTTTTGTCTCTACCAAATAATGATGGAGGTCTTAGTCCCCCTGTTGCTAAAGTCATAGGATCAATAATAGCAATAGATATGACATCATTATCCCTGCAAATATCTGTCAGTCTATTTACATTCTCCAATACACCGAAAGTATTAATTTGAGGAAATACCAAAGATGCTACATCATCTCTATATTCACCAATTAACTTTACTACCTTTTTAAGACATAAAGCTCCTTTGCTTTTACAAAGAGGGGCTATGACAATATTAGTTCCTGTGAACTTTGAGATAGTTTTAACTACCTCTATATCCCCTGGAAATATACTTTTTGCCATTATAATAGTCTTTTTCTTGCCCTTTTTTAATCTAATAGCAGTTGAAATAGCTTCATATAAGCAACTGGCCCTATCGTATAATGATGCATTAATGGCCTCAAAACCAGTTAGCATATACATCGCCGATGAATAAAGCCATAGACTATGGAGAGTCCCTTGACTTCTCTCTGGTTGATAGGGTGTATAGGCCGTAGTTAAACCTCGTAAAGAGCACAGATAATCGGTAGTTTTAGGAACTTTATAAGATTTTAATCCATCTCCAATAAAAGATGGTTTTATGTTATTTTTTTGAGAGATTGACTTTAAATGTTCAATTAAAGATTGATAACTTTTTTCTTCTCCTATATCTACAGGTTTATCAAACAAGTAATCCTTTATATGAGAAAATAAATCATCTGTAGATTTAAGTTCTAAATCTTTTAGAATTTCATCAATGTCATCATCACTTGCACTAATAAAGTGACGTTTTAATTCCCTAGGAAGTTTATTGGGATCATATGGTAAATTCTCAATATTCATACTAAATTTTCTACATGAATTATCTAATTTTTTCCAGTAAAATTAAATTATATGCAATGCTATTGCCAATTAAATCCCATACCCGATAGTCTTTTAGAGCTAAAAAAGACAATTAGCATTAATATATTAAAAGATATTCCTTTAATTAATGATGAAAAAATATATTTAATATATGATAAATATCTATATATAAAATATAAAAAACAAGAGATTCATTTTGATTTACTTAAAAAGTTAAATTTTTACAAAAAGCAAAAACAATCCATCAAAAATCAACCCCTAGCAAAAGCGCTAGGAATTGTTAAAAATAAAAAATTAACAATTATAGATAGCACTTGTGGGGCTGGTTATGATTCAATGTTAATGTTGTCTTGGGGATTAAAAGTTATAGCTTTTGAGAGAAACCCCTACATCTACTGCCTATTATCAGATGCTACATTTAGAGCTAAAATAAATAAGGATATAACAAATAACTTTAAATTACACTATGGTGATATCTGTGATAATTTACCAAAAGACAAATACGATATAATATTTTATGATCCATTATTTAATCACAAGACAAAGGCAAAACCTAAAAAACATATGCAAATTTTAAGAGAAATTCTAAAAAATGAAATTAATGATGAAAAAAAGACTATAGATACGATGACAAGTTTTGCAAAGAAACTTGTCATTAAAAGACATATTAATCAAAATTTTTTGATTAAAAACCCCCATCATAGCTATAAAGGGAAAACTGTTCGCTACGACATGTATCTATTTTAATCCTCAGATATTACTTTATAATTGACTTCAATGGCATCATCATGTTTCTCCCTATTAAAGTCCTTTTGCTTTCTAAACTTTATACCTGCTCTCTTGGCCGCCCTATATAATAAAAACAAACTCCAAACTCCCTTTAAAAGCAAATATAATAAATAAAATAAAAATAGCTTAAAAAGTAAAGCTAACATAAATGTTCCATATCTTTAAAGCCCTCAAACCCCTTTTTTCTTAAATTACAAGCAGGGCAATCTCCACAACCATAACCCCAACTATAAAGAACACTTCTGTCTCCTCGATAACAAGTATGAGAATGTTTTAAAACAAACTCCAAGCAACCTTCCTCTTTAGCTAATTTAAAAGTCTCTGCCTTTGTTAGATACATAAGTGGAGTATGAATGATAAAACTATAATCCATCCCCAAGGATAAACTAACTTGCATGGATTTTATAAAATTATCTCTACAATCTGGATACCCAGAGTAATCAGTTTGGCAAACTCCTGTTATAATATTCTTAATTCCATTTTGTTTAGCAATAATAGCAGCATAAGTTAGCATTAAAATATTTCTACCATCTAAAAAGGTATTTGGATTTTTTTCATTTTTTTCTTGTTCTATTTTTAATTTATTATCTGTAAGCGAACAATTTTTAACCAATTCCTTTATGGGAATATCTATAATTTGATGATGGATATTTATATCTTTGCAGATTTTTTGTGCCTGCTCTACCTCCACTAAATGAAGCTGCCCATAATTAAAAGTTACTGCCTTCATACTTTTGAAGCGACTCAATCCCCAAAAAAGACAAGTTGTTGAATCTTGTCCTCCAGAAAATAGTATCAATGCCTTGATATTATCCATCAATTAATACCCATCCATTTATGCGTTTGCAAAGACACATTCCAACGAGGATTTATCTTTATATAACTTATAATCTTTTTAAGATTATCTTTCATATTACTATATTCTGGAGATAATAAATAATAACAATCATCTTTATATTTATGTTCATCAAATATAGAAAAATTAAAATCATCATCTACAATATATTTGAACTCATTTGCCTTTTTATAGGCATCAGTATGAATAAAATATTCTTTATTATAAATATCTTTACTATCTCTTTTAGGAGATACAGTAACAAAATCTACTCCATCTGGAATAGGATGAAGGCCATTTGTCTCTATAGCAATTTCAAAGCCATTGTCCTTTAAAATACCTATAATCAAAGAAATCTGAGAATTTATAGTAGGCTCCCCCCCAGATAAAACAGCAAAACGGCCAGTTTCGCTTTCAATAATATCTAAAATATCTCTATGGCTATAGCTTTTATAGCTACTATAATTTGTATCACACCAATTACAAGATAATGAACAAAATGGCATGCGAATAAATAATGCTCGCCTACCGCTATTTTTACCCTCACCTTGAATAGTCCAATAGATATCATTAATTAAAAATTCACTATTTTTCATAATAATGAGACATATCAAAAAATAATAAAGTTTTCAAAGGCATATATAAACTGTTATAAACTCATTGATATGAGTGATAATAAATCGATTCACTGGGCAGATATAACTGCCGATAGAATTATCGCCCAGAGAGGTCAAAAGGACTGTTATACCCTAGCATCAGGAATTACTCCTTCAGGAGTTGTCCACTTTGGCAACTTTAGAGAGGTTATAACCGTAGACTTTGTGGCCAAAGCATTAAGAGACAAAGGTAAAGATGTGCGATTTATCTTCAGTTGGGATAATTACGATACTTTTAGAAAAGTTCCCAAAAATATTCCAAATAAAGAAGAACTTCAAAAATTTTTATATATGCCTATTGTCGATGTTCCTGACCCCCGCAAAAAGGCATCTTCATATGCGGCATACAACCAAGATATCTTTGAAGACCAACTAACAAAGATGCAAATAGACTTATCCCCGATATATCAAGCCAATCACTATAGAAATGGAACTTATAAGGAGCAAATTAAGATTGCTCTTGATAATGCCTCTTTAATAAGGGAAATTTTAAACAAACACCGAACATCAAAACTTGAAGATAATTGGCTACCTATTTCTACATATTGTAAAAATTGTAATACAGACCATAAAATAAGAGATTTAGTTTACAAAAAAGAAGAAGCATCAATATCATACAATTGCCATAATTGTAATACAAGTGGAGTAGAAAATCTAAACACTACATCTAGAGTAAAACTTGGTTGGAGAATTGATTGGCCCATGAGATGGGCATATGAAAGAGTTGACTTTGAACCAGGGGGAAAAGACCACTCAAGTGAAGGGGGATCTTTTAGTACTTCCAAAGAAATAGTAAAAGTATTTAATTATACCCCTCCTATATATCTACAATATGACTTTATATCCTTTAAGGGCAAAGGTGGAAAAATGAGTTCTTCTGAGGGCAACCTCGTTACTGTCGATGATGCCCTAGAGATCTATTCACCACAAATTATTCGCTTTTTATTTGCTAGTTACAAAAGTAATGTAGATTTTTCTATCGGCTTTGATTTAGATGTAATTAAAGTATATGAAGATTTTGATAGGGCGGAAAGAGTCGTATACGGGCTGGAAGAGGTATCAGATAAAAAGAAAAACTATCTAGAACGAATCTATCAATTATCTTTAAAAAAAGATATGCCAGATAAAATTCCCTTTAGAACATCCTTTAGGCATCTAACTAACATTTTGCAAATAAATGCAAACGATATCCAAAAGACAATGGAATTTTATAAAGAGAACATAAAAACTAATTTAGATAGAGATGAATTTTTACAAAGAGCACAATGTGCTATAAATTGGTTGGGGAAATATGCTCCTGATGAATTTACCTTTAAGCTAAATTCATCTCCTCCTGAAGATTTAAAACCATCCAATGCACAAAAGGAGTTTCTAAAGCAATTGCTTTTACTTCTAAATAACAATTGGCAACAAATCAAAAGCGATAAAGATCTTCATCAAAAAATATTCCAATTAATAAAAGATCTCAATTTAGAGCCAAAAGAGGTATTTACTCTGATGTATAAGCTATTTATAAATAAACAAAAGGGGCCAAGATTAGCTGGATTTATCTTAATTATTGGAAAGGACAAAACCTGTAATCTTATATCTAAACTAATTTAAACTCAAAATTTAAGAGGAATGCTGACTCCAAATAAGTAGATTTTAAACCCATCATTGGATGCTCTCTTTACTTGATAATACTCTGCTGTAAAATCCAAAAAGGGAAACATCGTAAATCCTAATCCAAAGGTAAAAACATCTTCATTACTGTTTCTTGTAATTGCTCCCGCTGGATTTCGTGTAATTTTGCTATGCCAATCAAAAAGATAAGACCCATAAACTCTAACTGGCAACATGGGGATATTAAACCCTATAAATGGTCCCCACCCCCAGCTTTTATTGTAGATATATAAGTTCCGATTTTCATCATCTTTAAATCTTCCAATAGTCCTTAAACCAGATACCCCCCAAGTGACAATCTTAAGACTCTGCCCGATTCTTAATCCATAAGAACTAAATTTACCATCTTGCTTGAATTTAAAATTTCCAGTATTATCACGACTTTCTCCTTTACCAAAAAATCCCCTCTCTACATGAGGTTCAATATAAAAATCAGAAAAAGCAGGACTAGATATTAAAAAGGTAATAAAAAGCAAAATCTTATTCATATAAAAATTTTAATACAATCTCATCTTAGAATCAAAGAACTAAGAAATAACTTCTATAATGCACAAGGACATAGTCGTCTAGCAATTTCTTGACTATATTTATGCGATATAATATAACTCTCTAGAATCTTAAAGGAATTTGGAGGTTATAGGTGAAAAAGATAATTTTAGCAGCAACACTACTTATTAGCTTAAAGTCCTATAGTGGCCATTACCTTCCCCATTATTATGGTTATAATTACACTGCTTCTTACCGTTGTAATATAATGCTCTATAGGGGTAATTATCCAGTGGCACCTTATATAAGCTTTAGCAATTATAGGTTAAATGCATGTATGACAGCTACGGTATTATGTAATACTGTGAGTCTTTTAACTAATAATGGTTATTGTAGTACTGGCAGTATTTTAAACAATTATCCTCCGTATCATTCTCCTTTTTACTATTACAACTATGTAGGACATGTTCCATATAATAATTATTTTCCCCACCATCACCATGGATATCCCAATCCTGTTAACTACCAAATCTGCAGAAATATAGAAATGGATCTTCGCCATGGGGTAATTGATGCCATAAGATTCAGAATGCTAATGAAAAGACATTTTTGTTGGTAGAATTTAATGTCTTCTTTATATAAAAGACAAAGAGAGGAGATATTAAATCAGCTAGACTCAGAAATTGTAATTATTAAATCTGCAAGCTTTAAAGTAAGAAGTCATGATACCTATTATCCTTTTAGGCAGAACAGCAATTTCTTTTATCTAACTGGATTTAATGAAGATCAGTCAGTTCTAGTTCTAACAACTAATCCAGAAAAGAAATCAATACTATTTTTAAAACCTCAAAATAAAAAAGCATCTCTTTGGGATGGAAAATCTCTAGGAGTTGATGCTGCTGTTGAAGAGTTAGGTGTAGATATGGCCTATCCTATAGATAAGTTAAATCAAAAACTTCCTGAAATTATATATAAACATAAAAAGATATATGTAGATTTAAATGATAGAGAGTTTATAGATACAATAATAACTTCTATAAAGACTCATGAAGTTACAAGAGATAAAAAAAATTGTCCTCTATCTCTTGCTAATATAAATAACCTAATTGGAAAACAAAGACTGATTAAAAGTAAAGAGGAAATAGGTATTTTAAAAGATGCCGCCAAAATTACTCATAAGGCACATACCTGTGCTATGTCATTTGCAAAAGCAGGAAAAAGCGAAAGAGATCTGCAAGCTATAGTAGAGTATGTATTTAAATCCTCAGGTGCAAATGGGCCCAGCTACGATAGTATTGTAGCAAGTGGCAAAAATGCTTTGATTCTTCACTATATTAAAAATGATAGTACTTTAAAAGACAATGATCTCTTGCTAATAGATGCTGGTTGCGAATTGAAAAACTATGCCAGCGATGTATCTAGAACATTTCCAATAAATGCAAAGTTTAATCCCATTCAAAGAGATATCTATAATATAGTCTTAAAAGCACAAAAGTGTGCCATAGATATTGCTGCCCCTGGAAAAACCCTCAAAGATATCCATCAAAAGGCAATAGATATCTTAGTTGACGGGCTAATTGACCTGAAAATATTTAAAGAAAAAAAAGAAGATATCATAGAACAGAAAAAATATATGACCTTCTACCCTCATGGAACTAGTCACTGGCTAGGAATGGATGTCCATGATAATTGTCCTTACAATGATGAAAATGGCAATCCTATAGTTCTTAAAAAGGGAATGTTGTTTACCATAGAGCCAGGATTATACTTCCCTGTGGAAACTAAAATAGATGATAAATTCAAAGGTATTGGAATTAGAATAGAAGACGATATTTTAATTACAAACAGTGGGAATGAAAATATTACAAACTCTATCCCCAAAGAAATTGACGATGTGGAAAATGCCTGTGCAAGTTCAGAATACAAAAACTTAATATAAAAACATTATACTAATTTGATTTTTCCAGCACTATAATTCTCATTAAACTTTTTATCGATAATATTACCTTTAGGATCATAAACAGAAAAAATACTGTCTCTAGCTATATTATAGGTGTTAATTTTCTTAAAATCACCAAGGTTATGTACCCTAGATTGCCTACCTCTTAGAAGATACCTTTCCCTATTCATTGAAAAAGAAGCTTCCTTTTGATATTCATCAAATTTAACCCTTATAGCATATTTTTCTTCTAGCGTAGGGATAAAAATTTTGCTCTTTTTACTTTCGGCCATATTATCAGTATAAAATTTTATAGTATATTTAAAATCTTTATTTTTTAGAGAGCCATTAGACTCATAAAGCTCAGATACTCCGATGTAAGGATTATATCTAATTACTTTTTTAAAATCTAGAGACTTAACAGCCTTATAATGTTCATGGGACAAATTAAACCATATAATTTCTCCTTCATTGTTATTAGGCAAATCATAATAAAATTGAATACCTATCATATCTTTCATGCCTTGGTACTGAGGTCTATTGGTACCTATAGTGCCTAAAAGTACTAGAGGTTTCTTATCCTGTACTACATCACTTAGTGGATTTTGATTTTTTATTTCACTAGTCTTAGTCTTAGATTTAGATTCGTCAGACGAAGTATAAATTATCATCTGAAAGAACATACCTAATGTTATAGCTACTTTTGTTACTTTTTTCTTCATTCTACCCCCCTTATTTTTTTTAATTTACTTCTATAAATTATGATGCCCTTATTTGTGTATATGTCAATAATTAATTACCCCTCCACAGTTTTTACTGAGTCATATAATAATAATAATAATTACTTATAATCATCAAGGACATTATAATTTAAGTTAATAGATATGATTTTAAAATTTAATTTTCAACTAAAAAAGCTTAGTAAATTAGTTTTTATCACATGGAGATGTAATTTTTTATTAGAGACATAATCTTTTAAATGGTGGTTATTTTTTACAAGCATCATAGACACATATTTAAAGATAAAAAATTATAATTAAGCTGTATAGCCCCAAAGGGGCACTATTTGGGATTAGTTTAATATACTTATAATTTATTGGAAAAAAGAGAATATTATCATTTGAGATAGGGATTTGGTTGGTAATATGATGAACTTGAAGTCTCAGAATAATACAAAATTCAATATAATTTTTTTAAAAAATTTACAAAGGCATTTATATCTTGTATATTCCCCATCGGAATTATAAATGAAAAAATACTACTTATTAATAATCTTAATTTTTTCCATTTCTAATAATATTGCAGCGGCAAAACCAAACCCTTCAAAAGAAAGTAAAGATTGTAATTCTATTTATTATAAGAAAAGCTATAATTTATTTAAAAGTAAAGTGGTTAGAAAATTTCTTCGCAGAGTTTCAGAAGATGTAGTTTCAGGACAAAGCATTACAAAGTCATCAATAGACAATTTAATCATAGCTATAGAGGCAGAAGTTGCTAAAAATTTAAAAAAGAGACCTTTTTTAAAGTATCTAGTACCTTTTTTAGCAATTTATGATTTTATAATAAAAAAACTTAAAAGATTTTTAGTATTAGAAGAAATAGTGGAACTCATGGCCAGCAAGAATTCCACCTTACATAAAATCATTAATCATCCAATACTAGGGACATTGATACAATATACTATCTTTCAAGATTTTAGTGCTGCACCTATAATAACTGGTTTTAGTATAAAAAAAGTGTATGATTCCTATGAAAGAAATTTATTTAAACCTTACCTTCTTTTAACTAGTAGTAATGAATATCCTGAAAGTTCCTCAGAAGTTATTGACAACTTTGTAGTAGATGTGCAATTAAAAACTAAAAAAATTGTATCAACTAAAGAAGTAATATCTTCTTTAAAAATACTAAATAAAAGCAGAATATTTTGCTCTAGACTTGAATTAATAAAAAAAGAATTTAAGGCCAATAAAGAATTAAACAATAGTGCAAATCTTAGTCATAGTACTTATATACCCGATGAGGTTTTAATCAATAGAAATTTTATAATTAAAAACTCATTAAAGCCTTTAAAAAGATCTTTTGGAAATAATATAAATCTAACTACCAAAGAGTTACAGCAAAAAAGATTAACTAAGTATTTATTTATTCACTCATATAGTGAAATTGTTAAAGATGTTTCACATTATATCGACAATATAAAACAAAATACTACACTTACTCTCCCAAGTGGTATAAGGTATAATTTTAAAACCAATAATAGAGTCAAAGTCCTAAATATAGCTAACTAAAAAAAGATTAACTAGATATATTCATGTTTACTAACAAAACACAATGGTTTATAAGAGAAATTTGAAAGACTTTTGTTAATTTAAAACCTGTAGGTAAATATTAGTAACTTTCAAAGAAAATTATGTTTTTATATAAATTAACTAACTATAAACTATTACCAATTAATAAAATATTTATTTTAACTCTTTTTTTAGTCGATGGTATTGTCTATGCAACTAACTTTAATAAAAAAATTAAAAATCTAGAGTATTTAACATATCCCAACTCTAAATGGAAACCTGATGACTTTGGAGAGTATCCCAACAAAAAACAGAAATCCCTTTTAAAAGAATTTTCTCCTAATTTTTATATCTATAAAAATTCTTGTGCTCCTATGAATTTTTATCAGCAATTTTTACCTATTTTAAGAGTTAAAGATAAAAACAAACTCTTCACTATAAACAGAACAAAACTAAAGCAATTAGAGCGTAACTTTAATATAAAACTTAAAGTAATGTCTAAGCCTGATTGTATTGAAAGCAAAAACCCTCCACTTTATTCTTATACATGGCAGGAAACTATTAAATTAGCTGATAGTAAAATAATAAAGATTAAGATTTTAAAATATGCTTTTTCTTTTTATAAAAGTGGCCTAGCAATCAAAAGACCTATAATACTAAATGCTGTAACTAGCATCCTAGGGGATAAAGAATTTTGGCATTATCTAGATATTCATGGAGCAATTTTTTACTTTTTAAATGAAAAAAACCAACCTATCGTACTTGTAATTGGACAACACAATCATTTTAGAACCTATATTATCGGAGTTGATATAACTAAAGAGCAAAGTAAAAATATATGTTATGCCATTAGCTCTAACGAACCCTATTTATGTCATGAAGACAAAGAGGATAAATTGATGCCAACAGCTCCAATTCCTAGATATATGAGATGGATTATAACTGCTAAGGATATTCCTTGGGTAGGTTCTTGGGATAAAGTTCCAGGATTAAAAAATAGAAAAAAACTTAGCTACAAAATTGAATTCTTACCAAGTAAAGATCCACTAATAACCAGCTGGATATCATTAGCTCCAAACTTAAAAATTTGGGGATTCTTTGATTCCTATTTCAGAAAAGCACCTCCAGGAATGGCAATCTATACAAATCCCATAACCAAAAATTTTTGGGAAACAGCTCTGTATTATTACTTTAATCCTAATAATGATGCCATTTTTAAAGAACATTTTCACGATGATAGAAAAGTAAAGCCTATTAAATTAAGAAAAGGATACAATGCTAATATTATATACTTTACTAAACGCTTTAAAATTAAAAGATAAAAAATTATAATTAAGCTTTATAGTCCAAAGGAACACTACTTGGGGACAGATAGGGCTTATATATTTATAACTTATTGAAAAAAAGAAATTATTATTGTTTAAGTTAGAGCCTTGGTTAGCAATATGATTAAGTCGGGATACTCGCTCGAAAATGGATAAACTCAAAAAGTTCAATCATATAAATAAAGTCATAACTAGTTATCTTTTTATAGGATTTAAATCAAAATCTTTTTCATTAGGAGTAATAATTTTTACTTCTTCTGGTGAACCCTCTACTTGTCTTTCTATATCTTGAACTGCTTCTACTGCTTCCTTTGCGAAATCTGTAGCAACGGCAGCAGCAGCAGCCACTTGAACCGCTCTAACAAGATACCCATTTTTTAGCATAATAGATTTATTTCTCTTATTAGCTTCTAAGTATTTATTGATGTCACTATCTTTTACAGGTTTCACATATTTATTATAAAAAGACTTGTTTAATTTATAATCCTTTAGGGCATTATCTATGTCATTTATATCTTTTTCACTTAAATTTTCAAATTTAGATTTATTATTAATTATTGTACTTATATTTTTGAAGTATTGTATTTGTTTTTCTGTTATAGCTCCATAAGATTTTTGATTGCCTATTTTCCTAATATTAAACGCATATTCAATGATTTTGTCGAAAACTTTTATTTCATCTTCTTTTAAGCTTAATGATCCTTTATTCACATTAAATTTTTTAATAAATTCTTTTGCAAAATTTATCTCTTTTATTGGAACTCTAATAGAACCAATTAATGTTTTGATTTTGTTTTTTGTGCAGTCTTTTATATCAGGACATTTAAAATTATAAGCTTTACAGAAGATAGATTTATAGTCATATTTATATTCACATATTTGACAACCTTTAATATGTATTATTTTAGGAAAACCTTCTTGCAATTCACTAGCATATAGCTCCATAAGAAATAACATAACAATAATATGTATAGTATATTTCATTCTGCAAAACCTAAGTAGATAACTCTATTGATATCTTTTATTCTTATCTTTATAAAATCTGTGCTGTTAATAATATCTTTTTTAATCCATTCTCTTGGTACAGTAAATATAACTCCTTTTTTATCAATGCATTTCACTTTTCTGCTATTGAATGATAATACTTTTCCCCATATTTTATAATTTCCTCTTAAGTATTCAGCTTTAGCTAGATTAGTTGTTATCATAATATAGCTATTGACTAATAGTAGTGCTACCTTTTTGGGTACCTTGTTCATGTGATTTTACCTTGCTTAAATCATTTTCAAATCTTACTGTTGAATCATTACAACATTTAGTTGCATCAGGACATATTCCTGTACTTTCAGATTTACATACAACTTCATAATTAATTAAAAGGTTTCTATAGTAACATAATACAGTTGCTCTACAAATGGATTCCCCGCATGATGTTCCAACTGGGATTATAGTTATAGCACTATCATAAAAACACTTATCATTAGTAGCTTTAGATATATTTATATTAGAAATAAAGACCAAGAAGAAAAATAAAAAAAACTATTTCTTAACATTTTATATAATTTAATTCCTTCTTCAAACACTTATCTACTGCCTTTTTATTAAGCCACCATATGAAGTACATTATAGACACTCCAAATATAAGCAAGTAGTAAAATAGTGTTTTGTAAATACCAACATGGGTTACACAGTAATATATATACGCTATAGATATTGGTATTATCGCCCACACCCATACATATCTACAAAATTTTATATTTATATTATAAAAGATTATACTTTTGTCACGAGGTGATTTTGATGAGATTAAGTTTAAAAAAATTAGTATATTACTTATTAATAATATAGATAGCATTATTATTAAAGCAACTAGCCTTACATCTTTAGGTGATATAAGGTAATGTGAAAACTTATCTTCAATTCCTTTGAAAAGCAAGTATACAACTATAAGTATTTCAAAAGTATTCCTTACTATAATATAATATGAATTAGATTTTAAGAATTTTATAAGAGAATAGTTATTTATTTCCTTATTATTTTCATGTAATAATTTTAACCACAGCCCCTATTTTAATTTTTACTATGTTTGATGTCAATTATAAAAGCATGACTATAAATAATGCTATGGTTTTATAAGTTTTAGTGTTTTACTAAGAATTGAGCATTTTTTATTATTTATATACTCTGACCTTACCTAGAAAGGTTAAGTTTCTGCTTGCCATGTTTGAGAATTTATTAACTGATGAAGAAGGAGAAAAACTTCCAAAGCTGCAAAAGGCATTGCTTGAAAAAGAAATTGATAGACTATATAAAGAAGTTAAAAATCCTAGATTAACTGATTATTGCAACCTTTTGAAAAATTCAAGTGATGATTCTTTAGTTAAATACTCTAAAATGCTTTATTCTTGGACAGGAGACAGACCATACGGAAGATTACTTGATACAAATTTAAACTTTGATCAACAAAATGACTTTGTAGTGTTTGATTTAAAAGGATTATCAAATTTTCCTGACCTGCAAGCTGTTATGATTTTAATTATAACTGATTTTATTTTAGATAGAGTTGAGAATTGTGATGATAATACTTCCACTAAGAAAAAGAGAATTCTAATGGATGAGTGTTGGGAGCTTCTAAAGGGAAAGTCTAGTTCTCATTTTATGGAATATTGTGTGCGAACACTAAGAAAAGCAGGAGCAGGAATTACATTTATTACTCAAGGAATTGAAGAGATTTATAATCATGAAATTGGACCAGCTATTTTAAATAATACTGCTACAAAGTTTATATTGATGCAAAAAGGAGATTTAAAATGGGCAAAAGATATTTTAAAGTTAAATGAAAAAGAAATTTCCTTAATATCTTCTTTAAAAAGTAGAAAAAGGGAATATTCAGAGGCCTTTATGGTTAATAACGAAAGTAAAGCTATTATTAAAGTATATCCCTCTGATAAAGAATATAAAATTGCTACTACTGATTTTGAAGATAATAATGCTTGAGTAGTTAAGTTTCTTAGTTATTTTTCCGTATATACAACTATGATTACTAGATAGGTACTTTATGAGTCATATAAAAAATCTTATATTGCTATTATCTCTTTTATTTATAAATAGTATTTATCCTCAAGACAATTCTCATCCAAAGATTCATGGTTTAACAGGTGGCTGGAATTCCTTTTGTTTTTTAGTTGATGATATGCCCTATTGCTTTGGAAGCTCAGGCAATGAAATAGGCCATAATATAAACTATGAGTATGCATGGCCACCTGTAGGGTTACATGATGGAGGAGTAACGCAAATTTCTCTAACAACATGGGGAGGTTATGGCTGTGCCATAAAAAATGGGGGTGTTTGGTGTTGGGGAGAAAACGATCATCTTGATGTTTTACCTAGCCCAAATTCAAGTTTTCTTAGTGTATATGTAGAACCCTTTGCTCTACCAATTATTGATAAAGACATAATTAAGATAGCAACTGCCTATGGTTGTATTTGTGCTATTAAAGAAAATAACAAGACTAAAAAAAGTGGGGCACTTTATTGTTTTGGTAACGCAACAGAGCGTTGTGCTTTTAGCAAAAAAGATAAAACGCCAAAATCAAAAATACCCGATATTACTATTAGACAAATTTATAACATGGATAAAGGGGTAACTGATCTTTCAATGAAAAATAAGCATGGATGTGCCATAAAAGATGAAGAAGTTTATTGTTGGGGATATGATAGAAATGGCGTTGTAGGTACAGGAATAAATGCTTTTAAAAATAAAGCTGAAGTAGGACTTATAAAAGTTATAGGACTACCTAAGGGAATAATTGATGTAGCAGTATCTATGTGGTTTAGTTGCGGACTTCATAAAAATGGACAAGTTTATTGTTGGGGATTGGCAATAAATGATAGAGGAGGTCATGGATTTTTAGATATTTTTAGTGATTGGGATGATAAAAACTTAAAAGCAGTAAAATTATATAAAGAACAATTTAAAGATAAGCTTGTTAAAGTGCCATACGGAGATGAGCATGAAGATGATGCTCCTAGAAACACATTTCTGTGGACAGCACCAGAGGCAATACCTCACCCTAAATATCCTAAAGGTTCAGATGTTACAGCTTTAAAGACATCTAATCATGTTATCTCAGTTTATAAAAATGGCAAAAATATTGTCGATAGTAGAATCGGTCCCAATGAAAACTCGAGTCACTATGAAAACAAAGATGTAACAGAAAAAGAAAGAGAAGAAATTAAAAAAACAATGACTGAAGTTTCAACTCGGCTAGGCTCTATTTGCCACATTAGATCGCAAAAGTCACTACATTGCAGAAAAACAATAGCATATCTACCAAGTAAAGAGTGTCGAGAAAATGATAATCATAGATGTAGAGAAGAAAGAAAATGGAGCAAAATAGATTACGCACCGATATCTGAAATCAAAAAATATTATAAACCAATTAAAAAATGAACTTCTATAAAACAATTAGAATTTTATTCATAATAAATTGTTTATGTTTTCATCAATTAATATTTTCAGAGTATAATTTTAAATACTCTCAAGATGGATATCTAATATATAGAACTTGCAAAGATGGTAATTGTTCAAGTTTAAGACCTGTTACAGGTGAGGGAGTATTAAATATCTATCATAACAAAGGAGGAAAAACTATAATTGATAAGCTTTTTGGAGATAAAACAGGTATTATTTTAAATTCATTTGTAGATAATTATACTGCTGTCAATAGAAATTATATTGAAACTGTAATAAATGCTACAGAGATGTCAAACCTTGTTAGAGGTTTAAATAATTTTGCTCATAATTTACCTATGTGTAGAAGTAGAGGGTTTGCACTGAACTCAATTGCTACAGAACCTTTAGCTTTTTCTCCTGCAATAGCATTTAATCCTAATCCTAGGGGTCGATGTGCAGAGCTTGATAGAAATAAAGTTAATCTTGAATGTGGAGCAATATATGTAGAGTTTAAAGGTAATGAAAAAGAAAAAATATGCAATAGCTTAAAAGATTCAAATGAGAAAAATATTTTATATGAAGGAGTTTGTAATGACGAGCATACAAGTGGATTTTTTCCAGTAAATATTGAGGCTGCTGATTTAGAAAATAAAAGCTCCTTTGATAAAGCAATGAATCTATTTAAGATTCAAAAAAATCTAAAATTAATTGCTAAAGAGTCAACAGTACAGCCAATTTGTTTAACAGAGAGGCCCGATGATAGAATTGCAAAATGTTTAAAGTTAGATAAAGAGCAAAGAGACAATCTCCCACATTATCATCCGTGTAATACTAATTGGCACTTAAGATTAACTGGTGTTAAAAGATGGGATGGAAAAAAGTTTAGTGATGAAAATGTTAAACAGAGAGCAAGTGATTTATATGATGACTTAGTATTAAAAAGAAGAGTGCCTACATTATTTATAGAGAAACTAAAAAACAGCCACAGAGGAACTAGTCAAAACATTGGACTTACTGATACAGGTCTTCTTTATATAAGAAAAAATGGAACATCTACAATCCATGAAGAATTAAATGAAGCTGGTAGAAAAGATGAAGAACCACCTCGAATAAAAAGAGATATTTTAAAAATAATGAAAGATGGTGAGCTGGGTTTAAGAGAGGATTTTCTAACCGATGATATAAAACTCTCCGCCATTAATGAACTTCCTGATAATTTAAAAATAGATGCAATTAAAAGACTTGAGGGCAAAGAGTTAAAGCTCGCCGCAATTGTTGATTTAAATGAAGATATGCAATCGCTAGCGTTAAATGAGTTTCCTGAACTTAAAAATGATATTAAATTATTAAGTAGTTTTAAAAAACTATCTGATGATAAAAAAATAGAGTGGTTTGATAGAGTTGAAGATAGTTTAAAGCTAGTTGCCATGAGAGAGATTCCTCAAAGTTTAAAAAGTCAAGCAATCGAGAGTTTATCTGATGATATGAAAGAGAGATATTTTAAAAATCCTTTAGATGCAAAAGGATTAAATTTAGTTTTACATGCTAAAAACTATATAGAAAGTGATGATGGCAAAGCAAACCGAGAACTTGCAAGAGATAGATCTGAAGGCAAAATTGAAATTTTAGGGATAGGTTTAATGGATCCTTTATATGGACATGGAAATCATGTTGCAGGAACACTTGCTAGTGCTGATAATAAGCAAATTTTATCAGATAACTTTTTGCATATAGAAGGTGTCTCTCCTGATGCATCAGTTATACCATTAAGGGCAAATCGCCACCCTGGGATTATCAAAGAGACCAGATATCTAGTTGAGGCATTAAAGGCAATTTTAAAACATAATCAAGACTTAAGAAATAGAGTAAAAGATGCTTTTGCTACCAACTTTTCTATTGATACCGATAATTATTGCGGGGAAAATCATCCAAAAAAATTAAGTAATTGGGGGTGTTGGAGAGATATTTTAAAAAGCAAAGCATGTAAAGAAAAATACACTGGAGTATATACCGCAAATAATTTTAAAGTTTCCTCTTATAATGGAGATAACAAAGATGCTCGTTGCGAGAATATAGTAAAAAAATCAATAGACTATTATCAACATAGAATCGGTACAGTTAATATGGCACTAGGAACAGCTAGGCATTTCTTGGCAGCAAGTAGCGAGGATTATAACGATTTAAAAAACACAGTGGATGATCTTGAAAAAGACGGCGTAGTTGTTGTCTCTGCTGCTGGTAACTACTCAGGAAGCTTTATTGTTGATGGTGCACAAAAGAGAATTACCAAAGGCAAAGCAGCTCCTTGTATATTTAAGTCAACTCTTTGTATAGGAGGAGTTGCTGCCAATCTGACCCCATGGGATAAAGGATTTAAAAATCAATTTGTAAATTTTTCACTAGCTGCTGATACAATACCTATTGCACATACTAACGATGATGGAAGGCAAAATATTATATTTACATCAGGGACTACCTATGCCACATCCGTTACCACTGGGATGATAACTAATATATCAAGTTTTCATACCGATTATATGTTAGATACAAAATATCCTCAAGGACATAAACTCTCTTTGATACATACAATGATTAAAGCGGCAAAAGAAAATGACAAAGATTGCACTAAATTATCTATTGATCAAAACAATCCCTCTGATAATACCTGTGTTTTTACACCCCTAAATTGTGATTTTAAAAAAATCGGAGGAGTAGATATAAAACTAGAGGTAATGGATAAAAGAAAATGTCAACTAGCGATAGCTGGAGATAATTATGGAGAAGGGGTTATGACAAACTTTCAAAAAATTTTATTAAATCCCCTTCCATCAGCAAAAGAGGTCGCCGATTATCGCAGAGAAAATGATATAATTTATGCTGATAAAGTAAAATTATCAGAGGACTCAGATAGAGCTTTAGCATATTTAGATAAAAATCCATCTGAGAAAGCTTTCTTTAATCAAGAAAGTGATAAACATCAAAGACATGCAAAATTAGCACTAGCAGTTGGAAATAAAGACTTAGGTGATACAATTTTAAAGCTAAAGGATAATACAGAATATGTGTTAGGACTGCCGGCAAAAGAAAAAAATAGAATTCTAGCATTATCTCCTACTGAAATAGATAATTATTTATCATTAGATAGCAAAGTTAAAGAAAGTTTACTGGCGATGGACTTTGGAGCTACAAAAAAACTTTTAGCTATGGATAAAGAAGATAAAGACTATATGCTAGAGAAGATCAAGCCAGAGTATTGGAATGCATATTTAGATATGAATGATAAAGAGGCATATCTTGTGGGAACACTTACAGAAAAGTCTAGACAAGCATATTTTGATAAAGCAGATGATGAAAAAAAGCTATTTTTAAATAATTATGCAAGTCTTCAAGGTAGAATAAATACAACGGCAGGAGCAAAAATAGATGGTACAATTGCAAGAACACTTGAGGGAAGTCGTACCTCTATTATTCCTAATGTTTTTATAAGACCAGAATCTATAGGAGGAGCAATTATAAAAGAAAATGAGCCAGAGGATAAAAAAGGTGTTACAGCTAAAGATTATAGCAGTCTAATGAAAACAGAAAATATAATATCAAGCAATTTAGCACTAGAAAAAATAGAAAATGAAGAGAGAGATAGATTTTTAAAATTTTTAGCCAGCATTGACAAAAAATATAGGCTAGAAAACTATCCGCTATATGTGGATTTACTGCAATATTTAATGGAGGCAAATCCCAAGCTCAAAGATTATCTTAAATCTGAAAAACAAGTTGAATATTGTACTAATGAATTTAGAAAAAGCATAAAGAAAATTGCTGAGCAGTTGTAAAGATTTTATATTTTTTTTAACATCATAATTTGATTAAAAAATGATTTTCCAACTCAGACAGTCTTACTATCAGAGTTGGAAAATTTTAATTTTCTTTAGTATTTATTGACAATAATCAAATAATACTACTTTTTTCTAGAATATTCGTGAGAATATCCATAGTAAGAGACTGAAGTGTTCGGCCCTCCAGGATGGGTATTAGGTTTTCCATTTTCCCAAGCTTGAGCTGCTGATTTACTTGAAAATCTCTTTATAACTCTAAAATTTTTAAGTCCTTGATAGAGATTTCTTAATTCCGCCTTTCTTCTTGATGGATTGTTTGTAACTGCCATTTTACAAAAACAGCTCTTAAAAAGCATAATTTATAAAGTTTTAGTGGGAAAATGGAGTTTGGATTAAATGTTATGGAATGGAGAAATCGCCTCAGATGCCTTTAAACGGCGATAAAATGGATATTGATAAAATGACAACGAGGGGGTTAAATTTTCGTTCGTTGTCTCAAGTGGTGGACCCGACTGGGTTCGAACCAGCGACCCCAACGCTGCCAGCGTTGTGCTCTCCCAACTGAGCTACGAGCCCATAGAGTTTTAATACATCTAAAGTAGTACTTTTACAAGGAAACAATTCTCTATAAAGAATTAACTATAGATTTTATTTCAGCTAATTTTTTAAAATTTTTATACTTTTTATAGCCATTTATAAGAATATTAGACTTATATTGAATCTCCTTATAAATGTCGTCTCTATTTAAACTAGAAATTCTTCTATCTTTTAAAAGCTTTACCATAGACAAAACTCTAAAATAATCCATAGCTTTATATTTTGTAGAGAGTTGATTATCTGTTCCTCCATATTTTGTAATTATTGGAGAATTTATAAACCCAATATTATATCTACTAGTAATCCTAAGCCATAAGTCATAATCTTCACAAACTGGAAAACTTTCATCAAAAACTCCCACATCATCAAATAGACATCTATTTATCATAACTGCTGAAGGACTAATTAAACATAATCGCAAGCTTCTTTTGAAAATATCTCCTCCACTTTTTTTATGAATATTTTTTTGATTTATCCTTTTTGAGTTTTTAATCCAAATCTCATCTCCATGAATCAATAAATACTTACCTTCCTTAGCAATTTCATATTGCTTTTTAAGTTTATCCAATAGCCATTCATCATCAGAATCTAAAAAAGCTATCCATTCTCCACTACTCTTTTTTATTCCCAAATTTCTAGCAAAACTTACTCCTTTATTTTTTGAATAAAAATAATTTATGCGAGAATCTTTATAATTATTTTCAATAAATTTACCAGTATTATCTGTAGAACCATCATCTATTATTAAAACCTCAAAATTCTTATAGGTTTGATTTAAAACTGAATCAATTGCCCTTTTAATGGTATTAATTCTATTATAAGTAGGTATTATAACACTAATCTTCATTGATAATACTTAAGATATCTCTTATTAATTTATTTGATGGTAAGTTATCGAGAGCTAAATAAAGTGAATTAAGTTGATTAATACTTTTAACTCCCACAAGAGCAATGGTTAAATCCTTATAGGATAAATTAAATCCTAGTGCTAATTCCATTAAACTATGATTATGCTCTTTTAAAAGAGGCCTAACTCTATCTAGTTTATCTAACTTTTTTATCACTTCAGAGCTCTTCCACCAAGGAGCTTTCCTACGACAGTCATATTCATCATAGTCTTTTGCTTGTTCCCTTTTTTTATCAACTCTTCCAGTTAAGATTCCCTTATCAAGAGTTCCCCAACTCATAAAACTTATATTATTATCTCTTAGATATGGGAATAAAGTATCCACTATTTCGCAATTAAAAACATTAAATTGATTCTGAACAGCAGATATTTTTGTAATTTCTTTTGCCTTTTCTAAATCTTCCACAAATGTATTACATAATCCAATATTTAAAACTTTGCCATTTTCTCTTGCCTTTTCTAAAATTTCAAGCGGTTTTCTAATATCGATATTTTCATCTGGCCAATGTATCATATAGAGGTCTATATAATCACTATTTAGATTTCTCAAAGAACTCTCTAACATTTTTCTAGTAACTTTTGGATCGTTACTCATATCAATCCTTTTATTTTGATCCCAAGTAACGCCACATTTTGAAACTATAAAGATTTCATCTCTTTTGGATTTAAAAGTTTTTCCTATTTTATATTCACTACTTCCAAACCCATATATAGGTGCAGTATCATATAGCCTAACTCCCCTTTCAAAAGCTGCTATTAAAAGAGAGCTACTATCATTATCACTTATATTTCCAAAGCCATATCCACCGCCATCTCCACTTATAGAAGCTCCTCCAAACCCAATAGGTGAAAATTTTTCAAGTAATCCCATATAGATAGTTTTTTTTAAAGAACTTTTAACAATTTAGCAAATCTATATTATTTATGCTTAGCATGAAAAACTACATCATATACCTCGGAGACACTCATTAATCTAGTTTATAGGTTTATATTGGTAAAGCTTATTTTTATTCTGAAATTGATTTAATAATATTGGACATAATATTATCAAAGTCTTCCTTGCACGACATATAATCTGATTTTTCTTTATCTCTTTGCTCTAGTCTTATATATTTTCACTAACTCTAGCCTAGAGCTTAAAATTGTTCTTACAATATCTTTATGGCCAAGTCCTGTATCTACTATACTACTTAAAAATATATCTATATTTTTATTCAATTTTTCTATTTTCTCTTCCTTTGCACTTTGATTTAAAATAAAAAATACAATTAAAATAATACTCATTATTTTATTAAATTTAAAGCTCACCTTTTTTCTCCTGACACAGAATTAACTTCTAAACTAAAAATTGGAAATTGGAAATTGGAAATAGAAAACAAATACAAAAAATAGTTAATCTCATAGTTTTCCTTCTGAATATCGATCAAATAAATCTTTTATTTCTATGAATATTATTAATTATATCTATTTTAGATTTTACTGCCTTTAATTACATATTGTCTAGAAATAATTAATAATTACATATAATACGATAAGTTACCCTCATATAATATTTTATGAAATATCAAGCTTAATTTTATACTAATATACTTTGCAAAGATAACGGTATATGCTAAAAAAACCTTATGTTATTAACACTTAAGGTTTTTGCACATAGAACTGAGGCAAAAGAGTTCTTAAATAAAGACAGCAAATTTATAGGATCAGAAAGCTGCTTATTATACAAAGGTCTAGATAGTTATATTTTAATAAGTGGTGAAGGACTACAAAATGCTACTGAAGCTTTAAGCATATCTATAGCTACATTAGGTAATATAAAAAGAGTTATAAATTATGGAATTTGTGGTGCAATAGAAAAAAAATTACCCTTAATGGAAATTAAAGCTATCAGAACCTGCTACAAACAACAAGATAGTGATATAGAATTTCATAGCTTTTCAACAAAAAATAAGAACGCAAAACTAGATATTATAAGTACCTATAAAAGAATAAAAAATAAAGAAGATGTAAGTGAGTTAAATAACTTTGCCCATCTAGTAGATAGAGAGGCTTGGGCACTTGCATCCGTTTGTAATAGATTTAATATTAACTTTTATTGTTATAAGTTAATTGCAGACTATTGCGGCCAAGATAATATAGACATATGTAAACATTCAAAAGATAATATAAAAATATTTTCAAAAAAATTTCATGAATTTGATAGCAAATTGAATATTAAAGAAGAAAGTAAATATTTAATTGATTATCCAACTAATTACTACTTTACCAATTATCAAAAAAATCAATACTTAAAAATGAAAAAATCACTAAGTTTAAAATTTAAAAATATTGATCTTATCTTAAAAGATATAGATATTAATAAAAATTTACTTTTAAAAGAAAGAACTAATAAGTTATTAGAAGAAATGGAAAAATTACTTGACCCAGAGCTATTTAATAAAAAAGAGCAATTAAGGTGCTTAATTGGTAAAAGAAAAAATATCAAGTATTCATTTCACCCGTATCTTGAAAACACTTCTGTAACTATAAATACATCTATTGAAAATGAATCCCAGTGGAATAATTTAATATTACAATTAAAAAATTTCCCCTATAAAAAAGCGTGTGACCTAATTAAAGGTAGCGATACTAAATAGGGCACTTGCTGTAATAATTAACTTATATATTACTTTTTATATTGATTATATTTTAAATTATATACCTAAGTTTTTAAGATTATTTTTAAAATACCTACTAATTTATATTTGTTAATATACTTATTTTGTCAATTAATAATATATTAAATAATAAAGTATTTTGATTAAATAAAATATGCTAACTTAAATTGTCCTGCATCACAAAATTAATATAAAGCATTTGGACCATTGCGTATAACAATGTAATACTTTTAACCTTAAAATAACTTTTTAAAAAAAATTATTTTATTATCTAGGGAGTAAAAATGAAACAAAAATTAGCACTTGTATCTACCTTATTTTATATGACTTTATCATTTTCTGGGAAATGTATTGCTCAAGATCAATTTAAAGATTTTATAAATTTAGTAAAAACAATAAAAAAAAATAATACTTATGTAGATCCAAGAGAAAAATATGAAATAGAAGTAAAAGTTTTAATGTGGGCATCCCAGAAAGGATATAAAGAAGTTGTTCAGGTTTTAATTGATAATAAAATAGACATAAATGCAAAAGATAAGTATAGCTTAACAGCCTTAATGTATGCTTCTTATAGTGGACATGAAGAAGTCGTAAAGCTTTTAATCGACAACAATGCTAATATAAATTTACAAGATAAAAATGGTGTAACAGCTTTAATGTGGGCCTCACATGCAGGGAATAAAAAAGTAGTACAACTTTTAATTGATAGTAAAGCTAATGTGGACGCAAGGGACAATCTCCTAACAACAGCCCTGATGTATGCTTCTAGTAGTGGACATAAAGAAATTGTTCAACTACTAATAAATGAAAAAGCTAATATAAACGCTAAAAATATAAACGATTTAACAGCATTAATGCGAGCATCTATAAAAGGGCATAAAGAAATTGTTCAATTCCTAATTAATAGAAATGCCGATATAAATGCAAAAAGTACAAATGGTGAAACAGCTCTAATATGGGCATCACAAAAAGGACATAAAGAAATTGTTCAAATTCTAATAAATGAAAATGCCGATATAAGTACTAAAAATATACACAATGAAACAGCTCTAATATGGGCATCCAAACAAGGCCATGAAGAAATCGTAAAACTTCTAATTGACAATAATGCTGATGTAAATGCTAAAACTAAAAGTAATTTAACAGCTTTAATATGGGCATCACAAAAAGGATATAAAGAAATTGTTCAAATTCTAATAAATGAAAATGCTAGTATAAATGCTAAAGATATAAACGGTGAAACAGCTTTAATGTGGGCGTCATATAAAGGATATTGGGAAATTGTTAAAATTTTAATCGACAATAGTGCTGATATAAACATAACAGATAACAAAGGATCAACAGCCTTGATGTGGGCATCATATAAAGGAAATAAAAAAGTAGTCCAACTTTTAACTGATAATAATGCTTATGTAAATGAAAAAAATAAACATGGTGTAACCGCTTTAATGTGGGCCTCTCACAGAGGACACAAGGAAATTGTTCAAGTTCTAATTGATAATAATGCTGATGTAAATGCTAAGAATACACATAATGAAACAGCTTTAATGTGGGCGTCATATAAAGGATATTGGGAAATTGTTAAAATTTTAATAGAAAGCAAAGCAGATGTAAGCATAAAAAACAATAAAGACATGACAGCATTAATGATCGCTTTAGAACAAGGACATAAAGAAGTTATAAAGATACTCATAAAAGCAGGTGCAGAATAGGATTAAACAGATGTTTATGTATACTTAAAAATTATAATAGAAAATAACAGCGTATCCTTTAAATACAAAAGTACCTAACAAAGTTGTTTATAGCTTATATTTTTCTTCATCATATTATAGAGTTTTAATCATTTTAAAAAAGAAAACTTGTTTAGTTTATCAGTTAATGTTAAGTAACATTAAAAATAATAATAGATATAATATAGTTTCTAAATATATTAATACCATGACTATCTTTTCAAAAAATTAAATAATACTAAAATATTATGTAATAGCTTTCTATGATTTATGTAATTAAATTTTATAATCATAACAACAACTTAGATATTCTTTGTACATAAGTTTTCATTATTAGTTTCAATATCAATCCTCTATCTATCTAGTCAACGAATATTAAATTTCAATATGTTATTTTTTTTTTAAAATTTTTCTAAATAAAAAAATTGATGTGCCGATTAGCATTCCAACATTATGAAGAAAATATATTTATTAACAAAGATTACATTAGTTTTTTATTATTTACATTTAAATACAGCTCTATCACAAAACGCTTGTGAAATTTCTTTTAATAAGAAAGCAACTGAGCAAAATAAATCAGGCTCTCCCTTTACAGAAGAAGATAGTATTTCTTATAAGCTTTATAATAAGAATATTCTAAATATTCCTATCTCCGACGAAGAAGCTACCAACAGTACAATTGAATATATATTAAGGATGAGAGTACAAGATTTAAGTTTTGAAAATGACAATAATATTGATAGCAATGGAGAAACTATCATTTCAAGGCAATCTATAGAAAAAATTCCAGAGTCACAAGATAATATACAAATACATAATAATAAAAAAATAACTATTGATATTGATACCATTAATAATTACGATCCTAAAATTTCTAATTTAATTCGGCCAATGATTTCTTTATCTGAAAAATCTGAAACTGCTAATACTACAAGGTTATTTATGACAAAAACTACTGAATCAATTATTGAAGAAGCTGCTAATACCAACTTAACTGATTTTGTACTTGACTCTATATTTGATGGGTCTGATGCCCTTATATTTGAACATTTAACTAGTAGTTTCACATTGATCAATAAAGCAGCAATGGGAATTTTATTTGAAACGACTACTCCAACAGCAATTGAAAACAAGGCTAAATTCGCATCTATTATGGCAGGATTTTCTGAAATACAAAATATAAGCACTATTAAAAAAATGATTGAACAAGAAAAATTCTATAAGCATGGCTATTATAGAAATCTAAGCCCATCAGAAGTTGAGTTAAAAGAAACCATCGATATTATAAGGCCTATAATTACCAACAGAATTATTGATACAATAGACGATAATATTAGTATATTAAAACCTAGAAAAGATACTCTACCTCTTACAACAATTTCAACCTATGCCAATGCTATTGTAGACCAATTAAAAGGCCCATCCAGTAAGTTCATTGGACATATAGCAGAAATATTTAATGGAGGAAATGAACAACATTTAGGACATGAAAAGATAAAAAGTAAAATAATTAGTGCAACAAGAAGTAAAGATATGACCCTAGCTCCTTATTATAATCTTAGTGATGAAGGAAATTATATAGAAAGTCTTGATAAATTATATGATGATATAATTGATTCTCATGTAAATGCTTATTTTACTAAGTTAGAGGCAGAAATAGCTCAAAGTCATATAGATTATTCACAAAAAATAGCTTCAGCGTATGAGATATATAGAACATTATTAATTACTTCTAAACTAATTTTAGATGTATATCTAAAATCTAAATTTTCAGATATAGAAGCATTTGCACAAGCACAATGTATAGAAGATACTATGAATCAATTGATTAAATTAGATAATAAAAAATATTCTGATAGGAATCCTGTTATAACAAAATTAAGAGCTTGCAGAGGAGGGTTTGAGCTTGATAGTAATAATGAAATAATTATTAAGAATAGGTTAGCCTTACCAACAAATGCCTATATGGATAAGCTTTATGGAGCAAAAGGTATTCAAACTTGGAGTGAGGAATATGCAACCTTATTAACTGCTTACTATAAATTAAGACAAAATGCTTTTACTAACTTAAGGAATAATTTAGAGACTATTCATGCAAGAAAAACTTATGAGTTTCGCCTTAGAGCTAATTTAAATGAAGAAATAATTAATGATTCATCATCTATAACACTATATAATTTAAATAACCTAAGCAATTCAGATGATACTGATAATAATCAGGAAAATTTTTACAAAAAAACTATATTAGGAGAATTGGTTGATCAAGCTTATGAAAATTATGATCTAGCTTTAAAAGAAATTCTCTATGAAAGATATGCTAATTACATGGGAAGTACTAATTATTTTCATGTTATGGGTAAAACAGGAAAACCGTTATCTATTATTAAAACAAGCTGTTTCTTTCCATTTAAAAATCCCTCTCCTTTTCCATTTTATATGTCACAAAACTCTTATTTAACAGCATTATCTCAAAATTATATAGATATATCTTCTTTGCAGAATTATATAAATGAAATTTCAGCAGATGAACTAAAAGATAAACCTTATTATATAAATACTTACTATGATCCAAATGATTGTATTGGAAATATTAGTTATGTACGTGATTATGAAAGTTTCATAAAAGAAAGTGAATTCTTTTGGACACTTCATCCTGGAAGTAGATTACTTACAAGTGCTATGAAAAAATATCTAGATAATAATATGTACGATAGCAGTTATGAAAAAGAAGAAGATATAGTCAATACTTACGATGCCTTATTGCCTTATATTATGCTAAATTTAACATCTAAACTTAATTCACATGATTATAATATAGAAGGATTTAATAGCTGGTTCCAACAAAATGGATATAGTAATGAATATTTTAATGCAAAACCCTATATGGCAGGAATCATGCTTCGCCAGTTTTCAACAAAAGCTCTTTCCAGTAGCAGTACTGCTTTTTCTATACGCAAAAGAGATTATGTTTACAATTATGATCCTGAATATGGTTATAAGCAGTTTTACTTAAAAGTAGGAGAATTTTCTTCAGACATAACTGACCGTCCCCTAAAATTTTCTGAATCAAACTATAGTTCCACAGATAAAGATATTATAGCGTCTGGAAAAGAATGGGGAGATTGGATATTTCTACCTACTTATTCATATTCAGTAAATAACTCTATATATTCTAAGTCAAGATATATTTCTTATTTACCATCTAGAGATATGAGAATTCAGGTCTCTTATAACACCAGAGCAGATAAATATTATAATCAATACAAAAAAAATGAATTATCAAAATCAGAAATAAAAGAAGATTTAATAGAAAAAATTAACCAAGAAATTACAAAAAGAGCAAAAAGTGCAAAATTTAAATATTATAATGGTAATGTTAATTTGAATCCTTCTATTGGTAGTTATATAACCAATCTTTATAATGGAGTTGCTAATTACAACACATCAATTGTATCTTATGTAAATTCCTATATAAAAGATGAGCTTTACGAGCAAAACTATATAGAAAAAAATTACATTAACCCTAATTACAGTAATATAGATTCTGTAAATACAGCTATCCGTTATGATAATTACTGGAAACATGCTAATAGAGATGTGCTAATATCTTTAGGAAATAACATTCTATCAAAGTCAATTTATCATGGTTCTGCTTACGATATGAATACATCTACTTCTACAGATTTACCCTTGATTACAGATGAAGATATTCACCCATATTATAATTATAAATTATATAATTCTGAAGCTAATACAAATATATATACAACTAACAATATAAGTACTAGTGAAAAGATATTAATATTCTTAAGAAAAATTATTAATACTAAATGGGAATCTGATGAGTACAATGATGCAAGAAAAATAATAGAAGACCATTATCCATATAAAGTTGAAAATGAAAATATACTATTAGAAGGATTATTAAAAACCATAGAAAACAGCTCTAAATACAATGGTATAACTAATCATGAATTAAGTCTTAAAAGAAAGGCCCTGCACTTCTATGTAAGACTTATCGCTGAAAACTTTTCCATCTATGTCTATAACTGTGAGCTATCAGATAAAAGAAAAATTCTTATCAAACAATTCCAAATACCTCCAACTCTTCTTAATGAATCTGGTATACATGAAGCTTGTTCTATTAAATTGGCATGGAAAACAAGAGAAATTACAAGAGATGATGCTACTAAACTAGACCTAAATGCTGTAACAATTGAAGAAGGATCTTCTTCTCAGCTCCAATATTTTTCTTCTAAGACCACTGATGAAGATATATTCCCAGAGGAATTATTTAGTTTTTACACTAATACAACAAATAATTCTAATATTAGAGTTGTTTTACCTATAAGTTACCCAGAAGAACTACCTTTTAGAATTGACTTTATAGAACTTGGAACTATCTTTTTTAGTGATATTATTAATGCTCAAAAAACAGGCCACTTTAAACATGGAATTAAAAGCAATATTAATTCAGATTCTACTATGATTCCTCTATACGAAGGATATCCAGGAGTAGGAAATGTAGACAGCATTATTGCTGATAACTATGGAGGCTCTTTTATAAAGGATAATGAATACACAAGAAAATTTCTAAATATTGTTCGTAGTATTATACATGAAACTCAATTATACCAAAAAAGCTACAATACTATGAATTGGTTTAAAAATGATGATGTTTATCTTTCCAATTTTGGAGAAAAAGAATTCCCCGAAGACCTTTTTAACAATTCATACACCTCTAGTGATAAAATTGCAGAAGCTAAAAGTAGATTAGCCACAAGAAGTAAAGTAGAAACAGAGGCATTAGCAAATTTTACTCAAGAGCTACAAGAATCTATTGAGGTTTTCTCAAATAGAGTTTCTAATAGAACATCACAACTTAATAGTCTTGCTGTAACTATAGACTACAAAGATCTGCTATTTAATGCAAGATATAGGGGCTTCTTATCCTTAATGGGAGAATTATTTAGTGTAAATAAAGATAATTTTGACCCAACAGCAACCCCTCCTGTTATTCATGATGATAATAAGGAACCTATATTACAAAAAAGATTTAATAACCATAAAAACACTTACATGACGGCTTCTAGACAGAATGCTGTTGATACTATAGCGGTTAATTACTATAATTATGGTCTTTTAAAAAAGTCTAGAGAATTTATTACAGCCTCTAAAGAAAAAAGAGATAAGATTCTTACAAAACATAATAAAAGAGTACAGATAGTCTCTTCAGCTGCAAAAGATTTCTTTGACTACATATTAAATAATATTCTTAATTCTTATCAATTAGAAACTACAACTAGATTATTCTATACTTCCGTAAAACAATGTTATGAAAGAATAGAAGCAAGAAAATCATTTACAGATGACACTGCTGAAACATTATGTCCTAAAAAATGTAAAAGGTTTGGTTATAAGTGGGAGAGTAAAGAATGGGAAACTATCACATATAATGATGATTATTACACATATAGTTGCTATTGTGAAACTAAAGAATTATGCTTTAAATAATAAAGCATACATACTATAAAATAATTATCAATAAATAAAAAAGAAAGGAAGATTAAGTCTCTCTATAAATTCAAGAGTTTATATAAAAAGTTCTAATTTTATATAGTACTAACAAGCTCCATATGATAAATAACTTTATAGAATACAATAAGCACTGTTAAATTGGTGGCAAAATGTTCCATAAAATATTTATTGAAAATGATATTAAAAACTACAAACAAGTAAAAAAAATATTAAATTCATTTAATAACTCAGAAGTAAAAATAATTGAAAGATATAATAGTATATTTGGGAAAACATATAAACCATACCTACAAAAAAGAGATAATTTAAATCTTTTTTTAGCTAAAAAAAGAGGAATTCTTATTAAAAAAACTCCTGATAATTATGGACTACATGGAGAATCACATTATTATTTTATAAATTCATATAATTGTATTTATGAATGTCAATATTGTTACCTTCAAGGATATTTTAATTCTCCTGATATAGTACTATTTTTAAATTATAAAGACATTATAAACGAAATTGAGAATATTTATAGAAACTCTAATAAAAGCAAAACTATTTGGTTTCATGCTGGAGAATTTTCCGACTCTTTAGCATTATCTCATTTAAGTGGTGAACTAAACTATTACTTTGACCTCTTTAAAAATCTAACCTCTGCAAAGCTTGAACTTAGAACAAAATCAAATAATATAACACAGCTACTTAAACAACAACCTATTGCTAATATTATAACAACATTTTCACTTAGTCCTCATGACATAACTTATAATATTGAAAATAAAACCCCCTCTCTAAAAAAGAGATTAGAGGCCATAGAAAAACTACATCAAAATAACTTCCCTATTGGAATTCATTTTGATCCCATTATATATAGCGATAATTATCAAGAGCAATATGAAAACCTCCTTATTGAATTAAATAATGCCATTTCTCTTGATAAAATTAGTTATATATCGTTAGGAGTCATTCGCTTCACTCCTGAAGTATTTGCAAAAGTAAAAGCTAACTACCCTAAATCTAAAATATTAGGAGATAATTTTATAAAAAGTTTTGATAATAAAATTCGCTATTCTAGACCAAAGAGAACAAAAATATTATTATCCATAAAAGAATTATGTATAAAAAGTGGAATAGATAAAAAGAAAATTTATTTATGTATGGAATAAACTACTTAACTATACGATGTTTCCAAGCTCTAATGTCTTCTGCTAAATAGTCATACTTCATAGAAGAAACTGTATATTGAGCAAATTCATAATCAGTTGTATGAGTTAAGCACTCTGTAGGACAAACAGTAGTACAAAGTCCACAATAACAACAAAGAGATGTATCAATAGTAAACTGATGCAAATCCAAACGAATAGGTGTTCCATTTTTAGTTTTTATTTTTTCTGCATCTTTATCTCTTCTAGTTGCCGCAATATAAATACAATCCACTGGACAAGCAACTGCACATTGCAGACATGAAATACAATTATCCGCATCATTAAACAAACGAGATCTTGAATTATTGGGTATGGACTCTTTTACCTCTGGATATTCAATAGTGACTGGCTTTGCTCCATATACATAAGAAAGAGTTATTCTCATTCCTTTAAATACCGTATAAATGGTATTAAATACATTTGCAAACCACTTATAAAGGGTTAATTCTCTATTATTATTCATCTATCTACCTCTCCTAATACAATATCAATACTTCCCACAGTTGCAACCATATCGGCAATCATAAGTCCTGGGCTTAACTCTGGAAGCATAGACACATGAGTAAAACAAGAAGACTTTACCTTTAGACGGTATGGCGTCTTCCCTCCATCTGATATTAAATGATATCCGAGCTCTCCTCTGGGACATTCTGTCCTCAAATAAATTTCACCTGCTGGAACTTTTATGATCTTTGAAACCTTTCCCATAATAGGGCCTGCTTCAATACCATCAAGACATTGTTTGATAATTTTTATGGATTCAAAAATTTCAAAAACACGAACGTAGTAACGATCCCAGCAGTCTCCCAATGTTCCCTTCTCTCCACTTCCTACAACAGTGTTAAAATCAAACTTATCATAAAGACTATAACTGCGTTTTTTCCTTAAATCCCAATCAATACCTGAACCTCTTAAAACTGGACCAGTAGCTCCATATTGATATGCCATTTCCTTATCAATAACTCCAATATTAGAGGTTCTCTCTACAAAAATTTTATTTTCCCCCACAAGATCGTGATATTTTTTAATATTCTCTTTAACATCATCACAAAACTTATCAATTCTACTTAATTGATCATCAGTTATATCGTTCCATACACCACCTATCCAGATATAGTTATATAAAAGACGTGCTCCAGATAATTCTTCAAATAATCGCAATATATGCTCCCTATCTTGAAAAGCATACAAAAATGGAGAAAACGCTCCTAAATCAATGGCATAAGTTCCAAAAAACATCAAATGTGACGCTATCCTTTGAAGTTCTGAAACTATAACTCTTATATATTCCGCTCTAATTGGAACCTCAGTTTTAAGCATTTTCTCTACTGCTAAAACATAACCCCACTCCATATTCATTGCCGCTAAATAATCCATACGATCACAATAGGGAATAATTCCTCGATAATCTAAATTTTCAGAATGCTTCTCCTTACAACGGTGGAGGTATCCAATATGGGGTATAGCTTCTTTTACAATCTCAGAATCTGTTTTTAATTCAAGTCTTAAAACTCCATGGGTAGCAGGGTGCTGAGGCCCCATATTTACTGTCATCAACTCTGACTTTAATGCTTCATTTTTTTGCATCATTATCCTCTTTCCAACTATAGGCAACCTTTTTAGGGTCATCAACCTTTGCCATAAGTTCCTTATAAAAGAAGTGATCAGATGTATTTATCTTATCAGGTGGATCAACTTTCATATCATTGTAAACTTCTTGAACCACATAATCTTTGCGTAGAGGATAACCCTGCCAATCATAGGGACATAAAATTCTGCGCATATCAGGATGATTAGTAAACTCAACTCCTAGCAAATCATAACACTCTCTTTCACAAAAGTTTGCCGCCTTCCAAAGATTACTCACACTATCAACCTCTACAAGTTCATTTTGGCCCATTTTATTCAATTTCACCTTTAAAATGAGCTCAGTATTTTTAATAAAACTAGCTAAAATATAACTAACTTCAACATACTCTGGATAATCACAACCAGTAATTGTTTGCAAAACATTCATTTGAAATTCAGAGCTATCCCTTAGGGAGCGACAAACATTAAATATATATTTTGAATCTACTGTTATAGAACTATCGCCAATTTCTGCTGAATTTAAAATAGGATTACAACCAGAAACTTCCCTTTGTAAAAACTCAACTACCCTCTCATGCATTTTTAACCCACTTATCTCTTAATAGTCTTTCATTTGATATCTTCTTTTGCAAAGTCATCAAACCTTCAATTAATGCTTCAGGCCTTGGTGGACAACCTGGAACATAAACATCAACAGGTACAACTTCGTCTACTCCCTTTAAAACATGGTATCCATGCTGCCAATAGGGACCTCCTTTATTTGCACAGGAACCCATTGAGATGACATATTTTGGTTCCGCCATTTGCTCAAATAAAACTTTTACCCTAGTTGCCATTTTTAAAGTAACAGTACCTGCTACAATCATTAAATCAGATCTTCTAGGTGTGGCCATAAAAGCACCACATCCAAATCTCTCAAGATCATATTTTGAAGCTCCCGTTGCCATCATTTCAATAGCACAACAAGCAAGCCCAAAAGTCATTGGCCAAAGAGAATTTTTTCTACCCCAATTAAATAAGTCATCTACCTTGGTAAGTATAATATTGTCATGCATTATCTACAACTCTATGTTAGTGGTAAAAGTTTACTCTACTAATAATTTTCTCGTCAATATTAGTTCTTGTCTATAGATGAAATATATTGACGACATCTTTTGTTAAATGAATTCTCTAGTTTAGTAAGGTTTTCCATCTTAATGTATTTTTTAGCAATATTTATACGACGGGAATCATTTATACAGGAATTATATAAAATGGAGTTATACTCATATATAGTAGCAACTGGATATGGCCTACCATAGGCAGAAGATATAAAGTACGGCTCTTTTGAGCTAATATGTGGAAATTGATCAATAGATAAATTATAACGCTTTATCTCATCTATAAATTGTTTGTAATAGCCCCCCAATCTATAAAATAGTTTCACTAACTTTTTGCGATTAACTACACCATCTTTAAAAACAAATTGACACTTATTTTTTAAATTTTTTAAATTTTTAAATAATTCAAGAACTATCTTACACTCTAAAATATAGGCATCCACTTCTCCCCCCTCTCCCTCAATTGTTGAAATCAAAAAATCTTTAAAGCTAAAATTGTTTTCATATGGATTAAAAGGTCCTCTTTTGATAAAATGTACTAGTTCATGTGCTAGGTCTAAAACAGCATCAACAACTGTCAAATCCCTATTGATAGTTATCTTTGAGACATTCTTATAGGTAACATCCAAAATATCTTCTGAAGAATAATTCCTAAGAAGTGAAGTATCAATTAAAGAAACTCTTCCAGGCTTAATTATACTATAGAGATCATCGGTTTTCTCTCTAGCTGCCTTTACAATTTCTAATCCAACTTTTGACTTTTCTAATATTTTAACTAGACTAGTTATTCCAACTTTATTCTCTCCGAGTTCTTTGCTCCATATCCTATTATAATCTATATCTCGGTGTATGACTCTTTGAGTGCGAATAAAGTCCTTAGCATAAAGATTAAAAGTCATAAATACTAGCAATACAGTAGCTACTCCCATAGAGGGTTATTCGATAAAAATAAAATAAATTATTAAGATTTTTTTAAATATATAAATAATTAGAAAAAATATCCTAATTTATATAAATACAGTCAGTTATTTATCAAATAATTTTCTATATTTGCAAATTTAAAATCTTAGGTATTTGATTCTTTTTATTTGATATAACAATATTCTTTTCAAAAAATAAATTTTTACCACCATCTTTTGTTGATTTGTAAAAAGATAATTTATAATTTCCAGGTGCTAAGTTTATATCTAAAATCCTAATCGCAGATGGTAGAGATCTCCATTGACGAAGGTCAACTGCTTGGGCCTTTTCAATTAACCTAACTGCTGCTAAATACTGAACTACCGCTATATGTTTAGCTAACCCTCCAGTCTCTTTGGATTTTGAAAGAGAGCTATATGTCTTATAGGCAGCTGCTGCGGCCAAGATATATTTAACTGCTACTTTAAATCCTGTCTTTATATATTTAAATGCTGAAGATTCCTCTACTGCCTGTTGGGCAATGTCTCCTAGAGGGGCAATTAATGGTATCTCCTTTTTGTAAATATCGGTACCTTTTTGATTTTTAACTCTTAAATACACATTTCTATAGCTAGGATGTTTGGCTATAGTAGGCAATTGAAAATTAATAGAAGCAATAATATTAGTTAATGGAAATAAAAAATTAACATCAAGATAATACTCAAAAGGGTTATAATTACTGGCATTAGCAGAAAGCCCTAATTCCCTGATCATAAAATCCAAAAGCACTAATCGCCCAATAGCTGCAACGATCTTAACAACAGCTGGGCTATCTTTGCTTTTTAATACTGCCCCTAAATTATATATATAATTTTTTGGAACTTTACCTGGAATTAAACTCTCTTGTAAGAGTATTAATAAGTCTGGTCGATATTTTAATTTGGCCCTACCTTTTAAATAACTATTTAACGCCTTGTAGTGGTTAGATTGTGATAAGTAATTTTTTTTGAGTTCTTTTTTAGATAGTTTAGGTAGTTTTTTAAAATTTTTTATAAATTTTTTATAAGAATTATTATAACTAGGATAAGCATTATAATTTTTAAGCAACAACTGCTGCCCATTTTCAAGCAATTTTTTAGAAATATTTATATCTGCTCTTGTTCCTACTATATTATGAACTAAGGCCCCAAAAGTTTTAGCTAACATATCGTCTTTAAAAATAGCCTTTTCTCTTCCTTCAATTTTAATGTCCTCTAAATAGGAATCCCATCCAACGATTGCAGCTCTAGAATTATATAAAAAGTTTCTTTTACGCTTAGAATTTGACTCATCTTGTGCCAATAATAAGTTATTTAGAGTTATATAGAAATTTATCATAGAAATTTCATACTTTTCTCCATAATAAGTATCATTTCTATCAGAAGTTAAAAATGACTTTAATTTATTTTTAATACTTATAGTATATAATTGATTTGCCAATTCTTTTGCTTGTCTTAAATACTCTAGAGATTCTTGAAATCTATCTAGTCTATGATATAGCATTGCCTTTTCTAGAAGAGTTAGTAGTTTGCTATTTTCTCTTTGGTATTCAGAAGATTTTTCAATAAAGTTTAGTGCCTTTTGATAATCCTTTGACTTTAATATGGCTTGATATTTTATTTCTTCTGGAATCTTAGTGCTACAAGAGGCAAATAGAAAAATAAATAGTATTTTAAAAGAGTTGCCTCTATAAAAGGCCATTACCAGCCCATAAATGATTTTTTAGAATACTTTGAAATTTTAAATCTAGTACGAAAAACCTCAACACCTTTCTCAATATCAGTCATACGAATATTTATAGAGTATTGCTTAATTGTCTTGCCTTTTCTAGCAGACGACTTCATATAAACATTACCAAAAATCATTAAATCTGCTCCAGTTTGTCTACCTATTTTCTTTACAGTCTTTTTAGAAACCATACCATCTTTTTGATAAGTTATTTCATTTAAAAGAGCTTCTCTTTGACTATCATCAACCAAAACATAATCACCTGTTTGTGATATTGAATTTAATAGCTCATCACTTAAATCATTTACTGGAAAGTATGGCTCACTAGTTAAATTTTTTATCTCTCCTACAAAAATAGCTGGTGCTTTGCCTCTTTTCCTTAAGTACTTTCTTAAGCCATTATGAGACTTCATATTACTTATAACAGAACTAATTGCCTTTTCTGTATCCTTTTGAATCCATTTATCTGTAATTTTTAATGCCTTTTCATCAGATTCTTCACTACCTAATCTTTCTGCTCTAAACCTAGAACAACTAGTTGATACTAAAATCAAAGCAATAAATAAAATATGAAACTTATAAAAAAACATAAAGCAATTAATAGTACTACTTTTAATTATTAACTACAACCCCAATACAAAATTACAATTATCAGAATACATTAGTAAGACAATACATTATCATGGAGGACCATTGTGGATCCTTCTTGCATTTATAAGCTTAGATTTAGCACAAACTTCCTCTAATTTATTCCTTAGTTCTGCGTAGTTATTTCCCAATGTCCAATGATAATCACTACAATTTTTAAAAAGGGGAAAATATTGAGATAAAACTTTATTATCAGCATCAATTATATTAATAGTTTCTTTTTGTATGAATTCCTCCGCCCACTCTTTATCAATAAAATTCAAATCACCCAAATGAGCTGCTAATTCAGCAGCGGTAACATAGGGTATTTGATTTTTAAATAATTTTCTATTACTACCTGAGTAGACAATATGAATAAAAGTCACTACTTTAATTTTTTTATTATAGATATCAGCTATTCTATTATAAGCATTAATATCAGTAGAGTGATTATCTCCTATTAAAATAATACTTATAGGTTTAAATTTTTCTATTTCTCTCTTAATGGTGTAAACCTTATACTCATAGGAATTATCAAAAACACTAGGCTTTAAGTAATGATTTCCTTTAGGAAATTGTTTTAAAAACTCTCTTTGAGATTCCCCTGAAAAATACTCTGGAGCTGCACTAATGTAGGATATCCTAATATTAGACAATCCACTTAAATATTCATAGATAGGAAGCATCCCTAAAAACATACGCTTAGTATTATAATTATTATGTGCTGCTACACCAGCATTACCTACTCCAGTTATTTTTAAAGTATCATCTACATCGGAAATAATTAATACTTTATCACTATTTATTATACCATCATTTAATTTTTCAGAAATAGCAGATGGAGATAATGTATTATCGTCACTATTACCATCTTTTATATCAAGTTTTTTATCCTTATTACATCCAGCCAACATTAAAGCTGCAAATAAAAAAATAGTATAAAAAAACTTATAAAACATATAATTTCCCTAATCAATTTCTAATAACTGGGGAGCTTTTGCACATATATCTCTAATTTTTGCTCTCAAAAATCTATAGCCATCTCCTAATGTCCAGCGATAATTCCTACAATCTTGAAAAGATGGAAAATACTGCTCTGATGTCGAATACCTCTTTCTATCGGCAAGGACTCTACGAATTTCTGACTTAGCAAAAAAATCTGCCCAACTCTTTGTAACTACTTTTAAATTTGCTAAATGAATACCAATTTCTGCCGGGACTATAAAGGGAATTTGCCCAAAAAGAATTTTAGATCTATCTGAATACATATGACGAATAAAAGTAATAACTCTAATTCCTCTATTTTGATAAGCTCTAGCTACCTTATCATAAACATGTGGATCAAAGGTAGAATTATCCCCTATGAGTATAATTGTCTTTGGCTTATTATTTTTAATTTCTCTATTAATAGCACTTAATTTGTATTGTATGACATCATCGTTCATTTGATCTCTTAAATACAAATTACCATTAGGAAAAGCCTTTAAAAAAGCTGCATGAAATCGGCTTAAAAACTTTGGAGCTGCACTTACATAAGATATTTTTGAATTAGGTAATCTCATCAATTCCTTCAATAATAATGCCATACCTGAAAATCTAGCATCTACTAGAATTGTCCTTTTTATAGCCTCCTTAGGTATGGCCGTAGCTGATACTTTCAAAGTATCATCTATATCCGATATAACTAATGTATCGGCACTATAGGAAATTTTAATTAGCAAAAAACAAGATAATAATAAAACAGTTCTCATATTACTTAACTCCTTGATTTTAATAAAATTAGCCATTTTATTTACCATAATATAGATTAAGGGTAAAGAGCGGTGACAAAATGCTAAACAAGATATTGCATGAATTCAATAGGTTATAATAATACAAAAGAGATAAATGTCCCTGTACCAATTTCTAGCATTTACAGGGAGGGGGATGCTGCATCTCGAATATACCTTTTGTTGCATGGATATATGCAAAAAGCAGAAGAGTTATATAAGTTAATTGAACCTTTAATCCCAAAAAAACAGACAATTATAGCTCCCAATGGACCATTTCCCATTCCAGGATACTTTCCTATAAAAAAGACCTCTTTAAAAAAAGACTTAATAAAAGGCTATTCTTGGTATTTTTATGATAAGGAAAATGATAAATTTTTAATTGATTATTATTGCCCATCAATAGTACTAAAAGAACTTTTATCATCATTTGTAAAACTTCCCATAACTATTATTGGATATTCCCAAGGAGGATATCTATCGTTATTTGTATCGGAATTAGTTTATAAAGTAGATAAAATTATAGCTATAAACTCCTCATTTAGAGTAGACAAATTGAAAAATTACAGAAAAATTGAAGTTATAAATATCTGTAGTGCAAAGGATGGTATTATCGACATAAAACTAGCAGAAAAAAGATATAAAAAACTTTTAAAATTAGGATATAGGGGAGAATTTATAACTCTTGAAGGACAAGGGCATAAATTAAATCAAAAGCATCTATCAACTATAGGTAAATTTATTTAAATATCTCTTTTTTTAAAAATATATACAAATATAATATTCCATAACAGACCAGTAAATATTATATGGGAAAATTCTTTTAAATAATTTAAGTTATTTAATTTTCCAGATCCCATCATAGCGTTTGATATATCCGACAAAATATTTAAATGGGGGGTTAAATAGTACAAAAACAAGCAAATTACAGTATTGATCATATTAAATATGGAGTAATTTGACCACTGATTTAAAATTTCCTCAATTCCAATACTACCTACTGAATAGTAGGCAAACGACATATAGGCATAAATTAATACTGAAGTTATCGTGGCCCAACGCCTACTTAAAAATAGGGATAATAATGTCCCCATAGTTAAAATTAAACTGGCTCGAAATGTATTTATAATAAAACCTAAAAAAATTCCACTATTTGTAAGTAGAGTTTTAGAGTTAACATAGTGGACTGTATTTATAATAATAATAGAAATAATATAATAAAGCATAATAATAACAAGGCCACCGCAAATTCTAGAATAGATATATTTATAACGGCTTATAGGTAAAGCAAGTATTTGTTCTAAAGTTTTATTTTCTATATCATCAAGAATTAAATTAGGGGCAATAAATAGACATAAAAAGGTAATCCAACTATTTAATACCCCATAGTAGGCGGCATTAGCTATCTTACTACTTCCTATATATAAAGAGGTCATACTTATAAATAAAATAGTAGCAATAGCTACAAACACTATGACCCTATTTCTATAGAGTCTATTAACTGTATCTAAAACTAATATCAAAAATCTGCCATTCATGTTTCTTTATTAACCTTTTTATAAAAATAATTTTCTAAACTATCGTTGCCAATTAACTGAGAAATCTCTCCTGAACCTATACAATAGCCTTCATTTATAATATAAACATTATCACAAATTTGCTCCATCTCAGTTAAAATATGGGAATTTATTATAATAGTTTTTCCCTCTTTAACTAAATTGGAAAATAAATCCTTCATATCTTTAATGGCTATGGGATCTAACCCATAGAAAGGTTCATCTAAAATTAAAATCTTATTATTACCCATTAAAGTGCTAGCTATTGCTGTTCTTTGAATCTGTCCTTTTGATAGAGTAGAAATTTTTCTACTTCTCAAAGAGGAAATATTAAGTAATTTAAGATTTTCCTCTAATTTATCCTTTAATTGCTTGCCAGTTAATCCTCTCATCTTTCCAAAATAAATTAGGGTATACTCAATACTACTGTAAGGATAATAACCAAACACTTCTGGAAGATAGGCAATATGCTCACGAATTGAGACCTTTTTAATTGGTATGCCGTCAACAGTTATATCTCCAGAATCTGGATAAACTAAACCCAGTATAATTTTTATAAAGGTCGTCTTTCCCGCACCATTGGGGCCAATTAACGCAGATATTTTTCCTTGGGGAATATCTATACTAACACCTTTTAATGCTTCAACTAGTTTATAAGTTTTTTTTACATTGATGGCATTTATAATTAACGACAAATTATATCCCTCTAAGATTCTTTACTAGCAAGTACTGAAAACTAGCTTTCATTTAGACTTTCTCTCTTTTTTTCTTTTTTAGTTTTTTTCCAACAGGTACTGGTTGCCTAGTTTCATCTATAGCAACATATGTAAACAATCCCTCCGTAACCTTAATTTTACGACTGGAAAATGGTCGACAAGACCATGCTTGTACTTTGACTTTAATAGAAGTCTTTCCAATTTTTGTAATCTCACTATAACAAGATACAGTGTCACCAATCAAAACTGGCCTTAAAAAACTCATTCCATCAATGGCAATAGTAACTACTCGGCCTCTGGCCATCCTTTGAGCAATGATAGAACCTGCTATATCCATTTCCGATAATAGCCAACCACCAAATATATCTCCTGATGCATTGGCATCAGCTGGCATTGCCATTGTTTGAGAAGACATGACTCCACAAGGTTTATCACTCATAAAAGTGATTATTACTTAAAGAAAATTAAATATCAACCTAAACCATTTTAACTAACTTACAAAATTTTTTAATTTGCTCTTTTTTTGCAAAATTACTTTCCGAGTATTTAAGTTTAATATATAGAGAAAATGCATCAATCACAATTTGTCTCTTATCATCAGAAACAAGTGGACAAACATAATTTAAATACTGCATTGGTCCCATATAATGCTTTCTAGCTTTAAATTTATTTAATTTTTTGCAAAGAATAACATACCATTTATCAACTAAAGATGTTTTTGAGGAACTTTTAGTAAGTAGAAAATACAGTGCAAAAATAAAAATAAAAGTAATAATACATAGAATTATAAATAATATAGACCTATATTTTTTTCCTAAATTTTTAAAAATATTTCTTTGAAATTCATAATCATAACCCATAATAAATTGATTTAATTGAAAACTAATATTATCTATAAATAAAAAGACTTTATCCAAAAAATAGAATCTATACCTAATCTTTTTACTACCTCTTTTTAAAAGTAGATTCTTCATACCTAGATTAATTCTATCGGGGGAAATATAATAAATAGGATCCCAACTAACCCATCCCTCTTTATCCAGCCAAGTTTCCACCCATGTATGGGCATCTTCATTTGATATTAGATAATAATCACCTAATTGATTGTATTCTCCTCCATGGAAACCTACAACTACCCTAGTTGGAATATTAAATAAACGAAAAAATATCGCTGTAGCTGAAGCATAATGTTCACAGAATCCAGTTTTTGATTTAAAAAAAAATTTATTAAGAGTATTATTTTGAGAATTAGGTTCTAAGCTATAACTATAATTATTTTTACTAAATCTAGTTAAAAACCTAATAATTAACTCTCTTTTGCTTTCTCCATCTTTGATAAAATCTCTAGCAAATGATTTTACCTCTTTACTAATATTTTCTGGTAATTGTAGATATCTTATTTTTTGTTTATTGGTAAGAAAATATTTTTTAACATCAAAGACTGATAAATCAAATCTAATTTTCTGCTTACCGTAGGGAATAAAACGATATGTATCTGCAGATTGCTTAATTAATTTACCAGAAGCTCTATAAGCTCTATTGTTAAACTTATTAGTATTTTTTAATAAAAATAAATTTGTCTGCTCACTTTCATCAAATTCTATCACATAACGATAGATTTGGTTATCTGTAATAGAATATCTATCAAAATTCTTTATCTTACCTTTATACCAATTAAACCCATCAGTCCTATCTAATGCAGCTCCTCTCCAATACAATTTGCTAATATCAGTTGTACCCTTTAAAAACTTAGCTCTAAAGATAACTTTATCATTATTAATTATTCTATAATATTCCCCTAAAATTAGTTTTTCGGTAAAACCAGTCTGAACAAGTTCTTCTTTTGCACCAATAAACCCTAAAAAATTTATTCTAGGAAAAAGAATAAAAAAAGCAATAGTAAGAGGAATTGATAATAATATAATTTTTAAAAATGATTTTATTTTATTAGCATTTAATATTAACTTATCTTCTTTTATAAAAAATATAAGTAAAAATAATAACGGTACTGATATCACTGAATGAATTATTAACCAAGAATCCTCGGAGTTAATTAAATTAGCCACTTGAGATATCTGCATCATAATGACATACGGATATATATCTCTCTTATTTTTCATTTCTAGAATCTTTAAGAGACCTAAAATAGAAAGTAATGCCGATCCTACTTCTACGCCTCTTAAAGATCTAAATTGATCAAAAATTAAAACTAATCCAACAACAAGTAAAAATATAATAATTAATTTATTGATCTTTTGATATTTAAATTTAAAAAACACAATTAATATAGTTAAAAATAATAAATAGATATTAAACATCATTGAATACTGATATATGTGCGGAAAGATAAGTATCCAAAAAATAAAAGTACAGATTATTGTCAATGCAAATTTAGAATTTATAAATTTTTCCACTCTACCTCAAACTCTGCTAATTTTTTTAAATTATAAATTAAAAAATTTTCACCTCTACCCCATTTTGCATGATCTTGATTAGGCATTATCAATTTAAAAGAAAGCCCCTTTAAATGAGCATAAAAAAGCCACTTAGATAATTGTTGTAACCTTGACTCTCTATCTAAAAAAGATAACTTGTCATAAGATAATTCTACTTTTGCATCAAAGCTATAATTTGAAAATATCTTATACAATAATTGATCATAACGAGCATATGCTTTCCAATCTACTAAATGCCAACTATCTCCTCTTTGATAATTTCTATGACCTATAAAGTCTTCATTACCAATTTTGCTACTTACATTACCACTATCTTTTTCTCTGTAATAATCATCATCTATTAATGTCGGTAGGGAGATATTTCCCCTCTCTTTAGGATAAACATAAAATGATTTATCTACATTATAAAATTTCCAAGCATAAAAAATTCCAAAGGGATAGGTTGTATTTATATATACTCTATTTAATTTATACTTTCCTCTAGCTAAATTATATTTACACATAATATACTTATTTTCTCTAACATCAATATCCGTAATATTACTAAAAAATTTTTTATCTTTACCCATAGTTATTTTGATATCGTATTTTTTTGACTTACTATGATTTGAAATAGAAAACTTTATTTCATTTAAAATTAAAGGATGTATTATACATTTATTTAGTTCGACATCTTTTATATTAAAATGGGTAAAAACTGCAGATATAATAATTAGAGATAAAAAAAAGAAAGTACTAATTAAAGCAAGAGGATGAGCATAAGTTAAAGAAATTATAAATAAAATAAGTACCGATAAAAGAAAATAAAATCCAAAACGAGTTGGTATAATGTATATTCTATTTTGTTTTCCCATTTAAGATACAGAGACTTGCTTAATGATCTCATCTGCTAGAATTTGACCATGTTTTATTCCATTTAGTCCTCCAAGGCGATGACTTAAAATAGAAATTGATACCGCTTGCACATCTTCAGGTATAACAAAATCTCTATTTTCTAACATAGCATACGCCTTTGCCGCCAAAGCTAAGTCCTTGCCAGCTCTAGTTGAAAGAGTAACCCCTTGCTGTTCATTATTCCTACCTATAGCTAATATATCTAAAATATAATTTAAGATATCATCTGATATATGAATATCTGATATAATTTTAGATAAATTATTTAAATCATCTACACTCAAAACAGGTACTATATTTTCAATTTTATTCATAATATTATCAGATTTTATAATAATATGTTCATACTCTCTAGCAGGATAATCTAAATAAATACTCATAAAAAATCTATCAAGCTGAGATTCCGGCAAGGGAAAAGTTCCAATTTGCTGTATAGGGTTCTGAGTAGCAACTATAATAAATGGCACACCTAACTCATAGTACTTACCATCTACACTAATTTTTTTCTCCTCCATTGCCTGCAATAATGCACTCTGAGTTTTAGGACTAGCTCTATTTAGCTCATCAGCCAATATCAATTGTCCAAAGATAGGCCCCTTTTTAAAATTAAAACAATTACTATCCTTATCAAAAACAGTAGTACCTATAATATCAGATGGTAAAAGATCATTGGTAAATTGAATTCTAGAGACCTCAAGCCCTAATAATTTTCCTAATAAATACACCATGGTAGTCTTGCCAACACCTGGAACATCCTCAACTAATAGATGTCCTCCACTAATTAAGCTAATGATAGCAAGATTTAACTGAGTAGATTTTCCAAGAAGAACTTCATCTGCTAGTTTTTTAACTTTATGAATCTTCTCTCGGATAGCTTTTGATTTGCCCATAGAAATTATTATAACCAGTATTTTTATTTATGCATAAAATCTCATAGCACTATGTGTTGTATTATAAAATTATACACCTAGTAAAGAGAAATATACTTCTTTTAAGAACAAAAATCATTAGTACTTATTTATTTTGTGTAGGGGAAAAATGAGTAGTGTAAGTTTAAGGGCATAGAAATCTATGCCCTTAAAACACAAAACTAATTACATGAACCAGTTTTTCGTAAAATTCTTGTACTACTTGAAGAATAAGAAGCACTAAGTTTTGCCATAACTTCGCCTGAAGAAGATGAAGCAAAATCAACTCTTAAAGTTCTATAAGTTGTAGTTTTTTTTGCTATAGCACTCTGTGTTCCTCTTATAGTTTCATAAACATGTTCACAAGTATCTTCTCTGAATAAGTTTCTTCTACATAATTCTGTTTCATTCCTATCTTCAAAAGGATCTGTTTCCTCTTGACAGCCATGTCCATGATTAAAAGAATTTTCTCTATCACATCTATATACATAATCACTATAAGTGCATGAAACAGTTGTTGAATATTCTCCACCACTGCTAGTTCTAGATTCAATATTAGAATTTACAATATAATTTTTACCATGAATAGTGGTTACACTTTTATTTTCTGCCAATTTTATAGGGTCTAAATTAATACTTCCATTTTTGTATTTTAAAAGCTTAATTTGTAAATAGTTATTCTCTTTTCCCTGCTCTTTTTTAGAAAAGATATCAGCTTTTACCTCATAAGTACTAGGTGATAAAATAAGTTCTTTTTTCTTATAACTAAGTGTTATAGGTGAAAGTACATCTAACTTACCTTCAAAATCCAATAATTTACATCCTATTAAAGATATAAATAATAAAACAATAAAATAATGTTTTTTCATATAACCTCCTATAAATGTATTAAAATTAATACATTTATAAAGCAATACTATAATTTAAAATTTATAGCTACATTTATGTTCATTAATATGTAATATTTACAAAATATAATTAGATTTTAAGTATATACATAATAGAAATTAACGATATATATTAATATATTAATTCTATATAATTTACAATAAGTTAGAACTTTTCCTATAACCCTTAATAATATAAAACCTAACTACTTTGACCATATTAAAAAAGCATCCTAAAACACATTTATGCATATTTTTACATCCCCATAAAACAAGGAGTATTAACAATCTAATACACCTCTTTACTTATTTGATAAAATTATCAATTGATTGCTCTTTACCTAACCTATCATGATAAGATCAAAATAATAGAAATAAATATACAAAATATACAAATTGAAAAATGATAAAAACTAAAAATAAAATTTTTAATTAATTTATGACTAAACTAGTCATAAAGAGTCATAGCCAAGTAGTACTATTATTTTACTTTTTTAATGCTCTAATCTTCGACAACTAAACCCAAATTATATAATGTATTATTTAGTTATTTAGAAACCTATGAAATATCTTTTAATACTAATTTTTTTTACTCCTAAAATTTATACTAAAACTTTTGTATATTGTTCAGAGGCAAGTCCAACAGCATTTAATCCCCAAATTACTACCGATGGAACCAGTAATAATGCCTCTACTCATACTGTTTACAACAGATTAATTGAGCATAAATATGGAACGACTAAATTAATTCCAGCACTGGCAAAATCTTGGAGCATATCAAAAGATAAAAAAACATACACTTTTAAATTGAGAAAAAATATATCATTTCACAAAACAAAATACTTTACCCCCTCCAGAAGTTTTAATGCCGATGATGTTTTGTTTTCTGTAAATAGACAGCTTGATAAAAAACATCCCTATCATATGGTAAATGGTGGCCTATATGACTACTTTAATTCAATGAATATGAAAAAAATAATAAAATCAATAATTAAAGTAGATGATTACACTGTTAAATTCATACTACATAAACCCAATGCTCCCTTTTTATCAACTATGGCTATGAGTTTTTTTAGTATCCTCTCTAATGAATATGCTAAACATTTAGATAAGATCAACAAAAAGGAAAATATTGATTATTATCCTATAGGGACAGGTCCTTTTGTCTATAAAAAATATGTAAAGGACTCTTTCATTAGATACAAGGCATTTGATAAATATTTCGGCAAAAGACCTAAAATAGACAATTTAGTTTTTTCCATCAATCCTGATGCTAGCGTTAGATACCAAAAATTAAAAACTGGTGAATGTCATATAATAATTGAACCATCACCAGCTGATATCCCGGCAATAGAAAAAAATAAAAATTTAAAATTATTAAAAAAGCCTGGTTTTAATATAAGCTACCTTGCCATTAACACTAAAATTAAACCATTTGATAATATAAAAGTTAGAAAGGCGATTAATCATGCCTTAAATAAAAAATCTTATATAAAGGCAATATATCTTAATAATGCAGATATTGCTAAAAATCCCCTACCTCCTACTCTATGGGGATATAATAAAAAGATCATCGATTACAAATATGATGTAGCAAAGGCAAAAAAATTATTAAAAGAGGCAGGATATCCTAAAGGTTTTTCCACAACTATTTGGACATTGCCAGTTACTCGTCCCTACAATCCTAATGGCAAAAAGATGGGGGAGATGATGCAAGCAGATCTTGCTAAAGTTTCAATCAATGCAAAACTTTTAACATATGACTGGCCAACTTATTTAAAAAAATCTCGCAAAGGACAACATAAATTAATTCAGCTTGGTTGGACAGGGGATAATGCCGATCCTGATAATTTTTTATACACTCTACTATCCTGTCCCTCAGTTAAAAGTGGCTCTAATGTAGCATTATGGTGTAACAAAGAGTTTGATAAAATTGTCACTAATGCAAAACTCATATCTAATACTAAAAAAAGAATAAAGTTATACAAAAAAGCACAAAAAATTTTCAAAGAAGATGCTCCTTGGGTAACCATCGCCCACTCCATAGTATTTAGAGCGATGTCAAAAAAAGTCAAAGGATATAAAATAGATCCACTTGGTGGAGATATATTTCATTATGTAGATTTAAATTAATGACTATTTTTATATTAAAGAAAATTAGAGATATGATAATTACAATATTAATTGTATCCATATTATCTTTTTTATTAATTCGCATGGTACCTGGAGATCCAGTTATGTTACTTTTAGGAGAGAGAGGTTCTGATCCCCAATTATATCAAGAAATGAAACAAAAATTAGGGCTACATCTTCCCATTCATATTCAATATTTAAACTTTATAAAAAAAGCATTACATGGAGATATTGGAAATTCAATAATTACAAAAAGACCTGTTAGTGAAGAATTTTTTGATCGCTTTCCGGCAACGCTAGAATTAGGGATATGTGCAATTTTTTTTGCCATATTGTTAGGTATTCCTATAGGAATAATTGCCTCTATAAAGAGAAATACTTTCATTGATTACTCATTAATGAGTTGTTCATTATTTGGATATTCCATTCCCATATTTTGGTGGGCATTAATGTTAATTCTATTATTTTCAGTATATCTAGGAATAACTCCTGTTTCAGGTAGAATAAGTGTTTTGTTTGACATTGAAACCATAACTGGATTCTATTTAATAGATACATTAAGAGAGGAAGTTATAAAATATGAAGGTCTCTCTGCCTTTAAAAGTGCTGTTTCTCATCTAATCCTACCCACCATTGCTCTAGGAACTATTCCTCTTGCCTTAATTGCTCGCATGACTCGCTCAAGCATGTTAGAGGTATTAGATGAAGATTATATAAAAACTGCTAAGGCAAAGGGACTCTCCTACCATTCTATAATTATAAATCATGCCTTAAGAAACGCTTTAATTCCCATCATAACATTAGTTGGGCTTATATTTGGGAGTATAATAACTGGAGCGATTTTAACTGAAACTATTTTTTCTTGGTCGGGAATTGGAAAATGGCTAGTAATTAGTATCAATGCCAGAGACTATCCAGTTATCCAAGGTGGTGTATTATTTATAGCGATAGCAATTATACTTATTAACAATACCGTAGATATTTGCTACGCACTAGTAAATCCAAGAATAAAAAATCAACAATGAAATTACTTAGCTTATTAAATCAAAACAAAAATATGAAAATTGGATCTAGTATAATTATATTTTTTATAATTATAGCTATTTTTATGCCTATATTTATAAAGTACTCCCCTGATGAAATATTTTCCGATTACCTAAGAATTCCACCTTTTTGGATGGAGGGAGGAAGTTTTAAATTTATCCTCGGAACCGACGATATAGGCAGAGATATTTTAAGCCGCCTAATTTATGGAACTAGAATATCACTCGGTATAGGAATCTTAATAACATCTTTTGGACTTGTAATTGGAACAACGCTGGGAATGTTATCTGGTTATTATGGAGGAAAAGTTGATTGGATAATTATGAGATTTATTGATACCTTGATGTCACTTCCCAGCATACTACTTGCTATTGTAGTCGTCTCGGTCATGGGGCCAGGAATTAAAAATGCTATAATTGCCATGGGCATTGTCTCTATTCCCTCTTTCACTAGAATAACTAGGGCCTCAGCAATAGCTGAAAGGAAAAAGCAATATGTAGATGCATCTTCAATATCAGGAACCTCTAACTTTAAGATTATGTTTAGAGAAATTCTACCCAATTGCATGGCCCCGATAATAATTCAGACCACATTAGGCTTTAGTGAAGGAATTCTAGGTACAGCTGCTTTAGGCTTTTTAGGCCTTGGAGCACAACCACCACTTCCTGAGTGGGGAACTATGCTATCTGATGCTAGATTATTTATAGAAAGTACTCCATGGCTAGTTATTTTACCTGGAATGTGTATATTTTTATCTGTACTTGGATTTAATCTATTTGGAGATGGGCTTAGAGATTTTCTAGATCCAAAATTAAAGGAATTAAAACATGAAAACAAAACTACTTGAAGTTAAAAATCTCTCCATAGGATTTAATCAAAAATATATAGTAAATAATATTAGCTTCTCACTAAATCAAGGGCAGAGCATGGCCATAGTTGGAGAATCTGGAAGTGGTAAGAGTTTAACGGCACTGTCACTGCTAGGGCTACTTCCCAACAACTCCTTTCACAAAGCAGATAAGATGGAATTTGATAACAGTTCTCTTATAAATAAATCCTATAAAAATTGGCAAAAAATTAGAGGTCAAAAAATCTCTATGATATTTCAAGATCCCATAGGTTCTTTAAATCCATGTCTAAATATTAAAAGACAAATAGTCGAAGTATTAAAACTCCACAGAAGTGATTTAAACAAAAGAGATTATATGGATACTTGTATAGAAATTTTAAAGTCAGTTAAAATCGCTGATCCTATTAAACAATTAAAATCCTATCCTCATCAATTATCTGGCGGAATGTGTCAAAGAATCATGATTGCCATGGCAATCGCTGCCAAGCCAAAACTTTTAATTGCCGATGAACCAACCACTGCTCTTGATGTAACCATTCAAAAGCAAATTTTAATTCTTCTAAAAGAACTCCAAAAGAAAAACAATATGTCTTTAATATTAATCAGTCATGATTTAGCGGTAGTCTCTCATTATACAAAATGCTTAAATGTCATGTATAAAGGAGAATTTGTAGAAAAGGGAGAAACCGACACCATTATCAACAATCCCATGCATCCATATACCCAAGGGTTATTAAATTCTATTCCCACAGATAAATTAAAATTTAGAGAAGAGCTTAAATCTATTCCCTATTCCAATAAAAACTCTTACGGTTGCAAATTTAGTCCTCGCTGCAAATATGTTCAAGATAAATGCAAAAATAATATACCTATTTATATATCAAATAATAACCAAGATGTATTATGTTTTTATCCTGTAAGTGAAAAATGAGTTTACTTAAAATAAAAAATTTATCTGTCACCTATAAAATTGGTAATAAATATTTAAAAGTATTAAATAATGTATCTTTAGATGTTAATAGCAAGCAAATATTTGGAATAATAGGAGAATCCGGTTGCGGCAAAAGTACTTTAGCTAAATCTATTGTCTCACTTTTAAAACCAAGTAATGGAGAAATTTTAATAGATAACAATCAAATAAGTAAAATTAAAAACAAAGAAAGAACAAAATTAGTACAAATGATATTTCAAGACACTACAGGTTCATTAAATCCTAGAAAAAAAGTTTTTGATACCATCTCTGAACCACTTTTAAATCAAAACATTTCAAAAAAGCAAATTGCAAATCGGGTAAATGATATTTTACAAAATGTAGGACTTGAAATTTATGATGGAGATAAATATCCTCATATGTTCAGTGGTGGCCAAAGACAAAGGATTGGTATTGCTAGGGCATTAATATCTAATCCAAAGTTAGTTATTTGTGATGAACCAGTTTCTGCCTTAGATGTATCTATTCAAGCACAAATTATAAATTTACTACTAAAACTACAAGATAAATACAATTTAACATATATTTTTATCTCGCACGATTTATCAGTAGTTCGCCATATATGTGATCATTTGGCAATAATGTACCTAGGGAAAATTGTAGAGACAAGTTCAGTTGAAAATATCTTTAAAAATCCCCTACATCCATACACTCAAGCTTTAATTGAAAGCTCTCCCTCAATTGATAAAAAAGAGTATAAGAAGAACTTTCAAGGCGAACCGCCGTCATTTTTAAAAATTCCAAGCGGCTGTAGTTTTCATCAAAGATGTCCTCATGTAATAGAAAGATGTAAGACCGATACCCCTCTTTTGGAACTAAAATACTCTAATCATAAAGTATCTTGTCATGAAGTTTAAAATAAAGTGCCATAGTAAAACTATGGCATTAGTAATAACTTTTATTGGTTTTTTACTTTACATGAAATGTAGAAATTATCGGCCTTTAAGCCTCCATTGGTAGTAAGACCAAATGTAACTAACTTCCTTTTACCATCTAACATTTCTTGAAAATCAAATGTATTTTTAACGACTACTTTTTCTATTAATAAATCATTATTAAATAAATCCATACAAACATCTATAGTATCACTTGGAATTTCACTAATATAAGTACATCCCTGAGCTGTAATGATGCTCATATCTTTTTGGGCCAAGCCACTTTCTTTAACAGTTATTTTAAATTGAGCAATAGTAACAATATCTTCTACTGTACTTTCCTCGGGATTAATAATAAATATTCCTCTTTTTCCCGGTTGAAAAGTTAATATCTTATTTCCATCCTCTAATGTCTTTATATTGCTATTTAATTCCAGAGAGTGATAGTGTTTTTTAAAAATCTTTTTTTCATCATCTACTCTTTTGTATTCATAATCAAAAATATCTTCAATATTGATAATTGACTCAACTCCCTTCTTGAAAAAATGACATTTAAACTTGGTTTCCCCTAACTGTTGTAAATCAACAGCAAAAGAGTTACTAACAAGCACAAATAAAGATAATAATAATTTTTTCATATAACCCCCCGTATTATAAGTTATGAAAATAATAGTTTTGCAATAGACAAAAGCTAATAATTACCTTGGAAAAAAATATAAAAGCAAGTATATAATGTCAATGCAAGAAGGGATTTAATATGCAAAGCATAAATATATCAGATGCTCTAACTATTTATAATTGGCCACTATTTAAATTAATTAATAAATCACATGAAATTACAAATAAGTATCATCCAGAAAATAAAATTCAAAAATGTTCCCTTTTATCTATAAAGACAGGAGCATGTCCAGAAGACTGTGCTTATTGCCCCCAATCTGCTCATTATAATACTAATCTTGAAAACCAAAAGTTGACACCATTATCTGAAGTTAAACTTGCAATAAGAAAAGCAAAAAAAAATGGTGCTGAAAGATTTTGTATGGGAGCTGCATGGAGAGAAATTCCAAATGATGAACAATTTGACCAAATACTTGAAATGATTACCTATATAAAAAAAGAAGGCATGGAGTCTTGTGTAACCTTAGGAATGGTGACAGAAAACCAAGCTAAAAAGTTAAAAGAATCTGGCCTTGATTTTTACAATCATAATTTAGATAGCAGTAGAGAATTTTATTCTAAAATAATAACAACTAGAACTTATGATGATAGATTAAATACCATTGGTTTAATATCCAAAGCGGGAATATCTGTATGTAGTGGAGGAATAATTGGAATGGGAGAAACCATAGAAGATAGATGTTCTATGATAGTAGAACTAGCTAATCTAGACCCTCAGCCACAATCAGTTCCCATAAATCTTTTAATACCAGTAAAAGGAACTCCTCTTGAAAATAGCTCTCCTGTAGAGCCTATAGAACTTGTACGTCTTATAGCATTAACTAGAATCATGATTAACAAAGCTAGTATTAGACTATCTGCTGGAAGAATTTCTCTAAGCAAAGAGGCCCAAATCCTTGCATTCTTTGCTGGAGCAAATTCAATATTCCTAGGGGATACATTATTAACTCAAGACAACCCCGAAATTAATGATGATTACAAATTACTACAGGAATTACAATGACTCTCATAGAAAGTATTATAAATGAGAGACTATTAAAACAAAAGAATTATAATTTATCTAGAGAACTAATAAATACTTCTAAAATTGATTTTTGTTCAAACGACTATCTAGGATTCTCCGATGAATCTATAGTTAGAGATAATGTTATTGATAGATTACAAGATTTTAAAAATGGATCTACTGGTTCTAGACTCTTAAGAGGTCATAATAGATTATTTGAACAAACCGAAGAAATACTAGCAAACTTTTGTAATACAAATACAAGTTTAATCTTTCCATCTGGATATCAAGCCAACTTAGCACTTATATCATCTATAGCTAAAATTAGTGATGTAATATTTTCCGATCAACTAAACCATGCATCTATTATAGATGGAATTAGTTTATCAAAAGCAAATAAAGTTATATTTTCTCATAATGATTTAAAAGATTTAGAGAATAAATTAAAAAGTTATAAAAAGAGTGATATAAAAATTATTATATGTGAAAGCATCTATAGTATGAACGGAGATTTTGCAAAACTTGAAGAATTTGCAAAACTTGCAAAAAAATACTCTGCCATGTTGATAGTAGATGAAGCACACGCAACTGGCATTTTTAACTGTGGAATAATTTATAATTTAAAAATTGATAAAAGTGTTATCTTAGCGAGTATTCATACTGGAGGAAAAGCGTTAGGAGTATCTGGAGCATGGATAGCCTGTGATAAATATCTAAAAGATTACTTGATAAATTTTTCTCGCCCATTTATTTACTCTACAGCCCCCTCTCCTACCATGCTTTTATACCTACAAGAATCTTTAAACTATTTTAATAAAGTAGGAAAAGATAGGGCAAAACATGCTTTAGGGGCAGCAGATGAATTTAAAAGACATTTTAATATTAAAGCAGACAGTTTAATAATACCTATAATATTAAATTCCACTGAAAAAACATTAAAAATAGCAAGTACGCTACAAGATAGAGGATTTGATATCAGAGCAATTAGGCCCCCAACAGTTGCAGAAAATCAATCTAGATTGAGAATAACTATTACTTATAAAAACATTAAACATTTAGATAAATTAAGAAATGCTCTTGAGGAAATCATATGAAAAAAGATATATTTATAACCGCTACCGATACTAATATTGGAAAAACTATCATTAGTAGTTTGTTATGCCAATCACTTCTAGAACATAATTATAAAAAAGTAAATTACTGTAAACCTATTCAAACTGGGGCTGATGATGATACTACAACTGTATTAAATATAACTGACTTAAAACAACAAAAAAACATCTCTCCTATATATTATTATAATCTACCAATATCACCTAATAGAGCTTCCTCTATAGAAAATCGTCCCATAGATTTTAAAGTTTTAAAAAAATATTTTGATAATATGCAAGGAATATCAATTTGGGAAGGGGCAGGAGGGATAGAAGTACCTCTCACTAAATCTAAGACAACCATAGATTTAATTAAAATGTTTAATATTCCAATTATTGTAGTTTCATCTACTAAATTAGGTACAATTAACCATACAATACTAACCGTCAAAAATGCATTTATAAATAATATAAAAGTAGCTGGAATAATATTAGTAGGAGATAAGGACCATGGGCTTAAAGAGTGCCTAGAGCAATATCTACCAATAAAAGTAATATGTGAGATACCAAAATTTAATGAAATAAATAAAGAAGTTATTAAAACTTACGCTCGAGAATTTTTTCCTAAAGATTTAATTGAAAATTTAATCCATAAAAAAGATAAAAAAATAAATACTAAAAATCTTCTTTGGCATCCATTTACCCAACATAAAAAATTAACAGATATTCCTAATATAAAGCAAGGTCGAGACGAATTCTTAACTCTTGATAATGGTCTAGAGATAATTGACTCAATATCTTCATGGTGGGTTAATCTCCATGGCCACTGTAATAAAAAAATTTCCCAAGCAATCTATAAACAAGCAAATACCTTAGAACATGCTATCTTTGCAGGATTTTCTCACGATCCAGCAATAGAGCTATCTGAAAAATTACTATCAAAGACCAATGGCTTTTCAAAAGTTTTCTTCTCTGATAACGGCTCAACAGCGGTAGAGGTATCATTAAAAATAGCATATCAATACAATAAAAATAACAGGGACGATAGACCATTATTTTTAGCATTAAAAAATTCTTATCATGGAGACACTATTGGAGCTATGGCAGTAAGTGATTCTAATGGATATCATAAAACATTTAAACCACTGATGCCCAAAGTAGACTTTGTAGAGACAGATAATTATGAATCCCTAAAAAGCTTTGATAGAAATGCAGAAAAATATAGTGCTTTTATAGTTGAACCTCTAATTCAAGGAGCTGGAGGAATGAAAATTTATTCCACAGAATTTTTAAAAGCCATTAGAGAATTCTGTAATAAACATAACATCATTATGATTTGTGATGAAATCTTTACTGGATTTTACCGAACAGGAAAAATGTTTGCCTTTGAACATACAAATATTACTCCTGATATTATTTGTCTATCAAAGGGAATTACCGGAGGCTTTATGCCGTTATCAGTTACCTTAACTACTGAGAAAATATTTCATAAATTCTTATCTGATAATGTTGAAGATGCCTTTTTACATGGCCACTCCTACACAGCCAACCCTCTGGCATGTTCTGCCGCTCTTGAATCATGGGATATTTTAAATAGTAAACAATGCCAAGATAATATAAAAAGAATCAGCTCTATTACAAAAGAAAGAATAGAAAGATTAGATAAAAAGATTAATATAAGAAATCCTCGTTATATGGGTACTATTGGAGCATTTGATGTTACAGGAGTTGGAAATTACTTTTCAGGAAACTTTTCCAATGAATTTGCCAAAAAAGCACTAGATAAAGGAGTTTTAATTAGACCTCTTGGAAATGTAGTATATACTGTACCTCCATACTGTATAAGCAGTGAAAGCCTTAATAAAATATATGACACTATTGAGGAAATATTATGTTAGAGTGGAAAGAAATTCTAAAAACTATTGTAAATCACCCAAAATTACATGGAAAATTTTTAAATACCTTGAGTATGATTGAATATATTGGAGCAAGAAAGATATTAAAAAGTCAAAACAAAGAAAATTTAAATATTATAATGCTTAAACACTGTTCAGAGGAATTAAAACACTCTATATTCTTAAAAAGTATTGCTCTACAAGTTTATGATAAACTAGAGGACTGCTATAGCGAAAAGACAACTCTAGCTTATCATGAAGCAAATAATTACATTCAAGGTATCGACAATATATGTGCAAAATTTCTAAATAAAAAAGAAAATTTTTTAAATTATTTATTATCTACCTATACTATAGAAGTAAGAGCTCTAGAGTTTTACAATTATTACAATAAAATATTAGAGGATTTTAATTTAGATTTTTTGATAAAAGAAGAACATGCTCACCTTGATGAAATGAATAATCAGCTAAACCTTTTATTAAAAGATAAAGAAAAAATTATTGATAATGCTCAAATAATTGAACAAGATTTATTTGAAAAATTTTTTCATAAAATAGGATTACAACTACAAGAAGAAACTCTATTCTTGTAATCTCTCTTGTCAAGTAATTTTAATTACTGAGCATATAATTTATAAAAGCTATGTAAATGTTATCTATTTTTTATTTTTCTTATGCTTAATTCTTTTTCCAGCTTGCTCCATAAAAATTTCTTGAACTGCTTTTGAATCAGAATTTATTTTGGGTTTGTCATAGCTACCATCAGAGTTTAGTTTCCAAGATTGAGCCTTATCGTTTAATAAGGATTGCAAAATATTCCAAAAACTTTTACGAATGTTTTTATCTAGTATTGGTAAAATTATTTCAACCCTATTATCTAAGTTTCTCTTCATTAAATCAGCAGAACCCATAAAAAACTTTCCACCTATAGCATCTTCACTAGCATTTCTAAAATAATAAATTCTAGAGTGCTCTAAAAATCTTCCAATAATTGACACAACTCTAATATTTTCACTCAAATTTACAATCTCTGGCCTTAAACTAGAAAATCCACGAATTATTAATTCCACTTTAACCCCTGCACAAGAAGCATTATATAAGGCATCACAGACTTCTTTGTCCTGAAGGCTATTCATTTTAGCAATAATATGTGCCTTCTCCCCTTGGCTTGCTAATCTAACTTCATTTTCAATTAACTTTAATATTCTTTTTCTTAAATTAATTGGAGCAACTAATAAATTTTTATAGTTTTTCTTTTTCTTCAGTGAAAGTCCTGTTAGAGAGTTAAATACATATACTAATTCCATTGCTAGATCTCTATTACAGGTAAATAATCCTAGATCGGTATATACCTTTGAAGTTGATGCATTATAATTTCCTGTACCAAAGTGGCAATATAATTTATAATATTCTCCTTCCTGACGAACTACTAAAATAGCTTTTGCATGGGTCTTTTTTTTGCTAATTCCATATACTACATGAACTCCTGCTTTCTCCAATGTTTCCCCCCAATAAATATTTCTTTTTTCATCAAATCTAGCCTTGAGTTCTATAACACATACAACTTGCTTGCCTTTTTCTGCAGCTCCAATTAATAGAGGAATTATGGGGCTATTATAGCCAGCACGATATAGAGTTATTTTTATAGAAATTACATTTTTATCATAAACTGAGTCTCTGATAAATTTTTCTACTGATGATGAAAAACTCTCATACGGATGATGAACCAATATATCTTTTTCAGCTATGGCCTTAAAAATATTATCACTCTCAGAAATTGCCTTAACAGGGACTGAACTCCAAGGTTTATATCGCAAATTTGGAATATTTAAGCTGGCAATTTGCTCTAAAGAAGAAAAGTCAATAATACCCTTTAATATATATATATCATTATCTTCTAACTCCATCTCTTCTTTTAATGTATTAAAAATCTCTAAATCATTAGGGCCTTTATACTCAAGTCTTACAATATCTGCTAATCTTCTCTTTCTGAGTTCTTCCTCTACCATATCTACTCTATCTTCTATATCATCACTAATAAATGGTATTTCCACACTTCTTGTAACCCTAAACGCAATTACTTGCTTTACTTTACTTTCTGGAAATAATTCGTAGAGATTTTCTTCTATAATATTAATTAATGAAACAAAGCGATACCTAGTACTTTCCTCATTATTTCCCTCAGGCAATCTTAACCATTGAGGAAGATTTTTAGGAATTTTTATTCGGGCAAATATATCATGATCATCCTTTTTATGCCTCTTTAATTGAATACCTAAAGATAATGATAAATTGGAGATGAAGGGAAATGGATGTTCCGCATCTACTGCAAGTGGAGTTAAAATAGGAAAAACTTTTTCCCTAAAATAATTACTAGCAAAATCTTTCTCTTTCATACTTAAATTGCTCCAATCAACTAAAATTACATTATTTTGTTCTAACTCTTTTTTAATTTCTTTAAAACACAGATAACGATTATCCATCATCATTCTAACTTTTTTATAAATTAGATTAAGTGTATTTTTAGGAGAACTATTATCGTTTCCAGTCTGCATAATCCCCATACTTTTTACTCTTTTTAAATAGCCAACTCGCTTCATAAAAAACTCATCAATATTAGAAGAAAAGATAATTAAGAATTTAAGCCTTTCAAGTAGTGGAACAGTTTTATTTAGTGCTTGACCAAAAACCCTATAATTAAACTCAAGTAAAGAAATATCTCGATTAAAATACCTATAATGAGAATTATCCCCTATATTTTCACTTTTACTTTTTTTCATATAAATATATACGGGATTATTATTCTCTAGCTTTAAATTATGAGATAAGATTGTACTAATATGCCTAGTGATAAATTATTTAATGCTGCCCTAAATGCTAGAGAGAACGCTTATGCTCCCTATTCAAAATTTAAAGTAGGTGCAGCATTAATGGTTAAAGGACATTCTCAAATATTTACAGGTTGCAATGTAGAAAATGCTAGCTATGGTGGAACTGTTTGTGCTGAAAGAGTTGCTATTTTTAATATGATATCTCAAATAAAAAAAGCAGAAATTGAGACCATTTTAATTGTAACTGATACCAAAAGTCCTGCTATACCATGTGGATTATGCCTTCAAGTCTTAAGTGAGTTTTGCAGTGATAATTGCCAAGTTATAACAAAAACCATAAAAGGGAATGAAAAGATATATACATTTAAAGAATTATTACCTCATAAATTTACTCTATAATTTAAGTGTTTTTTATAAAAGTATATATTATTAATTGATTTATAATTTTTTATCTATATATTAAAAAGTATATGAAAAATTCATTCTATCTTGTTCTAATTATTGTATCGTTAATTTATTACTCAATTATAAACCCTACTTTAAAAGCTAGTACTAATATACTTGCAGATGTTCATTTACATACTAGAAATTATATTCAAGATGGAGTTACACTTAAAGATACATATAATATCCTTATAAAAAAAGGAGTTAAAAGAGCTGCCGTTTTTGGAATTCCCTTACAACAAAGGTGGGACATGCAGACAAATATCAACCCCTCTTATTACCTGCACGATGATCAAGAACTATATTATTATAGTGCAATTGATGCCATCATCGCTGTTGAATACAATGCTCTAACAAAAAAACAAAAGAAAATGTTTGATCCTATGATAGTTGGATTTAATCCTACCGATGGAAGAGCCATTGACCATATAAAAAATATGCTTTTAAAGTTTCCAGGAGTATTTACAGGAATTGGAGAATTTTCAGTTAAAAAAGAAGTTGTCTCCAGCAAAATTAGCGGAGGAAGTTCTAATATAGAAGATCCCGCCCTAGGTAGAATTTTAGATTTTGCTGCTAAAGTAGGATTAATTGTAATTTTCCATTGCGATGTAGATGCCATGATTTCTAATAATAAAAAACGACCCACTTATTTAAAATCGCTAAGTAACCTTTTTAAAAAATATAATAAAACTAAAATAATCTGGGCCCACACTGGCCTTGGTAGATATGTAAAAGCAAGAGAAAATCATACAAAATGGGTATCATATCTTCTATCTTCAAATCCCAATCTCTATGTTGATATATCTTGGGATATTGTCGCCCATCAATTTTTTAATGGAAAATCTCTAAATGTAAAATGGAAAAACTTTCTAGAAAAACATTCAGATAAAATCCTTTATGGTTCAGATATTGTTGCTCCTAACCATAAAAAATACGATGATATTATAAATCTCTATAATAAAGTTTGGTCTCAACTATCAAAAAAAGCAGTTAGAAATATTACATATAATAACTATAAAAAACTATTCGATGAAGCAAGGCTAAAAGTGCGCAACTGGGAAAAATTAAACTTATCTAAATAAATTTTAAATAAAATTAATGAAAAATATCTCTATACATTGGTTTAGGAAAGATTTAAGATTAAGAGATAATCCCTCATTAAGAGAAGCTGCAAAAAGTAAAAAAATTTTACCTATCTATATCCTAGACCAAAATCAAAATATAGGAGAAGCTAGTTCTTGGTGGTTACATAGCAGCTTAGAACAATTAAACAATTCTCTTAATAAAAAATTATCATTTTTTATAGGAGATTCTAAAAGAATTATATTAAAATTAGTAAAAGAGTATAATATTAAAACTGTTTGCTTCAATAATAGTTACGAACCTTATCAAAGAAAAACAGATAAAAAAATTAAAAATAGCTTAAAAGAGATAGGAGTAGATATTAAAACTTTTAATGGAACTCTATTATGGAATCCTAATGAAATTTTAAATAATGATAATTCATATTACAAAGTATTTAGTGCTTTTTATAGAAAGGCACTTTTAATTCCTCCTAGGGAACCTCTAGCATCTCCTACAAACATTAAATTATTTTCTCTCAAAGAAAGTTTAAAACTAAATGAACTCAAACTATTACCAAAAATAAAATGGTATAAAAAGTTAGAAAATATTTGGGATGTAGGAGAAGTGGCTTGTCAAAATAAATTAAAAAAATTTTTCAAAGAAAAGGTTTCAAATTATAAAAATGGTAGGGATATATTATATCAAGACTTCACCTCAAGGCTTTCCCCTCATCTACATTTTGGAGAAATTTCTCCACATCAATTATGGAAAGAAATAAATTTAAAAAGTTCAAAACAAAATAGAGATACATTTTGCCGACAACTAACATGGAGAGAATTTTCTTATTATCTTCTATATTATTATCAAGAACTTCCAAAAAAGCCTTTCCAATTAAAGTTTAAAAAGTTTAAATGGATCTATAACAAAAAGGCCCTAACTAGTTGGCAAAGAGGGCTAACAGGAATTCCACTTGTAGATGCTGGAATGAGAGAGCTTTGGCAAACTGGTTATATGCATAATAGAGCAAGAATGATTGTAGGTTCATTTTTAGTAAAAAATTTATTAATTAATTGGAAGTATGGGCTTGATTGGTTTTGGGAATGTCTTGTAGATGCCGATTTAGCTAATAATAGTTTTAGCTGGCAATGGATAGCAGGATGTGGAACGGATGCATCTCCTTATTTTAGAATTTTCAATCCTATTACCCAGGCAAAAAGATTTGATCCTAAAGGAAACTATATACGTCAATTTGTTCCAGAGCTTAAAAATCTATCTAATAAATATTTATTTAGCCCTTGGGAGGCCCCTAAATCAGTATTAAAACAAGCAGGTATAAAATTGGGAAAAGACTATCCCATAGCAATTGTGGACTTAAAAAAATCAAGAAAAAGAGCACTAGATACTTTCTATCAAATCAGAAAGTAATTTTCAAAAATGAAAAAAAATATGATTTTTAAAAAATTTTATAGATTTTTTTAGATATTTATACTTTAAAAATCTAAATGTTTTTTCAAAAAAGACTTAATTATTATTAGACTGAACAAAAATTTTTCACCTTAATTATTTTTGTCAATAATATTAAACACTTATAAAATTGAAAAAAACATTTAAATTATTTCATTTACACTATTTATAAGTATGCTAAAAAAAGGGATATAATAAAATGGAAACCATTATGAAAAAAGATATTAAAATAGATCAATATGCAACTAAAGGAGATTTATTAATCCTTGAGGCCAATCTTAAAAAAAATATAGGAAATTTAGATAATAAAATTGATTATATTAAAATAAGCTTAATTGATAAGATTGAAGATATTAAGGAGGATCAAAGTGATAAAGTTGAAAATATTAAGAGTGAATTAAATGACAAAATTGATAACACTAAAAGCGAGTTAAATGGTAAAATTGAAAGCACTAAAAGTGAATTAAATGATAAAATTGAAAGCACTAAAAGTGAATTAAATGATAAAATTGAAAGCACTAAAAATGAATTAAATGATAAAATTGAAAATACTAAAAATGAGTTAAATGGTAAAATTGAACACACTAAAAGTGAATTAAATGATAAAATTGAAAGCACTAAAAATGAATTAAATGACAAAATTGAAAATACTAAAAACGAGTTAAATGGTAAAATTGAACACACTAAAAGTGAATTAAATTACAAAATTGAAAATACTAAAAAAGAATTAAGTGATAAAATTGATAATAAATTTAATATTATTAGTGAGCAAATGAATATAAATTTTAAGTGGTTAAGAGGATTAGTAATTGCCATTTTAGTAATATTAGTAACTTCTCTTTTTAATTCAAGTGGAATATTCAGCAAAATATTCTAGACTTTATTTAAGTATATTCTTTCTATTCTGAGATTTTTACTCAACCATAGATTATAATATACTTTTTTTAACAATTTATTTTTATATCTTTACTATGGCCTTTAATTTTTAAAAATTTAAATAAAAAATTAATATGCCGATATACCTAAAATGAGAAACGCAATACTAACTTTATGTTTACTACTTATATCTATAAAAAATTTCCCTCAAGGTAACTATTGTTCTAGAGGCACAGTGGAAGATGTTAGTAATGAAACATATTTATCAATTAAATTAAAAAATATTAAAAATCTACAGGATCTTATTATAGAAATCGATAGTAAATTAAGTAGACACTATAATGAATTACTAGAAAAAAATGAAAGGTTTTCAAAAGAAAAATATCCTAATTTAGAATGTATAGTAGAAGGAGTTTGTGGTGTCCCGACTTCATCACATTGCTAAACAAAGCTCTAACTTAAACAGCAATACTTTCTTTTTTTTCAATAAGTTATAAATATATACGCTCTAGCTGCTCTCAAGTAGTGCCCCTTTGACTATACAGCTTAATTATAATTTTTTATCTTTAAATATGTGTCTATGATGCTTGTAAAAAACAACCTCCACTTAAAAGATTATGTTGTAACCAAAAACCTATTTCCCCCTTAGATAAAAACTAATTTAAAACTCTATTTTTTATTGAAAATTAAATTTTAAAATCATATCTATAACCTAAATTGTAGTGCCCTTGATGCTTCTAAGTGCTTGTAATTATTATATGACTCGCCGCAAACTGAGGAAGTCGGGAAAAAAATGAAAGGTTTTTAAAAGAAAAATATCCTAATTTAGAATGTATAGTAGAAGGAGTTTGTGGTGTATTAGCGATAGAAAATTTTGGTTATTTTCAGGATGGAGTATTTGATAACTTTGATTTATCACATACCTATCTAAAAGATATAAATGATCAAAAAGAACAAGGTTTAAGTACAGAACAGTTAGCAACCTATATAAAAACAAATTATAATAATATAAAAACATCAGATATACATATCATTGATCCATCAAAATATACATCTGAAAGCTTTTCCTCATTAATAAAGGAATATGTTAATACTAGTGGAAAACATGGAGTTCTTTATATAAGTTATAAAAAAATCAATAGGGTAGCAACCGCTTCACATGACATTAACATGTTAAATCTTAATGATGAGATATATTATGTTGATGACACTTATTTAACTAAGAATATAGATTTAATATTGTCACCTCGTAACACTAGTATAGCACATATAATATCAGTCTTTCTCATATATATATAATTTATTAATTTTAATATGTATTTATATCTAAGCTATCAATTTAGTCTCTTTTTAAAAATATCTATAATTTCCTCTATCTTTTTCTTGGAATCTACACCTTTGTCCTCAAAGGATCTTTTCACACATTCAGATAAATGTTTTTCTAAGATATTTGCTTCTAAAGACTTTAATGCAGCACTTGTCGCTTTTGTTTGTACTAGTATATTTGGACAATACTCTTTTTTCCTAATCATATTAGCAATACCATTCAATTGCCCAATAATGCGATTGATGCGCTTTATTTCTAAAGAATGATCAGGATGCTCATTACAATCTTTCATACTAAAAACCTAGGGATAATATAAGAAAAACTAAGCCCTATAATGTAAAAAACTATGGATGTCCAAAATATCCTTTTAGTAGTAGGTCTAATAGTTTTACAAGTACTTGATAAATTAGAGTCAACAGGACAAGGCATATTATCAGATTTTTTTATTAAAAAATAGGAAATAAAAAGCAAAATTCCAGTTATAACAAAAAGTATATTTTTGTGTCCTAATATCCAATATATTTGAGGTATATTTGCAGTTATAGTAGCAAAACTGGCACCTAGACCCAAGGCCACAAATAAAATAGGCATAGCACAACAAAAAAGAGTAGCAAAAGATCCAAATAAAGATAAAATAGAAATAATTTTTTTCATAAAATCTACCTTTTTATTTCTTACGATCAATCTTTTTTACATTATATCCAGTTCCTTTAACAATCTCTTTAATTTGCTGATCAGTTATCGATTTTTTTAGATTTAGATCAACTATCTTTTTGCTTAAGTTTACTACAATATCTTTTTCCTTATCATTAACATAGTCTTTAAAGCCCTTTTGCATACCTTGTACACATAACTGACAGACCATTCCAGGAACATGTACCACTACTTTTTCAGCCCTTACAAACCCTATAGATATAAAAATAGAAATTAAAATTGCATACTTCTTCATATTAACCTTCTTAATGTTTAATAATGAACCATAAGTGTTAAAAAAGAACTTCCCTTTAAATTAGAACCAATCTCCCAGAGAACATTTTTATAAAAAAATCTCATCATGGGAGTTATATTTATTTTATTTTCTAATTCTTCAAAATAACGAAATTGAAGTATAAGCCAAGTTTGTAAAACATTCATTCCAGCAATATAAGGTGCAAACCCTATGCGATAGCTGTATTTAGAAAGAGATTGCCCATCAAGCTTTAAAAGAGATGTTGCAAAAGCTGTATAGAGACTACGGGATTCCCAGTCAATATCTAACTGTGCTTGTAATACACCTCCATTAATATTTCTTTGACCTACATTCTGGCCAAAATCTCCTGCATAAAAAGAAGTATAGATATTTGCCTGAGAATCTTTTAAGTACCATCTTTTAATAAGAGAACTCATACCTAGTTTATAATCACGATATTCATTTAAATTAGAATAATAATCAGATTTTACTCCTATAGAAAAGTTAGGATGAAAAGTATAGCTAATTACTTGAGAATTACTACTTTGTCCAAACTCTCCCCAATATACCCATCCTCCTTTGTATATTACAGGATGGGAAAGTACATATAACGGTAAAAGAAGTATAAAAAAAATAATTTTCTTCATACTCTAACAATATACCCTATAGGGGTATATGTCAAGAATTAAAAACTACAAATTATATTGTGTTTTTTCCTAAATAAAAAATCGTCACCTGGAAATTTAGTTTTATCATCACATATTACTTCAGATAGGCCTATTGCCTTATCTAAATTAATAGACCTATTTAAATCAACTCCTTTAAAGTTAGCTCCCTTTAAATTAGCTCTATAAAAATCAGACAATATAAAATTAGCTCCTAAAGCTTTAGTCCCACTTAATTTAGCTCTATACAAACTAGCTTTATTAAAATTTGTAAATCTCAGGTCAGCACCACTAAAATCTACTTCATATAAATCAGATTTACTAAAATTAGCTTTATATAAATATGCTTCATCAAAATTACTTTTATATAAATCAGCATTACTAAAATTAGCTAAATATAAATTAGCTCCAGTAAAATTTGCCTCCCAAAAATTAGCATTCTCAAAGTTAACTTCATATAAATAACAACCTCTACCTTTTTTATATACAAATTTTTTATTTAATATATAGTCACTATAGTTATCCTCATGACAAACTGTTGAAATATTATATTCTGAATAAAAAAAGATATCTGCCTTAATATTTATATGAAAAATTAAAACTAATAACCCTATTATTAAAAATATTGAATTTTTCATAACTACACCCCCTTTTTTTAAGAGCTTTACTTATTACATTAATTATCTATATAAATCAAGCTTTTAAATAAAAAAATTATTATAAATTTTAACATATTCAAATTTTAAAAGAACAGACTCAAAAAACTGCTTTCCCTTGATTTTTATTATTTATTTAGACCTATATGTTTTAAAATATTGCTTAAAAAGAAAGAATTGAATCTTTATAAGCTTTTGAAGATGGAAACCTTTCAATCATTGAGAACTAGGTTTTAAAACAAAAGAAAAATAGCTATGAAAACTACTATTTTTTAGTATTTAATAGAAATAAGACATACAAAAATAAATTATTAAAGGCTTTGAAAATAATCCCGACTTCATCACATTGCTAAACAAAGCTCTAACTTAAACAGCAATACTTTCTTTTTTTTCAATAAGTTATAAATATATACGCTCTAGCTGCTCTCAAGTAGTGCCCCTTTGACTATACAGCTTAATTATAATTTTTTATCTTTAAATATGTGTCTATGATGCTTGTAAAAAACAACCTCCACTTAAAAGATTATGTTGTAACCAAAAACCTATTTCCCCCTTAGATAAAAACTAATTTAAAACTCTATTTTTTATTGAAAATTAAATTTTAAAATCATATCTATAACCTAAATTGTAGTGCCCTTGATGCTTCTAAGTGCTTGTAATTATTATATGACTCGCCGCAAACTGCGGAAGTCGGGAAAATACCTATATATTTATACTTGTAACCAGAGATTAAAACTTCAATATTTTCACGATAAAGCCGAACTTAAGTAAAAGTGGGAGGGGACGGATGTTCGTGAAAAACCTTTATTTACATTTAAAAAATTTACTTTCTCAGTGTAAATACAGCTTATTTATTGTCTTACCGACTCTTTCTGTTATCTTATCTTGTGGAAATTCTAATACTTTTGTAGGGAATGGAAATATCTTTAGCAAAGATGCCCAGGATATGCTTGATAGTTTAAGTAATAATACTACAAAGTATTATGAAATGACCGAAGGCTTTAGCGAAAAATCTCAAGTGATTGTTTTGGCTTCTCATGGAGGTCCTGTAGAGGATCTTGAAACAGATCAATTTTATAATTATCACTCTCTTTTTGCAGTAGCTTATGTATACCAAGCTCAACATTTAGAAAGTGAAGAAGATGGTTTAGACAAAAGCTTACTTAGTGGAGATAGAATTATTTCTATAAAAGAAGCTCAAAAGGCCAATTTAAAATCCTCTGCTATTTTATATAAAGTAGCTAAGCATTTTAAAGATCAAGGTAAAAAAGTTTATCTTTTAACACACTCTTTTGGATCTTTCTTGGCCCTATATACACTTGTTCATTATAGAAATATCTTCGATAAGATGCTTATTAAAGCAGGTCGTATTAATATGCCAGAAAATATTGTTGAATCTATAATTGAAAGATGCTACGGATATTTTAAAGAAGATGCTGTAACATTTGTTGAAACAAGTTGTGATTTCGTCAAGAAAAAGATCAAAGAGAGATTCGAAAGAGAAAAACAAAATGGCAAAATAGAAGATATAGAGAAAATATTTAAAATAAGAAGATCAAGTGAAATTCTAAAAGGAGCTGTGGGAAAACCTAGATATTTAGAATTATTAAAAAACGAAAATCTAGGTAACCTCATGTATGTTTCAGGCACTAAAGATAGAAATGTGGGGAGGCTTTTAGCAAAAGAAATAGCCTTTCTTAGAGATAAAAAAGCTCTTTATATAGAATTAGTGGAAAAGCATGGTCTAAAAGACCCTACTCCTTTTAAAACTCTTCCCACAACAGCTAGTTTGTTAGGAGATGATTTTAATTCTAAACTGCATAATTTTTTTTCAAGTCCTTTAGCTTCTGAATATAAACTTCTTGATATGCCAAATAATGAAGAAATGAAGTACTACTTAGGAAATGGAGAAACAATCTCTACAAGTGATAGTAAGTATGACATAGGTATTATATTTGAAAATCATAGCACAAGACAAATTTCTTATAAATTAAACGCTCTTTTTGGAGATGGAGATTTCTCTTTATTCAAAACAAATGTTTTTAAAAATCATAAAAGTAAATTCCGCATTCAATTTGGTCAGATCAGTCAAAACCAGGATAAAAATGAACTTTCTATTACCAGCGATAATGCAAGTGTTACAAAGCAAAAATTAGCTGAAATTCATTTAAAACTCACTCCTATCTCTAAAAGTGTCAGTCATTTTCAATATGAAAAAGCAAATAGCTTCATTTCAAAAGAGATTAAGGAAAATCTTCCTACTAAAGAAAATCAAAAATACTATTTTGATCCACTCTTATTGAAAAATGAATATGCAAAAAACAATCTTACAGCAGTTCAACAGCAGCATAAAACCCAAATTCAAAGATCACGAGATCGTTTTATCAACTTCTTAAAAAATTCCCATAATATATCTAAGGAATTTGACTTAGTAATTTATGTTTCTGATGGATTACCAAGAGGTTATGCTCCCAGAGAGCCCCAATCAGTACATCCTGCTCCTAAGGTGATTTATCTTCCCTCTTTTGACTTTATATCAGGTTGGGTTCCCACTATGGGAATCCACTCTGACTATTTTGCCGTCACAGGTGTCCATGAAATAGGCCATGCCTTTGGAAATTTAGCGGACGAATATCATGCCTATGAAACAGAATCTTTGATTGATACCCCTACTATCACTGATATTACCCAAGAGAATCAAAATAAGTTTAGAAATAACTGTTTTGACAGATACGAAACTACTGAATTCTCAGAAAGCACATTAGATAGGTCTTCTGTTATTTTCTCCCATTTACTACATATAAACAAAACCGATGATAGTAAAAAGATTTTCTTTCCTCAGGGGATACAAGAAGCAGATAAAGCCTCCGTTTTAGACTTTAAATTTGGACTTACCTCTCCTCCTTTAAATCCTTGGTCTCATAAATCAAAAGTTCCCTATAGTCCAAATAGAAACTCAGATACAGAAGAAGAAAATGGCTTTATTCTTAACTATTATGGGAGCCTTTATGCTGGATGTAATGGTGGAAAAAGTTTTCGTGGAACAGAAAATTCTATTATGAACTACTTCTTACGTTACACATATAAAACTTGGAAGTCTGCTTGGGGGCCTATTAATTCTTATTACCTTCTTAGAGCGATGAAAGAATATGAATAAATGAACTTACCCAAAAAACTGGTACAGTTGGCAAACATTGCTCAATTTGAAAGAAAATATAACTATTAACAGAGTCTCTGAAAATTTAATCTATAAACAAATGCAAAAGCTTGAAAATAGCAAAAAATCAAACCCAAGAAGAAATAAAACAATTAAAGAATATTAGTGGAGGACTTGAAGATTTACCTGTAGATTTTTCTAATTATCAAAACTTTTTAAAATTTGTAAAAGATAATTTTAAAGATTCAGTTGAAGCTGAAGATATGTCTAAAATTATAAAAAGCTTGGTATATAAAATTGAAATTGGAGTCGATAGCATAAAGATTTATTACTATGCTGGTCAGGATTCATTAGGAGTTCTAGCAAATTTTCCTAAAACTCCTAAAAAAGTGTATTCGAATAGCTTGACAATTGGTGCCCAGGGCCGGACTTGAACCGGCACAGGCGTTAAATGCCCGAGGGATTTTAAGTCCCTTGTGTCTACCATTCCACCACCCGGGCGGGATTCGGAATTAATAACTATTGTTCACTTCATAATATAGTCCGTCAATTATAAACAACCACTTATTTGCAAGCTCTTATAAACTATATTAAATTATTCACTGCATATGAGTAGAGAAGAAACTAAAAAAGAGTTAGAACGCTTAGTAAGCACTGTCAAAGCTAAAACCTTTTTTCAAAAGATAAAAAACTTTACTGCCAAACAAGCCATATGGCCTCTTCCTGTAGGAACTGCTTGTTGTGCTTTGGAATACATATCTGCTATTGGATTTAAAGATAATTTACCATTTTGGGAACCACATCTAAACTGTTCTCCTTATCAAGCAGATTTAATGATAGTTGCAGGAACAATTACTAAAAAACAAGCCCCTACTATAAAAGAACTCTACAACAAAATGCCTAGCCCCAAGTGGGTATTAGCAATGGGAGCATGTGCTTGTTCTGGAGGATTTTATGATGCCTATAATGTAATATCCGGTCTAGCAAAACTTATTCCTGTAGATGTTTATGTACCAGGCTGTCCTCCAACTCCTGAGGCATTAATTGAAGGCGTACAGCTTGTAAAAGATAGAATTGATAAAGGAGTTTGTGCTGCAACTTCGAAACCAAAGAAAAATGAGCAAAGATAATCAAGAAATTACTACCAGCAATTTTAAAGATAGTTTTAAGAATTTAAATTATAGCTATACTGATATTCACCAATTAATAGCAAAACCTGAAAATATTTTAGAAATTGTAAAAGAACTTAAAAAAAATATGGGCTTTAATATGTTAATAGACATATGTGGCATAGATTATGCAAAGCCTGTCAAAGAAAATCATAATAAAAGATTCTGCTCTGTATATCATTTTTTAAATATGGAAACTCACCAAAGATGTAGGATAAAAATTCCCATAGATAAAGAAGAAAGTATTCCTACCATTTCAAACTTATTTATAGGTGCTAAATGGTTTGAGCAAGAGGCATGGGATATGATGGGTATAGAATATAGCGGCATTAAAAGTTCAAGATTATTAACGCACGATAATTTCATTGGTCATCCTCTTTGTAAAGACTATAAATATAAAGAAGAAAAAGCTAATACAAATCAAAGTGATGACAACAAACAATGGATCGCTATAGGGCCCTCCCATCCTGCTCAAACGGGGACATTAAAAGTGAGTGTCTTAATTAGTGAAAATAAAGTAACTGATACTAAAGTTGAAATTGGGCAATTACATAGATGTTTTGAAAAAATATGCGAAAGCAAAACCTATAATCAAATAATTCCATACACTGACAGGTTAAACTACTGTTCTCCTGCCATGAATAATGTTGGTTGGTGTATAGCCGTTGAAAAGATGTTAGATATTGATATCCCTGACCAAGCAAAAACTCTTAGGATGATATTTGCTGAATTATCTAGATATCTAGACCATCTATTTTGTATCGCCATGATGGCAAAAGATATCAATTCCTCCTATAAGTTCTGGTTTTGTTTTGAGCAAAGAGAAAAAATATATAATATCTTTGAAAAATATTGTGGAGCTAGAATTACTGTATCACTAACTAGAATTGGAGGGATGTCTCATGAACTCCCTAAAGAATGGATAAATGAATGTAAACAATTATCTATTCAATTGCAAAAATCATTAATTGAATTAGAGGCCTCTCTATCTCGTTCGAGACTTTGGATGCAAGCTACTCAAGTTTGTCCTATATCCTCTATTGATGCCATTCAATGGGGTTACACTGGCCCTTGCCTTAGAGCATGTGGAATAAATTATGATATCAGAAAAGCCTCTCCATACTATTTTTATGAAGATATAGATTTTGAAATTCCACTAGGAATAAATGGCGATTGTTACGATCAATACTTAGTTAGAATTGAGGAGATGAGACAATCTCTTAAAATTATTGACCAATTACTAGATAATTTTCCCATATCTTCTCTTTCTCATTACGATAATAAAATAACCCTACCAGATAAAAAAACTGTCTATAAAGACCCTGAACAATTAATAAACCACTTTTCTTTGATAACTGATGGAATAAAAGTTCCCAAAAAAGAAATATATTCCAAAACTGAAGCCGCTAATGGAGAATTAGGGTTTTACATAATAAGCAGTGGTGAAGATAAACCTTTTCGTGTAAAAGTTCGCCCTCCTTGTTATCCTATATTACAGTCATTTTCCCAAATAGCTATAGGTCATCAGTTATATGATGTTACATTGCTTTTAAATTCCATGAATATTGTAGCTGGAGAATTGGATAGATGATTTTAGGAAGAATACTACATAAACGACACAATATCTTCAAAAGTCTTTATTTAACCATACAATTTATGTTGATAAAAATATTTAAAATCTTCAATAGTGGAACTTTTAAAGAAAATAATAAAACAATCCATAAAAATTTTAGAGGGCTTCCATATCTAACTATAAAAAAAGATAAATCCCTTAGATGTATATCTTGTATGTTATGTGTAATATACTGCCCTTCTAATTGTATAGAGGTAGTACCTGATGAAAAAGAACAAGAAGCTCCACCTCTAGATTTTAAACTAGATGTACTAAAATGTGTATTTTGTGGATTATGCGTAGATGCCTGTCCAGTTGACGCCATAAGAATGGGTGAAAAACACCTGCTTGCTAACCATTCCGAATATAATTTTATTTTAAATAAAGATAAGTTAGTGTCTGATGTTATCTCTTCGGTAAATGATAAAGATAGATCTGAATTAAAATTATGAAAATATATCCTTAACACTAACCTTTGGAGCAAATTTTAAACGATTTATAAATTGCTCTCTACTTATATTTTTTCCTCCCAAATAAGAAATAACTGGAGATATCATCTGTGTATCTAGATATCTTATACCGGAAGCTTTTAATTTATCAATTAAATGTACTAATGCTACTTTTGAAGCATTTGATCTATAAAAAAACATAGACTCACCAGAGGTAATTCCATCGATACATACACCATAAATGCCTCCAACTAATTTATCTTGATAATAACTCTCCACAGAATAAGCATAACCTGCTTGATATAATTTAAAAAATCCATCTATAATCTTTTTTGTTATCCAAGTTTCATTTTGACTAGGTCTTTTGACTCTAGCACAATTTACAATTACTTGATAAAAGTCAGTATTATAACAAATCTTAAACTCTCCTTTATTTATACATTTTTTTAAACTAGTACTAATATGAAAGTCTTCAAAGTCTATTACTCCTCGAGGATCAGGAGAAAACCAAGCAAGGGGCAACTCTTCTGAAATTGGCCAAGGAAATATTCCATTTTTATATGCCAATAAAATGGAATCAACTTGCAAATCACCTCCGATTAATAAAAGTCCATTTTCATCAGCATAATGTACTGGTGGAAATTTTTTAATCATCATAATTTATAATGCTAAAGATTTTAATAAAAATGTTGCAATATTTTCTGCAGATAATAATGTCGTCATAGGCTCTGGCTGACAATCAAGCCCATGATTTATAAAGGGAGCAACTTCCACCAAATCCGCTCCAGTTATGGGAAATTCTTTTTGTAAGCTTTTTAAAATAACTATCGCTTGGTGGGCAGTTATACCTCCTGCCTCAGGTGTTCCCGTTGCTGAAGCATATTGAGAATCCAAGGCATCTATGTCAAAACTAACATATAATTCATTGACATTTTTTTCTTTTAGATGCTTTAGAATATCTTTTGCCACCTCTCCTTCACCTCTTTTTATAACTTCATCACTCCAAAACTGAACTACCCCATACTTTGATTGCCAATACTCTTTATCATTTGCACTTGAACGAATTCCCACCTGAATTGCCAAACTGGGATCCTCTAATTCGCACAAAACATGTGAGAGCCATGAACCAAAACAGATATCAATTCCCAATCTTTGCTCCAAAAGATCAGTATGAGCATCAAAGTGAATTAATGCCACTTTTTTATCTTTTAATTTTGCTGCTTTTAAATAAGTTTTAACTAGAGGATAACTAACCGAATGATCTCCTCCCAATCCCATTATTTTAGGATTTGAATGCAAATGATAAAAATCAGTTAAAAAATCCTCTGCAATACTTAAGGGGCTAACTGGTAATTTGCAATTTTCATCACCATATAATGCATTTCTACAGCTATTTATAGTTTTATTACTGACATATTGATCACAAAGAAGGTGGGGAATTACTCTAATATCTCCTAAATCGCTCCAATAATAATTAAATTGTTTTGCCATAGCATTTCTAATAAACAAAGGCCCCCAATTTGCCCCTCTTATAATACCACCACCATTATCAGAACAAATACCTAAAACAAATGGGCCCTTGGAATCTTCTATCTTATCCCAAGATTTTTTCCAAGCATCCTCCGCACTAACACAATCTTTATAAATTAAGTTTTGAGTTTCTCTCTTTTTATCACTAGCTGTTGCAATAGTATAAACTCCACTTCCTGCAGCAGTTAAATATTTAAATACCTTTTCTTTAAAATCATCCCAAGAAATTTTCAATTATAAGCTCCCTCTTTAGATATTAAATCCTAATCCCATTTTAAAAATTTTATAATCATTATTTAATAAATTAAACTCTGCAAATAAATAGCTCAACTTAAAAGCCTTAGGACTAGTAAATCTCTTTTCAGCCCTAAAAGAAAAGTAACTATAATTATCTGGCTGATTTTCTGATTTCCAACTTTCCAATCCAATTCCCAAGGCAATAGAATTTTTATCACTAAATCTATATCCTAAATAGGCTCCGGTATTATATGTATAAAATGTCTCACTAATTTGGCGATTACCTCTTACAAAATTAACTTTTATTTTATAAATACCTAATGCTCCTAGAAGATACCACCTATCTTTAAAATTATATTTAGGAGACCACATAGGCTCTAAACTAATAATAGAGTTATTCCTTTTGTCTTTAATATAATTTGTAGATAAACCAAAAGATAATAATTTCCAAGGATCTTTATAGTTAAAATTATACTCTTCTTTTTCCCAAGTGGTTTGATTTTTATTTAAAGGCAGATTTTCATCTTTATCAACAAGTATCTTATAGCTTGCATTATAATCTGCTTCCACTTTCTCTAATTGATTTTCCGCAAATTTATCTATATTAAATTTATTATCATTTTTGGACGATTTTTTATTAATTTCCTTATCCTTTTGCTCTATTTGTATTTTATCTATTTTTTTGATTTTTTTATCTTTTTTAGCAATTTTACTATCTAATTTAAACTCCGTTTTTTTCTTTATTAAAAGTGGAATTCCTACAATATGATAATTAATTTTTAAATCGACATTTTTGTGCTTAGAAAACTTCTTTCTATACTTAGAAATCTCTGTAAGACGACTCAATGATTTATTAATTAAACTACATTTATATTTCATTAAACACACATCTATAGATTTTTCCTTTTTGCACTTCCATTTTGAAGCTGACACAGGAATATGAATACCTCGGCAAAAATCCACATTATTTGCCATCTTAAATTGAGCATAATTCTTGGAGTATTCCATCTTATCGGGTGAACTTTTTACTACTAGGTGGAAATGCTTTTTAGATTTTGCTCCATATATATTAAAAAGAGGCATAGAAAATATAAAAAAAATTAAAAGTAATTGCCTCAAGAAAATCTCCTAAATCTATACAATTATATAATAATTACCTCTAGATTAATAATAAACTATTTTTGTAATAGATTGTGATTCATTCTTAAAATTATTTGTTGACCAAAATAATTTGTCATATATATAAAATTTGATGGCCAGCGGTTATAATAATTACTGTAGGGGCTCCCAATGAAAAATGTAAATAAATTACTAATGTTGCTGCTATTTTTTGGATGTGTAGCAGGAGAGATAGATAGTCATAAACCAATAGATATTGGACCCCTTCAAACTGTTGCATCTATAAACCCTAATCAATCAAACGCTAGCGGAGGTGTTGACATTTTAATTACTGGTCAAAACTTTAGATCAGGATCAGATGTTTTTGTTGGGACTCAAAGATGTCAAAATGTAGAAGTCTTAAATGCAACTTCAATAAGGTGTAGGATTCCCCCCTCTAGGGTATTGGGAACTATTATTGTTAGAGTTATAGATCCAGATCAAAGAGAATATACTTTTAACTCTGGAGTAACTTATACTGCTCCCAACCCCAGTATAGCTACTGTGCAAAAAGAAGATACATCTTTGGCAAATAGAGAGTTAATAAGCATAAGTGGTGGAGAGAGAATTATAATATCGGGTAGTAATTTTTATTTAAATTCAATAGTAGAAATCGATGGTGTGGCTTGTTCTAACATAAATTATGTAGACATAAATACTATAACTTGTATTACTCCTTCTTCAACTAATACTGGGCAAGTAGATGTAGTTGTAGAAAACGGAGATGGCAAGAGTATTACTGGAGCAAATGAACTAGAATATACTAATCCTCCCAACTTAACTTCTATACAGCAAGTATCTGCACCAGGAGTTGTCTCTGGACCAACTTCTGGTGGAACCAATATGCAATTAATTATTACAGACACAACTGCTACAAATATAAACCAAATATCCATAGTATTTGGAAGTGGTACAAATGTAGCCCCTTGTAATTTAGTATCAAGAAGTTCAAATACATATGTTTGTACTACATCTTCTCATAATGCTGGGACAACATCTGTAACCATAACTGATTTAAACACAAATATTTCAAATACAATTGCAAATATATTTAATTATAGATCAGCCCCGACTATTACCTCGGTATTAAATGAGCAATCAAGACCATTTGCAAATATAGCTAATGCAACAAATATTCAAATAAGATCAACCGGATTATTTACTGAAAATTCTGTATCTCCAAGAGTTACAATTGGAGGAACTCCATGTAATGTAACAAACATTACATATGCTACAACTAACAATCCTGTAGATGTAATCAGTTGTACAGCACCTACTTCCACTGCTGGAGCAAAAGATGTACTTGTCATAAATCCTGATTTACAACAAGTAACTGCTACCAATGCCATCACATATACAGCTGCACCTACGCTAACAAGGGTTGCAGATGTAAATACAAACAGTATATCTCCTGTTTCTGGAAATTACCCAGTTACTTTAACTGGTACAAACTTTACAGGTGGAATTGAAGTAATTATTGATCCCGGAACCAATAACAGTTCTAACTGCTCTAATACAATAGTTGTAAACAATACCAGTGCAACCTGTACTATTCCATCTTATAACCCTGCACATGCAGCTGGAAATAGTAATATAAGGGTAGTAAATACAAACACTGGTCTTTCCGTTGACTTAGCAAATGCTATCGAATTTAAGGACTCTCCGACAATTACATCTGTAATTTCTCGTGCTACTGATGCATTAGCTAATGTCACCTATGGAGCATTAGCTGGAGGATATAATATATCAATCACTGGAACAAATTTCTTTACCTCTGGTTCAACTAATCCTAACGTTACAATTGACGGAGTTGCTTGCACTTTTGTCTCATCTACTGCTACTGAAATTGTGTGTACAACTCCAGCAAGAACTGCAGGTACTAAAACTTTAGTAGTCACAAACCCCGATGGACAAACAATAAATTCTTCATGGACATATAGGCCTGCTCCAACATTTGCATCCATCAATGAAAATCTTCACCCTATATCAGGAGGATCAAATCTAGTGATAAATGGTGACAATTTTTCAAATGTCAATGGCACCCCTAGAGTCATTGTCGACTATGGAACTGGAATTGGTAATACAAATTCTCCATGTACAGCGGTTACATTTGTAAGTGCAAATAGAATCTCATGTACAATGCCAGCTCATGTAGCAGGAGTTGTATCACTTAGAGTTTTAAATTCTGATGGACAATTATTTGATGTCTCATCTGCTATTACTTATACAACTCCTCCAACTATTACCAATTTTACTCCCACAGCAGGAGTAACATCAGGTGGAACTGCAATTACAATAACTGGAACTGGATTCTTTATAGGAAGTACCGTAACTGTTGGAACATATCCCTGTAATATTGCAAATAGAAACACAGATATAACCTCTACATCTATTATATGCACAACTACTGCAGGAGTAGCTGGGAATTATAATATTACGGTAACAAATAGCTCAGTAATAAGAGTAGTATCAGCAGGAACTTTTTCATATCAAGCTCCTCCTACTATTACGAGAGTTCATAATAAAAATCTTGCAACAAATTTAAGTGCAGGACCAATAGGAGGAGCAACAGTTCTAACTATTACCGGTACAAATTTTACTTCTCCTGATATAACCGCAGCAGTAATTGATCCAGATGGAACACCTGCAACTTGTTCTATAGATACTTCAACACTAACTAGTACAGAATTTGAATGTACTACTGCAACTCATGCGGCCGGAATATTTTCTATGAGAATAACTAGAGCAAATGGACAAACAGCAACTATTTCAAATGCATTTACCTATAGACCTAATATAACTATAGCAAACATAACCCCTAATTCAGGTTCAACTGTTGGAAGTACTATTCTAACTATATCGGGAGCAAATTTTATAAGTGGAATGACAGTAACATTAGATCCAACGGGTACCGCTGCCGCCTGTACAGTGGCATCAATTGATACCACTGCAAACCCCAACACTATAAGGTGCACAACGACAACTCATACTGCCGGTACTGTAGATGTTTTGGTTGAATATCCGGAGGATTTTGGAACCACTTCATCGAATGCTTTTACCTATGTAGCACCCCCTTCTATTTCTTCTTTGAATGTTACAAGTGGAGATGCTACAGGAGGAACTACAGTTGTTATAAGCGGTTCAAACTTTGATGATAGTTTAGGCAACTTAACGGTTTTATTTGGAACGACAGCTTGCAATATTGCAAATAGAAACACAGATATAACTTCTACATCCATAACTTGTACTACCACTGCCCATAATTTACACCAAGCTGTAGATGTAGTTGTTACAAACTCAGATGGGCAAAGTGCAACTTCTGCAAATGGTTTTAATTTCAGATTACCGCCTACTATTACCTCTATAATATCTACTAATAATATAAATTATGGTAGGGCCAGTGGAGGAGATACAATTACCATAACAGGCTCAAGATTTTATTCAGGATTGACAATAAATATAGGAGCTCTTGCATGTGGAAGTATAAATATTGTAGATGCAGAGACTGTAAGGTGTACAACACCTGCAGCAACTGCAGGTGTTTATAATATAACTGTAACCAATGACATAGGCCAAACTGTAACTTTAAACAATGGATGGACTTATACAAATCCCCCTACTATTACCACTGTAACCCCTAGCCAAGGTAGCATAAGTGGAGGAACAAATATCCTAATAACCGGCACAAACTTTGATACTGCAAACCCAAATGATATATCAATTACTCTAGGAACGGAAACTTGTACTAGAATTTCTTCAAACGCTACTACTATTACCTGTAGAACTTCATCATCAAGTGCAGGAGTAGTAAATGTAGTAATTGAAAATCCTGATGGACAAACAGCTGTCTTAGCCTTGGGCTTTACATATAGGGCCACACCTACTATTACCACGGTATCTCCCAATAACGGTTATCCATTTGGAGAAGATACTATAACCATCACAGGTACAAACTTTTTTACACCAATGACAGTATTGATAGGTTCAAATAATTGTACAGGTGTAACTGTTGTAAATACTACAACTATAAGATGTACAACTCCCTCAGGAACAGCGGGAACTTTTGATATAACAGTTAGAAATTCTCTATCCCAAAGTGCAACCCTTGCAAACTCATTTACCTACTTGAGCGGATATACAATTAGTTGGGATACAAGATCTCCTAATCCACCAAACCCTGATAACTTTGGCTCTCCTAATACTAATGTAATTCACAGGTATGTACTTAGAAATCCTGGAAACCAAGCTACTCCACCTATAACAATTGGAATAGGAGGAACTCATCCCACAGCATTTAATATAATATCTGGTTTAAATACTTGTAGTGGGGCAAGCATTGCTCCTAATTCCCAATGTAATGTATCGGTTGCATACCTTGGTGCTACAAATCCTCCAGGAACATATACTGGAAGACTAACTGCCAGTGTTGCTAGAACTGGTGGGGGAATAATTACAAGAAGTATTGATATGAATGCCAGTACATCATCACTAGCATTTAACACAACCGCCCCTAACCCACCTAATCCTTCCAATTATGGAAGTACGACTTCAAATGTAGCTAGAACTTATGTCCTAGTCAATAACGGTGGAGGTACAACGCCTGCGATCTCATTGACATTAACAGGAACAGACGCAGCTAGCTTTACTATTTTAAATGACAACTGCTCAAGCACAACTCTTTCAGCAGGGACAAGCTGTAATTTTGATATCAGATATAATGGAGCAACTAATACCGCTGGTACTCACAATGCAAATATCGTGGCCACAGCTGGAGCACTCTCTGCCACAAATGCTCTAGTTGGAACAACTTCTCCTATAGCAGCGACATTATCTCTAACTCCTGCTTCACATGACTATGGGACAACAAGTACAAATGTTAGTCAAAACTTTACCTTATCAAACACTGGAAACCAAGCCACTCAAAACATAACTGTAAGCTTAACAGGAGCAGATCCTTCTGCATTTTCACTAGGAACAAATACTTGTACCGGAACTCTTGGTGCCTATGGAACATGCTCAATTCAAGTTGACTATCTTGGAGCTTCTAATTCTGCAGGTGCAACATACACAGCAACCCTGCAGGCAACCGATGGTACACTTACTGACACATCTAACTTAACAGGAACAAATCCATAAGGAGTTAATATGAAAATAAAAGTTAAAATAATTTTTGCATTTATTATACCTTTTAATCTATATGCCTATAGTTTATTACATAATTGCCAAAGGCAAGGATATGAGTTTGCTAATGGCTCAGGAAATGATTATATAAGTAAAAAGTGTTTTTATTTATTTAAAAACTCTGCCAATTTATACTCTTATATTAAAAGTGAGAATATTGAAATATTTGGTATGAAAAATATTCTATATGTTGGAAAAATAAAGTCCGGTAAAATTGACTGGCAAATTATATCAGGAGCAAATTCAAAACTAGAAGATATTTTTGCCATTGCTTACGATGAAAAGGAAAATGAAATATTTGTATATGATAAAAGCAAAAGAGCAGTATTTGTATACGATGCTAATCTTCCTGGTAATATTCTCCCCAGAAGAGAATTAAAGACACCCCTTTTAAAAGAAATATCTGAGATTAAAATAGATAATAAGCATAAACAAATAGTACTTTTAAATAAGAAAAAGGGACTTCTTTTATTTTATTCATCAGATGCAAACATAAATCAGAAAATTGGTAAAAGAAAAGATAGGCTTTTACGCAAGATAAAAGTCAAAAAGTTTGCCAATAATCTACAATTAAACCTTAAGGATAACTTAATTTATCTAAATAATAAAAGACAGTCATTGCGCTTTAAATACAAAATATTACCAAAATACAGATAATTATATTAAACAATATGACAAATAGCGACTACCAATAATTTAGGGATATAAATATATTCATTACATGGATAATATAAATATTGATCCCAAAATAATGCAATTAAAACCTCCTCCTATACCTGAAGTTTTAAAATTTGGCTCTATCATGTCTCCTATTATGGCAATATCCACTTATAAAAAAGATGAGGGATGGAGTAAAATAGACATAGTACCCTATGCTCCCATTTCTATTGAGCCCTCTTGTAAGGTGCTACATTATGGACAAGAAATATTTGAAGGAATGAAAGCATATAATGTAGAAAAAGGGGGACCATACCTATTTAGACCACTTGATAATGCTAAACGTTTTAATCTTTCTGCAAAAAGAATGGCCATGCCAGAAATTGATAATAACAGCTATTTATCTGCAGTAGAGGCAGTTACACATTTTTCCAGAGACTTAATTCCCAAGAAGATAGGACACTCTTTATACCTAAGACCATTTATGTTTGCCTCGGAAAATAATTTGGGAATTAATCCCTCAAAAAATTTTACTTTTATAGTTATCGCATCTCCTTCTGGGCCCTATATATCAAACCAACAAATGGTGATAAAAATTGAAAGACATTACTCTCGGGCAGCAAAAGGAGGAGTAGGGAGTGCAAAAACTGGAGGTAATTATTCTGCTAGTCTTTTGTCTATGATGGAAGCAAAAAAAGAAGGATGTGACCAAGTATTATGGCTAGACTCAAATGAACATAAATTTATTCAGGAATTGTCAGGAATGAACTTCTTTATATTTACTGATAATAAATTAATCACTCCTAAAATTAACGATAGTATTTTAAATGGTATTACTCGCAATTCTATTATAGCGATTGCTAAATATAAAGGTATAGAAGCTGTAGAAGATGATATAGCCGTTAATGATCTATTAGATTTAATTGAAAGCAAAAAATGTACTGAGGCATTTGCCTGTGGAACGGCAACAATAATTATTCCCATCGAAAAATTTATAGATAATAAAAAGCAATATCCCCTAAAAGATAAAAATATATCTAATATATTAAAAAAAGAAATTTTAGATATTCAAGAGGGAAGATCTGAAGATCCTTTTAATTGGCGACATAAAATAAAGTCCTATAGTTGAGAGAAAAATTCCAGGGGTAGATTTCCATCTCTATGTAATCTATCCATGACATTAGGAATTACCCCCACAAAATCCAAACTACTATCCCCTCTTGATAAAATTTGTTGAGATATAATGTTATCCCCCTCCATTCCAGTAATCTCTAAAATTGAATCCACAATTCGTTCTCCCTGACGGGATCTATTTAATTGAATAATTAAATCAACTGAAGAAGCAATTTGTCTGCGAATAAAAGAAATGGGCAGATCAACTCCAGACATCAAAAGCAATGTTTCCAAGCGGCCAATACACTCGGGTGCACTATTTGCATGAATTGATGTAACACTACCATCATGTCCCGTATTCATAGCTTGCAATAGCTCTAAAACCTCCCTGCCTCTAACTTCCCCTAATATAATTCTATCTGGTCGCATTCTAAGAGCATTTTTTAAAAGTTCACCAGAACTAATATAGGTGTCATGAGACACTCGAGATTCAAGTCTAACTACATTTGGTAGTGAAGTTTTAAGTTCAATGGTGTCTTCAATAATAATTAATCTCTCATCAGGGGAAATTTCATTTAAGATTAAATTTAAAAAAGTAGTCTTACCAACTCCTGTTCCTCCAGAGATAATTAAGTTCAGCCTAGAAGAAATAACTGCCTTTAAAAACTCAATCCACTTTTTATTTAGGCCAAATATTGCATGATCAGTATCAAAATTATAATCATTCTTAAGATATCTACGAATAGATACTGAAGGCCCCCCATGACAATAAGGTTCACTAATTATATTAACCCTAGAGCCATCAGGAAGATTACCATCTAACATAGGGTTTTGAGGGGAAAATGGTCTTTGATTATATTCTGCCACCTCTTTGGCAAATTGGTAGATATCTTTTTTCAAAACTGAAGCATTTAAACGAATAAAACTACCATCTCTCTCTACAAAGATATTTTTAGGGCCATTTATAGCAATTTCTGTTATACCCTTTTTTCTAACTAATGTATTTATTAAATCCCAAACAGAATTACTCATTAATTTAAATTACCATTGATAAAGAAATTAGGTTCACAAATAGAGGCAGCATAAGTTAGAGAATTTGAAATAAATCGCTTCTTATGCTCTGTATCTAAAGACTGATATATACTATCATAACGAGTTTTATCTTTAATAAAATCAACGATGGCCTCATCCCCCCTGTAAAAGGCAAAATGACTTAACATTAAAATTAACCAATCCATTTTATCAACTCTCATCTTACTCATGTAAAAAAATTTACCATAATCTATATCCACCATAGAAAGCCAATCCTCTCTGGCTTTTTTTATAGAATCCAATTTTAAATAAAATCCTAGTAAAAATACTCTTGAAAACCCTTGTACCTGATAACGCTTTAGACTATTTTCAAAACTTAAAATATCCTCAACATAATTTAGAACATCATCTCTGGGAAAATACCCATGATTTGCATGGTATAAATACGCTGCCGCTAAGTGATTACGAACACCCTCCCAACCAATATTATCTAACACATAATCCAAATCACCGTTATCAAATACAGCAGAAAAATACCTATGCACAAGTAAATTAATATCTCTACCCTCTTTAAGCCAAGGCCTTAATTTTTTCAAATATGCTCGGCCATCTCGCATATTTGCCTTCAAAAGCAATAAATAGTCATGGGGCATATTTATATAAGATAACTTTACCATAATACTATGGATTAATCTCCATAATTATCATTTTACACAATCACCTCCTCTTTGAATAGGACAAGATAGAAAGAATTACATATAATAAAAATACTAATGGATAATTTAAGTATTCAACAATTAAATATAGATGATTATCAAGTAAGAAATTTAAAAAAAATTTTTAATTCAAGTGAAGCAGGGAAAAAACCATTATATATAGAACTTAAGTGTAAAAATACTATTGATGCCACCGATACTTTAGATAATATAGCAGAGTCTTTAAAAGAATTAAATATAAACCCCTTCTTCCCATATCCCATATATATAATTACTCACCTAGTAAACTATTATTCTCGATTACCAATATTAAACAATAAGTTAGAACTACCAAAACATTTTTTTATAAAGGACAATATTACTAGTAGCAAACAAGAATCTATATTAAATAAATTAGAAGTTCCATTAAAGAGAATAAAAAATACTGATATTGAAGAAGTAAAAAAAAGGTTTAAAGAATACAGCCTAAGACATAAGAAATTATATCATCTAACTAAAGAAGCCTACTTTTATGAAGAACTAATGGAAATACCAAGGAAATAATAAATGATAAAAAAATTATTTTCTAGAAAAAACAAAAAAAAAGGGGCCTATATACAAATTAGGAAAAGAAAAAAAGATAAATGCAGATATCCAACCTAAGAAATCAAAAACCATATCTAATAATCAAACCATCTATACATTTTTAGAAAATGAAGAAAACAGATTAAAAACACTAGAAAATATATTATGTGATAAAGCAGAAGAAATTGACAAAGTAGTAGAAATAGAAGAATTAATAAAACAACAAAAACAAAGAAGAGACTACCTGCACGACGATATAGTAGAGCTATCTTTAAAACAAAATTCTCCCTTTAATCAAAATATTGCGGTATTTTTTAATAAGATATTCTTTAGAGACTTTTAGATCTTTAAAATAATTGGCCCACCTACATATTGAAATTCTTCATCAGATAATTTAGAAAACTGATAGCCTTCCATATTATATTTTAAGATATTATAAAAATAAGAATCAAAATATAAAATATCATTAAATCCAAATTTTTTAGCAAAATCATTAATTAGATTATCTATCAAGGAAGATTTGATTAAGGAATCATCTTTTATAACAATTTTTATAAATTCTTTATATTCTTTTATCGTCAATCCTAATTTCTTCTTGTTATCTGAAATTTTTAGACAAAACACTGCAAAAACATTTATAATTAATGCTTCAAAATCAATAGATTCAACATTATAATTATGGTAATAATTATTATTAATACTAAAATTAGAGACAAATTTATTAAAACTCAATTGCATCTTCTTTATAAAAGGAAGCATTGATACAAAAGATTCTGATTTTGATAGCCATTTGTTATATGTTGTATAATTATCTATATCCTGTAACTTTACCTCATCACTATCTTGAAGTTTTGGTATATCATTATAGGAGTTCTCTAAAAAATCACTCCATGTTTTACCAATAAAGCTCTCATCTTCCTCTTTAAATCCTGTTTTTGTCATTTGATTCTTTATATAAATTTGATTGATTTTAATCAAAGTATTTCCTATACGAAATAACTCCGTAAAATCAAAATAACTAAATACACTTTCACCTGATATTTTCTTTGTGGGAAAAGACTTAGGTCTTTCATTAGAAAAGTTTTTTAAATAATCAAACCCTAACATCATTAACTTAGACGCCCTACTACCACTTTTTGAAATGGCAATGCTACCTTTACCATGAGAATCATCTAATGTAATGATAGCGTTTACTAAAATAATAAAATTAAATTTTAAAAATGAAATCCGATTAGTATCTTTAATATGGCCTAACTCCTTTTCAAAGATATCTAAATATTCTCTATAGGGTTGAATGGAACTTCTATCACAAACTTGATTTTGAGATTCCTCTGAAACAGTAACAGAAGTTCTAACTTTAGAAACAATAAAATTATCTAAAAGAGATAATTTACTCCATGTACTATTTATCTCTAGGGCATCAAAATAATCAATAAAGCCATAATCCCTTAAAAGGCCCTTCTTATATTCATACTCATCCTCTAAAAGAATTAATCCCGAATCAAAAAATATTCTATAAATATAAGAATAGGCCTTTTCAACCCCTAAATTAGAATACAATCTATCTACTATTTGTTTTACCTCTGATACACAGTCAAATTCCTTATCAAATTCCAATAACAATTGATTATCATCAGTTATAAAAAAATTATCATGATTAGGATAAGTAGGTTCTTCAACATCAAAAGGATAAATCCTAAATGTCATCTTTAAATACAAAAAAAACTCTTTACTTTCAGATAATTCAAATTGAATATCGCTATCTTTGCAAAGAGCATAACTTTTAATCCAATAATTAAATCTTTGAATATCAATTTTATCCTTATTCCATAGATCTAATTCTCTAAATACTTTTCTCTGCTCTTTTGAAAGTCTTGGAAGATACTCTGCTGCTTGCTCAGAGGATAATTGCCTAATTGACATATATAGGGGTTGAACTGGAATATGAGATAAATCTCCTCCACTTTCAATAAGATTTTCAATGCTATCAATACTAGAGTAAGCATCTACTTCCTTTAGTATTAAAGAAAAAAAATTATCCTTAACTTTTGAATCCTTCATATTTTGCATTGTGTATAGCATCATAAACTATATTAGTCAAAGCTATTTTATAGAGGGAAGGCTCAGTAAAACTAAAATAAATTGAATATTTCCTATAAAAGAAATACAATGCCTAAAAACAAAGCAAGGAGAATAAATATGGAACACAAACTACCAGACTTAAACTACGCCCAAAATGCTCTTGAACCTCATATATCAGCGGAAACTCTAGAGTACCATTATGGAAAACATCATCAAGCATATGTAACAAAACTAAATGACGGAATTAAAAATACTGAGTTTGCGGAGATGTCTCTAGAGGACATAGTTAAAAAGTCCTCTGGTGGTATCTTCAATAATGCCGCTCAAGTGTGGAACCATAGCTTTTACTGGAATTGTCTATCGCCAAATGGCGGGGGCTCCCCCAATGGAAAAATTGCCTCTGCTATAGATGCAAAATGGGGAAGTTTTGATAAATTCAAAGAAGAATTCAGCAATAAAGCAGCTACAAATTTTGGCTCTGGTTGGACTTGGCTTATCAAAGATAATTCCAATAGTTTTGAAATTGTAAATACCGATGATGCTGGATGTCCTTTAACAAATAATAAAAATCCCATTTTAACTATTGATGTCTGGGAACACGCATATTACATAGACTACAGAAATGCCAGACCAAAATATATTGAAGCATTTTGGAATATGGTAAATTGGGAATATGCAAATTCATTAATGTAAAAAAAGGGAGCTTTTTAAGCTCCCCTTTTATTGTGATTAAAACAAATTAAATTTTAGTAATTGTTACAGAACAAGTCTCACTACCAGAAGATTTTACAACACATTTTGCAGATTTTTTCCCATTTAAAACATTTGGTATTTTATCTGGACTTATAATGCAAGAACCTATTTTATCATTAAAAATAAGATCATCCTCATTAATATTGAAAATCAAGCTTCCACTATGATTTAACGGCAATTCTATAACTGAAGATTTTTCTAGTTCTCTTACTTTTACCTCATTATCTATAGAATATTTTATAGAACCATAAGGCTCTGAATTAGGTGAGAAAAAATCAGTAGAGGCCACACAGCTAATATTAATTGAAAGTTTTACAGCTCTACTCACATGATTTCGTGTGGTTTTCATTACATCATTTAATAAATTTCTTTGAGCATCAGTAAAGTCAGGATGTAAAGAGATAAAGCTATCCCCAACATTTACCTCTATAAGTGCAGGCTCCTTAACATTTGGTACTTTTATTTCTACAGGAGCTTCAGAAACTTGCTTATCAACTTTTAACTTTGGTATTTCTTGAAATTTTTTCTCTGTTGGTGCTATTTGTGACATTGTGGGAGGACCTACACGGATATCTCTTTTTGGGGTTACAGTCTCTGAAGGATAAGGATTTAAATAATGATAGTAATCAAAAACGCTTACAGTACATATTTCTTGTCTACTTTGTCCTATAAAATTATATACAGAACACTTTGCTAAATAACCATTACCTTTTCGAGCATTTAATAATAATGTTTCATTATATTTTATAATACAATCTCCGTAGTAATCATCGAAAAATATATCTTCATCATATATTTTAAAAACTAAATTTCCTCTATAATTGATTGGAATTTCCACAAGATTAAATTCTTTTTTGTCATCAAATCTTTTAAAAGCTTCCCCCCTTTCTCCTTTGCTATTAATTATATTGTAGTAAACATAAGCATAAGGTTCCATTGTAGAGGGCATCGCAGTATCTCTACAACTAAGACTAATACCAAGAATAAATTTATCCTCTAATTTAACAGTATATGGAGGTATTACTAATTTCTTCAAACAGCTACCCTGATATTCAAATTTACTACAAGCCTCTATTTGTCTAGTATCAACAAGAAGATTATCTTGTACAAATTTCAAACAGCTACCCTGATATTCAAATTTACTACAAGCCTCCAATTTTCCAGTATCAAAAAGAGGGTTTTCTTGTACAAATTTCAAACAGCTACCCTGATATTCAAATTTACTACAAGCCTCCAATTTTCCAGTATCAAAAAGAGAGTTTTCTTGTACAAATTTCAAACAGCTACCCTGATATTCAAATTTACTACAAGCCTCCAATTTTCCAGTATCAAAAAGAGGGTTTTCTTGTACAAATTTCAAACAGCTATCCTGATATTTAAATTTACTACAAGCCTCCAATTTTTCAACATTACTTTGTGATGCATTAGCACTCATTAAAATAATTGCTATGCTAATAATAGATAATTTTATTTTCATAAAGCCTCCCTTTTTTATTATAATTGAAACAAATTAAATTTTAGTAACAGTTACAGAGCAAACCTCACCATCATCGGCACTTATACTACATTTTGCAGAGTTTTTTCCTCTTAAAATATTTTGCATATTACTTGGATCTATAGTGCAAAAACCTATTTCATCATTAAAGATAATATCGTCTTCAAAGATATCAAAAATCAAACTACCTCTATGATTTAATGGAAGCTCTATAATTGCATCTTTTTCAATTTCTTTTTTTGTGGCCTTACCATCTCTAGAATATTGAATACTCCCATAAGGTTCAGCATTAGGTGAAATAAAATCTGTAGATGCAGCACATGATATACTAACAGCAAGTTTAATAGGTCTGCTTGTATAACTTAAAGTGGTCTCTGCTATATTAGTAAATAACTCTCCATCAGATTCAGTTAAATCACTACTTAAAGAAATAGAACTATTTCCTACATTTACATCTATTAAGGCACCATTATCTTTGGTAACTTTTTGAATTCTTAATCTTTCAATATCATCTTTATTAATACTTTCATTTATACTTAATTTTGGTATATCTTTAAATTCTTCTAATTGCCCTCCTTTTTTAGCTACTATAACTTTTTGTATGGATTCTGGATTAAATATATAAATAATTAAAGCAATACAAAGAAGAGGTATACTAATTAAGAAAAGTTTTTTAGAATAAGAATTTCTAGCTATCTTATTTGCTACTATCCCATCATTAATGGATATAAGATAAATGCCATACCCCACAACAGGAATACCTACTGCTAAACAAATATACATCAAACTTTCTAATTTATTTCTAACACTTTCTTTATAGCTATAATTACTAACCTTACGACTATTTTTATTAATTTGTTTTTCTACCTCTTTGACTATCATTGAAATTTGCTTATTAATAGAATTTATTTGAGAAATTGCATCTTGATTTTTTCTAATATCTAAAGAAATAATATTTGTTGAAAAAGAATTTTTAAAAGTACTGTCAAATACCTGTAAAGCTACTTTTATTTCTTTTGAATCTTGATTTATTGGCAATGGTTTTACCTGTATTGCTAAATTATCTTTAGAAGATACTATAAAAAAGTATTCTTCTTTTAATTTCATTAAATTATCTAAAGAAATTTTTTGCTTATTTTTATTTAAAAATGAATATCCTTCATATTTTTTTAATCTAAGTAATTGTTTTACTTTTAATAAAATATCGTCCATTGAATAAACATTCTCTCCATGTCCTACATCTACTTGAGCATATGTAATTGGATAGTATATAAACTGAAAGGAAATTATAATTGTAATTAGTAAATTCAATAGCTTCATAGCAGTATCTCCTTATTTTAAAACTTACTATCCATTATCGACATCTTATAAAAAAGCTTTAGTTTATCTACCCCCCCCCCACAATAATTTCAATATGTTGCATATGATTTTATAATTTTTTAAATTACTAAAATATTTTACTATATCTTGACTATTATATTGACCTAAATTGCATAAAAACTGCTCCAGATTTTCTATAAAATTAAATATTTAAGTTAACTATAGATATGTCCGATAAAGCACAATAAGGTTTACTATGATTAAAATAAAGATTATTAGCATATTGGTCTTTTTGCTAGTCTTATCTAGTTGCCACTATGAAAAGCTTTTATCATCCAATAAAGATAGAACCCCTTCTAGTTTGGGAATTAATAGAAATTTATACGATATCTCAAAAAGCTGCTTTAAAAATAAAAATTGGTTAGAAGATGCTATTAATCAAACTAAGCTAATTCGTAAAATATTAACTAGAATGTACAATGATGCAAACTGTTCATCAGTAATAAATGCTATAAGATCTGCCAATAGAGGAAGTGATTTTCCTAACCCACTTATTAATGATCAATTCAGTTTTCCTCCTAACATTTCAGTGCCACAAGTTCCTAGTATAATTCCTGGAGATAATTTTGATATCGCAACAAATATACCTGTTGAATCTCAAGGGGAAAATCCAACTACTCTAATAAGAGAGTTGAGCAATAGTGGATTTAACAATGACATATTCACATTACTTTTGGCATCTTCTATTGATAACTCTATCAATAATCAAGCATATGGAGACTATAGTGCTTACTTATCAAAAGTAGCTAATGATACATATATAAAGACAGTAAATTTAGTTTCTACTATAATGCAAGCTCTGCCAGCAAATCAATTATGCTTGCATAATGATATCTCCACTCCATCGGAAATATTAGCAGTGACAACTAGTTTATTAACATCTATGGTATCGGGTTCATCTTCTAATATATCCTATATCAATAGAATTACAGAAAGCTTTGCCGGATATATTAGAAATAAAAAATATGCAAAAGCTTTTCAAAGTCTAGATGCTATAAGGTTTTCTATATCTCTATCATGCTTAATTGAAAATACTACTGAAAATTACTGTAAAGTAAAAGATGCATATCAAATAATAAATAGCTCAAATAGAAAAGATTTATACACTGAAAGAAAATTTACTGATGAACATAATTATTTAGAAGGATACCATATTGTAGAATTTCAAATGCCAGTTATAACTGATTGGATTATAAAAATATTAAAAGCTACAAATCCTAGGTATAAAGAAAAATCTGAAGATCCATTTCCTTTTCCTCCTTTTCCATTTCCCACAGATAATGAAAGTGATGATCCATTTCCTCCGATAGATCCTTTTTTTAATGGTACTAATATTATTGGAGATTCTTTTACAGATAATACTAGTATTTTAGGAAATCCATTCTCTACTACATCTCAGTTAAACCCAGTAGGGCCTAACTCTTTTAATCCAACAACTAATGTTGAATTTCCAAGTCCTATTCCAAACATTCCTACAGGAGCAGAGCCAATTCCTATTCCCGTTCCTCCTCCAACACCTGATAATCCATTTCCTACATCTCCAACTCCATATCCATATCCATATCCACAAAGCCCTGAAATTAATTCAGATATAAATAGTAATAAATTTACTGATCCTGACTATCACGAGCTAGTTGCTAGTATTTCAACTGGAGATATAACAGCAAAACAATCATTAATAAATATAAAAGATTACTTAAATAAGTTATTTAATAGATTTAATAAAGAAAATAGTAATGTTGAAGTAGAAATAATTGGATTATTATCAGACACTATAAAAAGAATTAGCAACATATTAGACTCTTTACAAGAACTAGAGTTACTCATTAAATCTAAAAAAGAACTTTTACAGTCTCAAAATAAAAGTAATTTAGAAAAAGCTCTAGTAAGACATGGCCTTAAAAAAGAAACACCTATTAATGATATGTTAATAAAAATATATGCTAATGATTTTAAATTAATCTACAAAAAAATAATTAATACTGTTAATAATGAGTTTAAGTTAAATAACCATTTTCAAACATTTTTTATCAATAGAATAGCATTGTTAGTAAAATATGACTTTCAACATATGATGAAGCAAAATGTGAATTTAGAGGAATATAAAGAAGAAATAGAAAGGTTATCAAGAGAACAAATTGAAAATAATATTATTGCCCTAAATAAAAACGATAATGTCAATGATATGTTATACTCTGCTCAAATCACTAATCAACTTAATATAAAATCTCTCGAAGACATGTTTTCTAACTATTACTTGAAATTAATAAGAGAACTAGATGCCGTAGAAAAAGGCAATACTGATGATCTACATTCTTTCAATTGGGACACTATGAAAATGTTTTTAAAAGACACTAAAGCTCTAGGACTATATAGACCTTTGTATAACCTTCTTACCAATAGCGATAAATATCCGATAAAATTAAAAACAGGAGGGGTTATAAGTTTGACCGAAGATGAGTTTGGTTCAATAAAAATGTTCAAATCAAAATTATGTATCCAAAGTATGGCGTTTAAAAATATAAAAAGTTTTTATTCATATTGCAAAGACTCAGTAGTTTACCCATATTCTGATAGAATAGATTTTTATGGAAGAAATCTATCTGCTCAATATAATAGATACATTTTAGAATATAATAACGCATTAAAATCAAAAAATAATAACAAAATACAAGGTATTACCGACAATATGATTTGTGCTTATAGAAATTATCGAAAGAGAAATGAAGCTCATAATTTAGTTAAGAGATTAAAAAGTAACGAAGGATTATAATGTTTAAAGTACTGCTTATTATATTTTCACTATTACTACACAGCTGTATAGCAATAAAAAATGATTCTCGCACTATTGCCTCAGAAGTAACTGCTCCTAATCGTTGTTTAAATTTAATATCAAATATTTTTAATAAAGTCAGATCTAAACCCTATTTTTTACCAAGTGTTATAAATAGAGATTTATTTCTTGAAAATAAAAAGCTACTCATTGCCAAAAAAAATGAGTTAAATGACTTAAAACTGTTTACTAAATTTGTTAGAGAAAACCCTGAAGGACAAACAATTGTATCCTCAGTAGAGGGTAAAATGGCATTAATTGATGTTGTAGTTGATTTCCAAAAGATTGGAGTAAGAAGCTTTGATGAAATGATAAATAATAAAAACCTTCAAAAAACGCTACTTAAGAATACATATAGGACATTGTCTTTAATAAAACCTAGCCAAGGAGTATCTCAAATTCAGATTCAAAGACTAACTAAAAATATTTACCTATCACAATTTCAAGATCCAAAAAGTATTTTAAATATATTAAAGAATATCGGAGTAAAAAATGTAGATAATTTAATGCATGAAAAATATACCCAAGATTTAATCCATGTAGGATTAGGTAAGTTTTTTTATAATTACTTTCATAGAACAAATTCTTTTGTAGAATCAGTTAAGTTGCTACATAGAATAAAAGTTTTATTCTATACCATGTTCAAATTATTGTATTCTATTCCCTCAGTAATTTTAAAAAATGGAATGCCAGTATTTGGGTTAAAAAACACACATATCCCAGAACAATTACTAGAGATGATCATTAGAGATGGTATCGCTGCTCATAAAAATAAGCTAAAGGGCCTACTTACTACCCCAGCTCATCTTGATAATTTTGTCTTTATTGTAAGAGCTATACTTCTTGTTGCTTCAATAGCCGCAATAGGATACCACATATATAGTAAATTTAATGCTAGAAACTTAAATGATCAAAAGTTAAGCGATCAGCAAGAAAAAGAATTTTTAATGGGTCTAATCCTAGAAGAAATGACAACAGATGCTATCAATGCAGGAGATATAGCATCTTCTGATATACATGCTATAGAAGAATTTAAAAAAGCAAAATTTAATGAAATAAGATACTTAGATACAGTACAATTAGAAGATAAGCTTACAAGCTTTGAAAACTTAAGAAAAGATTTTGCTAAAAAATCATTTGAAGATATTTCCAGGAAAACTATTAACAATACAAAAGAATTCTTTGATGAAGCAGCAATTAAAAGCACATATATTATATCTATAGCTGATGAACTACAAGATATTTATGCTTCAAAAGAATTAAAAGACTTCTCTGAAAATCAAGCTAAAGAAATAGTACAATACTTAGACAACAAGGAAACTAGTGAACTAATAAAAATATCAGGAAATAGCGAGAAACTAAAAGATATTCTCTATAATTTAAAATTTCTTACAAAGCCAAATAAAGAAAAAAAATCTTCACCGACCCTACCAAAGAGTAATCAATCAAATAATAATCCTATTCCCATTCCTGTTGAATGATAAATTTTAGCATATTTTTCCTAATAGATGATTAGTGTCCAATTCATCTCCAATTTTAGAGATAATTTTTAATTTTCCATTTGCTGGAGATTGTATTTCTACTACTGCTTTATCATATTCAACTTCACAAATACAATCACCCTTTTTTACATCTTGTCCATCTTTTTTTAACCAAAGCATTAAAATACTACTACTGGACTTATCTCCTAGTTGTGGTAATAATATATCAGTCATTATTACCCTTACATTCATCACTATTATTACAAAACAAACATTTATTTCCCATAATAGTTCCCAATCCTCCACAACTACCTTTAAGAGCTTTTTTAGAAATAATTACTCCTATAGCTAAAAGGATAAAAGATAAAATTATAATTAAAACTGTAAACAAAAATGTAATCATATTTATTTTTTAATAAATTCTAAACTAGGTTCTGTAGCTTTTAAAATAAGTTTATTATTTTCACTATAAATAAAAATAGCTTTCATATTATTTTCCTCTGCTACTTTAAATCCCTTTTGAAGTCCCATTGCCATTAAAGCAGTAGACCAAGAGTCTGCATCCATTGAAGTCTTAGCAAGAACCGTAACACTTGAAAGCTTATTATATATAGGCTTTCCTGTCTCAGGATTAATAGTATGTGAATATTTAACCCCATCATCTCCAACAAAAAAATTATTATAATTTCCAGATGTGGCTACCGCCATATCAGTTAAGCTCAAAACTTTTTTAAAGTCTGAAGAATTATTAGATTTAGGATTTACAATCCCAATTAGCCATGGCTGTCCAGCATTTTTTCCATAGACTCTTACTTCTCCTCCAATTTCAACCATAAAGTTTTGAATTTGCTCACTCTTTAGATATTCAGCTATTAGATCTACCGCATAACCTTTAGCAGACGCCGACAAATCTAAATATAAATGGGGGTTTTTCTTTCTAATTTTAAAATTTTTGGGATGTAATATAAGTTTTTGATAACCTGTCCTTTGTTTTGCCATGTTAATATCTAATTTTCTAGGTATTCTCTTTTTAGAATTAGGGCCAAATCCCCATAGATTGACTAAAAGTCCTATAGTTGGATCAAATACACCATTTGTTTTTTGTGCTACATCAAGTGCATGCTTTGTAACCTGATACAAAACTTTACTAACAGATATCCAATTAGTATTTTTAGTAGAATTAAATCTAGATATCTCTGAGGTTTTTATATAGGTAGACATGACTTTATTAACTTCTTTTAATTTTTTATCAATATTACTTTTAATTAGTTCTTTTTCTTGATTTAGCTTTGATGGAAAAAATCTTATAGTATAGCTAGTACCCATACTAAAGCCTTCAATTGTTTGTATTTTTTCACTACTTGAAAAATTACAAGAAAAAAGTAAAGTCAAAAAAATAAAAATAGATTTCATTCTACCCTCCAAAATCATCAAGCATAATATCGTCTCTTTCAACACCTAAATTAATTAGCATATCTATAACACATTTATTCATAATAGGGGGGCCACATAGATAATATTCACAATCCTCCGGATTTGGGTGATCTTTTAGATAATTATCATACAATACTTGGTGAATAAATCCTGTATATCCCTTCCAATTGTCACTTTCAAGGGGTTCAGATAAAGCACAATACCAACTAAAATTACTATTTTCTCTGGTAATTGAATTAAAATCATCTTCATAAAACATTTCTTTTTTTGAGCGAGCACCATACCAAAATGTAACTTTTCTTTTGGTTTTTATTCTACGAAATTGATCAAAAATATGAGATCTCATAGGGGCCATGCCTGCTCCTCCTCCTACAAATATCATTTCTTTGTTAGTATCTCTTGCAAAAAATTCTCCAAATGGACCAGAAATAGTAACTTCATCACCCGGTTTTAAACTGTATATATAAGAGGACATAATTCCTGGAGGAACATTAGGATTATTAGGTGGTGGTGATGCAATTCTGACATTTAACATTATTATACCTTTTTCATCGGGATAATTTGCCATAGAATAGGCACGCTCAACTACATATTTAAAATAGGACTTATATTGCCATAAATTAAACATATCCCAAGCATCACGATATTCTTCTTCAATATCAAAGTCTTTATAATCTATAGTCAAATTAGCAGGTCTTTGGATTTGGATAAATCCTCCTGCTCTAAATGGTACTTCTTCCCCTTTGGGTAGCTCAAGAACCAGCTCTTTGATAAAAGTTGCTACAGAGTTATTTGATAAAACCTTGCATTTCCATTTAGATACTCCAAAAACTTCATCAGGAACGACAACCTTCATATCTTGCTTTACTGTAACCTGACAGGAGAGTCTATTTCCCTCTCTTGCCTCTTTTTTTGTTATGTGGGTTAATTCCGTCTGCAAGATACCTCCTCCCCCAGTAATAACTTTAACCTTACATTGGCCACAAGTACCACCTCCTCCACAAGCTGAAGAGACATATAATCCCTGATCTGCTAGTGTATTTAAAAGCTTTCCTCCACAAGAGACTTGTGCCTGTTTTTCATCATTGATGACTAAATTAACTAATCCACTACTTACTAAAATAGAACGAGCAAAAATAATCACACAAACCAAGATTAGTATTACCAAAGAGAACATTAAAACTCCTAAAGCAATTTCAATCATAATTGAATCCCTGAAAATGCTAAAAATCCTAATGCCATTAAACCAACAGTTATAAATGTAATTCCTAGTCCTCTAAGCCCATGAGGTATATCTGAATACTTTAATTTTTCTCTAACTCCTGCCAACGCCATAATAGCAAGTGCCCAACCAACTCCCGAACCAAAACCAAAAACAATACTTTCGTAAAAATTATAATCTCTCTCAACCATAAATAAAGATCCTCCTAAAATGGCACAGTTGACAGTAATAAGTGGCAGAAAAATACCTAGAGAATTATATAAACTAGGGAAAAATTTATCCAAGGTCATTTCCAAAATCTGAACTATAGCGGCTATAACTCCAATATATGAAATCAACCCTAAAAAAGATAAATCTACACTAGAATAACCAATAAAGGAAAGGGCCCCTTCTTTTAAAAGATAATTATAAACTATATTATTAGCGGGTACCGTTATAGTTTGTACAACTACTACTGCAATTCCCAATCCAATAGCAGTACTAACTTTTTTAGATACCGCTAAAAAAGTACACATTCCCAAAAAGAAAGACAAAGCTAAATTTTCAATAAAAACTGCTTTTATAAACAAACTCAAATAATGCTCTAGCATATCATTCCATTTCCACTTGATCTTTTTTCCACATTCTAAGTCCCCAAATAAAAAATCCAATTATAAAAAAGGCACTGGGAGATAATAGAGCTAGACCATTTGGAGGATACCATCCTCCTTGATTAATAGGATTAAAAATCACATATCCCAAAAGGCTTCCACTACCAATTAACTCCCTAAAAAAACCCACAAATATTAAAACCAAAGAATATCCACAACCATTTCCAATGCCATCTAAAAAACTCATAAAGGGATTATTTTTCATAGCAAAGCCTTCTGCTCTACCCATAACAATACAATTGGTAATAATTAGTCCCACATAGACAGATAAATCTTTTGCTACTTCAAAAAAATATGCTTTGAGAATCTGATCAGTAACAACTACTAATGAAGCTATTATCGTCATCTGAGCAATAATTCTGATACTAGAAGGTATAAAATTGCGAATTATTGAAACAAATAAATTTGAAAATCCTGTAACTAATATAACAGCTAATGACATCAACAAAACCGCTTGCATTTTAGTTGTAACTGCCAAAGCAGAACAAATTCCCAAAATTTGCAAAGCAATAGGATTGTTGCTAAATAACGGTTCAAATAAGACTTTCTTTACACTCATAAATCTTCTTTAGCTATTCTTTTTAAAAAGGGATTATATCCATTTTTACCCAACCAATATTTCAAAAGTGATTCTACTCCATTACTAGTAATAGTTGCCCCAGATAGACCATCTACTTGAGATATAGCAGATTTTGAATCGGGATTAACAGAACCCTTTACAATATCAATAATAACTTCTCCACTGTCATCAATTACTTTTTTTCCAATCCAGCTTTTTTTCCAATTTATATTATCGACTTCTCCTCCCAGTCCGGGAGTTTCTCCATGCTGATAAAAACCAAAACCTCTCACAGTTTTAATATCGCTATCTATGGCGATAAACCCATATAATGTCGACCATAAGCCTTTACCATAAACTGGTAGTATAATCATATCTAACTTACCATCTTTTTTAACAATAAAAACTCTTGCAAAAATTGAACGCCTCTTTATTTTAGCAAAATCATCATTAGGATCAATAGAAATACTAGTATTGAAATCTTTAGCTGATTTTATTTGATCAAAGCTATCTTGATCTACATCAGTAGCGACAGTTCCATCTTTTAAGTTTATTATATAAGGTTCTATTTTAGAAAATATTTTATCTACTTTCTCCTTGGAGGCCGAATAATCATCTAAAAGTCCCGCTGATAATAGAAGATTTTTTTTAATATCCAATTGTCTATTTTGTATTTGCCTTGAACGAAGAAGTACTGATGTCGATGAAACAACCACCGAGCAAACCACACATAATAATAAGGCAACAGTTATAATTTTTAAGACTTTATCATTGTGCATTTCTTAAAGCTCTACTTTTTATATTTTTTTGGACTACAAAATAATCTATAAGAGGTGCAAAACAGTTGGCAAACAGTATAGCTAGCATAGTCCCCTCTGGAAATGCCGGATTAATAACTCTAACTAATACCACCATAAAACCAATTAACCCACCATAAAACCATTTTCCTTTTAAGGTCATAGAGGCACTAACAGGATCAGTGGCCATAAATACTAATCCAAATGAAAAACCTCCTAGTACCAAGTGCCATAAAGGAGATAATGAGAAAAGTGGATTTGAACTACTGCCTATTAAATTTAAAAGGTATGAGAAAAATAACATAGAGACAAGCATACTAAGCATTATTCTCCAAGAACCAACTCCAGTTATAACTAAAATTACAGCTCCAATTAAACAAGCAAGTGTAGAAGTCTCCCCCATAGACCCAGGAATAAGACCAAAAAATGCATCTTGCATACTATAACTTATGGCAGATGCCCCTCCCACTGCAGCTTGAGAAAGAGGAGTTGCACTACTATAACCATCAACGGCAATCCAAACCAAATCACCTGATATCTCTGCTGGATATGCAAAAAACAAAAACGCTCTAGCTGTTAAAGCAGGATTTAGAAAATTTTTACCAGTACCCCCAAAGATCTCTTTTGCTACTACAACGCCAAAAGAAATACCTAGTGCCACTTGCCATAAAGGAGTTGTAGGGGACAGGGTTAAGGGAAATAAAAGCCCTGTAACTAAAAATCCCTCATTAATTTCATGTCCTCTAACTAATGCAAAAATTGATTCCCAAAAGCCTCCAACTATGTTGGTTACCAAAAATATGGGAATAAAATATAATGCTCCATGAACAAAGTTTGAAATATGAGAATTATGATCGACCCCAATAGAAAGATATTGCATAATATTTCCCCTAAGGCCCTCTATAGAAGTGATTCCTAATTTCAAAAGTGCAAGATTTGCTTGATAACCAGTATTATACATTGCCATAAAAATACAAGGTGTTAAAGCTATGGCAACTGTTATCATCATTCTCTTTAAATCCATGCCATCTCTAACATGAACATAATTTTTAGTTCTATTATTAGTAGTATATAAAAAGGTATCTAGCATTTCATAGATAGCATAAAAGCGGTGCAACCTTCCACCTTCTTTAAAATATTTTTCAATATGGTCAAAAAATCCTCTCATAAATATTCTTTCTCTATAATATCTAAATTTTTTCTTAATATTGGACCATAGTTATACTTACCAGGACAAACAAAAGTACAAAGTGATAAATCCTCTTCATCTAACTCCAGACACCCTAATTGCTCTGCCTGTTCTACATCTAAAGTGATAAGTGCTCTAAGTAATTGAGTAGGAAGAAAATCCCCGGGCATCACAGATTCATACATTCCAATGGGAACCATTGCCCTTTTTGAACCATTTGTTGAAGTATTAAAGTCAAATAATTTTTTTGGGAATAGTTTAGAGGCAAAAATTTTTTTAACAGAAAATTTATCAAACCCCACACTCATCCAACCTAAAAATTTTCTCTTAATTTCATCGCTTAAAGCAATTACTTGCTGATGATATCTACCTAAATACAAAAATTTATTTTCTACAGTTCGTCCATTAAATACTGATCCTGAAATAATTCTATAGTCACAAGACTTAATCTCTCCCTCTAAAAGCTCAATTAAATTAGCTCCCATAATAGTTCGAACCAAACGCGGCTTTTTTACACTAGGGCCTGCCATTGATACAACTCTTAAATTATCTATTTTGCCCGATGAAAATAATTTTCCAATGGCAATAACATCTTGATAAGATATATGCCAAACAACTCTTGAAAGGCTGGCTTGAAAAAGATGATGAATATGAGTTCCTACAAGTCCTGCTGGGTGCTTGCCATAAAATTCAGCAAGAACAATATTATCAACCTCTTTAACATTAATATTACTATCTACTGAAGTACATAAATATACTTTATTATCTGTCAATTTTGAAATAATAGAGACACCTCTTATAAAATCCTCTTCTCTTTGCTTAATAACAACTTTAGGATCAACCGCTAGTGGATTAGTGTCTAAAGCATTTACAAAAATAGCTCTGGGATTCTCATCACAACTATTAGGTATTTTTGAAAATGGGCGAGTTCTAAAAGATATCCATAAGCCCGTCTCTATCAAAATATTCTTGATATCTTCTCTTTTATAATCTAAATTAATTCCCTTAAAACTTTTAATTTGAGCATGATTATTTTTTCCATCATTTGATATCACTATAGATTCAAATATCCTTTTATCTCCTCTATTTATCTCTATAATTTTTCCTGAAACTGGAGATGTAAAAACCACTCCTTCTGATTTTTTGCAATTAAACAAAGGTTGTCCTATTGCAACAGTATCACCTACCTTTACTCGCATTGTTGGCTTCATCCCAATATAATCAGGACCATTTATTCCAACAGTTTTAATTTGAAGTTTACCCTCAATTTCCTGGGTTGGTTTACCAGAAATAGGCAGTTCTAATCCTTTTTTTATATAAAATCTTTTCATTACTTAAGCTTTTAAAATGGCTTATAAATTACTAAAAAAGCCGCCATAAATGCAAATGAAATTAATAACCAATATAATAATGTGGCCTTATTTTTAAATCTCTTAATTGAAATAGGAATACCTATTGCTAGTATTAGCCATATGACTATCTTTAAAATTACCCATAGCGGAAAATCGCCACCTATGCCAATACGCGCCAACAGACCCATTCCCGAAATCAATATAAACAAACTAGAAACACCGCCAATAATTTGATTGCTCTTTTTACTAGAGTAGAAAAACCCCACTGATGCCGAGGTTAAAAGCAAAAATATACTAATAATATGGAGTATCTTGTAAAACTCGTAAGGCATTATTTCCTCGTTTAATTATACGCCACTATACCATAAAATAATTATATATGACTACTTTAAATCAAATATACGACAATAAAGGTTTATTAATTTATAAAGGAGACTTTAGGTACAACAAAAACAATAAAACCTATTCAAAAGAAAAATTTGAAGTATGGGAAAATAAAGATACCCATAGTACAACCTTTATAAGTAATTTATTGACAAAAATTGAAAAAAGAGAGGCTATAGCTATTGATGTTATCTATCAAATAGATGGAGATAAAAATCCTTCTTATATACAAATTAAAAGAGATATCAATGGTAATATTAGTGATGAAATATTTCATATCGATAAAATTAAAAACATATTAACTTATAAATTTATAAAGGATAAAAGCGAAAAAAAAGTAATTTTTCCCTATGGCTCAAATGTCCATATAGCCACCCCCGCTAGTGCACCTAGCCTATTGTTTATAAAACCACAAAAAAATGGAAGTAAATGTTTTCAAACTAATATAAAAAGTAATAATGATTTAGTATTCAGAGAAGAACCTAAAAGAAGTACCTTTATATTAGAAAAATCCAAATATGAAGGAAAATCTTTCTATATAGGCAAAAAATCTTATCCTACAGAACTTTATAAAATATATGATCGTCCAGAAAATGTAGATCTAAACAACATTGACTACAAAGACCGTCCACATTTAGATATACAATTAAGCCAATTATCCAATATTCCATTTAAGATAAAATCTACTGATAATTATGAAATTGAAATGATTTCTTTTATAAATTATTATGCAAAGGAAAAGCTTGATCTTTCATTTTAATAAAATCTATTGATTGTTTACAAGCATCTTCTAAATCAACCCTTTTAATATCATAAGGCTTCATCATAGATAAAAATTTCTCAATAGTTTTTCCTTTCCATCTTTTTATTCTAGAATCAGCAATAATAATACTACCAATATCGTTCTCAGATCTAATTAATCTACCTAGTTTTTGATGAAGGCTCCTAGTTCTATATGCCATATAATAATCATAAAATTGATTGCTAAATTTTGTCTCAAAAAAATCCTGACGTTTTTTTCTTCCAAATTCTTGCCTCACATCTGGAATCTTATCAATAAAAATAAATTGTAAATTATCTCCAGGAATATCAATTCCCTCAGATAATGACTCCATTCCCACTAAAACTCCTCCCTGCTTTTTAAAATCCTCAATTATATTTCTACCAAAATTTTGTATATGCAAAGGAAGATACCTATCTAGCTCTCTTATAATAATTTCACAAGCTTGATTAAATCTATTATATGCAGAAAATAAAAGAAGACTTCTGCCATTTAACCCCTTAATAACTTGCAAAATTCTATCCAAACAATTAGGAATAAATTCTGACTCGTTCAAATTAGGAATATCATCACATAAAAAGACCTGCGACTGCCTTTTATAATCATATACAGGAGGGATAAAAAATCCATTTCTAAATCTACTGCTAGGTTCTACATAACTATAACCTAAGGCCCACTCAATTCCACGAAATCCATAATCCCCACTAGAATTTGCCAAAGTAGCAGAAGTAAAGACTACAGAATTTGCAGGTGCTATCAATTGCTCATAAGTTAATTTACCTATATCTATAGGGTAAGATAATAACTTATATCCATATAATTCATGATAACAAATTGAATGTGCATAATCATCATCTTCCCTTAAGGCAGAAGATAGAGTACAAGATATATCAGATAACAATTCATAAAAATTAGATAAATAAGTATGTTCTTTACTCAACTCTTCTGGAATATTTTCAAGATTAATCTTTTCAAAAATAGATTTTAGTGAAAATAAACAATCATCTAAACTATAGGAAATAGCTTCTATTCTATTTAATACGGACAACTCTATTTCATCTGAAATATTCTTTTTATTAAGCATAGGAATTTCATTCCAAAATTTATCAGTATACCTAGGTGTTTTTAAAAATATTTCACTAATAATTTCACTTAAAACTTTTAGATTATCCTCTAGTTTTATCCTTATTTCTCCAAAAATATCTCGTAATTCATTTACAATATTTAAATTTTTATCACTAGGATTAATCCCCTCTAGTAGTAACAATAATGATGAAAAAAATAAATCCCCCTTAATAATATTTAAAATATGTTTAAAGTTATCCTCTGAAATTGAACGTGTAAATACTTTAGTACTTTCCTCTTCAATCTTATGAGCTTCATCAACTATTATATATTTTGGTTTTGATAATGAGCGCGACCAATTAAACAATAAGGCATGGTTACAAATTATAATATTAGCATCACGAGCCTCTTTTAAAGCTTGATAATAAGAACAATCCTCCTTAAAAGGACAATTTACACCACTACAAGATCTAAAATCTACTGATACTTCTTTTTCTCTGACTTTTAAAGAAGTGAATAATTTTTTTAAATAAGAAGGAATACTAGCCCTTACTATCTTCTTATTTAAATCTTTATTAATACTATTGTAAAAAAATACAATATCAAAATAAGCATCTGAAAATCTCTTTTGAAACTCTTCCTCTGCAAGGGGTAATTGCTCTTTTTCTTGTTGTCTGTAAAGCAATTCACATAAATGATTTCCAGAACCTATCAATTTTACAACTTTCAATTCTTCTTCATTCTTGTTTAAAATTTTTCTCAAAAGTGGAATATCCTTTTCCATGAGCTGATTTTGCAAAACTTTAGTCCCTGTAGATACTAAAACTGGCTCTTTATTATCAAGAGAATAAAGAGCTATTGGCAATAAATAACCTAAAGTCTTGCCAACGCCAGTAGGAGCTTGAATTAAGCTATGAACATCATTAGCAAAACTCTGACCCACTTTAATTGATAGTTGCTCCTGAGCTTCTCTATAATTATAACTCTCAAAACAATTACTCAAAAAATTTTCATTTCTATATAATTTTTTAAGGCCATCAGAAGAAAATGAGCTAACTTGAAATTCTTGATCTATCTCTTTATTACCAAAAGAAGTTATTGTTTTTTTATTAACAAATTTTTCTAAATTAATAAGAGCATCTTCTACAGAAAAATCTATACTATCAGCTATTGTTTGCAATTGCTTTATCGATAAATACAAAAATTTATGTAGCCAAATATCCTTACTTAAATTATAAGCATTAAAACAATTTTTTATGTAAGATGATAATTCTTTATGCTTGTTAACATAAGCAGAACTTACAAGCAAAACTTTTAATAAATCAATAGAATCATCTAATCCTCGATGTTTTTCAAACTCTGCAATCTTGAAATCAAATAGAAATTCTTGCAGGTTTAACTTTTCTCTCCAAGGAAATAATAATGCTAAATAAGCTATGCTATCACAATAGTTGCCTCCTTTATTTTGTGAACTATAATTTATAAAATATCTATCTAAAAATGATTTTTCAAAGCTTGCATTATGAGCAATTAAGCTGTGATCAAAGAGTTCCAATAACTCAGTCTCTACTATCTCCCAATGAGGAGCTTCCGCTACCATTTTAGAAGTTATTCCCGTTAACTTTTGAATAACTTGGGGTAAGTTATGCTCATAGGCAACAAGAGATGAATAACGATTTACTAATGTCAGGTTATCATAATGCAAAAATCCAATATCAATAATTGAATCAACACTGGGATCTAATCCTGTAGTTTCAATATCAATTACTGCCCATTTACCTAATTTCATAAATTATCCAAATAAACTTTACAATATAATAATATTATAGATAAAGGATATGTTATTATGAATCTATCCTCTTTTGCATTACTATTTCAATCTTTTTGCATACTAACGATTATTTTTATTGGACTTATATTTAGGAAAAAAAGAAAATTACATATTCCCATAATGTTAACTGCCATCATATGGGATATTATTCTAGTAATTGAAATTGAAGTATTTCGCAGTGCTACTGATAAAGCTATAAAATTTGCTACTAATTCAACTCTTTTAAATGTACATATAATTTTTGCCACTTTGACAATTATTCTATATTTTGTAATAATTTCAACAGGTTTACTAGTTATATATTATAAAATATCTTTAATTAAAACCCATAGGATAATAGGAATTATGGCCGTAATAATGAGAATACTTGTGTTAATAACCAGCATTTTTATAGAGACATAAAATGACTACTGATAATCAGAGCTACAATAGTATTAAATCTTTAATTCAAAAAGAATTTTCTGATGCTCATGTAGAAATAGACAGCCTATACGATAACTATAACGACAGAATAAAAGTTACTGTTATCTCGGATGATTTTGAAGATATGGAGATAATCCAACAACACTCAAAAGTTTTAAATTCTATAAGAAATATCAAAGATCAATATCATGCCATAACAATTAAAACTATGACTAAAAATGAAGCGGTATTAAAAGGAATCTTAAGGATTCATACAGATGTTTATCACACAGAACAAGAGGATAGAATTGATACCCAGATATATAAAGTTGATAAGGATGATATAGACAGTGACAAAATACATACAAAAAGGGTCGATAGATTTTTAAAGCAATATAAAGAACTTAGAAATTCAATTAAAATTAATTTTAATGAAGTTACTGATGATGTTAGAGTAGATAGATTAAGAGGGAAAGACAGATTTTCTGTCATGATTATAAGTGAAAAATTTGAAAGCAAGTCACCTATTGAAAGAAGTCGAATGATTATTTCTGCTATCCGTAAGATTATTAATGATGACGATTATCACGCCATTAGGATTAGAGCTAATACCCCTAGGGAATATATTGCTAAAAGACCCGAACTTAGATAGGAGAATTTTAATATGAAAAATTTAGGAGAATTAGTTACTGAAGATGAATTCTCATCATCTGATGATAGTGAAAAAATCAAATCACTAATAACTTCATCATCCATATTTTTATTTATGAAAGGAAGTCCCGAGTCTCCACTTTGTGGCTTCTCTGGCAATATTGTACAGCTTCTTAATCGCTATGAAGTTCCGTACAAAGCATTTGATGTTCTATCGTCACTTGAATTAAAAGAAAAAATTAAAATATATAGTGATTGGTATACATATCCTCAATTATATATAAATGGAGAACTAATAGGTGGCTATGATATAATCATGGAATTATTAGATCAAGGAAAACTTGAAAATATTCTAAAAGAAGGAGCAAAAGCTTCTTAATTTATTGAACATTGTGATAGACTTTCTGTACATCTTCATCATCTTCTAATGCGTTAATTAATTTATAAAATCCTATTTCATCTTTTTGCTCAAGAGATTTAAAGGTCATAGGCATTCTAATAAGGCCAGCTTCTACAATTTCAATATTTAAAGAAGTAATATATTTATAAAAATTACCAAAAGATTTCATCTCAGTTAGAACATAAAATTCATCTAAATTATTATCTACATCTTCTGCTCCAGCATCAATTAACTCAATAGCAAAATCTTGATGATCTTTTTTGCTAGGACACTTAATATTAAAAATTCCTTTTTGCTCAAAGATAAATTGTAAACAACCATCTTTTCCTAAACTTCCATTGTATTTGTTAAAATAGGAACGAACATTACCAACAGTCCTAGTATTATTATCAGTAGCACATTCAATAAATATTGCTGCTCCTCCTTGCCCATATCCCTCAAAAGTCACCTCTTGTAATTGTACATCTGATTCGCCCAATGCTTTTTTAAGAGCGCGATTAACATTGTCCATGGGCATGTTTTTAGCACGAGCATTTTCAATAGCAAGTCTCAATCTAGGGTTACTATTGACATCCTCTCCCCCAATTTTTACTGCAATAGTTATCTCTTTTATTAATCTAGAAAAGATTTTCCCTTTTTTAGCATCCTGTAGCCCTTTTCTATGGCGAATATTTGCCCATTTACTATGGCCTGCCATAGATTACTCTCCTTAAAAACAAGGCCATTAAAAGCATTATTATCATTAAAAAATATTGCCAAAGATTAAATATAAAGTACAAAATCCAAGCAACAATTTTAATTAATTCAGAGAGGATGAAATTGTTTGCAATGATATTGGTATATCTTGGGGCATATTTATAATAAAAATTAATAAATGCTCTACCAAGTAAATAATTTTTTAAAACCTCATCACGAAATTCTCTAAAGTAGTCAATTACCTTGTGAGAACTTTTAAAACCCGCAGTTAAAAGAAAGCAGGATTGCTTTTTTAATAATACCTCTAGCTCCTCAGGGGTTTGCACTCTTGTATTTGAGAGATATGTTAGATACTTAAACTTATTTTCAAAGGCAATCGCTACTCCATAACCTTGTCCATTTGTGAGACCATGAATATAGGCATTTCCAGAAGTATCGTGATACTTTAATTCTATAATATTATCAACCGTAGCTTGCCCAAAGGGTCTGCCAATAGATGCTGTAGCTGGCTGAATTACTGCTAAAGTTCTATTATAATAGGGGATACTATCGCCATCAAAACTAGCAATAACACCACTATCACCCTTTTTTAATTGACTTAAATTTATAGAAGAAGATGATGAGATTCTATTGCTAAAAATCAATTTTAAAGACAACCCCTCTGGAACTGTTCCCGAAAAATCAATACTATCACCACTAAAATATATATTAGGATGAAGAAAATAAAATAAGGTGACAACTACTAAAGAATTAGTAGAAGTGTTAAATTCATCACAATCAATAACTCCAAAACCACAAAAATCATCAGTATCAATTGTAGTTATAAATGAAGATACTGATCTATTACTAGATAAGGTAACAATTCTTGAAGATACTAAATAATAATTATCATTATTGCCCTTAATAGCAGCATATAAATATTGTTGCTGATGTGAATTATTTAAAGCATTAACTACTATCCTTAATCTTCCAGTCTCTATGGTAGGAATATCATTTGGATCATCTAAAGTAGAGTGAACAACTTGAGTACCATTATTATTTTTAATAGGAATATAGGCAGTAGTGGGATTGGTGACATTAGATGTTCCATCGCTATTTATGTTCTCAACAATCAAAGAAAAGTAATCCCTTGATATTTGATTAATTTGAATATCTTCACTAGTATCTAGAGTAATAGTGGCCATAAGCTTGCATGGACAAAAAACAAGTAGAACTGACCAAAAATAAACAAATACAAGCTTTTTCATACATATATTATCAATGGCAAAGCATTTTCTAGTCAAATATCGCCTAAAATGTAAAATGCTCTAAATTTGACTAATTTGTAACAATCATGATAAATCGCACCTTATGGCAAAAAGTATAACAGGTCGTAGTAGATTTAAACTTCAAAGATCCCTAGGGTTAGAACTTCCTGGGCTTGGAAAAGCTGGAGCTTTAGAGAGAAAACCATATGCTCCAGGGGTTCATGGCAATAAAAGAAAGAAAATATCTGACTACGCCATAAGATTAAAAGAAAAACAAAAGCTTCTATATCATTATGGATTAAGGGAAAATCAGCTTAGAACTTATGTACGCAAAGCAAAAAAAGATAAATCTAGAGCTTGGATTGATATATTACTTATAAACCTTGAATCTCGCCTTTCAAATGTAGTTTTTAGATTAGGTATGGCACCATCAATTCCTGCTGCCTCTCAAATGGTAAGTCATAAGCAAGTTTTAGTTAATGGAAAATGTATTGATAGAAATAGTTATTTAGTTAAAAAAGGAGATATAATCTCTTTAACTGATAAGGGTTATAAAAATCAATTATATAATTATGCTCAAGAAACACCAAGACTTCCCGCTGTCCCATCTTCTTATAAAATAGATGGTACAGATAAAAAGAAATTCTCTGTAATGGCCCTACCTCTACCAGAGGACATTCCTTTTGAATTTGAAAGTCAATTAGTTATCGAGTACTACTGGAAAGTTAAATAATATACTCTAACCCTAGCTCTTTTCCAACTTCATCATACTTAGTCCTAATTTAAATGATATTCTCTTTAATAAGTCATAAGTATATCTCTAAAAATAGCTAAAAGTAGTGTACCTTTTACCATACTGTTTAACTATGCTTTTTTGTGTTAAAGGCATATAGCTTTAGAAAATTGTATTCATTAAATGGATAACTTATTGAAATTATTATAGGCAACCTAAATTAAATATTATTTACTTTGTTGCCGATTAAGTGGCTGTAAGTAACGGAAGTCGGTGGAGAAGGCCAATATGATTAAAATAAAACTAATATTAGTTATATTTTGTAGCACATTATTTATTAATTTATATGCATCGGTAAAGGAAAAGGAATATATCTGTAACATAATATTTCCTGCAAGTATACTTACAGATAGTTATGATAATAGGCACAAGTGTAAGAATGCAAACGGAGAGCCTATAGGCGTAATAAGTGTCTGTGGCCATGTATTTCCAGATAATTCTGATGATAGGCTAAAGTGTATTTATTCACACAATAATAATATAGAAAAGATAAGTGTCTGTGGCTATGTATTTCCAGATAATTCTGATGATAGGCTAAAGTGTGTTAATTCAGGAGATACTACAACTGTAATAAGAGTCTGTGGCGATATGTTTACAGATAGTAATTCTCACACAAAGTTACAATGTATTCATTCAAAAAATGATAATATAAATAACATTAAGTATTGTGCTGAGGAATTTTCATTTCCTAGACTTAGGATTACTTGTATTAATTCAATACATAAAAAAGGCTCGGTACATATCAGAAGATGTAAGACAAGATTTGCAAATTCTCTTGATATAATAAACTGTATGTCCAAATAATTCAATAGAATATAGATTCTCTCTCAACCAAACTTATCACTTGCAAAAAATTATAGCTATTGCAAACATCAAAGCAGAACTACAATTTAAGTTACAGGTATGATTTTAAAATTTAATTTTCAGCTAAAAAAGTATATAGACTAATGTTTGTCAGAACGAAAAGTTGTTGAAGAGTAATCTTGATAATCATGATTTTCTAAAAAAATAATCTCTACATTAGTTTTTAATTTTTTAATTTCTCTTTCTGTTTTTTTTACTTCATCAATATCATATTGCCTTGGAACCACATAAATTTTAGATAAAAACCCCAGTAATTTTAAAGGTTCCTTCCAATCAAGCAAAGTTGCAAAACTATCATACCCTAAGATTAAATCTTTTGTTCTTGCTTTAATATCCTCCAACCAATCGACAGTATAATTTTTTTTTCTATTTAAAAATCCTGGATAAATAGAATGATTTGTATCCTTTAATTTATGACATAATTTTAAATATTCTCTCCAATTACATTTAAAATTACTGCAATTTTTAAGGGGATTATTATCCATGACAACTAAAATATGCGAACAAGGAGAAACATCTAAACATGCCCTATGCCCTTTATGCCAAGGATTAAAAGACCCTGGGTATAATACTATATGATCGCTTTTAATTTCTTGTTTTAAAAATAAAGTTGGTAGTACAATAGAACTATTGATACTACTAGGCATATAAGGAAATAAAGAGCCTATAATATTACATAGTTTTTTTCCATCATCATTATCAATATCATAAAGTTCTTCTATATTAAGCCAACTACCCTTATCTTCATCATTTTCAAGTTTAAGATTATCATTGATTAAAATATAAAGCTTTTTATCTATATTTTTAAAAGCTACTTCATTTAATTTATAAATCATAATTAATGTAGAATTTGAGCTAAAAATTCCTTAGTTCTAGGATGCTTAGGATTATTAAAAAAATCATCAGGGTTATTTTCTTCAATTATTTTTCCTTCATCCATAAACACCACTCTATCAGCAACAGATCTAGCAAAACCCATTTCATGAGTTACACAAAGCATAGTCATTCCCTCCTCTGCAAGCGAGATCATTACATCCAAAACCTCTTTGACCATCTCAGGATCAAGAGCAGAAGTTGGCTCATCAAATAACATTATTTTAGGATTCATGCAAAGCGCTCTAGCAATAGCAACTCTTTGCTTTTGACCACCAGATATTTGCCCAGGATATTTAAATGCTTGTTCATCAATCTTAACTCTCTTTAGATAATCCATAGCAATTTCTTCTGCGTCTTCTTTGCGTACTCCTTTTACCCTTATAGGAGCTAGTGTTAAATTTTCTAGTATAGTCTTATGGGGAAACAAATTAAAATGCTGAAATACCATACCAATATCAGATCTAATGGAGTCAATATTCTTTAAATTATCATTTAATTCAACCCCATCTATTTTAATAATTCCGTTTTGATGGTTCTCTAATCTATTTAAACATCTAACCAAGGTAGATTTTCCCGAACCCGAGGGACCACATATTACAATTTTCTCCCCTTTTGTAACTTCAAGATTAACATCTTTTAATACATGAAAATCTCCATACCATTTATTAACAGCTTTTATAGAAATAATATTATCCATCGACTTTTTCTCCCTTTGATAAATAAACTTCTAGGTTTCTAGAGTACTGTCCCATAGAAAAACAGAAAATAAAATATATTATCGATACAAAAACATAAGCTTCTAAAGAAAACCCTAACCAATTAGAGTCAGTTAAGGAGGTTTTTGTAGTCATTAATAAATCAAATAATGCAATAATTAAAACCAACGATGTATCTTTAAACATTCCTATAACAGTATTAACTGTAGGTGGAATCACCGTTTTTAGAGCTTGTGGCAAAATAATTAGGGCCATTTTATTAAAATAATTAAACCCTAAAGCATCGGCGGCCTCATATTGCCCCTTATCAATACTATTTAACCCTCCACGGACTACTTCTGCTAAATAAGCAGAAATAAATAAAATAATGGCAATTTGTGCTCTTAGAAGTTTTTCAATTACCATACCGCTTGGTAAAAACAAAGGAAGAATAACTGAACTCATAAATAAAAGAGAAATCATGGGAACTCCTCTAATTAATTCTATGTATAAAACACAAAATTTACTAACTAACTTTAGATTTCCAGTTCTTCCAAGTGCCAACAAAATTCCCAAAGGATAAGAAAATAAAAATCCTACAAATGATAAAAGTAATGTAAGAGGCAAACCTCCCCATTTTGAAGCCTCAACTGGACTTAGATAAAAAATTCCTCCTCTCATCAAAATTGCAATTATGATCACTCCAATTATCCATTTGAAAATCAACTTTCTATTCCACCTCTTAGGTGATTTACTGTAGAAAATTAAAGAAAAAAATACCAGCATAGATAAGATTGGTCTAAAGTAAAGCTCTCTAGGATAAAACCCAAAAATAATAAAATTAAACTTATCTTTTATAAAAGAGAGGCAAGCTCCACTTGCCTCTCTGCATACTGCTGAATCTCCATCCCATACAGAGTTAATAAAAAGCCAATCGATAATCTTTGAAAGAAAAATAAATATTAGTGTAATGAAAATAATACTTATTATGCAATTAATAGGTGTATGAAATAAATTTTTCTTTAGCCAAATTGCCCATTTTGCCATTAATGATTGTTTCATAACCCTACTAATGCAACCTTTCTATTATACCAATTCATAAAAATTGATGAAGTTAAACTAAATATTAGATAAACAATCATTATTAATAAAATTAATTCAATAGCTTGCCCAGTTTGATTAAGTGAAGTATTAGCTACAGAGACAAAATCAGGGTAAGCAATTGCCACTGCTAGTGAACTATTTTTTGTTAAATTTAGAATTTGTGATGTAATTGGAGGAATAATTACTCTCAATGACTGAGGTAACACTATAAGACCCATAGTCTGAGAACGAGAAAACCCCAATGCCGACGCTGCCTCCCACTGTCCCTTACTCACTGATTGAATTCCTGCACGAATGATTTCAGAGTTAAATGCAGCAGTATATAGCACTAAACCTGCAAGTAATGAAAAAAATTCAGGAGATATAGTAATACCTCCTTTAAAATTAAACCCTTCAAGTACTGGAATATCTATCTGCCAAGGCATTCCAGATATAAGCCACAAAGTAATTGATAATATAAGTGATAAAATTAAAGATACTTTAATATAAGGAAATCTTCTCCACTTTTTTTCTTTAAATGATGGGCTCTTTTTATATAAATAAATCGACGTAAAAATTATTAAGAATACTACACAAATTATTACTAACCAAACATGATGATATTTTAAAATAGGAAAAATTATTCCTCTGTTTGAAATAAAGACATTTTTTATAGGAGAAATAGCTTGCCGCACCGATGGTAAAAGATCAGTAAAAATGGCATACCAAAAAAACAACTGTAACAAAAGTGGAATATTTCTAAAAATTTCAACATAAATACGATTGAAAACTCTAATTAAACCATTAGATGAAAAACTCATTAAACCTACAAATATTCCCATTATAATCGCTAATATATTGCCCATAAAAGCAACTTTTAAAGTGTTCAAAAATCCAACCCACAATGCTTTAGCGTAACTATCAATAGCTTGATAAGATACAAGTGACTCAGAAATATCAAACCCTGCCTCCTGTTTTAAAAAATCAAACCCAGAGGCAATATTTTGTCTTTGCAAATTCTCTTGAGCGTTGTGTACTAAATAAAAAATAATAAATACTATAGATATTAAAAAGAGAAGTTGTATAAAAATAGATCGATTTTTATAATCTTTCCACATATGCTATTTCTATCTGAGAGGATGTGCATACATAAGGCCACCATTTTTCCATAGGGCATTTAAGCCTCTCTTTAATTTCAAAGGACTGCCTTTTCCAACATTTCGTCTAAATATTTGTCCATAATTTCCAACACTTTTTATAGTATTATATGCCCATTTCTCAGACAATCCCAATGACTTTCCATTGCCAGAAGTAATTCCTAAAAATCGTCTAATTTCAGGATTTTTACTCTTTTTGAATTTATCTATATTAAAAGAAGAAATTCCTAGCTCCTCAGCAGAAATTAAAGCATAAACAACCCAAGTTAAAATATCTAGCCATTGATCATCTCCATGGCGAACTGCTGGAGCTAGCGGTTCCTTTGAAATTACTTGGGGGAGTATGATATAATCATTAGGTTTTTTAACTTTTGATCTCTCTGCCATAAGTCCACTAGTATCAGTTGTTAAAGCATCACATCTTCCTTTTAAAAAGGCTTGAGTTACCTCATCATTGCTCTCAAAAACTACTGGCTTCATCTTTAAATTATTAGAACGAAAATAATCTGATAAATTCAATTCAGTAGTAGTTCCCTGTTGTACACAAATAGAAGCACCATTTAAAGCTTTAATAGAATTAATCTTATCTTTGACCCTAACCATAAATCCCTGACCATCGTAGAATACAATGGGAGCAAAATTCAACCCTAAAGAAGTATCTCTTGATAATGTCAATGTAGTATTTCTAGATAAAATATCTACTTCTCCACTTTGAATAGCAGAAAACCTAGCTTGAGCAGATAAAGCAACAAATTTAACTTTGTTTGCTTTGCCAAAGATAGCAGATGAAACTGCTCTACAGATATCCACATCTAATCCTCTCCATATTCCTTTGGAATCTGGACTAGAAAATCCTGCTAATCCCTGACTTACACCACAGGTTAAGTATCCCTTCTTCTTTACTGACTTTAAAGTTTTAGATGAGCTTGAAATAGCATTAAAAGAAACTAAAAACAAAATAACATACAATAAAACTTTCATATATACTCCTATAAACAATTAATCTAATTGATAATATCATCAATCTTAATTGTAAATACAAAGCATATCAAGGTAAAATAATCTTATGTGGCAAAAAGCTTATTCATTAATGCAAGATAGCTCGTTAATCTTTAAGCTAACCTCAGTTTCATTAAGAGAAATCATAATATTTTCTGATAATTTTCCATGTGATGTATATCAAAAGATAAATGGTGTCCCCCATAAGATATTTACTAAAAATCAATCAATAGATAAATCTCAATTACAAAAAGTTATTCAAGAAAATAAATCTTCTTTATTTATAATAAAAGAAGATAAAAAGATAATTATTGAAAATATAAATAAACAATTAATTACAAAATGTAGAAACCTTTCACAAGGTAATATTGAAAATAATATAAAAAACACTATGGAGTTATTAGCTATTCATATGAGTTATCTTTATGAAAAACCTAATGATAATCATATAATTAAATCCCACTTTCAAATCGTAAAAAATCTAGCTAATGCCTTAGTAATAAGACCTCACCTTATCAGTAAAATGTATAATTGGTACGATAAAAAACAATACTACTATATTATTTCCCAACCCATACAATCTTCCCTACTTGTTATGGGATTCTTAAGTGAAGCAAAAGCTATAAAAGAAAGTGAAATTATAGTTGATACTTTTATCACTAGTTATTTTAAAGATATTGGAATGGCATTACTTCCCCAATATCTTTATAAAAAGAAATTTTTATCAGAAGACGAGTTAATTACCATATCAAATCACCCAGAATACTCCGTAAATATACTAAGCAAAAATGCCCCTATATCAAAAAACCAATTAGATATAATATTAAATCACCACAACATTAGTTCATCTAAAAACAAATTAGATACATTAATTGGAATGGAGACATTTATAATTTCTGCTATGGATATTTTATGTGCAACTATTCATACTCGCCCCTATAGAGAAGAAATACCATTATTTACTTCTCTAGGAATTCTTAGCAATCTATTTTCTGATAAACATCCTCATGAATTCAAACTTATAGTAAATTATTGTAAAGATTTTTTTCAAATAAAATAAGTACATTTTACTTGGCAATTGAAAAAAATGTAGAGAAAATAAAGTCTATAGTAAAAAATTTCCAAGGAGGGAAAATCGTGCTCGATGAAGAAAAGATAAGTCCTTTAACAGGAATATTTTCAGAGGATAAAGTTTATATAGACTTTGGAGAACATGAAGGAAAATCTATACTAGAAATATCAGATACTCAACCAGAATTTTATCAATACCTAATAGAGCAAAAAAAAGTAGGAAATTGCATAATAAAAAGAACTAAAAGTAAAGAATTTTATCTACATTTAATAATTAATATCTAGTAAAGCTTAATAGTACATTGCTATTTTAAAATTGATAAACCAAGACTTTGTATTTATTTAATTTTCTTATTTATGCTTGTAATATAACAACTTGTGTTTCCTTTTGTTCCATCATATTCAGCAAATGAGGCATTAACTTTATAAGTATGATTAAGTGTTCTTTCATAGTTCCAATAAATATTTGGAACCTCTTGTCCTAATACTACTTTTGTTTTTAATTCATAGATATCACCACTGCTCTTTAATTTAGTGTGGCCTTTAATAACATCTGCTGATGTTGTTAGCTTCATTCCATTTGTCTTTGCAAATAAACTCAATGTATCTTCAATATGATCTACACAAGTATCTATAAAAGCCAATCGAGAGTCTATACCTTTTGATGTATTTGCAAAAGATAAAAAACTTAAAGTTAAAAAAATTGTAATGATTAATTTCATAATTTTTTCTACTTTTTTTCACCACACTAAAAAAGTTTTAAATATGACTTTTTGCCTATATTTCAAATTATTATAGGACTTGTAGCATAAATTTTTTGATCAACAAATAAAAATGCACACTCCTTACTTTTTCACACTAACTTACTATATAAATAAAGTATTTCAATGTTTTTATATTGTATAAATTCAATAATACTGCGCACAATAAAATACCTAAAAAATAATAGTTTCCAACTATATTTAATAACTAATACCCAAAAGCAAAATCTTCATAAAAAAATAACAAATATCTAACTAGAAAAATATACCTTTAAATGATACTTAATTTAATTAACTGCTTAAAAAAGGAGTATTAGTATATGAAAAAATTATTTTTAGCACTTCTATCTATAAGTTATGCAATTTCTTCATCAGCAGTAACAAATATAAACGGTGCTGGAGCAACATTTCCCTATCCTATATACTCTCATTGGTTTTTTGAATACCAAAAAACAAATAAAAATGTTCGCTTTAACTACCAAGCTATAGGAAGCGGAGGTGGAGTTCGCCAACTAGTAAATGGAACTGTAGACTTTGGCGCATCAGATGTTCCCATGAAAGATCAAGACATAGATAAGATTTACAAAAATAGATCTTCAAAAGTGATTCATATTCCTACTGTACTAGGGGCAGTAACTTTAGCTTATAACTTAAAAGGTGTTTCTAACTTAAAATTAGACGGAAAAACTATTGCTAACATGTTTTTAAATAGAATCAAGAAGTGGAATCATCCATCTATTATCGCTCAAAATAAAAGAATTAAACTTCCTAACAAAAACATAATTTCTGTTCATAGATCAGATGGTAGTGGAACAACTGCTATATTTTCTAAATTCTTAGCTAAAAGTAGTCAAAATTGGAAAGATGAAGTTGGTGTTGGTAAATCACTTAGGTGGAAAGGTGGTATTGGTGCAAAAGGTAATGATGGAGTAACAGCTCAAATAAAGTTAAACGAGGGTGCAATTGGATATATTGAGTTATCTTATGCTATGAAAAACAAACTAGAAACAGCTTATATTAAAAATGGTGTAGGAGAATACATAAAACCAACAATAAAAACTATTTTAAAATCAGCTAAAAAGCTAACTCCTCAAAATCTAAAAAAAGGAGTTATAAGTGCTAAAATTAAAGGTTCCTATCCTATAAGTTCTCCAACATTTATTCTACTGCAGAATAAAACTAAAACTAAAAATGCTCTAATGGAGTTAAGAAAATTTTTAGTATGGGCATTAAAAGACGGACAAAAATATGCTTCTGATCTATATTATGCCCCCTTACCAAAAATAGTAGCAAAAAATTATATAAAAATAGTTAAAAGTTTTGAATAATAAAGAAACACAACAGAAAAAAACAGATAAGCTATTCTTAAAAAATAGTTCATCTGCTATCGCTAGATTTTTTACTCCCGATTCTATAATTTTAAATCTAATGAGAACCTTTGCTCTACTTGTCATAGGGTTTATAGTATTGATATTTTCTTTATTGTACATGCAAGCTTACAACGCCATTGACACAAACGGATTTGGCTTTTTAACATCTACAATATGGAATCCAGTAACAAATCAATACGGAAGTCTAGCATTAATATATGGAACATTTATAACCTCACTTATTGCTATAGCTATTGCTTCTCCAATTAGCATTTGCATAGCCTTAACTCTAACAGAGATATTTCCTAGATATCTTGCTAAACCAATTGGAATATTTATAGAGATGATTGCAGCTATTCCCAGCATAGTATTTGGGTTGTGGGGAATATTTTATATATCTCCACTTATCAAAAATAATGTTGCCCCATTTTTAACAAAATATCTTGGATTTATTCCCTTCTTTGATGGCCCAAGTTTTGGCGTAGGAATTTTAAATGCATCCATAATTTTAACCATAATGATTATTCCCACTATTACCTCAATATGTAGAGAGACTTTTTTAAAAGCTCCTCAAACCAATAAAGAGGCATTACTTGCCTTAGCATCCACAAAATATGAAATGATAAAATATGCCGTTTTAAAACCAAGTTTATCTGGAATATCTGGAGCAATTGCCTTGGGGCTTGGGAGGGCCCTAGGTGAGACGATGGCAGTTGCAATGGTAATTGGAAATCAACCTCAAATTGTAGCGTCAATATTTTCCCCAGGGGCAACTATGGCATCTATAATTGCTAATGAATATGCTGAGGCCGACTCGGAATTACATATTTCCGCATTATGCTTAGTTGGATTTTTATTATTTTTTATATCATTATTATTAAATATATTCTCTCGCTCAATAATACATAAAAGAATAGGAATAACTACATGATGATCTCTAATGATCCCTATTTATATTATAGAAAATTTAAAAATATTATAGTATACGCAGTAATGCTATGTTGTACAATTATAGCATTACTTCCATTATTTTTAATTATAGAGCATTTAATAGATAAAGGATTAAATCAATTAACATGGAGTTTTTTTACTGAAACTACCAAACCTATTGGACAAAAAGATAGTGGCATGGCAAATGCTATTTTAGGGACAATTTATATCTGCTTGTTAGCTTCTATAATTGCCATACCTATAGGAGTGTTCTGTGGCACCTATTCTGCAGAATTTAAAAATGAAAAACTTTCAAAATTGCTTAGAGTTTTCAATGATACATTAATTGGTGCACCTTCTATTGTAATTGGAATATTTGCATATCTTTTGATCGTCGTACCTTTAAAATCTTTTTCTTTTTTAGCTGGAGCAATAGCTATTTCTATAATAATAATGCCAGTTATTATTAGATCTACTGAAGAGATACTTAAATTAACAGGAAATCATATTAGAGAAGCAGGACTTGCTCTAGGAATTAATCGATATCAAGTAATATTTTTTATTATCTTCAAGGGTGCCCTATCTGGAGTAATAACGGGGATAATACTAGCACTCTCTCGAGCAATTGGAGAAACTGCTCCTCTTTTATTTACCGCATTTGGCAACAATTATATATCTCATTCTCTATTTGAACCTATATCATCTCTGCCAGTTAGAATCTATAACTACGCCATATCTCCCTTTGAAGAGTGGCAAAACTTAGCTTGGACAGGATGTCTTGTTCTTGTTATGTTTGTGCTAAGCTTAAATCTGCTATCTAGGCTAATAATTAAAAGCAGATAAAAAAGAAAAAAAATTATTATGGATAAAGAAATTATCATTGATGTTGAAAATCTAAATGTATGGTATGGAAAATTTCAAGCAGTAAAAAATGTATCTATCTCATACCCTAAAAACTCAGTTAGTGCAATTATTGGCCCCTCAGGTTGTGGCAAATCATCTTATATTAGAAGTATAAATAGAATTCATGAAGAAGTACCAGGGGCATGGGCCGAGGGAAAAATTATGTTCATGAATAAAAACATCTTAGATAAAAATATAGATACAGTAATTTTAAGAAAATACATAGGAATGATCTTTCAAAAGCCCAATCCCTTTCCCAGAATGAGTATTTATGAAAATGTAGTCATTGGTTCAAAATTACAATCAAAGAAAAAGAAATCAGAATTATTGGAAATAGCAGAATATTGTTTAAAAAAAGTCTCTCTTTGGAATGAAGTAAAAGATAAGCTTCATGGCCAAGGAACCAGTTTATCAGGAGGTCAACAACAGAGACTATGCATAGCAAGGACACTAGCAACAATGCCGCCAATAATCTTAATGGATGAACCAACCTCTGCTCTTGATCCTATTGCTACAGGAAAAATTGAAGAGTTAATAAATGAATTAAAAAAAGAACACACTATTATAATTGTAACCCATAACATGCAACAAGCCGCAAGAATTGCTGACTATACTAGCTTTTTTGTACTAGGAAACCTTATTGAACATGGAACAAATTATGATATATTTACCAATCCAAAAGAGAAAAAAACTGAAGATTATATAACTGGGAGATTTGGGTAATGGAATTGACATCAAAGCATTTAAGAGAAAAGTTAATAAAAATGGCAACAATTGTTGAAACTCTACTTAAAGGAGTGCCTGATAGTAGTTTTTCCTATCAAGAGTGTTACAAAATTGAAGGCCAGATCAATAAATATCATACAGAAATAGATGATGACTGTTTTAAATATCTAGCACTAAAAAACCCGACCGCAAGTGATTTAAGACTTACTCTAGCTGTAATGAAGATAAATGGAGAGTTAGAGAGGATAGGAGACCAAGGTATAAATATGAAGAGAACCTATATGGAATTAGATAGAAGTTATCCTAAATTAGAATCTATATCAGAGACAGTCATCCAATCTCTATCAAATGCTATAAACGCCTTCACTTATCCAAATGTAAAATTAGCAATTGATATAATAAAAAAAGACAAATATATAAATAACCTCCATAGAGATATAATGAAACATTTTATCTCTCTTATAAAGAATAATGAGCTATCTTTTGAAGAGGGGTTCAATGTCATAAAAATTTCAAAAAATTTAGAAAGAGTAGGAGACCTTTCAACTAATATATCAGAAGCTGTAATCTTTATGGTTTCAGGGGCCGATATAAGACATGGTAATGAAAGAGTAAATATTTAAAGTATGACTAGAAAAAATATTCTAATAGCAGATGACGAAGTAGATATTTGTAATGCTATAAAATTCAAATTGGAGCAATATAATTATAATATTAAAACTATTTATGATGGTGAAGAAGCATTAAAATACATTCAAAAAGTATGTACATCTAATCCTAAAGAAATTCCCATCCTATTTATCTTAGATTGGATGTTACCGCATTCCTCTGGAATAGAAATTTGTAAGTTCTTAAGGGCATGCGAAAAAACTAAAAAAAGTTCTATCTTAATGGTAACTGCCAAATCAGAGCCAGAACATATTATTAAAGGAATAGACTGTGGAGCAGATGATTATATTACAAAGCCCTTTGACATAAATATTTTAGATGCTCGAGTAAGATCTCTGATAAAAAGAGCTAATTATATTATAGGAGAAGAAAAAAATAACGAAGATTCAAATATTTTAAAATTTAGTGGGATAAAAATTAATACTGAACAATATAAAGTATGGTCAAATGATAAAGATATAAATACTACTCCATCAGAATTTAAAATACTAGTAACCTTTTTAAAAAACCCTGGAAAAACTTTTACTCGAAATCAACTTATAAAAGAAATTCAAGGTGGTGGAGTGCATGTTATAGAAAGAGTTATAGACACTCATGTCGTAAGTCTTAGAAAAAAATTAAGTGCCAATGGAAGTATAATTGAAACGATCAGAGGGATTGGATATAGAATAAAAGATAAATGAAAAATATTGAAAAAAAATTATATCATTTTTTTAAGCTTCTTATTATTAGTATAACTACGGTTATAATTTTTAATAAAATTACTATTTATAACAATAAAAATGCTTTATTTGATCAAACTAATCAAAACTTAAAAGCTTCATTAATTTCTAAAATAGATAATCTAAAGGTAATAGAAAGCAATAAAAGTAATTGGTGTAAATATAGTAACTCACCACTAGAGATTATTACTGTTCTAAATTTAAACGGTAATATTTTATGTGGAGATTTAAAAAATCATCCTACAAGTAAAATAAATTACAAAACAGAAAAGTATCTAGAGCATATAGAAATAATAAAAGCTATTAAAAAGAATTTTGATAGTAAAATCTATTATGAAAAATCTAGTGATAGATATTCTATTTATCAAGCATTTAAAGTAGATGATGCTATTGTTCACAGATATAAAGAACTTCGAACATTAAAATTTAATCTAAACAGATTCAACAATTTTACACTATTAGTCTCTATACTTATAACAATTACACTAATAATTTTATTTTATAATAATAAAAAATCTATGGAAGATGCTATTGCTGCTATATCTGATAAAATAGTCTCTGATAACCCTATAAAAGAACACAGTCATAATAAATCAAATCTCATTTTTATTGAACGCTCCATAAATAAATTCAAAAGAGATATTACTGACTATTCAAATGAATTATATTTAGAAAAAAGCAAATTAGAATCTATTATAAATAATATCAAAGACCCAATAGTAATTACAAATAGATATAATAAAATATCTTTAATAAACAAAATGTTTTTTGAATTTTTTATTAAAGATACTATTAGAAGTGATAAAATTTATGAAACGAGCATAACCGAGGCAATAAGAGATAATAGAGTTCATAATGCTTTTGAGAAAGCTATTTTGAAAAATAAAACCTATAATATATATAATTTTCAAACAGAATTAATAGAAGATAAAAAAATATATGATATAATAATTCATCCTCTATTAACAGCAAGTGGAAAAAGCAATGGTGCTGTAGGAATATTTTATGATAAAACTAATATAGTAAATCTAGATAATATGAAAAAAGAGTTTCTAATGAGTTTTTCTCATGAAATAAAAACTCCTCTAACTTCAATTATAAGCTATAATCAAATATTACTAGATGAAATTCAAAAAGAACAAATCGATATAGAATCATCTACTAAAATTATAAAAACAATAGGGCGTAACTCTGGTAAATTATTAAATATACTCAATAATATAATAAATCTATCATCACTAGAGATTACCTATAAACCTAAATTAGAAGAAATTGATATAGAAGATCTAATAAATCATGTAGTAAATAATATTCAACAATCCTATAAAGATCATAATATAAAGGTCAAAAGCAGTATAAATAAAAAAAGATTTCTAGGTGATTCTATATTAATTGATCAATTATGTACAAACCTACTTGATAATGCTTTCAAATACTCTAAAAAAGGGGGCGAAGTTCAAATTAATTGGGATGAAAAGAATACTCTAACTATAAAAGATTGGGGAGATGGAATAGATAAAAAGTATATAAATAAGATATTTGATAAATTCTTTAAAAAAACTAGCTCTCAAGATGCAAAACCAGGCAACGGACTAGGTCTTGCCATATCAAAAAAAATAGCAGAACTACATAAAGCAATTATCACTGTTGAGTCTATCCAAGGCAAAGAGACTTGTTTTAAGGTAAAATTTCCACCTCAAGAGGCATAAATGACATATAACCAAAAAAAACCAACATGGCTTAAAGTAAGACCTCCTAATGGAGAAAAGTATAATTCCATAAAAAATATGCTCTCATCTTTAAAATTAGAAACTGTATGCCAAGAAGCTCTATGTCCTAATATTCAAGAATGTTGGTCATCAGGAACAGCAACTTTTATGTTAATGGGAGATACTTGCACTAGGGCCTGCAAGTTTTGTGCAGTAAAAACAGGAAACCCTAATGGTTGGTTAGATAAAAAAGAGCCCTATAATGTAGGCTTGGCCATATCTAAAATGAATCTTGATTATGTAGTTTTAACTTCTGTCGACAGAGACGACCTAGAAGATTTAGGCTCTGGACATTTTGCAAAAACAATAAAAACAATTAAAAGCAATAACTCCAGTTTAATTATAGAAGTTTTAACTCCTGACTTTAATGCTAAATATGAATATATAAAAAAGATAATAGACGCTGGCCCTGAAGTATTTGCCCATAATATTGAAACTATCTCTAGATTGACACCAAAAGTTAGAGATAGAAGAAGTAGTTATAAACAATCACTTCATACCTTAAAAATTGCTAAAGAACTATCTCCTCATACCTACACCAAAAGTTCTATTATGCTAGGACTAGGAGAAAAGAGACAAGAAGTAATTTCAGCTCTTGAAGACTTAAGAGGAGTAGACTGCGATATAGTTACATTTGGACAATATCTTGCTCCCACAAATCGTCATAAAAAATATTTACCAGTAGTAGAATATATAGAACCTGAAATATTTGATATTTTTTCTCAAGAAGCAAAGAAAATGGGATTTTTATATGCGGCAAGTGGACCACTTGTAAGAAGTTCATATAAAGCAGGTGAATTTTTTATAAAATCAATGATTAAAAAAAGTACAGTACCAAAAATAGAAAATAGGATATGATAAACATAGAAAACTGGAGCAACATTAATTATTCACAAGCTCATAAAAAACAGCTTGACTATCTACATCAAAGAATAAATGAAGAAATTAGCGATACCATTATCATTTGTAGTCATCCTCCAGTAGTGACATTGGGTAAGAAATCAGAAAAAAAAGAAGATATTGTAAATTACAGTGGAGAACTATTTGAAATAGAAAGAGGAGGAAGAGCTACTTACCATGGTCCCGGTCAAGTAGTTATCTACCCAATATTAAATATTAAAGAAAAAAAATATGGAATATCTGGACTTTTAAAGGCACTAGAGCAAGCAACTATTGCATGCCTAAAAACATATAATATTGATGCCAAGGGAAATAATCAGCGCGGTAATGAAAAATTGACCGGAGTATGGGTGGACGGTAAAAAGATTGCCTCCATAGGAATTGCAGTAAAAAGGTGGGTCAGCTACCACGGTATTGCAATAAATCTATACCATGACCCCCAAGCATTCAAAGGCATATCTCCATGTGGGTATAATAACTCTATTATGACTTCTATTGAGGAAATTATTGGGCATAAGGTAAATCGAGAAAGCTTTGAAAAATCCATAATAAAACAATTAATAAATATTTTAGATAATTGCCATTAATAGGCTTTTATTGGAAAATAATTTAACACCAAAGGAGTTATAATTATGAATCTATACCATTATGTTAAACAAGGCGGAATAATCATGTACATACTTGTATTTATCAATATTATTGGCATTGCCATTATGATCAACAAGTTTATACTACTGTACAAAAAGCAAAAATCTATATCGTTAATTGCTGATGAACTTAAAAAAAATCTAAAAAATAAAATAAATAATAATGATATAACTGCTTCTATTGAGCTTGCTAAACAAGAAGTAAAATCCTATGTATCAAAATCTGAATGGGGATTAAATACTATTAAGGTAATAGCATCTATTGCACCTCTTTTAGGACTACTGGGAACTGTACTAGGAGTTTTACTGGCCTTTGAAGTTATGTCTAAAACTGGTCTTGCCAACCCCTCTAATTTTGCCAAAGGTATATCCATGGCATTAGTTACCACCATTGGAGGATTAATAGTTGCAATACCAAATTTTATTGGCCACCATTATTTAATTTCAATGATAGACAAAATAGAAAGTGAAACAGAAAAACAATTAATTTCAAAAATACTATAAATGAAAAGAAGAAGTAGACAAGATATAGTTTTTGAGTTCGCTCCATTAATTGATGTAGTATTTTTACTTCTTATATTTTTTATGACGGCTACTGTCTTTAAAAGTAATGATTTAGCACTTCTTCTAAATCTGCCAAAAACTAAAAAAACTGGTGAAAAAACCTACTCTAAAGAAAGCAAAATAATTATTGAAGTAAGTAGAACTCAAATAGCAATCAATGGAGAACATACAAGCTTAGATCAATTAGAAACAAAATTAAAAGATATCGATGACAAAAAAGTTGCCATAGATTTAAGAATTGATAAAGATGTAAGGTATAGTCGAGTTACTACTATACTTGAAATATTACAACAAAATAACTTAATTAATTTAAGACTAATTACCGAAGACAATAATCAAGCAAATTGATTATAGATATCCATCATATTTTTAGAAGTATTTCTCCAATGAAATTTTTCTGCAAATTTTCTACTTTTTCTTGAAATTTCACTTCTTAAATATGAATCACTAAGTAATTTACTGATTGAAAATGATAACTCTTCTATATCAGTACAATCAATATAAGTAGTAAAAGGCCCTCCGACTTCTGGGAAACAAGATCCTTTTGAAGTTATAACTGGCAGTTCAGAAAATAATGCCTCTACAATAGGAATTCCAAAGCCTTCAAAAGTTGAAGGAAAAACAAATAAATCAGCTCCTTGGTATAAAGCAGGAAGTTCTTCCCTTGATACATACCCAGTGATAATAATCCTAGAATTTAATTTAAGACCATCTATCTCCTGTTGTAATTCGTCTCTCTGACTACCCTCACCTCCTAAAACCAATTGATGATCAAAATTTTTATATATTCGATCAAACGCCCTAATTAAAGAAAGAATATTTTTTCTTTTCACTAACGCTCCTACATATAAAATATATGAGCCTTTTATATTAAATCTTTTTTTAGCCTGCTCTATCCTATCTATCGACACTGGAGTATAAAACTTAGGATGGCAACTTTGATATACAACATGTATCTTTTCCTCTGAAATATTCAAAAAATCTATTAAATCTTTTTTAGTTTGCTGGCAAATACTAATAATAAGATCACAATTACTACAGCTAATTTTAGTTTTAGCTAAATAAGTTTGACGATCAATCCAAGGGTAGTATTGAGGAAAACGATAAAATAGCATATCATGAATAGTTACAAGCTTTACTACATTTGTCTTTTCAATGCCTACAGGAAGTTCACTGCTTAGTCCATGATAAATATCTAATTCATCTTGGACAATTAAAGAAGGAAGCAAAAATGTACGCCATATACTAGAAAAGATACCCCTATAAAATAAACTAGGCGTCTTTACTCGCATATTGGGATATTTATTTTGCCAACGAATAGACCGCTCGTCTTTTACAGGGGGAGTATAGAGGAAATAATCATGTTCTGAATAATATTTATATAAACTCTCAAGCAATGTCCTACCATAATTTCCTAAACCTCTAAAGTTATGAAATATTCTCTTGGCATCATAACCTATACGCATGATTATCTCTTGGGAATAATTATAGCTTGAAGAGGAAATATTTTACTTGAGTCTAGGTCATTATAGGCAATAAGACTTTTAACTGAAATTTTGAATTTTTTAGCAATTAAAGATAGATTGTCGCCTTTTTTTACTATATATTTATAGTGTCGTTTATTATTCTTATCTTTATTTGCTAAATTTCTATATCTATTTCTAGGAAGAATAATTCTAATAGGTCTTCGTCTTGAATTCTTAATATATACTCTCTTTAAATCAGGATTATACTTTCTAAAAGTTGTATAACTAATTCCTAACTTTTTTGCCAATTTTATAGCATTAAATGAATATCTTAACTTTACCACCTTAGTATCAAAGAATCTTCTAGCTTCTTTTATTTTAGAAATATTATTAATCTTAGGCGTAAATCTCTTATCTAAATTGTAGGCAGCAACTAATTTTGGAATATACAATATAGTTTCTTTTGGAATTAATCTCTTTTTTGACAGCTTTATATAATCTCTAGTATTTCCCTTTCTAATGGCATTAATTATTCTATATTCACCAGCATTAAAAGCACAAAGGGCTAAATTCCAATCACCAAAGATATTATATAAATCTTTTAGATATTGAGCAGCTGCTTCTGTTGATTTATGAATATTTCTCCTTTCATCAACATACTTATCAACTCTGAGCCCATATCTTCTAGCAGTACTAGCTATAAATTGCCAAGGCCCAACTGCATTAGCTCTGCTTTTTATATGTATATTATAGCCACTTTCAATTAAAGCTAAATAATGTAAATCAATTGGAATGCCATGACGCTTTAGAATACTTTGAACAAGTGGCTTATATTTTCTAGCATTACCTAAATGAACTTTAAAATTCTTCCATTTTTTAAAGTAATTTGTCCATATTTTATAATGACCATATCTATATCTTAATGATAATTGTGGTTTCCCACTTTTAAATCTCAAATATGAATTGGCACTACAAATGCTCGTATATAAAAAGATACAAATAAGTGTATAGATAACAGATCTGTTCATAGATTTAGCATAATTACAATAACTTATATTTTACTATCTAAAATGTAATATATGCAACAAGCAAAAAGGCTCTAGTACGGTAAGTTAACCTGACTATATTATTATTATATTGTAACTAGATAATTTTAAGGTGTAATAGTAAATAACCAAATCTGAGAAATCTCCTCTATTTATTACATAATTATAGTTTTTCTAGTTCTTATTTAAATAGCGAATCTTATATTTTACAAATTTACAATATCTTCCTCTTATAAACTTATAATCTAAAATATCTCTGTATTCCTTATATTACCTTTTCCTTTTATAAACCTTTGCATAACCATAAACCTCTGCATAGTTACAAACTTGGGCACTTTCTCCAATATAAGCTGTGTTTGCTACAGAAGCTGTACTTGCTACAAACCCACCACTATTTTTATGATAATTTCCATTAGCTCCATTACAATGTTGCTTATTAGCGTTTTTTATTTATATTTTCTTTTGTAGATATTTTATCTTTTCTTCTAATATTGATTTCATAAGGATCTCCTATATTTTTACTTAAAGCTATTTATTGGTAATATCTGAGAAAACTTAAAATAATTCAATAAATTCAAATAGATAATTAACTGACCATAGTCATGGGAAATACATATGTTATTTATTAAAGACCTATAATTCCAACAACTTATACACTTAGCTATAGTATGAAAAATATTAGCCATATTACTACCATAACTACTTGATATTACATTTAAAAAGTATATTTAGATGTTAATATGTAATTTTTATATAATCAGCTAGTAAATATGTAACGCACAATACAAAGTGTGATATATTACCATGAGAGAAGTAGGTATAAAAATGAAATCTATATTATGCATTTTATTGCTAACAATAAACTTTATAATACATGGGCAGGAAATGCTTCCCAAAGGCAGAACTGTAGTTCAGCTGAGCTACATTACTACTAGTTGGGTAAATAATTTTCACTCAGCAAAAGGCAATATTTCCCCTTATAAATATAGTGTAAAGATAGATTCAAATTTAATAAATAGTATCGATAATGCCACTGTAAAGAAGATCATGGATACTTTAAAATCAGCAAACACTACTGCTCATAATCGATTAACTCTAGGTGAATATACTGTAGAGGGCACAGGTAGAGTTCAAGCACAAATAATAGGTGTGGGCCATGCCTTTAGTAGAAAAAGTTATGTTTACGCTGGAATTCCCATACTAAAGGCAAAAGTAAATGTAAATGCCATTCAAAAAAGAAATCATAATATTCAAGAGATATATAATACTATTGAATCTTCCGAAAAAAATAATAATGCTGTAATGGTAAAAAGTTTTATAAGTTTAAATAATATAAATAATTTCAATATGCCTAATATACAATCAATTATAACTAATTATATTGGAATGCATCCCTTTGGGGATTGGCAAGCACAAGGGCCTGGAGATATGAGAGTCGGGATTTACTACAGATTAAAAGAGCATAGATTAGGAAGTATTAATACAAACATAGGAGTAACTATACCAACGGGTAAAGAAGATGATCCAGATATTCTTCAAGATATAAAATTTGGTGATGGACAATATGATTTATTTACTGCCTTAGAAGGCCATTATATTCCTCACTATTTAATAACTCTTTCAAGTTCTGTAAAATATACTTATCAATTCCCAAGTAATAAGGAGCTAAGGGCTACTGCCAATCCCATAGCAAGAGTTAACCCAGAAAAGAGAACTTTTAAAGAGAAACTGGGCAATATAACTGATGTAGAACTAGCAGCAAAAATATATGCAAGAGAATGGTTTAGAATTATCCTAAAATATAACTTTCAACATAAAGCTAAAAGTAAATATACATCTCCATATATTTTAGAAAACAAAGCTCTAGCCTCAAATACCCAAACTAGCTCTCATATGCCTCACATTGGTATGGAAATTAGCTCTATAAATGCATTTTTATCAAAAAAATTTCCCCTTCCCATGACAACATATATAGACTACTCCCAAGTAGTAAGTGGAAAAAATACTCCTTCTTATAAACAACTAACCTTTAACTTTAGGTTCTTTTTCTAATAAATTACCATATTAAAATTTCAATCTAATATATTTAAAATATTGATAGTATTTAAATACATCAAGAACATATTCCTTAAACTAATTTAATCTTAACAAAACCTTAATACAATCTTTATACAAGTATTTTCCAAAAGATATAAATTTTTATTGCTCTAAAAAGCGATATTTTAATAACTACAAAAAGAAGTAATTTATGAAAATTATTTCAACTTCTGCTTTTACAGAAGTTGAAATAATTTTAAAAAGTACAACATGAAACTTTTTATGTCTAAATGTCCTATTGCTAGTTTTAGCATCAATGAAAAAGATGAAAAAGGTATGACTGCTTTAATTCGTACTACTTGGAGAGTAGATAATTTTGATGAAGGTGACTGGTATGGAGAAAATCTATATAAAGCTATCTCTTTACTTCAAGTTTAAGGAATTAATGTATACGCTAGAGACAATTACGGTAAAATAGCTCTAGATAGAGTTAAAGCTCATACTTCAAGGTTTAAGAGAAAAGCTCAAATCATTGATCTTCTAGTAAGCAATGGTGTTAGATAATATCTAAAAGTTTTAACAAAAGAAGGGAGGATAAAACCTCTCTTTTTTTACTTTCTTACTATCTATATTTGCTCTTAAAACAAACTTCAAACTCTTTTTATAACAATATCTGCTACAGAACTAGGTTCTATATCCACCATACATTTTTGCCACACCTTTTGAGTACATCCTCCTCTGCCATCTTTGGAGCAAGGGCGGCACGGTAAATTAGCACTTAAAACCTCAACCCTATCCCCTGTAGGAAAACCAAAAGCGGTAGGCCCCATTAAAATTATTCCCTCTTTACCTAAAAGATCTGCTACATGAATTAATCCAGTATCGGCAGATATGATAAATTTTGACCTTGATACTACTTCACAACTTTCTTCCAAAGATAATTTACCCGCCATATTTATAGTTCTGTCTTTATCTATATCTGCAATATCCTGACAAAAATGATCTTCTTTTGCCCCCAATATTAAAAACTTTTTATCTGCTAGTTTTTTTACTAAATCCATCCAATAAAGAACAGGCCATCTTTTCATACTCCAAGTCGCCGATGGAACCAAAACAATATAATTTCTAAAATCATAAGTATTTGGCTTGTTTGGAAAATTCCAAGTTTGATAAGTAAATTTTCCCTCTATTAATCCATTTTTATATAAAGGTAATCTATATGACTCAATCCCACGAAATGGACTTGGAAATAAGTTATACCTAAACTTAAAAAGAAGTAACCTCTTTATTCGATATTTATCTCTTTTAATTATCTTTATTTTTCCCAAAGATAAGACAAATAAAATATTACGAACAAAAAAAGAACGTAAATTATTATGAGCATCGTATATACAATCAAATCTTTGATTTTTATGTATATAATATATAAAAGATAAAAGACCTATAAATCCACTACTTCTTTTAAAATCCCAAATTTTATAAATATAAGGAGACAATCTTAGTATAGAAGCAAACTTGTCTAATGTTATAAAATGAATTCTTACATCATTAAAACTGGTGTCAGGAGGTGTAATATTTGACAATGCCCCCATACACTGAACAATATCACCAAAACTTGAAAATCTAATAATTAAAATATCAAACTTTAAACTCATAAAAACTCACTAAACTTTTAAAAACCATATATTTATTATAAATTAATAATATGCCATTTTTAAAAGAAAATCTCCTAGAGTTAATCAAAAATGCCATTAAATACAATGCTAGTGATATTCATATCAGAGCAGATGAGAAGCCCTCTTTTAGAATTATGGGGGAACTTGCCACTGCTGGAAATAAGTCAATTAGCAAAACAGATATTCTTGATATTTTAAAACTTGTTACAAAACCACAAGATATAGAATATTTCAAAAAAAATAAAAACCTTGAAGGCAGCTTTGAAATATCTAAAGTATGTAGAGTTCGATATAGTGTTTTTCGTTATATGGGAAAAATCGGTATAGTTTTAAGGCTACTTAAAACTGAAATCCCTACTCTTGAGCAGTTAAATTTATCTTCTGCCTTAAAATCAATTGCCACTCAAAAAAAAGGACTAGTACTGATAACAGGTCAAACAGGATCTGGAAAAAGTACTACTTTGGCAGCAATGATAAATTATATAAATAATAATATGAGAAAACATATTATTACCATTGAAGATCCCGTTGAATATGTCCACCACTCTATAAAGTCTTGTATATCTCAAAGGCAAATTCCTGAAGATATTGAAACCTTTAACTTGGCATTACAAACAATATTAAGGCAAGATCCTGATACCATTTTAATTGGAGAAATTAGAGATCATACTACAGTATCTATGGCATTAAAAGCTGCGGAAACTGGTCATGCTGTATTTGCTACTCTTCATACCACAAATGTATTAACTACTATTGGAAGAATTGTAGCATTATTTCCTGCAGAAGAGCAAAACTATATAAAAAAAAGACTGGCCAATAATCTATATTCAGTAATTAGCCAACAGATAATTAAAAGACGAGATAATAAAGGAGTTGTTGCCGCACAAGAAATAATGGTAACCAATCAAAGTATCAGAGAATGTATAAATGGTTCCGAACCTGTAGAACAATTACCTGTATTTATAGAGCATGCAAGTGGTCCTCAAGGAAACGGTTGTCAGACTTTTGAACAACATATAATGCAATTATATAAAGATGGTTTGATATCAAAAGAATCTGCTCTCTCTTCAGTTTCTTCACAAACAGATTTTATGCAAAAGTTAATAACCGATACAAAATAAAACTACCTTTTGGTTTAATCGTTATAAACTGTAGTATCTGTCATACTATCATGCAGGAAGTTATAATTTGAAAAGAATGGTAAAACAACTCCAAATACTGAAATAATAGATAATGGTTTAGCAATTAACTCACGAGCAAATAATTTAAAAAATGTGGGCGTCCTTTCCACATGTATACTACTACCAATATACAAACGGAATAAAATTTTTCCAAGACTTCTATTGAAGATTGAAGAAGGTAGTACTGAAAATATTATATAAGATAAGATAAAAGGATATAAAGCTTTTGGAATAGTATTAATAAATTCAAAAAGTGCATATTTTTTAACAAAAGTATTAGTCATATTTATAACCATATTAGAAAGAGAAGTCATAAATACTGAAAAAAATAGTATAACTAACATATCAATACTAAAAGCCATAAGCCTAAGTAATTTAATATTTGCTGTTTTTTGCTCTAATTTTTCTTCTTGTTTTTTAATTTGTTTTACATTTATTAATGTTTTTTTTCTCTTTAAATGACTGTAGTCAATCGCTATCTCTTGAGGCTCTTTATTTTGACTTTTCTCTCTTAAGTCTTCTAGATTAATTCTTTTGGTTATGGAATTAAAATCTTTATCATCTACCTCAAAATTCCATTCATTATCTTTGCCATCTTTATTTTTTGAGTCATCAGACATTAGTTATTACCAATTTTAGCTACACTAGGCCGATAATTAATCATATCAGACATAATGTTTATTGCCTCCGCCAAGATGACATCTTTTTGAATATTACTTGTCCATTCTTTTTTACGAGCTGTTACTAGCTTTGACCAACTTTTTACTTCTGCCTTATTAAAATTTTTCTTTGCCATAAATGCTTCATGATAAGAAGATATAATCAAATTCTTATATTCAGTTTTGTCTTCAAATTGTTTTATTTTTTTATCTCTAGTTTCTTGATCTTTTATATAATCTTTTTCATTTAGAGTAACTACAGTGTCATCTTTTACATTATTTAAATAGGAAATCTTAGCTTTAAGTTTTTTAAATGAAATATTATTATTAACTCGCAGTAAACTCTTCTTTTTTAAGAAAGATAAGTCATAAGGGAAACTACCCCATTTACTATAGGTCTTTGCTTTTATAGTATCCCAAGGAAGAGAATAATCTAAGTCCTTCTCTCTGCTAAATCTAAACCCATCAAAAACACTAGGAAGAATAATATCCGGAATAACTCCCTTTCTTTGAGTAGAATTTCCAGTGACTCTATAAAACTTTTGAATAGTTATCTTTAAAGCTCCTGCCATATTATTTAATACATGACGAATAGGGCCCCGATTCAGATCTAAAACCGCTTGCACTGTTCCTTTTCCATGAGAAAAATCAGAACCTACAATAACTGCCCTATTATAATCTTGTAATGCTCCTGCCAGTATCTCCGAAGCAGAAGCAGTAAACTTACTAACTAATACTACCATTGGCTTTTTAAAATAAACTGTGCTGTCTTCATCAAATAATGTGTTTACTTTCCCAAAACTATCTCTTACTTGAACAATTGGTCCAGATTTTATAAAAAGCCCTGTCATAGTACGAGCATCTTCTAATGCTCCTCCTCCATTCAATCGTAGATCTAATACTAAACCATCAATATTTTCTTTTTTTAACTTTTCTATTGCTCTTTTAACATCATAAGTGCAGCTGTTTTCATTACTATTATCACTAAAATTTCTATAAAATTTAGGAACTACTATATATCCTACCCTTGTTCCTGTCTTTTTATCTTTAATTACTGATGATTTTACAAAAATCTCTTCTACTTGAACTTCATCACGAATTATTGAAATAACCTTTTTTCTACCATCTGCTTTTTTAACTGTTAAACGAACTTTTGTACCTTTTTTCCCCCTAATATATCTAACTGCATCCTCCACTCGCATATCAACTAAACTAAGAGGCCTTCCACTGCCTTGAGCAACCATCAATATAATATCATCTACTTCTAATTCCTTTTGTCTCCAAGCAGCTCCTCCGGGTATAATACTTACAACTTTTATAAAAGAACCATCTTCCTGTAGAGTAGCTCCAATTCCCTCAAGTTTTCCAGAGATTCTTAAATCAAAGTCTTCTTTACTTTTGGGCATTAAATAAGATGTATGTGGATCAAAAACCATTGAGACAGCATTGTAAAAATAACTAATGTACTCCCCCTTAGTTCTCTTTAATAGTCTTTTGAAGTTATTTTTATATCTCTTTGAAATTGCTTTATATGATTCTTTTTTAAGTTCAGTATTTGTTTGAATCTTTTTAGGTTTTTTTGCATTTTTCTTACCTTGATTATTTTTATTTTCAGTATTTTGTTCTTTTAATCCAGTATAATGTAGTAAAACTGCATATTTAAATATTTTTCTCCACCTATCTTTAAAATCTGCATTGGTTTTCAAAAATTTTCTCTTTTTAACATCAAGCTCCAACTTTTCTTTGAATTTAAATTCAAAAGGTTTCTTAAATAATTCCTGTCTAACTTTTTCAGCATCTCTGATTCTAGTATTTAAAACACTAATACTGTCATTCACTAAATCATACTTACCGTTTGCTATTTGATCATCAATTTTTGTATAGTGCTTTTTTAAAAGAGATACATCACTCTTTAGCAAAAATTGTTTTCTACCATCTATAAAGTTTATATATTCATTAAAAGCTTTTTTAGATAGATTGTCGTCAATTCTTAACTTTCTATAGTGGTAATTCTCAAGAGTGTTTTTAACAATATTACCGATTAATTTCTGCCTAGCTACACTAGAAGAAGTAAGAAGCAGAAATATAAATAAAATTAATAATTTAATACATTTATGCATATAAATATTCTAACTCAATATTATAAAATATATATAATAAAATTAATTAAGAAAAAATATCCATTCAAAAATATTTATAGATACCTATTTAAATAAATCAAATAAAATCATTCATATAACAGACTATAAAACAATGATAACTTTAATATCGTTACTTTATTCTGAAAAACTCATAGAAAATTGTATGGTTTTCAACAGATAATAACTATGTAATCTTTTATGGTAATATTAGATATCCAATAACTCTTTGATTAATTTCTAACTTCGTAAATATGACTTATGCTATTTCTACCTGGTTTTGAAATTGTTAACTTAACTCTACATACTGCTTTTGTATTTGAAGAAGCGGATACTCTACCATTATTGGCAAAATTAGAATGCCAATTACAGTACCCATTATTTCCTACAAATTTATACTTTTTTGTAACACTACCTGGAATAGTAGTTGGGCTAGGAGGTGAATAAACCCAAAATCCCCCTCCTATTTTTGGATAGTTTCCCCAATCTCTAACATAAATTTGGCCACTACCAACCACAGTTATTTTAAATTGATAAGTGCGAGGCTCATAATCTATCCAGTGTACATCATTTTTAAATCCAGGATGTTTAGAGTAGTGCTTCATCCACACATCAACCGTCATATTAACAATACAAGTATCAACTCCCGGAGAAACACCTGTAATATTACCATTTTCATCTATAGTACAGCCTCTTGAGTTAGGATCCAGAGCAAAACTGTTAGTAGCTCCAAAATATCCAGATAATCCACTAGGAACATAAAATCCTGAGTATGATATAGTATCCCCTACACCCACAGCTCTTAATTGTGGATAGCTTCCCAATGTAACAAGTTTACCTGTAAATTCTAGATCTTTAAAGTCAATCATTTTTCCAAGAACTTTTACTTTAAACTCAAATGCTTTACTAATATAATTTGGATGTTTTACTATAACATTAAAATAGCACTCATCACCATGAATCGCTTTTATTGTATTATGCCTAGTCTTTGAGCCTCTAATTCTTATTGCCCCTGTATTTGAATTAATATCATAACAGCTAACCTTATAAACTGAGTGTGGATGAAGAATTCCATTTCTAAATGTTTTTTTTGGATTATGATATGAAAAAGTTGCCAAGTTTACATCATCAATTCCTGTAATACTAGGTGGTGTCACAATATCAAACGATGGATATCTAGCATTTGAAAGGGCAATTCTAATATCCGGATATATAGGAGTTGTAAAAACTGCAGTATTTGGCATATCAGCTTTAGAAATAGGAAATTCATAAGTATGCATTTTAGTTGTATATCCATTCTTAGAAATAGTTAACTTAACTTTGCATCTAGCACTACCACTAGTTGCAGCAATTGCCGTAACTTCTCCAGTATTTACATTTACAGAACAACCCTGTGAATCAGAAGCTGTTGTATACACTTTTTCAATACCACTAAAAGGATATGCTATGCTTATATCTGGAGCAGATACTACATCTTTATATTTCATTTGTGGATAATTACCAAATCTACTTACATAAATATTATTACCTGAACTTTTGAAAATTGAAATTGAATATACTTTTCTAAAAGGTTTTATACTAGAACCATAACTTTGGTAAATATTTAAACTAACCTTGCATTTATTAATTCCATATTCACTATCAGCAATATCATTTTTAATTGTAACTTTACCTTGATTATTCACATCACATCCTCTTGAACTACTAGAGAGTTCATAATAATGACCACCAATTAAATTTCTATGGGTTAAAATGGCAAAGGAAGGAGCATTTACTGAATTTTTCTCACCTTGTACTAATGTAGGATAATTTTCTTCAGCAGAAACCTTAATTTGACCTTTTTCAAATTCAACAATATCACGACAAGTTGTAGGCGATTGTTCATAGTTTTCATTTCCTGCAAATCTAAAACAAATATTACATATAACAGCTGGAGAACTCCAAAAAGTTCCAGCTTTCTTAAGAACAATTCTTTTTGTATTTTGATTTATAACAGCACATTTATCATTAGGAATTAACTTGATATCACCATAGCCTGAGTTTATACTAGAGCTTTTAAATTCAAGTTCATCTCCTGATAAATAATTTTTACCTTGCTCGATATTATAGGGATTTCCATTTATAACTGGTGGCAATTGTGATAATTTATTAATTGTAACTGAAAATATTTTTGAATTTGATACATAATTTTGCTTTGTTGCAGTTACCTTTACAATACAAACTCCCTTAGCAGTTGTTGTTAAGGCTCCATTTGAACTATTTACTAAACATATTCTATCTGGATTAGAATTAGAAATACTATATGTTAACTTAGCATCACTAGGAGATACAGATGGTGATACCAATGAGGGAGTTATATTAAGGGCAAATGTACCAGGATTATAACCTCCCCAAGTTATATCAATTTTACCTTTAATATTTATGGAAACAGCTGGTGCTGGCCTATCAGTATAACCATCTTTTTTTGCAATTGCGGTAATTTCACAAACATCTCCTGGAGCAGCAGAACTTAATGTTTTAACATAGCCTCTGTTATCTACTGAACAAACATCAGACACTACCTCCGTACCTCTTTTAGCTATAGCACTATAAACAAAGGAAACTCCTGAGTCTGATGAACTAGGGGCAGTAGCAAATGATATTGCACTTTCTCCTATAATTAAATCTGCATTATAAACTGGAGCAATTACATCTTTTAAATTTCCAGGCAGTATAGATATTGTATATACCTGACTTATAGGATTGTAACCTTCTTTTGTGATGGTTACTTTTATCTCACAATTATTTGTACCATCATCTGTACCAGTTACAGTTCCATTTGTAGCAACATTACAACCAGATGAACTAGATGTTTTTTTATATGAATAATTAACTTTAGAAGGTGAACTTGTAATAGAAGGTGCATTTATATTTCCTGCTCCTACAACAACAGAAGCATAACTTCCCCAATTTGAAACAGTAATATCTCCAGCAATAACATTAAAAATAACCGCTGGCGTATCTTTATCGTTATAACCTGCTCTTGATGCAGTTGCAATAACTCTACAAGCATCGCCCACTCGAGCATCAGACCCCAAACTAATCTCTCCATTACCATTATCAATGGAGCAAATATTAGAAGCTAAAACTCCTGAACGAACACCTTCTATCTTATAAGACCAAGTTGCACCATCTACAGCACCCCTTGGAGAAGTTTGTACAGATGTACTACTGCCGCCTATTTTTAAATTAGCCGTTGTATAGACTGGGGCTACTAAATCACTCATATTTGCCTTAGTAACTGATATAGTATAAGTGTGTTCAAGATTGTTATATTTATCAAAACTCAAAGTTAAAAGTATTTGACAATTATTATTTCCATCTGTAATCCCCGTCACTTCTCCAGTAGTTTTATCTACCTTACAGCCATTACTTGATGTACTATATGATTTATTAGAGGCTACGGGAGATAAACTAACTAATTCAGGTGCAATAGTTTTCTCTCCCACTGATACACTATTATAGTCTCCAAAACTAGTTACAGTAATATCTCCTTTTTTAACTGTCTTTGTAAAACCTGTAACATAAGCTGAAGGATTATAATTAGTATCTCCAGCATAACGAGCCTGTATCTTACAATTTCCAATATCAAGTGGAGTTATCTCCCCTGTTTTTTCAAGAGCACTACAAGTATTTGTAGTTATAGACTTATATTCTACATTTCCGTATCCACTATTTGGAGCATTAACTATTTTAAGAGTTTCTCCAATTTTTAAATCAGTAGAATTTCCATAAGGATTTTCTGGCCAACTTAAAGACTGAGTAGCCTTTGAAATTGTAACTATCACCATAGAAGTAACAGTAGTTCTTCCAGGCACACCAGAAGCGGTAGCTACAATACCACAATTTCCTGCCGCATTTATGGTTAATTCACCATTAGCAGGATTTACATTACAACTATTATTTATTGTTGATGATTTATCAATCGAATATGAAAAACTTGCTCCATTGGGATTTGATACAGGATTTATTAAAGTAGGAGCATTTCCTCCAAATACAGCAGAATTTGATTGGCCATAACCAATCCAAGTCAATCTCAAAGGCAATAAATCAGTTATAGTTATACTTACATTAGAAGTCTTATTTAAATACCCAGTAGCCCTTGCAATAGCTGTTACTTCACAAATATCGCCAGCTTGTGAAGTAGTAGTTGCCTCTAGCCTTCCCGTTGATGTATCTATATCACAAATACCATCAACTACCATACTACTTCTTTTACCTATAACACTATAACTCCAAATAACTGCAAGTGGAGCAGTAACTGGAGTTTGTACATTAACAATTCCTGAAACTGCAAGAGTTCCTATGTAACTCAAGCTTCCAGTAAATATAATAGTTCCACTTGTTAAAGAAATTTCAATATCCTCTGAAATGCTATCAGTAAATCCAACTTTTTTTGCCGTAGCAACTAATATACATTCTTTTGTAGTTGAAAGATCAACTACCTTTGCCCTTACCTCTCCTGTCCTTGCATTAACTAGCTCACAGTTTGATTGATAACCAGATTTTATTGTATATGCAATTGATGCTCCTGTGGCCCCTTCTCCCGTTGGAGCACTTGGAATCTTTGTTGCTCCATTAACTTCGAGTACTCCTGAAAAATTTCCCCAAATTATTTTATCTTGAGTTCCTGGTAGTAATATAATTTCTATATTACCTGTTTTTGCATTATGACCAAGCTTTGTTGCAGTAACAGTTAATATACATTTTTTTGTGATTGAAAGATCAACTACCTTTGCCCTTACCTCTCCTGTTCTTGCATTAACTAGCTCACAGTTTGATTGATAACCAGATTTTATTGTATATGCAATTGATGATCCTGTGGCCCCTCCTCCCGTTGGAACACTTGGAGTCTTTGTTGCCCCGTTAATTTCAAGTGTTCCTTGAAAACTTCCCCAAGTAATATCTCCTAATGTTCCTGCTGATAAGGTAACTTCTATATCTGTAGAGCTAGAATAACCCGTCTTTGTTGCAGTAACAGTTAATATACATTTTTTTGTGGTTGAAAGATCAGCTACCTTTGCCCTTACCTCTCCTGTTCTTGCATTAACTAGCTCACAGTTTGATTGATAACCAGATTTTATTGTATATGCAATTGATGATCCTGTGGCCCCTCCTCCCGTTGGAGTACTTGGAGTCTTTGTTGCCCCGTTAATTTCAAGTGTTCCTTGAAAACTTCCCCAAATAATATCTCCTAATGTTCCTGCTGATAAGGTAACTTCTATATCAGAAATATTATCATTATAACCAATCTTTCTAGCAGTGGCAGTTATTATACATTTTTTAGTTGCTGATAAATCAACATCAAGAGCTTTAACTTTTCCCGTCTGAGGTGTCAGTAGCTTACAATTTGCATCTGTTCCTGATTTTATTTCATATGTAATTTTCGAACCATTTACACCGCTTCCTGTTGGAGTGCTTGGAACTTTACTTTCTCCTCCAATTTCAAGTGTTCCTTGAAAGCTTCCCCAAGTAATATCAAGAGTTCCCTTTGATACAATTATCTGCTTTTCACTAGAATCCCAAACTTGATATCCTCTGCCTCTATTCACCCTAGCTTTTATTTTACAAACTCCAGAATTTTCAAAAATAAGTGTTCTTAAGGCCATACCCGTTGTCCCTTTAAAAGCACAACCTGTTTCTCCTGAATTAGTAACAATATATTTTATATCAGAATTTCCACCTACACCAATAACTTTATTAAGAACTAGCTCTTTACCAACAACACCTTCAAGTACAGGATTAAATTCAATTCCGTCAATTTGATTATCCAAAGGTGATATAGTTAAATTTTTGATTATTACTTTATCAAGAAGTCCTTGCTTTTTAATTAAAAGCTTTACAGTACATTGTCCTACCTTTAATGCCTCTACAACACCATTGCCACCAATTTTACAAATAGACGGATATTCCGATTTATAAATCAGTGTTGGGCCACTTATGTTTTGTACATTCTCCGGAGTTCTAGTTTCATTAATGTAAAAAAGACTATTGTCATAACCTTCCCATGTAGCATTATTTTTATCAGCAGCCTCCATTGAAGCATGTATGATTTTGTCAATATAGCCTTTTACTTTTACCTTTAATACAATCTTACACTTTCCACGACCAACAATAGTAATTGTACCTTTTTCCCCATTTTTTTTATCATCATCATTATCAACAGTGCAAATATTAACACTTAGTGATTTATAATTTAATTTTACATTATCTATTTTTGGATGATCTACCAAAGGTTCTGCCTTTAATTTCATATCAGTATCTGTATCAAATAAAATCTGTTTAAAATTTACAATACCTTCTTTTTTATTTAAATATCCTGACCAAGAAGTATTTTGCATCTCTTTAACTAAATCTTCTGGAGGTTTTTGATTTCCTTCTTCATCTATCTTATCAACTGGAGCAGCTAAGCACTTTCCAGAATTATTTAATAAGGAAACTCTGCATATAGCTTTACTATCATCTTCTTCTTCACCATTTACAACTACTGCCCAATTATCAGAACAAGAAAGAGATTTGTCTCCATTTAATAATTCTGACTTACAGTTAAATTGATCTCCTCCTATTTTGTCATACACGGCCCCACAATAACTAGATACCCCATTAATGTAGCAACTTACCCCTTCTTCAGAAATAACCGGTTCACTTATAATTATTGCTTTTAAATTGCTTCTAGTTAAAATTGGAGAATTCAAAGAAGTAGTTAAATCCAAACAGATTTCTAAAGCCTCTCCATTTTTTTGCTCTTTTCTACAAATTTCATCATTTCCAGTTAAACTTCCTCCATCCAAAGTATTTGCTCTATAAGCAATTGCAATTCCATCACTAAAAATAAGTTCTCTCTCTTTTTCTGTTACTTTATTAGGATCTACTGAATCTTCCTGCAAATTTTTCCATGGATCAGAAATGGCCTTAATATTACTACTTAAGCCCCCCACATCATCCCCACTGCCACAACCACTAAGAGAGATAAATAGACTTGCTAAATAAAATAGATAAAATAATCTTAAAAATATTTTTTTATCAAATAAATTTTTAATAAACTCTTGGATAATATGAGAACAAAATTTATCTTTCATAAAGGCAACTACTCTAAACTTACAGTGAACAAATTTAAAATCTTAATGATATCATTCTGTAAATCAAACCCTTAGTCTTATCGATATAACTTATTAATTTCTTTAAGATATTTTCTAATCTAAGTTTTTATAAATTTCACTACTTATTTACTAATCCAAAACACTTAACTATTATGTGGTTTTTGGTAGTTATGAGTGATTTTAAGTAATATTTGATTACTATTTTCCTTAGATATAATTAAAAACATCATTAAAATATTCTTGAAATTTAGATTCCTTTTTAAAAGTTTTTAGTGGATTTATATCATAAACCTCACAATCATCAATTGATTGCTCTATTAAATTAAAATAAGAATTATCCTCCATAAATTTTTTACAATAATTAAAATTAGGAGAAATAATAGGATGCTTTGAGGAAAACAAGCTACAAGCATCATCATGAGGTAATATAGAAGTTTTATATGTATTAATTTGTTCAGCAATTTTTGTAATTTCAGACTTATTCATGCCAATAAGTGGTCTAAGTACCAAAGTAGAGCTAAATTTATCTATAAGAGAAATATTATCTAAGCTTTGGCTAGATACTTGTCCTAAAGAATCTCCAGTAATAATAGCTTTATAGTCAAATTTCTTTGCCAAATGATTACATACCTTTATCATTGCTATTCTAAAGAACATAGTCCTATAGCTTTCTCTACATCTTTGAGCAATATATTCCTGCAACTTTCCAAATGGAATTATGATAAGAGAGGATTTTTTTAAAAAAATTCCTAAAGTATTTGCTAATTCTAAGATTTTATCTTTTACTTCTTCTGATACAAAAGGATAAGCATAAAAAAATACAAAAGTCTGCATAAGTCCACGTTTTGCCATCAAATAACTTGCCACCGGTGAATCAATTCCCCCAGATAAAAGAGTTAACGCTTTTTTACTACTACCAATTGGCAATCCTCCAATACCATGAAATTTTTTAAAAGATACAAAAAAATAATCTAAGTAAGCATATATATCTATACAAATATGAGGATTTTTTAAATCCACTTTAATTTTTTTGTTAAATGCAGATATAAATCTATCACCAACTAAACAATTTAATTTAACGCTGGTTAATTTCAAATTATTATCTGAACGCTTAGTATTTACCTTAAAAGTTTTAGGTTTTTTTTTTAAAGAATTAATATGCTTTATAGCTAAGCTAACTACTTCATCAATACTACTTGTAATTTTACAAGCTGGAGATATTAAACTAATACCAGGAATTTTAGATATAATATTAATTAAATTATCATTAATTTTTTTTTCGAATTTAAATACTAATCGTTGATTGATGTTCTCATATTTAAAGTCATAATTTTGTGACTTTAAAATATAGTTTAAATGATTATTTAAATGGCAAATATATTGATGACGATTCTTGCCTTTGAGCCAAGTCTCATCCATACTAATCAAGAGATAATTATACATAAAGATTATCTTTAATTGGCTTTTTGTTATTTTTAACAATACAATTAATAGCTTCTACTACTTCTGAGAAAATTGCTAAAAATTTATCTGCTTTTGATAACTCAAAATTATGTCCAAACGATAAACGAATTATTGACCCTCGTTTATTTGTATTTATTCTTAATGCCTCAAGAGAGGGATTGTCCGTACTTGATGATGAACATGCCGAACTACTAGCAAGATACACAGATCTACTTTCAAGATATCTTATAATGACTTCTCCTGGAAGAGGATAAATCGTAAATGTTAAAATATAGGGGCTAGTAATCTCTGATGGGAATGGAAAATCAACTTGCGAATAATCAGAACTTAATTTAGATAATTTATCTCTTAAATAACAATTTAGCTCTCTGGCATTTTCAAAGTTATTATTTACTCTGCTCCACTCTACTGCAGCAGCAAAGGAAAGAACTAAAGGTGTTGCGATAGTTGATGAACGAATTCCGTATTCCTGACCTCCTCCTTGAAAAAGAGGTATAAATCCTACAGATTTTTTATAAATCAAAGCTCCAATTCCTTTGGGGCCACAAATTTTATGAGAGGAAATAGATAAACTATCAATGTTACCATTTAACAACAAAGTAACTCTGCAAAAACTTTGAACTGCATCTACATGAATGTGAACATGAGGATTAATTTTTTTTATTATCTCTGCAAATTTTTCTACTGGATGTATATTCCCTGATTGGTTGTTTACATGAATTAAAACAATTAAATTGGCGGTTTTTGCTTTCTCTATAAAATCGTCTTCAACAATTGATCCATCTTTATTTAACAAAATATCTTCAATAACTATATTTTCTTTTCTAGACCTAAATTCAACTGGGGCAGTTAAAGAGGGATGATCAGCCTTACAATAGAGTATTTTTGAACCTGAATTTAAATTTAAACCCTTAATGGCAATATTATTTGCCTCCGTGGCAGAACTTGTAAATATAAGCTTATAATTATCACAAGAAAAACTTTCTAATATAAGCTCTTTTGAGCGTTGAATCTTATCTTTTAAAATTCTAGCTGGCTTATGTTTTGCAGATGGATTAGCATAATCTTCTATTGATGCTCTCATTAATTCATCAATAGCTGGTCTACAAATTGGTGTTGAAGCCGCCCAATCTAAGTACATAATTTACCTCAACTTCTTGCCTAAAATACCAATATCAAGTTAATATACTTTCTCATGAAAAAAGAAGCATACCTACAATTACCTTCTATTTACCACGATACAATTGTTTTTTCCACAGATGATGATATATGGAAAGTGGCATTATACGGAGGAAATGCCTCTCGTCTAACAACTAGCAAAGGAATATCTCATCATCCCCACATATCCCCCGATGGCAAACATATTGCTTTTTTAAGCAATGATCAAGGAATGCAATCTGTATATTTAATTGATGCCGATGGCGGTGAATCAAAAAGAATTAGCTATAATTCAGTGCAAGGAATTTGTAATTGGAAAGATAATCAAAACTTAATTATATGCTCAAGTAGTGGTTCCTTTTATCCCGATGTAGGTCAATTATTTTTATTAAATATAAATACTCTTGAGCAAACAAAAATTGATGTTGGCCCTGCTAAAACTATATCTTTTTCTGGACAAAAAACTGTCTTAGGTAGAAATACTGGTGACCCTGCTCGCTGGAAAAGATATAAAGGTGGCACAGCTGGAACACTATGGGTAAGTACAGGTAAAAATATAAAATATAAAAAAATTTTGAGTAAGTTTAAAACTAATCTGGGCTGTCCTTTATTTATAAATGAAAGGATATTTTTCATATCAGATCATCAAGGAATTGGAAATATCTATTCAACAAATACAAACGGTACTTCTATAAAAAGGCATACCCATCATAATGACTATTATGTAAGAAATATAAGTTGTCATAATAAGACTATCGTATATCAAAAAGGTGGTGATATTTACAGCCTCGATCTTGTAGACAATATAAACAAAAAAATAAATATTGTAGTTAAAAGTAGCTTTAATCAAGCTATACCAAGATTTGAGTCAGCATCTAAGTTTTTACAAGATTTTTCTATCTCAGAAAATGCTCAATTACTTGCAATAAGTGTCAGAGGAAAAGTATTTGTAATGCCTCCTTGGTCAAAAGCACCTATCTCTTTAGGTAAAGATAATCTTAGATATAAATGTCCTAGATTTTTACCAAAACAAAAAATTCCTAAACTAATTATTGTTGAACTTAATAGTGATAATGAGGAAACTCTGGTTTTATACAATTTAAAAACCATAAAACCTTCTAGAATATGTACTAACAAAAAATGGGGAAAGATATTATCTTTAACTCCCTCAAATAATGGTAAGTATTTATCCTTAACTAATAATAGAAATGAATTATGGCTAATAAACTTAAAAAGTAATAATTGCAAAAAGATAGATAATTGTAGCTACTCGGATATAGATGATATTTCATGGTCAAATGATGATCAACTAATGACTTATAGTAAAAAAATAAATACTAAACAACAAGCAATAATTATATACAACATTAAGAATAGAGAAAAGAGAGAAATTATCCGCTCTATTTTAAACGATTATAGTCCGAGCTTTGATCCTGAAGGAAAATTCTTATACTTTATTGGAGTTCGTGAATTTTATCCCATTGATGATGAAACTCATTTTGAATTTAGTTTCCCTAATGCCTCTAAGATATATTCCATTAATTTAACAAAAAATACCCTGCCCATTTCTCAAATGAATCTAGACTTCCAAGACGAAAAAAAAGAAGATGATAATACTGAAGACAAAAAGATAAGAAATACTAAAATTGACTTAGATAATATTGATCATAGAATATCATCACTACCATCTATAGATATAGGAAGGTATTTAAAAGTTCTTGCTATCAAAGAACATATACTGTACTTAAAAGCAGCTACTAATAAACATAGTAAATTTGATATCTCTTTCTCATATAATCTATTCTTATATAGTATAAAAACTAAAAAAGAAGAATGTCTAGCAGAAGACATAATAAGCTTTGAACTAAGCTATGATGGTAAACATATTTTAACATTAAACAGTGATAATGAATTACGCCTAATAAAATCTACTTCTAAAGCTAGCAGTGGTAATGATTATAATAAGAAAGATGGATGGATAGATCTTGAAAGAATATCTCTATATATAAATCCTCGAAATGAATGGAGGCAAATGTATAAAGAGGCATGGATATTACAAAGAGAACAATTTTGGACTGCTGATATGTCGGGGGTTAATTGGAAGAGTATTTATAATAAATATCTACCTATAGTAAAAAAAATCAATACTCGATACGAATTATCCGATGTCTTATGGGAAATGCAAGGAGAATTGGGAACTTCTCATTGTTATGAATTCAGTGGAGATTATAATAGAAAACCACCAATTAATATAAATGGGCTACTTGGAGCAAAAATTAACTATAATACAAATAACAAAAATTTTACCATTGAAGATATTTACCGTGGAGATTCTTGGATAGATGGATGCGACTCACCATTAAGTACACCTGGAGTAGCAATAAATAAAGGAGATGTAATCCTATCTATAGATGGAAAAGACCTAAAAAAATATCAAGATTTATATATTAATCTTATGGGTAAAGCTGCTATGAACATTAATTTAAAGATAAAAAGAAAAAACGGTAAGATTGAAGATGTTGTTATAAAAACCCTATCTAGTGAAAACAAGCTATTATACCGTCAATGGGTAAACAAAAACAAAGAATATGTCCATAAAAAAACTAGAGGAAAAATTGGCTATATTCATATCCCTGATATGGGAATATGGGGATTTTCTGAATTTTATAGAAACTTTTTAAGCGAATCTCAAAAAGATGGATTAATTGTCGATGTTCGCTATAACGGAGGGGGATTTATTTCCCAATTATTATTAAAAACTCTAGCTCAAAAGATTCTAGGATTTGATGTCTCCCGCCATTATGGAATTAAAACTTACCCTGAATATGCTATTAATTCTATAGTGTGTTTAACCAATGAGCTATCAGGTTCTGATGGAGATATTTTCTCCCATAGCTTTAAACTAATGAAACTTGGAAAACTAATAGGTAAAAGAACTTGGGGAGGAGTTATTGGAATATGGCCAAGGCATTTTTTAAATGATGGTAGTATAACAACCCAACCAGAATACGCTTTTTGGTTTAAAGATGTTGGATTTAATGTTGAAAACTATGGAACAGACCCTGACATCGAAATAGAAATTACCCCTGAAGACTGGAAAAATGGGGTCGATCCACAAATGGATAAAGCAATATCTACAGTATTAAATGAACTTCCTAAAAAAACTCTAAAACCTAACTTTAAAAGACGTCCTTCTCGTAAAATTCCTACATTACCAAAAAACTAATACTAATTCCTAAAACCTATAAACACATCGAAAACTAGTATCAATTCTTGCACTATCAGTATTAAGAACAAATAAAGCAAATGCCCCTGTAATTGTATTATTATAGTTACCCCCTCTAATTGTAAAACCCCCAGGGCCTATATAATATCTGCCAAAATTACGAGTATGATCATTGTCAGTATAAAATGGGGCAATGTCATCCTTAGTCAAAGAACCAAAAAGTTGAGGAAATGCAATAAAAACAAGTGTATTATTTGTTACTCCAGTCGTAAATATATTATCATTAGAAGACCAATCAACCCATTCCCAAAAATTTCCAGAAAAATCCCATATAATACTTCCATTTGAAAGAGTAAAAGTTCTTGCTTGCTCCCAACTAGAATTTGCACTATTTCCTGTTCCAAAATAGGGGTCATTTGTACCACTTAAAGATAGAACTGAACTTGGTGCATTATCTGAGTGACCTTTATAAATAACCCCACTATTTACCGCTCCTCCTGACCAATTTACTGCCGTTGTCTCTATATCTCTAGCAATAGTCATCCACTCCCTATTTGAAATCAGGGCAAATTCTCCATTATATCCATCAATAGAAATATTTTGACACTCAGAAAATGCATCAATAGCACTAATCCAATTCCAAGCGTTTCCACTGGCCACAGATTCGGGATCACCAGAGTTGTTTCTTCTTGCCTCAAATTGCATAACACAAAAGTCGCCTGTTCCAAGGGATGAATTTCCTACAACTGCCACATAGCCATCTGGACAAAAATTATTCAATAAAATACCTCTATTAACTGATCTTTTAGATTTTCCACAAGATATGGCCAAAAATAACAATAAATAAAATAATATTTTACTCATCAGTTATAGGTATCAAATAGAGTATTCATAATTAAAAATTTTACTATGATATAAAATAATTTTAAATAGAGTGTACTTTTAAAAAATTCTCAATCATATACTAAACCTAAATTGTCATAGGTTAAATTTAATTCTAATCTTTATAGCCGATAAACACAGCGAAATCCGGTATCACCTCTTCCAGCAGAACTTACTGAATTATGAATATATAAAGAAAATGCTCCGGCAATTGTACTATTATAATTTCCTCCTCTAGCTGTAAATCCTCCAGGGCCTACAACATATCCTCCAAAATTACGAGTATGATCATTAGCTGAATCTAACGGTAAAAGATCATCTTTAGTCAAAGAACCAAAAAGTTGAGGAAAGTTTCGAATAGCAGTAGAACTATTAGTTACTCCAGTAGTAAATGTATTATCATTATCAGACCAATCTACCCATTCAAATAAGTTTCCAGAGAAATCCCATATAATGCTTCCATTTGAGAGAGCAAAAGTCCTTGCTTGATCCCAACCAGAACTTGTATTATCTCCCGTTCCTGCATAAGGATCTGCTGTACCATTTAAAGATAAAAATGTATTTGGATTACCATCTGAATGTCCCCTATAAATTTCCCCATTGCCTACAGAACCTCCTGACCAATTTGCTGCCGTTGCCTCTATATCTCTAGCAATGGTCATCCACTCCCTATTTGAAATTAAAGCAAATTCTCCGCTATAACCATCAATAGAAATATTTTGACACTCAGAAAATGCATCGTTAGCACTAATCACATTCCAAGCGTTTCCACTGGCCACAGACTCGGGATTATCAGAACTGTCTTTTCTTGCTTCAAATTGCATAACACAAAAGTCACTTGTTCCAAGAGATAAACTTCCCACAACTGCCACATAGCCATCTGGACAAAGAGTACTCAAAGTTGCTCCTCTATCAACTGTTTTTTTAGACTTGCCACAAGAGATAATTAAAAATAAAGAAAGTATTACTTTATTCATCAGTTTTATAGATATTTAAATAAACCTTTAATAATTAAAAATTTTACTACGATATAATATAATTTCAAAATAAGGCATTATAACTTTGATTTTTTAAATATATTGAAGTTGCTTAACCAACTTAATCTGTTATAGGACAATTTAATTCTAACTTCTATGGTCTATAAACACAACGAAAGCTAATGTCATTTCTTTGGTTTGGTAAGCTAAAAATAAGTAAACCAAATGCTCCTGTAACTATATTGTTAAGATTACCCCCTCTAGTTGTAAATCCTCCAGGACCTATAATATATTGTCCAAAATTACGATTATGATCATTTGCAGAATTTAGTGGTGCAATATCATTTTTAGTTAATGAACCAAAAAGTGTAGGAAAAGTTCGAGTAACAATAGAACCGTTAATTGGTCCAACTGTAAAAGCATTATCATTAGAAGACCAATCAACCCATTCAAAGAAATTTCCAGAAAAATCCCATATAATACTTCCATTTGAGAGAGTAAAAGTTCTTGCTTGCCTCCAGCCAGAACTTGTATCATTTCCCGTACCTGCATAGGGATCTGCTGTACTACTTAAAGATAAAAATGTATTTGGAGCATTGTCTGAGTGCCCTCTATAAATAACTCCACTATTTACTATCCCTGTTGACCAGTTTGCCGCCGTTGCCTCTATATCTCTAGCAATAGTCATCCACTCTACATTTGAAATTAAAGCAAACTCCCCACCATAACCATCAATTGAAAGATCCCTACACTCAGAAAATGCATTATAAGCGCTAATAGAACTCCAAGCACTTCCACTTGCCACAGACTCGGGATTATCAGAGCTGTCTTTTCTTGCCTCAAATTGCATAACACAAAAGTCGCCTGTTCCAAGGGATGAATTTCCCTCAACTTCTACATAACCATTCGGGCAAATATTATTAACTGTCATTGCCCCATCCCTTTCAACCTCTTTTTTGGATTTACCACAAGAGATAATTAAAAATAAAAATAAATAAAACAATACATTATTCATCAGTTAATAGTCGCCATAATAAAGTATTAATAATTAAAAATTTTACTATAATATAAAATAATTTTAAATAGTACTATTTCTGACATTTAGGACAATAATATGTTCCTCTACCACCTAGCTGAGTTTTGATAATCTTAGTATTTTTACAAAGCCCACATATATCTTGAGCAAAAACAACTAATTGATTAATTCCTGCACCTTTTTCTCCACTTGTATCTTGATAACCCCAACTCCAAACTAAAGTAGTTCCTTTGGCAGATAATGCATTCTTAACCACTTTTGATGTAGCAATTTTAATTTTTTTACATTCATATTTTGAAATATCTCCGGCAAGTCTTGAGGGCCTTATTCCAGATCTAGCACAAATTTCACTAGCAATATAATTTCCAATACCTGAAAAAACACTTTGATCTAAAAATAATGGTTTAATTTTCTTATTTTTATGCTTTTGTAATACTTTATATATATAGTCAGGTGTGAAAGAGCTACTTGTAATATCAACTCCTAAAGTATTAAAATAGCTTTTTGTTTTAGAACTATCCATAAATCTAACTTTGCCAAATCTTCTAGGATCAACATATGAAAGATAGTTGGTATCTCCTTTATTATCCTTTATCTTTAATTGAATATGCTTATGTTTTCTAATTATTTTTTTATCTGAAAGAATCCAAGAGCCACTCATCCCTAAGCTTGAGATTAAATGAATACCATCAAAACAAAAATCTAAAACTTTTCCCTTTCTTTTAATAGTTAACAACTTTTTACCCTTTAGAGGAACTTTTTTACTCATTAAAAGAGACTTAAAGTTTTTAGAAAAGCTAGTCTCTGATATAACTGCTGGCATTGATAATTTTTTTTTAATTTGCCTTCTAATTGTTTCAACTTCTGGTAATTCTGGCATATAGACTCCTTTTTAAAATACACTTTTAAATAACTTTATTAAAGTAATTGATAAATACTAAAAAATAAACATATAGATAACTTTTTAAAATACATAAGTATTTATAAAATCTTCTAATGCTATGAGTTGTACTACCTGTTTAACTTTGCTTTAGCGTAACGAATAAAGTACTTTTCATAAGAATTTAATGGTTTTGGAGAATACCTAGAAGCATTGCTGGCCCAACTAGGAACAAAAACTCGATATAAAAGTCCAATACATCTTTCATCTCTTGCTCCTATAACTCTATCTCCACTAGTTCCTACCCATGCTTGTTTTCCAAAGGGTAAATGAGACCTTGGAATATTTGAATATCCGCTTTTATAAGAGATATTTTTCTTCTTAAAGTATGGTAACTTAGCTATAGATTGATATGTATTCCAATAACTATTTTTAACTCTAACCATAGGAATATTACTATCAATAGATTTTATAGAATCCTCTGCAAAGTCCCCTAATGCCAAAAATAACTTTGGACGTTCAGTTTCTGCCACTTCTTTTAATATATCTGTCCTCCACTTTTTAGTTAAATTATAAACCTTTTTATAATCATCTTTATTTTCTCCCATATCAAAGGGAATAGTCTTTATAATTAAGTAGTCCTCTGAAACTCCTAATCCCTCTAAAAAAGCTTGAAGCCTCTGACCTTTTTTATTAGTAAGGGCCCTAGCACTAAAAAGCCCATCTAAGTCATCAGTATCATCGGCAACAATTACAATCTGTGGATTATCAAAAGTTCCTCTATATGGAGCAAAATAAGAGTGATTAGGGTGACTTTTTATATTACTTCTAGCTTGCTTAAAAATTTTATCTACATCTAAATTAGTTAAAAGCCTTGAGTATTTTATATTAGGACCTCTATCAAAATTATACCTTTGCTTCCTAGGTGGTTCCCAAGCATTATCCCCTCTATCAATGGGACTTTTAAGCTCTCCCCTATCGGCCTCATATACTTCTTCCTTACTATATTTTCCTCGATCTCTACCTCCAAATTCAATGGCATTAGGCATTCCTGAGACTCTACTTGCTAAAGACTTATCGACAATTAAAGCATTTGAAAGACCTAATGGAAAATCTGCTGAAGGTAAAGATTTTCTAGAATATTTAAAATTGAGACCTTTAAATAATTTATTTTCTCCATATGGATCCTCGGGCAAATCCCAACCCTCCTTTTTAAAATCCTTCAATATTGATAGCTTTCTTTGAAACTTATCTTCTATGCTCCTTATCAATGCTCCTCTATCTCCTCCACTAGCATTTCCTACTGATCCGGGATGAGGAACTGATATAAAACGAACATCTGATTTTAATTTTCCACCCTCTAAGCCTAAACCTTTAAGTGAATTTGTTCTATTTCCATCAATATAAGTATCATATAAATTATATCCCAGCTGACCTGGATCTAAAAAACCTGTTTTTTGATATCCTCCCTTTTTATAAACTATTTTTTTTAATAACGATGAATTATCTTTGGCATTTGATACTAACTTATTAGTCATAGATGAATTTTTAGCATCAAATTTATCTCCTGGTCTCACCAGTAAATTATAACCATTATTATCTACTGGATAAGAGAATGTTCTATTTCCTCCAGCGTAAACCTTTTTATATTCTATAGCACTAATATCTTTAGCATTATCTTTATTTAAATTTGCAGCAACACTTCCCCCTCTACTTTTAATAAAAGTAGCTAGTGTATCTTCAGCAGCTCCACCTACAGTAATGATTAATTTAAGAGAATCTTTATTTGATTCAATAATGTGTTCAATAAGTCTATTTCTCCACTTAACAAGTGGACTTTCTAAATCTTGAGATAATAAAAATGCTTCATCATTTAAAATTCTACCCCAAGTTAATTTTCTATCTCTTACATATGGGGCCCAATCTCCATATTGCTCTTTAATGGTATAAGCAAAAGTATTTATAAAAAAGTAACTTCTATTAATGCCTAAATAATCCAAGACATTTTGCATCCTTCCACCAGTTCCTCCTGTAAAAGTTTTTCCTGCGGCCTCAGCAATATGAGTTCCATCTTGACCAATTACTAATACTTTAACTGAATTTTTTTGCGTTCTTCCTCTATAATAAGTAGGACCAAAGGCTGAACGAAATTTAACTCCATTTTTTAGCTCTCTACTTAAACCTGATAAGTTGGGGATGTCTGAAAATATATCAATATACCCCTTACCTACTTTACTCCTAGGATCAGGCCCTGGATCAAAGGACCAGCTTTTATATAGATTGGGATCAACCCAATCACAAACTCCAACATTTATATTTAAAAAACTAAAAGATAAAACTAATAAAATTTTGTAAAATGTCGTATTTAAATTGATAAATTTCATATTGCTGCCTATTGATAATTTATTAAACAAGTAAATCGGCCAATATTTAAATTTACTTTAAAATACTCTAGATATTTGATATGTTACTCTAAACAATCTATGTTAAAGTACTTTATAAATCTATTTTTTAAAAAATTTTATAACAAAAAATACCCTAAAGAATGGTTTATTTCTTTTGATGGAGAAAAATATTCTTGGGAGATCCTCCCTCAAGAAGCGGGTAAAGGGGAGGTTATTATCTCTAAAAGAAATGAGTTAAAAATACTGTCAAACTTTGCACCAACTCCATTTAAACTCTATGGCACAACCTATGCTAGTATAGAAGGATTTTGGCAATCTCTAAAATATCCAGAGGATGATACAGATATTAGATATAAATTAGGAATTAATAAATTTACCAGAGAAGAAGTGGCATCTATGCATGGATTTGAAGCAAAAAAAGCAGGAGATATTGCCTCGGAAATAATGCTTAAAAATAATATCAATTATATTACCTTTAAAAATAAAAAGATGGAATATCATGTACATAAAAAAGGTGAGTTTTATCAATTAATTGTAAATGCCATGAAGGCAAAATTAAATCAAAACAAAAAAGTAAGAGAAATTCTCCTTAAAACTAAAGGTCTTATATTATTGCCCGATCACCACCAAGATAATCCCCCGCCAGCATGGCAATATTATAAAATTTGGATGCAAATAAGAGATGGACTACTTTAATTGGTGAAGAACATATCTTAATATTCCACCGTGAATAAAATAATTTAATTCATTGTTAGTATCAACTCTTGATAAAAGGTCTATTGTTTTACCAGTTCCATCTCTATAACTAATGATCATTTTAAAGTCCATGGAAGGTCTTAGCTCTCCTATAGGTTTTATAGATATTTTCTCATCTCCTATTAACTTTAAAGATGACCAAGTTAAATTATTTTTAAATTGAAGTGGTAAAACTCCCATACCAACCAAGTTTGATCGATGAATCCTCTCAAAAGATTCAACGATAACTGCTTTGACTCCTTGCAGATAAGTTCCCTTTGCTGCCCAATCTCTTGAAGATCCTGTTCCATATTCTTTGCCAGCAATAATAACCAACGGAGTATTCTCTTTCTTATATAAAACTGAAGCATCATAGACAGTCATCTGCTTATTGCTAGGTATATGCTTGGTATAACCACCTTCTAATCCAGGAAGCATTTGATTTTTTATACGAATATTAGCAAAAGTTCCTCTCATCATAACTTCATGATTTCCACGACGTGATCCATAAGAATTAAATTGTTCTTTTTGTATATTATTCTCTTGAAGATACTTTGCTGCTGGAGAATCAATAGATATAGCACCTGCTGGTGATATATGATCAGTAGTAACTGAATCACCTAAAAGAGCTAAAATTCTAGCATCTTCTATTTCAAAGTTATCTAATTTATCTTTACCAATATCTTCAAAAAAAGTTGGATTTCTAATGTAAGTTGAGTCATCTTGCCAAGAGTACATATCTTTTGAAGTAGTCTTTATTTCTTGCCAAAGTTTATCTCCAGAAAATACATTGCTATATCTTTGCTTATACATTTTACTATTTATATGTCTTTTTATGACATCATTTATCTCGTCAATTGTTGGCCAAATATCTTTTAAGTATACATCTTTTTTATCAATATTTTTGCCTAATGGGTCTTGCACAATATCAATTGACATATTACCAGCTAGTGCATAAGCGACAACAAGTGGTGGAGATGCTAGATAATTAGCCTTTACATCTGGAGATATTCTTCCTTCAAAGTTTCTATTTCCAGATAAAACTGAAACTGCTAAGAGATTATTTTCATTTATACAATTTGATATCTCTAAAGAAAGTGGCCCTGAATTTCCAATACAAGTAGTGCAACCATAACCTACTAAGTAAAATCCTAATGCATCTAAATGAGATTGTAATCCCGATTCTATTAAATAATCAGTGACAACTTTTGATCCCGGAGCGAGTGAGGTTTTTACCCAAGGCTTAACTTTAAGGCCTAATTCATTGGCCTTTTTAGCTAAAAGTCCTGCTGCAATTAAAACTGAAGGGTTAGATGTATTAGTACAAGAAGTTATAGCAGCAATTACAATATCACCATTTTTTATTTTAAAATCACAGTTTTTAACTTCATACTCCTCATCTAAATTGTCACATGAAAATAAATTAGAGCTATCCTTTATAAAAGAACTAGATGCCATATCTAAAGAAATTCTATCTTGAGGTCTCTTTGGCCCAGAAATACATGGAACTACATTAGATAAATCAAGTTCAATAGTAAATGAAAAGCTTGGATCTTCATCATTGTCATCCATCCATAACCCTTGATGTTGTGCATATGCCTTTGTCAGATCTATATGTTCTTTAGAACGACCACTTAAAGAAAGGTAATTTAAAAGTTCATCATCTATGGGAAAAAACCCACAAGTAGCTCCATACTCAGGTGCCATGTTGGCCAAAGTTGCCCTATCACCCATAGATAACTGACCTACCCCCTGCCCATAAAACTCCACAAACTTTCCAACAACTCCATGCTTTCTTAAAATTTCAACTACACTTAAAACCAAATCTGTTGCTGTAACACCACTACTTAAAGATCCTTTTAATTTAAAACCCACTACTTCTGGTATCAACATAGTAATAGGCTGGCCTAACATTGCTGCCTCTGCTTCAATACCTCCTACACCCCAACCTAAAACTGACAAGCCATTTATCATAGTTGTATGAGAATCAGTACCCACACAGGTATCTGGATATGCTATTATCTGTCCATCTAACTCTTGCTGCCATACTACCTTTGCTAAATACTCTAAATTTACTTGATGAATAATTCCAGTACCAGGAGGAATAACTCTAAAGTTATCAAATGCAGTTTGCCCCCACTTTAAAAACCTATAACGTTCATTATTTCTTTGATACTCAATTTGTACATTCTTTAAAAAAGCCTCTTCATTGCCAAAATGTTCTACTTGTAAAGAGTGATCTATTACTAAATCTACAGGTATTTGAGGATTTATTTTCTTCACATCACCTCCTACTTTTCCCATTGCCTCTCTCATTGATGCCAAATCAACCACAGCAGGAACTCCGGTAAAATCCTGCATAATAACCCTAGCTGGATGATAACAAATTTCCCTGTCACACTTTCTATCAATTACCCAATCATTAAGAGCCTTTATATCTTCAAATACTACTGTCTGATTATTTTGCTTTCGCAAAAGATTTTCCATTAAAACTTTCAAACTTCTAGGAAGCTTTTTAATATTATTAAGTCCAGAGGCTTCTGCTTTTTTTAAACTATAGATAGTAAACTTTTTATTACCAACTAAAATACTGTCTCTTACATCTAGCATAAATTCTCCATTACTTAAGTATTATAGAATTAAATACAATAATTTAGAAAGTTATTTATTAAAATAACAAAAAATTTTCAAGATTTCTCAAAAAAAGTCGATTAATAATAAGATTGACAAATAAATTATGAGAAAAGTTATCCTATATATAATAAAAGTAATATTTATAATTATAAATACTTCTAGTTGCTTTAAAAAAGACAAAATCCCAATAGAAAAGTGTCAAATGTTATCTATGGAAAGCTACAAAGGAAGTCCAACTGCTACAGCAAAATTTAAAGAAAAATGTCAAGGTCGCAATAACTTATATTATACCAAAGAGCTTTGCCAAAAAGCATTACAAACTCTTATTATAACTGGTTCAAGAAGAGCTCTAAAGAAAAAATATGGTAGTAAAATCATGAATTGCTTTACTCAAAATGATTTAAAAAAATTTTTAAATTAGCTTTTCTTTAAAATTTTTCTACCATGTAAATATGGTCTTAAGGCTATAGGAATAGAAATTGAACCATCTTCATTTTGATGATGTTCCATAAAAGGTACTAATATCCTAGGAGTTGCAATTGCAGTATTATTTAAAGTATGACAGAAATGAATATTTCCCTGATCATCTCGATACCTAGTATTAGTTCTTCTTGCTTGCCACTCTAACAAACTAGAACAACTATGAGTTTCTCTATATTTTTGTTCACTATCAACCCAACATTCAATATCAAACATTCTATATTTACCCACGCCCATATCTCCAGTACAACACTCAATGATATGGTATGGAAGCTCCAATGCCTCTAAAATATCTTGAGAAGTTCTAAGAAGTTTTTCCTGCCAATATTGAGTCTCTTTGAGATCATTTTTGCAAATTACATACTGCTCTACTTTTGCAAACTGATGTACACGAATTAATCCTCTAACATCTTTTCCATAACTTCCTGCCTCTCTTCTGAAACAACTAGAATATCCCCCTAATAGTATAGGAAGATCACTTTCTTTTAAAATCTCCCCACTATAAAGATAATTTAATTGAACTTCCGATGTCCCCGACAAATATAAATCATCACTTTCTATATAATAAACATCATCAGCATCCGAAGGAAAATGCCCTGTTCCTATTAAAGGTCCCTCTCTAACAAGTGATGGCATAGAAATTAATGTAAAACCATTTTGTACTAAAGTATTAATAGATAAATTAATAATTGCCATTTCTAAAAGAACCATATCTCCCTTTAAAGAATAACTTCTATTACCACTTACATTGGCGAACCGCTTTAGTTCTGCCCAATCATTTAATTCTAAAATCTCTACATGATCTCTAAGTTTAAAACTACGCTCTTTTTTATTTTCCCATTTATATATCTCTACATTATCTTCCGCACTATTTCCTATAGGTGTTTCTTTAGATGGAATATTGGGAACATATAAAAGCATTCTAGTAAATATTTCCTGCTCTTTTTTTAATTTAGGATTTAATATCTCTAATTCTTGTCCTATTTTTTTACTTTCTGTAATTAATTTCTTTTTTTCATCAATATCGGCTTTTGGAATAAGTTTAGAATATGAATTTTTTTTTGCTTGTAATTCCTGAACCTGCGTTTTTAAAGCATTTAAATTTTTATCTATAAGCAAGATTTTATCAACATCACATTTTACATTCTTTTGCTGGCAGACTTTTTTAACAACTTCTGGGTTTTTTCGAATGAAATTCAAATCTAACATAAGTATATTTATGCCATTAATAGTGCTCATTGACAATTATCTGTATTGCAATAATATAAATACCATGATAGATTGCTCTCAAATTTAAAACAAGGAGTTATTTATGTTACCTTCACCATTTTTATTTATCATATTTTTAGCGATATTAGCTTTAAGTAGTATAAAGATATTACAAGAATATGAAAGGGGTGTAGTTTTTAGATTGGGAAGATTTGTTGGAGTTCGAGGACCAGGACTTACCATATTAATTCCCGGACTAGAGAAAATGACAAGAGTTGACCTAAGAACTGTTACAATGGATATTCCATCTCAAGATATTATATCCAAAGACAATGTAACCTTAAAAGTAAATGGCGTCGTGTACTTTAGAGTGAGTGATCCAGAGAGAGCAACTATTGCTATAGAAAATTATTTAATAGCTACAGGGCAAATATCTCAAACAACTCTACGCTCAGTAATTGGGCAATATGAATTAGATCAAATCCTACAAAAAAGAGATCAAATTAATAATAGCTTACAAGAAATTTTAGATGAACAAACCGAACCTTGGGGAATAAAAGTTTCATCAGTTGAAGTTAAGGCCATTGATTTACCCATTGAAATGCAAAGAGCTATGGCAAAACAAGCAGAAGCAGAAAGAGAAAAACGTGCAAAAGTTATCTCAGCAGAAGGAGAACTTGAAGCATCTAAAAAGCTATCAGAAGCTGCTGCAATTTTAGCTAAGAATGAAAATTCTATAATCTTAAGATACCTTGATACTATGAAAGAGATATCTACAGGAGAAGGAAAATCTACGACTTTCTTTCCACTGCCAATTGACTTTTTAAATAAAGTTACAAAACAATAATAAAAAAGGGAGATGCTTATCTCCCTTTTTTATATAAAATCATCTAGAAATAGATTATTGAATCGAAGCTAGTGAACGCATATTATTTTCTTTCATATAATTATTAATAACTCCAAGACCATTGAACTCACCTTCAGAAAAATTAGAGTAAACTCTCTTTCCAGTATTAGTTACACCAGATATAGAACCTCTAAGATATAAATTATTAATACCAAAAAAGTCATAAAGATCTTGCTTATGATTAGCAAACTTTTTAAAAGCTTCTACAAAAATTCTAAAATTCCAAATAGAAACATCAAGATTACTTTTAACTTTATTATCAGTATTGATTTGCATACATTTTTCCATCAATGCAAGTCTTTTAGAAGCTGATTTATATTTTCTCATAACATAAGAAGCACAGTAACCATAACTTGCTCTAGAATAATTTCTAGTTGCATGAACTTGATAATAATTATCATAAGCCTTTTGTAATCTATAATGACAACCAGCTTTATTAGCAGATTTACAAATATTACTAATGGCCTTATAAGCATTATTATAACTTAGATTATTAAAATACTTGATACCTTCTTTAGAAATTTGATAATTAATATTCATAGAGATATTACTATTAACTTGACCACTGCTAATAGCTTGTTCAATTCTTGGATCAAAGCCTGAAAACTCACCAATTATTCTTGCAGCATATTCTCTTTCTCTTCTTGAATCAATTTTTCCTGCTCTATATTCTCTAGAAAAGCTTAAAGATATTTTTTCTTCACCATTCTCAATGTTAATGATACTACTTCTATCGTTAATTAAGTTTTCTTTACTAGAGTATTCAATTCTAACATTTTTTCTGTCAACAATGCTATTTGTAACAATTGCATCTGCTCTTAAAAAAGAACTAATAAGTCCTCTATATATTGAAGAAAGAAGGCTACCTCTATAATTAATTTCTTCAAAATTATGTCTAAAAAAGCTCTCAGAACCACTTTTATTAGTAATATAAAAATGCTCAGTTTCCTTTTCTCTCTTCTTAGAAGAGAATATAGTGGCATATCTAGAAGATTCTGTTTCTTTTCTTCTTCTCTCCTCAGAAATAATATATGGTCTAAGTAGTCCTACATTTGAAATATCACCCTTTATTGCACTAGCAATAACAGAAGATACCTCTTGACTATTTTCAACATCTAAAAGAGCAGAGTTTGTAAGACTAAGATTAACTCTATAAGTATCTGAATAATTATATTCAAGCTCATAAGAAAAAAGATTAATATTAATAATATTTATAAAGCTAATACCAATAGATGCCCCAACACTTTTGCTATTAGTTTTTTCGATAGAAATACGAACTTTTTCATCAGCAGACTTTTGATCCTTTTCACCAAGACCCTGAATATCAACTCTAGCAAGCCTGTCGTATTTATAATAAGCACCGGCTTGAACGACAAGACTATTAAGAGAAACATTTGCCTTAGCACCAGCTCTAATACCAAGATAATCTTCTTTAATTAAATATTCATAAGGAGAAAGTTGAGTATAATTATTACCATTAAAATACTTAAAAATAGCAAATACTTTATTTAAATCTGTAACTAAACCTTGTTGATAACTATCAGCGAAATGAAAATAAGTATAAACTCTTTTAAAAGATAACCCTGCATAAGCAGCTAACTCAGTTTCTGAAAGATTAATTGCACCTGTATCATTTAAATTACCTAGTGCTTTAGAAGCATCAACATTAATTTCTAATCTATCAGTTACTATCCAACGCTCGTCATCAAATAGATCAGGAGCTAATTCCCTTTTTAATACAACAGAAAAGTTAGCAAAAGATTTAGAATAATTTAAACCTACATGATTTAAACCTTTTAATACGGTTAAATCAGAGTCTTTAGTAGAAGATAATATCTCCTCTTGTGTATCTGCTTTATTAAACTCATTTAAAATAGTAGTATAAACTGGATTTAAAGTTTGATTAGCAAAAGCCATTGATGATAAAGTTAATAAGATTAAGATTAATGTTTTCATAATTGTTTCCTTTTTTGATGGTTTTTATTTGTGAATGGTTTTAAATTGAAAAGTTGTTGATTGATTGTTTTTAGAAGTTTTAAATTGAATGTTTTTTTTAATTTTTTTGAACTGAGTTTAAGAATTTGTTTTTAGATTTTTTTGAGATTTAAATTTGAATGTTTTGTTAGTTGATTTTGTTTTTGGATTTTTTAAGATTTTTTAAGGATTTGTTTTTGGATTTTTTGAGGTGTTTTATCTGCTTGAATATTTTGTCTTTGTTCTAATAGCTTGTGGGTAAAATGCAAATGTTCTTTTTTCTGTAACCCAATAGTATTCTGTAATTTTTGCTACTATCTTTTTTTGATTTTTCTTCATTATTTTCTCCTTGGTTTTGGTTTAAATTTGAATGTTTTGTTAGTTGATTTTGTTTTTGGATTTTTTAAGATTTTTTAAAGATTTGTTTTTGGATTTTTTGAGTTTATAGACAAATTATTTTTTTAAGGAAGGTAATTTGTCTGTTATTTTTGGGGGGCTTTTTGTTTATAGACAAGTTATTTTATTGGCGAGACCTGTCTTTTATTTGGAGGATGTTTTGTGGATTTTGAGTTTATAGACAAATTATTTTTTTAAGGAAGGAATCTGTCTTTTATTTGGAAGGATGCTTTAGTGTTAAAAGTAATAGACAAAATTTGTTAATCATCTATTTTTCTTATACTTTATATATTACCACTTAAAAAATGGATTAAAACAGTATAGAATTATTTTTTTACTTTTTATATGAAAACTCAATTATTTCAATAGGTTATAGATTAAAAAATTAAAATATTTCCCTTCTTAGAAATTTTATAAAAATCTAAAAATTTGCACACTTTTGTTGTAAGTCACCCTATATTTATTTAAAACTTATGAAGATTACAGGCCCTCTTTAGTTTCTTAGTACCTTAGTTTCAAATTTTTTCAAGCCCACTTATTTTAATAGATTGGTTTTGACCTGATAGCTCTTAGGCAAAGTACAAATATTCTTTTTTCTTTAACCTTAATAGCAGTCTGTTCTATAATTTTTAATACTACTATCTTATTTTTAGTCTCACTTATCTTCTAGATATCCTACTTTTATTTATGATTTTGTAATAAAAAATGCTATCAATGCAGTACAAAGTGAAGTAACCATTAACTGATTATCAATACACATATTTATAGCACTAATTTTTGAAACATCATTTAATCCGTAGTAATTATTTAAAATTATATTAACTGGCAATTCTTTAATATTTATCTTTTTTGATTTATGCACTCTATTTTCTCCTAGTATTGGGTTAAGTTATTGAGTTTATAGACAAATTATTTTTTTAAGGAAGGAATCTGTCTGTTATTTGAGGGGGCTTTTTTGTTTATAGACAAGTTATTTTATTGGCGAGACCTGTCTTTTATTTGGAGGATGTTTTGTGGATTTTGAGTTTATAGACAAATTATTTTTTTAAGGAAGGAATCTGTCTGTTATTTGAGGGGGCTTTTTTGTTTATAGACAAGTTATTTTATTGGCGAGACCTGTCTTTTATTTGGAGGATGTTTTGTGGATTTTGAGTTTATAGACAAATTATTTTTTAAGGAAGGAATCTGTCTTTTATTTGGAGAGGTATTTTTAATAATACCACCTAGAAAATAGATTAAAATAGCAAAGGCTTATTTATTTATTTTTTATTTAAAAATTCAATTTTTACAATTAGTTACAGGTTAAGAAAATAAAAAAAATTACTCTTTAAAAAATCTTATAAAATCTAAAAATTTGCACATTTTTGTTGTAGATGACTACATATTGATTTGAAAATTATGACTTTCTAAAAATTAGCTTCACAGGAGTGTTATCTAATTTAAACTCTCTCCTTAGACCAGTAATCAAAAAACGTTCATAAGATCTAGGAATTCTTTGGTAAGTATTTGAAAATATTACAAATGTTGGAGGGTCACTTTTAACCATTAAAGAATACTTTACTGAAAATTCAGCCCTCTTGCCTTTCAAAGATATAGTATGATCTTTGCTAAGCTTTTTTAACACCTCATTTAACTTTTTAGTTGAAATATAGTTTTTTCTTATATTTAGGGTCTTTAAAATAGCTGATTCCAACTCCTCTATTCCCCTTGCCTTTAGTGCTGACATACTTATGGTTTGACAAAAGTTCGCCCAAGGAAGCTCATTTTTTATAATCTTTGATAAATTACTAGAATTCCACTTACTGCTAAATTGATCCATCTTATTTATACATATTATTAAAGATTTACCCTTGCTAAAGGCCAAATTAAGAAGCCTACTATCTTGACGAGTTAGTCCTTTATGAGCATCAATCATATAAATAATAATATCTGCTTTTGAAATACAATAAATAGACCTAAATACTGCTTGCTTCTCCAAAGGATCTGCAATATTGCTTTTTTTACGAATTCCTGCAGTATCTACTATTTTAAATGAATGTATCTTGTTTTTATAATTTATAGAATACAAACTCTCCACAGGATCAATAGTAGTTCCAGGAATATTACTTACTAAAGATCTATTATCTTTTAATAAAGTATTCAAAAGTGTAGATTTTCCACTATTTGGAAGCCCTACTATGGCAAGTGATGCACAATTATCAGAGCTAATAGCTAAATGATTGCTAAAGTCTATTTTATTCTTTTGATTAATATTATCTAATAATTTATCGATATCTTTAATTAAATTTATAATTCCCAGATTATGAGAAGATGATGTTAAAAAACAATTTTTTAAATCAATTCCCAATGATAAAAATTGTAATTCATCTCCCCTTTGCTTTTCTGTATCAAACTTATTTATAATTAAGAAAAACTTTTTCTTTCTGCTTCTTACATAATTTACTATGGCTTTATCTTCTGGTAAAAGCCCCTCCCTAATATCAACAACTACTAGTACTAAATCTGACTGATCAATAGTTTGCAGGCCATGTTTTCTCATTAAATTAAAAATATCTCCATCATCAATTATTTGAGAATAAAAACCTCCAGTATCAATTAAAACAGCTTGCTTATCTAGCATAGAAATTAATCCATAATGATTATCTCTAGTAACTCCTGGACGATTATAAGTCATCACACCTTTTTTATTTTTAACAATATTATTAAATAATGAACTCTTACCTACATTAGGACGCCCAATCAATGATACTACAAACATTATCTGGCCCTCCAAACTCGTCTTGAATCCTTAGCCCGATATAATTCCAATTGTTCTAAAATTTTATTATTTTTTAGCCAACCAGGAACAACTTTAACATGTAAATTTAAATGTGCCTTAGCTTGTAATAATTTTTCTAGATTTTCTCTAGCATTTATTCCAATCTTTTTAATCATCTGTCCTTTAGAACCAATAATGATAGCTCTTTGACTAGGTCTATTTACAAAGATACTAGCCTTGATATGGGACTCACCTTTGAATTCCTTATACTCATCAATTAAAACTGCTGTTTCATAAGGAACTTCATCTTTTAAAGATCTAAATAATTGTTCTCTGACATATTCACTAGCAAAAAATCTCATATTTTTATTAGACATCTCTCCTTTTGTATAACGATGAGGTCTATCTATTGCAGATTCACATATCTTATCTTTCAAACTATCAATGCTATCCTTTTTGAAAGAACTAGTAATAATATAAGTCTCTATCTCTGGAATAATCTTTTTTGACTCTGATATAATATACTCAATATATTCATAGTCAATACTTTCTACTTTATCACTTTTGGTAAAAACTATCCAAGTCTTCCCTAGTTTTTTATCAAGTACTTTATAAAATTCTGATAATTGATCTACAATATCTCTATTAAGATCAATTAATAGTAAATTTAAATCATTATTAACATGATCCCTAGCTTGTTGGTTTAAGCGTTTATTAAACTCTTTATTGGTCTTATTTATTCCTGGAGTATCAATTAAAATAACTTCTGTTCTATCTTTGACAAAAATACATCTAAAGCTATTCCAAGTAGTTTGTACTTTATCAGTTACAATACTCAGCTTCTCCCCCATTAGAGAATTAATTAAAGTACTTTTTCCAACATTAGACAAACCTAATACTGACACTGTAATAGATTTATTATTTGGATGTTGATTTTTATATAACATTTCCTAATTATCAATCTACTTTTTTAAGATAGACCTAACTCCTTCTGTTAAATATAATTTTTTTTCCAATGCTTCTAATGCTAAATCCTTTTCCGCTTTTTTCTTGGAGTAGCTAATTTTTTTTGAAATCAACTTATCATTAATCCATAATTCTACTAAAAAATTCTTTGTATCTATCGAATAAGAACGATACTCTGGATATTTTTTATAATGTGCTACTACTAATTCCTGTAATTTACTTTTTGAATCAAAAGATAATAATTTAGATTCAGAGATAAAATCTCCTTTGTGTTCTTTTTTCCATAGTAAAAAAACATTTTCTAGAACTGCTCTAGCTGTCTTAATATTAGAGTCTAAAAATACGGCCCCCATCAATGACTCAAAACAATCAGATAAAATAGAGTCTTTAACTGATATTTCTCTATTTATCTCACCTTTACCTAGTAAAATACAACGACTTAACTTTAAAAACCTAGCTAATTGAGCTAAACTCTCCTGATTAATTAATGCCCCTCTAAACCTACTTAATCCCCCTTCATCTAAACTAGGATAATTAGAATACAGATAAATACTAATTAAAAACTCTAAAATGGTATCTCCCAGAAATTCTAATCTTTCGTTATTTTTTAAATTTAAAGATGGGTATCTATAAATAAAAGAGCGATGAGATAAACATTGTAACAAAAGTTCTTGGTTTCTAAAAAAATAACCTAATTTTTCCTGTAGATATATTAAATGAGGGTGAGATGTTATATCCGATTCCTCTACCAAATCAGATATACTTTTATGGGGATTTTCTTCAAAAAAATTCCCAATTGAGTAAATCAATAACTCCTGTATAGGAGTATTAAAGGTCGTCTTATCCACTTTTAAAGCCCAAATATTTAAATGTTGCTCTTTGAATATCAAATACCCACATATTTATCAAATATTTAGTACTTATTTACCTACTGCTATCTATTTTCAAGTACTTATCTTAGATGATATTTCCCTACTTTAATGCCATAACTGCCCCATGATAAAATATAACTTAAATATGACAGCTATAAGAAACCTAATATTTTTCTTTACTCTTATTAACATAGCAGTACTATCTATATTTATATATATTGGCGTATTTTACGAAAAACCAAAAATTGATACTGATGCTGCTAAAGAAAAAATGTTTTTAGAAGCAAGAGCAAAAAATTACGGACAAAATTATAAATTTGACCCATTACTTATCAATATAGATTCCAACAGAAATAAACTAGGATTCTTAAGCCTAGAAATGACTCTAATTTTATTTGAAAATAAGTATGTAGGTATAGTAGATAACTTTAAACCCTACATTTCAGATCTAATTATATATACAGTTAGCCAAATGAAAGTGGATCTATTAAACACTGTATATGGAAAAATTCTACTTGAAGAAAGAATAAAAAAGAGAATAAATAAGCTACTCAAGAAAAAACTGGTTAAAGATATTTTATTTACAAAATTTATAATCCAATAAAGCACTAATTAGTATTATTAAATATATTTGACTTTTTTACTTGTCCTTCACAGTTTGTTGCGGAAGTCGGGACATTACCTGAATAGTTAAAAACTAGTAAAGTTTTAACCTTTATAAGACGATAGTTACTTAGATGGACTAGGAGGTAATTATGCTATTTAAGAAATTTTTTGTAATCCTTTTGCTTTCATTAGTTAGCCAAGGATTTTGTCAATCACATTCAAATGATCAAATATCAGAAAAAATAGAGGCTTGTAGTAATTATTATAACAAAAGTAAATGTACTAATGTGGCACTTAATAATCCTAATATTTCAGTAGAACAAATAAATGCATGTACTAAAGGCTATTCAAATATTAGTGAAGAGTTATGTATAGATTCTTTAGACAAAGATCCTAATATTTCAGTAGATAGGATAAAAGCATGTTCTAATTTTTCTAGGGAAGGGCATTGTATAAAATCTCTAGTTGGAAAACCCCATCTTTCTTCAGCTCATATACTAGCATGTGAAATAAGTTTTTTAGATGGAGGGCCTAACGGGGAAGCGGAGCATGGCTGTATAGACTATTTGGCCAAAAAACCCCTAGTGGTTACAGCATCCCATGCCCAGGCATGTAGTAAATTATCATATAAATATATGACTAGCTGTTTAAAAGCCGTAAAAATTAATCCAAGCATAAAGCCAGAACATATATCAAAATGTACAGATGGTTATGTTGGGTTTGAAGAATTTGAATGTGTACTTGCCCTAGCAGGACTTACTCTGGATGAAAACGGAATATTAAGCGACCCTGTACCTGGTCAAGATTTAAGCGAGTGGAAGGAGGAGGAGTAAAATTAGTTAGTATTATTTGATGATATTTCTTGATTTTCTTGTGAAGATTGATTTGATTCTGACGATTTACTTTTTTCATCCATATCTATAACTTTTATATTGCCTGAATCATCTGATAAATCTTTTAGATAGCTACCCAGATCCTTACTAGATAATTTTCCGCTAGAGACATATTTATCTCTTAGTCTTATATCCATTAATTTCTCTTTTAACGCTCTCTCAAGTCTCATGATATTGTCCCCTTTTAATCTCTTTTTTAAAAAATTTTTCTAACACAAATCAAAATATATGACAAATTAGTGATATCGGTGATTTTCATCATCACTAACTATAGAAAATCTCTTCTTTTTTGTATTGTCTTTGAAAAAATTGACTGGAAAACAATTAATCCCCCTTGCTATGGCCAACATCCAAAGATAAGCAAAACAATATCCAATCAATTGACTCCAAGCGTAAATACCATAGGGAGTAAATATACCCTGATATAGGGATATTCCCAATAAAATTAAAACAAAATAACGAGCTTGAACCGGAAATAAAAACAAGAGCATAACTCTGGTTGGAAATAAAATTCCATAGCAAACACACATTGCACCTACAATAATGTATGCTCCACTTAAACTAACCCCATATACCAAAGAAGTAGAAAATAAAGATAGTATTAAACTTAAAGTTATAGACGTAGCTAAAGTGACAAATATACAAAAGTTGGTATAACGCCGCCATCCCCAAAGTTGTTCTAATTCAGAACCGATAAACCAAATAATTAAAGAATTAAACAAAAAACTAAATAAACCATTTGCAACTAGTGGATAAGTTATTAATTGATATATATGTCCTTTAAACACCATTGAAGCGGAAAACCCAAATAAAGTACCTAATGACGCTCCAGTAGCTCGAGTAATAACGGAATCCAATATAAAAAGCACAAAGTATACAATTAAGATATATTTATTTAACTTACTTAATTTAGGAAGTTGATAAGAATACTGCATTTATGAAACCTTTTGAGACAATTCAATTAAAATGCCTCCTGTTGATTTAGGATGAATAAAATTAACTAAACAATTATCTGCTCCTTTTGTAGGCTCAGAATATATTAGATTATATCCCTTATTCTTTAGAGTACTACACTTACTTACGATATCTGAAACTCTCAAACATATGTGATGAATGCCTGGTCCATTTTTATCTAAAAACTTTTGAATAACCCCTGACTTATCATGTGGATACAATAATTCCAAACGAGCATTTCTATTTAAATTTGCAAAACTAGTGGTAACATTTTGTGACTCAACTACTTCTTGTTCTTTTTCAAATGTAAGTCCTAAATCAGTAAATATTTTTTGTGAGTTTTTCAAGCTATCAACAGCAATGGCAATATGATCCAATTGGCAATCATCTTTATTATTTAACATATCACATATCATAGACTTTGATTTATATCTAGTCAAAAACATCATAACTGTGTAGGAGGATCAATAGCATTTGAACAATCTGGATTTTCTGAGTCAAATGGAGGAATATCTGGAACTATAGGGGGAACACATACCCTATTTAAACATTGTCCAAAAGTGGGAACTCCATAACATTGGCGAGTACAAGTTACATCTCCATTTTCATCAAACCCAGTTCTAATTATAAAACATTGAGAAATTGTATCTTTTCTACACCATTCTCTAGCAATGCAACTCTGACCTGGTGATTTAGAACAAAGAACTTTCTCTTCATTATTATTCACATGAACAGCACAAACCCCTGTAGATTGATTACAACATAAACTAGAACATTGATAATCAGAACTGCAAGCTTCACCAACGGCTAAATTACCTTCCCCTTGCGCATCCTCAATACACTGAGATACCAACTCTTTACTCCAACAACGATTATTGAAACAACATTCATCAGATGAACAATAATTACTATTTTCACAAGTTTTAAGTGATGAATAAAGAACTTCTCTTCCTTCAAAATTAACTTCACTTGGTCTAATTATTTGCAATTTTACTTTATTGGTAGATGTAAGCGTTGTAATTCTACCTCTATCATCCCTTGTAAATATTTCAATAGTAGCAGTTACATTGCAAGAAGATAAACCTTCGTTATTATACTTATCATAGTTCATCACTCTCAAATTACAGCCATCAACCCACTGAGATTCTCCATTACTTAAAGTTGTCAATAGTGAACGAATCCCCCATGGAGAACTAGACCCATAATAGTCAATTCCTATATTTAAATTTAACTTTCCCGCCCTAGGAAACAAAAAAGATTTATATCCTCCTACTGCTGCTAAATTTATATCATTGTTAGTTGCAGGGGGAGTTGATGGAAGTACGTTTTGAAATAATCCCAAAGCTTCGACAGGATTTGCAGAAGAGCTAGTTGATATCATAGAAAAGACTGCACTTGATCTAATTTGCCAATTATTACGATCAATTGTACGAAAAGGTCCTTTATAACTATAACTCTCTCCATTTAACTGTAAATCATTAGGAAAATTATAGTCTAGACTATTAAAACCTGAAAGATTATAAACTCCCTTAAAATTAGAAACATTTCTATTATCAGGTAGACATTTCTCTAGTGTTGACTCAATAGGTTCATTGTTATAACCATTTCCCTCTGTCTCAATTTGTGGGCGACTTGGAATTTTTGATAAATTAGATGAATCATACAATGAACTGTCTACAATCTTTGCATAAGAAAATAAACATTTCTCTCCTAATGAATCACAAAACGGATTAGAAGATGATCCATTAAAAGTAGGATCATGTTCAAGATTTAAACCCCTACAATAAAGACCTCCATTTCTTGGATCAGAAGTTGGCTCTCCTTCCTCTACACCATCATTATCTTTATCATAATCATTATAATCAAAAAGATCATATAAAAGTCTAACTTTATTAAAAGGCTGATCTTGCATATCTAATGTGATTACTTCTATGTCTGTTTGAGGAATAATTCCTGGAGCTCTACCAATTACGCCTCTGATCTCAATAGGTTCATACTCCCTACCTAAGTTAAAGCGAACATATACTAATTTATCGCTCAAAGAAGTCACATTTAATCCTGAAATATGAAGTAGTCCTTTAAAGTTTTTAGGAACTGTAACTTTTGTCTTATAAGTTCCAGAAAAGGGATCAACAATATGCCTTAATTCTACGTGACCTCCTCTAATAATATTATCGATAATACCATCAACATTTCCATCACTAGGCCCTGCACTACTTCTATTGCTACCAACACTACCATTATTATCATCTTCTGCTTTATCAACTTCTACTCCCTGACGATGAGAGCGAAGTCCACTGTTTTCAAAACATGAATAACTTAAAAATAGTAGAATTATTATCAATATTCTCATTTAAATTTTTTCCATAAAATTACTTAATACTTATCGGGAAAACTAGAATTCTTTGTGAATTTAACTGAATAATACTTGAGAGATTTATACTACTTAAACTAAAGTTTTTCTAATTAACTATTAACAAACCCTAAAGAAAAGTAGTACTCCGGTCTATGGCCTTTGAAAAAACACATTCTAGCAGATTTAATATAAGTTTTTTGGGGAGCTATACCAATAAACTAACTTCTACACCATAAAAATTATGTTTATTCATAACAACACCTTGCAAAAAAGATTTAATGTTTTTTATTTACTTAAGTGAAAACTAGAGGTAATGTGCTGACCACATGAATAGAATCTTTGTTTTATTTATCTTTGCACTCTTTGTTTTTAGTGAAAAAGCAAGTGCTGATCCTTTTGCAAACAGAATTGCATCAGGGGATAAATCTAGATTGTATCAAAAGGGCAAAGAAGAGGAGCTTTGTAAAAGGGGAAAATTTCATTCATGTATTATAGCTGCTAATTATTGGAAAGAAGATGGATTTATTGATATTGCCAATATATATTATAAAACAGCATGCTTTTATAATGAGCTTTCAAGTTGTGCTTCTGTTAATCCCAAATATAAATTAAGAGAGTTATCTAAAAAATTTTTAAAAGGAATCTGCTATCCCAACGCAACGATCCCTGGATGTCCTAACCATAGAAAACCAAATAAAAAAGAGTTACAAATAGTAGCTAATAACAAGAGAAAATGTGAAAAAGATCTAAACACCCTAGGATGTAATTTATATGCTGTGTTTTTATTTCAAATAGACAAACATGATGAAGCTGTTAAATACATCAAAAAAAGCTGTGATTTAGGTCAAATGATAGATTGTGAAAATCTTGCCAGCATATATTACTTTAAGGGAAGAAAAAAAGAAAGCTTTGAAATGTACAATGATCTCTGCTACAAGAAGTCTCTATATAAGTCTTGTTTTGCTCTTGGATTAAAACAAACTGATGGAAAAAACTTTTCTGAAGGTAAAAAAGCATTTGCAAAAGCTTGCTCTGGTAACTTTCAAAACTCCTGTGCCATTTACCAGAGAGTAAAAAATCTTTAATCCTATATTCTAGTTATAAAAATACACAAAAATTAAACTTCTATCTTTGACTTCTATACTAGCATTTACCATTTGATTTTCATTGGCCTTATCTTGAGCAAAAACTAATATTAAATTTTTCATAGAAATAGACTTTTTAATTAAGAAATTTTACTAGTTTCTTCTAATTATTGGAGCAATTTTAATTTATAATATGTTGTATCGTAAAATACATACTTTTCTTCAAACTTAATTAAAATAGAAACTAAAATTAATACAGAATAAATAATAAAAAATTTATATAATCGATATAAAACTATTAAAGAAGAAAACAAAAAAGACACTAGGCAATAAGCACATTTTACCCGCTTTTTGTTGCCATATCTAAATGTTTAATTTAGCTTTACAATCTATATTGATAAGTAAAATTTATGGTTCAAGAAGTTGACAGTATTACTATAAGATTTGCAGGAGATTCTGGTGATGGTATGCAGTTAACTGGAACTCAATTCTCCAATACTTCCGCCTTAATGGGAAATGACATTGCAACCTTTCCTGACTTCCCTGCAGAAATTCGTGCACCTCAGGGAACAGTTGCAGGAGTCTCTGGATTTCAAGTAAATATTGGTGCCACTGAAATAAATACCCCTGGAGATGAGCCATTTGTATTAGTTGCCATGAATCCAGCTGCCCTAAAGGCCAATATTGACTCTCTTCAAGAAGGAGGAATTATCATAATAAATAAAGATACCTTTATTGAAAGAAATTTTAAAAAAGCTGGTTATGAAAATGATCCTATGACTACTGGAGAATTAGAGAAGTTTCAACTAATTGAAGTTAATATAACTACTCAAACCCAAGAAACTCTAAAAGATGTTGAATTAGATAATAAATCCAAGGCACGCTGTAAAAACTTTTACGCTCTTGGTATGACCTACCACCTATTTAGTAGAAATTTAGAACCTACTATATCTTGGATAAATTCAAAATTTAGTAAAAAGCCTATTATCGCCAAAGCAAATACCATGGCATTAAAAGCTGGAAGAAATTTTGCCGAAACTCTAGAGACAACAGTTTCAACTTATAAAGTTCCCAAAGCAAAAATTGGATCTGGATTATATAGATCAATTAATGGTAATACCGCCATGGCATGGGGATTTATTCAAGCCTCCCAAGCGGCTGGCCTTAAATTGTTTTTGGGTTCATATCCAATAACTCCTGCTTCTGATATTCTCCATGAATTATCCCTGCACAAAAATTTTGGAATAACTACTTTTCAAGCTGAAGATGAAATAGCTGGAATCTGTGCTAGCATTGGAGCTTCATTTGGGGGAGCTCTATCTATTACAACCTCCTCTGGACCGGGAATTTCTCTAAAAGGTGAAGCTATGGGACTTGCCAATATTTATGAGTTACCAATCGTGGTGGTAAACATTCAAAGAGGTGGGCCTTCTACAGGACTTCCAACAAAGACTGAACAATCAGATCTAATGCAAGCTATGTATGGTAGAAATGGAGAAAGTCCCATGATTATTGTCTCTGCTTCAAGACCCAATGATTGTTTCAAAATGGCATATGAAGCATGTCGCTTATCACTAGAACATATGACTCCTGTTATACTACTAAGTGATGGTTACATTGCAAATGGTGCCGAACCTTGGAAAATACCAGATTTAGAAAAAGATCTTAAAAAAATTAATATTCCATTTGTAGATAAAAAAATAAAAGATGGTGAAAAATTCTTACCTTATAAAAGAGACAAAAAGAGATTAAATCGACTTTGGGCCACACCAGGACTTGCTGGTTATGAACATCGACTAGGTGGACTTGAAAAAGAAGTTGATACTGGAAATGTTAGCTATGATCCTGAAAATCACGAATTAATGTGTAAAATAAGAGAAGAAAAGGTCCAAAATGTAAGAGAGAACATCCCCCTACAAGAAATTGAGGGAAATGACAGTGGCAACCTACTTATAATATCTTGGGGTGGAACATATGGAACAACCCATATGGCCGTAAGAGAATTGCAAAGACAAAATAAAAGTATATCTCTAATGCATTTAAAATATATAAATCCTATGCCTAAAAATATTTCTGAAATAATCTCTAAATTTAAAAAAGTACTAGTCTGTGAATTAAACCGAGGACAAATGGTAAAAATTATAAATGCAAAGTTTAATTGTAATGCAAATTCATATAATAGTGTAAAAGGACAACCATTTAAAATATCTGAGCTTGTTAAAGCTATGGATAAATACTTGTAAAGGATAGTTTATGACCGAGATGCCAGTATATAAAAAAAAGGATTTTGTAAGCGACCAAGAAGTTCGTTGGTGTCCTGGATGTGGTGATTATGCCATTTTAAATGCCATTCAAACTACTATGACAAAAATTGGAAGAAAAAAGGAAGATATAGTCTTTATATCTGGAATTGGCTGTTCTTCACGATTTCCGTATTATATGAATACTTATGGACTACATACCATACATGGCAGAGCTCCTGCATTTGCAAGTGGCCTTAAAACATTCAACCCCAATTTAAGCATATGGGTCGTTACTGGCGATGGTGATGGATTATCAATTGGAGGTAATCACCTAATTCACACTATTAGGCGCAATTTTAACTTAAATATACTCTTATTTAATAATGAAATCTATGGTCTTACCAAAGGTCAATACTCACCTACTTCAAAACCAGGAACTGTTACAAAATCTACTCCTTATGGCTCTCTTGATAGACCATTTTTGCCATCAAAATTAGCACTTGGAGCAGGGTCAACATTCTTTGCTCGTACTATGGATACAGACCCTAAACACATGGGAGAGATTTTTTTAGCCGCTGAAGCTCACCAAGGTTGTTCCTTTATTGAAATAATGCAAAATTGTGTAATCTTTAATGATAAGATTCATGATGACTATACCAATAGAAAAAAACGAGATGACCACGTAATGTTTTTAAAAGAAAAAAGTCCAATAATTTTTGGAGCAGAAAAAAATAAAGGTTTAATTATAAAAAATTCTAAAGCAGAATTTGTAGAAATTGGAGATAAGTATAGTGAATCAGATCTAGTAGTTCATGACTCCAGTAACGAAAATCAAGCATATACTTTAGCAAATTTAAAGCCCCACCATGGGCCTATTCCCATGGGCATACTATATCAAAACAAAGAAGATTGCTACGACCAACAGGTTAATAAGCAAATTGAATATATAACAAAAGAAAAGGGCAAAAAAACTGTTAAAGATCTCCTACATTCGGGAAATACTTGGAAAGTTGATTAATCTTTAATCATAAATGTCCCACGAGATTTATCTTTATATACATTAGGTACTAAAAATATTTGACTATGAAATACTACATAGACAGAAGGGTTTAGTAATCTTGCTACAATAAGTGACTCAGTCAAATTTTGAATAGAATCAGAGTTTGTAAACTCAAGCGGTTTCATTGCTCCTGTAAATATTAAAGGATATTTAATATCAGCTATATTTAAAAGGCAGTAATTTGCACTATTAACCAAAGTATCGGTACCATGCAGTACAATTACAGGATTTTTTATAATAATAGATTTTATTAAGTCACATAATATTTTTCTATCACTATCATTCATATCTAGAGAGTCTTTACTCATAGGGGATAAAACTTCTAGCTTTGTATAGGGTAATCTAATTTTATCGATTAATTTATTAAATTGAGTGCCAATATTATGCAAAGAGCCATCAACTTCATCATAGATCTTCTCAATGGTTCCACCAGTCGTAATAATAGTTAATTTTAATTCTTTCCCTATATGGCCCATCTATTTTAAAAAATATAATAAAATAGTCATCACTACAAGCTATAAAATACTTCAAAATATTCCATTTATCTGCTATATCAACAAAATAAATTTTAATTTTTAAAAAAAGGAGTTAAAAATGACAAGAAAAGGTAAAATTTCAGTTGAGACCTCAGACATATTACCTATTATTAAAAAATGGCTCTATTCAGAGCATGATATATTTATTCGTGAACTAGTAGCAAACTCTACAGATGCTATAACCAAAAGAATAGCTAATGCTAGATTAAAAAATCAAAATATTCCAGAAGGTAAAATAGAAATAACTGTTAGCAAGCAAAATAAAACTATAATAATTGAAGATAATGGAATTGGGATGACAGAAAATGAAGTTGAAAAATATATTGCTCAACTAGCATTCTCTGGTGCCAAAGATTTCATGGAAAAGATCAAAGATGAAAAAAATAAAGATATGGACATTATTGGAAAATTTGGATTGGGATTTTACTCTTGTTTTATGGTAGCAAGTGAAGTTAGTGTTAACTCATTATCTATGCAAGATAAAGCAAGTCCTACAAATTGGATTAGTAAAGGAGAAGTAGACTATACATTTGAAAAATCAGATAAGAAAGAAGTTGGAACTACTATAACCCTAAAAATAAATGAAGATAAAGAATGCGAGGAATTTTTAAATGTTTGGAAGCTATCTGACATCTTAAGAAAATACTGTGATTTCATGCCTTATACTATAAAGTTGGTAAATGCCGATGATAAGAAAAAAGACAGTCAGCCTATAATAATAAATGAAGCAAAACCTCTATGGAAAAGAAATCCTAAAGAAATAAAAGATGATGAATATAAAGAATTTTTCAGAAAATTATTTCCAATGGAGCAGGAGCCATTATTCTGGATTCACTTAAAAGTTGACCACCCCTTTACTCTAGAGGGTATATTATACTTTCCAAAAATTAATAATAAAGTAAATACTAACAATGAAAATATTAAATTATACTGTAAACAAATGTTTGTATCTCATAATCTAAAAAATATTATCCCCGAGTTCTTATCCCTATTAAAAGGTGTTATAGACTCTCCGGATATACCCCTAAATGTGTCTAGATCCTCTCTTCAAGGAGATCCTAATGTTTTAAAAGTATCTAATTATGTAGTTAGAAAAGTTGGAGAATCCCTTAAAAAACTATTTAAAAATGATAGGAAAAAATATGAAAATATATGGGAAGACACTGGATTGTTTATAAAATATGGGTGCATAAGTGATACTAAATTTGATGAGATAATGAGAAATATGATTATCTTTAAAAACTCTAGTAGAAAATATATAACACTTCCAGAGTATAAAGATTTAATTCCTGAAAAATACAAAGAAAAAATGAAAAACAAAGTATTATACTTTGAGTTAAATGAATCAGATAACTTGCTTCGCTCTCAACTCCTTGATGAAAAAATTGAAGCCATAGACACTGATGATCATATAGATCCTCACTTTATTCAACATGTTGAAGTCAAAAAAATAGGAGATGATGAGTACAAATTCTCAACCATTGACTCAGAGATATCAAATATTTTAGAGACTGAATCCATAAGTAAAGATGATACTGAAATAAAGGAATTATTTAAAAAGTTTTTATTACCTCCTGAAAATAAAGATAATAATAAAAAGGATAGCAACGTAAATTCTATGGATATTGAAATCCAAAAGATTAAAAGTCATAATTCTGCGGCATATTTTAAATCCGATGAACAAATGAAACGCTTCTCTAAAATGACAAGAAGTATGAATCAATCAACTTCTACTTTTCCAGTGAAAAAGACATTAGTTATAAACCCTAATAATCCACTAATAAGAAATGCTTTAAAAATTCATCACACTGGAAAAAACGAAGCACTAGTTGAGAAAATATGTCATTATGTAGAGGACTTGGCAACTATATCGTCTCATGGACTTGAGAATAAAAATAAAGAGGTTTTCGTAAAAAGATCTCAAGAACTTTTATGTGAGCTAACAGAGTTTGCAACATAAAAAAGAGATGATAAGCATCTTGATCCCTACTTTTAATGAAGTAGAAAATGGTTTTTTAGAGAATATCTTAAACGGCTTTAGTGCTTTAGCTAATATTGAAGTTATCTGTGCTGATGGAAATAGTAATGATAATACTAGAGATATTATAAAAAAATATAAGGTAAAGTTAGTAGATGCATCCCAAAAATCTAGAGCTCAAAGAATAAGTATTGGCGTTGAACATTGCTCTAATGATTTAATATTAATTAATCATCCTAGATCTTTAATTGATATTAAAGCAATAGAATATTTAGAAAAAAACTATAATAAAATTACATGGGGAGGACTTACTCACAAATTTGATACAGAACACCCTCTGCTTAATTTCACATCATGGTATTCAAATAATATTAGAGCAAAAATAAATAGAATAATTTACCTTGATCATTGCATATTCTTTAAAAAATCAAAATTCCCTAATGCATTTCCACTTCCGCCTGTTGAAATATTTGAAGATACTATTTTATCAAAGAGATTAAAAAAGTATAACCCTATTGTTATTCCCTATAATAGTATTACTTCATCTATCCGGTTTAAAAAAAATGGTATCTTAAAACAATCTATAATAAATCAATTTTCTAAAGCTTGTTATCATTTAAATATATCAGACAAATGGCTTAATAAAATATATGAAAAAAATATTAACTTAAACAATAAAAAATAAAATCATCTAAAACCCTAACTTTATATTTACTAAAAATATATTACTGATAAATGTTTTTCCATAAAGTTATCAAATATCTTTTGAGAGTTTTTACTTAATTTATCATAATATGTTTTTTTCCATTTATCATAATCCATATTTACCTTTTTTATTATATAATTAGGAGTAATCCAAGAGCTTGAAACCATTTCAAATTCACTTGTACTATACCTTGAGGCATAATTCCAAGAAACTTTATCTCTGGGAATCTTTAAAAAAAATAAGCTAGGCATATAAGAATTGTCAGCAAATGCTATACTATCACTCCCCTTTTTTAATCCTATATCATATAACGATAAATTAGTACTAAAAGAAGAACCTCCTTTTGAAAATCTTCCATCTTGATGAAGATATAATTCTACATATTGCCTTACAAGCTCATCAGAAGTTCCTCTATTATCATAATTAGAATAAAATATTTTTTGTAGCAATCTTAATAATGGTACAAGATCATAATCATCCTCATTACTTGATGGGGTAGATTTTTTATTATCAAATTTTTTAACTAATCCTTTTATATAATTTAATAATTTAGACTTTTGTCTATTTTCTTCATCTTTTAATAAGAAATCTATTTCCTTTCTTATACTTTTATAACCGGGAATTTTTTCAAAAATAGCATTATAGCCCTTATGACTTAAAAACCCTATATATTTAACTAATGCACTATCAGATCTAAGTAATGTAATATATTTATCCCCAATAGCATCGTAAGCAGATTTAAAGCTACTATATTTTAAAAAAGTATTATCCACATAGAATTTAATTTCTCTATATTTAATATTATTTTTAACAGCATCTTGGACGGCTCTAGGAAGATTTCTTAAGTCATTATTTAATTGATCAACTTTAAACTTTGCAGCATCAAACAACCTTTCTCTAGCAGAAAATACTTTTGCCTGTAAAGGATCTGTTCTTTCCAAACCCAAAGATAAGTTATATAATTCATTATCTAGAAATTGATATCTTGCTATAGTAGAATCAACATATAATTTTTTAGAAGTAAATGTTTTCATTAAAGAAGTATTATGTAAATTGTCTTCAAGATCATCAATTTTCTTTAGTGCTAACTCTAAATCATATTTTTGCCAATTCCAATAATATGGTACTAACTTTTCATTAGCTTCTTTTATCTTTAAATAAGGCTCTATTATTATATTATCCGCAAATTTCTTATTGGCATTTATCTTTTTTACTAACTTAAAATTTTCTATATAAATTCTTTTATGTTGGGGAGCAATTTTTCTCTCCCACTCAGCATCAGGATTAGTATAAAAGATATCACCTTTAAAATATATAGGATAAGTAGCATCTGCTATAGGATACATTTTCCCCTCTCTATAAGCATAGGGTATACCTTTGCTGCTATAAAAGAACCCGTTACCATTTAAAATAAATTCTCTACCACCTATTTGATAAATATCATTCTTATTAATCTTAACATCACTTATTTTATATTTTTTAACAACTTCACTAAATTTATCATCATATAAATAACGATGTGCCTTATCAAAAGATGGTCTATTTACAGACCCTTTAGAATATTCTCCTTTCTGGTGAATAGATACATAATCTTTTACTCCTTCTCTTACTTTATTTATCCATTTACTTTCACTAACATAAAGATCATCATTACTCTCTCTTAAAAGTGCCGGTGGTAAGTTAAACTCTCTTAAAATCCTATCCATAAGTAAGCGGGAAGTTCTACCATTACCATCAATAAATGGATGTATTGAAATAAAAGCTCTTTGAAATATTGCCGCTAACTCTATAGGATCTTTTTTATCTTTATTTTTTTCATACCAAGAAATAAGAGATTTTAATTTATCCTCTGTTTGATCTACAGTAGCATATTGAATAAAACCCCTTCTTTTTCCTTTTCTACTAATTGGCCATGGAAGCTCAATAAATTTCTTATCGCCTAACCACGGGTTATTCATTATGGCATTATACTGTTCTTCATTTAATGGATAAATAGCGGGATCTCTGCCTACAGAACCTCTCCTTTTTAAAACTCCTGCTCTAGAAGGAACAAAACCGTCAGGCAAAAAAGACTTTAATGTTTTTAAAATAGGAGTTATCCCCGCACTTGATTTTTCATGGACTTTAGAGAATAGTTCTATTGATAATTTAAGTTTACCAATAGGAATTTCATTTAAATAATCATCCGCCTCTTTAAAGGCTTTATAATTTTCAAAACCATATATTTCTTTGCCATGACTTAAACCTTTATTTTTCTCATAAGTGGCCCTCCGGATAAACCTTAAAAAATCAAGTTCATCATCTTGTAATTGATGCCATTTTCTTTCAAATAAAACTGTTTCATAAATCTTAGAAATCTCCTCATATCCTCTTCTATCTACTAACGAAAGTAGTCCTTCTAAACAATACCCTTTTTTAGTTTTAAGATAATCAGTAGAGCTAATAACATTTTTATAGCTGGTAGTAGATAATGCTCTAAAATTAGATTTTTCAGATACACAACTAATTAAAATAAAAGTAAAAATTAATAAAATTGATATATTTTTCATCAAAAATATTATTCGGAATGTTTCATATAATTTATTACTTCTGCAACAAAAAGCTTGACAGAATTTGTCTACCTTGACAAACAACATCTTTTAAGTTGCCAGATGTCTTAAAGATAGCTACATGGTGCCAAATTTTAAAAGTTTCTTTATAAACTACATCAACCTCAACACTATAATTATCTTTAATATGAGGATTGACAATTATACGACCAACTCTATGCTCATCACCTTTGATATCTATAAAATACTCCAAAGAATCAGTCATTTTCCAGCATTAATATTGTGTTTTACACTAGGTAACATAAGTGTGGGATTATTTAATGAGTTATCTCTTTTATCTCTGACCTGAATAAAATCATCCTCTGAAATACTCTCTGGCAACATAATATTGTATTTTTTTGATTGTTCTATTGTTGTTTTAAATTGCAGTTGCCTACCATTGGGACAATAATCATGTCCAACATATATTATAGTATTATCACTTAAAGCATATATTTTATGAATAGATCTATATAACTCCTTTGAACTTCCACCTGGAAAATCACATCTTGCTGTACCACTATCGGGCATAAATATTAAATCTCCCACAAATATATTACTATTATTAAAAAGATAACAGCAACAAGATGGAGTATGTCCTGGAGTAAAAATAACTTTAAAGTGTAGATTATCACTAATTTTCACAATTTGATTATCATCAAATAAAACTTCAAACTGACTACCATCTGTACTTATATTAATATCTAATTTTTTAGAAAAAATATCTTGTACAAAAGCGACATTTTTTCCAATTGCCGTAGTAGATTTTGGAAAACTATCTTTTAGTATACTCATTGCTGATAAATGATCTGCATGAATATGAGTTTCCATAATATATAGAAGTTCTAACTTATTATTTTTAATAAACTCAATAATACTTTTTACAGATTCATTAGAAGTTTTATTACTTTCAATACAATAGTCTAAAACAGGATCTATGCAAACTGCTACTTTATCTATTTCACTAAATATTATATAGCTAAGAGTACCTGTATCTTGGTGATAAAATTCCTTTACCTGCATAAACTTATAAATAACATAACTGACTGATATAATACAACAATAAAATATAATTTAACTAATTTATAAGAAAAACACTCAGTTATATATTAATTTAATAAGATTTTAATGGCATATTTCCGAAAAGAAGAGTGGGTAACTGGATTAAAAAAGGTTTATAAAATGAGTACAGCTGAAAAACTAAACATTGAGTTTGACACAGAAAAACAGATCAAAGAAAGAGAAGAAAGAGAAAAACTCAAAAAACAACAAAATAAAAAAAGTATAAATCTTGACTATAATATAGATTTAGGTGAATTAGAAAAACCTACAACACCTCCTCCTCATAAAGAGCAACCTAAAGTTGTTGAAAATGTAATTAAAAAAATTCCTGAAATAAAATCTATTAAACCTCAATATAAGTTGGGTGATTATTTAAATAATATTATAAGTAATACTCCTGTACTAATGGTCGAAATGGAGGCCAAGATAAAACTTGCTATAACTGAACAATTAATACCTTTAATAGCTAATTATGCCCAAAACCTAAAGTCTCTAGAACACAATGTAAATGAAATTATAAAACAAATATACATAAAAGCTCCTAATGTGAAAAATGAACTAACTAGTATTAAAAAATTATTATCTCATCATTCAAATGTTGATAATATATATAATACAGAAAATAAAGCTAAAGAAAATATTTCATCTACAACTAGCAACCCAAAACCCACTACACTGAAAACTATAAAAAATACTAATATTAAAAAGGCTAGCTAGAATATAAATCATTTTAAAAATGATTTCAAAAACTCTCTATTCATTCTAGCAATATTATCGATACTAATTCCCTTAGGGCAAACTGCTTGACATTCAGCCTCATTAGTACAGTTTCCAAACCCTAATTCATCCATCTTTTTTACCATATTTTCTACTCTTTGTTTTGCTTCAACTTTTCCTTGAGGAAGCAAGGATAACTGAGATACTTTTGCTGATACAAATAGCATAGCTGAAGCATTCTTACAGCTTGCCACACATGCTCCACAACCAATACAAGCAGCTGCATCCATGGCAAGTTCTGCTTCATTTTTTCCAATTAAAATACTGTTGGCATCACTAGCATTTCCAGTATTAACATTTATAAATCCACCCACACTAACAATATCATCAAATGCAGTTCGATCTATCATCAAATCCTTTAATACTGGAAATGCCTTAGCCCTAAATGGCTCAATTACAATGGTCTGACCATCAGAAAACTTTCTCATATGCAATTGACAAGTTGTAGTTTCAGACTCTGGGCCATGAGCCTTCCCATTTATCATAAGAGAGCACATACCACAAATTCCCTCTCTACAATCATGATCAAAAGCTATAGGGTCTTGATTATCTGCAATTAATTTTTCATTCAAATAATCAAGCATCTCTAAAAATGACATATCAGATGCAACCTCTTCTAATTTATAATCTATAATCTCCCCTTGAGAGGATTGATCTTTTTGTCTCCAAATTTTTAAATTTAAGGTCATAGAATCACTGCTCATTTATAACTCCTTTGACTTAGAGGAACATTATCAAAACCAAGAGATTCCGTATGTAATTTAGGTTCAGTATTGTTTGAATTCTCCCAAACAGAAACATGACAATAATTTTTATCATCTCTTAATGCCTCATTTTCTTTACTTTGAAATTCTTCTCTAAAGTGACCTCCACAAGATTCCCTTCTATCTAAAGCGTCATGTGCCATTAGCTTGCCTAACTCTAAAAAGTCAGCAACTCTATTTGCCTTTTCAAGCTCTATATTTATTCCTACACCAGAACCTATAATTTTAACATTTTGCCAAAACTCCTCTGATAAATTAGATATTTTTTCAATAGCTTGTTTCAAGCCACTTTCATTACGAGACATACCAACATATTCCCACATAATTTGACCTAATTCCCTATGAAAAGAATCCACAGATTTTTTTCCATTTGCTAAAGACAATGCTCTAAAGCGCTCTTTAGTTGAATTTAAACAATTTTCAAATTCTGGATGATCTATATCTACTTTATCCGCTAACATATTTTCACTAGCTAGATAATTTCCTAAAGTATAAGGGATAATAAAATAACCATCTGCCAATCCTTGCATCAACGCCGAAGCACCTAAACGATTTGCTCCATGATCTGAAAAATTTGCCTCCCCCAATACAAATAATCCAGGAATATTGCTCATTAGATTATAATCGACCCATAAACCTCCCATAGTATAATGTACCGCTGGATAAATTCTCATAGGAACTTTATATGGGTTTTCATTAGTAATTCTATTATACATATCAAATAAATTTCCATACCTTGCTCTAATGACCTCTTCCCCATCACGTTTTATGGCATCAGCAAAATCTAAATAGACGGCGACTTTTGTGCTTCCTACACCTTTTCCTTGATCTACCTGAAGCTTAGCATTTCTTGATGCTACATCTCTTGGAACTAAATTTCCAAATGATGGATAAATTCTTTCCAAATAATAATCTCTCTCTGAATCTGGTATTTCACTAGGAGATCTTTCGTCCCCTCTTTTTTTGGGAACCCATACTCGACCATCGTTACGGAGGGATTCAGACATTAAAGTAAGCTTTGATTGGTACGCTCCATGAATTGGAATACAAGTGGGATGAATTTGGGTATAACAAGGATTAGCAAAATAAGCCCCCTTTTTATATGCTTTCCATGCAGCTGATCCATTAGAAGTCATAGCATTAGTAGATAGAAAATACACATTTCCGTAGCCACCAGTACATAATAAAACTGCATCTGAACTAAATTTTGAAAATTCTCCAGTTATAATATTTCTAGTAATTATTCCTCTGACCTTTTGATTTACAATTACCAAATCAACCATTTCGTAACGAGTATATACAGATATTTTACCCTTATTTACTTCTTTCATCATAGCGGAATAAGCCCCTAGTAAAAGTTGTTGTCCTGTTTGCCCTCTAGCATAGAAAGTTCTACTAACTTGTGCCCCTCCAAAAGATCGATTACTAAGAGTCCCTCCATACTCCCTAGCAAAGGGAACACCTTGGGCGACACACTGATCAATTATATTATTTGAAATTTGGGCCAATCTATAAACATTAGCCTCTCTAGAGCGATAATCTCCTCCTTTAACAGTATCGTAAAATAATCTCCAAACTGAATCTCCATCATTTGGATAATTTTTTGCTGCATTAATACCCCCTTGAGCAGCAATAGAATGAGCTCTCCTAGGAGAATCTTGAATACAAAAAGCCATAACATTATAACCAAGCTCTGCAAGAGTAGCAGAAGCTGAAGCTCCTGCAAGACCAGTTCCTACTACAATTACTTTGTATTTTCTACGATTAGCAGGATTAATAAGTTTCATATTAAACTTATGCTTATCCCATTTTTTTTCGACAGGACCATCTGGAACTTGTCCATCAATTATAGAACTCATAATCCCCTCCCCCTAAAATAACAATATATAACAATAAAAATATATCCAGATGAAATTAACCACGCAAAAATATAAGAAAATTTTTTACTAGATAAATGAATTCCAAGAGATTGAAATGCTGACCAAAAACCATGAGACAAATGAAACCCTACACATACATTGGCAAATATATACCAAATAGCATTTAATGGACTTGATAAATGCTCCATAACCAATTTATAAAGATCCCTCACCTTTACTCCGTCATAAACTTGATAGTAGACATTACCATATTTAAAGTTAAGCAAATGTATAATTAAAAACACTAATATAATTAATCCTGATAAAGGCATTGTTCTAGAAAAAATTGTAGCTCCATTACCAGATAATTTTTTGTAGTAATAATCCTCTGGACGAGCTTTCTTATTTTCAATAGTAACAATAATAGCTAATAATAAATGAGTTAAAAAAATTAGTGATAAAACAATCTCTGCTGGAATAATTAAAGGATTAGTTATAAGAGCATTTGAATAACTGTTAAATAGTTGATCTCCTCCTAATATTAGAAAGTTTCCAATTAAATGAACAATCAAAAAACCACATAACATAAGCCCTGTAATTGCCATTAAATATTTTTTTGATAACGAAGAAAATAATTTTTTACAACAATTAGACATCTAAAGTAATCCTTGTAAATAATATTATCATAATTTACATTATTATAACTTAGTTATTTTCATGATTAAGCAACCAAATCTTTTTTGAAATATCTGGGCTAAATCCTCCAATACCATTTTTTGCAACAACTCTATGACATGGAATAATAATAGGAATAGGATTTTTGCCGCAAGCTGTCCCTACTGCTCTTGCTTTATTTATATCTCCAGATAAATTGGCAACTTGTTGATATGTCATAGTTTTTCCATAAGGTATAGTCATTAAAATATTCCATACTTTTTTTTGAAACTTTGAACCAATAAGTTTAATAGGTAAATTAAAATTTATATCCTTTCTTTTAAAATAATTTTCTAAAATAGTAATACTTTCTTTTAATAAAGAAGTCTTATTTCCAATATTAATGACCTTTTTTGAAAAATCAATCCTATAAATAAATTGCTTATCAGCAGTAATATTTAAAATTCCAACAGGAGAATTAATACTAGCTATAGGGATATGTTTTAACATATTGATAAAAATATTCCTCTAATTCTTTACTAAAAGCATCCTTTGTATCAGAATCAATATCTAATTCTGCAAAATAATTTCCATTTTTATCTGCAATTGGTACTACTAACTCAGAAGAAGTAGTAAAACTACATGCAATGTGCTGATCATTGTTTCTTACATCTGATATATTAATAACCCTTTTCTCTCTTAATGCTTGACCACATATTCCCTTGCTAATATTAATTCTAAAGTGAGCTGTAGGCGAGCCAATATATGGCCCCAATAATAAATCAGTGCTTTTTATATCAAATAAATAATCTTCCCTAAAGTATATCCCTATCCAATCAATAATATCTACTGCCTTTAATCTAGCACTCTCAATCCATCCTAAAAGTTTAGCGTTATAATTAATTATTTTAGATAAATCTTGCTTACCAATAAAAAGAGGTGCTATTTTTTCTGAGACTTTTGACGCCAGCTCTACATCATCTGATCTTAAAGCACCCAATATCTTACCCTCATATTTAATATCTACTTCAACCAATTCATCTTTTAACGACCCCTTTTTATAAAGTAATTGATCATAGATAATAAGTTCTACTGAAGATAAGCAACCAAGAAATTTATCAATTATAATGTTAGGAATTAACATAACTAAAGTTCTAATCTTTCATTACTTGCTAAATAATGAAAAAATATTTTATTTAAATATTCAAAATAAGGTTTCCTATACCTATAAACCTCATGATGCAACTCATGATAAGCGTAATCAAATAACTTAAGTGTTACACTACTTTCAATACAGCTAAAATAATCTACTACAGCGTTAACATTTACTATTCTATCACCTTTCCCAATTGCACAATAAGTCGGCATAGAAGGGTTAATAGCACTTGAAAATATTTCTCTACCAGCTTTTATCAACTCAAATACAAACTTTGAATGCAATTTATTATGATTCAATGAATTTTTAGCATAATCTTTGGCAATATTAATATCATGAGATAAATGATTTAAATTTAATAAATCACTTAATGGAATACTAATAGGGAGTATACAAGAATAATTTATTAAGAATGTAGGAACTACCTTAATAAGTGTACCCTTTAATCCTGAAAGCAAAGATATAGCTGGAGAACTTAAGAAACTCATACAAGCAGCTGGCCTATAATTTGTATATTTTTGTAAAAATCCACTCAATATTACACCCCCTAAAGAATGGCCAAATAAAATATAACGATCCATACGATATCTTTTATGTAAAAAATCAATAATCTGTTTTAAATCATCTATGTAATCAAAAAAATCTTCTACATAGGCAGGAGTCCCCATACTTCTACCATGACCTCTAAGGTCATACCTTACAATATTAAAATCATTACCAAATAAATCATTTAAAAATTCATGTCTTTCTAGGTGTTCTCCTGCTCCATGAGTTGCAATAATCCAAGTCTTACTACCAATTTCTCTAATACTTGCTCTAAGCTCAACACCGTCTGACATCCTTATGAATTTATCTTCATCGTACATCATAAAAATGATACACTGATTAGATAATAATGCAAACTGCCAATATTAAGAACTTAATTCTAAAACCTAAAACAGCTATAATTACAAGCTTTATAATAAATTGCTTACTGTCCGTTATAAAAACAATATGTGGTTTTGTTTTTAACTCTCATGCCATGATTATGGATGGAATCCATTCATTTTCAGATATGGGTTGTGACGCATTTGTTTATTTTATAAATAAGCTATCAAGCCATGCTCCCGACAGAAATCATCCTTATGGCCACCAAAGATTTGAAACACTAGGTACTTTATTTTTAGGAAGCTTATTATTTACATTTGCTGGAGCTTTATTTTATAAGAGTTTTTTAATGATAATATCTAATAAACCAACTAATATCCCTTCATGGCATATATTATTAGTATCATCCTTATCAATGATCATTAATGAATTTTTATTTCGATACAATAAAATAGTTGGTGAAAAAAATAAGTCTAAAATACTATTAGCAAGTGCTTGGCACAATAGAACTGACTCCATTTCTTCTTTTATAGTATTAATAAGTGCATTTCTAGCTATGAATGGAATACCTAAAATGGACATTATTGCATCTATGATTGTAGTTATTTTAATTGGAAAAGTTGGTTGGGATTTAGTAAAACCCACTATTTTAGAATTAACTGAAACTTCAATAGATGATAAAAAACTAAAAGAATATAAAAGCACCATAATGAGCACTGATGGAGTCCTAGGAGTACATAACCTAAGAGGAAAGAGAATGGGAAATAAAATTATCTTAGATTTAAATGTAGAAGTCAGTGATAAAATAACTGTATCTGAAGGCCATGAAATATCTTCATGGGTAGCTAAAAATCTAATAGAATCATATTCTGAAGTTTCTGATGTCATAGTTCATATAGATGTTGAAAATGATATGATTTCAGATTTTATCTCAAATCGTATGCAACTATTGCCACTAAGAAGTAAAATATTAAGAAAATTAACAGAAGTGTGGTCTTCTACAAAGGTATTTAATTTAATTGAAGATATAAAGCTACACTATCATAATAAAAATATCACTATCGAATTATATGTTTCTCAAAATAATATAAATAGCCTCCCTAACCCAAAAGAGTTAGATCAATTAGCAAAAAATATAGATTGGTATAAAGAATCTAAATTTATAGCTAGAATAAATAAGTAACACTTAAGATTATGAAAATATTAAAAATAATTATACTACCTATTTTAATTTCTTCATTATCGGTTAATGCTAATGAAAAAACTATATCTGTAATGACCTATAATGTACAAAATTTATTTGATACTACTCATGATATTGGAAAAAGTGATTACGACTTTATTCCACTAAGTGAAAAACAAACTAAATTAAAACATGTAATTGATAGGATATGCTCTAAAAAGAAAAAAAAATCATGGAAAGATACATGTTTTAATGCCAATTGGACAAACGCAGGTTTAATGAAAAAAATATCAAACATATCTAAGGTCATTAAAACCTCAATTGATAACAAAGGGCCAGATATCTTAGTTTTAACAGAAGTAGAAAATATCAATGTTTTAAAAACTCTTGTAAATTCAAGTTTAGGAGAGCTTAAATATATCTATGCCATATTAATAGAAGGCCCTGATGAAAGAGGTATTGATGTTGGAATACTATCTAGATATCCTATTATAAACCCACCTACTTTACATACAACTGACAAATTTATTACTAGGGGAATATTAGAAGCTACCTTTGATATTAATGGACAGCTTATAACCATATTTGGAGTACATTTTTCATCTCAAAACAGTCCAGATAAACATAGAGAAATTTTAGCAAATCTTCTTAAAAATGCAGTTCTTAAAAATAGAAAAAAATATAAAGAAGGATTAGTCATTGCCATTGGAGACTTTAATACATTACCAACTGATAAACCTAATGCCATAAAGATATTATATGATAATAATTTTGAAAATGCTCAAGATAAATATGTCGCCATGGGTGGTTCATGGAAAGGAACTTTTTATTTTAAAAAAAGCAATATTTTTCATGAACTAGATAGAATCATGATACTTAAAAATAGCTACAGCAAAAAGTGTAATCCTAAATCTATTTGTATAAAACCCCTTTTTAAAACATTTAATGTATATACTCCTTCATTTATAACTAAAACCTCATTAAATATACCCTATAAATTTAATTTTAAAACATATCAAGGTTTTTCAGACCATTTTCCAGTATCTATGAAATTTAAGCTTTATAATCCTAATAAAATTAAAAAAAATAAAAGAATAAAAATAATTAATACAAAAGATGTAGTTAGATTTGGAATACTACCTCCTCCTATTATATTACCATCTAAGGAAAAATAGGTTATAGTATTTATTATAAACTATTTATTACCTAATTTAATTATAAAATCAAATTCTTTTTTAGTAACAGGAGTAATAGATAGACGATTACCTTTCTTCAATATTATCATATTTTTTAAAACTTGATGTTTTCTTAATATTTCTAGAGGTATAAAATTCGAAAATTTTTCACAAAATTTAATATCAACCATATACCATATAGGATTTTTCTCACTAGATCTTTTATCATAATACTTAGAGTTCTCATCCCAAGAGGTATAATCTGGATAACCTTCTTTAACGATAGTGGCTCTTCCAGAAATTCCAGGAGGATTGCAATTGGAATGATAAAACAATATATCATCTCCTTTTTTCATATCATCACGCATAAAGTTTCTCGCCTGAAAATTACGAACACCATCCCAACAATTAATTTGCTTAGGGGATTTTTTTAACTGATCTATAGAAAAAACATTTGGTTCAGATTTCATTAGCCAATATTTTTTTTTCATATTACTTAAAATACCTTGTTAAATCTTGCTTCATAAATTCAGGAAGAGAGAAGGCCGCAAGATGAATATCACAATTATAATATTTCATAACTAAATTAGATTCTAAAACTCTATTTTTATCAAAGTCTCCTATAGGACACAAACCTTTAGAAGCAAAAGAGAATGACCAAATCCCTCCCGGATAAGTTAAATTACTATAATTATATACCCTAACTATATTAAATATTTTATTTAAAATACTTAGTAACACTTTTTGCGTCTTTAAGTCATAAAATGGCGATTCTCCCTGAGAAACTACAATCCCATTATCACTTAAGCAATTAAAAACATTTTCATAAAATTCTTCTCCAAATAATGGCGTTGCCGGGCCAATTGGATCAGTTGAATCAACAATAATGATATCAAATTTCTTATCTGTATTTCTTACAAATTCTACGCCATCTCCTATAATCAAATTAAAGTTAGGGTTATCTTCAGTTAAGCACTTAGAAGTCAAAGGAATATGTTCAATGCAACTTTGTATTACCACTTCATCTATTTCAACCATAGTACATTTTTTAATATTTTTATGACGTAAAACTTCTCTAGCAGTTCCTCCATCACCACCACCAATAATTAAAATATTTTTAGGATCAGGATGTATAAATAAGGGAACATGAGAAATCATTTCATGATATATGAATTCATCCCTCTCTGATATCATAACTAGATCATCATTAAGTAACATTTTTCCATGACCTCTTGTTTTTACAATGTCTACTTTCTGAAACTCACTTTGTTTAGAGTATATATTATTGTCTATTTTATATTGAATATTTAAAAAATCTCCACAATGTTCTGTTTTCCAAGGAGAGACATATTTCTTAACATCGAGTAATTTAGGTTCCCCTTTAAAAGAATATTTATTAGAAAATTGACTAAACTCAACTAAATAATTATTTTTTAACCTCTTTTTATGAAAAATACCTCTTTGAAACCCTTGAATATTGCTATCGTTAAATAATGAATGGTTAAAAGTAACTAAATCAAAATCATCAGCATTACAAATCTTAGCAAAATATTCTACAAACTCCTCATTAATCTCAACATTGCATTCAAAACTCAAATATGGACAATCCTTTTCCGGAGTTATATGAATTGTATAATACTTTCCCTCTAAATTAATTGCATTTAATGAATATCCTACTGGATCAAAATAATAATCATCAATTTGAAAATCAGGAAAATATTTTTCTAGATTTAAAAAACTTCTAATTGATTTATTTTTATCTTTAAACCAAGATAATATATCTTGTCCTAGGCCATATATTAATATTTCAACAGTAATATCACTTGTCTTAGATTTGAATTCTTTATTACTATAAAATAACATATTATGAGTGCTATAATTTTTCCCAAGTAAAATAGAGTCCCCTTTAATATGATTATTTAATAATTTTACATCATCAAAAAAACTAGAATATTGGAGATAAGAACGATATTCATTCTTTCTTTGAAATATAAGTGAATTAATATTTTCTTCTTTTAAAAATTTGGTTAATAAAAGTGCAGATTTAATCAAATAAGTTTTACCACATGTAATCATTAAAAAACGATCATCCCATACAAATAAACTAGATTCTGATAATAAATATGCATCACATTTATCATTATTGATGCTAGATAGAATTTTTGCTTCACAAACATTCACTACTTTTTCCCAAAATTCTCTACCTTTTTTCCTTAAAGAACATTGGTCATTGGTAATAACCTCAAGTTTTTTTTCTGTACCCTCAAAAAACATAAAAAACCATCATATAAAAATAAAAATTTAAAATACATTATAAATGAGACATAGAAAAGTGCTTTTTATAATCTACTTATTTTTTAAACTTATATTTACATATATTCACTTATGGTAACCTCTTGAAATTACATGTTTTTAAAGTAAATAAGCATTTTAGATATTATTGTGATCTAAGATAGTTTTTCATAATTATTTCTTGTTTTTCCATAAATTTTTTAATTCTATAAATATCCTTATCATCAAAATAATGTTTAAAACCTAACAGTTCTCTATTAGCTTTTATAAAGTTTTTCTCAAATAAAAGTTCCTTTATAAATAAAAATAGGAGTTCTTTTCTTCTATCAATATCCATACTAGGAAGTTTCGCTAGAATATTTTTTCTAATATCATTTAGAAAATTTATATCTTTCTCTATAAGACCTCTATCTCTCAAAACCCCATAACTTTGTAATCTTCTAATAAGATTTTCCTTATCATTATTCATATTATTTGAAAACTTTATAAAATCAACTACCCTATTGCAAAAATATGGCATTAATTTAGAACAACGATTTTTAATTTCTTTAATTCCTAATTTTATATATTGCTTAAATGAATTCACTATAATTTTATCATTACTTAAATTCCTTCGTAATATTTCGGGTATACCAAAATAAGTTGTGGTGCTTTTGTTCATAAAAAAATCATTAAATGCCCTATATGATAACTTAGGAAACTCTAAGGAATGCATTCCTAAAAGGTTTAATTTACCTATAAAATTAAGAGCTTTATCTGAAATAGGTTTAGTAAAATAAATATCATTTGAACTTAAAATTCCCATCTCTTTTAAGTATGGTCTTAAAAACTTATTATCTACAAACCCTTTTTTTAAAACATCAGTTGAAAGGGGCTTAGAGCTAGCAAGGACTATAATATCTGAATACATAATATTAAATACTGAAACATAAGGGAAGACTTTCATCAAAGATTCAGAAATTAATCTAAAGGTTAAATCGCTCATGTCATACATTGGTATCCACTGTGAAAATATCCCATCTTCTTTTAAAGAATCTTTAACTAATTGATAAAAATCTATAGTAAAAATATTTTCAACCCCAACAACCCAAGGATTAGATGGTTCACTAACTATAATATTAAATTTCTTAGTATTTTTAGCAAAATAACTAAAAGCATCCTTTTCTATAATTTTAACCTTTTCATTAGAATAAACATTAAAATTTATATCATCTAAATACTTTACTGCTTCTAATACTTTTGTAGATATTTCTAAAGATATCACCTCTTCTACATTATGTAGTTTCCCTAAAATACCGGAGCTTATACCTGTCCCCATTCCTATTACCGCAGTAGATAAATTTTTACTCTTTTGTGGAGAAAAGAAGTAGGGAATAATGGAAAGTAGAAAATTAGTAGGAAAGTCATAGAGGATACTACTATCTGATTTTCCATTAACTACTATAGAATAGTTCAAGTGAGGAAATCCTAAATCCTTTAACCTCCTTATTTCCTTTTTTAACTTATTTTCAAAGTTAAATAGATTTAAAGACACTGTAGTATTAGGACCGTCATTAAAATAAGTAATATTATAATCCTTAATTTTAGGAATATTAAAAAGTCCTTTAAAATGATAATTAGAAGGAAGAATATCTCTAAAATATCCTATATAATGACCATTCCTATTCCAAGAGAGAAGAAGTGAACTAATTAAAAATAAAATAGAAATTATACTAACTTTAATAGATTTTTCATAAAAATTTAAAACAAGTGATAATACTATTAAGAGAACTAAATTTATCTTAAAGATATCATCTAAGTTAAAAATATATAGTGCTAAATAGGATAAGAAAATTGCACCTAAAGTAGTTCCTAGTGTATTATAAAAGTAAAGTTTTCCACAAATAAGCCCATAATCTTTCTTTGTTTTTTTAATCAAACCATATACTAATGGTAAAAGTTGCCCTAAAAAAAATATTGATGGAAATATGAAAATAAAAAGAAAAAAATATACTAGAAATAAGTAAATATAATAATTTGATTCTATAGTATTTAGACTTATCCTGATATGACTTATCCAAATAGACCAATAAGGGGCACTAAAATTTAAAATAAATAAAAATATAATTGATAGCAAAAGCCTATATGAAAGCTTTTTAGAACAAATATCTTTATTACTAATAGATAGAGCACCTGTGGCTAATGCTAAAATAAAAATAGATAAAATAATAGGGAAATTATATATGCTACTTCCTATACTAAGATTTAAAACTCTTATAAGACCTATCTCTAAAGAAATAGTTATTGCCCCGACTATTAATACAAGCAAAAAATAGTATAAATTAGGTATAGAATTTTTTACATAAGGAATATCAGTAGATTTATAAACTCTTCCATCTAATTTATTAACTATAAATACAAAAGACATTAATAAATTAATTAGTCCTGTAATATAAAGAGTATAAGGAAGTCCTAAACTAGGAACTAATAAAAATCCCGCCATAAGTACCCCTATAAATGCACCTAAAGTATTAAATCCATATATTCTACTGTGGCAGTAATTTACTTCTTTATGATCATTAGGCAACACCATAGTAAGAATTGGTATTGAAGAACCCATTAAAAAAGTAGGAAAAAATAAAGTAATAAAAGTAATAAAGACATCAAAAACAAAAAAAGAAGGGCCATTAAAAGCTAAGCTCTTTAACAAAGGAAACAAGCTAGGAAATAAAAGAGCATAAGATGATATTGCTAACTCTATATATCCATATACTTTTAAAAGACTTTTCCTACTTATATCTCTATATGAAAATCTTCCAAAAACATAGTAACCACTAGCTAAACCAAAAAGAAATATTGCTACGATTAAACTTAAAGCTCTAGCTTCAGCTCCAACCAAAATTACTAAATATCTTTGCCATACTACCTGATAGACTAAAGATGAAAAGCCTGAAATAATAGTACAAAGATATAAAATGCTACGATAACTAATTCTATAATTCTCTACTAGAATTCCCCTGATATAATATGGTGGTCGGTACTGGGCTTGAACCAGTGACCCCCTGCTTGTAAGGCAGGTGCTCTCCCAGCTGAGCTAACCGACCAAGTAATTATTAAAAAATATTCCAATAGTTTTAGGTAGTCAATTAATTAGGAGTATAAAAGTTAAAAAAAGCCAATGCAGGCAAATGATCAGAATATCCTTCTAAAGTAATAGGATTAAATCTAAATGGAATTAAAAAATCCCCAAATGATCTTAACATAAATCTCTCCCTTACTACTTTAAATGATTTCCATAATGGAAAAACACACCAAGATAATTGATTACAAGAATTATCAAAAGAATCATTTAGCACAAATACTCTATCCAACTCATCCCAATGCTTTCTAAAAAAGTAAGTCCCATGCCAATTGCCACCACCACTTTCAACAAATATATCTTGAAAATTATAAAACCAATAAGGATAATTTCTATTTGTAATAATATCTAAAGCATTTACCCTATCCCTAGATGTAACATTAAAATCTCCAGTAGCAACAATTAAGCCAAGCCCTCTATAACGATTACGATTAGCAGAAACTGCTTTATATAAAGTTTGAGCCGCTTGAACTCTTTTACTATCCGGATTAAATTGAGATGGCCAATGATTCCCAAAGATAGTAAAAGGAATTCCATCAATAATAAATGTTGCCTCTAATATACCCCTAGTTTTAAATTCCCTTGATACTATATGTAACTTTTGCTCATATAGCTTAAATCTTGAAATTATCCCAACATCTATTCCCCTCTTATCAGGACCCTCGATTAATGAAAAATATTTATAACCTTGATTTGCTAAACCAATTTGTGCAAGTTTTTTTAAAACATCAATATTTTCTACTTCTGTTAATACTAAAATATCTGGGCCTCTCCCCCCTAATGGAGCCGTTATAACCTTCGATAGATTTAAAATTTTCTTATTAAGAGCGTCTTGATCCCAGTTTAACTTAAGACATAAGTTTTTATAAAAATCACTTTTCTTCTCATTGCACTTAATATAAAAAGCATCTCCTGCTGCTATTTTTAAAGATAATGGAAGATATGTATAATCCTCTTTTCCAACATCAAACTTATTATCAAATAAATTCTCTACATTATAAGTCATCAGAGAAACTAACCTACTTCCACCAAAACTTGGTAATAAAACTGCCAGAGAGAAAAGCAAGGCTAGGCTTTTGAGCATCTTGCATTTAAGGCTATCACACTTAATTTAATATAAAAAATAAATTAACAACTTCATAACAAATTAATCATTGTATAAATCTAAGTATTGATTTTTATTACACAAATTCTAAATACAAAAAATTCCCAACTAATTTGCTACTTCAACTGAGTCATCTTCAGATTTTATAACTTGAAGACCTACTGTCTGCATAAATTTTTCAGGCTCTTGCAGATTTAATGCAATTCTAAGCACCTCTTCCACATTAGAGCATGTATATATATCCAAGTCATCTTTTACCTCTGGAAGAATTTCCTGAAGATCTTTCTCATTTTTCTTTGGAATAATTACTTTAGGTATACCTGATTGCTTTGCAGCAAGCAACTTCTCTTTCAATCCACCAATTGGCAGTATTCTGCCACGAATGGTAACTTCACCTGTCATTGCAATATTTTGATGAACCTTAACTCCAACTATGGCAGAAGTTAAAGCTGTAACCATAGTAATTCCAGCACTTGGGCCCTCTTTAGCAGTAGCAGCTTCAGGAATATGAATGTGAAGATCATTTTCCTCATACCATTTACTATCAATTCCGAGAGGTCCACTAATTGAACGCACAAAACTTATAGCTGCCTTAGCAGATTCCCTCATGACTTCTCCCATCTTACCAGTTAACTCAACTTTTCCCTTCCCAGGAACAGAGACAACTTCAATATGAAGCAGAGTCCCTCCGACAGGTGTCCAAGCTAAACCATTTACCAATCCCAATTGTGGCTCATCCTCAATTGTTGTCTCAGTAAATTTCTTTGACCCTAGATATTTTTTTAATTGATTAGATGTTACTGAAAATGCTTTGTTCTCTTTGATAGACTTAGAAACTACATTCATAGCAATCTTTCTACAAATAGTATTAAGCAATCTTTCAACCCCTCTAACACCTGCTTCTCTAGTATAATAACGAATAATGTCTTTCAAACAGTTTTCTGAAATACTTAACCTATAATTAGATAACCCATTATTCTTTATTGATTTTTCTAGTAAATGCTTTTTACCAATTTGTAGTTTCTCAAACGGAGTATAACCAGACAAACTTATAATTTCCATTCTATCCCTTAGTGGGTCGGGAACATTTGATAAATCATTAGCTGTCATTAAAAATAAAACTTTAGATAAATCGTACTCAATTTCTAAATAATGATCTGAAAATGTTTTATTTTGTTCAGGATCTAAAACTTCTAACATAGCTGAAGCAGGATCTCCTCTTAAATTAGAACCCATCTTATCTATCTCATCTAGTAGAATTAGTGGATTTGAAGTACCCGCTCTTTTTAAAGCATTAATAATCTTACCTGGCATTGAACCAACATAAGTCCTTCTATGACCTCTTATCTCACTTTCATCTCTAACTCCCCCTAGAGATATCCTTTGAAAATTTCTTCCAAGTGCCTCCGCTAATGATCTAGCAATTGAAGTTTTCCCAACTCCAGGAGGACCAACTAAACATAATATAGTTCCTTTACTTTCCTCTTTTAAAAGATATCTAACTGCTAAATATTCAATTATTCTCTCCTTTACATCTTTCATCCCGTAATGATGTTGTTCTAATACATCTCTAGCATTAGAAACCTCATTATTATCAGCTGTATAATGGTTCCAAGGAAGAGCTAATATCCAATCAATATAGTTTCTAACAACTGTAGCCTCAGCAGACATAGGTGACATTGATTTTAACTTGTTTATCTCTTTAGTACATTTTTCTTTTGCCTCCTTAGGCATATCTTTTGCTTGCAGAAGTTCTTCCATCTCTTGAACATAAGTCTTATCATCCTTATGCCCTAATTCTCTTTGAATAGCACTCATCTGCTCATTTAAATAATACTCCTTTTGAGATTTTTCCATTTGGTTTTTTACTCTTGATCTTATCTTTCTCTCAACATTGATAATTTCAATTTCACCTTGCATTTTCTCAAGTAACAAATTTAATCTATATTCTACATCCATAGCTTCTAAAACTTCTTGTTTTTCGGGAATCTTCATAGACAAATGTGCTACAATAATATCTGACAAACGAGACGGATCAGTTATAGATGATATATTCATCAGTAACTCTGGTGGAATACGTTTATTTAATTTTACATATTGTTCAAAGACATTTTTAATACTTCTCATCGTTGCTTCAACATTTACAATATTTTCAACAATATCTACTCCTTTTGTAACATCCGCCCAATAACAATTTTTGCTCTCTTGAAAATTTTCAATTTTTGCCCTATATTTTCCTTCAATTAGAACTTTAATTGTCCCCTCTGGAAGTCTGAGCATCTGAATAATATTAGCAACTGTTCCTACCTCATATATATCATCTCTACTTGGAGTTAAAATATTAGCAGCTTTTTGAGTAACTAAAAATAACTCATTATTACCCTTTGAAGCTTCTTCAAGAGCTGTTATAGATTTTTCTCTACCAACAAACAATGGAACTACCATATGAGGGAAAATAATTACTTCTCTCAAAGGTAGGACAGGGTACTTACCTCCTGTATTAAAGTCTTTTTTATTTTCTTTAGTCATTCTCCCTCCTAAGCCTTCCTAGCTTCTTTTCGGATTCTTTTGACCTTTACTTAATTGTACTATAAAAAAAAATTGTATTAAGAAATTTTTAAAATTTTTCCTGTCAATATAATTATCCAGTATTTTTATCTGTTTTTTAATATGTAACTTTCTGATTTTGTTAATAAAATCAAATGTCATTTTTATGTATATTGGAAAGTTTTTATAAGAAATTTATAGTTTTATAAAATTCCAAAATAAGTTAAGAGGCACTATTTAAAGTATCTTTAAATACTTTACGTTTTTCGTTACTAGGTTTTTTATCTGGTTTTATCCGCTTGCCTTCACAGTATATAGGAGGTTTTTTACCCTGTACAAAATCCTTAGTTATTATAACTTTATTTATTTTTTCATTAGTAGGAATTTCATACATAATATCTAACATCGATTGTTCTAAAATAGAACGCAATCCTCTTGCTCCAGTATTCTTTTTAAGAGAAACTTTAGCTATTTCCTTTAATGCATTCTCTTCAAATTCAAGCTCTATACCATCTAAAACAAATAGCTTTTGATATTGCTTAGTAATTGCATTTTTAGGTTCTTTTAAAATTGCAATTAATGACTTTTCATCTAATTCCTCAAGCATAGCATTTACTGGAAGCCTACCAATAAATTCTGGAATTAATCCAAATTTACTTAAATCTTCTGCTTCAATTCCCCCACATTGTTCAACTATAGACTTTGAATCTTTTTTACTATCAGCATGAAGTCCCATAGGCCTTTTAGAAAATCTCTTTTCAATAATCTTATCAAGTCCAACAAAAGCCCCTGCACATATAAACAAAATATTTTTAGTATTAACTCTAATAAATTCTTGTTGAGGATGTTTACGGCCTCCCTTAGGAGGAACTGAAGCAACAGTTCCCTCAATCAATTTTAATAATGCCTGTTGAACGCCTTCACCTGATACATCACGAGTTATGGAAGGATTTTCCGACTTTCTAGCAATTTTATCTATTTCATCAATGTATATAATTCCTCTTTCAGCTCTTTCAACATCAAAATCACAGTTTTGTAGAAGTGATAATAGAATATTTTCAACATCCTCTCCAACATACCCTGCCTCTGTTAAAGTAGTTGCATCACCAATAGCAAATGGTACATTTAAAAATTTTGCCAAAGATTGAGCTATCAATGTCTTACCAGAACCGGTAGGACCAGCTAGCAATATATTAGACTTTTGTAGTTCTACATCATCATCAACCTTATAACCACTATGAGATATCCTCTTATAATGGTTGTGAACTGCCACCGATATAATTTTTTTAGCCCTATCCTGCCCAATAACATAGCTATCCAAATGTTCTTTTATTTCGTGAGGTTTAGGGACATTATCTATAATAGTGCTGCTTAAGTTATTTTGACTATCTTCTTTTAGAATATCTGCACATAGATCAACACACTCATCACAAATATAAACTCCAGGGCCAGCTATAAGTTTCTTTACTTCTTTTTGAAGTTTGCCACAAAAATTACATTGTAATGCTTTTACCATAATTACTTTTTCTTTTTATCAATAATTTTATCTATTAGACCCATTTTTATTGCTTCATCGGGAGACAGATAATTATCCCGCTCTGTTTCTCTTTCTATTCTCTCTACATCCATATCAATACTAGAATGATCTACAAAAATTCTATTTAATTGCTCTCTTAAAGTTTTAATCTCATGAGCTTGAATTTGTATATCACTACATTGGCCTCTTGCCCCCCCTAGTGGTTGATGAATCATAATGCGACTATGAGGTAAAGAATGTCTATGCCCTTTTTCTCCCGCAGTTAAAAGAAGAGCTCCCATAGATGCAGCCATACCTACACAATAAGTATAAACGGGACATTGAATATGTTGCATAATATCATATATGCCAAGTCCAGCATAAATTCCTCCGCCTGGACTATTTATATAAAAATGGATAGGATCCTCTGGGCTTGATTGCTCTAGAAAAAGCATTTGAGCTATCAATAAATTTGCAACTATATCATTTACCTCAGTACCTAAAAAAACAATCCTATCAAGTAATAGTCTAGAGTATATATCATATTGTCTTTCACCCCTAGGTGTCTGCTCTATTACTATTGGATTTGGAATATGTAATCTTGATTTTTCACTCATATGTAATTTATCTTTTTCATTCTACTATTTATATTTATACAAGAATTAGTCCTACAAACTTTTAAAAAAATACTTGATTTTTAAAGCTTTTCGGAAAACCTTAGTTAAACTTTAACCAACTAACTATTAAAAATATTACTTACCAATTGCATTAATAAAAATAGCTTTTGTAGAGACTTATATAATAACTCTATATAGTCAACTATATTGCCTTGATAAATAAACTATGATAAGAAAATGTTTAATTAAACATTTATTAACTTACAAAAAATGGTGGTCAATAAAGATGCAAGAAAATAAACCTTTAAGATTAGTTGGCAATAAAGCTCCTAATTGGGATACCGATGCCCTTTGTAACGGAGAATTTAAAAAATTATCTCTTGATGACTTTAAGGGAAAGTGGAAAGTATTATTCTTTTATCCTTTAGATTTTACATTTGTATGCCCCACAGAGATAACAGCATTCTCTGATTTTAGTGATAAGTTTAAATCTCTAAATTGTGAAATAATAGGTTGTTCAGTCGACTCAAAATTCTCTCATCTTGCATGGTCAAAGCAAAACAGAAGTGAAGGAGGAATTGGAGAAGTTAAATATCCAATACTATCTGATTTAACAAAAACCATAGCTAGAGATTATGGAGTTTTATTAGAAGAAGCTGGAATTGCACTTAGAGGACTATTTATTATAGATGATAAAGATATTGTACAACATGTAACTATAAATAATTTAGGTGTCGGTAGAAATGTTGATGAAATACTAAGACTTGTAGATGCATTTCAATTTACAGCAAAACATGGTGAAGTTTGTCCTGCAAATTGGAACAAAGGTGATGATTCAATAACTCCTGGGCCTAAAGAATCCCAAAAATATTTCAGTAAATTAAAATAAGTGGATTCAATTTTTGAGCCAGCTTTAGTTTATATCCAAAGCAATGTACATTATGCTCCATGGCTTATATTCGGACTTATGTGCCTTGCTGGCCTAAATATACCTGTCTCTGAAGACCTAATGATTATCGTGTCAGCAACTCTTGCTAAAGAGCATCAATTATACAGCATACAACTATTTATTGCCATTTTATCAGGAGCATATGTAAGTGACCTTATTTGCTATGGATTTTTAGGACGATATCTTGGAAATAAAGCCATAAAAATAAAACTAATCAATAAACTTGAATCCAAAAAAAGTATGAGAATTATGGCCAAATTCTATGAAAAATACGGAGTTATAGCACTATTTATAGGTAGGTTCATACCATTTGGAGTAAGAAATGCAATATTTTTAACAGCAGGACTCTCAAAAATGAATGCTATTAAATTTGCCCTAGTAGATCTTATATCCTGTGTTTTATCAGTTTCTATCTATTTCTACTTGTACTACCAATATGGAGAGCGTATTATGCACAGCATATCAAAGGGAAATACCATAATATTCATAATTTTTATCGCTATAGTTATAGCTATATGCATGAAATTGTATAAAAAGAGAAAAACCATATAAAAATTACATACCCTCTATAAAAAATATATTTTAACTGATACTAACCCTTTCATGAAAATAATGAAAAATAGCAAAAATAAGGTATTACAAATATCTGATGACATATCCTTTAAAAGGAGCTTTAAAAGGTATTTAAAAATACTTGATTTTCATCAATTATATATAGAGCTAAATAATATAAAAGATATACCCACAATTTTAAGTTATAAAAAATTACCAATGATTAGGGATGAACTAATAAATCGCCTAGAAAAAAGAATTCCCCCATGTCTAAAGAATAAATTAAATAAATTCAGATAATTTATTTTATAAGAAATAAATCTTGAGCATCTTGGTAATCAAGCATTAATGCCTTATGAATATCTGTAATGTGCTGATGACGATGGCCTAAAAAATTAGCACATCTGCGAATAAATTCCATAATCTTTTTATCATTTGAATATTTAGAAAATAGTGATATCAAAAATGTTAAATTACTAGTATATCTTTGAACATATTTTTCAATTGTATCTAAGTACTTATCTTCTACTTCCTCAAATTTACAACCTAGCCTATTTATAAAAACTCCATCTGTTTGAGAAACTCCCTCAAACTTATTAATAACTACTGCCTTTGCTCTGATTAAGTCCCTAGGAATATCCATATCAAAAATATCCTCATCTAAATTTTCAAATAATGGATAGATATGTAAAGGAATAAACATAATTAACATATCATTATCTGGTATCTTTGGTAGATAGCTCAAAAGAATCCCCCCTAAAGATATATTCAATGCCTGTGTTTTTAATGTATAGTCCCCATCAATATACAAAATTGATGTTCTAACAGGAGCTCTTAAATGACTTCTTTTATATCCTCTATTCATAATAATTTTGAAGCAATCTCTGAAAGCAAAGAACGCTCACCTACTTTTAAAGTTGTGTGGGCAGTAATCTCCTGATCCTTCAAACGATCTAAACAATATGCCAAACCATTATTTATCTCATCTAAATAAGGATTGTCTATCTGATTACAATCTCCTGATAAGATAATCTTAGTTCCATTACCCACTCTTGTAATTATAGTTTTAACTTCATGAGGTGATAAGTTTTGTGCTTCATCTACAATTATATACTGCCCAGGAATTGATCTACCACGAATATAAGTAAGAGGCTCAACATGTAAAAGACCATGGTCCATCAATTCTTCATAAGAACCAAGATTTCCTCTTTGACCAAATAAAAAATCCATATTATCAAATATAGGCTGCATCCATGGAGCAAGTTTTTCATTTACATCGCCGGGTAAAAAACCAAGATCCCTACCCATAGGTTGCACTGGTCTTGAAACCAAAAGACGAGAATATTTTTCATTATTAACAGTCATATCAAGACCAGCAGCTATAGCCATTAATGTTTTGCCAGTTCCTGCTTTGCCTACCAAAGTTACTAACTTAACATCTTCATTTAAAAGAGCATCAAATGCAAAACTTTGCTCTAAACTTTTAGGATGAATCCCCCAAATTCCTTCTCTAGGAGTAATCAGAGGAACAATTCCCTTTTTATTGGAGCAATACCTACCGTAAACTCTTCTTCGGTCATTTTGGTTTAAAGTCATAGTTATATATTCATTAGGATATATAGGCTCTTTTTCTGAATTTTTAACCTCTAAAAAGCGATTTTCCTCAAATGATTGCAGCTGTTTTTCTGAAAAAATCATAATTCTAACACCTGAATATAAATCATCAACTGAAACTTTCTTTTCACTATAATCCTCAGCAGTTATTCCTAAAATATCTGCCTTTAATCTTAAATTTATATCTTTAGTAATTAAAAAAACATTTTCACCACTATCTCTTAAAGATAGTGCACAAGATAAGATAGAGTTATCCACAGCATTTAAATCAATAAGGTCCCTATACTGATAATTTTTAGACTGATAAGAACATACTAATGTTCCTCCACTATCTAAGCTAACTCCTTTATTTATAGTGCCTTTACTTCTTAACTCATCAACTAACCTAGAGAAATATCTAGCATTCCTACCATTTTCACTTTGATCTCTCTTAAAACGATCAACTTCCTCGAAAACTACTAGAGGAATAAAGACTTTATGTTTTCCAAACTTATAAATAGCTCTAGGATCAAACAAAATAACATTAGTATCTAAAACAAAAGTCTTTTTCAATAAAAAACCCCTCAAATAATTTAAACTATAGTAATCACTTTTATAGAAAAAATATAAGTTAATTGAACGAAAATATCAAAATTTAACATTTAATACTAATAGTTTAGCTTAAACTAAACAAAATACAATTAGTTGACTGTTTTGTTTTTTGTGAGATTTTGGCTAAAATTACCTAATCGTCTTGTTATTACCTATAATATAAAATAAAAATATAAAATGAAATTATTAACAAATTATATTGGTCATACAATACTATTAATTTCCTTGGTAGTTTTTATCTCCTGTGGGTCATCCAATAAAGATAAGGTAAAAATAGCAAAGTTAAACTCTCTATATGAGATGTCACATAACAATTGTGACGATGCCATAAGTATTTTAGACAAAGTTGGCTATCAAAACAGAGATGCTGAATTTATCAAAATATATGCATCAGCATTAGCATGTAGAGGAGGATTTTCTGCAATTAATTTTTTACTAGATGATATAAATAGAATAAGTACTGGTAGTTTTTTAAGTATTATTAGTACCTTTGAAAGCTCTAATGTTCCAAGTATCACAAGTAGTGAAGTTCAAGAATTAGAACGCTCTAATAATCTATTATTATACGCTGGAGGAATTTCAAGTAGTAGTTATGCAAATAGAGGTGTTATCTTTACAGACTCCCAAAACTCATCAATAGGAGTTCAAGCCATTATGCAATTAATTGTACAACTAGGACGTTATTCATATCACTATGGAAATACTGATGCAAATGGAGTTAAGGGTGCAAGGAATACTGCAGCCAATAGCTGTATAACTGACTATACAACTGCCAATGCTCAAGCAGCTATGGCCGCATTGAGAACAACCAACTCAGTTGGTAACTGTGCAACAAACAATGATGGTCATGCTGATCTTAAAGATGGAATTACAGAAAGAAGAGCTCGTCTATGCCAACTCATCTCCACTATGAATAATATTTCAGATATTCTAACAAATATTAACTTTTCAGAAGACATAGAAAATATAAATAATGTTCCCAATCTATCACAAGTATGTACTAACCTTTCTGTAGGAGCTGTTTGCTCTGTAACAGATGCCCAAACTTGCACTAATTCTACGGCAACATACCCTATTGAACATCTTGAAATTTATATAGCAATAGTTATGGAGCAATTATTAATATAAAATACATTGCAATATTTATTCTCTTATTTAACCCTAGTAATACATGGGCGTTTGATTATTTAACTAGAAGTCATAATGCTCTATTTATGGGGGATGCCTATACAGCTATTTCTGACGATAGCAAAACTCTATTTTATAATCCTGCAGCTATGGCTCGTCATAGAGGTTTTAGTTTTTATGGTATAAGTCCGTATATAGGAATTACTGATATATTTCATGTTAATTTAAGTATCGATAATTTCAAGGCAGAAATAAAAGATGATTATAAAGACTTTCCTGACGATACCACAGAAGTAGTTAATAGATTAATTGGTAAAAATATATATACTCAAATTGGTATCGTTCCTACAATAAAGATAGGAAATTTTGGTCTATCTTATTTAAGCGAACTAGAGCTATCTCTTTCCATCGAAAATAGAACTCAACCTCATATGATAATGAATTATATATATGATAGAGGTATTGCAATGGCATACTCATTCCCAATCGTTGGAAAAGTTGGGGAAATAACTCAAGGCCATAATTTTTCTGTTGGAACAGGAATTAAATTTTTATATAGAGAGTCTATTAATGAAATATTTGATATATTTAGCCCAGAAATTTTAGATCTTATCGAAGATCTTGAAGACTTTGATGATATTAAAAGAACCCTTGGTTATAGTTCAGGAGATGCAACCGGATATGATCTTGGATTTGAATACAACTATAAAAGAAATAATAGAATAACTACCATAGGGTTATCATTGCTGGATATCAATGATACCAGATATGACGAAATAACAGGAGATAATCAAGTTATCAACCAAAAGATGTCTACTAACTTTGGAATAGCACACTCTACCAAAGGCTCTAAATATTTTGATTATTCCCTTTCTTTTGATATTCATAATATAACTGATAAGAATTCTGAAACTGCTAGTAAACTACATCTAGGAATGTTACTTGATTTTCCACTTATAGATATTATGATGGGATGGAATGGTGGTTACTATAGTACAGGAATATCAATTGATATCCCACTTTTTAGAATATCAGCTGGTTTTTATGGCGTTGAGCTTGGGAATAGCTTTAAGCAAAAAGAGGCTGAAAGATTTGTAGTAGCTTTTGAACTTCTTTCATATAGTATAAACTTCGATGACATTAATTTTTTTAGTATAGGTAATTAACTAATAAAATTAACAATTCTTCTAATCGCCTCTGCAAATGGAACTCTATCTAAAACTAAACTGATTCTAAAAGAATTAGGAATACCAAAAGGAGTTCCGGGAACAACAGATACTCCAATTTTATTTAGCATATCCTCACATAGCTGGAATGAAAAATCTTGTTGATCACTTCTTTCATTGCGATATCTTTGAATAATTGGAGCATTATTAAAATTAACTAAGTAATAAAATGCTGAAGTTGACTGATACCATAGATGAGCAATATTACTTTCTTGGTAAGCATCTTTTATTAAAATAGAATTATCTCTTAAATGATCACGAATCGGCTTTAAATATGACTCCAATTGTGAAAAGCCAAAATGAGCCAATGCAGATTGGACAACACTATTAGCACCAGATGTAGTCTGACCTTGAAGTTTTATCATAGATCTAATAAAAGAATTATTAGCTAAAGCCCATCCAATACGCAACCCTGTTGAGGCTAAAGACTTAGATATGCCATCAATTATAATAGTTCGCTCTAAAAGTTCAGGATGGATTTGATAAAAATAAATAGGTTTAGGATCAAAATAGCATAAGTGATAATAAATCTCATCACTAATAACATTAATTTTTGGATTCTCTAAAAGAAGTTGTGCAAATCTTTCCATCCAATGTTCATTATAATGAACCCCTACTGGATTATTTGGGCTATTGATTATAACAGCTCTAGTTCTAGCAGATATTAATCTTTTAATTTCACTAATAGATGGAGTAAAAGAATCATAATAATTAGAATTAACAACTACTGGCACACCTCCATACAATTTAATAACTTCTGGATAACTAACCCAATAAGGTGATAAAATTATAACTTCATCTCCTGGTTCAACTAATGCACATAAAACATTAGAAATAGAATGCTTAGCCCCATTACTAATTATACATCCCCATTCCCCGCCAGTAGAAATACCCCTAGTTTTTTCAAAATAACTAAGGATACTCTCTCTTAACTCTGGAATACCCCCTACTGGGCAATATTGAAAACTTCTTAAAAAATCTAACTCACTTCTAATTAAATTTATAAATCCTGAAGGAGGTCTAAAAGGCAATTGTCCAGCAGTTAGATTAAATATTTTCTTACCTTCTTTAGACATTTCAACAGCTAAAGCATTAAATTTTAAAGTAATACTTTCAGATATATCATTAATCCTAGAACTTATATGTAACATAATTCCAGACTACCCCATTAGGTATGACTTGCAAAATTAATAATTGATATATAACTATCACCTCTATAAAAAACCTTATTATGTTTTAAATTCCAATTACTAATATAATCTATTGGGATACCTTTTTTACTGTCTGATTCAAACCACAATACACCTGAAAATTTAATTTTAATTAACAAACTTATAAGTGAGTCATATAATACATGATTTTTATAAGGAGGATCAAAAAATATAACTAAATTATCATAATTTAAAGAAGATAAATTAGTATTTATCCAAACTATTGCACTAATATTAAAACATTCTATTGGAAACTTTTTAAAATTATCAAAATAACTAATTGAAATTTTTTTAACATTATCAATAATAACACTAAATACAGCCTCGCTTTCCTCTATTAAAATAACCTTTCTTGCCCCCCTAGACCATGCTTCAATGCCCATAACTCCACTACCTGAGCACAAATCAATAAAAACCTTCCCATGCCAATTTTGATTGGCATCAAACACTTTCCTTCTAAGCAAAATAGATGTTGGACGAACTTTATTTGGAACTTTTAGGGTAAATCCCTTAGAAATTCCCCCTAGAACCTTTACAGACATAATCTTATTTTCAATAAATTATTTAGAGTTGGGAAGATTTACTTTAATTGAGCCATTCATTTCAACTAAACAATCACTCTCATTAATAGTTAGCTTTATATCACTACAATTTAATACTAATTCTTTTGAATCATTCACAGAAATATCTACATTTTTGCCACCCAGATTAAAAGAAAGATTAAAATTATGTACAGTACATAACTTATTATTCTTTGCATCATCGGGTTTTTTTATATTTTTTTCTTCCTCTTTTGAAGAATTATCCACAACAGAAAGATGAGAATCACTTTTATTCTCATCTAATCCACTTCCAAGCTCTTCAACCTCTTGCATTATATCTTGTAACTCTTTGTCCCCCTTTATCCAAGATTCAACTGCACTATCTTTCATAATTACTGCCCCTTAGTAAGCTATATCGAACAATAAAATAAAAAACTTTAATGCAATATTACAATATTTTTGCAAGACAATATAATGCAGGTTACAGATGACAATAGAAAGCTTTTTATGGAAAATCTACTACCCTACAAAAGGATATAGAATTTGAATATAAACACCAACAAAAATGCTAACCTTAATTTATCTAAATGGATAAAAGAATTCTACGATATTGATTCTCCATTAATACCACTTGAAAAAAAAGTTAAAAAAATAAAAAACTCATCTATACAAAAATTCATACTACAAGATTGGTCAGGAGAAGAGTTATTATCGTCAAAAGCCATAAAAATTCAAAAAATACAAAATTTACTAGTCAAAGAAGCATTCTCACTATTAAAAAACAAAAGGTATCTTAATAAATCTAGAGAAAACTTATTTCATCAGAAATTTATTAAATATTATAATTTAAACAATAAAGATAATAATGATAAAAAACTAGATGACTATGATACTTTTTGGGAACATTTTGTAGATCCATTGTCTCCATACAGGGAAAACATTGACTTATTTACAAATATGTACTGTTTTCAGTCTGTAACAGCATATATATATCAAGTTAATTTTATAAAGTGCTATGCAACTAATAATAATATAATATTAACAGATGATCACCTATTGAATTCAAATTCATTTATTTCTAGTATTTTTCCGGCTGGAAGTAGTAAGGAAATCAAAGCGTCTTGTTTAAATATAAATCTATATAATTGGTATAGGCCATCAAAAAATTTAATAAAAAGAATTTATGAATTAACTAAATACCTACCATCATTATCAGTTTACGAACTATATAGAATTAGTATTCCTAAATTAATCCTAAAAAATAATAGTTTTTCACTATCTCATAAAATGTTTGGCAAGTTTTCCAATATGTTAATGATATATTTTCCTCAATGGTTTGAACAAAAAAATTATCATAACAATAAAGACATACAATTTATTTTAAATACTAAAATATCCGGCCAGTATTCTTGCTCAATTGGGATATCTCACTGGGCAGAACAAGAAAACAATACTCACTTAAAATGGAATCATATTATATCTCCCCACTTCTTTAATACAGATGATCCTAATTGTGAATACATAAATATTTGTTATGAGTGGTATTTTTTAAAAATGCTATTTTCTGTAAAACCACAAAATGAAATATCTCCTATTTCCATGATATGCCAAGCTATGAACAGAAAATATAAAAAAGATATACAATTATCATTTATTGAAAATAAATTACAATATAATAAATATCAAAGAATTTTTTTAAACTCAAAAGAAAAAAATGCTCTAGCCATAATTAAAGAAATTAGTAATGAAATAGAATTATTAAGTCCAGGAGGGTTCTTGTATATTCTATGTAATTATAATATTTTATCTTATAGTCTAAAAGATAAACTAAAAGATATTACTTATAGATCAAGATTAGTATCTTATTTCAATTTCAAAGAACTAGAAAATAAAGGTGAATTATCTGATTATGTATACATCTTTAAAAAAAGAGATATAGACTATAAAATTCCAAAAGATAGTGAAAAAGAATCTTGTATATCATTTAATTTTACTGGAAATCTCTATAGTTTTAGTGACTTTCAAAAAATTGACAATGAGTTAACAAATCTTTTTAACAGTGAATCTCCTGATAATATATCTATAAAACAGAAGAAAATAGATAACTATATGCAATTTAATCTCCACCAAGATGCTATAGTAGAAGGTTCTTTAATTAGCTCTATTAATAATCATAAAATAATTCATCCTTCTTTTATGTCCTCTCTTTCATCAAATTATCGCCCCCTTGGTAACTTTTTTAATCTAGAAAATATTATTATAAAAGATAGTAAAGATAATGAATCTACTAACCATCATATAAATTGGATAAATCAATCTCCTACTTATGCAATAATAGTTGATTTAGAAAACAAAATTAATATAAACATATCTGTTTGCACATATAAAGAAATGATGAAGTTTAGGGAAAAATATGGAGATATGTTATATAAGTACTTTAAATTAATTCCAAAAAAAGTAAATACTGATTATAAATTATTAAATGAATATTTTTTATCTAATCTAGGTAACCAACTAATTCAACTTACTATAAGTGATATGCCAAAAATTAAATCTAGATTACAAAGTATTTTAATACCAGAATTTATAGCAACTAATGAGCCTATACTTAAAAATCCTCAGATTTCTATCACCAAAGATATTAATAATTTATTAGAAAATAAATTGGATGATACAGCTCAATCATTGATAGAATGTTTTACTATAATAACTAATGATATTAATAGTATCGCTAAAAGAGAACCTCAAGCTATCTCTATTTTTTGTGATATAAAAGAAAAATTATTAAATATAAAAACTACTCTTGGTGGTAAAAAATTAAATTTTAATAATAAGTATTTAATTAAAAAATTATTAGATTTAGAGTTGCTTTCTATATCTATAAACAATCCAGAAGTATATATTGAAAAAATTAATGATGATATGACAATAACAACATTTAATAAAATTAAAACAGAAAATTGTAATTATAGCCTAGAATTTATTACAGAAAATCAACAAATAGCCATGAAAATTCATTCTAATGAACTCTTATTATCTTTTATAGAATTTTTATGCTTAAACCTCCAAAAGCAATCTCCTGAATTTTATGCTCAACAAATATACCAATTAGAAGTTCCTAAACTAAAAGACTTAGAATTAGTAATAAAAAAATGGCAAGAAATGTTTAATAAAATAGATAAACTATTTAATATTTGCCAAGATAATATTGATAATTTCTTTAATAATTACCTAAGATAATTCTTTTTCAAAGATTTGCTTTGTACCCTTTTTAACATCCCTAATATATTTTCCTTTTTTAGCTTTTTCTTTTTCTTCAAAGTAAATAGGCAATTGCAGTTGAACTAATAAGCCTATTGGCTGTTCATCAGCATTAAAAATTTTCTTGCAATCAACCTTACAATTATATCTATCTAGTATCTCTATACATGTTCTTAATTCTTCGGTACCACGAGGCCCAGGAACTGGCCATTGTAGCCAATCTTTTAGAGAATATTGATTTAAACTCTCTCCCTCTACAAAAAAATCAAGCATTACTGTATATTTCATATTCTTAGAAGTTATTATAACTTTCTTAAATATATTAATATTTTCTATAAAAGCAGTTAAAATATGATATATAGCATGTTGTAGTTCACCATAGTTAATTTTTACAAGAAGTCCATCACTAATATTATAGTCTATTTCACCTTTAAAATGAGAAAAATGCTCTAATAATTTATCAAATAGTGACTTTAAATTCACTACATTTTCTAGCGATTGACTTTCATTATCTGCTGTAAATAATTTATCTTTTTTAATTTCCTCAATATCCCCATCTTTATTCCAATTTTTATCAATAATATCATTAATTGTTTTTTCATTATTATCCATAAGTAAATTTACATTACTTTTCCCATCAGCTATAACGGCAAATTCTTTATCATTACTTCTGTTCTTAGCAAATATTTTTATAAAATTAAAAAATAATGTTTTAACATTATAAAAATTTGATTGCTCTAATGCTTGCTCAATTATATCTTCAACTCTTTTCTTATTCATATTATCCTGTAAATCTAAATTTATAATCTCAGTAGCAGATAATTCTAACTGATTTTTCAATTTCTTCTTTGCCTCCAACTTAAAATAAAGTAAAAACGATAGAAACACTATTATAAAAAGTAATAACCCTGATAGAATATTAATATATTTTCTACTATTAAGGTGATTATATAACTGAGTACTAATTATTTCATATGCATTATCTTTACGATCTTCTAAATCTGAAAAACTTAAGTTTAAATTATCAAAACTTACTTCTGATAATTTATTATGAAACCAATAAACCCCAGACGATATAGAATTTAATGACTCTCCCATAATACTCCAATACTTAGCTACATCAGTTTTAGCAACAGATATTGCCTTAGCAAAGCATTCCTCTGTAGCCCTAGTAAATTCTGAAGATAAGTACTTAGAGCTTAAATCTCCTACAACTTTTGCCATATAAGTTTGAGTAACCCTTATAAAACAAGTATTAACACCTTCTTGGAGATTAACTATCTTTTTAGGTAAAGAATGATCAATAATATTAAAGAGTGAAATAGCTATCAATCCAAAAGCAATAACTAAAACAAAAACACTTTTTTTACTTTTAATAAAGTTCCAAGAAATTTTTCTCATATACTTTCCTAACTGTACCTAATATTAGTTTTACAAGTAGCAACAAACAAGTCAAGCAATTGAAAAAACAAATTAAAACAATCAGTATTTGCATATGAAATTATTTTATGATTGCATAACTCTATGAAAACTAAAATGCCTATATCTCTATTAATATCAATAATACTACACTTATTAATTATATTTTATACTCCTCCAGGCGAAACCATAGATAATTCCCAACTAAAAAGCTTTGATGTAAAGCTTGTCAATGAGGCCATCAAAACGATAGGCATAAAGGATACAAAAACCAAGTATTTTAGTTTGCCAACACTAAAAAGCAAAATAAAGCTTAAAAAACAAATAAATAAATTTTTAGATAATAAAAGACAATTAAGAAAAGGCTTAAAAGAACAATTACAAACTACAATAAGTCCTGAAACTAAATATAACCCTGATTTAAATGAGGTACTTCAAAAAGCATTTTTTAATATAAAATTTGATCCTCCAAAAGGAGTAAATGAAGATGAACTAAATACAGTTGAAAGAATATTTTATAGTTTTCAAAAAAGAGCATATTTAGCATATCTAAGATCATTTATTAGTAATTATCAACAGCAATTACGTAGCAACCCATTTCTAAAAAAAAATATCATAAAAAAGCATAGACTATTAGGAAAAATTATCTTCGATAAAAAGGGGAATATTATATCTATTGAAATTATAAAATCATCTGAATTTGATAGTATTCACAACCTGTTTGAAAACACATTAAAAGATATTAGAATGCTTCCAAATCCTCCTGTGGCACTAATAAAAGATAATCAATTTATCATGTACTATTATTTAATATTAAATTAATTTAATATCCAATTCAGTAATAAACCAAGCAATATAGAACCTACATAAACTACTGCCATACGAATAGAAAAAATCACATTATATAAATCTTTAAGAATAACCCTTACTCTTTCTATCCAAATATAAAATTTCTTAAGAAAACTTATAATATTTTTTCTTCTTACTCTCTTAAAAACTTCAGAAATAGAATATTCATAAGATTTCCTAATATCATGAGAAAAATTATTATAAGGTATGTGTTTCTTTATATTAATTAAAAAATTATTTATTAAATCATATTCTTTTCTACAAAAGTCAGATCTAGATATAAGCCTATTTAATAATTTCTTATTATCAAAATCCATAGAAGATAGGATATTTCTTGCCTGAACTCGCCCTCTCCGTTCAATCTCTTGTAAAAATTTTAAGTAAATTTTATGATTATCCTTATGAAATAGATGGGTTGTCTTCTCTTGCCTCTCCAAGATATTTACCTCCTAAAAGTTTATTAAACTTATTACGTGCTCGAAAAATAACAGCAATGATATCATGACTAAACATTCCAGTAATTTCTTCAATTTCTTTATAATTATAATTAGCTCGATCCTTTAAATATAAAACACATCTATCTTCTATATTTAACTGAAAAAATGGTTTATAAATATTTTCTATCATACCAGTAGCTTTTACATTATAATATCTTTTAGATTTAAGCTTATACATATTCTTTAATAAATAACGTTTAATAATTCCTAACGATTCTCCTGACTTAATATTAATTAAAATCTGCTTTAAGAAAGCATTATCTTTTAGCAATCTAGAAACAGAACTAATAACAAGTTGTTCGCAAATTACATCATCAGGAGAAATAATATAAGCAAATCTCATCAACTCAGGGCCCATTCTCTTTATATAATTTTCAAGAATTTTCATAAGATATTAATATTTTAACAATTATAGCTATAGTAGTGCAAATTTCAGACGAAATCACTATGAAATAAAAAGCTCAGAAATATGTCATTAATTCTCAAGATAATTGAGTAAATTAGCGATAAGCTAATCATGATAAAATTTTTTATAATTACATTAATATTAACAATGATTTCATGCGGAAATAATAAGAATCGTGTTAATAGAGATCGTTTAGACAGTAGAGGGTGCGAACCTTGGAAAAGCTGGTACGAATGTCAAGATCAATATAATAAGGATGTAGCTAATAAAAGAAAAGAAGAAGCTAATAGTCCATGTCCTTATGGAAGTGTTGGAAAAACAACACAAAGAGGAGAATTTACATCAAATTATTCTTCTAGGAAGACAAGTGTAATCATAAAAGGAAAAGGAAAAGGAAATAATAATTCTGATTGGAATTCCTATAGTGACAGTAAAGTAAATTCATTTTCTAGAGCTCTATCAACAGATTCTTATTTTGAATTAAGAATAAAACCATCTACAGTAACTAGATGGAGAACAGCTAATAATGTTGGAGGGGCATCATTAAAAAGAAGAGATGGTACAACATCAAGTAATATTAATAAAACATGTGATTTTAAAACACGTGAATTTGTATATGCAAAAGTTGGGGTTAGATTAAAAGTATACAACAGTAATACTGGAAGGTGGGAAAATGGGCCCACCCACACCTTTGAGGCAAAAAAAGATTGTCCATCTGAAGCACATAAATTTTACTCTGGAAATGTACCCCCTTCTACAAAACCTATAGCTATAGAAATTTTTAATATAAAAACTGATATGGATTGCTATGAATATGAACTTCAAAACACTCCAGATGTCGTAAATTGTAATGCTAATAGGTTTTCGGATCTATCTTATAAAGAATGTGTTGGAGTTGAAATTGAAGTTGGTGTTGATGATACTGTAGAACTAATCAACTAACTATACTATTGTCTATAATATCAACTATGTCTCTACTTAGGTTACGATTATTTGCAGAAGAAACCTCAACAAGTAGACCAGGACAGGTAATATTAATCTCTTGAATATTATCTTCTAAAATATCATATGCTAAAAGAGATAAACCTTGCTCCATTAATTTTTGTGATATATTTATACACTTATCTCTTATAATATTATCTAAATTATAAGTTAAATAATTTGCCCCATGAACAATATTACTTCTAAAGTCACCAGCTTTAGGAACTTTTAATATACTTCCAAGATAATTTCCCATAAAAAATACACTACGTATTTCTCCCTTTACAATATTTGGTATAAATGGCTGAACTATTACCATCCCTTGATGCTTATTTTTATACTTATTGAAAATTTCTAGCCATTTTTTTTCATTACAAGATTCTAAATTAAACCTTTCTACTCCTAAACCTTGATATAAATTCAAAGGTTTAAATACAATTTCTTTTACATTATTTTTTAATAATCTCTTACAAAATTTTAAAAAATACTCATCTGAAATACCAATAAATGTATCAATTGAGTGTTTTTGCTGATAAGCAAGAAGCTTTTCATTATTTAATATAATGGCCTTTGCAGAATTAATAACTTTAATTCCAACATCTTCAAAAGATTTCAAAAGCCATAAGGCCTGTAAATAAAAGCTATCAAATGGAGGATCTAAACGCATATGAATAATATCACCCTTAATAAGCTTAATATTTCTTTTATTCTCCAAGTTAAAATAGTCTACATAAAAATTATCACTTATATTACCCTTAAATTCATAAACAATTAACTCTTTGGAATTAGCATTTATGTAATATAAATCATTAGTAAAAAGAATAAATACTTCTTTTTTCATACTATAAAGTGTAATAGCTAATTGCAGAGAAGAATCTTTATTAATATTTAATTGCTCTAATTTATTTATAAGTAAAATATGCTTCATAATTTTTCTATCAAAATATCTTTAAATTTACCTTTTCTATTAGAATTTTTATATTTAATATATCTACTTTGAATATAATAAAAAAAATCTTTAAGAGAAATTTTTAATTTACTATGTAAGTTTTCAATTTCTGCTATATATCCTTGATAATTCTTAAATTCTACAAAAGATGCATTGTTCCATTTTATATTTAAAGGAAAACAATCCACAATATTATTCTTTTTGCAAATTTTTATAAAATGAGGTCTTAAATTATTTTTTATAAACTTATTTAAAATATATTCTGCTTGTTTTCTATCCTTAGGCTTTAATCTTTTATATAATTTATCTAGATTATTTATCATAATAACTAATTCTTTATAAAGGTATCTAGTTAACTTCCTTTTATTTTTTATCTTAATAATGCTTTTATCACTTAAATAAAAATACTCCCAAGCCATTCTACTAGCAAAATAATTTGCTAAATTTTCATTTAACATAACTTCATTCTCAACAAAAAAAATAGTATGGAATAATTCATGAAATATTAATTCTGCCAAATTTTTATCATCATACCGAAAAAATGAAGAAACTATTGGATCTGCCAAATAGTTTAATGTGGAATAAGCATAAACAGGACGAATATAAGTAATTTTTCCCATTTCTTCTAAACTTTTAGCATATTTTATTGCATCTTTATAACTAAAAAACCCAAGATAAGGAAAACAACCCACTATTAAAAAACATTCTTTATGTGCATCTATTTTATCATAGGGAGAAGCAATTACTAAATATGTAATAGCATCCCTATCTAAAATTACTGTTTTGTCATAAATTTTTGTACTACTTTTACCTAAATAATTATAAAAATACTTTTTATATTTTTGTATTTTTAAGATTTTGTCTTTATATGATTTCTTTATACTGTTATCAGATAAAATATCACTATTTTTACGAGCATTATTAATTAAATAAAATTGCTCCCAACCTTGATTCCAAATATAACTAAACTTATTAAATAATGAAGATTCCTCTCTTTTTTTAAGATGTCTATTTAAAAAACTCTTAGAAACATACCCATCTGATATCTCATCAGAGTTATTATTTTGAGAGTAAGTAATCATTGAAAAGAATAACAATAAAGCTAAATATATAAAATATCTCATGTTTTTATTTTTAAATACTAGCTGTAATAATTAAAAATACCATGTGAATCCAGCAGTATATCTTAAATTATCACTAGCCCTATTGAACTCAAATGCTTTAAAAACAGTTTTTACCGAAGCTCTTAGTGCTATTCTTTGAGATACACCTATATCAAAAGCAAAAGTAATAAAAGCGGCACTAACCTCTGTCTCTCTAGGAGTAGAATTTAAATTTATTCTCTGAGATGTAATTGTATTTTCTAATATATAGTCAGTTCTACTAATTGTCTTTTGAGAGGCAATTCCAAAACTAATACTAGGCCTTACTCTGTCCCGAGTTGAAGAAAATCTTTGACGAATACCAAGTCCATAAATGTCAGTATTAACTGTAGTATTACTACCAGTTATAGTATATGGTGCTATATCCACTGTACTAGTACTAACCGTTTCTAAAAAACGATCCTTTGTTCTAGAATAAGTAATTTCTAATGCTGTCCAATTAAAAAAATACATAGCAATACCAGTACTAAATACTTTCTTGCTAAGAGTATTTTGTCTATTATTACCATAAATTTGCTTATGATAACCCCAATTAGTAGAAAATTCTATAATCCCATAAACATTAAATGATGTTAAAAACAAGACTAATAAAATTAGGTATTTCATATATACATTATACTAATAATGAATAAAAAATGATAATGAACCTGACAATACAATTATATTAATACCTAGTTTCATTAGCTTTTATTTTCTTGCCATGATTTTTTATTAAACGACCCTGACAACTTAATGCTGTTGTAGAAGTTATTTCTATATCAACCCAGTCCCATTTATAATCGTGATTATTATCTTCTGGTATAAAGTGAATGATTCTATTACAACTACTTCTTCCTTTAAACTTTTTTATACCTCTCATACTATTATGCCCATCAACTAAAATAGTGAACCTTCTACCAACTAGTTTTGATCTCAATTTCTCTTGAATAGATAATTGGAACATCTGTAATTCTCGTAAGCGAACACCTCTAATATCATCAGATAATTTATCTACTAATTTTGCAGCCTTTGTCTTTGGTCTTTTAGAATAAGCATAAGCATAAATAGAATCAAACTGCGCCTCCTTTAGTAATTTCAGAGTCATTTTATATTCTTCTTCTGTTTCATTTACAAAACCAACAATAATATCAGTTGTTATAACAATATTAGAGTTACTTATTCTTAATTTTTTCAATAATCCTAAATAATGTTCTACGGTATATTCTCTACACATTCTAGTTAATACATCATCTGAGCCAGACTGTACTGGTAAATGTAAGTGATTAGCTAATTTTTTAGTGTTACCATGAACATCTATTAATTCATCACTAACATCGTATGGATGGCTAGTTGTATACCTAATTAATTCTAATCCATTTATTTGATCCAATTTAACTAAGAGGTCTGAAAATGTTTCATTATTGTCATGACCATAGGAATTTACATTCTGGCCCAAAAGAGTTACCTCTTGAATTCCACTATATTCTACGAGATTTTTTATATCGGAAACAACTTCTACAATACGGCGAGATCGCTCTTTCCCCCTAGTGTATGGAACAATACAATAACTACAATACTTATTACATCCCTTGATAATATTAATAAATGCTTTAGGATTATCATGAGTAATCTTAGTTGATATTGAAAAATTTTCACTACGATCCCAAGAATTTGATACAAAACTCCTCTCTCCTGCATATGCTCTAAAAACCATATCATTTATGGTATCAATCATATCTGTCCCAAAAGCAAAATCTAAATGAGGATATTTTTTCAACAGTCCCTTACCTTCAACTTGTGCTACACACCCACCTATTCCAATAATTAAATCTTTATTTTCTCTCTTTAAATGCTTTAGTTCTCCCAACTGAGAATAAAATTTATTATTAGATAAATCTCTAATAGCACAACTATTTACAAGTACCATATCAGCTCGCTCTGGATTATCAATCTTAGAAAAATTCAATCTCCTTAAGTGAGATAATAATCGTTCACTATCATGATAGTTCATCTGACATCCGTAAGTTTTTACCCAAACCTTCCTAGGAGGAAATGTAATTCCTCCTATTTCCACAGTATTATTACCTACATAATTTAGTTTACTATTTATATTAACTTTACTTATTCCAAGTCCCTGGTCCACATTACCCCTTGCATTACTCATTATATAATTTCTTATATAGTGGAGTTTATAACTTATATAGTCAATTATTTTGAAAAAATAGATAAAAAAAAGGGCGGTTTTAAAATAATCGCCCTTTTCTTTAAGAAGAAAAACACATCCTGTGTGTTAGCAAGTTTTTACTTCTTTTTTCTAACTGTTCTTCTTTTCTTTTTTCTCGTAGTCTTCTTCTTAGCGGCTTTCCTTTTTGTAGTTTTTCTTCTTGTAGCCTTTTTTCTTGTAGTCTTTTTACGAGTAGTTTTCTTCTTTGATGCAGCTTTTTTTCTTCTACGTTTTTTTGCAGCCATTAAACCCTCCTTATGGTTGGCAATATTACTTTTATGATAATCATATTTTTTCCTTAACGCAAACAATTCAAACAATTTTTTTGCATTTTATTACAATTTTATTCGTTAACTTTTAAAATAATCTTTAATTTTTTTTAATAAAAAGCTAAAAAAACATAAAAAATGCCCCTATAAAAAGAAATTTTAAAAAAAATTTTAAGAAAATTGCAATTTTAAATTATTTTTTCCAGTTTTTTTAGCTTTTGATAGATTTATGAAAACCTTTCCGCCTTTACCTAAATTTCCAAATAAAAGCTCCTTTGAAAGCGGTTTTTTTACAATCTGATCTATTAAACGAGATAATGGTCTAGCACCCATTTTCCCATCAAATCCCTCACGAGCAAGCCAATTTATTGCTGATTCATCAATTTCCAAAGAAATATTATGTTCAAGAAGTTGATTTTCTAAAATTCCAATAAATTTTTCTACAATCTTTATCATTTCTTGATGGGTTAAAGGATTAAAATGAATAACAGCATCTAATCTGTTTCTAAATTCTGGAGGAAAAAATTGCTTAATGGCTCTATCTTTTTTACTAGAATTTATCTCCTTTTTGCCTAAACTGATACTGCCTGCTTCCATTTCCCCACTTCCTGCATTAGTAGTCATAATAATTATACAATTTCTAAAATCAGTAGTTCTTCCCTGAGAATCAGTTAATTTCCCATAATCCATGACTTGTAAAAGAACATTGTAAATATCACTATGGGCCTTCTCTAGCTCATCCAATAACAAAACACAATGTGGATGTTTCTTAATAGAATCGGTTAACCTCCCACCATCTTCGTGTCCAACATATCCAGGAGGAGCACCAATAAGTTTAGATACTGCATGTTTTTCCATATATTCTGACATATCAAATCTTTGAAGATGGCAACCCAAATAAAAAGATAATTGCCTAGCAAGCTCTGTCTTACCCACACCAGTTGGACCTGCAAACAAAAAACTAGCTTGTGGTCTATCTTGAACAGAAAGTCCTGAACGAGACAATAATATAGCATCGGTAACTTTTTCCACGGCTTCAGGTTGACCAAATAATGTCCTCTCCAAACTAGATTTTAATCCCGATAATGATTCCCTCTCTGATTGAACAACTGTAACTCTAGGAACCTTAGCTGCCTTAGCTACCATCTTTTCAATGTCTGATTTACTAACTTTTATCCTATTTTTTGATTCTTTTGAAATTTGCATATAAGAGCCTACTTCATCAACAATATCAATTGATTTATCAGGATTTTTACGATCACTGATATATTTATCCGTTAACTCTACTACCAACTTTAAAACAGGTGTTGAATATTTAACTCCATGAAAATCTTCAAATTTACTTCTTAAACCAAGTAAAATTTTTAATGTATCCTCTTTTGAAGGCTCATCAATATCAATTTTTTGAAATCTACGGCTAAAAGCATAATCCCTATCAATAAATTTCTTATATTCTTCAAAAGTTGTACTGCCTAAAAATCTAATATTGCCGGCAATTAATGATGATTTGAGACAATTTGACAGATCCATTGAACCATGACCAGTAGAACCTGCTCCCATTACAACATGAATTTCATCTATAAATAAAATAGGCTTTTTACCATTTTTTGCATCTTGTTTTAAATCATTTATTACTGCTTCAATTCTTTGTTCAAAATCCCCTCTAAACTTTGTACCAGCAAGCAAACTCATCATATCGAGCTCATAAACAGTAGCATTTTTAAGAGTATGTGGACAAGATTTACTATTTATAAAGTTAGTAAATCCCCTAACAATAGCAGTTTTCCCAACGCCAGGGTCTCCAACTAATAAAGGATTATTTTTATAACGACGACATAAAACTTGAGTAATTCTAATAAGATATTCTTGGCAACCAACAAGAGGATCCAACATTCCTTCCATAGATAGTTTACTCAAATTAGTTGTATATAAATCTACTGACCTTTTTGTACTATAAGAGTTATTATCTGTATTTACTTTATCATTTGTATAACTTAAATTGCGATCTAAATTCTCCTGTTTTCTATTTCTAGCTGAAATCTCCTTGATAACCTTAAAACGATCAACTCCATTTTGCTCCAAAATGTATCTAGCATAACTCTCTTTTTCATGAAAAATTGCAACCAAAATGTTTTCACTTCTAATGGCTCTTTTACCAGAAGAATGAATCATAACAGCTGCCCTTTGAATTACCCTTTGAAGGGCCAAACTAATTTGAGGCTGATATCTAAGCCCAGAAGCATCAGCTGCCTTTAGTATTTCTTCATCTTTAAACTGAACTGACCTTAAAGATTCAATTTGACCATCTGATAAGATACTAAAATTACTTTCATCTTTTAAAAATTCATTTAATTGATTTCTAATATTATCAGGAGATGCTCCACAATTAACTAAAATCTCCAAAATGACATCATCTTTCAAAAGAGCACAAAGTATCTGTTCAAGTGTTATATACTCATGACAAAGAGCTATTGCCTTTTTTATAGCAGAATCCATAATAAATTCTAGTTTATGAGACATCACTACTCAGGCTCCATAGTACATAAAAGTGGAAAACCTTTATCCTCTGCTTCTTGTATAATAGTTGAGACTTTTGTCTCAGCAACCTCATAGGTATATATTCCACATACAGCTATTCCTTTATTATGAACTTCCAACATAATACTTTGAGCCTCTGCTTTATCCTTTCCAAAGTGCTTACAAAGTACATGAACTACAAAGTCCATAGTAGTGTAATCATCGTTATGCAACATAACCTTATATAGGTCAGGTTTTTTAACTTTAATTATCTCTGTAGTAGCAATTCCAGTCTGCTGCTCATCACCTGGATTGTGTGATAAATACTTTTCTGGCATAAATATATAATACCTTATTATAAATAGTTACTCTAATTATAACCACTTGATTATTTAACCAATTTAAAGCAAAATTACAATCTAAATAAAGGAAAAAGGATATGGGATTTTGGGCAAAATTTTCAGAGACAAAAAGCATCAAAGAGCAAGAAAAATTCAGTAGTTTACATCATAAAATATCTACCATTATGCCACAAGCATCCGAAAAAGAGCTCACCTTGGTAGCATGTATTGCAGGATTGCTTGCTAGAGTTGCCTACACTAATCTGAATATTTCAAATGAAGAAACTCAAGGAATGAGAAAGTTATTAAAACAGTGGACTAGTATTAATGATAGAGATATTGACGCTATAGTAAAACTAACAATACAAGAGATGAAGTCCCTATCTGGCATTGAAAATCATAAATACTGCTATCCTCTAAATGATATATTGGACAATGATGAAAAAATGGAAGTTTTAATATCATTATTTGCTATTGCAGCTAGTGATAATGATGTAGAACAAAAGGAATCCGAAGAAATAAGAAGCATTTCCAAAGGATTACTCCTTGAACATCAACACTTCATCTCTGCAAGGTCTACAGTAATTGAACACTTACGAGCATTAAAATAAATTAAGCTGCAGAATCATAGTCAAGCCAAGCTTGCTCTGGATCTAATATAACTGCTTGCTCTTTCTTTCTAGCTTTAGTGACAAATTTATCTTTCCTCTTATATAGCTGTTTTTTTATCTTTTCTAATATCAAATCTAAAGTCTTAACAAATCCACTAGATTGACCTTGAGCATGATAAACAAAATGAGATCCTATTAAAGAAACATCAGCACAAACTTGATCATTTTTTCTATAAAAGCACCATTTAGCTCGATAATTCCCTTTAATAAACTTATCTAATTTTTTAGTTTTGCTCGAAATTAATACTCTCTTTCTAATAGTTGCATTAATATTCTTAAAAGAAATAATAATTTTCATATTTCCTCCTCACTGTAAGCTTAAGATACATTCTTTCTTAAAAAAGAAGATGAATAACCCAATTGCTCTCTATATTTTGTAACTGTCCTTCTTGATACTTTAATATTATATTTAGTTAATAGTTCTGATATCTTTTGGTCAGAAAATGGCTTAGATAAATCTTCTTTAGCAATTAAATCTTTTATTCTAGCCATTAAGATTTTATCTGATATATCAGAGATGCCCGTAACACTATTTATTTTACTACTATTAAAAAAATATTTTAACTCAAATAATCCCATGGGGGTATGTATGTATTTATTATTAGTAACTCTTGAAACGGTTGATTCATGCAATCCTGTTTCATTTGCAATATCTTTTAAAATCATTGGCTTAAAATAATTAATTCCTTTTCTAAAAAATTCTCTTTGTTTGTTAACAATAGCTGTAGCAACTTTATAGATAGTAGTTTGCCTAGTTCTTATAGATTTTATTAAAAAATTCGCTGCTTTTAATTTTTCCCTGACATATTTATTAGTCTTTTTATCAACTGACTTATCATTTAATATTGATTTATAAGTATTAGATATATGTAAATCAGGAACTCCATCATTATTTATTTTAATAATAAAACTATCTCCCATATCCAATAAATAGATGTCTGGAACTATATAATTTGTAGTTTGACTAGAAAATAATCTTCCAGGTTTTAAATATAATTCCTTTAAGTCATTACGACAAATTAGCAATTGTGACTTATTTACATTTAATTTTTTAGAAATAGAGTCAATATTATTTTTACAAATATCATTTAGATGATATTTAATAATATTTTGCATTAAATCAGAGTTAACACCCTTTATATTAGCTTGTACTAAAAGTGAATCTGTTAAATTATCACAACCACATCCAACAGGATCAAGTCCTTTAATTATATCGATTACTTTAAGTGCCTTATTTCTATCTATTTTGTATAGTTTCAGTAATTCATTAAAACTAGCTATTAAATATCCATCTTCGTTAATATTATTTATTATAAAGTTACCAAATGCTCTTTCATCTTCTTTGAGGTCTTCCATTGAAAATTGCCAATGTAAATAATTAGATAATAATTGCTCCTTATTATCAGAAATATCATCAAAATTTGTAATATAATCTCTTGATTTATTATTTGAAAAATTTGTTATTTTCTCTTCTAACTTTAAAATATCATCACCATTAATATAATCTTGCCAATCAAAATTACTACCACCTACTACCAAACTTTGATTTAAAGTACTTGCATCTATTTCCTTATTTTGTATTTCTATAATTTCTTCATTATGACGACTTTCTATATCGCAAATAATATCTTCACTAACATTATCTTCTAAAAGAGGATTTTCAGACATCTCTTTAGCTATTTCACTAGCAACTTCATTATGAGTCATTGTTAGAAGATTAAGTGCCTTTTGTAATTGCTGATTTAATTTCAAGGATTGCACTTGTTTAAGTCCAATTAGCTGTTTTACCATTTTAAGTCTCCCTTAAAACTTAATATTTAAATTTTTCACCTAAATAAAATTTTCTCACCTCCTTGTTGCCAATAATCTCTTCTGGAGTTCCATATGCCATTATCTCTCCAGTATTCATAATATAAGCACGATCAACAATATCTAAAGTTTCTCTAACATTATGATCAGTAATTAAAACACCTATTCCATTTGTTTTTAAAATTGTAATAATTTGCTTAACATCATCAACCGCCAATGGATCTACACCTGCAAACGGTTCATCTAGTAAAATAAACTTCGGCTCTAACGCCAATAAGCGGGCAATCTCCACCCTTCTTCTTTCTCCTCCAGATAATACTGAGCCCTTTTCATGCCTAATACTCTTTAATCCAAAATCATCAATTAATGACTCTAAAATATTTCCCTTTCTATTTTTAGGTATTGCCTGCAACTCTAGAGCAGAATATATATTTGCTTCCACAGATATATCTCTGAAGATAGATGCCTCTTGAGGGAGGTATCCAATACCTTCAAGAGCCCTTTTGTGAATGGGAAAACCAGTAATATTGCTGTTATCAATAAAAATATCTCCTCCATCTACCTTTACAAGCCCTACAATCATATAAAAAGAAGTAGTTTTTCCTGCACCATTAGGCCCAAGCAAGCCAACTATTTCACCAGAAGAAAGTGACAAACTAACATCATTTACAATGTTTTTATCACCATACTTTTTCTTAAGGTGATTAACCTTTAATTGAGTATCTGTTGCCATATATCTCCCTACTTAATTTTAAACCTGCTATTAACATCATCTATTTCTAGTTCCTCTTTATCTTTTCTCAATATAATTCTACTACCTTTTATCACATCATTTCTTTGATAAACTTGAGGATACCCAGTTAAGATAATCTTATCCTCTGTAGATAATCCCTCTAATTTCTCAGCAAAAGCTTTTCTTTCAAAAGCTATTGAATTTGCTGGTTTTACTAACTGTACTAACCTTACATCGTCATAAACAACAAAATACCTGAGTTTTTTATTTGGATTTTCAAAAAAGATTTCCCCCCTATAACCTGATACCTTAACTCGTTGTTTTTTAATGGAAATATCATCATATAAAGAAACTTTTAACCTATTTTTATCTACTTCCCCCCTGCCTGCTGAAAACTCAATATTTCCCTTTTCGTATATTCTCTTTTTTTTGATATATCCCTTCACCTTGCCACTATAGTATAAACTGCCCTCATCAACATCAACTCTCATTTTATTAGATCTTATATTAATTAAATCTCCCCTTTTATTTTCAATATTTCCAATAACATTTCCATTACCTTGAATTTCAGAATTTTTTTTACTATAAAAAATTATATCTGCATTTAATGATGACTTATTATCACTAATTCCTGCCTTAGTAATAATAACTTCTATATCTTTATCATTACTAGCATAAATCTCACCCTTTTCTCCTGAGAATAAGAAAGATTTTTTATTGCCTAAGTAAATTTTACCCTGAGGAAATGTAAAATTATAATTATTATCATCGCTTATTAAGCTAAATTCTGATTTAAGATTTAAGTGGTAATCCATATTATTTTGAATATAAATCTTCATATTACTAAATGCATGAGGGTCTTTATTATTAGGAGAAAATTTACTAGTTTGTAGATTTTTATAACTATCAAAATCTCTAAAACTAGATAATAAAAAAATACCAAATAGTAGTATTAAAAATAAAACAATAATTATGGATTGTTGCTTGTCTAAAATCATAACTTATGCAATGCCCAATTATAACATATTTTAATTAAAGCTTTTTAGATTATAATCAAAATTGACAAATATTATAACTAATTAAAATTATTTGAGTATTATATAGCTAAGGCCAAAAACTTTTCCATATGGTAAGTTTTAGTTGATGTCATCAAGCAACCTACAAGAAATTATAGATTTAGGACTAAAGCTCACTCCTATGATGGAGCAATACTACAATATAAAAAAACAATTAGATGATCATGTTTTACTATTCCGTATGGGAGACTTTTATGAATTATTTTTTGAAGATGCTCATAGAGTATCTAAAATCTTAAACTTAGCACTAACCCATCGTGGAAAAATTGGCAGTATTCCTATTCCCATGGCAGGAATACCTCATCATTCTATCTCCAACTATGCTGATAGATTAACTCAAAAAGGATTAAAAGTTGCAATATGTGAACAGGTAGAAGATCCAAAAAATGCAAAAAAAATTGTAAAAAGAGAAATAACCCAGATTATAAGTCCAGGTATACCATATAACATTGAGCAAACCAGACAAAAAGAAAACTACTATATAACTTGTGCCTATCAAAAAGATAAAAATTTCTTCTTAACTATAATAGATTTTACTACTGGTAAATTTTTTGGAAAAATATTTAAGTCAATCAATGAATTAGTTGAATATTTAACTACCGCTGAACCTAGGGAATTTATGTCCTATATGGGCCAATGGGATCATTTGCCAATAGTCGAAAAATTAATAAAAAAGCAAAACATCTTGCAAACTTATTTAAGTCAGGAATACTTTAATCCAAAATACACATACTCTTATATAGAAAAATTTGTACCTAATTTTAAAATTGATAATACTTTAAAAAATAATAAAAATATTATCCCTCCCTTAGGAGCGATTACCTATTATGTCTGTTCCACCAAAAATGCTAATAATCTAAAGCACATAGACCAATTTAAACTAAAAACAGACGATAAGACAATGAATGTTAACTATAAAACCTTAACTGGTTTAGAGATACTACCTATTGATCACAATAAATACAAACAAAGCTTATTAGGATTCATGGATAAAACAAAAACGGCAATGGGAGCTAGAAGATTAAGAGAGTTGTTTTTAAACCCACTTATAAGTAAAGAGAAAATATTAACAAGACAAAAGCTAGTTCACAACCTAAAAAATAATACTTCTAATTTAGAGTACATTAGAGAGCATTTATGTAATATATATGATCTCGAGAGATTACTTACAAAAATATCTACAAAAAGAGCAAATAATAGAGATTTAATTAATCTGGTAAGTAGTATTGAAAGCTTTTTTTCTGTTAAAGAAAAGTGTACATTTTTAAGTAATAAGAAATTATTTAAAATAATTGAACTCTCAAAAGAAAAAAGAATCAAAGATGTAATTTCTAAAATAAAAATAGCTATAAATGACGAAATAGGAGCAACTGCAGAAAAGGGCAATCTTATAAAAAAAGGATATAACAAAAACCGTGATCAATTAGCATCTCTAAATACTTCTATTGCTGATAAATTATTAAAACTTGAATCCTTTTATCGAAAAGAGACAAATATTTCTAAATTAAAGATAAGATCAAATAATGTATTTGGATTTTTTATTGAAATTACAAAATCTCAATCTCATTTAGCACCAAAAAACTTTAAACGCAAGCAAACTCTCACAAACGGGGAGAGATTCACTACTGATAAATTAGCAAATTTTGAAAAAGAAATAATAGTAGCGAGAGATAATTTAGAAAAAATAGAAAATAATATTTTTGATAATATAATAAAAGAAATTACTGATACTTCTCATATAATTAAAATTATATCTGAAAATATCGCATTCTTAGATGCTATGTCATCAATAAGTTGGGTTTGCTATATAGAAGAATTTATTTGTCCAAAAATAGAAGAATCTAAAAAAATTATAGACTTAAAAAATGCTTGGCATCCTTTAATTAAACAAACATTAAAACAATATTTTGTTCCTCATAGCATTTGTCTTAATGAGAAAACATTTATGGGATTAATTACTGGACCTAATATGGCAGGAAAAACTACTGTAATGAGAGAAATTGCTATAGTTCAAATTCTTTCTCAAATTGGCTCATTTGTTCCCGCTGAAAATGCTAATCTAGGAATTTGTGATTACATTTTTAGTCGTTTAGGAGCAAACGATGATATACAACAAGGTTATTCTACATTTATGGTGGAGATGTCAGAAACTGCAGAAATTCTCCGTCATGCAACTTCAAAATCCCTAATAATATTAGATGAAATTGGGAGAGGTACTTCTACTCATGATGGTCTAAGTATTGCTTGGGCATTAATTGAATATTTAATAAATAATATAAAAGGATTAACCCTATTTGCCACTCATTACCATGAGTTAGTAGATTTAGTAGAAAAATTACCACAAGCTAAAAATTTTACTATCGCTATAGATAATAAAAGTGGAGAAATACAATTTTTATATCAATTAATAAATGGACATGCAACTGAAAGCTTTGGAGTAGAAGTTGCTAAAATGGCAGGGTTACCGATTAATCTACTAAAAAGAGCAAAAAATATTCTAAATACTTTTGAAAGAAGTCCTAGAATCAATACAAAAAACAAAAAAGATAATCAAGAACTATCAACTAATATAAAAAAAATTATAGATGACATAAATAAAACCAATACCTTGGAAATCACCCCTATAAATGCTTTAAAAAAATTAGATGATTTTAAAAAAATCATTTTAAAAGACTTACATTAATCCCATTTAAAATGTAATTCTTTGACTTGTTTTTTTGAAGGAGTAGTTGGTGCAGAACTCATAAGATCAATAGCTGAACTAGTTTTAGGAAAAGCAATAACATCGCCAATATAATTAGTATTACAAAGTAGCATCATTATCCTATCAAGTCCAAAAGCTATTCCACCATGAGGAGGTACTCCATACTTTAGAGCTTCTATAAAAAAACCAAACATCTTATTGATCTGTTCTTTATTCATATTTAGAATCTCAAAGACTTTAGTTTGAATATCTTGATCATGAATCCTGATTGAACCTCCACCTATTTCATAACCATTACATACTACATCATATGATTGGGCATATAATTTGAGAATATCTTCATTTTTTGCATTTAATAATCTATTTACCTGTGAGTTATCAACCATAGTAAAAGGATGATGAGTTGAAAAAAATCTATTATCTCCTTCAGACCAATTAAATAATGGAAATTGTTCTACCCAAACAAATTTAAACTCATTATTTATAATATTAGTATTTTTCGCTAGATGTCTTCTTAGTGCATCACTAGCTCCATGAACTAATTTATGATTTAATCCTGCAATAAAAAACCAGATACCATCACTTTCATCAACAGATTTTAATTGCTCTAGATTCAACTGGATATCATTAGTTATAAATTTAGAAATTCCTCCAGATATTACGCCGTTTTCGGTTTTATAAAAACCAACTCCTTTAATACCAAATGGCCTTACAATCTTGGATAATTCATCAATAGACTTACGAGATAAACTTCCACACGATTTGGGTAAAAAAATCGCCTTAACTAAACCATCCTTATTAGCAGGATCAGATAAAATAGAAAAGGAGGAATTCTTCCAAAGAAATGTAGTATCCATATGGTTTAATCCAAAACGTAAATCAGGTTTATCAGTTCCATACAAATCCATTGCTTCTTTATAGCTTATAGTTTCAATTGAAAAATTATCCTCTAATTGAAAAATATCCTTAAGTAACTGTTCAGTTAAATATTTGATAGTATCTTTAGTAGCAAAGGATATTTCCACATCTATTTGAGTAAATTCTGGTTGACGATCTCCTCTAAAATCTTCATCGCGAAAACATCTACAAATTTGAAAGTAACGATCAATTCCACCTATCATTAACAATTGTTTTAATGTTTGAGGAGACTGAGGAAGAGCATATACCGCTTTAGGATGTAGGCGACTAGGTACTAAAAAATCTCTAGCTCCTTCTGGAGTAGATTTATAAAGTATAGGTGTCTCAATTTCAACAAACCCACTCTCTGATAAAAAGCTTCTAACTCTATTTTTAATTTGAGATCTTAACAAAAGATTATTTTGCAAATAGTTATTACGTAAATCCAAATAACGATAACGCATTCTATGTTCCTGAGTTGATTTAATTAAACTACTTGGAAGAAGTGGAATACTATCTTCACAAAGAGATAATATTTCGATATTACTAGCACATACTTCAACATATCCAGTTAGCATATCCTTATTAATAGCTTCATCTGGTCTAGGATTAACAACTCCACAAACTTTAATAACAGATTCTAAAGAACATTTTTCTAATAATTTCTTATCTGAATACTCGGATAAATTTATCTGAGTAATACCATATTTATCTCTAATATCAATAAAAAATAATGAGCCTAAATTTCGAATCTTATTTATCCAACCACATAATATTACATCTTTACCAACATCTTCTACGCTAAGTTGTCCACAATCATGAGTTCTTAATAATTTACTTACCATATTAAAATGCTAATTATTATCTGATAAAATAAAAACAAATTATACTATATATGTCTAGAAAAACCTTATTTCCACTAATATTAATACCTATAATATTAACACTATTTAGTAGTAAAAAAAATAATCACTATTTTATTCTTCCATCTGGACAAAAAATTGTACTAAAACTTGCCATAACTAAAAAACAAATAGTAAAAGGATTAAGTTCAGTAAAGCCAAAAGATTTTCCTAAAAATTATGGAATGTTATTTGTCTATAAAAACCCAGGAAAAAGAGTCTTTTGGATGCCTCAAACATATTTCAACTTAGACATATTCTTTTTAGATAAAAACTTTAAAGTTATAGAAATAGTAAGAAATTTAAAAGCTAATCCTAATAAATATCATACTCCCAACAATAAGATTGATACAACCGATAGTATTTTTTGTAGGCATGTTCTAGAAATAAGGTCAGATTCTCCTATTGCTAAAAATATAAAAAAGGGTGATAAATTAATATGGAAATCTTCTACTTCCTTTTCGGAAATACTACTAAAAACTCATCCTTGGCAATAAACCCTAAGTGATTTCTTACCAATTTTTTTTGGTATGAAGAATTATGCTTTATCATATGTATAGTTTTTTTAAGTTCAATGTTTTCTTTCTTAATTTTTTCATAATTGACATTATACTGATTAAGAGTTTTCTTTAGAGAGTAAAAATCAGAAATACCTCCTTTAGAAAAAATCAATCTTACAAGTAAAAACAAACAAAATATCCAAGCCCCCCTATAAGTCCATTTAGCAAAAAAAGCCTTTAATGATTCAGGAATAGATATTTTAAGAAAATTCTTGTTAGTACTATAAGATGGATTAGCAAATTTTGAAGCTCCAAAGCTTGTCGAATTAGATGAACCAAATCTATTTCCCATTAACTGCCCTCCCATTGGCCTATGATTAAAGTTTGTAGATCTGCCACCTCCCAATGAACTATTTACTCCTGCCGAGAAATTATTGTTAAAACTTGAGTTCTGCCCAAATATCGATTGCTGATTGGGTGTTCTAGAAAAATCCTGCCTATGATAAGGAGCTTGTCCAAATGTTGGATGGTTAGATCTTTGACCAAAGCTTGATCCCTGATTTGGATTATGTCTCTGCCCAAAGTTAGGTTGCTGGCCAAACCTATTGCCAAAACCTGGTTGTTCGTAAGAACTTTGCCCAAATGCTGGCTGACCACCAAATCTTGAACCTTGATTTTGGTTTTGTTCAAATATTGGTTGCTCACCAAACTTTGAACTTTGATTTGGGTTTTGCCCCAATACTGAAGAATTATCCTCTTGGTAACGCCTCTCTAGAACTCCTTGACGATACTCCTTTTTCAGCTGCTTTATTCTGTTTCTCTCAACAGCATCCTGCAGCCTATCACTCCCAATACTACTACTCGAATCTTGATTATAATCCCTCCTAGGAGGTTCTTTCCTTCCAAATAACCCCATAAAAACTTCCTGTTTTTCAACTCTATTTTATCACTAATTAGTAAAATTATACTAATAATCATACCAAAATAGTTATATAATCAAAGAGAAATAAAAAACTTACGAATAAATGCCAATTCTTCAAGATACATGGAAACTGTTAATTGACTAGAACCCACAGAATTAAGCCTCTCATAGATACCTTTATAAAAAATGTTTTTCAACATTTTAAATTTATCCTTGTCATCTCCACAAAACACCGTAAGAGAATCTTTAAATATATTAAATTGTCCTAATGAAAATAAATTTTTAACAGCTTCTTTAGACCTATTAAAAATTTCAAAAGAAATACTATAATCTCCTAATGGTCCTAACTTTATATATGAAGCTAAATTATTCAAAGGAAGCTTAGGGTTCATAGCTATACTAAAATTATCTACTCCTAATTTCAACCACCAATAATAACTTCTATCTCCACTGTTTGAAATAAAATCTTCATTATAAGGAAAGCATTTAGAAACTTCTGTAGCAACTCTTTCTGCTATAGCAAAAGTAGGGGTTACAAAAAACCTAGGGATAACTCCCTCTAATAAATTCAGTTTGTTTTTATAGCTATTTTTATTAGAAATAGTATTTAAAAATTCTTCTTTTAAATTTAATACCGGTAAAGAGTAGATTCTAATAAGAGACTTTTTACTTATTACATTAAATAAAATACCACTAGAATTAGAAGGAATGTTTATTTGCCCATCAACAATCTCTGATTCCTTAACATTTTTTTTAAAGACATCTTTAGATAACTTTAAAGTTTCATTAGTTAAAAAACTTATTTCTTTATTATCTTGATTGCTCATTAGAATAAGCTCAATTGACTTTCAAAGAAATTATCAAAAGACTCTCCTCTAACACTTAAAATAGAATCAGCCAATGGTTTAATCTGCCTTTCAATATAGTGTTCATAATCAATATCCTTATGCTCTAACTCAATAGGAACTGGCCCTCTTTGAGTTATTACATAACGAACATAATTAGGAATATTAATTCCTGCCTCTTCTAACTTCTTAGCTGCTTTTACATGAGGGGGAATATTCTTAACATATTCATTTACTTGTTTAGATAACCGCTTTTTATAATATAATTTATCATTAAATTCTCCTTCTCTAAACTTATCTACAAATTTTTTTAGCCAAACTTCTATATCTCCATCATAAAATAATCTTTTAAAAATTTCATATTGAAATTCCTTTGCCATTTTTGTCCAATCACTTCTTACAAATTCCATACCAATAAATTTTAAACTCTCTTCTCCTGACTCAGACTGCATTAATCCAACATATCGTTTCTTTGCACCTCTAGTACCAGCTCTTACTGTGGGAATAAATATTTTTCTATAATAATCTTCAAATTCTAAATCTAATTGAGAATCTACACTAAATTGTCTTTTAATTATTTTCCTTAAATAATCATTAGCTTGACTGACAAGTTGCCTACTACGTTTGAAAACTTCTGTCCTATCACTTAACTTCAACTTTAAAAAGATTGAATCTGTATCTCCATATATAATCTCATACCCTATATCGTCAAAATAAGTTTTTAGCTCTTTTAATATCCAATGTCCGGTTTTTGTTATTGATGTGGGTAGGGAAGAATTATAAAATCTTGACCTACCAGAACCCATAACGCCATATAGACTATTCATTAATATTTTTATAGCTTGTGATAAGTTTTCATCTTTATCCTTAACGCTTTTTCTCTTTTCCATTAATTGATCAATAAATTCAGGAAGAATATGCTCAGTTCTGGAGAATTCTATTCCTGCAGGAGTTAATAAAGGATTAACTTTGGACTTTAAAAGAGAATATGGATCAATATTAAATGTCTTAATAATGGTAGGATATAGACTTTTAAAATCCATAACAATAACATGTTCATTCATACCTGTTATAGGTTCCATTACATATCCACCAGCAGCAGCAAAATCTTTTTGAATATCTGTTACATTAGCTGCTACATATCCCTTTCTATGTAATTTAGGAACAAAAAAATGATCAAATGAGGCAGTAGAAATTCCAATACGATTAATAGTCATTCCACTTATAATACTTCTATTATAAAGAATATCTATTATAGATAGTTTTTTATAAATATCTGTAACCAAAGTACAATCAAGTAAATTATATTTTGCAAGAGCATATTTATCTTCATTAAATCTTCTAGCAATCTCCTCAATCTTATCACCATTACTTCCTTCAATATCTTTCCCAACACCTAAAACTTCACTAGCAACTGTTTGTAAACGATAATCCTCAAAAGTAAAAAATGAAGACCTAAGGGTATTAGGCCCATCGATAACTACCCTACCATCAATCTTTGCAAGCATTCCCATATTAGTTCTTTCAACAAAACCAACAATTCCTCCTCCTCTACCTAAAATAAAATTCTCTCCCCACTTATGACATTTTTCTGCTAAAAATTTAAGATCAAATCCTGCAACATGCCACCCATAAATAAAATCTGGATCTAATTTATAAAACTCTTTGACAAATGCTCTATATACTTGTTTTTCATTTTCAAATAGATATAGGTAGTCTTTATTCTCTTTCTCATCACCAACCATAAAAACTTTTTTAACTTCTTTGTTTTTACCTACATAGTGAATACCAATTGAATAAAGCTCATTATTTATACCTGTCTCTATATCAAGAGATAAGGATGAAAAGCTAGGTTGAAAACTTCCACCTTTAACTTGAGGATTAATAAATTGTCTTAGACCTTTAGATGATTTAGTAATCTCTCCTTTAAAATCAATAGATACATTTATAAGATTTTCCATCAAAAATCTTTCAACTGGAAGAATATCTGCTTCAAATGTCCTAATACCAATTTGTTTTAACTGATCTCTAGCATTATATAAATCTCTTATAGAAGAAAAGTATAATGCATCTACATTTTCACCTGAAAATGAAGAAAGTTTTACAGATTTTCTTTCACAGGATAAATTATTAGGTAATTTTGCAGATCTTTCTATAAAGAAAACTGGCTTTTGATTATCAATAATAATTTCAAAGCTACCATCTTTATCTATACCAAAATAATGTAACTTATGAATACCGTCTTCATCACTACCTCTAGCTGTAAGAATATAACCTTCATAAAACATAAATATCCTATCTTTTTTGAACTAGAAAAACCCCATCTCTAATGGGCAATAATGTTGCATATAAATCAGCATTTGATGCAATCATTTCATTAGTACTTTTAATGGCTTTAGTTGAGTTATCACCATTATCTTTCAAAACCTTTCCATCCCAAATAACATTATCTATAATAATACAGCCATTATCATTTAGTATATCCAATGATTTTTCAAAATAAGCTGGATAATTAGATTTATCAGCATCTATAAAGATCAAATCAAATTTTCCACTTAATTTACCCATTTCTTCTAAACCTTTACCTAAAAGATATTTAATTTTTTTACTAGATAAGCTTTTACTACAAATTTCTCTAGCCCAATCTCTCCTTTCAACATCTATTGTAAATATCTCCCCATCATCAGGTAATTGCTCAGCCATAGACAGTGCTGAGAATCCGGTAAATGTTCCTATTTCCAAAATTCTTTTTACATTTCCATATCTTACTAAAAACCCTAAAAATGATGCCTCTAAATCTCCAATTAACATCTGACTTAGGGTCTCTCTCTTTTTGGTTTCCTGCTGAAGCTTAAAACAAATATCAGAAGGAGTGCTACTATGACTAATTGCGTATTTGTAAATTGACTCTTGGTTTACCATGTTTTCTGGAAATATAGCATTTAGAGCTAATAATGCAAATAATAATAGATACAATGCTATGCTAAATTTTTAGAAATTCAAAAATCTACTATAGTTTAAATTTTACCATAAGCAATGTATATTTTAGCTCATGGAAATTTTAAGATTATCTGATTGGCTTCCTATCAATAAAAATAAACCTCTAGTAATTGCAGGCCCCTGCAGTGCTGAAAGTCAAGAACAAGTCTTAAAGACAGCTGATTGCATAAAAAAAATATGCCCAGATAGCGTAAAAATATTTAGAGCTGGAATTTGGAAACCAAGAACAAGACCTGGAAATTTTCAAGGTCTTGGAAACATTGCCCTTCCTTGGTTAAAGTTAGTAAAGGAAAAATATAACTTTTTAACTGCTATTGAAGTTGCTACTTCCTATCATGTAGAAACAGCTCTAAAAAATAATGTCGATATTTTATGGTTAGGAGCAAGAACAACTGTTAATCCCTTTGCCGTTTCAGAAATAGCTAATGCTCTTAAAGGCGTTGACATTCCTATAATGATTAAAAACCCTATAAATCCCGATTTATCCCTTTGGATTGGTGCTATTGAGAGAATTACAAAAAAGGGAATAAATAAAGTAGTGGCAATCCATAGAGGATTTTCAACTTTCAATAGTAGTGATTATAGAAATAATCCTCTTTGGGAAATTCCACTTGAATTAAAGAGGAAATATCCCCTACTTCCAATTATCTGTGATGCCAGTCACATCGTAGGAAAAAGAGAAGGCATAGATATGATTTGTCAGTGGGCAATAGATTTAAATATGGACGGATTAATGATAGAAACCCATATAAATCCTAAAGAGGCCCTAAGTGATTCCAAGCAACAAGTAACCCCTAAAGAATTGCAAAATATTCTTGAAAATATTTTATATAAAAAGAATACGTCTACTAATAAAAATTACTTAGAAAACCTAGAGGATTTTAGAGAAAAAATAGATACTATAGATAGAAGAATCATATCTCTTTTAAAAGATAGAGTTGATATAGTAAGAAAGATCGGAAACTTAAAAAGAGAAAATAATATAACACCATTTCAAGAGAAAAGAATGAATGAGCTATTAAATAACTGCCAAGAAATTGCTAATGAAAATCATATTTCTCCCAATTATATCAAACAAATCTATAGTATAATTCATGCTGAATCAGTAAAAAACCAAAGTCAAAAATATAATTAAGCTACATTATCTTTTTTGTCTTTGTACTCTTTGTATTCCTTTATGAGCCTTTCTGGAGATAAAATGTCCATCTTACCATCTAAAATTTCAAAATATTTAAGAAGCGATTTTGATAAAAACATATTTGCTACATAAACCATACTTCCATCTTTACTCCAAATAAAATATGAATCCCCCAAATAATGAAATTGAATTGGAAAAATACCTTCTCCAGGACATTTAGATCTTAAAATAACCCTATACTCTTTGTTCTCCATAGATAAATAAGACCTAGATAATTCATCAAAAATTGAAACATTTAAGCTAGGGAGTTCAATCACACTATAAGATTTATAAGATTTTATATCTGATAAATTTAATGATAGTGCCCCATTATCATCAATATTTTCACCTTGAAGATATATTTTATCATCTATAAATATCAATCTAACTGGTAGGATATTTATACTATTTCCAAAATTCATCTTAAGAGAAATTGCTAAATTTTCATCTATAATATTTTGAATAGATAATGCTAAATTTAAGTACTTCTTAGGTACTAATTTTCTTAAAATATCATAATTATCTAAATGATCAGCTCCTTTAGATGAAAATTTCTTACTTGAATTTGAAGACATAAATGCTCCCTTGATTCCTGACTAAATATATCGGGCATTTTAAAATAAAACTTTACCTATAAGTTATTGTAATAATTAGGTTAATTATTTTACTAATGACTAATTAAATAAACCATAACTGAAATATATAGTTCTATTTTACTAAAAAGTTTACCTTAATGGCCGATAAGTCATCTATTGTGACACTTTATAAAATATTCTTAATTTTACTCATATCTGCAGTAGCAGGTTGCTTTAAATCCAATAACTATAAAAATACATCTATTGTACAAAACAATAATTTCAATAGAAATATAGCTAATATAAATGGTGGCAAAACATGTTTTGATACTTTAGAAGATGTATTTGTATACGATGCTGATACTATTCCATCAGGTGATGAATTTAAAAGCTTAAACCCAATTAGAGCAAGTATTAATAATTTTATCAAAAATTTAGATAAAAATATTAATGCAAATAGAGAGTTTGTAAGTATAATAACAACACTTCCCATCGACTTTTATTCTCCCGAACAAGTTCAACTCATTGAAGGTATTGTAAAATATAAACTTAACAATATTAAGAAAAAAGCTATCTTTCTTGTAAGCATTTTAGGCAGATATAAAAAAGGAACTAACCAACTTTTAAACTATAGTGAAAATTACTCATGGGCACAGATAAGAAGAAAATCTAAACTTTTAAAAATGGCAGGTTTTAGCCTTAAGGAAAGAAGGGGGATTCTATGGGCAATGCCTGGTCGTCATTTCTCAAAATTAGGTAATTTATTTAACTATAAAGAAATTGATATAAATGTTGCAAAATTAAACAATGCCAATATTTTAAAGTATTTAGCAAGTTACAAACCTAGAAAAGAAACTGGAAAAATAAGCGAAATATCAGACAAAGAAGCTCATTATATTTACCGCTTAGTTAATCAAAACCCTGTATCTTCTTTAGATTTATATAACAAGTACAACCCAATAGGAGCAGATGTAGGATTTTGTTGGGGAAGAGCAATGACTGTTCAATTAGAAGCAATAGCACGAAAAATAGCCCCAGACTCTATTAAAAAAGTTTTCGCTGTAGGAGATTTAAATAGTGGTAATACCAATTGGAGATATCATGTCACTACAATAATTAAAGGAAAAGATAGAACTTGGTGGGCAATTGATCCCATAATGGGTAGAGAGATAACTTTAGATGAATGGACAAGCAAAATGAATGTCTATAATAAAACAGGAAACATGAGATTTTTTATTACTGAAGGTGATCGCTATGGACCTAGTCGTACTGGCCCATTTATTTATAAAGAAAAAGCAGACCAATACTATAATCACTATTTTCGTGATCTTTTAAATTATTTTCACTATAGGGATAAAGTGACACCTTTAACTAGGGTCAATAAAGATAATTTCATAGATATTATGGAATCAGAAGTTTTAAAGGCTAAAAAATTTCCAGATAATGCTCCTCCTCCAAACTCTTAAATAATAATAAGTCTATTACAGAATAAGCTTTCTATGCCCAAATAGGAATATAATAAATAAATTTAGTAGATTTACTGCTAGGATCTCCCAGTTTTATTTTTCCTTCATTAACTGTTTGCTTTATTATTCTTGAAACAAGAGAATGATTCGTCGAAGCTACTTTTAATCTTTTTCTAAATGTTTGATTGGTCATCTTTTCATTTGCCAAATACTTTAAAACACAATGCTGATAACAAGCCCTAACCCTATCATCTTGAGACATATCTTTATATTTTTTAGGAGAATAGATTGTTACCTTAAATGAATTTGGTAGCTCCTCAAATTTTAGCGGTGGAAGATTATAAACTTCAATTGCAGATAAAGCTCGATCAATACCACTACCTCTATCCTCGCAAATACCTATATGATACATAGTTCTCGCTAGCAACTCATTTCTAGGTTCAGCATTATCAATAATTCGATCAATGGATAAATTTGGCATCAATGAACCAGGATTACTTATTTCAATCCTGTCAGTAAATATTTCAACCTTAGGGTTTATCGAAGTATTATGTAAATCTTGATGAATAATTGCATTAGCCATAATCTCTCTAATGGCAATTTCTGGATAGACTTTTACTTCTTGACGAATAGCTTCTTTTATAACTTCACTTGATGGAAGATTTTGCATTATATAGCTAAGTATAGATTTAAATGATACTGAATAACCTTTTTTTGCAATTATCTCTCGCTTTGCATCTGTTCTAGTCGTATCATTGTAAACTATAACTCTAATACCTCTTCTCTCAAAACCTGAAAAAGCTCCAAAGTCTTTAGCAAGAAGCAAAACACCTAAGTTAGTTATAGATATTTGATCTCCCGCAAATCTTACTAATTTCTTTTTCTCTAATTCTTTAATAACTTTATCATCTGAAGTTGGTACAGGTATACCCAATAATTCAAAGAATTCACTATAATCTAATAAAGAAATAATTTCTTCAAAAGAACTAGCTGTATAGGCATCTAACTCTTCATAGCTCTCAACTTTTGAAGACATAAGAGCTTGTGCTAATTGCACCTTATTCATCTTTCTAGTTGAACATGCAGTTCTAATATAAGAGAATTCAATCCCTTTGCCTCTTAAGTGAACTGGCTTATTTTTTGACTCTTCAATATATATAATTAATAGACTTTTCCCCCCATCTCTATATAAATAATGGTCAACTTTTACAGCAGGTTCTAATGATTCATGACTTAAGTTGCCAATTTTATTTATAATTTCCTTTGATTCTTTAGAGCTAATCCCTATTTTCACTCCACTATCATCAACTCCAAAAATAAAGAAGCCCCCTCCAATTTGATTTGCAAAAGCTGACAAGTGTTCGGATAACCTTTTCTTATCTTCAGACAATGCAGTCTTCCAATCCAATTCATTGAGTTCATTAGGTGGATTTAAGCTCTTTTTCAGTAATTCTAATCCCCTTTCTACCCAAAACTTTTCCATTTATATCTTCCGTTTAATAATTTGCACAGAAGAAGCATATAAGAAGCACATAAAAAAGTCAATATTTTTAAGTGGTTATAATTTTTAATTATATATAAAACACATAAAAATCAATATTAGTAAATAGTAATAATACATAAGAATGATGCAAAATTAGATACTTATAACAAGCTTGTATATCCTCTTTTTAAAAACTAAAAAAGTATATCTTAAATCTACTAGATGACTATTTTATTAATTTGCTAACATAATTAACCGATAAGTTAAGTCATGTTAACAAGATATAACTTTGAGCTTCAATTAGAATTAATAGCTGAAAATTTTTATTTTAATGCAGCACGAGCCATCAATATGCCTAGAGGTGGAAACTCCAGAGGTAATGAAATTTACTTTGGAAGAATTGGTAGTGATCTTCGTGAAAAACTAGGATGTCAGCAACTTATTTTACCCTCAGGCAAATGTCCTGATTCAGGTATTTTTGGCGATTTTGGATACATAGGGGAAGATGAAGTAGACTGGGAAGATGTTAAAAAAGGTAAAAAAGTTGTTCTTGCTATAGTAGCTACTCAAGGGCAAGAAAGATATATTCAATACTCATCAAATATAATTAATTTACAAGATACTATAAATTCAAAAACAGAAATTCAACTATGCTTAAATAGTATTGATATTTATGGAGAATTTTTTGGAATTGAATATAAAGCAAGCAAAAACAATAGCGAAGAATCTATTACTGTTGCCTCTTTCAACTCAACCTGTCCTTGTGCAACCAAAACTGTAACATTATCAGATATAAAACTTATTCATAACTTTCCAACTACTTTAAATAAAAGATTTAAAAATGATCAAGATCTAAAAATTGCTAAAATAAAATTGGACATTAAATTTAGTATGTATTACTTTATAGTCAATGATAAAGAAGAAAATTCTAGATCAGTAATAAAGAAGCTTTTTATATGTGATGGTGCTTTCTTTGCACCAAATACTCCTGAAGAAGAAGCTAAAAGACTATCAACAGAAATAAAACCAGAAGATTTAAAAATTAATCATTCTCTATATAGGGTTAAATTAAGATATAGGCCATTTTTTGATGCAAGAACTATAAAAGCTAAAGGATATGGATTATATACTTCTTGGAATCCAAAAATACCAGAAATTATTAGAGAAGAAAACGAAAGAAAAGCCTTACTAAATCAAATAGAAAAAATTAAAAATCCATTTTTTATAGAAAAAGATATCCATGACAATGCTATTCAATCTAATGATGATAATATAATTTACTTGAGCCTTAAAGAATCCACCATTAAAAAACGTGCAGCATAGTTGGAAATATTGTAGTTTTAAACAACCCTAGTGAATAATCAATAACTATTTTTTTTGACTAATTGAGTAAATTAAATAAAAATAGCTTTATGACTGCAAAATTTATGATGAAAAATCCTGTTTTAATTATTGGAATATTACTTATGGTAATATTTCTAAGTACTAGTGGCAGAAAGCTTTTATCTAGAAAAGAAGCACTAAACCCTACCTCCTGTAAAGCAGTACTTGTAAAATTAAATAGAAGAATTCCTAAAAATTGGTCCACAAAATGTAAGGGAAATAATCTTACAGTAATAGTTAAATATAAAGATCTAGATAAAAAGGTAGAAGCAGATAAACAGAAATTAAGAAAACTTTTATATAGAGAATTAGCTAACTTTTTAACCCATATTGCCAAAAACTCTCCTAGTGATAATTTAGAACTAACTGATATTGTAAGATTAAAATTAGATCAAAAAAACCTTGTTATAAATGCCGTAACTGAAGGAAAATTTATTGTAAAGCTATCAACTCTATCTGAAACTAAAAATATCAAAGAACACCTAAGAAAGACAGTTAAAGTTCAAGAAGTTGTTAAAAATTAATAAAATATAAAATTTATATCTCTATCTTGTTAAAATAATTTTCAAATAAGTCTAAATTATCACTTTTTACATCAACTATCTTACCACCGTATTTTAAACAGTATCTATAGGCATGCAAAAACAATCTTTTGCCATCATCTCCTGAATATAACTTATCACCTAATATAGGGTAGCTAATATGAGATAATTGTGCTCTTATTTGATGACGAACTCCAGAAAAAAGTTCAATTTTCAAAAGAGATAAATTATAGTTAGCATTGTAAGACAATAATTCTACAGATAAACTTCCTTTTATAGCACTATCTTTTATGATTTTCATTTTTTTACCCTTTTTTAGAGTAGGTTTAAAATAATTATCATATATTCCATTCTTTTTAAATTCTCCACTAACAATAGCTAAATAAATCTTTTTATCAATTACATCATCATAATGCTCTCTCAATCTTTTATATAAATTAAAATTTTTACAATAAAATAATACTCCTGAAGTTGTGTGATCTAGTCGATATAATAATCCTCTATCATATCTTTTATTATTTACAAGTAAGTATTTTCCATATCCAATAGCCCTAATAAAACTTAGGCAATTATCATATTGATTATATTTTAATGGGTGAGAATGAATATTGTACTTCTTATCAATAACTAAAAACTCATCATCTTGATAAAGAATTTTCATCTCTGGACCTGTATAATTGCTACTTATTTCACCATGATTTAAAATATAATCAGGTAGCGAAAGTACACTTTTTGCCATCAGCTTTTTTTGACGCAATCCCTTTGAAATATTTTCTTTAATAAAAGAGTGAGATAATCCTATGTCTTTTAAAAAATCTTCACATTTAATATAGTCATCAATAACACAAAGATCTATAGGCATGTTATTAGTCTTTTTCTCTTACCCTAAATCCTTCACTATAAAGATCTTTCTTTCTAATAATAAAATCAACTCTACGATTTCTAGCTTCATCTTCTGGACTAATATCTCCTTCAAGTCTTGCAGGCTTTGTATCTCCATAGAAAGTCGTAGTTATTTTTTTAGCAGGAACTCCCTTTTTAATCAAAGAACGAGTTATAGCTTCTGCTCTCATAGAAGACAATTTATAAGCATCCAATCCATCAATTGAAGCCTCTCGTAAACTAGCATGTCCTTGAACAAATACTACCCAATCTCTATTGGTTAATAATTTTATTAATTTACTATAGATGTCTACTGGTACATTTTCTGCCTCTACTGATCCCTCTTTAAAGTATATAGAATCCTTTACAACTACTTTTATTCCCTCTCCTACTTCAAAGATATCCACATCCTTATCTAGTCCAAACTCAAATAGATCTCTTCTCATAGATTTTAGTACTTCTTTTGTAGATCTATTTATTTCATATTTCTCTAGCATTCCCTCAGACGATAAAAATTCTATAGGAAAGGGGTTAATAGGTTCTTGGCTATCTAGTACATTCTGATAATCATCTGGTGATTTACCCTTTTGGATAACTTCTCCATACTTTAAAACATTACCTCCAAAAGCATTACGGATAGAGCCAAGAGCTGCCTCATACTTTGCAACTTCTGTCTTTGAAAATGATAGTAACAAAACAAAGAATGTTAAAAGCAATGTCATCATATCTGAAAATGTAGCTAACCATCCTGGAAGACCAGGATCGCATGGAGGACATTTTTTATCATTGCTATTACTTTCCGCCATACTTACTCTAGCTCATCTTCATCTCTTTCTCCTGGAGAAATGAAAGAGTTTAATTTTTCTTTAATCAATCTTGGATTTTCTCCAGCAACAATTCCTAGAGCTCCTGCTACAATTATGTGCATACGAACAACCTCCATCTGAGATCGCTTCTCCAATTTATTTCTAAAGGGGTTACCAATAATATTAGCTAGACAAGCACCGTAAAATGTAGTTAATAATGCAACTGCCATAGCGGGACCAATGGCCGCTTGGTCAGATAGGTTTCCTAACATAATAATCAAACCAATCAAAGTACCAATCATACCAAAAGCAGGCCCATCATCGGCAATTCCCTTAAAAACATCTATACCTATTCTATGTCTCTCTTCAATGGCATCAATTTCTAATTTTAATACAAATTGTATTGTCTCTGGTGGACGATTATCTGCAGCTAATATCATGGCCTTTTTTAAAAAAGGATCTGTAGTATCAACTTTTTCAAGTGCAAATACAGACTCACGACGAGCAACTTCCGCTAATTTTCCTATTTCCTCAATTGTCTCCTTAGGATCAGTAGGAGAAAAAAATATAACTTTCATAGCATAAGATGCTATCTTTTTTATAACTTCAAGCGGCCATTTAATAAATGTGGCACCAATAACGCCAAAACCAACAACTAAAAGAGATGGAAGATGGATAAAAACCAACAAGTCACCACTTGTTGCTATTGATCCAATAATAGCACCTATTGCTAATACCAATCCTATAATAGTAGCTATATCCACAAAGCGTCCCTACTTACTCACAAAAACTATCGGAAATGAAATTGAATATATTTAGTTTAAAGTGATAAACCTGAATAAAGCAGAATAGTATTCTATTTTAAGGACTCTCTATCAATATTAGAAAATAATGCTTTACGAAATCTTTTTAAGTACTCTTCTCTCTCTTGCTTTACTTCTATATTTAAGACATCATCTAGCATCCTAATAGCACATATGCGTAATTTATTAATAGAGATCATATCATCGGCAACTTCTAATCCCATGGATTTAGCAAAACCATCTCTAGTTACACCTAAAGCTTTGGCCAAAGAGTTTACTGAAATATACTTAGTTTTATCCATATCCATACTTAAAAATCCTTTTTTAAAATATGTGCCTTAAGGCTTAAAAAGCGTATCTATCAACTGAAACCAATGTCAATAAATTATAGCAATATTAGTTTATATGTAAGAATTTTCAAGGAATAAATAATAATTTATTACAAAGACTTACATAAATATACTAATAAAGCTATCCATTTTTAGATTCATTTCATTAAATTCTTCATTTATATCACTCAACAAAGTTATACCTCCTCCAGAGAATGCCTCTAAATTATTATCATCAGTTGATAAAGTACCAGTTCTAATATTTAGTGATGCGGCCATAATATTCTTATATAAAATAATTGTAGAGCCACAGTATAATCCCCTAGCTCTACCCTCTAAACTATTCAATATCTTTATGACATTCTTCTTAGGACTACCAGTAATACTACCCCCAGGAAAAATAGCAGTTAAAATATTTCCTAATTTTACATCAAATGACAATTCAACATTAACCAGTGAATATTGATGTAAAATTCCAGGAACAACAATTGGCTGACACATCTTCAAAACTTTAGAGATAGGTTTCTCTATTTTTGCAAGATCATTTCTGACTAAATCAGTAATTATATTTAACTCTGCTCTATTTTTGCTGCAAGTTGATAATTTATTCCACAGTTTACCTATACTTTTATTACCATAAATAGCAATACTGCCCTTAATAGGCATAGAGTATAAACTTAAGCTTTTGTATTTCCTTTTTATTTGAAATAAGCACTCAGGGCTATTACTTATAAAAATTTTTTTCAAAAAGGGGACTGATGTAATATGTCCATAAGCACCAATTTTACTAGATTTATTCCAAACAACACTGGCAATATTATCTATGGACAATAACCCATCTAACATAAATTTATATGGAAAAGTTAAATTAAATTGATAACAATTTCCCCTTTTTAATTGATAATGACCATCTTCAAAAGCATATTTATAATCCTGAAACACCACTGAACTCAATTTTGTAACCTTTAATTTATCTCTTTTTAATAATTTAAATTCCGATACTTTTTCATACTCAATGTCTATGGCCAACAATTGATCATCAGATATAAGTAATTCTTGATCATGATAAAAATACCCAAATTCATAAAACAAATGAATAACTTTGGGTTTTAAAAAAGATTTTTCAAAAGATATATTTAGTAATTTTTCATGTAATTTGCAAATAGAGTAAGGTTCTATCCTCGAATTTAGAAGATTAATTCTACAATTTTTATAATAAGCATAAGCATATTTAGGATTATAAAATTTTAAGAATGATCTGCTATAGGGTATGATTGTTTCAATATTAAAATGGTGACTCTTGCTCTTCATGAATATAGTCTATATTTTCAAAATGAGTATACTCCCCCAACCATTTAAGTTTTACTATTCCTGTTTGTCCAGAGCGATTCTTTCCAATTTTAATTTCAGCTATACCTGGCTCATTAGTATCTTCGTTATAAAAATCATCTCTATATACAAGCAATACTATATCGGCATCTTGCTCAATGGCCCCTGATTCTCTTAAATCTGCAGTAGTGGGTCTTTTATTATCTCTAGATTCTGCTGCCCTATTTAGCTGAGATATAGCAATTATTGGACATTCTAATTCTTTGGCAATTGATTTTAATCCTCTAGACATTTCAGATATTTGTTGTTCTCTAGGTGCTGATTTATTAAGTGGCGCCATTAATTGGAGATAATCAACTACAATTAGTCCCAATCCGTGATCAGCTTTAATTTTTCTACATTGACTCTGAATATCGGCAATAGTTAATCCACTTGAGTCGTTCATAAACATTTTACTCTTTTTTAACTCAGATACGGCATGACTAATAGATTTAATATCTGTATCTCTAAAATCTTTCATTCTAACTCTTTCAGAACGAACTCTTGCCTTACTTGTTAATAACCTTAAACTAAGTTCTTTATTGATCATTTCCAGAGAAAAAAATGTAACTGGATATTCTTTTGCTACAAAAGAAGCAATATCAAGTGCTAATGAAGATTTACCCATCCCAGGTCTAGCAGCAATAACAATTAGTTGTCCTGCTTGCATTCCTAAAATTTTTCTATCCAAGTCTGAAAAACCTGAGGGTAACCCATTGATCTGTCCAGGTTTCCTATCGGCATCCTCTAAATCTTTTAAGTTATCATCCAAAGATTTTCCAAGACTAACTAACTTAGTGGATTTGGCCTGATTGGTAAGTTTAAAGAAGTCAGACTCAGTTTCTTGAATGAAATCATCTGCAGTACCTTGATAAGAAAGTCCCTTATTTGTTGTATCAATTGAATGCTTGATAACTGCTCGCATAACAGACTTATCTTTAACAATTTTAGCATAATGATAAACATTTGCTGAATTTGCATGATCTTCTATTAAATCTGTTAAAAATTGATCTCCACCTATTTGATCTAGTTTTCTAACTTCATCAAGTCTTGAATGAACAGTAACAAAGTCTATTGCCTTATTTTCGATAGACAAATATTCAATCGCTGTAAAAACAATACCATAACGAGAGTCATAAAAATCGTCTTTATTTAACTTTAAATTATTTATCTCATCTATAGACTTACCATCAAACATCAAACAGCCTATTAAAGACTTCTCTGCTATAAGATCATGAGGTAATTCATTTATTTTCATTGCTCCTCTTTTTTATCAGTGGTTATTTCACTTTTTAGATTATCGTCTTCTTCTTTACTTTTTTTTGACTTACTTTTCTTTTTTTTATCAGATAATTCTTGATGATCATCTATTGACTCATCTTTATTAACTGTCACTTTAAAACTAGCTTCAATATCAGAAAACAATTTAACATTGGCATCAAACTCACCAAGAGTTTTTATAGGTTTAGGTAAACTAATAATTCTCTTTTCTATATCAAAGTTATTTTTCTTTAATTCTTTGCTTAAATCCATCGTAGAAACTGTTCCATAAAGTCTGCCATTAGGACCAACTCTCCGTTCTAGTTGTAAATTAACACTTTCAAGTTTCTTCTTTACTTCTATTGCCAATTTTTTTTCTTCTTTAATTTTACTAGATAGTATTCTCTTATTATGTTCCAAAACCCTTTCATTATTATAATCAGCAACTATTGCCAATTTCTTAGGAATAAGATAATTGCGAGCATAACCTTGGGAGACATTTAAAATATCTCCTACATTTCCCAGAGTAGGAACTCTTTCTTTTAATATTACTTTCATAATTTCTCTCCTCTTTTACGCTTAAAAAATCTTCTAAAGTTAACCCATGTATCAAAAATTCCCACTAAGGCAATATATTTAATAGCTGTCAGTAGTGTTAGCATAACTATAATAGTTCTTATAAATCCATAAATATTTACATAATTTAAAAAGTCTACAAATATACCAAAACCTTGAAAAAAATAAAAGACTCCTAAACAGTAGATAATATTTCCTCCTATTACTTCCGCATAATCTATAAAAGGAATATAATTTCCAAAAACTAATAATGTCAAAGCAACAATTAATGGCCATATAAAGTAATCATTTACTTTAAAGTTAATTAAATCTCTAAGTGAATATTTATAATCTATTTTAAAACGCCATATCAATGCGTTCTTTAATACAACAAATAAGCTAATCCATAAATTAATAAAAACTCCTACAAATAAAATGGCTGGAATGTATTGAATAATTTTTTTAGTTAAATCTTTAGGATTTTCTAAAATCTGATTAATCATTTCACTATGTTCACCTGTATCAGACAATTGTTTTTGATTTTGCTTTAATATTTCAAAAGAAGAAATAATATTTTCATTAATTATACTCTCTAGACTCTTACCCCCCATTGCAGTATAAATTCCAAATACTATTAAGGACACAACTATAAAACCAGAGCCCACTACAATTAATCCCCTAATTGGATGAATATTTTTTAATATTATTTGAGTAATTGTTAAAGAAAATATTATCCCTAAAACATACAATAACGCTAAAACTCCCATAGAACTCACTTTAAAGGAAAGTGCAAAAATAATTAATGCCCAAATAATTGCAACTGTAATACTACGATAATAGCCATATAATAGCATTGCCATAGAAAGGGGAATAGGTGCAAAAATAGACATTGGACCAAAAGAACATAATGCCACAGATATAAGGCAAAGAAATATTAATTTTCCTATTGTTAAATTTAAATTGGCCATAATGTTCCTCTATAACTATCTCTTACCGACAGGCTTAGCAATCTTATTAGAAACAAAGCTAGCTATTCCTAATTGGCGAGCTTTTTTAATGGCATTAGTGACAAACCTTTGATGTTTACTACTGGTTCCAGTTACACGAGCAGGAGAAATCTTACCAAAATCATTTATCAACCATGAATAAGTGTCAGGATCTTTCCAATCAGCTTTTATATTATTCGCTAAAAACCAGCATTTTTTTCTCTTTAAAAATTTCTTTCTCTTACTACCATCTTTTTTATCATCACTATCATCTTGTTGTTCTACAGCAGAACCATTATACATCTTTGAATATGGAGTCTTATAATTCTTAATAATCTTTTCTCTATCACTATCTCTATCGGATAATTTAATTATCTGATATCTTAGAACTCCTTCATTCAATTTAAGATTTCTAATTAACTCTGTACCTTGCTTACCACTACTTGCAAATAAGAAGTAAATAAAATGCCCAATATCTTCACCAGAACTAGCATTTTGTGCCAAGTAAACAGCACCCCAATCATCAACAATAAAAATAGTTCCATTATCACTCTGAACTACTTTGTCGACCATCTTTTTTAAATTTTCTAATCTTGTTTCATCTAAGTGCGGATGAACAACCACACACATTTCATAAATCATAAACATACCTCTCGGACTATGGCCCTCAATATCAATTTAATTGAGAGCGAGATAATAAAGTTAGCACTATATCAATAAATACATAAATTGCATAGAATTACAAAATCTATATATTTCAATATCTTAACTAAGTTAAAATATCAAATTGCTCTATATGGTAATTATTCTCTGAACGAATAATTAGCGATTTTTTATAAGTTTCCTCCAGATGTTCTATTATATTTAAATCCTCTGAACATAGCTGTTCAATAACTTCTGGGTGAGCATAAATATAAACTTTCTGCTCTGATATCTGCTTAACAAGCTTAATAGTTTCTCTAATTAACTCATAACAAATAGTTTTAGTAGATTTTATTCTGCCCATTCCTTCACAATATGGGCAGGGGGTACACATAGCCCTAACTAAGGTATCTCTAGTCCTCTTTCTAGTCATCTCAACTAAGCCAAGAGTTGAAATAGGCAGTACACTTGTTTTAGCTCTATCTTTTTTTAACGCTTCAATTAGAGACTCGTAGACTTGATTTCTATGATCTTCCTTTTCCATATCTATAAAATCAATAATAATAATTCCTCCACAATTTCTTAAACGAAGTTGATATGAAATCTCCTTAACTGCTTCTAAATTAGTGTGTAAAATAGTTTCCTCGTAATTATTTCTTCCAACATATTTACCAGTATTGACATCAATAGACACCAAAGCTTCTGTTTGATCAATATTTAAAGAACCTCCAGAGCGAAGATAGACATTATCATTTAAAGCTCTTTTAATCTCCATATCTATATCATGCTTTTCAAATAATGGTGTTTTCTTTTCATAGTAAACACATTTTCCCTTCATACTAGGAAGGTAATGTTCGATAAATTTTTCAGCTTGCTTCAAACTCTCTTTATCATCAATGTAAATCTCTTCAATACCCTCATCAATAATATCTCTAAATAATCTTTGAATAAAATTTAAATCCTTATAGCAAAGATTAGGCAGCTTATTAGTTTGTTCAGCCTTTTTTGAGATATCTTTCCACAATTTTACAAGCATATTAAAATCAGATTTTAAAGTCTTATAAGATTGACCTTCAGAAACAGTTCTAGCAATTACGCCTTTTTCTCCAGGGCAAATATTACTAAGTAAATCTTTTAATCTCTCTCTTTCTTTTTCATCTTCAATTCTACGAGAGACCCCAATATGTTCCATAAGCGGCATAAAAACGACATAACAACCAGGAAGTGTTATATGACAAGTAACTCTTGGACCCTTAGTTGAAATGGGTTCTTTTACAACCTGAACTAAAACCTCCTGCCCCTCTTTTAAAATATCTTCTATATTTATATCTTTTGATAAGCGCATATTAATAACTTCAGAAATAGTTGAGAACTCATCATATATGATATTACCTCCACTAAATTTATCTCTTTCGGCACTTAATTTTTCACTTTCAATTAATTTAGCAATCTCTCTCTGTTCTTCAATACTATATATATAAGCATCATCAATATGCAGAAACGCTGCTTTTTTATAACCTATATCAATAAATGATGACTGCATTCCTGGCAATACTTTAACAACTTTTCCTTTATAAATGTCACCAACACCAGGATGATTTTCTTTATCAATAGGAATAACTTCTCTTAAAAAATCTAGAATCTCTCCATTATCAACTAAAGCAGCACGATATTCATTCAAAGTTTTAGTTACAAATAGCTTTTTCATTAAAACCTCTAAAATTATCAACAACAATATATAGACACATAAATATCAACTACAAATATCTAGTAAAATACAATATCTAAAATCGTTAAAAAGAAAAATTGTATCTTATAATTGTATTATGGTCAGATTTATAAAATTCACTACGATTAGTATCATGCCAAGCAATTCTAGAGATAGTGGAAAATTTTATATCATTTAATGAATGTTGATTATAATAATCTCGACTTCTTCCTGCCTGCAACCATGCCACAACAACAACTCCTACAATAACTCCAATAGCACTACCAATTACAATATTATTAGTCTTTTTGCTAGGCTCTTTTGTAAAAGATAAGGTCGATAACCCTATAACTGCACCACTTGCTGCAGAACCAGCAATTATAAGAGAATCCCTTAAAGAATTATCTAAAACTCCCACATTAGTTACATTATCTTGAGATAGTGATGGCAAGCTAAACACTATAGAATATATAATAAAAAACAATTTTAACCTAAATATTTTGTTCATTACCCCTCCCTTTTAAATCATTAATAAAAAAATAGCAGTAAAACCTCAGTTAATAATGTATCATAACTAGTAAACTAATTCCTATTTATTGCTTAGCACAAAAAGGATTTAATTTAAATGTACAATAAATTGCAAGAAACTCTCAAATTTATAAAAGGACAATTCAAGGACAAAGTTGATGTGGGAATAATACTTGGATCAGGATTAAGTGCTATAACCAAACAAGTAAAAAATAGCGTAAAAATACCTTACAGCGAAATCAAAAACTTTCATATTCCTAGTGTTGAAGGCCACTCTGGAGAGTTGGTTATAGGCAATATTGAAGACTCCAATGTGGCTATTTTAAGTGGTAGATTACATTATTATGAAGGAATAAGTATTCAAGATGTAGTTTTTCCTTCTAGAATTTTATCTGCCATGAATCCAAAGGCTATAATTATTACAAATGCCTCTGGGGGAATAAATGAAAATTATAAACCTGGCGATATAGTTTTAATAACGGACCATATAAATATGACAGGAACTAATCCATTAATTGGAAAAAATGATAATAGGCTAGGAGTTAGATTTCCAGATATGAGTAATACATATAGTGTTAAGCTACAAAATTTGGTCAAAGAAGTTGCCAAGGACATAGCATATAACTTAAAAACTGGAGTATATGCGGGAGTAATAGGCCCCTCTTTTGAAACCCCAGCAGAAGTAAGGGCATTAAAAAATCTCGGTGCAGATATGGTTGGAATGAGTACAGTTCCAGAGGTAATTGCGATTTCTCATATGAATATAGATATTATTGGGTTATCTTGCATATCAAATATAAGTTCAAAAAAATGTAATCACCAAGAAGTACAAAAAAATGTTACTAATAATATAGATATATTATCTTCTTTAATAAAAGGAATAGTAAAAAGATTAAATAATATTTAAATGAGTAAAAAAGATAGTCTATTAATATCATTACCTCAATCTAAAAAAATGATAAAAGAATTATCCTTTTGTGTATTTGATCTAGAAACCACTGGAGGAAATCATAACAAAGACAAAATAATTGAAATTGGATTAGTTAAAATAGAAAAAATGAAAATAACTAAAAAAAAGAATTATCTAATAAATCCTGAAAGAAATATACCTATATTTATTCAAAAATTAACTTCTATAGGCCAAGAAGATGTAAAGAATGCTCCACTAATAGAAGATATCGTAGATGATATTTTAGAGTTCATGGGAGATTCTATCCTAGTTGCCCATAATGTATCATTTGATGTTCCATTCTTTAACTCTGTATTAAAAAGACTAAAGATTCCCACACTTAAAAATAAAACTATCTGCACAAACATGATGACAAGATACATAATTCCCAATATTGTAAGTTCTAATTTAAATTATATTAGTAATGTATTTAATATAAAACATAAAAAAGCTCATAGAGCACTAGATGATGCCTTAGCAGCAGCAAACCTACTACTTATATATTTAAAGATATTTGTAAATAAAAATATCAAAAAGATAAATCATCTCTATTACCCTCAAAAAAGATATGCTCTAGATTCTGCCCATTATAGAAATAATACACCTATAAAAGAAATAATTAAAAAGGCAGAAAATATTGTAGTACCATTAATAATAACTATTAAAGATAAAAATGGATTAATACTACATTCTTTCCCCTATCATAAAAAACTTATTCCCAAAAAAGTAATATCTAATCATCTAAATAACATTAAAGAATGGGATTTGATTTCATTTAATATATATGGTTCTATATGTGAAGCAATATATAATTTTAATAGTATAATAAAGTCATTTAAATTAAAAAAACAAAAAGAAATTATAAATGAACTATGTGAAATTTATTTAAAAAATAAATCTGTAATCAATATTACAGAAGTTCCTCAATTCATCATAGTAAGGCATCTTGTTCATAAACAATTATTTATCTACTCAAGTAATAACCTTTTTAACAGACCTTTGCTTATTAGGTATCCAGAAAATATAAGTAGTATATGTAACTATATAAAAGCAAATAAAACAAAAACCTCTACCAAAGTAATCCATCATAAAAACATTAAAAATCTAACAACATTCCTTAAAACATATATTTATACCAAATCATCAAAATACGATCCTATATTTTTTGTAGATAAAAATATGATAGAGAATCAAGATATACTATGTAATAATATAGAAAAATTTTTATCTGATAATCCCAATACCTACAATTATCCCAAACAATACATTTAAACTAAATGCTTCATTTAACCCTTTGCTTTTAAAGGGAATTTACTAGAGTTTTTTATAATTTCTTTAGTTAAATCTATATCTATTTTAGGCCAATAATAATGCTCTGGAGAAACTTCTTCTACATTAATAATTTCTTCAATAGAGGCGGTTTTAAACCATGGAAAATCCTCAAAAGACATAAAAAGCTCTTCATTATTAGTTAAAAGCCAAATACCATGAGTTGAAATATTGGTAATTTCAATTTTTAAAGTGTCTTTTCCATGCTTATGTAATATCTTCATATTTTCTCTATAATATCCTCTACTTCTTTTAATTCATTATTATTATAATTAGAACTCTTTGCTAATTCAATCTTTGGTTTTATCCAAAACTTTGCCTCCCCATTAGCAAAAACGATATGAATATGTTCTCTTTGCTCCTCTCTTGAAAAAAAGAAAAATCTATATTGCTATTAACTTTATAATGAGCAAAATATACCCCTGTATTTTTTGCTCCTAAATCAATAGATATGGGACTTATAAACTTATTAGAATCTTTCATATTTATATTTATTTCAAATTAGTAAACTATAATATAACTAAAAATCTTTGTATATATTAACTTAATGCATTGTCAAATATAGACAACCTAGAAATACACTAAATGATCCAATAATAATGCAGATTATTTTGATGTAATAAACTGCTCAACTAGTGTTATGACCCATCATAATTTTTAAGGGTGATATGCATGCTTATCTAGCCAAGCAGTTTCTTTTATAAGAGTATCTCCATCAATAAAGTGTCCTCCAACTTTTACTCCCCAATGCAAATGAGGCCCTGTAACTCTACCTGTGGCACCAGACAATCCAATAGTTTCCCCTTTACTAATGATATCTCCTTCGGAAACATTTAACCTGGAAAGATGTCCATAAATAGTGAAAATACTTAATCCATGATCAATAGTAACAGTATAACCAGTATAAAATAATTCACGAGCTACAACAACTCTGCCAGCATTAGAAGCATAAATAGCAGTTCCAATATCAGCTCTATAATCAGTTCCAAGATGTTGAGTTCTCTTTTTATTATTAAAAATTCTGCGTACTCCATATATGCTAGTTATATCACTCTTAATAGGGACTTCAAAAGATTTTGAAAACAGAGGATAACTAGGAGATGAAAAATAATTTTTATTTAAAAACTTTTGTTCTAAAAGAACTCTTTCCCGATTCTTTTTACTTAAAAAGATTCTTCTTTTATCAACATTTAATCTCTCTGATGGAAAATCTTTTTTAATAACATTAAATTTAGCAACAACCTGTTTAGTAGTTCCTTGGTGATAAATACAATTAAAACTTGAAAAATTTGTAAAATATGTTTCTGCTACATAAGCAATAATAAGGTCATCATCACGAACAAATGGGATATTTTTATCCCTACAATATAATTTTCCACTATAAGTATAACTTGGTCTAAAAGTAATTTTCTTTACTGAACCAGGCTCTATAATATAATTAAAGCTTAAAACTGAAGTAATATCACGTTGATTAATGGGGGTATTCTGACATGATAACAAGAATAAAAGTGAAAGTATTCTCTCCATAGAATTATCCTGACTTTATTACTTTAACTTCTCCATCACTAAAATGTACATCTAATATATCATTAACTGGTAATTTATTGAATTGCTTTGCATTACCAACAACAATTCCCTGATCATCCTTTAAATAACAATATCCTCTGTCTAAAACATTATTGGGATTTAAAGCATCTAAAAGACTATTTAACTTAGAAATATTTATGCTATTTTCTCTTATATAATTTTGACATGAGTTAACCAACCTACTGCTTAAATCATCTAGTTCTATTATAAAATCTTTAATTCTAGTAAATTCATCAACTCTTGAATAGATATTTAATGCATTAAATTTTTTTTCTAGAAAATAAAAATTATTCCATAGTATTTGAATGATATTTTGAGGGTTTAAATTAACCAAATCATTCTTGGTTTGTAATAAAATATATTTAGATTTCTCTTTTAAAAACTTTAAAGAATAGCTAAGGGATTCTTTTAGCTGAAATTGCCTCTTAGTTAAAATTTCTGCTGCTGCGGATGGTGTTTCACATCTAAAATCTGCCACATAATCAGAAATACTAAAATCTATTTCATGTCCAACTGCACTTATAATAGGAATTGGAGAATCAAATATATCCCTAGCTAATTGCTCATCATTAAATGCCCAAAGATCTTCTAGACTACCACCTCCTCGGGTTAAAACAATTACATCTACTTTTTTATTATAGGGAGCATTGTTTGAATAATTAATAACATTTTTTAAAGCTCTACAAATAGAATTCGGAGCATTTTCCCCTTGGACCAATGCTGGCGATAAAATTAAATCCATCCATAGACTTCTTCGGTCAAATATATTTAAAAAGTCTTGAAAAGCCGCTCCCTGTTCTGAAGTAATTATAGCAATCCTATTAGCATAATATGGTAGGGGCCGCTTTTTATCCAAATCAAATAGTCCCTCTGATTTTAGCTTATTTTTTAATTTTTCTAGTTCTTGTTTTAAATCTCCTTTCCCTTCAATAGAAATAGTTTTAGTAATTAATTGAAAAGTTCCTCTTTTAGCGTAAACACCTATTGAACCCGTACAGGCTACTTTTTCCCCACCTTTTAATCTTTTAATTAAAGGGTTTCTTAAAGCATCTCCTTTAAAAATAGCACAATTAATAGAACTATTTTTATCTGATAATGTCATATAATAATGACCTGCAGAAGAACAAGATAAATTAGAAATCTCACCTTTTACAGCTACAGATACAAATTCTCCTTCCAAAAGATGTTTAATATCATTTATTAATTTTGAAACAGTCGGTATCTCAACAGCCATATTATATTTTAATTTGTTTTAATAATTTAAATGACTTTAAATAATTAATAGCTTGAAGAACTTGATAATCTTCACTAGCATTATAATTTTCAAATAAATGCTTTTTATTAACTAGTTGTTTATTATTTTTAATATTCCTAATTATCTCTTGACGTCTTTCTTTTAATCTTTGTAAGCGCAATTTTTTTTCATCAGGTGTTTCAATAGTTGCAGTCAAGTGATTTCTCAAATCAACTTCACGTATATGAAATACATCCTTTTTATGTTCGCTGGCCCATTTTCCTTCAAATTCATTTAAGTAAATATCTGGATTAATTCCAATAGCTTGAATTTTTCTATTATTAGGTGTCATATATTGAGCAATAGTTAATTTTACCCCTCTTTTTTTATCAATATTAGCTATTCGTTGAACAGAACCTTTTCCAAAAGAAGTAGAGCCCATAATTATTGCTCTCTTATGATCTTGTAATGCCCCGGCAACAATCTCAGAGGCTGAAGCAGATGCTCCATTAATCAAAACAAGAAGTGGAGTAGTTAAATCTTTATAAGTATTAGGCCTAACGTAATAAATCTTTTTTTCCTTAGGATTTCTGCCCTCTGTTGATACTATAATACCTCTTTTGATAAATACAGATGATATATCAATAGCTTGTTCTAAATAGCCTCCAGGATTATAGCGAAGGTCTAAAACAATCCCTTTTATTCCTCCATATTTTTTTGCTTTATTTTTAAGTCTCTTTAAAACCTTAATAAAGCTTTTATAAGTATTTTTCTGAAACTGTACAATACGAATATAGGCAAACCTCTTATCTACTATATCAGGTTTAACAGATTTAATAGTTATGATCTCTCTATTCAAATTAAATCGAAGTATTCCTACATTGCCTCTCCTATTAACTCCAATATTTACTTTTGTATTAGGACGACCTTTTAATTTTAAAGATACCTCTTCAAAACCCAGACCTAATACTGACTCATTATTAATCTCTACAATTTTATCGCCAGATTTAATTCCTGATTTAAAGGCAGGAGTATCCTCTATAGTAGAAATTACTGTAACAACACCATCAATAATAGTAACTTCTAAACCTAATCCTCCAAACTCACCCTTAGTATCTTCTTTAAACTGTTCTAAAATCTTTTCTCCTAAAAAAGAGGAATGAGGGTCGAGAGTACTAATCATTCCTTTGATTGCACCCTCGATTAATTTTTCCATATCAATTTTTCTATAGTATTGTGACTCTACTAAATATAAAACTTTATTAAATAGTTCTAAATTACTAAATCTCTTATTGTTTAATTTTAAATTTATATCTTTTTTAACATTCTTGTTACTACTACCTACAATAACAGTACATAATGATATAAAAATAATGAATAAAAATTTCTTCATAAAAACTTAAATTATCCTATTCTTATTGCTTAAATATTTAGGAAAAATATATTTTGCCGTATTCTGTGCAATATTCTTTCTTCTAATCTCAAAATAAACTTTATTTTCATTGTCCAAACTTATTTTAGTGTAGCCAATTATTTGGCCAGTAGTAACATCGTCTCCTTTTATAACAATAGGATTAAAACTTCCTAATAAGATTGAACGCAACTCTTTAGAGTGCTCAATAATAACTACATTTCCATATACAGATAGTTTTCCAGTATAGACAATTTTTCCATTATCTACCGATTTAATAGGATTTTTACCTTTAAAAAAATAAGTGATTCCTTTTTTCCCATGGGAATATTTTAAATAATTATCTATTGGAGATATAAATTTATTAATAGTAGGCTTATTAAATGTAGATTTACTTTTTAATTTAGATCTAATATTTTTAAGTTCACTGGTAATATTATAAGATTCTTTCCTATTACTATATTTGTCCTCTTCTAATTTACTAATTAAAGATAATAAATCTCTTCCAACTTTTAAATAAGAATCATATTTCTGCTTTAAGTCCATAACTTTTTTATCTAATACAATATTTTTTGCAATTAAATCTTCTAAATCGTTTAATTTATTTTTTAGATTAACAACCGAAATCTTCTTATAAATAACCTTGTCAATACTTTCATCCTTATCCATTGAATTAACTATTGACAATTTTATAGCATGATTAACATCTTTCTTTTTTTGTTCCATAATTTTACGAGATGTTTTTAAGTCAGAAGAATAACGATTTAGAATATCCTCCATTTTTTTTCTATGCATAAGCATTTTTGAATATCTCTCATTAATTAAATCTATATTTTTATCAATTAACTGCAACTTTATATTTAATTTCTTAAGAGTACTCTCATTTATCTTTAATTGCTTCTTTAAATCTTTTAAATTGTATTTAACAGCACTTTTGCTGATAGAAGTATAAAATATGTTAGAAGATAAAAATACTATAAGTAAATAGATTAATTTTTCCATACAAATTTATTAATATTTATAGTAATCGATAATAAAAATATGGCCATTATAATGATCAAATTACTTAATAAAGGAACTTGAAAATAAGAAATAATAGAAATAAAAACTAAAAATAAAATCCCTAGTCCAAAAGTAAGTGACTTCAAGGCAATATTAGACTTTCTATGGTATGTTTCTATTAAATAACACATACTTTTTAAGTCAAGAGATATTAAAAATAAAAATACCAACCAAAATAAAATAATTCCTACTATTATTGAGTTTATTCCCCAATTCTTAAATAAATAAATCATTTTATCTCTAATTTTTTTTCTATCATTAAGCTGACCAAATACTGGAGGACTTTTTCTAGCTAACCTTTTAATATAACTAACAATAGTACTATAGAAATAGTCAACATCTTCTCTATTTAGAAACACCTGTAATCCAGAAAAACCACTATTACCAAAAGAAGATTTTAAATCTGCATTAATATTCTTAGCAATAGTATTAAATTTATTCTTTAATATTTTATTTTTAATCATAACTACAGTTTCTACTTGCTCTAAAGATATAATTTTTTGTTTTATATATCTATAGTCTTCTTTAGCAGAAAATAAGACATAAAAATTGGGTTTATATGAATATTTAGATATACTTAATATTTTCTCCTGCCATAAATCTCTCAAGGAAATACTAAAAATCATAATTACTGTAATGAATATGAAGATACTTCCTTTTACAGGATGATATAATAAGTTTAAAAAGAAATTTTTTATATAGAACATGGATATCCCGAAAAAATCATTCTTCCTTTTTCTAACTGTACAACTCTACCAGAAAAATATTTAAGCAATTCTCTGTTATGAGTAGACCAAACAATAGTTAATTTTCTCTTAATATTATATAAATTTAAAATTTCAAAAACTTTTTTAGCACTTTGAATATCCAATGAATTAGTGGCCTCATCAGCTAATAGAATATCTGGCCGAGTTAATAAACTCCTAATTATAGTTAACTTTTGTTTTGCACCGCCATTCAGCTCATTAACTTTAGACTTTAAGCGATCTTTTAAGCCAAAAATACTAGTTAATTCATGCATATCATTCTCAAATTCCTGATAATTCTTATAAATATTACCATCAAAAGGCAATATTAAATTTTCATAGCAGGTTCTATTTTCCATCAATCTTAAATCTTGAAAGATTATTCCCTTAAAAAACTTACGATAAGTGCCAAATATCCTACCTCTACTTGGTTTTAAATTTCCTGCTAACAATTCAAGTAAAGTAGTTTTACCAGCTCCCGAAGGTCCTATAACAATAATAATCTCACCGCTATCAACTTTTAATTGTATTTTATTTAGTACCACTTTTTTTCCAAAACTAACACTAACATTTTCTAAGCAAAATACACTATCAATAGAAATATTATGCTTTTGCGAATTTTTATTTAATCCATAATTACTATGAGTATACATATAGCCCTCTTTTTAAAAGCTCCTATACTAAAATTTTATCTTTTAGTATTTATCTAGTAAAGGTTGACAATATGAGAGCTAATTACTCAGGATTTATTACAAGAATCCTCTTCTTCAATAATTCCTTCCTTTTTAAGTATTTGATATGCAGAATCAGAGCAAAACATATTTGGAATATAATTCTTAACACTAAAAAGATGTGAAATAACAGAACTATCAACATCTGACAACAACTTAATATCATTATTTTCATAAGTAATTTTGACAGGATCCCTACTTAATAAAACATTATTAGAGTTAGTTAATTTTCCACTATCCTTGACAAAGAAAATTTCATTTTTAGGAATATCTTCAATGATCCAATCACTTTCTGACCCTTTCTTTTTTATAATTTCATGAATGTAATCAGCCTTTTCTCGCACTTGCTTATAAATCTTATTATTAGTACTACTTTCATTTATATTTAAAAGCCTTTTTCTAAATTCTTTAATACGAATAGTTCTAGCACCACTTCCCATTAAAAGTACATATACCATCGCCTTAACTCTTGGTGCTTTATCAAACTTACCAGAGTGATAAAGTTTAAAAATAGTTTCCATAAAATAATTGTCATTATAATGATAAAAACAAACAGGATCATTTGTAATGATATCTAATAATTCACTATAGCGATAAATTAATTTATTCTTCAATAAATATGTAGTTATTTCTTTAGCAATAGCATCATACTTTGCTCCATGACTTGAGCGAATGACTTGCGAATACCAAGCAAACCTAGCCATTAAAAAATCTTCTACACAGTGGAGTGCATTATAGTTAATAGTTAAAATATCATGATTTCCAACTCTTCTTGGAGTAAAGTGGTGCAAAAGGTAATCCCTATCATAAGCTCCATATCTAAGGCCAGTATAATGTGCATCTCTCAATAAATAATCCATACGATCACAATCTACATCAGAGTGAAGAATCTGGTTGGCCATAATAGATGGATCCTGTCCCTTAACTAATTTAGAAATAGCTGTAGGATCATAGTTATGTTTTTCCAAAATACTAGTAATACCATTTTTACCAGTACTATTTTTAATAATAAATGCACCTAAATGTTCATGGTTATCTAATTCACCAGAATTTCTTTTAGTCTCATTAAATTCTATGTACGCAGTTTCAGTAGTATGTGAAAAACAAAATGTACCAAGATCATGCATTAAAGCACCTAATCTAACTAACTGATGATAAGTTTTTTCTGAGCCACTTACATTAATATTAAATAATTCTTTATCCGAAACTGCACGACCACACGAAGATATAATATGATGAGCATTATACATAACACCTATTGAATGACCAAAACGAGAATGTTCAGCCCCAGGAAAAACATAAGAAGAAAATCCTAATTGTTTAATCCATCTAAGGCGTTGATAAAATGAAGAATGAATAATTTCCCATTCAACCTGAGTAAGTTTAATAAAGCCATATATAGGATCGTAAATGAGCCGTGATTTATTATAACTTCTCATATCATGTATATTATTTTAATGGATTATTCTAGACCTTCTAGACTCTTTCTTACTCAAATAAGTAATCTCACTACTAATTGCTTTTAGTACCATCTTAGCTTCTCTACGCAAGCCATTTGTATGAATAAAACTATAGAGTTCTATAATGTCTTCTTTGGGAACTACAATATTTTTATTAGGAATTTTACCAACAGATTTTTTTTCAGATACTCTCATAATACAAGAGTATTTTAATATGTATTATACAAAAATACAATATAAATATAATTCATATAACATTATGCGAGAAATTTATGATTTAATAGTATCAAGTTGATATGTATTAATCTTATTATATAAGGTTTTAATAGTTATTCCTAGCATCCTAGCAGCTTTAGCTTTATTTCCCTTTAAGGATTCTAATGCCATATGAATGTATCTCTTTTCCAATTCCGCTAATGAAATAACTTCAAAATTATTTTTAAGAGGCAACATATTATAATCACTTTTTTCTACAACTACAGGCTCTGGTCTTATATTATTTTTTTCTATTATATCACCAGTTGAGGTTAGGAATGCCTCTCTTACAATTTGTTTAAGCTGAATAGTGTTACCACTTAATTTATAACTCTTAAGAGCATTAATTGCCCATTCAGAAAAAAACTTTCTTTTCTTGTCTTGCTTATTAAAGATTCTTAAAAAGTATTGGGATAGTTCATCTATATCTTCTAATCTTTCCCTCAATGGAGGTATATAAATACAGCATTCCATAAGTATTGCATATAATTGACTATCAAATTCATTTCTTTCTACCTTTTCCTGTAGATCATTTGAATCACAAAAAAATATAAAACTATTATTACTATTTAATTTTAAATAAGATGCTATTTTTCTCTGTATAGACAATGGAATACTAGAAATATTCTTTAACAACAAAGATTCTATTTTCCCTTTATAAAAATGCTCTTCAAATATTTTTTTACACAGCCAATCCTCTTTTTTTGAAAAGCAATCAACAAACAAAATATTATTTTCTCCAACAGAATTAATATACTCACACAAAGACACTTTACCCACTCCTCTCTCTCCCATAACTAACATAAATTTTCCATCTATAAATGTCTTTTCTGCAAGTTTAACTATTTTCTTCATTAAACTTGAGACATAAATAAATTCCTTTCTATTTTTAGAACTTTCTTTATCTTCAACTAAATACAAATTGTTTTTATTAGAAGCTTTACTAATATTTTTAACTGATAAATACATTTTCATATTAGTCAAAGGAGTATTTAAAGTATTCAAAATATTTAGTGTATCTGTAATATCATCTTCAGAATAAGTAATTTTATCTTGTTTATAAGAGTAAAAACAAAAAACGGCGATAGGAACCCCCTCTATTATAGAGGGAACAATTAAAGATGAATTTATATTATCCGCTTTAATATCCAAAAATAATGGATCTTTACTTACATCATTACAAAAATATGCTCTCCCTTTTATAAGTACATTTGAAGCAACTAGTGAAAAACTATCAATTAAATCTTTATTCTTTTTCAAAAATAAAGAACCATCTAGTCTTTTATAATGATCAACTAAAAATATTTCTAACCCACTACAGGGTATACTTTTTGAAAGAAACTTTCCTAATTCCTTAAAAAAAATATTTTCATCTAATGTTGATAAAAGCTTAATATTTAACTCATTTATATGGTCAGGTAATTTTTCTCTTTTTGCCATATATATACATCGGAAAAGTATAGTATGGTTTTAAATAATTAATGGTTTTCCCAGAGTATAGTAGTCTGACATCTATCTAGACCAACGAGGTGATATACATTTTCCAAAACTAGAGGTTACTTTAGATATAATTTCTCCATCTGTATCCATAACATATATATCATGAGTAGCTTTATTCCTAGATATTACTCTTTGAGAAGAAAAAGCAATAAATTTACCATCATTAGAATAAGTTGGCCCTTCATTAGAACCAAAGTTCTTAGTTAATCTAGATAAATTTTGACCACTAGCACTTATACGAAATATATCAAATCTACTATTAATCCAAGAAGAAAATACAATATCTTTTCCATCAGGTGAAAATCTAGGAGTAGCATTAAAATCACCAACAAAACTAATTCTTTTCACATCCTTTTCCATAGCACTTGTTGAAGCTGTGTAAATCATTGGCTTGCCGGCTCTACCAGATAAAAAAGTTAGATTTTCTCCAGTTATATCAACAGAAGGATCTACATCTGGTGCATAGTGCTTAGTTAAACGATGTATTTTCTTAGAACTTAGATTCATCATATATAGCTCCGCATTTCCCTGATGAGAAAGAGTCAATAATATATTATTCCCATCAGGCATAAAAACCGCTCCTGAATTTATACCTCTTCGACTAGATATTTTTTTTGATTTTTTACTTTTTAAATCCATTATCCATAAATCTATATTTCTCTTCTTTTTATTTTGAGAACGAATTAAACTATAAAGTACTTTTTTACCATCAATAGAAATAGCTGGAGAAATTACAGTACCTCCATGAAAAGTTAACTGTCGCTTATTTCCACCATCAAAATCCATAATATACAATTCTTTTATAATTTTATTAAATTTACTATTACGATCAGAAACAAAGACTATATAGGAATTAAAAATTGATGGTCTGTTTGTAATTTGTCTAAATATCCTATCTGATAGATTATGGGCCATTTTCCTTAGTTTATCTTTTTTAATTACTCCCTTCGAAGAAAAAATCATATCATCATTATTTAAATTATAAATCTCAATACTATAATTAAGATTTTTCTTCCTTTTAAACTTTATATATCCTACATAATCATATGCTTTTCTTCTATACATAGTATTATTTTTACTTGTAAATTCTCTAGTATCCTTTACAACAAATTCTTTTTTATAAAATAAAAAGTCATTCTTTAATACATTAGTAAATTTAATTGCTTGATTCTTTAACTCACTAGTTAAAACTCCATCCGCTTTCCATAAAAACCCTATCTTCATGCTTTTTAAACTAGCTTTACCCACTGCAACTATTGCCATATCATCATCTTGAGCAAATATAGAAAATGCTATAAGCAAGAAAACAACCAAACTATTTTTTACTTTCATAAATTATTATTTTTAACCATACCTATTATAAAGGAAATCCTAACACAATATCACCTCTAATACCTCTATATTTTACTGCCTCAGGAAGCTCTGGGTAAGGGGCAGAATCTCTTACCGCTTGTAATGCCTTATTATCCCACTCATTATCACCACTACTTTCTAACATTTCAACTCTAATTAGATCACCAGAAGAATTCAAGAATATTCTAATACGACAATTTAATTCTTTATCAATTAAGTATGATGGCAATTTCCAATTAGGCCTTACATGTTCAACCAAGGATTCCAAATAGGTATTAAACTCACTAATTTCTTCCTCTGATTGTTCTCCGCTAATAGCAAAACCCTTACTTATTTTATTTCCCCTTTTTAATAATTTTCTTAAATTTTTACTTTCATTAAAATCAAATTTCTTATTATTTGTTCTTGTGACTCTTCTTCTTTTCTTTTTATTTAATTTTGATACTTTTTTTGTACTAAATTTTTTTAACAAGTTTGCCAAATGAGAATGGTTATTATTAGAATTTTTCCCAGGAGTAGGTTTAACGAAATCTTTATCTCCTATATAATTACTTATTTTAGGAACAGAGCTTTCTAATTCTTTAATAGTTAGACGTGGCATAGAAACAACGTCAACTCTTACTGAAGATGAAACCACTTTTACATCTCTTTTCCCAAAAATCTTATAAAAGGAAAAATTTCCTAACATATAAGCAATAAGTAATAAAAATAGATGAACTCCTAAAGAAAGTAATAAATAATGCTTAAAAGGATGTTCTGGCTTTAAAGATAAAATCATCTTTCAATCTGTGTAACTAAAGCAATTTTACTAATTCCATTTGATTTTAAAAATGACATCAATTTAGCTACATGACCATATTTTATAGAGTAATCAGCTCTTAAAAATAAAGTATCTGTATTAAAATTCTTAAACCTATCTTTTACAATACTTACTATTTCTTCTTTAAGAATCTTTTCTGTCCCAATAAAAATCTCCCCAGTCTTAGTAAAAGATAAAATTACTTGTTGCTTATTTAACTTTATAGAATTTGTTTCTTTAGTTTTGGGCAAAGTTATCTTGATTCCATTTAGCATAAGTGGTGCTGTTATCATAAAAATAACTAGTAATACTAACATCACATCTACTAATGGTGTAACATTAATACTAGACATCGGTTTTTTTCTATTATCCAACTCAATAGCCATATTATATTAATGAACGCTCTATAGAATTTATAAATTCCTTTTCAAAAACTTCCATACGAGAATAAATTGTATCATTTCTTTCTAAATAATTATTATAAAACCACATAGCTGGTATAGCAGCAAATAATCCCATGGCAGTAGCAACCAATGCCTCTGCAATTCCTGGGGCAACTGCCTCTAAGGAGCCTCCTCCAGATGCTAACCCTGCAAAAGAATCTATAATTCCCCACACAGTTCCAAACAGGCCAATAAATGGTGTAATAGATCCAATACTCGCTAAAATTGAAAGTCCTTCATTTAATTCAAGAGATGTTTCCTTTACTCCCTTCTGTAGAGCTCTTGAAATAAGCCCCATACCAAATCTACAAAAATGATCTTGCATACGCTTTTTATCGTCTTTACCCATGCTATCTTTCATTTTACCAAATTCACTATACCCATGAATAAACATAGTTTTACAGGGAGAAGATTCTAATTCATCCTTTTTACTCATAACTTCCTTCAGAGATGATGATTCTCTGTATAATCTTAAGAAATTATCATTATTTTGAAGTAATTGTTTAAATGTTTTTTTCTTCTTTAAGATGATTGCCCATGAAATAACTGAAAAAATAATTAAAGATAACATCACTAACTTAACAACTATTCCAGAATCTAAAATAATTTTAAAAATGTCTAATTCACCATTCATCAACTATATTATAGCAAATAGATTATATGTTCCTATAATTTTTTTTAGATTCAAGGGTAGTTAAGCTGACATCTAGGAGACTTAAGTTATTGTGATCACTACAAAAAACAAGTATTTTGATCGTTCAAGGTCTTAAGAGGTAAAATTTAGAGAACTTATCAAGTCTTTTCATCAAGTTTAATAGCTTCCCAACTTTAAAATTAATCATAGAAAATATTCAAAACACTTAAGATAACTATAAGTTATAAAATCGTAATCTTTTTTGTTAATCTGCAGCTGACCTTACCTCAAAAACTGGTGTACTTTTAGGCCTTTTAAAAAATTACCAATTTTTAAAAGAAACAACAGGTGAAAAATTTGGTTTCCATTACTTAAGAACAAAGGATAGTGAAGAAATTGATTTTTGTGTTACAAAAAACAAAAAATTGAAACTTTTATTAGAAGTAAAAAAATCAAATAAAAATATAAACAAATTTTTAATAAAAAACTTCCAAAAACATAAAGTGCCTTCAAAGCAGATTATTTTGAATAAAGAGAAATCTCTCATAAAGGAATTCTGTTAGAAAAAATGCCTTTGTTTTTAGAAAATTTAAAGATTTAAGCTTTAAATGCACAACAGTAGAAACTAAAAGGCTCATTAGCCCCTATTTTAATTATCTGCATTTACTGCTGCCTGATTTCTAACTTCGTAAATATGACTTATACTATTTCGATTTTCTTTTGAAAGCACCAACTTAACTTTACATCTTGCAATGGAATTTTCACTAGCACTCAATCTGCCATTACTTCTAAAATTAGAATGCTTGCGACATCCTCCCCCAGAACCTTCAATATAATATTTTTTTGTAACATCACTTGGAATAACAACTGGATTAGGTGGGCTATCATCTACCCAAAAGGCTGCTTCTATTATTGGCCAAGATCCCCAATCTCTAACATAAATTTGGTCACTAGCAATCATAGTAAATTTAAATTGATAAATGCGAGGCTCATAATCTATCCAATGTACTTTATTCTTAAATCCAGGATGTTTAGAGTAGTGCTTCATCCATGCATCAACTGTCATATTAACAATGCAAGTGTCAACTCCTGCAGAAACTCCGGTAACACTACCATTTGCATCTAAAGTACAACCTGTTGAAGTTGAGTCTAAAGAAAAACTTTTAGTGACTTTAAACTGTCCAGATAGGCCAGAAGGAACATAAAACCCTGAATATGACATGGTATCACCCAAACTCATAGCTTGTAATTTTGGATAACCTCCCAATGCAATTCCTTTCTCGGTAAATTCCAAATCTGTAAAATCAATCTTCTTTCCAAGGATTTTTATTTTAAACTCAAATTTCTTAGTATTATAATTTGGGTGATTTACTATAGCATTAAAATAACACTCATCTCCATGATATGCTCTTGTTACATTATGTATTCCTGTTGACCCCCTAATTCTTATTGTTCCTGTATTTGAATTAATATCATAACAACCAATATTATGAACTGAGTATGGATGAAGGACCCCATTTCTAAATGTTTTGTTTGGATCTTGGTATGAAAATGCTGCCAAGTTTGCATCATCAATTCCTGTAATACTAGGTTGTGAATTAATATTAAATGATGGATATTGAGTATTTGAAAGAGCTATTCTAATTGTGTATTGAGGTGCTGTAAAAGTTGCAGTTTCTGGTATATCAGCTTTAGCAATAGAAAATTGGTAAGTATGGGTTTTAGCAGTATATCCATTCTTAGAAACAGTTAACTTCACTTTACATTTATCAGTACCACTAGTTGCAGCAGTTGCTGTAACCTCTCCAGTACTTTGGACAACAGAACATCCTACGGAACCAGAGCCTAAAGTATAACTCTTTGTAGTATCTTCAGGGTATGTTCTAATTTCTGGAGCTTCTATACTCTCGCCATACTTAATGGATGAGTAATTGCCCCAGTTATTTACATAAATAGTTCCATCATTATTGAAAATTGAAATAGCATATATATGATAAGCACTTGAGAGGTTATTACTCAAATATGATAATTTAACTTTACAAACACCAAACCCATATACAGGGTTATTTGTATCAATAGATACTCTTCCATTATTATCTCTTGTACAACCTCTTGAACCGCTCACATTTGAATAGAAATTACCATTTATTAAACTGCTATGAGTATCAAAGACAATAGATGGAGCATCTGCAGAGTTTCGTGTTCCTTTTATTAAATCAGGATATCTTCCCCAATCACGAACTATTATAGCTCCATCTACAAAGCTAACAATATCACTACAAGTCTCTGGCGAAGGTTCATAGTTATCATTTCCTGCATGCTTAAAGCAAGCTCTACATGTTCCCTTATTTTTAAGTAGTAATTTTTTGGTGCTTGTATCAATAATAGAACATATGCTAGTATTTGTAGTTCTAACACTTAAATCTCCATGGCCCAAACTTATACTTGCAGTATTTAATGTCAACTTATCACCTTCCTTATACTGTCTACCACCAACAATGTTATAAGCATTTCCAGTTATGGTTGGAGCTGGCTGGTTAGCTTTATTTATAGTAACTGTAAATGTCTTTGAATTATTTATATAATTTACTTTACTCGCTGTTAACTTTACAACACAACTTCCTGCTCCAGTAATTGACAATAAGCCAGTAGAGCTACTTACATTACAAATACCAGAAGGAGTAGAACTTGAAATACTGTATACTAGGTTAGTACCCACAGGAGTTATATTTGGAGATATCAATACTGAAGTTTGATTAAAAGAAAAAGTTCCTGGATTGTAACCATTCCAAGTCATAGATATTTGTCCTTTAATTGTTAGAGAAACAACTGGTGCTTGCTTATCAGTATAACCCTCTTTTCTTGCAGTTGTGGTGATTTCACAAACATCACCTGGGATGGCTCCATTTAGAGTCTTTACCTTACCACTATTATCTACACTACAAACATTAGAAGTTACCACTGAAGCTCGTTTCCCTGTGGCAGAGTAGACAAAAGAAACTTCTGCATCACCTGTAGGTGCGGTATCAAAGGCAATGGCTGTCTCTGATATAACTAGTTCTGAATTGTAAATTGGTGCAGTTACAGCACCTAATGTACCAGGTAAGATTGAAATCAAATAAGTATAACTTTCAGAACTATATCCTATTTTTGTAAGAGTAACTTTTATCTCACAATTATTAGTGCCATTATTTGCACCTGTCACCAATCCACTACTTGTAACACTACATCCAGATGAAGATGCAGTAGTTTGATACTCAGCAGAGGTGTCGGCAGGTGTTCTTGTAATAGTTGGTGCTGATACTGGAGGTTTTCCAACTACAATATCCTGATAACTTCCCCAATCAGAAACAGTTATATCTCCAGCAATAACACTAAAAACGATCTCTGAAGTATCTTTAGTATTATATCCCTCTTTTGTTGCTGAAGCTATAAGTTTACATGTATCACCTATTTGTGCTGATGCTGCTAAACTTACCAACCCACTTGATGCAACTACTGAACATACACCTGCTTGTGTTGCAACTCCCCTGTATCCTTGTACTCTATAACTCCACACAGATCCAGCTACAGCACCACTGGGTGCAGCTTGTAATGGAGCATTTGTACCGCCAATTTTTAAGTTTGTTGAGGCATATACCGGAGCTGTTAAGACCCCTATATTACCCTTTAGAACTGAAATAGTATATGTATGTTCAAAATCATTGTACTTATCAAGACTCAATGTTAAAAGAATTTCACAATTTCCACTTCCATCTTTAATCCCTGTCACTTCTCCAGAATCTTCATCAACAGAACAATCATCACTTGTAGTACTATATGCTTTACTAGCAGCTGCTGGAGTTAATCCTGTAACTGACGGAGCAGAAGTAGTATCTCCTACATAAACTGCATCATAGCTACCAAAACTAGTTGTTACTATATCTCCTTTTGAAACAGTGCTAGTAAGTCCCGTTACATAAGCAGATGATTCATGGTTGGCATCTCCCAAAAAACTGGCTTGTATCTTACAAGTTCCAATATCAAGTGGAGTTATCTCCCCGGAATCCTCATCAACACTACAAATACTTGTAGTTATGGATTTATATTCTACATCTCCTTTTCCTCCACTTGGAGCTGTAGTTATTTGAAGCTTTTTTCCAACCTTTAAAACAGGTGAGCTTCCATAAGGATTTGATGGCCAAGTTAGAGTTTGTGATGCCTTGGCAATTACTACTGTCACCGTGGCCACAGCAGTTGTTCTACCTGGAACATTAGAAGCAGTAACTACAACACTACAATTTCCTGCTGCCTTTATAGTTAAGGCCCCAGTTGATTCATCTATCGTACAACTATCATTTGTAGTAAGTAAATCATCAATTGAATATGCAAAATCTGCCCCATTAGGATTTGAAACTGGCGTTTGTAAAGTAGGTGCTGTTGCTCCAAATACCGCAACATTTGAACTACCAGAATAAATATAACCTGCCCATGTTAATCCTAAAGGCTGTAAATTGCTTATTGTTACCACTACTGAAATAGATTTACTAATATATCCCAGAGAACTTGCCTTTGCCGTCACCTCACAAACATCATTGGCTATAGATGAAGAAGTAGCCCCTAATTCTCCTGTTGTATCGTCTATACTACAAATTCCATCTACAACAACACCTGATCTTTTGCCTACAACATCATAACTCCAATTAACAGCAAGAGGTGTTGCAACAGGGTTTTGTACAATTACACTGCCTGAAACTGCTAAAATTCCTCTATATTCAAGATTTCCAGTCAATAAAATAGTTCCTGCTAATAATGAAATTTCAATATCATCTGAAACTTTATTGTTATAACCAATTCTTGTTGCCGTGGCCTCTAATATACATTTTTTAGTTGTCGATAAATTAACGGCTTTTGCTCTAACTTCTCCAATTGCTGCACTAACTAGCTCACAGTTTGCTCCATAGCCAGATTTTATTGCATATGTAATTGATGACCCTGTAGCACCTGCTCCCGTTGAAGCACTTGGAGTTTTTGTAGCTCCTCCAACCTCTAGCGTACCTGTAAAGCTTCCCCATGTAATATCGCCTAATGTTCCTGCTGATAAGATAATTTCTATATCCGCTGTTTTATCATTATAACCAACTCTTGTTGCCGTGGCCTCTAATATACATTTTTTAGTTGTCGATAAATTAACGGCTTTTGCTCTAACTTCTCCAATTGCTGCACTAACTAGCTCACAGTTTGCTCCATAGCCAGATTTTATTGCATATGTAATTGATGACCCTGTAGCACCTGCTCCCGTTGAAGCACTTGGAGTTTTTGTAGCTCCTCCAACCTCTAGCGTATCTGTAAAGCTTCCCCATGTAATATCGCCTAATGTTCCTGCTGATAAGATAATTTCTATATCTGTAGAACTAGAGTAACCAGTATTTACTGCCGTGGCCTCTAGTATACATTTTTTAGTTGTCGATAAATCAATCGCCTTTGCTTTTACCTCACCAGTTGTTGCATCTACCAATTGACAATTTGCTTGAGAGGTTGTTTTTATTTTATAAGATAATGTTGCCCCTAAAGCTCCAGAACCGCTTGGAGCACTTGGAGTTTTTGTAGCTCCTCCAACCTCTAGCGTACCTGTAAAGCTTCCCCAAGTAATATCTCCTAATGTTCCTGCTGATAAAATAATTTCTATATCCGCTGTTTTATCATTATAACCAACTCTTGTTGCCGTGGCCTCTAATATACATTTTTTAGTTGTCGATAAATTAACGGCTTTTGCTCTAACTTTTCCCATCTGCGGTGATAATAATTCACAATTGACCTCTGAGCCAGATTTTAGTTCATATGTAATGGTAGAATCACTAACATCACTTCCCGTTGGAGTTGTAGGTAGTTTACTTTCCCCTCCAACCTCTAGCGTACCTGTAAAGCTTCCCCAAGTGATATCAAGAGTTCCCTTTGATACAATTATCGACTTTTCACCAGAATCCCAAACTTTATATCCTCTACCTCTATTGGCGGTGGCCTTTATTTTACAAGTTCCAGAATTTGTAAAAATTAATGTTCTTTGATTGTTCCCAGTTGTTCCTTTAAAAGCACAGCCCGTATTTCCCTGATTAACTACAATGTATTTTATTTCTGCACTTGCATGAGCACCTGTAACGGCATTTAAAACCAAATCCTCTCCTACAACACCTACAAGGTCAGGATTAAAATCAATGGTTCCCTCATCTTCTTGGTTTATTAGGGGAGAGACAGTTATACTTTTGCTTATTAACTTATCAAGAAGGCCTTGTTTTTTAATTAAAAGGTCTATAGTACACTCTCCTTGACTAATTGCCTCTACAGCTCCATTACCATCTACCTTACAAACATTTATAGTTTTTGACTTATAAATAGGAGTGGGACTAGATATATTTTCTATATCTAAAGCATCCCTAACTTCACCGACATAAAAAATAGAGTTTTCATAGCCGTCCCATGTAGCATCATTTGAATCAACAGCTTCTATTATTGCATGTATAACTCTATCTATAAAACCTCTAGCCTTAACCTTTAAGACAATTTTGCATTCTCCTCTATCAATGATTTCAATAGTACCCTTTTCTCCGTTATCTTCATCATTATCGTTATCAACAGTGCAAATACTAGTATCTAGCGATTTATAGTTTAATTTTAAAGGTACATCTATTCCTATATTTGCTCTTGTTTTTGGAGTATTCTCTAAAGCTTCTGCCTTTAATCTCATATCAGCACCAGTATCAAATAAAATCTGTTTATAATTTATAATGCCTTCTTTTTTATTTAAATATCCATCCCAAGAAGTATTTTGCATCTCTTTAACTAAATCTTCTGCAGGTTTCTCTTCTCCATCCTCATCTACTTTATCAGAGGGAGCCACTAGGCATCTTCCAGAGTTATTAGAAATAGAAACTCTACATATGGCCCTATGTTCATCATCTTCTTCTCCGTTGACAACTACCGCCCAATTATCAGAACAAGAAAGAGATTTATCTCCATTTAATAATTTTGATTTACAACTAAATTGATTTTCCGACCCACTTACTTTTTGGTATAAAGTTTCACATATAACATTAGTGCCATCAACATAACAAGATATCCCTGCATCACTACTAAATGCTAAAACTAGTGGGCCATCTATTGACGATAAACCACCACTTACAGATAAGAGTGAATTTTCTAAAGAAGTAGTTAAATCTAAACAAATTTCTAATGTCTCTCCATTTTTTTCTTCTTTTCTACAAATTTCATCATTACTAGTTAAATTTTCGCTTGAACTATCTGATCTATACGCAATTGTGATTCCATCGGAAAAAACCAACTCTCTTTCCTCATCTGTTATATCTGCATGATCCACAGTATCCTCTTGTATATTTCTCCATGGATTAGAAGTAGCTGCTCCGCCGCCGCCACCGCCACCGCCACCGCTGCAACTACTTAATATAAACAAAATAATGACAAACAAAGCAAAAGCTAATTTCATAAATAATTTTTTGCAAAATAAATTTTTAAATTTTTGGTCTGTGCATGTGTGCATGTGTGCATGTGTGCATGTGTGCATGTGTGCATGTGTGCATGTGTGCATGTGTGCATGTGTGCATGTGTGCATGTGTGCATGTGTGCATGTGAAAGAACTATCTTTTATAAAATAAAGCATATTCATTATTATAAATTATAAAACCAATATTTCATAATAAAAAACTCTACATAGTATTTAATTTATCAAGCTTATGTAAATATAATAAATACAACCCTATAGCAGTAAGTACAGATAAACATTCCAATATACCAATAGAATTAGACATCTTTATTGGAGAAAAATTATTTCCCCATATAAAATCCATCCCAAAAATACTGCCCAGAGGTGCAGCAACAATCATTACATAAGAGGTAACTCCAATTAATCTACTCTTAGTAAACATTAGTATTAACAGACATATAACCATATGAATATTAACATATATATCTATTTTTATAGCATATACAAGTGATAATTTATTAATTACATAAAGTATAATAATCATATAAATAAGCTCTAGTATTTTTATAAATAGCTTTGATTGATTTTTATAAATAAAACTAACAATCAAAATATCACTCAAAAAAAATATAACTATTCCCAACCAAGAGATAATCATTTGGAAAATAGATATTTCCAATTGATCCCCTCGAACAGGCCTTCCCAAGAGTGTAATAATTATTAACGATGAAAATAAAATTATATAAAACTCTCTTGTAGGGAAATAATAATTATGAAATATTTTCTTATAAATCACGGTTAAATTACCATCAAAACTTTTATTGATAAAAATAAAGATAAGATATAAACCTAAAAGTTTTGAAATAATTATTATTTCCCAAGCATAATAAAACATCCAATCTTCTATTATTCTAAGATCATGATCAAGCAAAAAATGAAACAACATTATTAATGAAATTAAAACTAGGTTAATTAAACATATGAAAAACCCATATCCTAATAATTTAACTATATTTCTATAATATGACCTGTCTATAACACTACCTAAAAGCACCATCACTTACTTAACCACCCCAATTGTAATTCAGGAGAGGGATAAATTTTATTATAATTTTTATAAAGAGGATTATTTTTAACAAGAACATCAATCTTTTTTAATGTATATTTGTAAACATTTATAATATCAGGGTTATCTTTAAAAAATGATTTCATTTTATTAGTTACTTTATATTGCTGCTGAAAAGAAAATCCTTTATTGAAAATAAAATCAGAATATTTATTTAATATATCATTAATAATAGTTTTATTTAGCTTTTTCTTATAATAATCACTCCCAATGAATTTTCTTACTTTATCATTAGTAATATAATTTTTGAAGAACCCTAATTCTGTTCTAAAATAATTCTCAAAGAATAATACTGCTATTTCCAACTTGGACAGCTTCAATGCTTCATAAAATTGTCTTGATAATAAAAATATATAGCCTCCTCTTTTATAAGGTAAAGCGAAATGAGCAACCTTATTAGTATTGACTAATAAAATCTTAAATTTTACTCCTTGAATTTCATTGTTTACTAAAAAAGTAGAAATATATTCTTTTAACCCAAAATCTGGATATCGAAAATCCCACTTTAATGTAGAAACATTTTTAACAAGCCAGTAATCACTAAAAAAAGACCAAAACTCATTTTCAGATGGAACTAACTTTTTAATTACATTCTTTTTTTTCTTTTTATTTTTTTTACGCTTTGCAATTATCTTATTTTTTTGTTCTTTAACATGCTTTTCAAGAAGATCTTGTTTAATTAGATCTCTTATTTTAGAGAAGTCAATAATTTGATCTACTTCTGAAGCATAAATAACATTAGAAATAAGTAAAAATAATATACCTTTAATAATCATTTTGCTCTTGGGATAACCTCTAAATAATAATCATATAATTTCCCCCAATAATAATACTCTGAAGGGGTTAAACCAACATCTGTAATAAAATTTTGATACCTCTTTTGTAAACATAATGGAAATACATTATCAACCATGTATTCTCTAACATATCCCTTATATCCACCAGCTCTTACATATAACCAATTACTATATTTATTTATAACCTCAAGTCTCTGACCACATTGAATAGTAACGATAGCATCTGAATATTTAGATTTGTTTTTATGAATAACTCCAAATATATGTCTATAATATAATACATTATTAATTAAATCTTTTGAATAAACACTATATGAAAAGATAATACAAACAAGTAAATAAATAATTCTCAACATAGTTATATCTTCCAACGAAACTTAATTGTCTCCCATTTATGACATTGAGGACATCTCCAAAACAATTCATCTGAATTATATCCACAATTAGAACAAAAATATTTTGTTAAAGATTTATGAATAATACTAAGTAGCATATTTAAACTAGTCTCTATTTCTTCTTTTTTATCTAAAAGAACTAATAACCGCATATGTTCTGCTAACAATATCTCAGAATTATTTTTATTACTTTTAATCCACTTATCCAATAAATTATACGCTTCTTGTATTTTAGAATCCTCTTTTAATAACCTTACTTTGCTTAAAAGAACAGATGAAGAATTCATCAAATCATGATCATCTATATTAATAAAAAACTTTTTTAACATGTCTACACGTTTCTTATATGCCTCAGTTTGATGATCATAATCATTATTTAAAAACTCAAAGACAAAAGATGCATACATCTTATGTTCCTTTAATAACTCAATTAATATATTCTGTGCCCTATCAACATCACCTATATGTAGAGATAGATATATTTGTAAAATAATAGCTGATATAGAGGGAGAAAACCTGAAAGCTTGTTCTAGATTATCCTTGCAACTATTTATATCTCCTTGCTCTAATGATTTTTTAGCTTTTTGAACTAATATATGAGAAATTGTTTCTGATTGATTTTCATGGCTAACCTTAGATAGCATTAAACGATAACTATGTGCATGATCCCAATCTTCAATATCTTCATAGATTCTACATAATGACTCTATAATATCAGGTTGCTCACGATTTATTTTAAGCACATCTTTATAGGCACTAATAGCTTTATCTACAAATCCACCTTTATCAAAATCTATTGCTAACTCTTTTAATGCTCGCAAACGAGTTTCTTCACTAATATTTTTTCTTGAAATTAAAGATCTATGAATACTAATTGCTTTTCCAATCTCTCCATTACTACGAAACAATCCTCCTAAAGCAAAATAAGTTTCAATAGTTTCTCTATTAATATCAACAGCATTTAAAAATTCTTTAATTGCTAAATCTCTATTCCCAGATATAAGATATTGAGTTGCATTTAAAAATACTTTTGACTGTGCCTCATAAATGGAAGACCTATATTTTTTAGAAAGTCTAGTCCCTATATCCTTTTCAATAAAATAATGATAAAGAAAAATAAAAGTTAAACTCAAACAGACAACGACTAAGAGATTATTTGACAACCATGAATACAGTATATCCATGTTCCACCAAACCTAAAATATTGGCACCCAATTACCAAAATTAAAAAGGTTAATAGAGTTATATAATGTATCAATTTTATGTAAAAAATCATTAAATTTGAATTTTTTCTTTTTCTTTATAAATTCTAGTTTAAATTCACCTTTTAGTTTAAGGTCTTTATGAATATCTCTTCCTGCATCCCATAGAGTTCCAATTTTATCAATCAATCCGTATTCATATGCCTCTTTACCAGAAAATATTTGACCTTGAGCAAGCTTCTGTACATCTACTTTTATTTTGTTTTTACGAATAGAGACAATATCGTTAATAAATTCTTTATGTATAATATCAGAAGTATTTTGAAGCAACTTCCTTTCCTCTTTAGTCATCTCCCGAGAAACTGCTCCAAAGTCTTTATATTTACCAGATTTTATATTATCAACTCTAATTTCAGCTTTTTTAAAGACTTTAGACAAATCTAAAAATTGCATTACAACTCCTATAGACCCTGTAATAGTTCCAGTATTAGCATATATCTCCGAAGTAGCAGAACCTATATAATAGCCTCCACTAGCAGCTACTGTTCCAAAACTTGCATAAACTGGTTTTCCTCTCTTTCCTTTGGAAGATTTATAATCTTTATTTATTCTTTTTATTTCCTGATAAATATCTTGGATAGGACCAACTGCACCACCAGGAGAATTAATTCTCATAATAATAGCTTTAACATCTTTCTTACCTTCTGCTGTATGTATTAACTCAATAATACTTTTTGAATCCATGACAATTCCATTAACTTCTACAACTCCTATCTTATCAACTACATCTTTATCTTTAGAAATTTTTACTATAGAGATATTATTACTTAAAGAACCCTTTAGAGAATAAAATGCAAATCCAAGCAAAAATACAAAAAAGAAAGATATCATTAAAAAAATAGTTAAAAGAGATCTATTTTTTCCCGTACTTTCCATTACTTAATAATCACAAATTACTAGCATATCGTAAATAGCAAGGTATCAGACTAAAAAAATAAGGTAATTTAAAGTTTAGATAAAAGTATACGATAAATAAAAAGTAATGAAAAAAATAATTTTACTATCAATTCTATACTCATTATTGCAACAATCAGCAATAGCAACCGTAATATTAAAAACAACCCAAGAAGAACTCCAAGAGGAAAATGATTACTATAATATGGACTACAGTCCAAGATTTAAGGAAGGTAGAATTCCTTCATCTTTTGACCCTTACTACAATGATGAGCAAATAGAAAATAAAGAACAAAAACCTCAATACTGGAGATACCAAGACGAGTAATTAGGCACTGAAAAACATACATTTTATAACTTAGTATAATAATTTCAATAAGTTAAGTTTAAATAAATCATTTATTAGCCTGCAGGATTAAAATAAATTCTAGTTTTTAAGTGATAACACTACTTATCAAAAGTTAACAGTATAATTAATTTCAACTAACTATTTATGTCCAAACTATTTAATTGGCCACATGCCGCTAAAATATCCTCTCCCATAGTCGTTCTAACCGTACAAACATAACCTCTATTAATTAACTCTTTTTGAAACCAACTAATTTTATCGTCACTAGGGCGAGAAAACTCTGACTGAGGATACTCGTTAAAGGGAATTATGTTGATTTTTGATTTCTTAGGCCGAAGTAATTTGACCAATCCTTTTATATCATTAACGCCATCATTTACTCCATCAATTAGGATATATTCGTATGTAATTCTACGATGTGCCTTTAGGGGAATCAATTCAATAGCATTAAACAACCTCTTTAAATCATATATTTTATTTATTGGCATGAGTTGACTTCGAACATTGTCATGAGATGCATGCAAAGATATTGCTATATTAACTGGTGGAAATTTATCTAATTGTTCTATCTGAGGAACTAATCCTGAAGTTGAGATTGTAATTCTTCTTTGGCCAATGCTTAAGCCACGATCCTCTAAAAAAATTAAAATAGAATCTTTTACCTGATTAAAATTATTAAGAGGTTCTCCCTGTCCCATAAAAACTATATTTGTTATATTTTTTTCGACTCTCTCAGATACTGCCATAAATTGGCCAACAATCTCCGATGAAGTTAAATTTCTCTTTAATCCCATCTTACCTGTATGACAAAATTTACATCCAATTGCACAGCCAACCTGTGATGAAACACATAATGTAAGCCTATCTCTTGCGGGAATTAGGACTGATTCCACGGTATTTCCATCTGAAAAACCTATTAAAAATTTATAAGTCCCATCTTGAGATTTATACTCTTTAACAATTTTAGGTAAATTCATTGAAAACTTACCTAAAATAAAACTTTGTATCTCTTTTGAAATATTAGTCCAATTTCTAGGATTAAATTCTCTTTTACAATAAATCCAACTATATATCTGGTCTGCAGTATAATTATTGGCTCCATTTTTAAGCAAAAAAGATCTTAATTTTTCTAAACTGATGCCATAAATAGACTGCCTTTTACTATCCATGGCCAATAAATTAGAACTTTTTTTCTAATAATGCAAGTAGTTAATAGGATATCTATGCAATTAAACTTAGTTAAGCGGTTTATTACTCAATATTTCCTCCTTAACCCCCTAGATAGAGTTTATTTTAGAAATTAACTATAATAATTAAATGAGTGAATATATCGATTATAACAAGTATGAATTTAAACAATATATTCACGATTATCTTGAAGCATTTTTTGACGACAAGTTAAAAGAATATAAAGAAGAGCTTCTCAAAAAACTTATTGAAGATGTGAAAAATGATCATAACTCCAAGGCTGAAGATAAAATTAAAAAATTTATTAGAAATAAAAAAAAAGAAGATTTCTATAAGAACATTATTAAGTACTACTTAAATAACATTCCAAACCTAGCCTATTATTACTTTAATAGTAGAGACAATTTCTCTCGAACTAACCTGCAAAACTTTTTAAATAGCGTAGAAAGATGTGGATATGAATATGTAGGTATGTTTAATCGATATGAGAAGAAGGAAGAGGGAACTGATAGAAATTATCATATTTACCCTATAGAAGATCCACTAGATGATTTAATTAAAAAAAGCTTTTGAATACGAGTTAGAGAAGATTTATTCTAAATCAGATAAGCTTCTAAAGTTATTTAAAAATTATGATGAAAACAAAAAGCTATCTCCTGAGCAGTTTAAAAAAAAGCTCATTGTGCATATTAATAAGACTTCTAAAGAATATTTTACAAATTCCTATAATATAATTACCTCTTCTATAGGCAATTACTTGCTAAACTCCAAAGTCAAGCTTACTCCAGAAAGTGTTAGTAAAATGGTTTATAGAGGCAAAAAACCAAGAAAAAAGGAAGCTAAGATAAAAAGGTTTGAAGATTTATTCGGTAAAAAACAATAAAACTACCTTTTTAAAAAACTTCTATATTTGATTGTCTCTTAAAAATGGACAATAAATGAAAAAAATATCTACACGATTTACAGCACTTACACTTTCTTCATGGACATTTTCCCTCCTTATAAGAGGAAATAAGGGTATTTATATTTTTTGTAGTTTTGATATAAATGCACACATGTTTACAAAAGATCAATTTATATTTCAAATATCACTCCATGCAGAGGAAAGAATGAACCAACGAGGAATCTCAAACGATCATATTATGGCTACATATTATTATGGGGAAGAGAGAAGAAGAAAGGGAAATATCACTGAATATGTTCTAACAAACAAAGCCTTTAAAAAAGCTCTTACAAATAAATCAATAAATGATTGTATAAAAAAATTGATAATGGAAGCAAAAAATATAACTTTTATATGTAAAGATAATTTAATTATTACTACTTTTAAATCTTATAAAAAATGGAGAGAAAAATGGAAATAATCATACAAAATGCATTTAATGAGTTAAATATTAATGGCTTTAAACCAATTTTTAATACTACCATTAATGAATATGTATTTCGTTTAAGTTTTGATAGGTGGGGCAAATGCTTCTTGCCTATATCTAATGGCCATACTAAAAGACATCAAAGAATTTATTTAGATTTAAACAAAACGACTAACCTAAATAACCTTGTAAACATGCACGATTAAAACAGTTCCACATTTAAAATATCAAGGTGGTCGCATATTTTTAAGCAAAAGCAATGTTTATAAAAAGCAAAGAGATTTAGAGATTATTTTAGGTTGATACAATTAAAACTTGCATTTAAAAGAATGTGAATTTAGATTTAATTATAGAAACCAAGAATTGTGTTATACTTCTTAGAATGTTGCATAATAAGTCGTCAAACTACCCATGAACCAATTTTAAAATATAGCTATCCGCTACCAAGGGAAGAAAGAGAATAATCATTAGTTCAAGACTCATATACTCATTAAAATACCTTGATATATTATAAATATTACTTCAAGACTAAAATATTATCTTTGTAATCACATATAAAACAGATACTCTAAACCTGCTGTACCTATTCTAACAATTATTGCACTTTTTGTTATTCCAAATTGTTGTGAGAGGTCATAATATATTATATCCTTATCATTTTCTTCTAACTTATTAGATTTATTTCTGTCTTTTCTTTCAGAAACCAATTCAATAATTTTTTCTTTTAAAAAATTCTTAGGAGCTAAAATAGCTCCTGCAAAAAACTGTGCTTGCCATTCTGCTCTGTTGTAAACTCTATCATCTAAAAAATTAATAATTTTTTTATAATCATCAGTTCTTTCTATTTTCTGTAGGTTTTCTGTCATATACGAAATATAATCTTTATGAAGTATTAAATGCCCAAGTTCATGTGCCATAGAAAAGCAAGCTCTCGGATATTGATGATCATATATTCTTTGATCAATTCTTATTATTTTCCTACAAGCTACTAAGGCAGTATCAATATTACAGCCATTTTCCAAATTAGAGGATGGAACAACATCATAATCAAGTTCTTTTTTTAAAAAAATTTCTATTTCAAAAGGAAAATCTGATATAGATTTTCCCTTATGAAAAGAAAAGGCAATATTTTCAATATTATCTTTGGACAGATACTTTATTTCTGGAACTTTATTATCATTACTCATTTAGTATTATCACTTTCTTGCTTTACAGTACCTTCAACCCACTTTATAAGCTCATCAATTTCTTCTTCGGTGAGTTTTTTTCCATCAATCTTTCTTAACATAACAGGCATATGCTCCATTAATTCTGTTTTATGAAGCTCTTTAGGTAATATCTTAGTAGCTTTAGCTATAGAAAATAATTTATTTTTTTCAGTTTCTGATAGATCAAATATTTGCATAATAGCATTATAAAAGTTTTCATCTGCAGGTGGATTCGTAAGCCCTCTTTCTATTCTGCTCCAATTTCCAGAATTTAAAGGAAATCCTTTGTTTTCCATTTCATCACAAAATTTTCTTAAAGACATACCCGATAAAATTCTAATTTCATTAAAAGCTTCTCCGAAACTTTTTGTATTCATGTTTTTTCTCCTTGTTTATCAATATTTATATTGATGCATTAGCCAATGCAGTGCATAATAATATTAATATTTACAATTATATATCCATTGCTGTATATGTCAACAGCACTAATCGGCATTTGACTAAATTTACTATAATACTTGTAATTTTAGTTGGTTATAGGCCATTAAAATGATTATATCAACCTAATTTTATCTATTTATAAATAGTGACCTTTGGATCTCGTCTAATAATTTTCTTTGCCTTTCTAAAATCTCCACTTGCCTTAGCATTGTTATTATCTTTTCTATGCTGTACTTTGCTCCTTTACCCATAAAGACTCCTTGTGTTAGGTTTATAATGGATTATTTAAAAGCGTGCTACTTTTTGGGGTAAGAATGACCAAATTTAAAAAAGAAAAGTTATTGAAATATTTTACTAAAAATATTGCTAGTAGGATTAAAATCAACATTTTTTATAATATTAGCTAGTTTCCACAGCCTTTGCTTTAATTGCTCCTTATTTGAAGATTGAGAAAAAGCATGATTAAACTCCTCAACCGATAAAAGACCAATCATTGGAGCTGAAACTTCTTGGCAGAGTTCAAAGGCAAAACGAC